>CAKUVI010000017.1 GCA_934699095.1 uncultured Bacteroidales bacterium | reverse complement strand
GAACTTCTCATAATAGGAACTAAACCGAGTAAACGACCATGATATATTATTATGGGGGCTATTCCCCAAAAATAACACATTAATATCAATTATCATGGTAGAAAAATTTAAAGAGTATCTGATCCATTCAAACATGGCGAAGAACACCGTTTCAGCATACATCTATGCTGTAAACGACTTCAATTCCAGACACAAGGAATTGACAAAGAAAAACTTATTACTCTACAAGACGTATCTTATTGAGACGTTCAAGCCAAAGACCGTAAACCTACGGATCCAGGCATTGAACAAGTATCTGGAGTATCTACATAAGCCACGACTACGCCTGAAATCGGTGAAGGTGCAGCAGCGTACCTATCTGGAGAATGTAATCAGCAATGCGGATTACATATTTCTGAAAAACAAGTTGAAGAAGGAGGACAATCTGGAGTGGTATTTTGTGGTCCGCTTTCTCGCTGCTACGGGTGCAAGAGTCAGTGAATTAGTACAGCTGAAAGTGGAGCATGTAAATGCTGGTTATTACGACATTTACACCAAAGGCGGCAAGATTCGTCGCCTGTTTGTTCCCAAGAAACTACGTGATGAAGCACAGGTATGGCTCTCAACTAACAAAAGAGAAAGTGGTTATTTGTTCCTCAATCGATTCGGGAAGCGGATAACCACACGTGGAATAGCGCAACAGTTGAAAAACTTTGCTGTGAAGTACGGCTTGAACCCGAAAGTGGTTTATCCACATTCATTTCGGCATCGATACGCCAAGAACTTCCTCGAAAAGTTCAATGACATATCTCTGCTTGCAGACCTGATGGGACATGAGAGCATTGAAACGACTCGTATTTATCTCAGAAGAACCGCCAGCGAACAACAGGCGATTGTTGATAAAGTGATCACTTGGTGAACTTTGGCATAATTTTTGAATAGGTGTTCATTATTTTTTTTGTATGGGCATGAACAGACTCATTCTCATAGGTAACGGATTCGACTTGGCGCACGGCTTGAAAACAAGTTATGCGAATTTTATTGAGTGGTATTGGGAAGAATGGGGGAAAAGGCTTCGAATGAGCCACAATAGATTGGAAGAGGATAGGCTGTGCTCATTTAGATTAAACGACAACTATCATGATTGGTTCAACACGTTGCATTTCATGTATGGGGTCATATCTCCCATTGAGCATCGTGATGGACTTGAAATTGCAGAATTCGCCAAACAACACTCAGAATTGTGCAACTTTTCCTTCAAAAGCCCTTTCTTTCAGAAAATTTGTCAGGATGTTGAAACAAAGAATTGGGTTGATATTGAAGATGTTTATTCCCATTTCCTGAAATCAAGTGATAAACCCAAGAAACTCAATGATGATTTGGAATTCATCAAGGTTAAACTCGTTGAGTATCTGAACTCTTTGGAGAAACCATCAATAAATCCTATTATTCAAAAACAAATATTTGCACCGATTTCCAAAGAAGAAATTGCCATTGAATCTACGAATGCTTGGAAAGAAACGATGAAGATTCGGATGGGATATGACAAGGCTCAATGGGAACATTTGATGGAAGGATACGTATCAAACAGGGAAATTCCACTTTATTCTTCGAAACCTGTGGAACATTTCAAGAAATCATACGGGTTAGACATTGTCAGTGGAAAAGCGGATGAAAACGCATGTCCTATGTTTCGACTCCCCGACAACATCATGTTCCTAAACTTCAACTACACAAATACAGCTGACATGTATCTTCCAAAAGCAGATAAGTTTACTGTTAATCATATCCACGGAAATCTATCAAATTCTGAAAGTGTGATATTCGGCTATGGGGACGAACGTGATGACGAATACGAAGTGTTGATGAAAAAAAACGACAACGAATACTTGCAGCACATTAAATCATTCCGATATTTGGAGGCCTCAAACTATCGTAAAATGCTCTCTTTTATTGAATCCGCCCCGTATCAAGTTTGCATCATGGGCCACTCTTGCGGTCTTTCCGACCGGACATTACTCGCCACGCTTTTCGAACATCGTAATTGCGTCTCCATCAAGCCATATTACCACAAAAAGGATGACGGCACAGATAACTATCGCGAGCTCGTGCAGAACATTGCCCGCAATTTCTCCAACCCGCGCCTTATGCGCGACCGTGTGGTGGCTAAGCAAAAGTGTCAACCATTAGGTGAGATATAGCAACCTCGCCGCACACCGCGCACGCCACGGATTCAGGTAACGTCGGTGTATCCTTCATATCACACCTTGGCAGATATATCATAAAAAGCTGCGCCATTGCATCATGGTAGTTCCTAATCTGTTATTAGGTTGAATCCTTGATTACAATAATTTGATAACTTGTTGTCTGTAACTAATTAGTGCACCCATTCAAGATAGTTCTCTGGGTGACGACCACCGTTTCTCTTACCGGATAGTTCTCAAGGAATGATTTGGGGAAACGAGTGCTGGCTTTCCTGGTGTTACATTTCATCTCGAACGCCGTCATCACACAGTCACATTCTTCTATATGGTCAATCTCCTGTTGCTCCCTTGTGCGCCAAAAGTATGTGTTGCAATGATGTTGGTTGTAATGGTTGTATTTAATACGTTCAGAAATGAAGAAATTCTCCCGCAATGCTCCCATATCATTGCGCAAATTAATGGGAGCAAATTGCTGTATCAATGCGTTGTGAATGCCATTGTTGTAAAAATATATTTTTTTGTTTTCTTGAGTTCTGACCGCATATTCCGACTTAACCCAGTCAAGCGGAATATGATGTAGCACTTTTCTAACAAATCTACATACTTTTCAATTGTCTTGCTATCTGATCCAACAGTCTGTGCCAATTCGTTGTACGACACCTCGCTGCCCACTTGTAGTGTCAATGCGACAAGCAGCTTTTCTATCATTGACACTTTATCAGTGCCATAGCATTTCCTTTTTCGAGCTTTAAAAAAACTAAAAAATATTAATTAAAATCTAAAAATTAAATATAATTTTTCGGAATAAAATCCAAAATATCAGCAAATATTCTTGGATTTGACTTCAGTGAAGCCGCACCGCCCTGCGCTTCAACGAAAAAAAACGGATGGTCTTCTCTACGGGATTTTTTTCATTTTCTACGAAATCCACTACGTATTTTAAATAATTTTTATTAATAAAATTTATCAATATTTCCAAATACTTGATTATCATCAATTTAAAAAAAATCGCAAAATCACGAAAATAGCGGTTTTCCGTCGTATATTTGACGACCAATAGAGACACGGACGGCCGCCTCAACCAACCCACAAGGTAAAGACGCACGGACGTGCGTCTCAACAGGAAACCAACGGACGGCCGCCGCAACCAAGCCCACAGGGTAAAGACGCACGGCCGTGCGTCTCAACGGAGAAAAAAACGGACGGTCGCCGCAACCAAGCCCACAAGGTAAAGACGCACGGACGTGCGTCTCAACGGAGAAAAAAACGGACGGTCGCCGCAACCAACCCACAGGGTAAAGACGCACGGCCGTGCGTCTCAACGGGAAAAAACGGACGGTCGCCGCAACCAACCCCACAGAGTAAAGACGCACGGACGTGCGTCTCAACAGGAAACCAACGGATGGTCGCCGCAACCAACCCACAGGGTAAAGACGCACGGACGTGCGTCTCAACAGGAAACCAACGGACGGCCGCCGCAACCAAGCCCACAGGGTAAAGACG
>CAKUVI010000016.1 GCA_934699095.1 uncultured Bacteroidales bacterium | reverse complement strand
GAGTTTCAGAAACAGATGGCCTCTCTGCCCGAAATGCAACGCCTCAAGATAGCCACCATCTACAGCTATGGGGTGAACGAGGATTTGGAAGAGGTGGAAGGCACTATCTTTGATGAGAATCCCGAAGACACATCATTGCTCGACCAAAGCAGCCGCGACTTCCTCGATGCCGCCATTGACGACTACAACAAGATGTTCAGCACCAACTACGACACATCCTCCGACAAATTCCAGAACTACTACAAGGACTTGTCACTGCGCGTGAAGAACCGCGAGGTAGATCTGCTCATTGTGGTGAACATGTTCCTCACGGGATTTGATGCTACAACCCTCAACACACTTTGGGTGGACAAGAACCTGCGCCTTCACGGACTCTTGCAGGCCTTCTCAAGGACAAACAGAATACTCAACTCAATCAAGACATTCGGCAACATTGTATGCTTCCGCAACTTGGAGCAGGCCACCAACGACAGCATAGCCCTCTTCGGAGATGAGAATGCCGGCGGCGTGGTTCTGCTCAAACGCTACGAAGACTACTATAATGGCTACTGGGACGAAAAAGGCAAAGAGTGGCCTGGCTACGAGGAATGCATCCAAACGCTTACAGAACAGTTCCCTTTGGGCAAACCCATCATCGGGGAAGAGCAGAAGAAAGTCTTCATCAAACTCTATGGCGCAATCCTCAAACTCAAGAATATCCTGTCTTGCTTCGACCAGTTTGCCGGAAACGAGATTCTCTCCGACTACGACTTCCAGGACTACCAGGGAATCTATGTTGACCTGTATCGGGAGTTCAGAGGACGTGAGAAACACGACAAGGAGAATGTCAACGGCGACATTGTCTTCGAGATAGAATTAGTGAAGCAGGTGGAGATAAACATCGACTACATCCTCATGCTGATTCGTCAGTATCACGACGACAACATGCAGGACAAGGAAATCGTGGTAAAGATAGGCCGTGCCATCAATTCCACTTTGGAACTGCGCAACAAGAAAGAACTCATTGAACAATTCATAGAATCGCTGACCCCGGCATCAGATGTAGATGATGACTGGAGGCGTTTTGTGGATGAGAACAGAAAGGCGGAGCTTGACGCGCTGATTGAGGAAGAGAACCTCAATCCGGAAGAGACCTACCGCTATATCGACAACTGTTTCAAGGACGGCTTCGTGCAGACAACAGGCACAGCACTTACAAAGGTGCTGCCGCCGGTATCAAGGTTCACACCTTCGGGCGAACGCACCAAGAAACGGACGACTGTTGTTGAGAAAATCAAGGCTTTCTTCGAGAAGTTCAAGGATATTATAAGCATAAACAGCGAGCAGTGAGTCGTTGTTTATAAGGTGACAACAAATATCAGGGGAAGGATTTTCAAAATCCGAACAATGCTTGCGCTTGTTCCATTTTTTCGCGTACGGGAACGCCGAAGGGGCAGCGGTTTTCGCACTGGCCGCAACCCACGCAGTCGCCTGCGTGATGTTCCAGATCCCTGTATTTTGCGGATAGTTCGTCGCTGACAGTGCCGCCGTTCTGCTGTGCTTCGTCAAGGAGTTCGTTCACGGCCGCGATGTCGATGCCCATGGGGCAAGGGGCGCAGTGGTTGCAGTAGGTACAGCCGGTGCTGCCTGCGGTGGTCTGTGCGGTCTTTTTGCTGAGGGCGGCGTTATAGTCTTTTTCTTCGTCGGTGGCTTTCAGGTAGTGCAGGTCGGCCTCCAATTCCTCGATGTTGTCGGCGCCGCAGATGGCAACAGCCACGTACGGTTTCGCCATGCAGTAGGCGATGCACTGCGTTGGGGTGAGGGCGGTCTTCAGAGGTGACTTCTCGGCCTCGAGCAGTTTGCCGCCGCCGCCGAACACCTTCATCACTGTGATGGCGATGTCGTGCTGTGCGCAGTAGTCGTAGAGTTCCACGCGCACGGGGTCGATGCCTGGCAGCATGTTCTCGAAGCTCTTCGGGTCCCAAGGGTTGTTGCCCGACAGAACGCGGTCGAAGGCTGGGTTGAGACTGAACATGATGACCTCCACGAGTCCGCTCTTGGCGGCGGCGAGGGCCACCTCAGCGTTGTGGCTGCTCATTCCTATATGCTTGATCTTGCCCTGTTTCTTGAGGCTCTTCACGTAGTCCAGGTAGGGACTTCCCTCCAAGGCCTTCCAATCCTCCATGTTGTCGATGATGTGGATCATGCCCACCTCGATGTGGTCGGTGCCGAGACGTTCGAGCAGGTCGTTGAAGCCCTTCTTGCACTGCTCCACGTCGCGGGTGCGCTCGTAGCTGGAACCGTTCCACCAGCAGCCGACGTGGCCTTGGATCACCATCTCGTCGCGGCGGCCCTTGAGGGCGTATCCTATGTTGCTGCGCACCGTGGGGTCGGCGTCATATATGTCGATGTAGTTAACACCGTGGTCGAGGGCGTATGCCATCAGCTTGCGTGACTCTGCAGTGTCAATCTTGCCGAAAGCGCCGCAGCCGATGCCGATCTCGCCAACGCGGATGCCCGTGCTGCCGAGAGTCCGGTAGGCCATGTCTGGGTTCTCATTGAACGCCGCCTTTTTCTGACAGGAAAAACTTAACGCCATAAGACAAACGGCCAACAATGCGATAAAAGTGTTTCTTCTCATATTTTTATTGTTTTGTTTTTTCTTGATTGCAAATATACATTTTTTTCTGAAACGGATGCGAATGCTATGTGCACGATTAATGATCTGTGTTGTCATTGGAAAACATCCAGACAATTAGTATAATTGAGAATTGAGAATTGAGAATTGAAAAATCCATGGTGGTGATGTGTATAAATCAAAGTTTTTGCGACATCACGAGGGGATGTTTGTCGGAAATCAATGCAAAAAAATATTAATTTTGCGGCTGAAAAGGATCGTCGTAATTTTTGTTTTGTTGACGATTCGTTGTTGCAGAGCGTTTATGGTTGATTAATTTGGATTTTTTAACACAATTTATATTCAGATGAAAAAGCAAGATTTCATAGTTATAGCGGTGATTATATTGTTTCTGTTGCCGTTTTTTCTATCCAAACAGGTATATGAGTTGTATTGTACAGCCAACCAGCAGCACCCTTTGTGGATGGCCTTTGCCAAATTCGGCATATTGGCCACATTCGGCGAGATGCTCGGTAACAGGGTTAAAAATGGTGAATATTATACGAAAAACTTCGGAATCGCCCCGAAATTTGTCGTGTGGGGTTTGCTTGGGATGTGGATCGCGCTCGCAATGAGTGTCTTTCGTATGGGAATACCGTCTTTTATGGAACGCTACGCGGCATTTCAGGGAATCAGCGCGGCCATGGCAGGTCCGTTGTCTTGGATGAAATTCTTCGGTGCGCTTTGCATCAGCACAATGATGAATACGTCATTTGCGCCGGTGTTTATGACCGTCCATAAGATCTCGGATATGCATATTAATGCTCATGACGGCAGATTCTCGGCGCTTTTCAAGCCAGTTGCCGTGAAAAAACATATAACAGAGATGGACTGGGCGACGCAGTGGGGCTTCGTCTTCAAGAAGACTATACCGTTGTTCTGGATCCCGGCACACACACTCACATTCTGCCTTCCACAAGATTTGCAGGTGTTGTTTGCAGCATTGTGCAGCGTGATATTAGGATTGTTCCTTTCTATAGCTGCTAAGAAGAAGAATTAAAAATGTTCAGAGGGAATTATATCTTCACACTTTGTTAAGGGACGAATTGTATCAACCCGAAGTTGGTTGCAATCCAGATGGTTCCGTCTTCTATGGTGATGTCGCTTATGACATTCTTGAATATTCCTTCTCTGAATAGTGTGGATGACACTTTTATTCCGTCGAATTTTGCCAGACCGTTGTTGGTCGCCATCCAATAGTCCTTTCCGTCGAATTCGATGTCACGGACCATGTGGTCGGTGATTCCGGAGTTGTATTTGTTGTAGTGTGTCCATTGTTTGCCTTTCATCACCGAGAATCCGCCGTCGCCGAAGCCGCCGCCATAGCCAATAATCAAGGAACCGTCGTCAGTGAATTTCAGGGCTCGCACCACATTGATGACGAGTGGCGATTTTTTTTCAGATTAGCTGCTCCACTTGCCGTCTTCAAACAACAACAGTCCGCAATCCTGGCGCCCGAGACCAACAGCAATGCTTCCGTTGTCACTTACATCGATTGACAGGGCAACCATATCTTTTTTTGGCAGATTCAGTAATTCCCATTTGTTGTCTTTGATTTTTACTATAACACCTTCGCAGCCTGCAAAATAGACCGTGCCGTCTTTGTCTTCGCAGATATCTCCGATGGACAGGTCTTTGACACCGATATCTTCGGCTTTGTACGACCACCATTTGGTGCCGTCAAAGCGGGCCAGCAAATACTCGGAATTTTCTTCAGGTCCTCTGTAGTTTACCCACATATTTCCTTTGGAGTCTTTGAAGATGGGATTTATGAACACACCATTGATTTCTGTGAAAGTCGTGAACGTTGTGCCATCGAAAGTTAGCAGACCGGAATGGGCGCTACCGATCCATTTCCGTCCTTGATTGTCCAAGGCTATGCTCCACAAGTCATTCTCTGGTATGGTCGAGCTTGACTTGTCGAACAGTTTTGTGTCTTGGCTACGTCCGGCAGAGACGAGCAGAAAAAGGGACAATGTTAAGAATATTTTTTTCATGTTTTTATTATTTTGGAAAGCAAATATAATTACAAATTCAACTGGCAAAGTTATAAAAAATATTTGCAGGAAAATTGAAAAAAAGAACCTTTCGCGGCCTGTAGTTCAAC
>CAKUVI010000015.1 GCA_934699095.1 uncultured Bacteroidales bacterium | reverse complement strand
TTTTGCGTCTCTACATTTTTTGCGTCTCTACATTTTTTGCGTCTCTACATTTTTTGCGTCTCTACATTTTTTGCGTCTCTACATTTTTTGCGTCTCCACGGGCGACAATGGTTCGGGGGTTATGTTTTCCGGCACGGTTTCCGTCAATGTAGGGGCGAATAATCATTCGCCCCTACAACGGCAACCTGCATATTTCCTGCAATCGGTTGACATACACGTTGGTATGCAACATGCGCACCTGCCACGACAGGTTGTGTGTCAATGGATGACAATGTCATCGTCGCGGTGTATTTAAACACCATCAAGGATCAACATTGATGACGCAACGTACCTGTTTGTACCTGTTGTCGGTCTTGAACTGATGGAGAATTGCTGAAAGTTGCTGTTTCTTTGAATTCGAGCTGTTGTCTTTGGCTATTTTAATCCAGAAATCGACGAGATAGAAGTTTTGCACCCGCGCCACCAAAGGTGTAGCCGGACCGGTGACCATGCCTGGGAAGCTGTTGCGAAGCGGTGTTTGGAGTTCTGCGGCGGCTTGGTTAAGGAGTTCTTCATCGGGATGCTTAAGCGTAACTTTTATCATGCGCGTCACCGGAGGCTGCCCGAATTTTCTGCGTTCCTCTATTTGGCTGGCATACATTGCGCCGTAGTCGTTGGATTCCACGAACTTGAGAGCCGGATGGTGCGGCTGGAAGGTTTGGATCACCACCTTGCCGGGAAGTTCTTTTCTGCCGGCGCGCCCGCTCACCTGAGAGAACAGTTGAAAGGCTTTCTCAAAAGCGCGAAAGTCGGGAAAAGAGAGCAGCGAGTCGGCATTCAGGATGCCTACAACACTGACCCTGTCGAAATCCAGACCTTTGGTCACCATCTGAGTACCGACTAGGATATCGGTTTTATGCTCTTCAAAATCAGATATTATCTGTTGATACGAATTCTTCGAGCGGGTGGTGTCGAAATCCATCCGGGCAATTGAGGCATTGGGGAAAAACGCCTGTAGTGTGTCTTCAACCTGTTCTGTGCCAAAGCCTACCATTTCAATATCCTTGCTATGGCATGATGGGCATTCGTGTGGCACCTCAATGGCATAGCCGCAATAGTGGCACTTCAGCAGGTTGGTTTTTTTATGGTATGTGAGGGTAACATCGCAATATTTGCAGGTGGGCATCGACTCACAGCTGTGACAGATCATGCGTACAGAATAGCCGCGGCGGTTCTGGAAAAGTATAATCTGCTCCTTCTTGTCCAACGCCTCAGCCATTTTTTCTAACAAGAAGTTGGAGAAAAGCCCCTGCACTTCCTTACGCTTTGTGGCCAAAGTCATATTCACGGTGTAAATATCAGGCAGCTTGCTGTCGGCGTATCTCTGCATCAGCTGCACCAAGCCGTATTTGCCGTGTGTGGCATTGTAATAGCTTTCAAGAGATGGGGTCGCGGTGCCAAGAAGGGTTTTGGCGTGATGCAGTTTTGCAAGCACCACCGCGGCATCACGCGCATTGTAACGAGGTGACGGGTCAACCTGCTTGTAAGAGCCGTCGTGCTCTTCATCCACAATCACAAGTCCAAGGTTGGTGAACGGAAGCAGCAAGGCTGAGCGGGCTCCTAATATCAGCCTGTATTTGGAGTCGCTGTGTTCATCACTCGCATTCAGCACGCGGTTCCAAATCTCCACACGCTCATATTCATTGAAGCGGGAATGATACACTCCCACATCGTCCCCGAAATATTTTCGTAAACGGTTCACTATCTGTGATGTAAGTGCTATTTCAGGCAGAAGATAGAGCACTTGCCTACCCTTTTTCAACTCTTCCTCGATAAGTTTGATGTATATCTCAGTCTTGCCACTTCCAGTGACCCCGTGCAACAGAACCACATCAGTGTCATGAAATTTATCATTTATGGCATCGAAAGCCTTCTGTTGCGGATCCGACAACAGTATTTCCGCCTTTGCAGACGGTGAATATTCGGCCAAACGTGACACTATCCGCTCCTGGCTTTTTAGGATTCCCTTCTTCAGAAGTGTATTCAGTGAACTCTGGCTCACATTCTCATTTTTCGTAAGAAGACTTTTGGGAATTGTTGCGCTGAAATCGTAACGGTTATTTCTTCTTGTGGCCATCATAAAGGCGAGGAGGGTGTCGCATTGCGACGACATCTGTGATTTTGTGCCGAGACTGTCGAGCAATTCCATAAATCGCGCCTCATTATTGAATGGTTCCGCAAGGGATATGACAGTCTCCTTTTTGGGACGGTAAGGATTTTTTATCTCCTCATCGGTAATCACGATCTTTTTGTCAACCAAAGATTTGATTATGGGCATTATTTTTGCCACCTGCAAGCGCTTTGCAACCTCGCTAACCGACATATTCTCCTTGTTTACAAGAAGTTCCACCACATTAAGCTCGTGTGGGGTAAGCACCGACACATCGCCGTCGAACGACGGGTGAATCATCACCCTTGTTTCTCCTGCGAGACGAAGTGCGGAAGGGAGGGATGCGGCCATCACATCACCCATATTGCACATATAGTACTGGGAAATCCATTTCCAGAGAGAGTATTGTTGCTCCGACACCACCTGTGAGTCGTCAATCACATCCAGAATATACTTTGCCGTAACCTGTTGTGGCGGGGTCTCATGAACCCGCTCAACAATTGCCGAATAGAGTTTGTTCCGGCCAAACGGCACTATCACTCGGACGCCAAACTTAACACGGTCGTTCAACTCCTGGGGCACCCGATATGTGAAACTCGTCTCGAGTGGCAATGGCAATATGACATCAGCAAAGAATGTTCGCATCAGACAATATCAATATCCACTCGGAACTATCTCATTATCAAGTATTTCCAAAAATTGAAGATTAACATTCTCGTATCCTCCATCTGATGTCTTGTCGAAAGACATCGGCAAAGCTATAGGATTCACTTTCACCCTGTCAATATCTTTGTCGTTGATCAGATATTCAATAAAGAATTTTGTAATGTCATAACCTTGATAGGAAAAACTCTTCAGCATCGGGGGCACTCCATATCTCTGTGTGTAGTCGTATATGAACACTTTTGTCTTCTCGTTGGTATAGTCGATATAGTAATTTGAAAAGAAATGGAGATTCAGTTGTGAATAATACTCAATGTCATAAGTCTTTGAATCGAGCCAAGATTCGGGAACCACAAAAGTAAGATCGTCGTTTTTCTTTCCGAAGGCGAGACTTCTTGAAATCAGGAGGCTTTTGGCCGAATTATCGTCGAAGCAGAGCATAATCTGTTTTTTACCAGGCTGCACCTGAGCAACCACAGAGGCCACGTTAGCAGAAGCGTAATAAGGAATCTTGTTTTCGGCGAAGTATTTTTTGCAAACGTTCCATTCCCTGCTCATGGCATTCGAATCGCCGTACACAATGATAGGGAAAGCGTTGTTTTGCTGGGCGATAAAAGACAACATTGCGGGCTGCGCTTCGGGAGAGGTCATCGGTTTGAACACATATTCGTTGTTCTGTACTATGCCGGAACGGGTTGTGAATGGGTTCACAATTGGGATATCGTATTGTTTGGCGTACTCGGCGGCCACAGTGAAAAGTTTACTGAAGAAGGGTCCGATGATGAGATCCACCTCACCCATAAGCTGGCCATTGTTCATTATGGCGCGGAGTTTGGCTTCGCTGTTGGTAACGTCGCGCACAATTATGTTGAGTGTTACATCGTTTCTGTCGCCGTATTCTTCAATAGCCATTTGAGAGCCATTCCAGAAGCCCATCAGGCCGTAGGATTTCACACGTTCCATATCCTCGCATTCTTTCACGAATGGAGCGGTGTAACTATCCTTATCAAAAGGGATAAGGTATAGTATGGTGTATGATTTCTGGCCGGTTGCGAAGAGAGATGCGGAGAGCATCAACAACACGAATAGCAGTTTTCTTTTCATTTCAACAAAGATTATGGAATTCAGAATCTGTCTAAAACGGTTTTGCAGAGCACTTTCATCTCGTCATGGTAGCTGTCGAGGAACTTGCCTGTGACACGGTTGGCGATGATAAGGCAGATGGTCAGTGGGGCGTGGTCAAGAATGTTGCCGAGACCATAGATAGCCGAGCATTCCATCTCCATGTTAGTGACCTTTATGCCTTCATAGTTGAAAGCCTCGATTTTATGGTTCAATTCGGGGAACATGAGTCTTGCGCGAACTTCCCTACCCTGCGGACCGAAAAATCCGGGGGCACTGACGGTCATTCCCTGCTTCATATCGAAGGCTATACGTTCAAGGAGTTCAGGTGAAGCCGGGGTGCAGTATGGATGCGGCAAGCGGGGGCTCCATCCTGTCTGTTTTATAAAGGCATCTACGATGTCATTGCGGCAAATGTCGCCGTAGTTGTAGAACTGGAGAACACCATCGATGCCAAAACCAAGAGAGGAGGCCACGAAATCGCCCACTTCAATGTCAGGCTGGAGGGCACCGGAAGTTCCGATGCGCACCAAATTGAGTTTGCGGTGCGACTCTTTCACCACCCTGTCGGGCAGTTTCACATTTGCAAGGGCATCCAATTCATTAAGGACAATATCGATATTATCGGTACCCATGCCAGTTGAAATCACGGAGATGCGTTTGCCCTGGTAGGTTCCGGTGTGCGTTTTCAACTCCCGGTTCTGTTTTTCCAGCTCGAGAGTGTCGAACATTGAGGATATCATTTCAACTCTGCCCGGATCCCCGACGAGAATCACATTGTCAGCCAACTCGTCGGGATGAAGGTTAAGATGGTATATTGCCCCGTCAGACTGGAGCGGCAGTTCTGAAGCCAAAATTCTCTTTTCCATATCAATAATTATAGAACTGCAAAATTACAAAATTATTTTGGTATCCGGCATTTTTTATTGAAAAGGCCGGAAGTCATGGAGAAGACCGTTAACGCACAACAGTGACGCTGCCTGTTCTCATCATCATCTGGTCAGGAGTACCGATGCGGGCAAAATACACTTTATAGATATAAACACCCTGCGGCACCGGCTTGCCCTTGAATGTGCCGTCCCAACCTTCCATCGGATCTGTTGAGAAGAAGATCATCTCTCCGTTGCGGGAATATATTTCGAGACGATAATTAGCAACATCCTTTGTGCTCGGGCGGAACACTTCGTTCACACCGTCGGTGTTCGGCGAGAATCCCGAAGGAATGAATATTGCGAAGTTGTCTTCAACGGGAATAGTATAAACCACATCGTCTGTACAGCCATCGGTATTGGTGACCGTCAACACCACAGTCTTGATGTCGCTTTCCTGCAGGTGGTAGGCGTGAGTAGGATTCTCCAAGAAAGAAGAGTGACCGTCGCCGAAGTTCCATACATAGCTTGAAATATTGCCTCCTGTGGAGGTGTTGGTAAAGGTAATCTCCTCACCGTTGCCTGGTTCAGCGGGACTGAAGGTAAAGTCGGCTTCCGGGAATCCTGACACGTGCACGGCGTGTGTGAGCAGAGTGCTGTCGGCGCAGCCCGGGGCGCTCTCAACCACCAACTTGACATTGTAGTATCCTGAATCAGGGAGTGACAGGTGAACCATGGGATCTGCCGATTCCTCGCTATAGCCGTAATCCCCGTCAACTGTCCAATGCAGAGTGGCGAATTCAGGGGTGTATTGGGTCTGCAAAGTCACATCCAACGGCATACAACCATGGTCAGGACTGTAGTTTATGGTAAATTCGGGCTTAGGCACAATTGTCACTTCCACTTCGGCAGTATCTGTCATACAGTTCCATTGGTCGGAAGCCACAAGTTTGTATGTTCCGCTCTGTGTGATAAAAGTCTCCGGAGAGAGAGCGTTGGGGTTTTGGATTCCTGTCTCCGGGAACCACTGGTATTTGTATGGGGTTCCGCTGAGAAGCTCCATTTCCATGTGTTTAAGGGTGTCGCAGGCGCCGAAAGTGAGACCTTGTTTCAGCTTGATAGAATCATTACCGCGGAGATAGAACATGAGGGTATCGTAAGAGACGCTCTTGTCGTTACCCGGGCAACGCTCTGTCTGGAAGTAAACTATCACATTTTTCACTTGGTTTGGTGCAAACTGTGCTGTCGGGAGGATCTTCATGTGGAGTTCCTGGGTGGTTTCACCTTGTGCGAACACAAAGCCATTGTTAGCCGGGGAGAACATTGTACCATTGGGAAGGGTCAATGAGAAATCCTGGCCCAAGAAGGCGTTTCCGCCGACCTGCACGCTCACGCTGATGTTACCCGACAGCGGGGCGGTCGGCAATTCGAACTTAAGGTCGCACTCACGGCAGTTCTGTATCAAAGTATCGCCTCCAGCCATCGCATTATCCCCATAGTCACCTGTAATCTCAACATTCGGACTATAGAAGCTGCCCTCTTCAATGAATACGCCGGAATCCAGCGACTGGTCTGACACATTGGAGATTGCAAGGTGCATCTTGTAAGTCTGGCACGACATAATTCTCGACTCGGCAGCCAAAGCCACAGTGGAGCCGTTGAACGAACCCAAGCTGCTCGGGTAGCTTGAATTGTATGAGGTGGTGAAATAGTCGCTGTATTGGAGATAAACCCCGGGAGTTGATGAAGAATAACTTCCGCTACACTGCCCGCTGTTCACTGAATTGATAGTAACAGGGATGCCGTTAGGGTTTGATGCTGTGATGGTAGTAGGTATAACGGCCACGTTTTTGGTGGTATTGACAAAAGTCACCGGATCAAATCCCTCCAAAAAGAAGGCGAACACATCATTATAATTGGAGCAAGTATAGGATGTGTATTCTGACGAAGCGAACACGTAGTTGAACGCGAAAGTGTCTGCATAGGCCACAAACTTGAAATCCAAAGCCGTACCGTTGGTGATATTGCTCACAATGTTACTGAGGTTCTTCTGAGTGAAAGTATTTGACGCATCGCTGTAAGTCGCACCGTTGGTAATCATATAAATACCCTTCTCAAAAGGGAAAGGGCCGGAGTTCCTCACGAATCTTCCCAGAGTGCTTGTCGAAACGTTGCCGGTATTGCCGTTAAGCCGGCCATTAGTTATTTCAACGCCGTCTCCCTCGACGTACTTTTTCAACACAGTGTCTATGTTTGTTCCCGTCAAGGAGATAGTTGAAATATTCTGCGATGATGCAGCAATAGCCAACATGCTGACTGTCAATAATAAGAAGAACCTTTTCATAATGTTTGTAATATAATTCGATGTTAACTTTCAACTTTAGAGATGATAGTCTCTATTCTTTTGTGAACCTCATCAGTACCGAGGAGGGATATCATGGTGAATAGTTCAGGGCCTTTGGCAGCGCCAACTATGGCGATGCGCAAGCTGTTAAGTACCTGACCCATGTTCCATTCGTTAGCCTTGATATGTTCCATCACGCGGTCGTGGGCCGCCTGTTGGTCGAATACAGGGTCTTGACGGAGCATGTCATCTATGATTCTGAGCTTTTCGCCAGTGCCTTCCTTCCAGCGCTTCTTCAGATCTTGGGCGTTATACTCTGCAGGTGCCTGGAAGAAGAATCCTGCCTGCTCCCAAAAGTCGTTCACGAAGTTAAGACGTTCCTTCATCAGGTCGATGACCTTCAGAACGAATGATTTGTCATACGAGATGCTCTTCTCGTCGAGGATTTTGGAAATATATGGGAACAGATCTTCGGCCGACTTCAGTTGGATATATTCGTGGTTGAACCATTTGGCCTTGTCTAACGAGAACTTAGCGCCTGATTTGCTGATCTTTTCCAAGGAGAAGGCCTTCACGAGTTCATCAAGAGAGAATATCTCCTGTTCGGTGCCGGGGTTCCAGCCGAGGAGTGCGAGCATATTGACCACAGCTTCGGGCAGGTAGCCGCTCTCTCGGTAGCCTGAGGAGGTCTCGCCGCTCTTAGGGTCGTTCCATTGGAGCGGGAACACGGGGAATCCGAGGCGGTCGCCGTCGCGTTTTGAGAGCTTGCCGTTCCCGTCGGGTTTAAGGAGCAGTGGCAGGTGGGCGAACAGAGGAGCCTCCCAGCCGAAAGCCTTGTAGAGCATGACATGAAGGGGCGCGGAAGGCAGCCACTCCTCACCGCGGATGACATGCGTGATCTGCATCAGATGGTCGTCAACAATGTTGGCGAGATGATATGTAGGCATCCCGTCGGATTTGTACAATACCTTATCATCCAGAAGATTAGAGTTAATCACAACCTCACCGCGGATAAGGTCATGCACATGGATATCGGTGTTTTCCGGGTATTTGAATCGAACCACAAAATGGTCGCCCGACGCCAGCCGGCGTTCCACCTCCTCTGCGGGAAGCGTCAGCGAGTTGACCATGGAGAGACGGGTTGAGGCATCGTACTGGAATGTCTTTTTCTGGGCTTCAGCCTCTTTGCGTTTGGCCTCCAATGCCTCAGGAGTGTCGAAGGCATAGTAAGCCCAACCGTCGGCCACAAGCTGCTCGGCGTATGGTTTGTATATGGGTTTTCTTTCCGACTGCTTGTAAGGGCCGAACTCGCCGCCAATGCCCACACCCTCGTCAAACTTCAGCCCTAACCATTGGAAGGCCTCAATAATGTAGGCCTCGGCACCTTCCACAAAACGAGTCTGATCGGTATCCTCAATACGCAACACAAAGGTCCCATCATGTTGTTTGGCAAACAGATAGTTGTACAATGCGGTTCTAACCCCTCCGATATGAAGCGGTCCCGTCGGACTCGGTGCAAATCTTACTCTTGGTTTCATATTCATTAAACGTATTTCAAAATTAAATGTGGCAAAAATAAAAAAAATTTATTGTTGTTCGTTAATTAAAATGGCCATAGTTGAGACGGACGGACGGCCATGGGTTGAGACGGACGGCCGTCCGTCTGTACAACGGTCCCATTCAAAAAAAAGAGACGGCCGTCCGTCTGTACAACGGTCCCATTCAAAAAAAAGAGACGGATTAGCTCCGTCTCTTTTCATTATCGTATGTTTGTGTCGTTATTCGTTGGGTTGCACCTTGCGGATACATCTTACGCTCATCATGTCGCTCTTCTTG
>CAKUVI010000014.1 GCA_934699095.1 uncultured Bacteroidales bacterium | reverse complement strand
CAAGAAGAGCGACATGATGAGCGTAAGATGTATCCGCAAGGTGCAACCCAACGAATAACGACACAAACATACGATAAACGCAAGAGACGGGCGGCTGCCCGTCTCTTTTTTTAATGGGACCGTCGTTGAGACGGACGGCCGTCCGTCTCAACCCATGGCCGTCCGTCTCTGGTTTTCAAATTTTCCATAATTTTGTATATCGGACGGCATAAAATTGTATCTTTGCAGCTTGAAATTTTTATATGAATATGAACAATAGACTATTTAAAATTATCGCTTTGGGCATCGCAGCCTCACTGATGCTCTCATTTACCTCTTGTAGCAAATATAAGGGTTTTAAGAAGGACAAATCGGGAATTTACTACAAGTTTTACGAAAAGAACGACACCGCTTACCAACCTAAAACCGGTGACATGGTTGCCGTTCTGCTCTCCATGCGTGCCGGAGATTCAGTGTTAATACCTATGATTCCACAACAGATGGTTATGGATTCGCTCTATAAGGGCGATATCTTCGAGGCTTTCCGCATGATGCATGTCGGCGACAGCGCCACCTTCATCCTCGATGGACCGGAATTCTTTGAAAAAATGCTCAGTCCTTCTCAGGAATATGAATTCGGTGATACTCCCCTCTATTTCGACGTCAAACTGTTTGGCGCTATGAAAAAAGCCGAATTTGAACAACTTAAGGCAGAATATGACGCACAAATGAACGCAAACCGCGAGAATGAGCCTACCATTATAAAAGAATATCTTGAGAACAACAAGGATATGAAGGTCAACGAGTCTGGTATCTATGTTAAGACATTGAAACAGGGTAAAGGCGACAAGGTTGAACCTCTTCAGAAAGTGAAGGTCAACTATGTCGGCAGGTTTACAGACGGCCAGGAATTCGACAGCTCATTAAAACGCAATGAGCCATTCGAGTTCACTGTAGGTGCAGGCGAAGTGATCCCAGGGTGGGATGCTGTTGTGTCAGGAATGAAAGTGGGCGAAAAGGTGAAGGTGCTCATCCCTTCAAGCATGGCCTACGGTGAAGGTACCCAAGGTATTCCTCCATACACGCCTCTCGAATTTGAAATCGAGCTTTTGGAAATTGTAAAATAATCCATCGTGCTGAGTGTAGTCCTCGACAGGAAACGCATCTTCGGACTTGACTTCCTTAGAGCATTAGCCATTTTCTTCGTGATTCATGGTCATGGCGCGTTCCTGTTGCAGGATTCTCATTTTGCTTTCGTAAATAAAATACCTCTCCCGGACTTTGTCGATGTTTTCTTTGTGTTGACAGGCTTTCTGATAGGAGGGGCTTTTTTTAGGCATTTGCAAAACAACGGCAAAGTGGAGCCGGAATATCTGTTCCGCTTTTATGGACGTACGTTCTTACGAATCCTTCCAAACTATTATGCCATTCTGTTGATCAACTACATATTGGTCAGAATCCAGGTTCTGCCGGGAAATATAGCAGCATTCCCTATGTGGCAGTTTGCCACTTTCACGCAAAATCTGCTCACTCCATTCTATGATTTCTTCTGGGAGTCGTGGTGTTTGCCTGTGCAATGGTGGTTTTATATCTTTTTCCCGTTGATCTTGATGGTGTGCACCAAAAAGGTGGATGTCGGCAAGCTTGTTCCAGTGTTAAGCCTTGTCTTTATTGTTATCTCGATAGCATATAGGATCAAGGTGTCGGGGAATGCAACCGACCGTTTTTGGTGGGATGTTTGGATCAGGAAGACAGTGGCCTCGCGTTGCGACAGCGTTTATGTAGGAGTGTTTGCTGCATGGCTGCAATTCCGATTCAGCGATTTTTGGCAACGGAATGCGAAAATGTCACTTATCATAGGTGTAATGGTCTTGGTTGTATCGGTGTTGCTGCCACAACAGCCCGGGTCGATATACAAGAATGTGTTGGTTTGCACTGTACAGCCAGTGGCGTTCGCGATGCTGCTGCCATACGCTTCGCTTGTGAAGAGTTACAAGACGAAAGCAGGCACTGCGGTTTCATGCATCAGTGTGCTGTCATATTCATTGTACCTTATCAATCTCATGGTTGCACAATTCATCTCCAACAATTATTCCGATGCTTTCGGCAAGATGGGAGGGTGGGGGTATGTTATCTATTGGATGGCGGTGCTTGTAATCTCGTATTTGTTGTATATTATTGTCGAGAAGAATTTCAGCAAGATACGTTCGCGGATCAGATAGCGGTTTTTCAGATATAAAAATGGCGGCTCCTTTAGGAACCGCCATTTCGCATTTTATAGTTGTGATTATTTTTCGAATGAGAGTATTGCTTCGGTGATTCTTGCGATGGCCTCGCGGAGTTCTTCTTCGGTGATGACCAAAGGAGGGGCGAAGCGGATGATGTGTTGGTGGGTCGGTTTGGCAAGAACGCCGAGTTCTTTCATCTTTTCGCAAACGTCCCAAGCCTCTTTGCCGTTTGTAGGTTGGATGATGATGGCATTGAGAAGTCCTTTACCGCGGATTTGTTTGATCATAGGGCTGTTGACCTTGCCCATCTCTTCGCGGAAGATCTTGCCGAGGTATTCGGCGCGCTCGGCCAATTTCTCCTCTTTCACAACTTCAAGGGCAGCAATACCTACGCGGCAGGCGATGGGGTTGCCGCCGAAGGTTGAACCGTGCTCGCCGGGTTTGATGTTGAGCATGATGTCGTCGTCTGCCAATACGGCTGAAACAGGCATTGTGCCGCCTGAGAGAGCCTTGCCCAGTACGAGAATGTCAGGGCGAACGCCTTCGTGGTCGCAGGCAAGCATCTTACCTGTACGTGCGATTCCGGTCTGTACTTCATCGGCGATGAAGAGCACGTTGTGTGCCTTGCAGAGATCGTAGCATTTCTTCAAATATCCGTCGTCCGGAACGTAAACGCCGGCCTCGCCTTGGATAGGCTCAACCAAGAAACCGCATACCATGGGATCCTTGAGGGCCTCTGCCAGTGCGTCAACATCGTTGTAAGGGATTCTGATGAAACCCGGTGTGAACGGACCGAATCCTGCGTATGAGTCAGGATCGTTTGACAATGAAACTATAGTGATGGTGCGGCCGTGGAAGTTGCCGTCGCAAACTATGATCTTGGCTTGGTTCTCGGGAAGTCCCTTCTTGTCGTAACCCCAGCGGCGACAGAGCTTCAAGGCTGTCTCGTCGGCCTCGGCACCTGAGTTCATCGGGAGAACCTTGTCGTAGCCGAATGTCTCTGTTACGTATTTCTCGTATGGTCCTAAACAATCATTGTAGAATGCACGTGAGGTGAGGGTCACCTTTTGCGCCTGGTCGATCATCGCCTCTATGATTTTCGGATGACAGTGACCTTGGTTTACAGCTGAGTATGCAGACAAGAAATCGAAATATTTTTTGCCCTCAACATCCCAAACGAAAGGACCTTTACCACGTGCGATAACCACTCCGAGTGGATGATAATTGTGTGCGCCATAGCGGGCTTCCATGTCCATGGCCTGCTGACTTGATGTGATTTTCTCTACCATAATTTATAATTGTTTTAGATAAAAAGTGTTTTTCGAACCGCAAAGATAATAATTTTTTTTATTGTTGCATAATAAAAATGCAGGTTTTTGTTATGCAATTTAAATGTTACTTTTTGCTTGATCAAAACTGCGGTAAAGCGAGAGAAAAGAAAGCTAGCTTGCTTTTCCGATCGAGAGCAGTTTATGTAAAAAGTAACCAAAAAATCAAGCCGACATTAAAGCCCGCCCGCTCTGTTGTAACGCATCCGCCATTCACGGCGACCCCGCCCCCCCCCCCAATGTCGGCCAGCCCAGCCCACGTGCGAAACAACTAACAAACTCTCCAAAGGAGAGAGCAGCCAATATTTTCAATCAATTAATCCCCGTCAGGGGATAAAGCCCGGTAGGATGGAAAAGATTCCCCAGCCAAAATTCAATCCCCTTCAGGGGATTCAAATTAACGAATAAGTTTCCTGCAAAGTAATCTGCCTGAATAACAAAAACCTACGATTTAATTGCACCAATTGCATTTCCCCTTCTATTTAGAATGGGTGATTTGAGGCCGGGGTCAATTTGACAATGGAAAATGCGAAGACGTGGGATTTTTGCATCGTCAACATGAAAACAGTTGCCTTAAAAAAATGAGACAGTGAATACATCAAAAAAAAGTATTATTTTTGCAGCTCAGAAATTAAATGTTTTTTGTTAATAAAATATATTGAATATGAAAAAGATATCTTTACTTCTTTTGCTTTCCGCCTTTGTGATGGCTGGCTTTTCGCAAGACATCGTAGTGGGGTGGACGTTCGACGGTCTCACGGGCGCCAATAGCGGTGCTTCCAACACCGAGAAAGTCATTGCGTCTAACGAAGACTGGGGCGCCGGCACCTTATATGCCGACGGCACCAACGGCTCAGATGATTTCAATAACCAGACAAACCCTGAAATCAACGCCTTCGGCGGGACAACGCTCAACGACCCCCGTCCGACTCCGTCAAACTCAAAGGATCTGGCTATCGTGAACACCACCGCCAACGGCAAGTCTGTCGTTTTCAAGTTTTCAATGAGTGGCTATCAAGACCTGCAGCTTTCTTATGCTCAACGCAGCAGCGCCACAGGTTATAAGGTCCATATATGGTATTACAGCACAGATGGACAGAATTTCACATTGCTGGATACAGTTAAAGGCACTAATGTGACCACTTACACTCTTCGTGAGGTGAGTTTTGCAGCTGTGACTGAACTCAACGATGCTGAAAATGTCTATATCAAGCTTACAGTTGATGGCTGCACTTCTGGCAGTGGTAACAACCGCCTCGACAATGTTGTGTTCAGAGCAAACAACAACGGTCCAGACATCTATCCTCCAAAGATATTGTCACACTCCATCGAGAACAACACCACGATTAAGCTTCTTTTCAACGAACAGATTGACCAATCAATAGCAGAGGAGACGGATAACTATAGTCTTGAGGGTATTGACATAACAAGCGCAACCCTTGACGGCACAACAGTGACTCTCAGTCTCAATCCGGAACTCATTGAAGGGGAGTCTTATGCATTGTATGTGACTAACATTGAAGATTTGGCCGGCAATGTGATGGTTCCCGACACCATCAATTTCAATTACGGTGTCGCACAGGAATTCCATGTGGCAAATATTGCCGCTTTGCGTGAAAAATGGACAGCCGACCTGGACATTGACGGCACACATTTCGGTAGCGATGTTTACAAGCTTACTGGCAGTGTGATAGTTACCGGAATCAACGATTCATATCGTCACCAGATTTTCATTCAGGATGAGACTGGCGCCATCGTTATTGACGACAACAATCACCTTATCACCACCGATTTGGTAGTAGGCGACGAGATCAAGGATATCTATGGCACTCTCACCGATTACTATGGTTTGCTTCAATTTGCAGTGACTGAGCCATATACGGCAGAGGCAATCACAATTTACAATGAGGTTACCCCGTTGACAGTTACGGTTAGCGACATGCAGGATGTTGATTATATGAACGCTCATCAGTGCGAGCTCATCAGCATGGAAGGTGTTACGTTCAACGAAACCGGTACTTTTGCCAACGGTTCTAAATACACCCTCACCCAGAATGGTGTTAGCGGCAATGGCGTTTGGATTCACTTCTATAACATGCCAGGGCTTACCGGCGAGGCTATTCCTACAACTCCTGTTGATCTGCTTGGCGTGAACAAGATAAGCTATGGCGCTTACTATCTGATTCCACGCGACGCCAGTGATGTTGTGACTACTGGAATTAATGATTATATCAAGGAGAGCGACGTTGTGATTTCTCCTAACCCGGTTGCTTCACAGTTGAATATAACACTTAAGAATCCAGATTTCAAGGTTACCAACATAGCTGTTTATGACATTAACGGCAAATTTGTTGCATCAGAAAGGATAGAGGATGGCAATATCCAGTTAGGCGTTGGCTCGCTTGCCGCCGGACAATATTTCGTTCGCCTCTCCGACGGGAACAAGAGCGTAACCACTAAATTCATCAAACGTTAATTTTTCGAACACATAACATTAATATTTCAGCAAAGAGGCAACGCACAGCGTTGCCTCTTTGGCTATGTGGCCAGCAGCATCCCGCCAGGATTTGTGTCTGAATGCCGTGAATTCCCGCGGTTGCCCCCATGCGCACTATGTGCAATGTGGAGACGCGCCATGGCATGTCTCCACATTAACATTTTATTAACAGCTGTTGTTTAATTCCTGTTGATAACTTTTGGTTTTTCGGAAATCGCCTGTTTTAGGCGGGTTTAGGCGAACGGGCCGGGGGATAGATGCCTTTAGAACTAAAAAGGACCAAAAAGGGACTTGTTTGGTTTAAATAAATTGATATTTTTGCATGAATGACGATACTGAACTAACAACACACTCACAATCTCGTGCCTCATTTCGGAAAAGCCCTGTTTTACAAGGGAAGCGGCAGACTGCGGTCTGTGCTTTCTTCTGTTGTAGGACGTGTATGGGGTACTCCGAAATTTGCAAAATTTCTCCGAAAAATTCCGAAAAGGGATGGTTGTTTGTTGGAAGGGACGGAAAAACTCAAAAAATTGGATAATAATAATTAAGTAATAATAAATTTCAAACACATGAACAATTTTACAACCTGCTCTGAAAAGGGCAACAAAGTAGAAAGTAAGCAAGGCCGCTTCACGCGTGTCTTGCGTGCATGCACCATGGTGGCGGCTATGCTGCTTATGGTAGCAGGAATCAGTTTAGACGCGGCTGCGCAGAGCGTGAAGAGCTGCGCGGTGAAGAAGGCCCCGAGTGTCTCGATGACTCTGAAGGGCGGTATGCCGCAGAGCGCGAAGGTGCAGGCCACCAAGGTGCAGCGCACCCTGCCGCAGGGCAAGCAGGTGAAGGGCGCCTACGACATCACCATCACCAACGGCACAGCCGAGTGGCAGCCGGCCGGCGGCGCGCCTGTGATGGTCTCCATTACCGACCCCGACTTTGCGGACGGTGAGCTGCTGGACGTCTACCATGAGGGCGCCAACGGCAACGAGTTCGTGGCCACGGTCTCCCCGACCAACCACACCATCACCTTCCCGGCTCAAAGCTTCTCGGTGTATATTGTGGCGGAGAGTGGTGCTGATGCCCGTTTGGCGGTGACGTTTGTGCAAGCCAATGGCGAAACTACTACCATTATGGTGAAGCAGAACGATTTAGATTCGACTGACCCGAATGACACATTATTTAAAAAGATTTTGTATGATCCCGGTGCTGGCACATATGATCATTCCAAATGGGTTTTCCGTGGATGGTACCAAGGCCCCCATGGCCATTATACCTATTCGGTTGACGACGCTGCCTCTTCCAAGACTATTGAAGGTGTGCGCGCGGCCGTGAAGACCAGATTGGGCAGTGCTGTGAATGAGGGTGATACCATGTACTTCTATGCCCTCCTCTATTCTTCGTTTACAGTTACCTATTTGGATAACCATGGTGCAGTGTTGAACTCGTATAATTATTTGGAACCAACCAATGTGACGCAAAGAGACTATACGGTTTTACAAAATTTTGATTTGGATGACCAGCACACCCTGTTGGGATGGTATGTTGATGATGGGTATGAATCCTCTGTTGTAGGACACGTGACCGATAGTCTGTATAAGAATAACACAGATATTGTTATTACAGGAGATGTGGTGTTTGTCCCATATTTGCCGCAGGGATATTGGTTGGTATATGAGGAGAATGGTAAGGGTGCTACTTACAAGGCTCCAGATTTTGTGTTGGCAGGACAAGTGACGCAACAGCCAACTCTCACTATGACGCGTCTCGGATATACCTTTGACGGTTGGTATACAGGTAAACCGGCAACACAGTACGGAGATCCAACGGGTTCTTTATTCCAATTTGGACAACAATTAACTGCAACAGATACCGTATACGCTAAATGGAATCAAGTTTCCACTGCTGGATATACAGTGTTGATTTGGTTGGAAAATATTACAGGAGACGGATATGATCTCAAAGAATATGTCCAGTTGAATGGAACTCCAGGAAATACTATTAATACGGTACAGCAGCAAAGTTCTGGCAACAATGCTTATGCTCGCGTAAATGGTGAGAATAAACAGTACACAGGTTTTCATTTGGATCATTTTGACCAGAATGTGAAGATTAAACCCGAAGGAACCGCAGTGGTGAATGTTTATTATGAAAGAACAACATATACGCTTACGTTTAGGAGATATGAAAATAGCGGAACAGTTTATAAAACCATTGAAGAAAAATATCAGGCACCAATTGGAAATAATTTTCCTATCTCTGTTAATGGAAATGAAGAATACAGATGGGAGCCTCACAATTCTAATACTTTTAATCAAGTTCTTGTGTATATAGATGTTATGCCGGCTGAGAATGTGACATTCTCTCGCAATTCAAGTGATGCTTCTACAAAATATATGGAATTTTATGTGGAAGCCCTACCTGGTCAAACTGCTGATAGAACATTTAATGGAAAAAATTTTGTAAAATATGGCAATACAATTCCTGCAAAGTACAATTTCTTTACAGAGGCAGAAGATTTTGTCGATTTGGCTGGTTATAATCATTTTGGATCGGATCCGGCTTTTGTCAATGGTCGAGCTAATGTGAACAATGGCGGTACACTAAGATTGTATTATACGAGAGCAACCTATAATATTATTTATATGGATGGTGCTTATGTTGATGGTAATGGTAATCCATTGGAGGAAATAGACCATGGTTCATTATACACTGCTTCGGGTATACAATATCAATCCTCTTTGTCATCATATAACAAAAATGGAGATGATTATTATGAACCAGTTTCTCAAAATGCAGGATTTGTGTTTGAAGGATGGTTTATTGACAAAGCCTGCACCCAGCCCTATACCTTTACCACAATGCCTAATCAAGATATCACTGTCTATGCCAAGTGGCGTCAGATACAATATCGTATATTCCTTCATCCCAATGCTGGCACAGATCCGTCATTGTTTTGGGGTAGTGATGACCAAGAAATGAACTTCCGTATCAGTTATAATGGCAATTTAAGTGCCCCTACTGGCAGGCGTACTGGTTATGAATGGGTAGGTTGGTACTCTGATCCAGAACTTTCAGTGGTGTTCAGTGAAAACACGCACTTTAATAACAGTTATCAATACTTTTCGAATTATAATAAGCAAACTGATTTCACAGATAAGATGAATAAATGGGGTAACACCTACGGTGATACGATTTATTGTTCTGATACCTTGGTGCAATTTCCGAATGGAGTGTGGAAAGGTAATGATAGACCTTGGATTACCAAGAAAGTGGACTTGTATGCCAAGTGGCGTAAAATTGTGCAAGGAGCCAATGGTATAGGCATTGAATATGTTTGCGGAAGTAATGCCTCCAACTGTCCTCAACATAACAAATTGTATTTGGACAACACAACTGCTATTGGCGAATCAGCCCCAACGGCACCTACAGATTCTGTATTCTCCCATTGGGATTTGCAAAAGTGGCAGAATGGTGCTTTTGTCTCTTCTGGTATCAATGTCTTCCCCGGCGGTGATTTCACAGTGCTGCTAGCAGACGCTAAGACAACAATTGTGGGCTCTGATCCTGATGCTGATACATCCTATACCATTCAACTCAAGGCTGTTTATACACTCAAAGAGAGAGAGACCCCAACCTTTATTGTATGGTACACGAACGATGGCTCCGGTGATACACTCCGATACGATGCGGCCTTAAGTATCAACCAAGCTGTTAGTATCCCCACACCAGATGACCGCCCTGGCTACACCTTCAAGGGCTGGTACAAGATGAAAGTTGTGGCTACCACACAGACCCCTAATCCCACAGCTCCTACCTCCTTGCCGGATACGGCAACAGACCATTGCAATCCCAACTTCTTGGATTATAACGGTTCTATCTACACGGCACACGGCACCACCACCCAAGCCGACTCCGTCGCCGCCGACGAGGCCAACCCGTACGATTATCTGTACGCGATTTGGGAGCCTACAGTGGAGTTTACGTCCCCTGTGAAATATTGCCAAAACACAACAGGTACACTCCCGACTCCTACAAC
>CAKUVI010000013.1 GCA_934699095.1 uncultured Bacteroidales bacterium | reverse complement strand
GGTAAAGACGCACGGACGTGCGTCTCAACAGGAAACCAACGGACGGCCGCCGCAACCAAGCCCACAGGGTAAAGACGCACGGCCGTGCGTCTCAACGGAGAAAAAAACGGACGGTCGCCGCAACCAAGCCCACAAGGTAAAGACGCACGGACGTGCGTCTCAACGGAGAAAAAAACGGACGGTCGCCGCAATCAGCCCACAAGGTAAAGACGCACGGCCGTGCGTCTCAACAGGAAACCAACGGACGGCCGCCTCAACCAAGCCCACAAGGTAAAGACGCACGGACGTGCGTCTCAACGGAGAAAAAAAACAGACGGTCGCCGCAACCACGAAAATATAATATTATGGAAGAAAAATACAATGGAAAATACAGAATAGCATCTAATCGTTTACGAGGATGGGATTATTCTTGCAGCGGACATTATTTCATCACCTTCGTTACAGCGGGTCGTAAAAAATTATTCGGGGAAATCATCAATGGCGAAATGTTATTGAACGATTTGGGACAGATTGTACACGATGAATTTTTCAAATCATTTGAATTGCGAAAGGAATTGTTTTTGGGTGAATTTGTTTTAATGCCCGACCATTTGCATGCTATCGTGATATTGGACAAATCAAAATGCGAACATTCCGACCACGTAAACACAAATGTCACAAATCACATGGATGGCGAGTTTATTCCACAACGGAAACCAAAATCAATATCGTCATTTATTTCCGGTTTCAAATCATCAACCATTAAACAAATCGATGATTGGATTGACTTAAATCATTTGACAATTGCCAAATTCAACAAAAAAAATCCACTTTGGCAACCAAATTATCACGACCATATCATCCGAAACGAAACAGAATACCGAAATATATCCAAATATATCATCCGTAATCCCATAGAATGGGAGAAAAACAATAAATAAAACTGTAAAGACGCACGGCCGTGCGTCTCAACGGAGAAAAAAACGGATGGTCGCCTCAACAACCCACAAGGTAAAGACGCACGGCCGTGCGTCTCAACGGAGAAAAAAAACGGATGGTCGCCGCAATCAGCCCACAGGGTAAAGACGCACGGACGTGCGTCTCAACGGAGAAAAAAACGGACGGTCGCCGCTACCAAGCCCACAAGGTAAAGACGCACGGCCGTGCGTCTCAACAGGAAACCAACGGACGGCCGCCGCAAACAACCCACAGCGGTAAAGCCGCACGGCCGAGCGTCTCTGCCGCTGTGATCCTCACGCTTGGCGTATCTGTAAATTAACTATCTTTGCCGGCCTTTTCACTATGATTGCAGCACTTATCGTATTTGGCTTGCTCCTACTGCCACTGCTGTGCTATTTTGTGGCTAACGAGGTTTCGGAAAACTCAAAAAAAAGAGAGTTCTTCGAGACTTATGAGCCTGTTGCCGCAACCGCACTCGCTGAACTTGACAAACTTACAGCCATAAACAACCGCTTCACCGACGACTTTCTGAAAACATACCGCTCCAAGTACAAGTATCTGGCTGATGCCACAAAATCCTCGCCCTTTTCATCTCCGACAATCCAGTCGTTCCTGAAAAAGTATGATTCCTTAGATGAAATCCAAAAAACAAACCTACGGATTAACGACTGCTATACCAACGCCGTGCGCCTTGCAAAAGAACTCAACAAGGACCTTGACAAACTCCTGAAACCCGACGATTACCTAAACAATAACCGTATAGAATCTTTCTTCTCGAAATGGCATTCAAAACAGAATGACATCATCAAATACTTAGACCACTTCGCCTCCAAAACACTCCGAGCTGCAACCAGCAACTCACTAAGTTACCTAAAGAGCAAAAACATTCTCACTAATTTGGCAAAAGCGCACAACAAAACATTTGTTAACTCCGAAATCAGCAAAAACAAGGAATATTTTGACTCAATTTTCGCATACCCTCTCGACGAGCAGCAGCGGCGTGCCGTCGTAACCTCCGAAGACAACAACCTCATAGTGGCCTCCGCTGGCAGCGGCAAGACTTCAACAATCACCGCCAAAGTGAAATATCTCGTTGAAAAACGTCGTATCAAGCCATCCGAAATACTTGTCGTCACATACACCCGCAAAGCTGCGGCCGAGCTCCAAGACCGCGTGGATTGCAAAGGCGTCACCTGCTCCACATTCCACGCCCACGCACTCAACACTATAGGCAGAATCACAGGTGCTAAACCCACGATCTGCGACAATTTCCTGTTGCGCAACTGCATCGAATACCACATGCGCAACAACACCGACTTCTTCGCAGCCGCCAACAAATACTTAACCGAGGCGCAAAACCTGATGCTCTACGAACATGACTACGAAAATGCCAAAGAACACGCACTCGACCTTCAGAGAAACGGCAAAATGGTACCCTACCCCGACATGGACGGAGAAAGAATCTATGTAAGAAGTCGCGAGGAAAGTGAAATTGCAATCCATCTCACAGAACTCGGTGTCGATTTCCGCTATGAGGAACCATACCCCTACCCCACCGCAGACCCAAAACACCGCCAATACAAACCCGATTTCAGCATCCACTTCAAAGGTCAGATAAGGACAGGAAGCGGTATCAAAGAACAGCATTATGTCTCTTTTCTGGAACACTTCGGAATTGACGCCAACGGAAATGTCCCCCGCTGGTTCGGTGATGGCAAAAAAGGCGGATATCCTGCCGCAAACAAAGAGTACAACGACGGCATCATCTGGAAAAAAGAGCTCCACAAAAGATACAAAACCGTACTCTTTTACACTACCAGTGCCGACTTCCAACGATATAACCGCGATGAGATGAGATCATATATTGAGAACATGCTCCATCGCAATGGCATCCCCACGAACCCCATCTCCGAAGAGAGAAAACACGAGCTGATTAAGATGATAAATGCCAACGCCGACGAGGATCTCGCCCAACTTCTTGAAGGTTTCATAACCCTCATGAAAGCAAATGAGAAAACAATTGGAGACATAGAGCATGAAATCAACAAAGACAGTAATGTGGCATTCCGCCAACGCAACATGTTCATCTTGAAAATGTTGGTTGCCCCTCTGTATTCTGAATACCAGAAACGACTGAAAAGACTGAACCAGATTGACTTCACGGATTCACTTATACAATGTGCAGAACTCTGCAAGATTCATTCACCATATAAATACAAATACATCTTGGTTGATGAATTTCAGGACATGTCGGCCGACAAGCGCAAATACCTGCAATCGCTGCGCACAGCGGAGCCATTCACCAAGCTTTTCTGCGTGGGCGACGACTGGCAGTCTATCTATAAATTCTCGGGCAGTGACATCACACTTTTCTATGAGTTCGAGAAATTCTTCGGTTTCACGGAACGCTGTATGATTGAAACCACTCACCGCTTCGGGGAGCCGCTTCTCTCACAATCATCCAACTTCATACAATCGAATCCCGAACAGCTGAAAAAAAACATACGTTCAACATCGGAAGCCACGTTGCTAAAACTCATTGACTACGATGAGTACAACGAGCTCAACACGATAACCGAAATAGTGGAACAGATTCCCAAACACGAATCCATATACATTTTAGGACGTTACAAATCCACCATCACCACTCTCACCAAAAGAAAACACGATTTTTCTAAAGATGTCATTCTTAACATTGCAGGTCACAAGGTGCGTTTTCTGACAATCCATTCTGCCAAGGGATTGGAGGCCGATCACGTGATAGTATTGGGCTGCAACAACAGAGCAATACCATCAATAATACAAGACGACCCCATCATGAATTATGTTCTGTCGGGCGCCGACGGTTTCAAGGATGCGGAGGAACGGCGTGTGTTCTACGTGGCGATGACGCGCGCCAGAAAGACCACCTACCTTATATACGACAAGAGGCAACCGTCATATTTCATAGGGGAATTCGGGGCGTTCCGAAGTAACCCAAACCAGACGTCTGAGATATGCCAACGTTGCAAAAACGGCAATATTTGCATAAAGGACCACGGTATCACAAAATATGGCAATCAATATGTAACCCTTTACTGTTCAAACCCCTACTGCGACTATGTCGAAACTCTCTTTTCCAACACTTCCGACATAAGCCGGTATCTCCCTTACTCCAAGCCATCGAACATTACCTTTATCAAGATAAAATTGTAATTTCTGACATCAAAAATATTTGTTTCTTGTTAGTGTTATACAAAGAAAATCGTACCTTTAATTGCTGCCAATTGCAATTTCCTTCTATTTAGAATGGGTGATTGTAGGCGGGGCAATTTGACAATGGGAAATTTAGCGACGCGCCATGGCACGTCGCTACACTATGGAAACAACCGCGTTCCCCGGCGATTGCTATTAACATTACAGATATTTTTTTCAGGGTATCATATTATCTTCACCACATCTTTCATCGTCTCCATCTCCTCCATGTTAATCACGATGTTCTCCGCCAAGAAGTCGTTGAAAGGCTTCATTGTATGGAACATTGCCGCCACATTCTTGGCGTAATTCTTCACACAGAAGGCCTTTGGCTTCATATTGCACCAAACAGCATAGTCCTTGCACAGAAAATACTCCGGATGCGCAACGTCCTTGGGAATTCCGGCAGGAAGTCGCTTGTAATTGTCCTGCCCTATCTGAACCACCAACTTCTTAAAGTCGGGATTTTCCACAATAGCCTCATAATCAGATATCTGGTCATAAATAGCCATTCTAAGCTGTTGCATTTCCTTAGTCGGCAGGTACCACACGCCCGTGGCCAACATCACGCCCTCGGGCTCAATCTGCACATAATAGCCACCCCAATACGATTTTTTGCCGTATTTAGAGATATAAGCACCAAAATGACCTTTATAAGGCGTCTTGTCAGGAGAAAAACGGATATCTCTGTATATTCTGTAAGTGCAGTCGCTTGGCTGCAGATTTGCTATTTCAGGGTCAAACTTGCCTATCTCTGATATCAACTCACTTACGCATCCGTTGAAACGTTTCCAAGCCGCGTCGTAGTAGTCGCGGTGCGCCTTGAACCACTCACGATTGTTGTTGTAACGCAGGTCTGTCAGGAAATCAAAGAGAATCTGATTTTCACTCATAGTTACAGTCTCTTGAGCTTCTCCACCACTGCAGGTCTGTCTTCCGGATACGTCACCCCAAACCACTCTGAAGTGGTAGGCAGCACTTTTACATCTACGATTCCGTGTTTTAACAAATATGACACAACATCCGGGATAGGATATTCAGCAGTGATATTATCTTTGTTTTTATTGAGAAAATCTATGAGCAGTTCCTCCAAGTATTTAAAAATCAAGGGAGAAAAACCCCAGAAGTTCATCGACACAAATTCATCGCCAGTCAAGTCTGTGGTTGTGCCGTTCTCTATATTCTGGATCTTCCCACCATTGTTCGAGATTTTGCGCATCTCATCAACAGACAACAGAAGTCCGTCGTGATCCATGGTGCACACGCCGCGCGAGACAGTGCCGAACTCCGAGAGTGTGTCCCTCAGTCGATAACCAATCATCGAGAAGGCGCGCTCATTCACTGCCGTCTCCTTCTTAAGGAAATCAGCCATCACGAAAAACGACTCCCGTCCATAGAAGTCATCGGCATTAATCACAGTGAACGGTTCTTTTATTGCATCTTTTGCCATCAAAATTGCATGGGCGGTGCCGTATGGCTTCACTCTCTCCGGATTCACACTGAATCCTTCCGGCAATATATCCAGTTCCTGAAAGACACATTCCATGTCAATGATATTGTCATATCTTGGAAATATGATGCGCTTTACATCAGCTTCCATGTGTTTTCTGACCACGAGCACAACCTTGCCAAAACCGGCTTCCGCTGCAAATTTCACAGAATAGTCCAAGATGGTCTCGCCATTCGGTCCCATGGTGTCCAACTGTTTCAGACCGCCATATCTGCTGCCCATTCCGGCAGCCAAAATCAATAATGCAGGTTTCATATTTCTATTATTCGAATTTCAATTTGTTGATAATATAGCCTACCTTCGAGTTTTTTGAATCCTTGGAATACTGGTAGGCGCCAAGGATAAAGTTGTTACGCCCAAACCAGGGCACAAAAATGTCAACCTCGGCATTTCGCATTGCGTACCTGCGACTGCGCAAGGGTATCTCTTGTGTTCGCACGGGGTCAATCACCTTGAATTCAGAATTCAGCAACTGCGTCGTGAATCCCTCACTGTCCATATAGTACAACAGGACTTCCCCATTATCCAAAAAAGCGACCTTCGTCTTGGAAATCACAGTTGAATGAAGGTTGTGGGAATCGTCATAAGACATCTGCAAAGGACCAGCCAATGTCCCGTCATTATTGTAAATCAACACGTCAGCGTGATCGTATCTGTAACCGTAAAACCTTGTATCATAATAATATCCATTGTAATACTGATAGTATTCCGGCTTATAGAAATCCATAGTAACTGCCGTGTATTTGTCGCTGTGGAAAAATTTCACTGGGGAAATACTTGTATATTGCGGAACCGACGACAGCAGCACCCCAGATGTAAGGCTGTCTAACTGCTCCCACGGATTGCTATGTCCCTCTCTGATATAGAAATAGCTCTTATGATACGGCAGGTATTTAACAGCATCACCATCCACTAAAGTCGATCTGAAAACCACTCCCCAATCTTCTTCACTCCTCAATATTGTCATATACTTGGATTCGCCGACTTTACTGATAAAAGCATCTGAACTTTTATAATAGTCATTGTCTATCACATTTGCAAAGACAGACTTGCCGTTGGCATCAAGCTTGAAGAAAAAGGTTTTGTCTTCTGAAGAAATGCAAGTCAAAAAGTGCTTTGATTCTCCATCCGCATAAGTATTCAGGACTTTTGTAAAAAAATCTTTTGTAAAGTCAAACTGATGAGCCACAGTAGCTTCATTTTCAAGTATGAATAATTTGTCTCCTTGTTTTTTTTCTGAGACGGTAAATATAATATTCTTGCCAAAATGATGAATGTCTTTCAAGTCTTCAAATTCCTGAAATTGATTCAAATCTTTGATAGCCAACACTTTTGAACGAAGATCATACAACACAATCTTTCTAAGGAACTGTTTTCTGGGCTGCCTGCTTTCGAACAGAATCATCAGTTCATCATTCTCGAAATTTGTATTTTTTATGAAAAAATCATTCAACAAAAGGAATGTTGTGTCGAAATAATGTTGCATCATTGTATCGTAGCAGCTAAGTGTAACTCCCATAGAATCAGTTGTTTTATTAGTCATTACGAAACAAAAGCCGAAGGTATCGCAAGGCACGAGCGCGGCGTCTGATACATTGTTCAGATTAATATCTACACAATTGTAATCGTCTTGTGCGGTGCAGTTGAGCATCAGCACAAGGGAAAAAAACAAGGAAAGAAGGTGCCTTTTCATAAAAAAAGCCGGCCGGGTGCAGTGTTGCACACAGCCGGTATGTAAAAACAGTGTTATCTTACTTTACGATATAGTCAACGTAGATGCCGGGGGTATGGATCTGTTCCATCGGAATCTGGCCGACTTCAACGAGCTCTTTGGTCTCGAGGATAACGAGGTCGGCTGCTGTAGCCATTGTAGGGTTGAAGTTCTGTGTTGTGCCCTTGTAGATTGCGTTACCCATTGTATCACAGACACTTGCACCGATAAGTGCCACGTCTGCATGCAAAGGCATTTCAAGGAGATACTCAACGCCGTCGATTTCAATCTTGCGTTTGCCTTCCTCGACAACAGTACCGAGGCCGGTGCGAGTGAGCACACCGCCGAGGCCGGCACCGCCGCAGCGGATACGTTCAGCCAATGTTCCTTGTGGCACAAATTCGATCTCCAAAGTCTTGTCGTTGAACTGTTGGATTGTGTCGGCGTTTGTACCGATGTGAGATGCATAAAGCTTCTTTACCTGATGGTTGGCGATCAGCATTCCGATGGCTTTGTTGGGATAAGCAGTATCGTTACCGATCAATGTCAGATCCTTAACTCCTTTGTTAGCAATGGCTTCCACCATTTTCACAGCAGTACCGGCGCCCAAAAAACCGCCGAACATGATGGTCATTCCGTCCTTTATGTGCGAAACAGCCTCTTCTATTGAAATCAGTTTACTCATAATGAATTATGTTTTTGTTATTTTTTTCTTTCAAACAAGGGTGCAAATGTACAATTTTTTGTTTTAATATCAATGTCTGAAAAAATCATATTTGTTAATATCACCACTCTTCATCCTGGACGTCATAATCAATCTTCGTAGATAACTCTCTATATTTCAAAAAGATATCAGCAAATGACTTTATATCTTTTGATTCATCAGAAGCTAAAATCTCCTTGCAACACTCGAAAATATGGTCATTGGCAATGACTATTGTCTTCAGGTATGCGCGGGTTATGGCCACGTTCAGCCGGTTCGGACTATAGAAGAACTCAAGTCGGTCTTGCGCTTCGCGCGGATTAGCATTAGACATGCTATAGATTATGTATGCCATCTCCTGACCCTGCATCCGTTCCACAGTATCTATGAAAACATCGTCGATATGTGCCTCGGCTATCACATTTCTGTCCACGAGTACTCGTTTTATCTCCCTAATCTGCGCCCGATAGGGACTGATTATGCCTATGTCTTGGATTTGTACTCCGTTAGCAAGCAAATCGGATACGATATCAGCGGTTATTTCAGCTTCGTAGGTTGATCTTCCCAGTGAGTCAAACTGATGGTGAAGCACTAACAGTTCATTGGATTCATTAGTCACAATTTGCTGTGCTTTAGCGCATTGAAAATTCACAAAGGGCTTTTCTGTCTTTCTGGCAGATGAGAGCCTGTTGTAGTAGAAAAGTGCATTCGGCACCCTAATCAGATTCTCATTCAGACGATATGACTGGTTCAGCAGGGTGATATCACTCGGATAGAGGTCGGTAAGTTTCCTGAAAATACTGCAGTCGAAATGCAGTTCGCCGACTGCTTCGTCGCCTTTATGGAAGATTGGATCCAGTTGTTTGTGATCACCCACGAAAATCAGCTTCTTGGCAAACAGCATGGTGGCAAGTGCCATCGGGATGCTGAGTTGCGCAGCTTCGTCGAAAACCACGGCATCAAAATACCATCCTTCAAGTTTTTTGCTCGCAGGGTAGCACATTGCATACGGCGTGGCCCCAATCACAACGCCGTTCTTTGAAAACTTGCCGTCGCGCTCAAATTCATAGTGCCTGAGTTGTTTACACTTGCTGATGTTCGCATTTCCCCGAATCTCCTCAGCCTGGTATCGCTCGCCTAACTTCACTATCTTGGAATTGTCTGGCACAAGTTTTGAGATTGCATTCAGACAGTTGTTTATGGCAGTGTGCGTTGGTCCTGTCACAAGCACATTCTTGCCTTGTTCAAGCATAAGTGAAACAATCTTGGCTATTGTAAAGGTCTTGCCTGCCCCGGGAGGACCTTGAATCAAATGGAAATATGTGGAACCCAGCGACTTACGAATAGCCTCGTTTTGAGATTCGTTATCTAAAGGCTCTATTTCAATTGGAGAATATCCATTTTCATAATCACCATTCAGGAAAGAGTCGAAGAATTGGGCCACGTTTTTGTTATTGTTCAGAATCTCCCAAGTAGCCTTGAGTAGCCTGTGGGTGACGTTCTGGTTCCTGATGTTGAGTTCCCAATTGTCTTTAGGGTAGTTGGCGCTGTCCATGGAGTTGTTCTTGACATCAAAGTCTCCGGAGCGAAGCACAAATTCGGAGACTCCGTCATACTCCACCTCCATAAGGAGTTTTATGCCATGTGAAGTGTTTGTCAGCACCACCTGCACTCCTTCTCTGATTTTGGAGTTGTTCATGTCGCTGCGAACCCTTATCTTGTTCACATACTTGAACGTTCCCGACAACCTGCTGCACCAGCGCGGAGTCTCTTCAAAGAACTCCACGTCCACTTTCAGGTTCACCATAGTGTAGCCTTTTTGGATGCGTTCCTGCAGTTTGCTTTGCATAACGCTTTCGTACTCAATATTTTGCGCCTTGGCTTCGAAATCTATCGTATTTTCTAATACTTTTAACAGAGACATATATTTTTGATTTAGATGGTTCTCGTTTCGCAAGAGATTGATTCATCCGCAAAGATAATCATTTTTCATATCTGTCACATCCCAAAACCCATTGTCGTTGGAGGAAGACATTATTTCGCTGACGGAAACATTACCATAGTGATAGTTACAGTATCTATTCAAGGTATTTTTCACTTCTTCTTTGGTCATGCCAGTGAAATTCTCAACTTTACTGCCAAAGCGAACTTTCTCTATTCCTTCAAACCCCAAACAGCCTACCGGAGAGTTCTCCGCAAACGCGTACATGCTGTTCCGCGGGAACTTCCCCGCCAAGGGATCAACGCTCCAAAACCGCCCGATGCGGGTGTCATGCATACGGTACTCGAAGGCGTGCAGAGCCCCTTCCCCAAGCATCTCGTTATCAACCTCCTGCCCGTTGAAGAAGTACCGATCCCCCCCCTTATAGGAACGGGGATGCTGAAGCGGGTATGTGGCGGTATGGTTCATGGCGCAAAGATGGGATTTTTCGGGTTGGATTTCATTTTCTGACTATAATGATAGGCAAGCCAATTCCTATTACACCACTAATACAAATCAGCAGTGTTCTATAAGGTCTGATGGTAAATGATCCTATCAAGAAAGAAACAATTATCACACACATAATAGACAGCGTCAATAAAATGTATTTGTTGACTGTGACAGGAACAACCCCTGTCGCAATTGCTAAAATAAAAAAAACGAGCAAAGCCAATCGCAAAGTGATTCCCCAAAACAAATTATAAAATGCGAAATGTTGTAGTTTATTTGAAAAACATTCCTAATTCCTCATTCTTAACTGGAAAAGCGTGCTCCTTGAGGTACTGCCTCAGCTCATTGATTTTCTTGGCGTGGTAGATGTACTAGTCCGAGCCGATGACCATGCGGTTCTGCTCGTTGACGAGGCGGTTCATTTCCGCCCGTATCTGCTTGACGGAGGCCTCCACCTCCTTGCCGTTGATGTAGATGGTTACACTGCGGGTAGTAAATACGCATAATTTAAAAAAACACTTCTGGGGGATTACAAACCCATGTTGTCAAAGGTTGTTCTAACAATAGCAAAGTGTCCCCAATGTCTTGTTTGTGTACTATTTCATAAGATCTTAAATATAATCGGCCATCATAAAAGCAATGGTTATTAATATACGGATTATAGCAAAAATCAAGAGGTTCAAGTGAATAATTATTTGTGAACACAGTATTTATACTGTCTTTTTCATCAAGAAGAATACAAAACATAAACTCGTCGTTTGTGCTTTTGTAATATGTCGCTTCAAATGTTGTGTCAATCATAATGCGGGGACTTATTGCAAAAGAAACAAAATTTTTCGTGTCTATATGTTGAAAACATACATATACAAAAGGACGACATGTGATATGTCCATTTTCATCCGTAGCATACCAATAATTTTTTTTCAAGTAAGTATTTAAAGTATCTGTTAAAATATGCTGAATACCCATTGTATTCTTCAAATCGGAGCCATGAAACGAAGATTTATGGTCGCAGTTTACGAATATTAAGACTATAGCGACCAACAATATTTTCACAGAAATATTTTTCATCTTCCTAAATTGATAAACCGACGATAGTCATTGTTTATGTGTCGAATATATGCATTTTTGTTCACATTGAATAATCTAGTTGACTTTGGCATATACACATACATATTCGTCTTTGGGTATGAACCTAAATACCCTCTATCTCCATATAAGGAATTTAGTTCCGATTGATAATTATTGGGTTCATTAGGATGTGAATGAATACTTGTAATAGCCTCACTGCCGAAATGAGACCTGACTTGGTTTGAGAATCCATCTGTAACCAAACTGTATTGAGATTTGCCATCTTGTTTGGAATATTCAAACTCCCATTCTACATTAGAATTATCTGAAACAAATTTAAATACATTTAACAAATCGTCCACATCTTTTTTTCCTACAATGGCTTCTCTACGGTTTCCTTCCTCTGACACATTCCCATCATACCCCTTTAGAACAGTTCTTTTCCCTTTTTCAAGTTGATTTAGGATGTCTTTATTCTTTAGCGTTATAGACTCACCTGTTCGCTTACCGTTTTTGTCCAAAGCAAATAACTGATGTTTTTCGCTCTCACATTTCCATGTTATGTTTCCTTTTTTATCTACTTCCCACTCATCCTCCCCGTTAGGATCTATAATTCTTATCGGGTTATTGCTACAGTAAACATAGTTCGATTGGTGGGGATATTTCCCCGCCATCGGGTCCACGCTCAGCCACACACTCAAATCGCTGCTGTAATATCTTGAGCCAAAGTAGCTTAGGCCGGTTTCGGCGTCCTTCTCTTTGGCAGAGAACGTGTAAGTTGAGTTAGCAGTTAGCAGTGAGTAGTGAGCAGTCGGATGGGATTCGGAAGTGCCTGTACAGATCCGGCAGCAGAAGCCGGCCCCGTCAGGGGCCAAAGCCCGGTAGGAAATGGCGGCGCGGGGGTTCCTAAGCCCCTTCAGGGGCTGAACGGAGTGTATCTCCTCATATCGCGCGTATATGCTCGGATATGGGCGCAGGAATTCTGCTGGGTTCTGCGGGGGCAGCGGTCTATATGTGAGGCTGGCGTGCATAGGGGATTTCGCTTATATTATATTTCTTCGTAAAGGCAAATAATGTTTGGTTATCCAAAAATAGGGTGGAAAATCGCTGCTTTCCACAAAAATATCCACAAATAAGAAATTGAAGAAAGTATAGGAATAAGTTGCATCTAATTTTTTTGATTCAATCCTGATCGTATGCTTCCCTGGTTTCAAATAATAGCTATCCCGAAAAAGCTTTATGCCAGTATTGTGGTAGATTGTGTCCTGAGTCAGTATTTTGTCATCAATAAATAGCGTGAAGTCTATAGAATCATAAACAATGGTATAAATACGACCTTCATCTATGTATTGGTTGTCTTTTAGAACCACTTTAGAGTTGTAAGGATCTTCTTTCGTAAACTGATTGAAAGCGAGAAAGTCCACAGTTGTATTACCTTTACTAACGACAACAAACATTAGCTCAAGGAGCATGCCAACAAAAATTATTAACAAAAAGATCTTTCCTATGAGTGGTGTTTTTTTCATAATGTTCATAAATGTAAAATCAATACCATTATCTGTTGTTTAACAAACGAAACTTGGGAATATTTAACTTTTGGTCTACTTGCAAAGTTTTAACTATCTTTGATAATTGATTTGACGAAATATTTGTCCCGAAATGAGGAGATCGCATAAGATTTGTAAATGAGCTATCGTGCCCTAATCCCAGAAGATGGCCCATTTCATGAGCCGCTGCTTTAGCTCCAGTCTTATTTAGTGCATCATATGGACCTTTAAACAAATCAGCGTCAACCCATGCTTTGGTTGTGCCATAACCCTGAACCACCCCTTTACATGTATTACCATCGGTTAATCTAACATCGTTCGAAAGCATTATTAGGTGGTCTTTTTCATCCACTTCTTTTAGGGAATTTACAACAGTGAAATCTGCAGTAGTGGTGACAGGAATGCCTGACAATGTCGTTCCTGAGAACGATGATTCAATTTGATTGACAATATCATTTCTGGCTTGATCCATGTCAATATTTTTGTTTGAACAGTTGAGGATTTTTCCAGTAATCCGTATATTAAAACGTTCTATTTCCTTTGTGTCATTCCCGTTTGCATCTTTCTTGTAAATAGTCTCTAAAACAATCTCTTCCCCATCCGGATCCACCAACCTCACCGGATTGTCCGCGCAATACACATACGGGCTGAGCGACGGATATTTGTCACTCATCGGATCGACACTCAGCCAGATGCTTAAATCGCTGCTGTAATACCTTGCGCCAAAGTAAGATAGACCCGTTTCAGGGTCGCGTTCCTTGGCGGAGAAGGTGTAA
>CAKUVI010000012.1 GCA_934699095.1 uncultured Bacteroidales bacterium | reverse complement strand
GTTGTAGGAGTCGGGAGTGTACCTGTTGTGTTTTGGCAATATTTCACAGGGGACGTAAACTCCACTGTAGGCTCCCAGATAGCGTAGAGGTAGTCGTACGGGTTGGCCTCGTCGGCCGCAACCTGGGTGGCTGCTGCGCCAGTCTTGGCAGAGGTGTATGCGTTATTGGCGTAGTTGAGGAAGTTGGGCACGCACAAGTTAGAGTCTGCAGCTATATTTGTTCCTTTAATGAGCGTGGTGGGTTGATCGCCAACATTACCATCGAAGTTGTACTTGAACCAGCCCTTGAAGGTGTAGCCGGTGCGCTCTGTAGGTGTAGGTATGTCAATGGCCTCGTTGATTTGCAAGTTGTCATCGTCATGTACGATGGCGCCAGTGCCATCATTTTTGTACCATACAATATGTGTAGGTGTCTCTTCCTCAACAGGAGCATAAATGGCTTTGAGCTGGACGGTATAGTTATATTTAGGATTCTCAGCTGTCCAGTCTGATGCGTTTGTTCTGCGGGCATCAGCCAATTCCACGCGGAAAGACACGCCAGGATAAATATCAGCAACGCCCTTGTCTTCGTAGGCGTTGTTCTCTTCGTTCCAAGTCTGAAGCTGCCAGTGTGAGAACACATAACCTTCCGGAGCTGTTGGTGCTGATGCTGCTGATGCATTTGCCTGATCGAGGTAAAGGTTTCCGTCGTTCTGTGCTGAAGTGCAAGTACCTTCTGCGCAATCGTAATTAACACCTATGCCGACAGCGCCCTCAATTGTGGCACGCCACTGAGCATAAAGGTCTAATTTCTTGGTGATCCAGAAACGTGAAATATCCTTATTTGTGCTTTCAGTTGGGTTGCCCCACTTATCCAATTCGGTGGATTCTGTTTTATCGTATGCTGTCGTTACTGTTGTTTCATTTAATAGTGTTTCTTCATTAAAGAGTTGAGTAAAACTCTCATCTGTGTACCAAGCAACAAACTCGTAACCATTACGTGTTCCTTCTGGAACGCTAATGGTACCTCCATTATCAACTCTAAAAGCAGTTGATTGATTTGGATTACCCCAATCCAGAGACTGGTCAGTGCCAGCATTAGGATGCAAGAACACACGATATTGAACCAGATGCCATTTTGCATAGAGAGTCAGATTATTACCTGGCATTGTGGTGAATGTATATGGGGTTGTACATTCGTCATCCACATACCAACCCTCAAAAACATATTGGAATCCATCATCAGGAGCATCTGAAGAAGATGGCGTATAGGAATTCTCGTATGAAGTTATATCTGCACCGTATGTGATGCTCTCACTTTGATGCAGTTCTGTCGGTTCCAACTTTTTGATTATACTTTCCTGGTTCGTACCATATACAGACCCGTTAAGGTATGTGATGTTGAAGACTTGACGGTTAAAACGTATTTCAAGTATATTGTTATATTCATGCGATTGTCCATAAACACCCGTTGACTGATTTTTCGTACCGACACCTTGCCACTGTCCTCCATCTACTCTGTACTGATATGCAGTAAATCCATTGTATTTATCGGTTATTGAGAAACTTCCACTTCCAGACGTATTAACCCTGTTTGCTTCCGTATAACCATTCAAGTTAGCATTTTGTTTATAGAAAACAACTTGAGAACCTGATTGAGGGTTTCTTCCATAAAAATCTTCGGAATTAACACCTTCATCTGGAGGAAGAAAAGCATCACGGAATGTTGTTCTTGATCCGCCTGTACTACCATTATTACCACCATTTTCATACCAATCATACTCAGTAGGCCACGTGAGGTTATTTTCTGCCAAGGTGGAGCCATATAATCCCGTCATGGTAGTGTATTCCACCCATTCACCCCAAAGCCAACCAGATTGCCACCTGTAGAAATTATATGTTATCTCATTTCTGTCAAAATATACATTCACAACCGTGGTCCCGTCAGACTTCACGGTCTTGCTGGCCTGGTCAGTGCTTTGGTAATGGAAGCCCTGCTCAGAGTATTGAGTTCCGTTAACAGTTGCTGTAGTACTTCCTGATGTACCGGACACAACGTTAACAGCGGAATTGGTTGTGGCATTGATAACCTGTCCTGATGTCCAGAAATCGTATCCATCGCCTTTCACATTCTGCTTCCATATAATGTAGCTGTAATTGGCTGTGGCATTCTCATCCCACTTGGCATAAAGGTCAACACGGTCGGTAATAGTGGAGCCAAATGTAAATTGGCCACCTGTAAATTCGGCGTTAGTGTACCATCCGCCAAACTCATAACCGCGTTTCTTCATTTCCACGGATGGTGCTTCAGTGGATTCATCTGATTTAACAAACTGAGCAGCCACGTAAGTACCGCCATTCTCATGGAACACCAACCAATGTCCCAAAGGAGAGTTTACAGAGAACACAACATCGCCAGTAAGAGTAACTACAGTACCATTTGCGTACGTTGTACCTTCAGTCCACCCAACAATATTTGAGCTACCGCTCATAACATCCCAGCCTTCGAATCCGTGTTGCGCATCAGAAGGGCTATACGACATATTCACAGTATATTGGTAAGAGGTTTGGGAAGGAAGAGATATATTGTCAACTGTTCCCAAAGTAGCATCACGGTCATCCAAGTAAGTAACGCGGTACGAACGATAAATCATAGCATAATAGGTAACAACGTCGCCGTTGTTGAAGCTGCTGTTCAATTTTTCCTTGATGCTGTCGCGCACCATTGCAATGCTATTGGCATTAGGAGCGTCGGCAACCTGGTAGTTCTGTTTTTCTGTCCATCCACGGAACTGGGTTCCTGAGGCCAAAGTTCCAACACCAGGGTCATACACAATCTGGTTAAAATGGGTCTCGCTGGCCATATCGGCAGGTTTCACCCAAACTGAAGCAATCTCGGTTGTTCCGTTCATAAACTTCACGTTTATACGCGCATCGTTACCCGTCTCGGTCACGATATACACCGAGAAGCTGTGTGCGGGGAAGGTGATGGTGTGGTTTGAGGGGGACACGGTGGCCACGAACTCGTTGCCGTTGGTGCCCTCGTGATAGACGTCCAACAGCGTGCCGTCAGCGAAGTTCGGGTCGGTGATGGAGACCATCACAGGCGCGCCGCCGGCCGGCTGCCACTCGGCTGTGCCGTTGGTGATGGTGATGTCGTAGGCACCATACACGTGCTTGCCGTTGCTGGTGCTGCGCTCCACCTTCGTGGCCTGAACCTTCGCGCTCTGCGGCATTCCGCCCTTCAGAGTCATCGAGGCACTCGGGGCCTTCTTCACTGCGCAGCTCTTCACGCTCTGCGCAGCCGCGTCCAAACTGATTCCCGCTACCATCAGCAGCATCGCCGCCACCATGGTGCATGCACGCAAGACACGCGTGAAGCGGCCTTGCTTACTTTCTACTTTGTTGCCCTTTTCAGAGCAGGTTGTAAAATTGTTCATAGTTTTTGTTGTTTATTATTACTTATTATTTATTCAAAACATGTCACCCGACCATTCCAATCCGGAAATTTTCGGAGTATTTTCTACAACTATCTGAAACTCCACACCCCACCTACAAGCAAACAACGCAAAGACATAAAATCTGCCGTTTTCCTTGTAAAATAGGGCATTTTTGAGACTTGTACATTTAGTTCTTCACGAGCAAAACAAGACAATTTACCATAATCTCACAAAAATACATTTCTTATACTACCAACCGCCATGATTTGTTACATTTAAAATTAAAAAAAAATTGAAAATAGGTTTACATGGGGGCAACCGCGGGACGCGGTTGCAACAAACCGTCCCCGCGATGTAAATTCCCCTTCTTTCAAGAAGAGGTGGCCGAAGGCCGGGATAGTCCGATCGGGGAAAATTTACAATTCAGCGCATTTAAACACCACATTTGGAAATTTCTTGCGATTCGAGGAATTGAAACCTATTGCATAGTTTATCTCCTCACGTGGCACACTCAAGACAAGCTCACCCTGTCGATCGCCTGCAAGCATCGCCTCTATCCTGTCACACCACACCGCTGTGAGTACCAACTCCTTGAACGACGGATGGAACGGTCCGCCAAGAAGATTGTCACCTGCCATAAGATCCTTCGTGGGATGGAGTCCCATCCTCAATATTGTGATATCAACGCTCTTAAAATACTGATACAAAGCCTTACACCAGTCAACAGCATCCTCTATCTTAAGCGGAGAATACTCTCCACCACGAAACATCTCAGCCAATTTTGTGTTGTCAACGACAAGGGTGGGATAAATACGTGTGTACTTCGCTCCGAATTCGTGAATCAGCCTTGCCGTCTTCAGAGACTTCTCTTTTGAATCCAATGGAAGCCCTATCATCATCTGCAATCCAAGCTCGACGCCATGATCAACAATAACTTGAGAAGCCTGTTTGACACATTCAACTGTATGTCCGCGTTCGCAAAGCCGTAAAACATCGTCATCAAGACTCTGAGCGCCTAATTCTACGAGTGTAACCCCAAAATTTTGCAGGTTCGAGAGAATCTCATCGTTTATATAGTCGGGGCGCGTAGATAATTGGATTCCGTTCACCAACCCCTTCTCAAGATACGGGCGTGCAATTGACAAATAACGGTTCTGAACTGCCTTAGGCAAACAGGTAAAACTTCCACCAAAGAAAGCAATCCGCTTGTCAAAATCTTCGGGAATGGTAATTAAATATTTATCTATCAATGATTTAACATCATCTTCAGAAGGCAGTTTCGCCTGTCCTGAAATCACAAACTGGTTACAGTAGATACAACGATGCGGACAAGCCAACATCGGAAGAAAGACCGGGATAACAGAATGTTTTTTCAGTTTGCTCATTGGACAGAAGAGTATAAGGGGCAAAAAAAAACAACCCATATTAGGTTGTTTTTAGTACCGAGTAGGGGATTCGAACCCCTGATTTCAAGGATGAAAACCTTGCGTCCTAGGCCGACTAGACGAACTCGGCATCACGTGTCGTTTTGACGGTGCAAAAATACACTTTTTTTTATTTCCACGACACATTCTCAAAAAAAAAATTCCACTATGTAGTTTTGTCTTGTTCAAACTTGAAACCCAGACGTTTACCTGTTCGAAGAAGGTTGGTTTGCTCCTCTATTTGGATGATATCATTAACAGTGATGATCTTCATTTCCTCATAATCTGGAACTAAAAGGTCGAAATTGAGCGTATAACGGATTGCGGAACTGAGGATTTCGTTAACCGCATCCTCGGTGATCTCATTACTGCTGAAATTATTGATAACCTGAGCGAGTTCCTGTTTACCCTCGATATAATAATGACCTTCTTTGTTGATGAAAATACGGCCAATCATATAACCGAGGTCGTTAACACGGTCATATTTGATGGAATCGCCAAGGAAGTTGAAAATCTGGATCATACCGCAGTATGAGCGGGTCTTATCCTCCTTGATATATGGCGTGCGCATCACCTCATGGTCGCGGGAGAACTCGAAAATATTGGTGTGCATGAGAAAAATAAGCACATCACCACCAAATTTAAGTGTAAACTGATACTGGTTTTTGTTTGTGAAAAGTACGGGGATATTCTCGTGATCGTCAGCATAATTATCACGATAATATTCCTCGAATTTTTTGGCGCTTTCCTTAAAGAGGCGCATGGTTTCGAGAGTGACATTAAAGATGCTTTGTTTCAACTCTCCCTTAGTAATCAGCAGATTACATAAATTCTCGTCCATATTATAATCTTCTAATATCAAAAAAAGAACGGCGGCGCACAAAGTTCTTGCGTCGCCGTAAATCTATCTGTTAGTATTCAACTGCAGGTTCAAGTTCCTTGGCTTGGTCAATCATTTTCTGAAGTTCTGCCGCAGTGGGAACGCGACCAACGAGATGCTTGGCCTCATTGATTTCGTTCATCTTCGCACAGAGGTTATCAGCCACACGATGGCGGAATTCCTTCACTGTGTCAACACCGGCAGCTTCGAGAAGTTCTGAAAATTGAGGACCAACGCCGTTGATGCGCATGAGGTCAGCATGGTTTGTCCATGTGAGGATCAGTTTTTCGGAAATACCTGTTTTTTCGGCTAAAGCTACACGGCCTGCCTTTTTCTTGCAGTTTTCGAGAAGTTCTTCAACAGTGTTAATACCAGCTTCTTGTAATTTAGCGGCATAGACATCACCGATGCCTTCCACATCAATAATCTTATAATTCATAATCTTGTCTTTTAAAAATTCAGCCGCAAATTTATAAAAAAATACAATTAGCCAATTACTTTATTTGCTCTTTTTTACAATTTTTCACACATCTCACACTGTAGGCGTTTCCTGATGATGCAATACCCCAGTTCAGCGAGCAACAGTAATAGTTGACTGCAAAGGCATTATCGGCACTGTCTCCGTGGAAATAGGCATTGCCAAGCATCTCCTCATAACGGTTCTCGGCAGCGTTAAAGAAACCGCCTGGGAGAATTCCAAGTCCAGATAGATTATAGTTGTCTTCCCCTACCCAATGGCTTTCGGCGCGCAAATCCTCGGCCAAATAAGTCCTGAGCACCTGGATTTCGTCATCGTTTGGCAGATGCCAGCCCTCCGGACAGACTCCCTGTCTGTGACCGGAGGCCGCATCCGCCGCCGCGGATCCCTGAAGGAGAATATCATTCCAAGTGTAGAGAAGTCCGAAAACAGAAGCGTTCTCATTCTCATCCGGATGCATATACGACCTGTATATCCGGCTGTTTTCAGTGGCGTAGCGGAGGTTCTCGGCCATCCAACAGTAACCGTCAACACTCACCGCTTCATACTCGTGACCGTCACGGCTGTCGACAAACCGCTCACAAACCATCTCCGGACAGTCGCATTTTTTCGTTTTCCTCTTGGAAATCACGCAATCACTTATGATATCATCCAGAACAGCATTGTTTAGAATCACATAACCACTGTCAGTATGGAGGTATTCTGTGGTGTAGTAGTCAACAGGCTGCTCCAACACAAGATACTCAATGTCGGAGGCATCCTCCCCGCTGTTTTTTTTCTGGAGATGGGCGAAAGTGTGCTTCCACACGTCACCGCTGCCGTCCGCGGCATCCTCAGAGCTTAGAACCACTGTCTCCAACGCCTCATCATACTCCCCCACCCTATACAAAGTGACACTGATGGACTCTGGTCGCGAATCGTTCTGCAAACTGTCGTTCCAAATCTTGATCACTGGTATATTTAGTTCTGCAACCTGCACCACCGGTCGTTCAACATAAGGCGTTTTGGTTAGCGACGCTCCGCTGCTTCCGAACCTGTATGATAGCGAAACATTGGTATCAGCACCATTTGGCAGATTGGAGTAAAAGCCGGGCTGCTGTGAGCTCGTGGCGTTTCCTGGCGCGTCAGAGCCGTCACTGCCAACACTGCCTCCATAGCCTGTCACATCACCATCTTTCATATTCTCTGCATATTCCCTGAACGCCTTTGCAGATGGATACACGTTGAAATTAAATTCGTACCGTTTATCGCATTCAAGTATGTAATTCGGCATAAACCTTGCTTTTATTACATGATTTTCCGGATTATACAAAGCATATTCTACAATTTCAGACGTATTTTCAACAGCTGCACCGTCAATTGCAAGATTCCATTGAAGATTACCCTCCGGTATCGTGACATACTCGCTGAGTGCATCCTCGATAGTGACATCCTTCAGCTGGAAAATCTCAGTGGCCGCCACTACACTGTCTAATATGGCAGTGAGTTCCGTAGGTGTTTTAGCGGCAAACCCGGCGGTATTCTGCAAGTTTGTGTGTTCTCTGGCTCCTTTCAGGAAATAATTATCGTCAATATCAAACCCTATTGTATAGAAATCAGTAATATGCTGACCGAGTGCCTCAGCCTGCCGCCACGCCCGCTTAGATGGAATAAGCTGTCCATTCGGGGAGTCAGAGCGTATCCAGACAGCGTTTCCCGACGAATCGTAGTCGGTGACCCACTCGAGATAAGAGCCGTATTTGTTGTCGGCACTGTGCAACTCATCGTTGCCGTTGTGGCCATAAGTCATACCCTCGGCTCCCCACCTGTTTTTTGACTCCCGCAGTCCAGAATACGCATCGTATAAAAAGTCGTCACCATTGGCATAGAACGTAGTCGGCTGCCCGTCGGTGAGAAGAAGCACTATTTTCCTGGCATCGGGACGGCTGGCACTCACACTGTCGGTTATCTTCTCCCCTGCAGCCATAAGCCCGGCCTGAATATTGGTGCCGTGGCTGTTTTCCGAATAGTTTACGGGCACCGTCTTGATGGCGTTCACCACATTCTTCATCTGTTCCTTGCCATTTGGACTGCGGTTTGAGATCCAGTCTGTTATGACAATTGCATCATCGTATGGCAATTCAGCCGTGTAGCGAGGACCTCCATGACCGGCAGTGCCTCCGAAACCTACAATCGACACATTGGCATCCGTGTAAGAGTCGTATATGGCGTCTATCAGTCCGCCCGTGGCTGTCATGCAATTCTTCAACACCTTCATCCTCGTGGATGTCCCCATACTGTAGTCCATGCTTAGCGAAAGATCAACAATCATCACAAAGTCGAACTTTGGCAACGTACTTACATTCTCCCGCTCACCCTCAACTGTCATGGTAAGAGTGTACTTGTCGTCACCATCATACCTTATGTATTTGTGATGTTCCGGCTCGTAATCTCCAACACTGGGGTCCCAATCCATGTTACCCGTCACTTCCGGCCACGGAGCCCCTCTGTAAACCTTGGCACCAACCACCGTCATAGGCCTCTCAACATAACCGTCAACAACGAAATACCAGTACGACGGCGACTGTGTTACCGAAGCTGAAAATTCAGCCTCAGTAAGAATCCCGCTCTTGTTAAAATAATAGGCAAAGATTGCATCATCGATATATTTCCAGCGCACTATGGGATAAAATTCACGTTTTTTTGGTCCTTTTTTTGAATAATACGGCACAAAACTTGCCCCTACAGGATTCGAATCTGCATCCAACAACCTCGCAATGGCACTGTCTGCTCCCACCCTCTCCATCTCTATGAATCCGTTCTCCTTTACATATAGGTTTGTATCAGACATAAGGGTCATTCCTGAAGGTGCCGGCTGATACAACCTCACTGGATATCTAATGATCAAACTATCGTCTTGTTGGACATGTGATTCTGAGGAAAAGTCCTCTAAAATCAATGTTTTTGGGAGGAAATTCGAGTAATCGCTAAGATTTTCAGCATCGCATTTACTTACACATAAAGAACTTAAAGCACTGACAATCAGTAAAATAATAACATCTAATTTCATCGTAGTAGTATTTATTAGTTTAGATGCAAATATAACAATATTTTTACATTCATTTATATTTTAATTATTTTTTTTATTATAAAAACATCCCGACTCAAAAAAACAAAAATCCCCTTCAGGGGATAAAGCCTGGTAAACACGCATCCGTGAGGACGCAGGTACCTCCACACCGATATACCAAAAGTTTTCCATAGCCTATCTCCACTGAAATAAAATGTTTACTTTTGCGCAAATTTTAAAATCCGATCATCATGTTGTTGAGGGAAAAGTCTTATTGGATACAATTATTGGTTTTATTTTTGCTCTCATTGGGCGGAATGCTTGTCTTTTCATCTTTGGCCGAGCTGATTATCATCATGATTTACGGCACGCCCTCCTTTCTCGACGCTTCCGATCCCGCCACGGCAATCAGGCTGTCGCAAACAATAATATCAATAGGCACATTTCTTGTACCGGCTTTGCTTTTTGCATATTTACAAGACAGACAGTGGTTCAACTACAATCATGCCAATCGCAAGCCGCATTACTCGCTAACAAACGTGGTTCTGATACTATCAATAGCGATTTTGCCCGTTGTAGGACTAACAGCCTCCATAAATGAAAAGATCATGCCGCATGAGGGCAGCATTGTGGAATGGATGAGAAATACAGAAGAGAACGCCAACATGCTAATCACGACACTCACCTCGCAACGCTCGTCGTGGGCCTTGATCGCAAACCTCTTGGTTTTGGCCGTTCTTCCTGGCATTTGCGAAGAGTTCCTCTTCCAGGGTGCACTACAGCCCCTACTAACCAAATGGGTGAAAAACCACCATATTGCTATACTGCTGACAGCCTTGATATTCAGCACCATTCATTTCCAGTTTTACGGCTTTATTCCGCGTTTTTTGTTAGGTTTATACCTTGGATACCTTCTCTATTGGAGCAAATCGTTGTGGCTGCCCATTTTGGCGCATTTGCTGCACAATGCCCTGACAATCTTAGTTGACTATACCTTGCAAGGGCGGGGAATCGACACGGAAGCTCTCAGCTACACCGACGTGCGTGGTGCGGTGCCTCTCGCACTTGGATGCATATTGATTACCGCCATGGGAATAGTCTTTATGTGGCGCACGCACAAGGACCTGCATATTAATTAAAGAAGAGATGTGGCCGTGCTCCATCTCTGCAAAACACACGATGCCTCATTTTCTGCTAAAAGACAAAAAAAGGGAGAGCAATGCTCTCCCTTTTTGATAATTTTGAACCAGTGTCGAATTATTCTGCTGCTGGAGTTTGTTCAGCTGCATTTTCAACTTCATTGGCAACTGTTTCGGCTGCTGCAGTGTTTGATTTCTTGCTGCTGCGGCGTGTGCGAGTTGCTTTCTTCTTAGTCTTCTCCACAGTGTAAGTCTCGTTGTAATCTACAAACTCGATAATGCACATTTCAGCGTTATCGCCTTTACGGAAACCGGTCTTGAGAATCCTGGTGTAGCCGCCTGGACGATCTGCAACCTTTGGAGAGATCTCTCTGAAGAGCTCTGTAACAGCATATTTGTTCTGCAATTGAGAGAAAACGATACGACGTGAGTGGGTTGTATCATTCTTTGAACGTGTCACCATTGGTTCAACGTATGTTCTCAACGCTTTTGCCTTAGCCAAAGTAGTGCTGATTCTTTTATGCATAATCAAAGAAATCGCCATATTCGACAACATGGCCTTTCTGTGGGCATCTGTTCTACCTAAATGGTTAATTTTCTTAGCGTGTCTCATTTTTATTCGTTATCTATATTATACTTTTCTACATTCATACCAAATTCCAAACCTTTGCTGCGGACAAGCTCTTCAAGTTCGGCGAGTGACTTTTTACCGAAGTTACGGAACTTCAGGAGGTCGGCTTTATGGAAAGCGACCAAATCACCGAGTGTTTCGAGCTCGGCAGACTTCAGACAGTTCAATGCGCGAACTGAAAGATCCATGTCTATGAGCTTTGCCTGCAGTATCTGGCGGATATTCTTCTCGTTGTCGTCCAAACTTTCGGAGGATGCTGACTGTTCGGCTGAATCGAGGGTGATATTCTCGTCGGAAAGGAGAACAAAGTGTTGGATCAGGATTTTTGCAGCTTCTTGGATAGCGTCTTTCGGATGGATAGAGCCGTCGGTTTCGATATCCAGGACAAGCTTCTCAAAGTCTGTCTTTTGTTCTACGCGGTATGGTTCTATGGTATATTTTACATTACGTATTGGCGTATGTGTTGAATCAATAGCAATTACATCAATTCCGTCGTGAAGTTGACGGTTGTCTTCTACCGGCACATAGCCACGGCCCTTGTCGATGGTGATTTCCATGTTGAGGGTCACGGTAGGTTCCATGCGGCAGATCAACAAATCCGGATTCAAAACTTGGAAGTAGTTGAGATAACGGTTCATGTCACCGGCGGTGAATGTCTCCTGACCGCTGATCACGATGTTGACCTTCTCTGACAAAGTTCCTTCAACCTTGTTTTTCAAGCGTACCTGCTTGAGATTGAGAACTATGTCGATAACATCTTCCATCACACCAGGAATTGACGAGAACTCCTGTGATACGCCTTCGATCTTCAAAGATGTAATGGCATAGCCTTCCAATGATGAGAGCAAAACACGGCGCAGTGCGTTGCCAATGGTCACACCGAAACCTTGTTGCAACGGACGAAATTCAAACAAGCCGTGAAAATCGTCGGCCTCATTCATTATGACTTTATCGGGTTTTTGAAATGTTAAAATTGCCATTTTTTCTGTGTTTTTATTATTTGTGATCTGTAATTATATCGTTGTGAACTGTGAGCTGTGAACTGTGACCTGAAATATTAGATTCATCGTTCCGACCACTGTTCACTAATCACTGATCACTATTTTGAGTACAATTCGACGATTGCCTGTTCGTTGATAGTTTCAGGAATTTCCTCTCTCTGAGGATATTGCATGAACTTACCAACCTTCAAGTTGCCGTCCCACTCAAGCCATGGGAAGCTCATCGACTTGCCGCTCAGTGAGTTTTCGATAACTTCGAGAGTTTTTGAGCGTTCACGTACCTCCACGATATCGCCTGGACGGAGAAGGTGTGAAGGGATGTTGGTGATTTGACCGTTCACAGTGATGTGACGGTGGCTTACCAACTGACGTGCGGCTGCGCGTGTTGGAGCTATGCCCAAACGGAATACTACATTGTCGAGACGTGACTCAATGAGTTGCATCAAGTTCTGACCTGTAACACCTTTCTTGCGTGAAGCCATGTGGAAAAGTTTACGGAACTGACGCTCCAAAATACCGTATGTGTATTTAGCTTTTTGTTTTTCCTGAAGCTGCATACCATACTCAGAGAGCTTTGTACGTCTGCGAGACTGACCATGCTGACCGGGAGCATAGTTCTTTCTCTCTAAATATTTGTCGGGACCGTAGATTGGTTCCCTGAATTTTCTTGCGATTTTAGTTTTTGGTCCTGTATATCTTGCCATAATACTATCTTTTTTCTATTGTTAAATATTAAAATTATACTCTTCTGTGTTTTGGAGGACGACAGCCATTGTGTGGCAATGGGGTAACATCGGTGATTTCCTCTACAATAATACCTGTGGTGTTAATTGAGCGAATTGCCGACTCACGTCCTTGACCAGGACCCTTTACATAAACTTTCACTCTGCGCAAACCAAGATCGTAGGCTACCTTAGCGCAATCTTGTGCAACCATCTGTGCTGCGTATGGAGTGTTTTTCTTTGAACCTCTGTATCCCATCTTACCAGCAGAAGACCAAGAGATTACCTGACCGTCATTGTTGGTAAGAGAAACGATTACGTTATTGAAAGAAGCATAGATAAACGCCTTACCAGAAGCTTCAATTCTAACAACTCTCTTTTTCGTTGATTTTGTATTTTTTGCCATACTATTATTATCTTCTTTCGGTGATTGTTAACTACTTGGTTGCTTTCTTCTTGTTTGCAACAGTTTTCTTACGTCCCTTACGTGTACGTGCATTGTTTTTGGTGCTCTGACCACGTACCGGTAAACCTAAACGGTGACGAATGCCTCTGTAGCAACCGATATCCATCAAACGCTTGATGTTCATCTGCTCTTCTGATCTGAGCGGACCTTCCACTTTCAACTCATTTACCAATCCACGAATCAATGCCAATTCATCATCGTTCCATTCATTTACCTTCTTTTCCCAACTGATACCGGCTTTTGTGAGAATCTTTTGGGCTGTGCTTCTGCCGATTCCGTAAATGTATGTCAAGCCGATTTCACCGTGTTTGTTTTTAGGTAAATCAATACCTGCAATTCTTGCCATATTACTTCTTCTTTTTTATTATTTATTATTATTAATTTCCTCTATTATCCCTGACGTTGTTTGAACTTAGGGTTTTTCTTGTTGATTACATATACAACGCCGTGGCGTCTTACCACGATGCAATCCTCTGATCTTTTCTTTACAGATGCTTTAACTTTCATTTTATTACTGTTTTTATTTTATCCTTTGTTTGATTAACTTTTATGTCTGTATGTGATTCTGCCTTTTGTCAAATCATAGGGCGACATTGCAACCTGAACGCGGTCGCCTGGGATGATTTTGATGTAGTGCATGCGCATCTTGCCTGACAGATGGGCCATTATTACATGGCCGCTCTCCAAACGTACACGGTATTGTCCGTTTCCTAACGCTTCGATTACCTCGCCGTCAATATCAACTGCTGATTGTTTTGCCATATTGTTTATGTTTTTAATACAATTCTTGTGTTCCGATGACCTCGCCCAGTTTCTTGTATGACGAAATCACCTCAGTTCCATTCTCGGTAATGACGAGCTGATGCTCAAAGTGCGCTGCCGGCTTCCGGTCAGGAGTGTGTGAAGTCCAACCGTCATTCTCGATGCGGCTTCTGAACACGTTCTTGTCCTTTGTGTTGCCCAAACCGATCTTGACCATAGGCTCGATGCAGAAGCACATGCCCTGTTCAATCTTAGTGCGGTTGAGGCTGTCGAACCTTCTGACTGCATAGTTCGGGATACTCGGCTCCTCGTGCATGTTCCTGCCGATACCGTGACCGGTGAACTCAAACGGAACAGAGTAGTCGAACTGGGCGATATACTGCTCTATAGTGCTGCAAACATGTGCGAAAGTATTACCCTCCTTAGCGACCTCGATGGCCTTGTAAAGAGACTCTTTCGTGCGTTGCAGCAAAAGCTTGGTCTCAGGGTCAACTTCACCCACCTCGAAAGTGTAGCAGAAGTCGCCATGGTATCCGTCGAGCAGGGCCACACAGTCAACAGACACAACATCGCCGTCGCGGAGGCAGCTGTTAGCCGTTGGGATCCCGTGCACTACAACGTCATTGACGGAAAGGCAGAGAGTTGCCGGATAGCCCATATAACCCTTGCATGCAGGAATCGCATGATGGTCGCGAATGCACTGCTCTGCAATCTGGTCGAGATAAGAGAGGGGCACGCCCGGCTTTATCTCCTTGGCAACCTCAGCCAAGGTTACAGCCACAACGTCGGCACTCTTGCGCAACTTTGCGAACTCCTCTTTAGTATATTTGGCTATCTTAGGCATTTCTCAACTTATATCTGGTTTCCGTAAATACCACCGCCGGTGCGGCCTTTGATACGACCTGACTTTGTAAGACCGTCGTAGTGGCGCATGAGAAGGTGGCTCTCAATCTGTTGAAGTGTGTCAAGTACAACACCCACCATGATCAGGAGTGATGTGCCGCCGAAGAACTGCGCAAACTGTTGGTTAACACCGAACATACGTACAATTGCAGGGAGCACAGCCACAATACCCAAGAAAATTGAGCCTGGAAGTGTGATTCTTGACATGATCTTGTCGATGTACTCGGCTGTCTGCTTGCCAGGTTTAACGCCCGGAATGAAGCCGTTGTTCTTCTTGAGGTCTTCAGCGATTTGCTGAGGATTGATGGTTATCGCGGTATAGAAATAGGTGAATGCGATGATCATGAGGAAGAACACAATGTTGTAGCCGAGACGGTTGTAGTCGATGAAGCTCGTCCAGAAACCTGTTGTGGTTTCTTGTGAGATGTTGACGAAGGTCAACGGTATGAACATCAGCGCCTGCGCGAAGATGATAGGCATAACGCCTGCCGCATTGACTTTGAGCGGGAGGTAGTTGCGGACACCACCGTACTGTTTGTTGCCGATGACTCTCTTCGCGTATTGAACCGGTATGCGGCGTGTTCCTTGCACAAGGAGGATACAGAGACCGATGATGAGCATCATGAGGATGAGCTCGATGATGAAGATGATCGGACCGCCGTTCATTTCAGTGATGCGGGCTGTGAATTCAGCTTTCAAAGCGAAAGGCAGACGGGCGATGATACCAATCATGATTATGATTGAAATACCGTTGCCTATGCCATTATCTGTGATACGCTCACCAAGCCACATGATGAAAAGGGTGGCGGAGATGAGGAGTATGAAAGCACATATTGCGAATGCCGAGAAGCCGAGGATACGGGTCTCGAGCATCGAAGGAGCGATAGCACCCGGGAACTGGCCGGTGAGCTGGGCGATGTATGCAGGAGCCTGTACAGCCAACACTGCAACTGTGAGATAACGAGTTATTTGGTTGATTTTAGACCTTCCGCTCTCACCCTCTTTCGCAAGGCGCTGGAAATAAGGAACAGCCAATGTGAAGAGCTGCACGACGATAGACGCCGTGATGTAGGGCATGATACCCAAGGCGAAGATGGAAGCGTTTGAGAATGCGCCACCTGAGAACAAGTCCAACATGCCGAGCAAACCCTTCTGGGCTGCACTGGTGAATGCTGAAAGTGCGCCAGGATTGATACCCGGAAGCACAACATGCGCTCCAAAACGGTATATCAGGATTATGAAAAGGGTGTAGAGAATTCTCTTTCTCAGATCCTCAATCCTGAATATGTTCTTTATTGTTTCGATAAATTTTTTCATTTGAAAACTGATTTAATGAATCTTTACTCGGCTGTCGGAGCGTTTACGAGTTCCGCTGTACCGCCGCATTGTTCAATCATGGCTTTAGCCTTTGCTGAATACTTGTCAGCCACAACGTGTACTTTTGCTGTGAGCTCGCCCTTTGCCAAAACTGCGATAAGATCGTTCTTCTTTGCCAAACCGTTGGCAATCAAGACTTCACGGTCGATCTTTTCAATGTTGTTCTTCTCAGCCAAATGCTGCAATGTGCTTACGTTGATAGCATTGTAAGAAACACGGTTGATGTTCTTGAAACCGCGTTTAGGCAGGATTCTGTAGATAGGCATCTGACCGCCTTCAAAACCGATCTTACGGCTGTAACCAGAACGTGACTGCGCACCCTTGTGTCCTCTTGTTGATGTGCCGCCTTTTCCTGAGCCTTGACCTCTACCGATTCTGCGTTCGCTGTGCGTTGATCCTACTGCCGGTTTTAAATTGTGTAAGTTCATATCTTTCTTTTTATTTTTTCAAATGTTAAAATTATAATTCTTCTACGTTTACCAAATGTTTTACAGCATCCACGATACCCATGATTTGGGGAGTGGCCTCGTGCTCTACAGTTTGATGCATCTTGCGCAAACCCAATGCTTCTAAAGATTTCTTTTGACGGGCGGGTCTGTCAACCGCACTTCTTACTTGTGTAATTTTAATCTTTTTCATCCCTACTTGTTTTTTTATTTTATTACTAATTATTCCAAAAAAAAATAGCACATTTTTGAAATAAAAATGCAACTATCTTCTAAAACGTAACGATAAATCCTTCCACTCTTTTTCCTACCCTATTTCATTACAGTCCGTGAAAATCAGTCAGTTACGACTGTCGGTGCCATATTTTGCAACCGATTTTGCATTCCACTTCAAAAAGCTTGCAAAGATACACTTTTTTCTTTATCCACAATCATTTGTAGATATTTTTTTTACTTAAATTTTAATTTTAACACTGTTTTATTTCTAAATATCTGATATTCAATGATTTACGTATTAACATCATTCCTAATTCATTTCAGAGACAGAGGTCCCTCTGTCTCAACAATCAACCGTTTCATACAATAATCCATCATTCCTAATTCATTTCAGAGACAGAGGTCCCTCTGTCTCAACAATACATCGTTTCATACAATAATC
>CAKUVI010000011.1 GCA_934699095.1 uncultured Bacteroidales bacterium | reverse complement strand
AATTCATTTCAGAGACAGAGGTCCCTCTGTCTCAACAATACATCGTTTCATACAATAATCCCTCATTCCTAAATCCCAAAATTCCTAATTCCTAATTTTTCTATACTTCTTCCCCGGCAGTGCCTCAATAACGCCCTTGAGCTCCAGACCGAGCAGCAGACCGGCCAACCTCGACGGTGTCATGTCATCAAATTTGTCTGTGATGTCGTCAATACTCATAACACCACTGTCCAAGAGGTTGCAGATTCTTTCCTCATTCTCGTCAAGTTCCACAAAGAGTTCGGTCTGGTACGGCTTGGCCACTTGCTCCCAATTCATCATCTCCAGGATATCAGCGCCGGAGGCAGCCACAGCCGCCACATTCTTTTTAATCAGGTTGTGGCAGCCAAGGTGTGTGTCGTCGAACACCGAACCGGGCACCGCGAACACGTCCCTGTTGTAGGAATGGGCGATGTGAGCGGTTATTATGCTCCCACCCTTTATGCTGCTCTCCACCACCACCACGGCATCCGACATCCCCGCTATTATCCTGTTGCGCTGGGGAAAATTCACCCGCTCAGGGCCCATGTCGTACGGGAACTCGCTCACCACAGTGCCCCCGCTATCTATGATCCTCATGGCCAGATTTCGGTTTGTGGACGGATAAACCGTCTTAAGACCGCAGCCCATGACCGCAATCGTGGTCATGCCGAAATTCAGGGATTCCTCGTGCACCTTGGTGTCTATCCCGTATGCCAGCCCGCTGACGGTAACTATATTGCTGTCCTTCAGCTCATCCAATAGCTTGGTGACGCACTTCAAGCCGTACATTGTGGCGTTCCTTGTGCCCACGAAGGCCACCATCCTTTCATAGTTAAACTCTGAACCTCCTTTATAATAATATAGTATCGGTGCATCCACACACCTTCTCAGCCGACGAGGATACCCTGGGTCAAGATAGTGGCAGACCCCTATGTTGTGGCGTTCAAGCAACCTGATCTCCTCGTCAACCGCACGCCTTATACTGTCGTCAAGCACAACCTTCAGGCGCTTTGTGTGCCTGCCGTTCAATCTCTTCTGCCACAGCTCGGGCTTCTCGAACACATTGCGCGCCGTGCCTGAGCATCTCAACATCTCCTTTACCGCCGACCTGCCACATCCTTCTACCCTGTTCAATGCGAGCCTGTAATATTTTTCGTCTTCATCCATTTTTTTGTTTGCATTTTTGTTTTTATGCTATTTTTGCAACTGCAAATATAACAATAATTCAAATATAAAACTATAGTAAATAAAATTTTAATATTATGAAAAAAATTCATCTTATCGGACTGATTGTCACAATTTTGTTGTTTTCCGGATGCAAGAACAAGAACTCAGTGCCGGCGTTCAAGGTTGACAATTTCTCAACAGGAAAGGCCGGAGAGATGATTTTGGCCATAGATTCCGCATATTGGACTCCGGCGGCAGTGAAAGACATTTACTCGGTACTACATCAGCAGCAACCGGCAATAAACCAGATCGAGCCCATGTTCGATGTTATCCAATGCTCGAACTCAGGTCTAACGTCATCATTCCTCCGACATCGAAACATCCTTCAGTTCGACTACAACCCGAAGCACTCGAACAACACTTTCGAGTTGATACGGAATCCCATCACAAACCCTCAAGTGTTGGTCAAAATCCGTGGCAACAGCTGCGATTCTATGCTCGCTTTGCTCCACAAAAACGAGGAGACAATAGTCAAGGCTTTCTACGACAACGACATTGCACGGCTGCAAAACGCCCACCGCAAACTCAACAACGCTGTCTTGGAAAAGAAAATCAAGGAGAAATTCGGAATAACCATGACCATTCCTGACGGATATTTCATCGGTCGTGAAGAGGAGGATTTCCTATGGCTGTGCTTCAGGACGCCAAAGAACGACCGTTTTGTCATGATTTACAAATCACCGTTCTACGAAATCAACAAAGAGAACATCATAGCTGAGCGCAACAGAATCACCAAGGCTTACATACAAGGAGCGGTGCAGGGCGCCTACCCTATCGTGGCCGAAGTCAACGGCTTCCCGGCCGACGCCCCGAAAGAGATACGCTACCACTCCGGCATGGAACTTAGAGGTCTATGGGCATCGGTGCGCGACAAGATGGGCGGCCCGTTCTACAGCTTCACCATGGCCACTGCAGACAAATCATCATGCATCACCATTGACGGCTTCGTTTACGCGCCGCAAGAAAACAAACGCGACTACCTGCGCGAAGTGGAAGCCATTGTGAAATCAATCCAGTAAATTGTAACAAAAAATTCACAACCTACGACTCTATTGTTGTGTCTGACGATGTTGATGAATTATTAGCCGGCTGTCTGAAAAACGACAGAAGATGCCAAAAGAGACTGTACGAAAAGTTTTCACCGGCATTGTTCGCCGTTTGCAGACGATATGCCAACAGTGAAACAGATGCCGAAGATATCTTGGCGGACGGCTTTGTCAGCATCTTCAACAGCCTGCCGACGTACCGCGGCGACAGTTCTTTGCAACATTGGATGAAGTCTGTCATGCTTAAGACAGCAATAAATTACTTCAGAAAAAACAAGAAACACTACAGCAACCAGCCTTTTGAGGAAAATTTTCTCGGGGAGCTGGTTTACGATGACACAAAAGTGTACACGAAGTTGGAGGCTGAGAACATACTGAAAATAATGGAGCAGATGCCTGAAGAATGGCGCGTCATCTTCAATCTCAGAATCATGGAGGAGTACAGCTTCAAGGAGATAGCCGATGAACTCGGCAAGAACGAAAACACGGTGCGGGTATATTTCCTCCGTGGTAAAAAATGGCTGACTGATCAGCTCAAGAACGAATAATAATTTGAAATGAAAGATATAAAAACAATATTGGACGAGTACGAGAAGAGTCCCGACAGCAGAGTGTGGGACAGAATCGCATCGGAATTAGACACAGTTCAAAGCGCACCCAGAGGTTTTCGCAACAGACGTGTCATAATCTGGTCATCAGTGGCAGCCATAAGTGCACTTCTTGTCAGCGGCATCATGCTTTTCGCTTTGAAAAGCAAACCCGCATCTGAAGAATTGGTGAAAAACGAAACCTCAATCGAAGAACCAAGAACCGAAACCGCACCTGTCGCAGCCGAAAACACTGCCGCGACATACACGGAACCTAAAATAGCTGCAGCAGACAAGACCATCGGAAAAGAGATTTCAGCCAAAAAAGATTCATCAAAAGCAGAAGAATCTGACACAAAAGCAAAGATCGACAGAAAAACAAATTCCGAACAGATTGTATTGCCGGCAAACTCAACTTTGGCACGCCAGCTACAGAGCGACCCGGTATTGAAAAACAAATCCGGCGAGGAATTGACATACGCACCGCCAATAAGGCTTCAGATACCAAACCTGTTCACTCCAAACGGCGACAACGTCAACGACTGCTTCGTGGTTGAAGGTCTTGAAAACTACGACCATGGAAGTCTCGTGGTGCGCGACAGAAACGGAAAGACAGTGTATCATAGCGGGAATTACAAAAACAACTGGGACGGCAGCAATCTGCCTGACGGGCTGTACTATTATGAGCTCACTTTCTCATTCAACGGAATCGAGAACATTGCCTCAGGGAAAGTCAGAATTATTCGCAATTAAGCTTTTTAGAAAGACTGCGGGCAACAACCATGGCCGAGGCGAAGGCAAAGAAAAGGTTGTAGCCGCCGCACAAACCGTCTATATCGAGCATTTCGCCAGTAACATACAGATTTCTGTATTTTTTCACTGAAAAATCATCGTTAATCTCGGACAAATCGACACCTCCGGAGCACACCTGCGCTGACTCTATCGGATACGTATCCAAAATTCCAAACGAAAAATGCTGTATATCAAATGGTTCAGTGTTGTAAAATTCTGAAAGTTTCGGATGCAGCAAACCTTGAAGAGAACCATATCTTCTCAAATAATCCTTTACCTGGAAGTGTTCATCCCAATAGGTAAGGTTGAATTCTATTCTGCAATTATTATGATTCTGAAGCCGCCTATAGAATGAGGATGCGTTCATGACAACAATTCCCGAGACTCCGTCATCCTTGAATATCACTTCACCTTTCTCTTTATGTATCAAGCGATTGTCTTGATAGAGGGAAACTATTGCCTTTGTTCTGCAGCCCGAAAGTCTTTTCGGATAGGATGACAAGACAAAACCCACCAACGAAGGTTGAAAACGGCGAGTTTTCAATCCCAACGACTGTAAATAGCCATTATAACCGATTTGCTGGGCTTGCACGGCATTGGCAGGGGAGCCGGTAGAGAGCACGAGCGCATCGAATTTCTGCTTATGACCATCAACTGTCCATTTACCATCAACATATTCAACACATTGAATCGGTGACTCAGTGTATAATGAAACATTGTCATTTTCAAAATCAGAAATCACATCCACAACTGTCTGTGCAACTTGTGTAATCGGATAAACCCGATTTTCGTCATCAGCCATGGTCAGGAGACCGAGTTTGAGAAATTGTTCTTTAAGGTCTCCGGGAGAGACATTTTTGAGAAGTTTTTCTATGAAAACCTGGTTGTTATAATCTTCCGGACGAACATTTTCATTGAAGATATTAGCTCTACCGCCGCCGGAAGCACGCAGTTTATTGGCTATCTGTCTGCGTTTCTCAAAAACAGACACATGTATGTCGGGATTTTCAGAAAGCAGACGTGCTGTGAGGAGTCCAGACGCACCGGCACCCACCACAGCAACATTCCGTATATTACTGCCGCTATTTTTCATTGAGGAAACAGCGAACTGCGTCAATCACCTCCTGACGTGCCTTGTCAAGATCGTCGTTGAGCACCACTTTGTCAAACTTAGGCGCAAAAGAGAGTTCGTATTCGGCCTTTTGAACGCGTTTCTTGAGAGATTCGTTGTTTTCGGTGCCGCGGTTGCGCAATCTGCGCTCCAGTTCCTCAATTGTAGGCGGTTCAATGAATATTGAGAGAGCGTTGTCGCCAAAATAGTTCTTGATATTCATCCCTCCCTTAACATCCACATCAAAGATGACTGTCTTGCCCTCGTTCCAAATCCTCTCGATCTCGCTTTTGAGAGTTCCATAGAACTGGTTGTCGTAAACCTCCTCCCACTCAAGGAAGTTATCATTGGAAATCTCTTTTTTGAAATCATCTACAGACATGAAATGATAGTCTTTCCCGTTAACTTCCCCATCGCGCATGGCGCGTGTAGTGGCGGAGGTTGAGAAAGAGAGTTCTGGAAGATAGTCCAGGATATGTCTCACAATGGATGTTTTCCCCGCGCCGGAAGGGGCCGAAACCACAATTACTTTACCGCTCATAGTATCATTATTTATGAAAGTTCAGGAACTGGTTCGGACTTTTCTTCCAAAGCATTCATCTTTGTCACGAACATCTCTTCTTTCAGGTCGTCATAGTCGAGAGTTATGGAGTCGCCTGCCATAATATTGGCATTCAGAATCTCTTCAGCGAGGAGATCTTCCACATATTTTTGGATTGTACGTTTGAGAGGACGGGCACCGTAGTTGGCATCCCAGCCGTTCTCTACGAGGAAGTCCTTGGCCTTTTCAGAGAAAGTGACCTCAAGGTTAAGTTCCTTTACACGTTCAAGCACTTTTTTGAGTTCCACGTTGATAATCTTGGCGATATCTTCTTTATCGAGATTATTGAAATAGATGATATCGTCAATTCTGTTAAGGAATTCAGGTGAGAAGGTAGCCTTCAGGGCTTTGTCGAGGATGCTATGGGCACGTTTCTGTTCATCAGCCTTGGTGTTGTCGGTGCTGAAGCCCAGGCCTGCACCTGCGTCTTTCAGTTCACGTGCACCAACATTTGAGGTCATGATGATAATTGTATTCTTGAAATCAACCTTACGACCGTTGCCATCGGTGAGGCACCCCTCGTCAAACACCTGAAGAAGAACGTTATAGATGTCGGGATGGGCTTTTTCAATTTCATCGAGAAGGACTATGGAGTAAGGTTTGCGGCGTACCTTTTCGGTCAGCTGACCACCTTCACCGTAGCCCACATATCCCGGAGGCGCGCCGATAAGACGCGACACAGTGTGTTTCTCCATGTACTCGCTCATATCGATTCTGATTATGGCATCTTGAGACGAGAAAAGGTATTCGGCGAGCACTTTCGCAAGATAGGTCTTGCCCACGCCCGTTGGCCCCATGAACACGAACGTTCCAATAGGCTTGTTCGGGTCTTTCAGTCCGGCGCGGTTCCTGCGAATGGCCTTGGCTATCTTTGTGAGGGCCTCATCCTGCCCGATCACTACTCCCTGCAACTCTTCAGCCATGTGCAAAAGACGCTCGCTCTCATTCTTCGCTATACGTTGCACTGGCACACCGGTCATCATTGCAATTACCTCAGCCACAGTGTCTTCAGTCACTAACGGACGATTTTCGTCAACATGTTTGTCCCACATCTGCTGTACTACGGCCTTCTGTTCCTCGAGCTCTTTGATCTGGTCGCGCAAGCGAGCCGCCTCATCATATTGCTGAGACTTGATGGCTTCCACCTTGAGTTTTTCCTGAGCCTCGATAGTGGCCTCAATATCAGTCAGTTCTGTAGGAACGTTGATAGTCCTTATATGAAGACGCGCTCCAGCCTCGTCCATTACATCTATAGCCTTGTCGGGAAGACAACGGTCAGAGATATAGCGGTTCGACATAGTGACGCACGCTTTGATTGCCTCATCGCTATAGCGAACAGCATGATGGTCTTCATACTTGTCTTTAATATTGGTCAAGATGTCAAGGGTCTCTTCAGGGGTTGCGGGTTCGAGGATGATTTTCTGGAAACGGCGTTCTAAAGCGCCGTCTTTTTCAATGAACTCACGATATTCATCTAACGTGGTGGCGCCGATACATTGGAGTTCACCGCGTGCAAGTGCAGGCTTGAATAGGTTGGAGGCATCCATGCCACCCTGCGAATTGCCAGCCCCTACCATAGTGTGCAGCTCATCGATGAAAAGGATGACGTCTGTGTTTTTCTCCAATTCTTCAAGAATCGCCTTGACACGTTCCTCAAACTGTCCGCGGTATTTGGTACCGGCCACCAGTCCGGCCATGTCGAGACTGACAATGCGCTTATGGAGCAATGTCCTTGAAACATGACCTGACACAATCTGAGCGGCGAGACCTTCAGCCAATGCCGACTTTCCCACGCCCGGCTCGCCTATCAGCACCGGATTGTTCTTTTTGCGGCGGCAGAGAATCTGAGCGATACGCTCAAGTTCCTTTGTGCGGCCCACCAACGGGTCTATCCTGCCCTCCGCAGCCATTTTCGTCAGGTCCTTGCCAAAACTGTCTAACATCGGAGTTGCATTCTTGGAACCTTTCTTGTCAGACCTCACAGGCATGCGGCTGTCCTCATCTTCATCCTCGTCTTCTCTTCCAAGCCATGACGCTGCCGTAGTCTCAACATTGAGTTCCCTGTTCAGTTCATCCTCGAAAGATTCAAACGTGATGCCTGCTTTCTGAAGCATCATCTTGACAGGATTTGCAGAATCGTTCTGGGCTGGCTTAAGAATAGCAAGCATAAGATGGTATGCTTCCACCATCTCGCTTCTGTATTGTTTTGAAAAAAGATACGACAAATTGAGTTGTCCTTGGGCCTGAACACTTAACGGTATCTTGTCAGTCTGCTGGTCAGACTTGCTGTCAGGCAGTTCCAACAGCTGCTCGATCCGTGTTCTGAGAGCGTCAAGATCAATCTGGAAAATGTTTAAAATATTTCGGGTCACACTTTCTCCTGGATAACGGAGCAGGCAGACCATAAAATGTTCTACTCCAATTTGTTGGGAATTGTACACTTTGGCCAAAGCATTGGATTCTGCCAAAATGTAGCTCATTTCTTCCGAGTATTTTATATTCATATATTATTTAATGGTTTTGCGAAACAAAATGCAAAAATACAAAAATTATGCCAATAAACGCAACAATTAATACCGGCATGAAATTTGTGCAATCCCTGTCAGGTAAAGATGTAAGTTTATGTCTATCCAACTATTTTCACAACACCACCAATGAAAAAAAAACGGACAGGAATGAAATTCTGCAATTAAATTGATAGATTAATAATACTACTACGAAATTTCAAGGATCTTGATCTCCATCATACCTTGTGGAGTAGAAAAATTGGTGATTTCGCCTACTTTTTTGTTCAGGAGGGCTTTGCATAATGGCGATAGGAAAGAGATTTTCCCTTTCATGATAGCAGCCTCGTCAACGCCTACAATACGATACTGCGCAATAGCGCCTGTCTTGAGGTTCTTGAACTTGACCGTAGCCCCGAAAGCAACTTCATTATGCTTTGCAGGATCAAAACGGGTGACTCTCGCCGTGCGGATACGCTCGTCCAACTGTTTTAACTTGGCCGTCAGATAGTTGTTGTTGACGCGTGCGTCGGCATTGTCAACGCCTTCGTATTGCTTTCTCTCCTCAAGAATCTGGTCGCGTTCCTCGTTAAGTTCCTGGAAGCCCTCGGGAGTGACAAAATTCTCGACGCCCGGCGGCAGAAAGGCCCGCGCCGTCACCAAAGGAACATCCTCCTGATCACCCTCTTTTACAAACCCTCTGCTCATAGAATTATTGCTATTCTTCGTATAAAAGATTGTTACCAAATGGATCCAACGTATGAAGCGTCTTCTTGTCTGGATTTACCAAGAAAAAGAAGTTCTGCTTTCCGTTGGCGTCCTCATAACTTGCAGTCACCATGTATAAAAGAACTCCTTCTGTCTGCAGATCACCGCTCTCCAAAAGGTCGTCCATATCGGCTTTTGTTCTTTCTATATCTCTCAAATACAACGAGATAACCTCAGCATTACCCTCGCTGCTATATGCCATGTTGCTGTAAGCGTCCTCCATACCTGCAAGCAACTCCGATGTCAGTTTCGCATACGAGGCTTCAGTGATCGTGTCAACGCAGTCTATCTTCAAAGCCTTATAGTCTTTCACCCCGTCGTCTTTCAGAAACTGCTTGGCCAACGGCACCATCTTTCTTTGCAAGCGCTTGGTTTGAAGACTATTACACGACACAAAGCACATAGCACATAAAAGCACAATGAAAATCTTTTTCATAACTGAAATTCAACTTTCTAATACACAAAGCCAAAAGTCTCCACGCCGTGCGGTTTCACAGCCGTTGGTGTTGACATAATGTCGGAGAACTGATACATGTCAACCACGCCGAAATCATAGGCGGCACGTCCGTTTATATACATCTGCACCCTGACTGGCGTTGCTTTCTTGTATCTGAGCTCTGACGACAGATCTGTTGAAGATTTCAGGTCTTCAACAGCCTCTGAAATCCTTTTTGCGTTGTACAACGGTGCAAGTTTGAGAGTATATGCGTCGGTTTTAACCTGTCCGTCAACCAAGCCTTTGTTCTCGGAGAAAGAGAACATCTCAATATCATCTGCTCCTGTTTGAGGAGTAATGTACAGAACGTATTTTACAGTGTCTCTGAGTGTTACACCGGTAAAGAGGCTCATATAGTTGTTTTCCCACGCTTTCAGTTCAGAGAGCATTTTGGCTATTGCATCGCCAGAATAGGGTGTCTCCTGTTCGCCGGCCACGAGCATGTACTGGTCGTTGCGGCTCTTCATTATGGCATCGGCGGCCTGACGTGCTTTCTGTTCGAAGCTTTTTGAGACCGTCTTTGTGTGATTTGCAGGCACTTGCGTCACAACCCCGTCGATAATCTTGGTGTCAACGAAAGCTTCCTGCTGTTGTGTGTACGAAATATCTGCATAGTTTTTGAAAAAATCCGGTAGCTCAGCTTTTTGCGACACATACACCCTGCTGCATTGATCTGTTACATCGTAGCCTTCTTTTGTGAAAAGCTGGTCAAGTGAAGCCGGATTCTTACATGAAACCACAAAAGCATTGAGGACATCGGGGGTGGTCACAGGTTCCAACTCTACTGCCCCGATTTCATAATGGGTCTTATTCTCCCGGATGATATTCGTCAGTCCAAGCAGACTTTCGGAATAATCGGAAAAATATCCCTTGTGATCGGTAATTATAATCTCAGTCACCGTAACCTTAAATGAGGTTGTTGGCAGCATGTACACGAACGAATGCCCTTTTACATTTTTGGATGAGGCCTCTGACAACGGCGAGACCTTAACTTGTGCGGATGCCACAACCGAAGCGAGCACCAGCAAGGATGCAAAAAATATTTTTCTCATAAAATGAATCAATTAATCTCTGTTACTACCCAAGAAAATAGAAATATAGTACAGCAATGTAGCCAAAGACGAAATTGCCGCAATGAGGTATGTACGGGCCGCCCACTTCAACGCGTCCTTTGCCATTGCAGTCTCCTCTCCGGCCGTTATGCCTGTAGAGTCGAGCCATTCAACGGCGCGCTCTGATGCATTGTACTCTACCGGGAGAGTAATGATAGAGAAAAGAGTTGTGAGTGCAAAAAGAGCGATGCCTATCAGGAGGATCCAGCGACCAACCAGATTGGAGAACCCCAAAACCACTATACCGGCCAAAAGCACCCACTGTGAGAATTGAGATCCGAACTGCACCACGGGCACCATCTTTGAACGCATGGTCAGCCAGCGGTAGGCAGTGGCGTGCTGCACCGCATGCCCGCATTCGTGCGCCGCAACCGCCGCAGATGCTATGCTGCGCCCACTATAAACATCCTGACTCAGATTCACGGTCTTCTTGGTGGGATCGTAATGGTCTGTCAACATGCCCGGCACCGAAGTGACCGATACATCGTAAATACCGTTGTCGCGCAACATCTTCTCTGCAATCTCCTTCCCCGACAAACCACTTGAAAGGGGCACCTTTGAATATTTGTCAATTCGAGAAGTCAGAGTCTTCTGTATTATAAGACTCGCCACCATCAAAATGATGAATATCAAAAAATAAGTCATAATATTTGATTTTCTGTTGATTATGGATTAATAGTTATCTGATGATTGTGATTGAACCGTTATATTTAGTCTGTTTGGCTTTTCCTTTATATGTGAACGAATAATAATAAACGCCATCCGAAACGCTCAGTCCGTCGAAGACATTGGATCCGATGTATATCTGACCGTCCTTGGAATAGGTGTCATAATTCTTGACATGATATACAACCTTGCCGTTGCGATCGCTTATACGCAACTCATTATGGCGATATTTGTCCGGATCCTCCGGGTTGATGTCGGTATTCAGGTTGCCGATGGCCCACACATCGTTGACACCGTCACCGTTCGGGGTTATCACATTCGGGAAAATCAGATCGTCCTCTATTACTATGATATGGCTGATTGAGTCAGCACAACCCTCCTCGGTTGTCAGTGAGAGTGTCACTATGTAGTCGCCCCATGAATCGTACTGGTGGGTCGGGTTAAGCTCGTCGCTGTCCTCACCGTCGCCGAAAGTCCACTGAATGTGGTTGTTGGTATTGCCGACAATGTTATCCGACAGATAGGAAGTAAACTCAACATTGCCTTGAGTTTCACTCATAAGGGAGATTTCCGGACTTGCCGAGAATTCCAACTGAGGTTGCGCCGAAGCCGAGATGTAATTCCATTTTATCAGCGAATCCTTACAGCCATCGTCTGAAGTGACCACAAGTTTGACAGAAATATATCCGGCATCATTGAACGTGAACGACGGATTATTGTCTGTTGAGTAATCAATCAGATTGAAATTTTCGTCGAAGAGGGTCCATTCAGATGTAAATCCTCCAGTGGTAGTGGTCGAGTTGTTGGTAAGTGACACGTTCAGCGGTGTGCATCCCTGCAGGTTAGTGCCGTCAAAATCAACGTATGGAAGCTCATAAAAATGAACTTCCACCGTATCAGAGCTCTTGCAGACCGAATTGGTGGATGCGTTCTTGATTTCCACATCCAAGACATACTGTCCTGAAGTGATGACTTCAATCTCGTCGGTATTGTCGCCTGTATTCCAATAGTAGCTTACATCTTCTCCGGAGTAGTTGGCGCTAACGACAGCAACCTCGCCGGTGCAGAGGTACTGGTCAGGGCCAAGATCCGGTTTGTAAGTATTCACAACAGAAATCTTTATACTGTCGGTTGACCACAAGTCAACACACGGCAGGGCGCTGTGTACATGCAGGTAGTACCATCCGCTGTCGGCCACGGCTGCGTCGGGCAGGATAAACGGTTCTTGCCAGATGGTGTCGCCATGTGATGTCACTAAATATGAAGAGTCGATCTCGCCGGAAGCATACGTAAACTTGATGTCTTCGTGAAGGCACCATTCCTCTCGCATCATCAGCTTGGTCTCCAATTTGCTGACGAAGGATTTCTCTTGCAGGAACACACCGGAATCGTATGAGTTGTCACCGATGTTGCAGACACCGAGGTGCATGTGGTAAGTCTCGCAGGCGTTAATCTTGCCCTCGGCATACAACGCGACAGTCATTCCTGTGAATCCTACCCCCACCCCACTGTAGTTGGCCACAAAGTAGTTGGAGTATGTGCCGTTGTAACATACTGACGAACCGCTACTGGAAGCTCCTCCATTGATAGTGTTGATTGACACCGGGATGCCATTGGGGTTAGTAGCTGACACAGTGCCGGGAATAACGGCCACATTCTTGGTTGTACTAAGACCTGTAACAGGATCAGTGCCCGTGAGGAAGAAAGCGAACACATCATTGAAGGTACCGCACACAAAGTTCGGGTACTCATTCGAGGCGAACACGTAGCCAAAGGCAAATGTATCGGCGTATGCCAAGAAATCGAAGTCTATTGCAGCACAATTATACATCGTGGCTGTGGCCAAACCCGCACTCTGAATCTGCTGGTCGCTGTATGACTGAACACCAGTAGATGAAGAGACAGAACTGTGCGGACCCGCTGCTATGCTGGTGTTTCCAGTAGTCATCACTATACCCGTCTCGAACGGGAATGTGGTGTAGTTGTTCCTGTTGAACACACCGATCTGAGGAGAGAGAATCTGTCCTGTCTGATTGTTGAACTTTCCGTTCGACAACTCAACGCCATCTCCCTGAAGGTGATATTTCAGAACCGTGTCTATAAAATCCGCATACATTGAGGCCACCGTCAGGTTATTGCCCTGCGAGAACACAGTTCCAACCATACATAACAATGCGAAAAATGTTAAAAAAGCTCTCTTCATATATTTCGATATTTTATTGTCGTTTATATTTTTTTGTAATTTGCAAAGATATAAAATTAATCAAAGACAAAGAAAAAAAAACGTCATATACCCAGTCTAAAATAATTGTCGTAAAAATTTCAAAATTCGTTACTGCTATTAGGAAAACTTGTACTTTTGCCGCCGAAAAAAATTTTAGCGAAATTAATATAAACATTTATCACACAATACTTTATGAAAAAGATTTTACAATTAATTGCGACAAAAAAATTCTGGGTTGAGTGGTTTATCATGACTTTGGGAATGTTAATCACGGCCATTGCGGTGTACTATTTCTTAGTTCCGAGCAAACTGATCATAGGAACTATCTCAGGTCTGTCAATCGTGATCAGCGGCATCTCAGAGAAGTTTTTCGGTTTCGGACTGCCGATACCGACAGTGGTTTTCATCATCAATGCAATACTTCTGGTGATGGCTTATTTCCTCATCGACAAGGAGTTCGGTATCAAAACAGTCTATACGGCACTTATCTTAGGTCCGTTGATGGGGCTTTTAGACAAGGTGCTGCCATATACGAGATTTGTAAGCGAAGGCACAGAAATCCCTTCAGTAATGGGTGATCTTTGGTTCGACCTTTGCTGTTTTGTGCTCTTGCTGAGCGCCGCACAGGCTGTGTTGTTCTCCATCAACGCATCCACAGGCGGTCTTGACATCTTGGCCAAGATTGTGAACAAATACCTCCATTTCGACATTGGAAAGTCTGTTTCCATCGCCGGCGCCTGCATCTGCTGCACGGCATTTGCCATCAACCCGTTCCGCATGGTTGTAATCGGACTCATCGGCACTTGGATTAACGGACTTGTGGTTGACTACTTTACGGCGACGCTCAACAACAGGAAGAGAGTCTGCATCGTCTCCAAAGACTATGAGCTCATACGCCAATATATCATCAACGATCTGGTGCGCGGATGCACTCTTTACGAGGTTATCGGCGGCTACACTAACGAGAAATCCATCGAACTTGAAACATTGCTCACAAAGGACGAATTCTCAAGCCTTATGGAATACATCGGCAAGAACGAGATCAAGGCTTTCATCACCGCAGGCAATGTAAGCGAAGTTTACGGATTATGGTTTAAGGATAAAAAGAAGGCGAAATCACACGCCGAAAAACGATAATCACCTGACAATGGTGATTGAACCATTATATACTGTTGTTTTCGCTTTGCCTTTGTAGGTGAACGAGAAATAGTAAACTCCGTCGGGCAGGTTAGCTCCATCAAAGGGATTTGTGCCAACAAATATTTCGCCGTCGCGCGAGTATGTGTCATAATTCTCAGCATGGAACACTAACCTGCCCCATCTGTCATGTATGCGAAGGCTATTGGCCCTGTATTTGTCAGGATCCTCCGGATTGATGTTGGTGTTGAGGTTCCCTATTGCCCAAACATCGTTCACATTGTCTGCATTTGGCGTTATCACATTGGGGAATATCAAATCGTCTTCAACCACAACAATATGGCTGACAGAATCAGCACAACCGGCGTATGTCGAGAGTGTGAGGGTCACAATGTAATCACCCCACGTTGAATATGCATGGCTTGTGTTCAACTCTCCTTCTGTCTCCTCGCCGTCTCCAAAATTCCATACAATGGTACCGTTAATATTCTCCGACATATTATCTGACAAATATGCCGTAAAGTCAACATTTCCACCATTTTCGCTGATCATGGAGATCTCCGGGGAAGCAAGAAAATCCAATTTTGGTTGCGCCGACGACTGGATATAGTTCCATTTTATCAATGAATCACGGCAGCCTTCCTGCGTTGTTATCACAAGCTTCACTGAATATGTGCCTTCGTCATTGAATGTAAAGACCGGATTGTCTTCGTTTGAGTAATCTACTATCGTGAAATCCTGGTCAAAGACATACCATTCGGTTGAAAGGCCCTCAACAGTCGGTTCCGACAGGTCTGTAAAATGAACGGTGATTGGCGTGCATCCCGACTGGATATCCGACTCGAAATCTGTACGCGGCAGGTCATAAAAGACAACATTGACGGTGTCGGAGCTCTCGCACTGCGAATTGGAGCCCTCATTGTCCATATATACGTTAAGTATATATTGTCCTGTTGTGATAACCTCTATAGAGTCGGTCTCGTCTCCCGTGTTCCAGAAATAGGTCACATCGCCTTGAGAATAGTTGGCCTTGAGGGTAGCGACTTCACCTGTGCAGAGGTACTGGTCATCGCCAAGGTTCGGCTTATAAGTATTAACTACTTGAATATCAACACTATCCTTAAGCCAAGTGTCTTCACAACCAATAGCGCTGTGTGCCATAAGGAAATAGTATCCGGTGTCGGTTATAGCCAAATCATGCAGCATAAACGGCTGCTCAGTAATGGTGTCGCCGTTGCTTGTAAGTACATACATGGAGTCTATATTGTCGGCAAAATAGGTAAATTCGACGCTGTCGTGCAAACAATAGATATTACGCATCATGAGGTTGACGCGGCCAACGCTGCTGTAGTCGCTGAAATAGCCCAACGAGGAAGACATTCCGGTATAGTAGTCGAGGATGCCGAGGTGGAATGGTCCCATGCTGTTCTTGAGGGTCATCACCGTCTGTGTCGGCACCGAACTTGAGAAGTCACGATAGCAATACGACCATTCAGGATTGTTTGGGATTTGGGTGAAATAAGAGGCAGGCACGTTGACATTGTTGTTTCCAACAGTCATTGTGAAACCACTGGTATAATCAGTCTGCACCACAATGGAGAGGCGCAGGTGCGTGGAATAGGAAGGGCGTGCGTAAACAACCTCCTGCGAGCCGGTGCAACCGAGTGCGGGAAGCTGCGTTCCGCCGGCCTCGCCCTCCGAACCGGTGAGCTGGAACACGAGTACAGGCTTGTCGGATGTTATCATCGTGGCTATCGTAGGCGAGTTGCTCAGCATATAGGTGTACTGTTGCCCTACGTTTAGCGTTGCCGCAGGTGTGGTAGATCCGTTGATATAGACGTGCGTGGTGTCCTGCGTCGGAAATACAAAAACCGATTCGAATGCCCTGTTGTTCCACATGGCAATAAACAAGTCTCCAGCATATTCAATTGGCGTAATCTGTTCTGCCACAAGGTCTTGCCCAGAATAACCGGCGATTTGGTTCGATGCCACAGAGTCGTCGGTGGAGTTCACGGCTATAGGCTTGTCGGATGTTATCCGGGTGTTGCCAAGATGCCCCGCCGCCGTCTGGTCGATAGACTTGATGCAGTAGGTCTGCCCTGCATTCAAAGTGATCGTTATCGGCACACCGGCAGGCAAATTGCCCATCAAAGGCTTGGATGGCACAATGGTGACTGTTGTGTTGTTCTCCGTCGCCACTATCTCTATGCTGCTGCGCGCATCAGACGGAGGACCCACCAACAGATAATTCTGCATCGGCACAATGAAATCAGTGCCAAGTCCGTTGCGCCCCTTCAGCGTGTAAATCTCACTGTTGTTGGCGCCCAACTGGAAATATGTGGTGATCTTTTCGGTTGATGTTATCTTAAAACCGCTGTTTTTCACTGTGTTGACAGGCGCAGTGGCTATAGAACTCTCTATGCTTGTAACATCGTAAGCATAATAACTGTACGGCGCTAAATTAAACGTCTTGGGAGTGAAAGAGGGATTTGAGGGCTGTGAAACAGTCACAGTTGCCGGATTGCTGAACGAAGTAAAACAAAAAGTAATTGGATTATGCTGGTGAGTGGGTGAAATGTCAGGAGCTGCAAACCAGAAAACATTGTCAATTTGCGCATATGATACTGGAGCCATGCTGATCATGAATGTGGCCAAAAGTACGAGCCATTGCAGAGTTGATGAGATAATATTTTTCGTCATAATCCTATTATTTTTTTTAGCGTTGTGGAATAATGTGGCAAAGATAACAATTTTATTTAATGACAACCATATAAACCAGATTATTGGACATTATCGTTCTAAAACATTGCTAATGAGATTGTTTTGTATCTACAGACCCCTATACACTCTCCCGTCATGAGAAGACAACCTTGCTTGGACTCTCCCGGGCAAAAGGGGAGGAAGAAGACATGGCCTGCAACGTGTGACCGAAGTCCAAGATAACAATACGATGGCCGCCGTGAATGACAACCAGCGTCACAACGGCGTGCAGAGACAAAAAAAGGCGCTTAAAAAGCGCCTTTTGGAAAATTTATCGTAAAAAATTATTTTTTGACAATTTTATGAATTGTTGTACCCTTGTCAGATGTAACCTTCATCATATAGATACCGTTTGCGAGATCTTTGACACCGATCTGTGTTGAACCGGCTTCAGTCTTCACAAGCTGACCTTGCATATTGAAGATCTCAATGCGGGTAACATTTTCTGTGCCAGCCACTGTCACATTGTCGTATGCAGGGTTAGGATAAACTGTTACATCAATCATATCAACATCTTGAACAGCGTATGGTGCGCTAACTTCGATGAAATAAACAGCTTTCTCACCGAATTTGCCATTGTTTTTGATAAGAACATCGCTTTGAGAATTCCACAATTCGAAATAACCAGCACCATAACCTGCGTTAATACCATCACCGTATCCGTCATAAACCTCAAGACGATAGCATCCTGCCACAGTCGGTTTGAAATCAAACTCGTGAACCTTTGTAGTGTTGGAATTCAACTGGCTGAAAGGACCTCCTGAGAGAACAACATTGCCGTCAGGACCGAAGAATTTGAATCTGCTTTCATCACCGTAACGGTCTTGGACGAACTTGAAATACATGTAACCACCACCAGAAACGACATTCTTGGTAATATCAAGAGTCTGCTCACCTGATTCAACAGCTTCGCCATTCACAGAAGTCACTAAAACGCTCAAAACATTATTTTCATTCAGTACAATATCAAATGTCGGAATATCAATAACAGTACTCTCACCTGGTGCTAATGTGCCACTCCATTGAGCAGTTTGCTCAACACCTGCAACAGTGTATGTAAAACCTATAGATGAAAGGTCTTCAGAAAGACCTGAATTGGTGACGTGGATTTTTGCTGCACATTGATTTGAACAATCCAGAACAGCGTTTTCAACAACTTCGGTGATGCGAGCCTCAACAGCCGGACGATTGATAATTTCTACAGGAACATCTACTCCTGTAAGAATTTCCTGATGACCTTCGCTTACAAAAGCAACAAATCTAAGGTCTTCGAGGTATGCGTTAATGGCTTGAGATGTTATTCCGAATTTATAAGGAATCTGGTATTCATAAGTTTTTTCAATGAGGGTTCCCTGAGTAATATTATCAATGGTTTCGCCCCATTGTCCGCACATAAGATGACGAAGCATGTGCATGTGTCTGTATTGGTTGCCAACCATCATTTGCGGGTATGAACAGCCAGAGTTTATGACTTGCGGTCCAATGACATTGTCTTGAGTAATTGCAATATTCAATGAATTTGAGGAAACAGTTTGAGTTCCTGTGTAATAGAGTTGAACTCTGATAGTAACAGTGCGGGTAGCCCAGTCGAGGGTACCTTCTGCTGCGATGTTAACAGGAGA
>CAKUVI010000010.1 GCA_934699095.1 uncultured Bacteroidales bacterium | reverse complement strand
GCCGTATTGGCAATAATGACATTGGCGAGTGCATGTCATCGTGAAACAATTTACCTCGAAAATGACGGAAAACAGATCAGAGACAAACAGAACAAGTTTATCGGCATGTGGGTGCGCTGCGGAAGCTCATCTCTATCTGATGGTGAATGTTATTGCGACACCAATTACACCGGACCAATTGACACTCTCATCTTTACAAAAGACAGTTTAGCCATTTTCAGTTATAACGACGAAAAATTCGAGTATGATTTCACTAATAATTTCTTAATTGCTTTCGAAGCTTATCAGTTTGGAACTAATTACTCTTCTATATGTGTACTTCGTTTGAACTACTGGTTCTATAATAACGATGAAGAGTTGCTATTCTACAGCAAATCTCCCGCTCCTTCACTATCATATTTGCACAAAGAATCATATGTCAGATACAAAAAAATAAACGAATAGTAAAGAGTAGTCATATGCAATATAAACACTTATTTTCATTTTTTGTTTTAGCGATCGTTTCCGCAATAATGTTGTCTTGCGAGCGTCAGCCTATTGTTGTAGAACCCGAAATAGACGGATCCTTGTATCAAAATAAATCAATTGTTGGGGAATGGTATTCTGCAAACGATATTATCAAAACTGATAACGGCGAAATTGTATATCGTTATAGTACAACAATTACTGATAATACTATAGTATTTTGTGATAGAGCAGACAATACTGCTAATTTTACAGGAGATGTCCAAATGTCCAGAAATTTTTTGGTTATAACATCAAGAAACTACCAAAATGATACTGTAAGTACTGAGGAAATCTTCAACTACGTGTTATATGATGATGGACTGAAACTATGCATTTATGACTTCTTTACCACAGAACAATCAGGATATCCAGTCACTTACGATATTTATTTGACAAGAAAGTCGGATAATTAATTCTGAAATAACACCAAGTCAGGAATCAAACAAATGTATTTTTGACATTCAGGGCAGGCATTATTGTTTTTTTTCTTCGGGCGGCAATAAAATTGTTTATTTTTGCAGAAAAATAAATACAGATGATACCACGATATTCACGTCCGGAGATGAGTGCCGTCTGGACAGAGGAAAATAAATTCGGTGCTTATTTGAAAGTAGAGATAGAAGCTGCTGCAGCTTGGAGCGAGCTTGGTGTAATTCCTCCTGAGGATGTAGAAAAGTTGCGTGAAAAAGCAAGCTTTGATGTTCAAAGGATTTATGAAATTGAGAAAGAAACCCGTCATGATATTGTAGCATTCACCCGAACTGTGAGCGAATCTTTGGGTGATGAGAAAAAATGGGTTCATTATGGATTAACATCCACAGACGTTGTTGACACGGCCAACGGGTATCTGCTAAAGCAGGCTAACAATATCATCCGCAAGGATTTGCAGCGTTTTATCGAAATTCTCAAAAAGCGTGCATACGAATTCAAAGAAACTCCGTGCATAGGTCGCACACATGGTGTTCATGCTGATATCACCTCGTTGGGATTGAAATGGGCATTATGGTATGAGGAGATGCGGAGAAATATTGAGCGTTTCGAGATGGCCGCTGCAGATGTGGAATGCGGAAAGATCAGTGGTGCGGTGGGTAATTTTGCAAATACACCGCCATTCGTACAAGATTATGTCTGCAAGCAACTTGGCATCAATTCTGCGCGCATATCAACGCAGGTGTTGCAGCGTGACCGTCATGCGCATTACATGGCAACTTTGGCGTTGATAGCCTCTACAATGGAGCAAATGGCGGTGGAGGTGCGGCATTGGCAGCGCACTGAACTGAGAGAGGCTGAAGAGGCTTTTGGCAAAGGACAGAAAGGCTCGTCAGCAATGCCTCATAAAAGAAATCCTATTGGCAGCGAAAACATGTGCGGATGCGCAAGAATCCTCCGCGGCTATATGATCAGCTCTTACGAAGATATACCACTTTGGCATGAACGCGATATATCGCACTCATCAGCCGAACGCATAATGTTACCTGATGCCACAATACTGCTCGATTATATGCTTAACCGTTTCGGCAATATCCTCGAAAATCTTGTGGTCTTCCCGGAAAATATGCTCAAAAACATCTATCTGACACACAAAGTCATATTTGCACAGCGTGTCATGACAGCACTTATCAATAAAGGCTTCTCACGTGAGCAAGCCTACGACCTTGTGCAACCTATCGCAATGAAAGCTTGGTTTGAGGCTTTGGATTACAAAGAATTGCTCCAACAAAACGACACTATCAAGCAGAATTTCTCCCAAGAGGAACTTGACCAGTGCTTCACCTTGGAATATTACCTCAAGCAAGTTCCGACTATCTTCGATCGTGTATTCAACAATTAGTGATATTAACCATTAAAATCTTTTTGTTATGAATAATCTTCACATTCTTGGCAACAAAAACTCATTGTTCAACGAATTTATTGCTGAAGTCAGAAATGTCGAGGTGCAAACCGACAGTATGCGCTTCAGGAGAAATTTGGAGCGTATAGGAGAGATTTTTGCATACGAAATAAGCAAGGTGATGAAATATTCCGAGCAGGAGGTGGTTACGCCATTGGGCATAGCTAACATCCCACGCCTCCAGGAAAAGCCGGTCTTAGCCACAATTCTTCGCGCCGGCCTGCCTCTGCATCAGGGCTTTCTGAACTTCTTCGACCATGCCGACAATGCTTTCATCTCGGCTTTCAGAAAATATTATAAAGATGGAACGTTTGAGATACAGATCGACTACTTGTCATCTCCTGATTTGGACGACAAGACACTGATTCTTTGCGACCCGATGCTCGCAACCGGCCAGTCGTTGACATTGGCATACGACGAACTTTTGACGAAGGGCGACCCGATGCATACTCACATTGTGAGTATCATCGCAAGCAAACAAGGGTTAGACTATGTTATGAGCAAGCTGAACTCTGATAACTGCACCTTTTGGATTGGTGCCATTGACGAGGAGTTGACAGCGCACTCATATATAGTGCCCGGTCTTGGCGATGCAGGTGATTTGGCCTACGGCATCAAGGAATAGAGGTTAAGCCTGTTTTTCTCCGCGAAATTCAAAGCCACAGGATGTGACTGCCTTTTCAATCTTCTCTGAGGAGGCAGTGCCTTCCACCGTGACTGTCTTTTGCTCAAGGTTTACCTCGGCTGAAGTAACTCCTTTTACATTTCTGACAGCATTTTCTACTGATGCCTTGCAGTGGTTACAGTGCATTCCCTCAACAAGATATACTTTTGTCTCTGGATTTAAGGTGTTCTTACGAAAACGTTCAAACAGTTTCATTATAAAAGCATTTAACATAAAAATCAATAATAGAACGCTGCATATTGTTTTGAAAACGGGAAAACTATTGACTTCTTGAGTGGTATGGCAGCAGTTTTGAGCCGATGCATTTGTGAAATGGAGCAGAGAGTCGGTGTTGTTGAGAACGAATCCAAAGAAGATTGCTCCAATGATTATTGTGGCAAGGTAAATGGCGGTAAATTTTTTACCCATTGTTTTGTTTATCACCAAAATAGACCCGAAATTCACAGCCGGCCCGGCCATGAGGAGAACAAAGGCTGCGCCGGGTGTCAAACCTTTTGCCAAGAGTGCCGCAGCTATCGGGATACTTCCTGTTGAACAGACGTACATTGGAACTGCAACAATAAGCATTACAAGCATTTGCAATAAAGGCTGGCTCCCAAAACGTAGGAAAAACTCATCTGGCACCGCCACTTGGATAACCGCAGCCAACAGCAATCCTAACAAAAGTCTTGGTCCAATATCCTGTATCATGTTGATATAGGCATATTTGAAAACTTGAATTATCTTATTTTCAGAAGATGTGAAAGTTTGTGTAGGTTCTTCACTGTTGTTTTGTTCAGAAGAGTCGTTTCTCATGAGTCTGTTGACGAGGATGCCGCCGCACAAGCCTGTTATCAAAGCAGCAGCAGGCCTTACAATTGCAAAACCTATACCCATGAGCGAGAAAGTGGCCAAGATGGAGTCGATACCGGTTTGTGGAGTGGCAATAAGGAAGGCAGCAACCGCACCCTTGGAGGCTTTCTCGTTACGCAGTCCGACGGCCGTGGGAATAACACCACAAGAACATAACGGCAAGGGTATTCCTAACAACGATGCGCATAAGACAGAACGGAAATCGTTGTTAGTCAAGTATTTTCTGTAAAATTTCTTGGGTATGAAAACATGAAGGATACCCGCTACCAAGAACCCGAACAACAGGTATGGCGACATGGCATTCACTACAGTTAATAATGACAACAAGAACTCTTTCATTGCCTTGATTTTTGGGTTGCGAAGATACAAAAATCAATGATAGATGAGGCTTCTGCTTTTAGTCAAAATGTTATATCTGCGCACTTTCATTTTCAGGTCTATTAACGAATCTGTTAACTGATTGGATGATTGCAGATTCAGGGTTTGGGCTTCCAACACTTCAGAAATTGTTGTGAGCCCTGATTGGTAGTTGATGATTGAAGTGGAGAGGTTTTCTTCCGTTTCAATAAGCATCTGTTTTGAAAGATCGAGCTGTGATTTTGCCTCTTCAACATCATTCCATGCCTGTTGCAATTCAAGTTTCATCTTCTGTGTGAGATCAGTGCGTGTGTTCTCTGCCTTTTGGATAATCAGATTCTGTTGTTTTATTTTATGGCTTGTCTCATTCCAGTCGGTAATTGGAATGTTGAGGGTGGCAAAAGCGAGTCCATTGGCGGAATATTTGTCAAAGACAGGGTTTCCGTATGATGCGGCAACGCCCACCATGACCTGTGGCAGCGCTTCCCCCACAATCATCTTTTTCTTCAGATTTTCAGCTTCGACATTCAGATTCAGAAGCATTGTCTCTTTGCGGTGGGCTGTGGCTTTTTCAAAATCAACATAATCCAGCGACTTTGTGATTTTTTCCAAATCGAGAGTGTCATTGAATACAATGTTTTCATCATATTCTATGCCGATTGACTGGCAGAGTGCCTGTTTGGCGAGAATAATGCCATTATGCACCTTTAAGAGATTTGATTTTATCTCATTTTGCTTGATAATCACTTTCAGTTCATCATTGCGAGTGGCAAGACCGGCTGCCTTTGCTGTGGAAACGTCCTTGTAGAGTGTGTCTAAAGTGGTTTTGGCCTTATCAAGGGTTATCTTTTTCTGTTGAAGAGAGTAAACAAGCCAGAAGTCACGTTCAACATCTTGCAGGATTTTGTCAAAAGTGAGGTCTTGTTGCAATTCGGCGGCGCGGATGCCAAGATCGGCCAATTTGTTGCCATTCACAATTCTTCCGCCGGCATAAAGTGGCTGTATGGCGGTAGCGCCCATGGAGATTCCGTTCTCACAGAGCGACAATTGATCCGGGATTCCTAACGGACGGCCGTATTCAAAATAGAGATTGTGCAGCATCTGCCGGGCTTCTGCATTCTCTATATCGTCAATAGAATAGGAAATGAGAGGGTTTATTGCATAATAACCTCCGGCAAAGGCATTTATTTTGGGGAAATATTTTGAAAACGCCTGTTTTTTCACCTCTTGAGATGCTTCTATGTCCAACCCGGCATTTTTCAGCTCAATATTGTTGCGAAGTGCGAGGTTTATGCAACTGTCCAGAGTATATGTCTGGGCGTTTGCAGCAAAAAGAGCCGCGATGATTATGAGAAAGACGAAGAAGCGTTTCATGATCAGTCGATTTTATTCGAATCGTAGTGATTTTACAGGGGATATTTTTTTGCTCACGAACCAGGCGGGAACCACTAACACGAGGAGGCAAGCAATGAAGACGCCGAGGTTTAGGAGCAACACATTCAGAATGTCGAATTTTATAGGGACATAGTTTATATAATAAGTGTCGGGATTGAGTTTTACGATGTGAAATTTCTGTTGTAGACAGCCTAAACCGAGGGCTATTACATTGCCGGCAAGCAATCCCCAGGCCAATGTGTATCCGGCCACGATGATGAAGGTCTTGACAATTCCGGCGGTGCGCATTCCCAAGGTTTTGAGTGTTCCTATCAGTGGTGTTTGCTCCAAAATAATCACGAAGAACACAGAGAGCATGGTTATCATACACACTATTGTGGTGATTATCAGTAATACGGACACATTAGTGTCGAAAAGGGCAATCCAGTCGAATATTTCCGGATACTTTTGCTTTATGGTTTCGGCTTTGAGGTTGATGTCAATGGTGTGGTGTAGTTTTTCGCCCACTTCGTCTATTTTGTCGTAGTCGGAAGTGAGTATTTCAACGCCGCCAACTTGTTGAGGCGACCAGTCGTTGAGTTTTTGCACGTGTTTAAGGTCAACGATTGCAAATTTTGAATCGAATTCCGGCATTCCAGTCTCGTAGATGCCAGTAATGGTGAAGCTTCTTTGTCGGGGCGGGTCCTGCACAAAATAGAGTCGGGCTTTGTCGCCCAATTTCAGTTTCAGTTTTTCTGACAGTTTCTTTGAGATTATGATATTGTTGTTAGTTGTCGAGTCGTCAAGTTGAAGTGTGTCTCCTTCTATCAGATTTTTGCTGAAGGCGACGCCGTCGAAGGCTTTGTCAACGCCTTTTAAAACCACTCCTTCCACTTGATCGGTGGTTTTTATGATGCCAACTTTCGTTGCAAATGGCTGAATAGCAATTATTTCCGGGACTGTTCTCAGGGTTTCGGATAATGTGTCGTTAAAGGCAATGGGAATCTGTTCGTAAGAATAGTTATTGTCGTAGTGAGATATCGAGATATGTTGTCCCATGGCTACCACTTTTTCTTGGATTATGCTCTTATATCCCGATGTCACGCCCAAGGCGATGAGCATGATGGTGACGCCGAGAGACACACCGAACATTGACAGTCTCACAATAGGCTTTGCGAGGCGTCCGTTTTCGCGGTGCAGAATGCGGCGCGCAAGTTGGTTGTAAAAGTGGAATTGTGACATAAAAAAACAGAATCCCCCCTATGAGAAGGGAGGATTCGTGTTAGAGGGTATGTTTAGAAAGTATTTCCTGCAGCTTGGCAAGCGGTTATTGCCACTAAGCTTACGATATCGTCAACAGAGCATCCGCGAGAGAGGTCGTTGATAGGAGCGGCCATACCTTGCATAACTGGTCCTATGGCTTCAGCGCCTGCAAAACGTTGTACAAGTTTGTAAGCGATGTTTCCAGTCTCCAATGACGGGAACACTAAAACGTTTGCCTTGCCTGCCACCGGGCTGCCCGGAGCCTTTGATGCGCCCACTGAAGGAATGATGGCTGCGTCGGCTTGCAATTCGCCGTCAATAACCAAGTTGGGATCCATCTCTTTTGCTATGCGTGTGGCGTTAACAACCCTGTCAACGAGTTCGTGTTTAGCTGAACCCTTGGTTGAGAAGCTCAACATGGCAACACGAGGTTCTATGCCGGCGATTGTGCGAGCTGTCTGAGCTGTTACAACAGCAATTTGTGCAAGCTTGTTCTCGTCTGTGTTTGGATCTGCAGCGCAGTCGGCGAATACCATCACACCGTCATCGCCCCATTTCTTGTCTTGGAAACACATGATGAAAGCTCCTGATACAACTGAGATGCCAGGGAGAGTCTTGACAATCTGGAAGGCTGGACGGAGAACATCGCCTGTTGCGTGTTGTGCACCTGTAACCTCACCATCAACGTCTTTGTTCTTTATCAACAATGTGGCCAAATACAATGGATCTTCCACTTTTTTCATGGCTTCTTCCATTGTCATGCCCTTGTTTTTGCGGATCTCATAAAGCATGTTGGCATAAAAGTCCTTTTTTGGATTGTCCATAGGATCGATGATGTCAGCCTTTGAGATGTTTTTCAAACCCCATTCTGCAGCCTGTTTCTCAATAACGGCCTTGTTGCCGAGAAGAGTAATTGCTGCATAGCCGTTCTCGATTATGATATCAGCGGCTCTTAATGTCCTTTCTTCTTCACCTTCGGCCAAAACGATGCGCTTGTTGGCTTTTTTTGCGTTTTCTTTAATTTTTTCTATAAGATTCATAGTACTATGTTTATAAACTGAAAATTGCTTTTTTCTTTATTTGCGGCTGCAAAGGTACAAAATAAATTACATTTTCACAAATATCCTTACAATTGATTCTTTACAGCTTTCCATCACAATCCTTCACCGTTGTTTTTCTTGTCGTGTATCCAAAGTTGAAGACTGTTGAAGAGATTTTGCCAGATTATGTAGAAAGCCAAGAACACAGAAGAGAGCGGTAAAAGGTACACATTCGACATCCATATACCTAAGGCAGTGTTTTTCTGTCCTAACAATTGTCCGCCCGCAATCCGGTCACCATAGACGCCACCTAACCATTTGCCGAATGCAAACTGTAGGGCACACACCAAAATCGACAATATTCCGAACAGGATGATAATGTGCTCGTTACCGTGACCTTCCGTTATCATAAAGCTGATAGTCTTCCCCAAAGTGAGGAAAAGTGCAACAGCCCAAAGGTAAAATGAAGCGGATTGGTACTTGCATAACAGACTGTTTGCTTTTGGGATGAAAATCTGCAAAAACAGAACTACAAAGAAAGGAAGTGCTATTGTGGGGGCTATCTTTTTGAAAATCATCAAAAAAGATGTGAAAAACGTGAAATCAGAATGAGTGCCGATAATTGTGAAATAGAGTGGGGCGACGATAGACATGACCAAGTTGCAGAGCATTGTGTAGGATGTTGTTGTCATCCTGTCCGCACCTAACATTGTGGAAACTACCACAACCGATGACGCCACAGGACACAGAACGCCCATCATCAAACCCTGTGCTATCAGTTCGTTTCCGCCAAACAGTTTCACCAACCAATAGAGACCAATGCTTACGAACGTTTGGAAAAGTATCAGCCATAGATGCAGTCTTGAGAAACGCAAATGCCGCAAATCAACTGTCACGAAGTTGAGAAGAAGAATTGTAAAGATGAGGTAAGGCACTAAAAAAGAGGCTTTTACACAAAAACTGTGGAAAATAAGACCAAGTATAATTGCAACGGGCAGTACGTAACTTCTGTATTTCGACATTTCTTTTTAATTCGGCGGCAAAAGTATGCTTTTTAGTTGAAAAAAGGATATAGACGAACAATTTTATTTGTCTCTTTTTAAGGATTGTAGATTATTTGGCAATAGTTTGCTTATTTTGAGTATCTTTGCGATTCTTTACAAAAAACATTTGACATGTCGAAAAAGTTGCTTTTGATTGATGCAATGGGTCTGATTTTCAGGGCGTATTACGCTATGATAAAAAGTCCCCGTTTTACTTCAGGAGGCCTTAATACTTCTGCGATATTAGGATTCACCAACTCTCTTTATGAAGTCCTGAAAAATGAGAAGCCAACGCATGTGGCAGTGGCTTTCGATACGGGCGCACCTACATTCCGCCACGCAGAATACGACCATTACAAGGAAAATCGTGAGGCAACCCCAGATGATATCATCCAGTCTGTGCCCTATATAAAAAAAATCCTTGACGCATTCAGGATAAAGGCCATAGGCATAGACGGCTATGAGGCCGATGATGTGATTGGGTCACTTGCAAAACATGCGGAGATTGAGGGTTTTGATGTGTTGATGCTCACATCCGACAAGGATTATGGACAGTTAGTCTCCGAACATATCAAAATGTATAAACCGGGGAAATTCGGTCAACCGGCTGAAATTCTTGGTGCTGAAGAAATATGTGAAAAGTATAAGATTCAGCAGCCAGAACAGCTTATTGATATGTTAGGCCTGTGGGGTGATGCCTCCGACAATATACCGGGTGTTCCGTCAATCGGTCAGGTGAGGGCACAGAAACTTCTTGCAAACTACGGCTCTATCGAAAAAATGTATGAGCGCAACTTCGATTTGGATAATGAGAAGACACGCAGCCTCATGAACCAGTATAAGGAACAGGCTTTCCTCTCAAAACAACTTGCCACTATCATGATCGATGTGCCTATGCCATACGATTTTGAAGAAATGACATACACGTCTCCTGACGTACAAAAACTCAAAAGCGTTTTTGATGAACTCGAATTCAAGGCGCTCGCAAAACGTATCTTCACAGATCTCTCGCTGAAAGAAGCCCCCGCTACTACGCCCGATCTTTTCAGCACTCAATTGTCGGATACCGACGGTGAAAGCAAGACATCATTTGATTTGCCCGCAGTTGTTGAAGTGAATCATGTTGATGAAGCTTCCATAATCAGCGGTAATTCTGACATTTTTTTCGACTGGATTTTTGAAGATGACAGGATTTCAGGATTCGCCTTCGCTTTTGATGAAAATAACTGTTATGTGCATTTTGTAGAGAATCAAGAACGCAATTACCGGAATTTTATCTCTGAGATATTTGGTAAAAAGCGTCTCGTGGTGATGCACGATTGCAAAAACACCTATAAATATCTTAAATCTTTTCATGTTAATCCAGAATGCGAATTTTGGGATGTGAAAATAGCGCACTATTTGATTCAGCCTGAAAGAAAGCATGAACTTGGTGACATTGCTTGGGATTATCTTAATTATGAATTAGAGAAAAAAGAATATAGAGATAAAGCGTCCGAGAGGATTCTCATAATCCAAAAAGTTTATGACAGACTTTGTAAAGAGTTGAAAGATAATAATTTAGAAGGATTGTTTAAAACTGTTGAGATGCCATTGGTGCCTGTTTTGGCAGATATGGAGTTTACAGGGGTGCGTGTTGACACTGCAGTGTTGGGCAGGAATTCAGCTGCCATGGACGCAGAGCTTCGCGAAATTGAAGGCCAGATATTCGGATATGCGGGTGAGACTTTTAACATTGCCTCACCTAAACAGTTGGGCGAAATATTGTTTTCCAAGATGCAGATTGTCCAAAATGCAAAACTTACTAAAAACAAACAGTTCCAAACTGGTGAAGAGGTTCTGAAAAAGTTGATTTACAAGCATCCTATTGTCCCCCTTATTTTGGAATGGCGTCAGTTGTCTAAGCTGAAATCCACATATATAGATGCACTTCCGCAGCTGATAAATCCTAAAACCGGCCGGATTCATACAACATTCACACAGACTATTACCACCACTGGGCGACTGAGTTCGGTTAATCCGAACTTGCAGAACATTCCTATCCGCACTGAGCGCGGTCGCGACATCAGGAAGGCTTTTGTGCCATCGGAGGGCAATGTGCTTGTGGCTGCCGACTACTCGCAGATTGAACTTCGCATTGTGGCCCACGTATGTGGTGATGAACGTATGATTGAGACCTTCAGAAGAAATGATGACATCCATGCCTCAATGGCCGCGCACATCTTCAAGGTTACCCCTGACCAAGTCACAGCCGATATGCGCCGCGCCGCAAAAACCGTAAACTTCGGCATCCTTTACGGAATCTCTGCTTTCGGGCTTGCCGAACGGCTACAAGTTCCGCAGTCAGAAGCGAGGGAATTGATAACCGAATATTATAAATCATTTCCAAAAATATCTGATTATCTGAATGATACACTTGAGTTTGCAAGAAAACACGAGTACGTGGAGACCTTAATGGGGCGTAGAAGGAATATTCGCGATATTAATGCAAAAAACGGAATCCTGCGGGCTGCCGCTGAGCGCAACGCCATCAACGCACCTATCCAAGGCACCGCCGCCGACTTGATCAAAATCGCAATGGTTAACGTTTATCATGACATGCAAAAACTCAATCTTCAAAGCAAGATGATTCTTCAAGTTCATGACGAACTCGTATTTGATGTTCTTCCAGAGGAGCTTGACAAACTTACTGAGTTAGTTGAAAGAGATATGACCTCCGCTATGAAACTTGACGTGCCGTTAGATGTGAATATCAAGAGCGGAAGCAACTGGTACGAAGCACATTAGGATCTGTTCTTTTTCACTAACTGCCCACATGCGGCGGCAATGTCTTGCCCTTTGCTCATACGAACGTTCACAACCATATTGCATCTTTTCAAAATCCCGATGAAATTTTCTCGGTTTTGCGGTGTTGACTTTTTGAAAGGTGCATTTTCGGTTGCATTGTACTCAATTATGTTGACTTTTACGGGGAATGCCCTGCAAAAGCGGGCCAACAGTTCTGCGGCGCGTTCCGAGTCGTTGACTCCCGACAACAAGAGATATTCGATAGTGATTCTTTCGCCTGTCTTCTTGTGAAAATAAGATAAGGCCGACTGCAAATCACTAAGTGAATTATGCTCCGAAACAGGCATGATCTCCCTTCTGACCATAGGGTCGGCACTGTGCAGTGAAATGGCTAAACCGCAACGTAAATTCTTGTCTGCCAATGCTTTTATCCCTTTGATGACACCTGCTGTGGAGATGGTGATTCGTGATGGCGACATGGCAAAACAGTCTGGGGAGGTGAGTAATTCAATGGCGTGCACAGTGTTTTCATAATTTAGCATTGGTTCGCCCATGCCCATGAACACGATATTTGTGATGTGTTGATTATAAATGTCTTGTGCTGAGGTGTTTAGAAGTGTGTATTCATCAATGATTTCACTATAATGCAGATTACGAATGAATCCCATGGTACCTGTTGCACAAAAAGCGCAGTGTAAAGGGCAGCCTACTTGGGTTGAAAGACATGCTGTGACCCTCTCTTTCTGAGGTATGAGCACACCCTCCACCATTTTGCCATCGTGAAGCTGAAGGATGAATTTGACTGATCTGTCTGAACTTTCCACACTCTCTGAGATTTTGGTTCTGTGAAAAGTGAAATTCTCATTGATTTTATCCTTCAAACTGTTAGGGATGTTATTCATGACAGAGAGGGATGACGCTCCGCGTTTCCAAAGCCATTCCCAGATCTGTTTGGCCCGGAATTTTTTCTCTCCTATATTTGTGATGAATTCTTCTAACTCGGTGTATTCAAGTTCTCTCAGATCTTTCATATTATGTTTGTATGTTTCAGATTTACAATTACTTGAGGATATTTTTCGCGGATGTGCGCCGCGGTTTCTTCAGCGAAGTAAGCCGACCGGTGTTGTCCGCCTGTACAACCGAAATTCACAGACAAATGTGTGAATTTCCTCTCCAAATAATTGTCGATAGACATGTCAACAATGGCAAAAACATACTTCTTGAAGTCGTGAACCTCTTTGTATTGTTGCAGATAGTCACGTACACACTGGTCTTTACCGGTGAATGAGGCATATTTTTTCTCACGACCCGGGTTTGGCAGCGCACGACAGTCGAAAACAAAGCCTCCGCCATTGCCTGATTTGTCTTCCGGAATCCCTTTCTTGTATGAAAAACTCTTGACTTCCACTTCCAAATTGCCTGTATCAGACGGTTTCTCAAATCTGTAGGAGTCAACAACTGAATGTAAAACCTTTTCTAACTCCGGAACCCCTTTCGGCAATGCATTGTCGGCGAGAAGGTTGCGCAGATTGTTTATTGCGTAAGGAATACTCTGCAAAAAATGTGTCTTCCGCTCAAAGTAGCCTCTGTAGCCGTATGCGCCCATCGCCTGCATGATTCTGATTAATGAAAATGCATTGATGCGTGATTTGAACTCATTGCGTTCTATTTTAATATATTTCTCTAAAGAATCCAAATATTTTTCAATCAAATGCGAGCGTAATTCCGGTGTGAGGTCTGCCTTGGCATCATAAAGCAACGAAGCGATGTCATATTGCAATGCCCCTTTCCTACCTCCTTGATAATCAATGAAATATACATTGTTATCGTAAATCATGATGTTTCTTGATTGAAAGTCACGATATAAGAAATAATCGCTGTCAACAGAAAGCAGATAATCCATGAATTTCTGATAGTCATCTTCCAATAACTGCTCGTTGAACTGAATGTTGACCATCTTCAGGTAGTAGTATTTGAAATAGTTGAGGTCCCACTGCATTGACTGTCTGTCGAAAGCTGCACGTGGATACGCAACCGACAGGTCCAAACCCTCTTTGGCTGTCATTTGAAACTTGGGAAGTGCCTCTACAACTTTTTCATAATAATTCACAATCTCTTGAAAATCAGTATTCTCGTTGCGAACTTTGCATATTCTATCGTAAAGTGTTTCCTTGCCTAAATCGTTCAATAGATAGTGCTTGTTGTCGTTGTGAATTGCCAAAACTGACGGCACATTCAGTTTTTTTAACTTAAAAAATTCTGAATATTTGAAAAAAGCTATGTTTTCGGCTATATCTTCATTATAAACTCCGATAATTGTACTTCCGTCTTCAAAAAAGAACCGGAAATATCTCCGTCTTGAGCCCGATTGTGCCAATGGCTGGCATTCGGAAATGTTTTTTTTGCTATAGTTTTCTACTAAAAGTGTTAAAACGTTAACAGATGTTTCCAAAAGTTCTTCCATATCAACCTGATCTTATAAAATTGTTATACTACCTTTGATGATTTCCGGTTTACCGTTAAGTCTTTTATATCTGATTATGTAATTATACACCACGTTAGTCATTATTTTGCCGTTCACTGCGCCATTCCACCTGAAATTTTTGTTTTCAGAATAGAAGACTTGCATTCCCCAGCGGTCATATATGCTGATTTCGCATTCTGACATCTGTTCTGCGATGGCATCAGGAAGACAGAATATATCGTTAAGTCCATCGTTTTTGGAAGGAGTTATGGCATTAGGCAGGTTGATTTCCCAGTGACAATCCTCAATTAGGACGAATTTTGAGTTTTCGCAATCGCCTTGTGATGCTGTGACACTATAATAACCTGAATGTGTGGCTGTTATATTAGGAGTGGTTTCGCCAGTGCTCCAAATGTAGTCGGGCATATTAGTCTCAATTGAGAGTTCAGCCTGCATAGTTTCACAGAAATCGTCTGTGTGATTGATGAGTTTAAGAGAGGTGTCGATGATTGAAAGTTTCAGAGTCACCACACTGTCGCAACCACTGATAGTTGTGAAGTTTTTAATCTCTTCATATTCGGATTGACCGTTGATTTGTTCTGCAGAAATTGAAAAACCGTGGTTGTTGTAGCTGCTTCCTTCGCAGACAGTTTCTTCAATGGTTGAGGTATAATTCGGTTGAACGGACAAAAGGAGTGTGGTAATGCTGTCGCAGAGACCGGAAGATACTGTGTTTGTGAGCTCAATGACTCCGATTTCAGCAGTTTGTTGAGACGATACGGTGAAGTCGTATTGATTATAATTTGAGTTTTGGCATACAATGTCTGTGATTGTGTCGTGTACTTGGGAGATCACTGCGATGTTGACGGTGTCGCTATAGAAAGTTCCACATGCGGTACTTATCCAAGCGCGGCGTAGCTTATAGTTGCCTGCCGGGGGCGCATCCGGATAGGTGTAATTTTGCAGTCCGCTGTTTCCAGGAGCTGCCGTCCAATCTTCGCCATTTGATGAGATCTGCCATTCGTAGTTCCCTGCCGTACCTGCCGTACCTCCAGTGAACTGTGACAAATGCTCACCAAGACATATTGTTTGCGAGGAGGCAATGTGTCCGGGTTGTACTTCTTCGTTCAACGTGTTGATAACTATATTGTTAGATGCTATACAACCCAATCCGTCTGTAACGGTGAAATTATAGTTTCCAGCTGCTACGTTGTACACAGATACAGTGCTTGATATTGTTATTCCTCCTTCGTTTGTCCAAGCGTATGCGTAAGGCGCCTCCCCTCCTGAAACGTTCATTGTTGCAGAACCGGTGCTTTCACCGTAACATATTACATGCGTAATTACACTGTTCAATATATTTAAGTTGTCTGTTAAAATATTGAAAGTAAGATAATTAGTGCTTCCATTGTCGTTTAGAACCGAATCATGAAATGTACCTGGCGTCGCAAACTGGCGGCCATGCCAAGAAAATGGAAAATCATATACGCAAACAGTGGTATCAAATGTTTGATTTGTGTTTTGATAAATTATAACTTTCTGATTTATAGTGGAATCACAGCCTGCAGAAGTTGAGAGTTTGTATGAAAATTGGAATTCTGTTGGTGAGTTTATTCCAAAGACCGTGTCGGATGGGATAAAATGATATGGGAGTTGATTTTCGACGAGTGTTATGGAGTCAGAGGATGTTGAGCTATGGTTAATCGTCAGTTCCAAGACCATTAAGCTGTCACAACCATTGATGTTGTTGTAGTGGTGTTTGTAAATACCTGATTCGGTGTATGTTATGCCATTCCAAATGTATGAATCGCAATCAGTATGCTGAGAAAACAGGGAATCGGCTGTGTAGAATTGATACTTCAAAATTGTGTCATAGCCGCACCCGTTGTCATCAAAGCAGTGGAATGTGTAACTCACTATAGTATCGTTAGGCAAATCAGCGGGAACATTGACAACAAAGGTGGAGTCGGTCAGGGCTGTAATCCAGGGACCTTCAACGGTGGTGTGGGTCACATCGCTATATTGAACAGGGAGAAGGTGTGGCGCCAACGCAAGCTCCCACCCGAAAACGTAACCGTTGTCGTAAGAGAAACCATCCATCACTTCAATATACCACGAACCATTTAACGGGCAGCCTATCAAAGAGCTGAATGATTCGTCGGGGTGATAGAATTGTGTTCCGGCAGCTACATTTGATGAGTCGAACACGCGAACCGTTTCATCGTCAAGCCACCAGCTATAAAAATCATTTGGATATAAATGTGAGTTTGTTTGTCTGTAAATAAGGCTGCCTGCGCCCGATGCGTATTGATAGTTTTCTGTTGTATTGTTCGACCAGCAATAATTCCAGCCAATACCAGGTGCGTTGCTTGAAGAGTTTGCATTACACAGATTATAGCTATCCGACATGTCGTAGGCCATGCCGAAAAATGTGCTCATCGGTGCGTTAGCGCCTGATTGCCAAGTCCTTGAGCTGTATGGGATGAGAGAACTACATTCAGAGTTTGCAGTACCATTGAACTTCAAGATGTCGGCTTTTTGTCCATTTGGACAGGTTATGTTGATGTATAGATCGCCTGCGTATGAATGTTCCATGTTGAGTTTTACATAGAAAATATCATCCACTGATTGTATTGTTGCATTGTCATCAAAACTGGTGAAGGTCAGCGGTGATTGGTAGGAGCAACCCTGTGGAGGACAATTGATGCCGTCGGGAAGAAAGATGGTCTCTGTAAGTGAAAGTGTTGTTTCATGCGAACTCAACACGATGGTTGAAGTTGTGTCGGTACCGACCGTGATGATGCCTTCGTCGCCGGCGCATATATCCGAGAGATTTGTCTTGGCAATAGGACTGACAACCACCTTCATTATATTACGCATGGCTGTGTCGGAACAACCATTTGAGTTGGTGACGGTTACTTCGTAAATACCTGGATTGGTGACGGTTATGCTCTGAGTAGTATCGTTGGTTGACCAAAGATAGTGGGCTGATTCATTGGCAGTGATGACGGTCTCTTGTCCGTTGCAGATTGCAAAAAGGCCGCTCATAGATGCCTCTGGAACTGGAAGCAAGTTAAGATGCATCACAACAATGCTGTCGGCTCCGTTTGCTGCCGTAAATGTTTTTGTTTTGGTACCTGCCTCGTTGAATGTCAAGCCGTTCCAAACAATTGGTAACTTGTTTGCACACAGGAAACTGTCGATTTCAGTGTGAGAGTTGTACTTGATGATAAGGTTAATGTTGAGAACGCTGTCGCAGCCGTTGTGATTAACAAGGTGCTGAGTATATATGCCGGGTGTGTCGTAACTTTCCCCGTTGATGGTAAATGGCAAATTGTTTTCCAACACGCTTACATCAAGGTTTTCTCCAGTGGGATATGCTACAGACAAGTTGAGTTCAACAATACTGTCGCACTCATATATATTGCTGAAATTTAGAGTTTTAGAACTTGTTTCGTAGAATATTTCATTCATCCATTCGTATGGTAGTTCATCATAGCAGATAGTTTTGTGGAAAATTGTATAATTAGTGTCTAAAGATGTGACATTATATACATTTATGCTGTCGGCTCCATCAGAAGGAAAAGATTCAGTAACCGAACTTTCATTATTGAAAGTGATGTTATGCCAAACCAATGGAAAATTGTTCTTGCATATTGCAGTATTAAAAGTGTAGATAACAGAAAGGTGCAGGGTTGTGATACTGTCGGCGCCGTTTTGAGTTTGGTTTAAGGTTGTTTTGCTTCCAGCCGAGGTGAAAATCTCGCCATTCCAGGAGAATGGCAAAGAGGTGCTGTGGATTGTGTCGTAGAGATCGGAGAATTTATTGGCGAAGATGTTCACGGCAACGGTGTCATCAAACGAGCAACCGTTGATATCGGTTACTGTGAATGTGTAATTTACCACAGTATCGCCTTGAAGTGAATATGGCGGATTAATCTGAAATGTAGAGTCGGATGTTTGTGTGGTCCATGGCTCAGACATCGTAATAGTCTCAATAGGAAGAATATGGGTAGGAAACAGGATGTCGTCAATGGCGATTTCGCATTCAAAAATGTAGCCGTTATCATTCGACAGGCCATCTATGACTTCAACAGTCCACGTGCCGTTTATAGGGCATCCTACCAACTGTTCGAAGGATTCGTCTGGATGGTAAAACTGTGTTCCGTTTTGAACATTTGAGGAATCCACTTTTCCGTTGTGAACATTGGCGCTCCTGTAAATCAAACTTCCATCGGAATTTGCATATTGGTATCCTTGTGATGTGTTGTTCGACCAGCAGTAGTTCCAACCATTGCCAGGCTTGTTGAGATATAATGTCGGATCGCAGTAATTTGAAACATCATGGTGGTCGAATGCGTCGCCTAAAAAAGCATCTTTTTTGTTAGACCCTGACTGCCAGCCTATTGCAGTGTTAGGTATTTCTGAAAGACAGTCTGACCAACCCGTAGATGCTGCTTTTTTCAGGATTGTTGCGTTCTGTCCGTTCGGACATGACAGGTTGATGTATAAGTCTCCGATGTAAGAGTGTTCCAAATTGAGTCGCAGATAGTAGATCTGTTCAACATCTGTTATTGTTGTGGTGTCGTTGAAGCCTTCAAATGTGAAATGTGCCAAGTAGGAGCAACCTTCACCGCAGTCTTTGCCGTCAGGGAGAAATACAGTGTCCTTAACAACTTTCACGGCGGATGAATGTGAAAGTTGCAAATTATTATCTGTATCTTCCCCTGCCGTGGCTTCGTATTCATGACCGGCTATCATGTCATCTAAATAGGAGCCAATTATCGGATTGTCTGGGACAAAAGTATTGTGGTTTGGTGTTGTTGAAGGACAACCGTCGTTATAATATGCTATTACAGAATAAGTTCCATTTCCGCTTACTGATATTGACTGTGTGGTTGCGCCGTTGTTCCAAAGGTATTGATCGGCTTGACTGCAGGTCAGTGTGGCGGTTTCGCCTTCGCAGATGTAAGTCGGGCCCGAAATGATGGCGTCGTGTTCTGTTATAGAGACATTTCCGATATTGTTGTTTACATCGCACTCCTGTTGCAATTCACCGTTTTGAGCGATACCGGCGCCGTTGCAGTTCACCACAACCACTATGGATGAAGCGCTTCCGTCGCAAATTTCATCAAAATCAAGAAAGATATTTTTCGTTACCGAAGAATTCGGGGCGATATTCTCGTTGAAGGTGTCAATCTTCATTATTTCTTCGCCGAAACCGTTTTTGAACAATGTGATATGATACGGTGCGTCGAGTGTGGCATTTCCTATGTTATTGAAAGTTAATGAAATGTATGGATTTTCTGACGCGAAATGAGGAATAGGAGTTCCTTCAATCTCAATTTCTGCAATTGAATCGTGTGCTTCAATGCAGGGAGAAATTGTGTCGTTAGTAAAAGACGATAAACCAAAGGTTGCAGACATTTTATTGTTATCTGCTTGGATAGAGTTTGTAGGAAGAAAAAATAGTGACGCAATATACAGAAGTATAAACGTCATTTGAGCTTTAGTTTGCAAAATATTATTGGTTTTGTTTGTTTCCTGACAAATTCAACCACTCTTTGAACAAGGTAAGATAAGCTCTTTTGAATAGGTGTTTAAACATGTACTTGTCTTCCTTAAAATCTTGTGACACTGAGTCGGGGTGGGTGAGAGGCATTATCGGGTAGGCATTTCTGCGAAGTCTGCGTAGTTTCCTTTGATCTTGTTTTTTGAAGCCGAGGTTAGTTACCAAGTTGAGATAAGGAGAGATGCAGAGGCCTTGGTGTGCCCAGATATGAAAATTGTATTGGTATGCCCAATAAGGTTTTTTCTGTTTTTTGATAATGTTGAACCTGTTAATCCAGTATATTTTTTGTTTGTTCTTTTTCATATAAGGACTAACGATCTGTTCGAAGTTGTCTTTGGAGTATTGATCAAGCGACAAGGAGAAGTCGGTCCATCTGTTTTTCCATGTGGCAAAGCCCCATGTTGAGGCGTAAGCTGAGAAGAAATAGGAGGAGAGTCCCTTTTTCATGCGTTTTTTGTATCTCTTTCTACTTCTGTGTCTAAGATAGGATCCGTTAATGCTGAATATTTGTTTGTCGTTGCGATATTTTTCGAGGAGTTGTTCGCAGTAGGGGAAGAAGTCATAGCCTGGGACAGTGTCTTCAAAGAGGATGATGCCTTCCTCTTCGTGGTCGAAAAACCACTTAATGGCAGTATAAATCATCTGGGATTTACCCAGATGATTATCTTGCCATAATTTATGAACTTGGCACGGCCACTCAGGTTGTATGACTGCGCGCGTCTGATATACGTGCATCGTGTCGAGGACGTCGCCTTGGATGGGAGCGTCGCCGGCAACATACAATTGGGTCGGCTGCACCGTACGTAGTACTTGAAATACGTCGTGTGTTTCCTCTATCCTATTGTATAATATAAGTAATACAGGAACTTTGAACATATTTTCTACTCTAATTCGTGAATTACGAGACCAGAACGCAATTTAGGTTCAAACCATGTGGTTTTTGGAGGCATGATGTTGCCAGAATCTGCGATGTCGATGAGTTGTTTCATTGAAACAGGGTAAAGTGCGAATGCCACTTTCATCTCACCGTTGTCAACGCGGCGTTTCAATTCGCCCAATCCGCGGATACCGCCCACGAAGTCAATACGTTTGTCGGTGCGCAGATCCTTGATGCCGAGAATCTTGTCTAACACCAAATTAGATAGGATTGTAACATCAAGCACACCGATAGGATCTTGGTCGTTATAGGTGCCTTCTTTTGCAGTCATCTTGTACCATTCACCACCGAGATACATGCTGAACTCGTGAAGTTTTGTTGGTTTGTAGATGTCAGCGCCCATCTTTTCAACAACAAATGCGTCCTGAAGCTTTGCGATGAACTCTTCAGGGGTGTTTCCGTTAAGGTCTTTTACCACGCGGTTGTAGTCGATAATCTTAAGTTGGTTGTCAGGGAAGATAACGGTCATGAAGTAGTTGTACTCTTCCTTGCCTGTGTGGTTAGGGTTGTTTCTCTTTTTCTCCTGGCCAACGAGAGCTGCGGCAGCTGAGCGGTGGTGGCCGTCGGCAATGTACATTGCAGGAATCTCATTTGCGAAGATCTCCACAATGCGGTTGATGGTGGCTTTGTCGTCGATTACCCAGAATGTGTGGCCGAAACCATCTTCCTTTGCCACGAAGTCGTAAACCGGCTTCTGATTCTTGACGATATTTGCTACGATCTCGTCAATTTCTTTGTGTGCTGGATATGCAAAGAAGACAGGCTCCACATTGGCATTGGTGATTCTCACGTGAATCATGCGGTCTTCTTCCTTGTCTTTACGTGTGAGCTCGTGCTTTTTGATGACACCATTCACGTAGTCTTCAGAATATGCACATGCAACAATGCCATATTGTGTACGGCCGTCCATGGTCTGAGCGTAGATGTACAGTTTCTCATCTTCATCTTGAACCAGCCATCCGTTTTTCTTGAACATGTTGTAATTCTCGACAACTTTGTCGTAAACGGCTTGCGAGTGCTCATCGGTGCCTGCTGGCAGGTCTATTTCAGCTTTTGTGACGTGCAAAAGTGAATATGGGTTGCCTTCCGCTTCTTTGCGGGCTTCCTCTGAATTCAAAACGTCGTATGGACGAGAAGCTAATTTTTCAACGATCTCTTTTGGAGGACGGAATCCTTTAAAAGGTTTAATGATTGACATATCTTTTCTTTTTTTTATGTGTTTATACTAAATGATAATTCAAACGGCAAAAATACAAAAAATAAGGTATCTATCACACAAGTTCCTTTTTTTGACTTTCGCCATATATTCTGAAAGAAAGTTTTTTTATTTTTTGTACTTTCGCACTTTGTTTTGAAAATTGAATTAATAATATAATATTCCAAAAATGAAAAAAGTTTTTTTCTATTTAACATTGCTTATGATTATTGTAAGTAGTTGTAAACAAGCACAAAAGAATAGTGCTGCGAGTTCTGTCATAGACAAAGACAGCCGTGAGGTGCCCGATTTTTCAAAGGGTGTTCTGGACGAGAAAATACTCTGGTACATGGGGCGTCTCTCCGATGTTCAGGTTTCACCCGACGGCAAGACTCTGCTTTATGCAGTGACCTATTATGACTACAGGACCAACAGCGGCAACACAGAATTGTACACAATGCCGGCTGCCGGTGGTGAGGCAACGCGCATCACCGTGTCAGAAGAGAGCGAGATGCAGCCTATCTGGCGCCCCGACGGCAAAAAAATCGCATACCTCTATCCCAATGACAAAGGTGTGCAGATATGGGAGGCCGATCCTGACGGAAAAAATGCCAAGGCAATCAGCAATGTGGACGGTGACATCAACGGTTTCGGTTACGCCCCTGACATGAAACACATCTGCTATTTCAAAAATGTCAGAATTGAACCTACTATTGAAGAGCGCTATCCAGACCTTCCCAATACAAACGCCATGATTTACGACGATCTCATGTATCGTCATTGGAACTATTGGGCAGACGGCACATACAGTCACCTCTTTGTAGCCGACTATCCGTCTTTCAACAACGGTGTTGATATCCTTGAAGGACAGAAATTCCACTGCCCGAACCCTCCTTTCGGCGGAATGGAGGAGATTTCCTGGCACCCGGACGGCAACAAACTCGTATATTGCTGCAAAACCCTCTCAGGCAAAGCCTTCGCGGAAAGCACCAACACCGACGTTTTCCTGTATGACCTGAATACCAAGACTTCCATCAACCTGACTGAACCCAACAAAGGTTACGATATGGACCCGGTGATTTCCCCGAACGGCAAGAAAATGGTTTGGTGGAATATGAAAACCGATGGCTTCGAGTCTGAAAAACACAGTCTCATGATCTATGATTTTGAAACAGGTCAAGCCGAGGATTACAGCACAGATTTTGATCAGGATGCCACCGGTTTCTCATGGAGCGAGGATTCAAGGAAGGTCTATTTCACAAGCTGTAAGGAAGCAACATACCAGATCTATTCTTTGGATTTGGAGTCACGTGCCTTTGAGCAGATAACCGATGGCGACTATGACTATAACACAGTGATTGCCAATGGCGACCAGCTGGTGGTTACCCGCACCACGCACGCCAATCCTTCTGAAATCTATTCTGTCAATCTCAAAAACAAGTCAGTGAAACAGATCAGTGCCATCAATAATGATGTGCTCGACAAGATAACAATGGGTAAGACGGTTAAACGTTGGGTTAAAACCACCGATGGCAAGCAGATGCTGGTTTGGGTGATACTTCCGCCGAATTTTGATTCCACAAAGACTTATCCGGCGCTGTTGTACTGCGAGGGTGGTCCGCAATCTCCTGTTAGCCAGTTTTTCTCATATCGTTGGAATTTCCAAATGATGGCTGCACACGATTATATCGTGGTAGCGCCTAACCGCCGCGGTCTTCCGGGTTTTGGAAGTGAATGGAATAATCAGATCAGCGGTGATTATGGCGGGCAGAACATGAAGGATTACCTCGCCGCCATCGACGATGTGGCCAAGGAACCTTATGTGGACGAGAACAGACTGGGCTGTGTTGGCGCAAGCTACGGCGGTTTCTCAGTCTATTGGCTGGCCGGACACCATCAGAAACGCTTCAAGGCCTTCATCGCACACTGCGGCATGTTCAACTTTGAGAGCTGGTATGGCACAACCGAAGAACTGTTCTTCGCAAATCATGATATTGAAGGTCCTTATTGGAAAACTCCTGTACCGAAGAGTTACAGTTTCTCACCGCACAAGTTTGTGGGTAACTGGGATACTCCTATTTTGGTCATCCATGGCGGCAAGGATTTCAGAATACCGTACACTGAAGGCATGCAGGCTTTCGACGCCGCACAGATGCAGGGAATCCCGAGCCGTTTTCTCTACTTCCCTGACGAGTGCCACTTTGTTACATCTCCGCAAAACGCCATGTTGTGGCAACGCGAATTTTTCCGCTGGCTCGACCAGTGGCTGAAACCCTCCGAAGGCAAATAAGCGTTATTGATCATGATGAACCGTTTTAAAAATCTGAACGAGCTTTTTCGTGAGAAGACCGGATGGAAAATAATCGACGGCTATCTTCTCAGGAAAATGCTCGGTTCTGTTGTCTTTTCGATTACTCTGTTGATGACTATCGTCGTTGTCTTCGATGTGTCGGAGAATATCCAACGGTTCATTTCTTTTGAAATCCCTGCCAAAGAAGTCATCACTGGCTACTATCTGAACTTCATACCATATTTTATTAACTTGTTCATCCCTCTTTTCACCTTTATCAGTGTAATATGGTTTACATCCAAGCTGTCGTCCAGAAATGAGATCATCTCAATTTTCGACAATGGTATCAGTTTCAACAGGATGTTAGTTCCTTATGTCACCGGCGCGGTCATCATCATGATCATGTCATTGATATTGGCAAACTTCATTGTGCCATCAACAAACAAGAAACTGAACGAGTTTAAATACAACTATTTTGGAAGAAGAGTGTCGATGACAACCTATCTTCATATCAAAAACTCGAAAAACAGTTATATTTTTGTTGAAAGGTGGGACAAAGCAGAAGAAAAAGGCTACAATTTCACTTATGAAGAATTTGAAGACAATGCTATCAGGCAGAAGATTTCTTCCCAGGAGATAACATTTGACCAAGAGAATAATATTTGGAAGCTGCACAGATTCACTCGCAGGTCGTTTGACGAAAACGGCAAAGAGATAATCAGTGCTGGCAACGAGTTTGACACGACATTCAATATCACTCCTCTGAACTTATATCAGGATGCTTATGTGAGCGAAACAATGTCTTACAGGGAATTGCGGCAGTTTATAAAAGATGAGCGCAAGCGGGGTTCTTCATTATTGGCAAGTTATCAGATAGAGCAGCACAAGCGTCTTGCAAATCCATTGGGAATCATTATAATGACGTTGTTGGGCTTGAGCGTGTCGTGTAGGAAATCAACACGAGGAGTTGGTGTACATATCTTTATAGGTATGGGGTTGGCGTTTACTTTCATTTTTTTGCAGCAAATATCAACAGTGTTTTCAGTTTCTGGCGGAATGCCACCAATATTGGGAACATGGCTGCCAAATTTGATTTTTTTAGTTATCACGATTGTTATGTTAAAGATGACACCCAAATGAGATAAAGAGATATTATAGTATATATATAAACTTGTACAAATTTTTGGTGTATATTTTTTTGAGACCTAAAAAAGGTATCAAAAAAAATTATACCTTTGCAGGCTTATTATAACGTGGATAATAATTTAATGTTTAATATAAATTAATGGCTATGATTAAAAAATTACTCGCAACCGTAGGAGTAATCATCATGTTTGTCGGTGCGGCATTCTCACAGAGCCAAATTAAAGGTAAAGTGGTTGACCAGACAAAATCACCATTGGCTTACACCAGGGTGTTTTTGAAGGTCGGGGACCGTGTTGTCAATATGGCAACCGCCGATGCAAATGGTGATTACACATTGTTCAACATCGATGCTGGAACATACGATTTGGAGGCAGATGCACAGATGACCTGTAAGAAATCACAGAAAAAGACAGGTGTAAACGTGCCTTCTAACCAGATTATGTTCATCGATTTTGAAATTGACTGTACGTCTGACGTAGAAGAGGTCGTAATCACATACGAACCTCCTGTGTTCTCAGCCGATAACACGACTTCTTCAAGCCGTTTGTCGGGTGACAACGTTCGTAATACCCCAGGTCGTTCAGTTACAAGCGCTTTGGCAAACTTGGAAGGTGTGTCATCAGTTGATGGTGCAATGACAAGTGTCCGTGGTAACCGTTCAGACGGTCAGCAGACTATCGTCGATGGTATGCGTGTTCGTGGTGGTAGCGGCGTATCAATGTCTTCCATTGAGGAAGTACAGTTGATCCAAGGTGGTGTGCCTGCCGAATATGGTGACGGTACATCATTCACAGTCATCACTACAAAACAGGCTCCTAAGGATTTCCATGGCTCTGTTGAGTTGCGCGGATCAATCGATGGTTACAATAACTTCTTGGCAGCGGCTTCTGTTTCTGGTCCGCTGTTGAAAGGCAAAACCAAGAATGATCCTACCCGTATCGGTTTCCTCTTCAGTGGTGAGGTTTCCTATACCCACGACGGATCACCAGCACGCGGCGGTACATGGATGGCCAACCAAGATGTGTTGGACGCCCTCATCGCCAACCCTCTCCGCTATAGCGCCACAGAGTTCGGCGCCCACTATCAAGAGGCAGCCTATCTTACAAGCGAGGCTTTCCATAAAGAACGTGTTCGCAAAAATGCCGGTTCTTGGGACTATCTGGGACAGTTGAAGTTAGACTTCATCCTTGGCAAACGCCATAATATGAAACTCTCCCTCAGCGGTTCTTATGAATATGGCAAGGGTAAGTCATGGGGTTCTACTTCAGCCCTCTTCGACAACTTCAACAACCCAATTTCTGAGTCAAGCATGGGCCGTGTTAACGCTCGTTTCAACCATCGTGTTGTTACCGATACCACCGGTAAGGCTGCCCTCAAGAACTTGATGTATGATATCAATGTTTCTTATACTCATATTGACGGACGTTCATACGCTGAAAACCATAAAGACCGTCTCTTCGAATACGGTTATCTTGGCCAGTTCACAACAACCAAGGTTAAGAGCTATTCTCGCGAAGATGAACTCACAATCACCGTTGACAGCGTGCCTATGACAATCTATGACGCTTACCAGTTCAACGGATGGTGGGATTCAGTTGTTACATTCAGAATCAATCCTGATTACAATGTTAACCCTGTTCTCGCCCAATATACTCTCAACTTCCTTGACTTGTTCCCAACACAGTCTATTTATGACTACTACGGAACTACATCAATACCATACGACCTTAACCTCTACCAACAGTTCGGCGCTTTGAGAAACGGTGACAGCCCAGACTTGGTTTACTCAATGTACTATTCTCCTGGTACTGTTCTCAGTGGCTATAGCAAGTCTTCAACAGACCAACTTGGTGTTAAGGCAAGTGTATCAATGAACATCAAGGACCATGAGTTGAAGTTCGGTTATGATTTCGAAAAACTTACATATCGTGGATATGGTGTTGCTCCTTCATCACTCTGGACACTCATGCGTAACGAAGCCAACTATCATATCTCAGAGTTGGACCTTGACCATCCTATTATCACCGATAACGGCGAGAATATCTATGTTGACTACAATCGTTTGAACAAGATTGAAGACCAAACAGCTTTCGACAGAAACCTTCGTACTGCTCTCGGTCTCGATCCTAATGGTTCAGACTGGATTGATATCGACAACCTCTCACCTAACACTTTCGACATCAGCATGTTCTCACCTGAGGAGTTGTTGCTTGGTACCTCTTCCGGTTCAAGCTCACTTGTAAGCTATTACGGTTATGACTACACAGGTAAGAAATATAACAAGAAGACCACAATCGACGACTTCTTCAATGGCGTTGACAAAAATGGTCAGAAGACTTATAGCATTGGTGCTTACGAGCCAATCTACATGGCATTCTACATCCAGGATAAGTTCGCCATCAACTCATTGCTCTTCAACGTTGGTTTGCGTGTTGACCGTTTCGACGCCAACCAGTCAGTGTTGAAAGACCCTTATTTGTTGCGTGAGGCTTATACCGTTGGCCAACTCCGTCAAATCAACAAGGACATCCAATTTGTTGACAACGCAGCTGAAGATTGGGTTGTTTACTATCAAGGCACAGACGTTTACATGAGCGAAGCTGACATCGCAGGCGATGAGTTCTCTGCTCAGTCAATCGTTGGTTATCGTAGTGGTGACACATGGTACGATGCAAAAGGTAACATCGTGACCGATCCAGAAGGCGACCTTTCACTCTATGTTAACGGTCCTATCCTCAAGAATGAGATCAGCCCTGAAGCCATCACAAAGGTTGAAGCAGGCGCTTTCACAGACTACAAGGCACAATGGTCAGTTATGCCTCGTATCTCTTTCTCATTCCCAGTAAGCGACAACTCTTTGTTCTATGCTCACTATAACATCATCACCTCTCGTCCTACAAACTTGCAGATTTCTCCTGTTGACTATATGTTCATCTCAAGACGTAATTCATCAGGTGACATCGTGAACAATCCTAACATGAAACCACAACAGAGTATCGATTATGAAATCGGTTTCCGTCAGAAGATTGGTGCAAGATCAGCTATCAGTATCAGTGCTTACTATTCAGAGAAACGTAACCAGATTCAGGCTTACCGCTTCTCAGGTGCATATCCTAACACATATTATTCATATCAGAACATCGACTTTGGTACTGTTCAAGGTTTCACATTCTCTTATAAGATGAACAGAACAAAGAACCTCACACTTTCTGCAAACTACACACTTCAATTTGCAAAGGGTACCGGTTCAAGCACAACATCACAGTTGTCAATCCTCGCTTCTGGTCAACCTAACTTGAGAACTCTTACAAACCTTTCATTCGACCAGCGTCACAGAATTGGTGTTAACCTCGACTATCGTTTCGAAAGCGGCATCAACTACGACGGTCCTAAGACTGATAAAGTTAAGATCATTGACGGTAAGGAAACAGTCAAGACAATCGAATGGTTGGCAAACACTGGATTCTCATTGTTGTTCTCAGCAGCATCAGGAACACCTTACACACGTTCAAGCACACCGTTCTCAACAATCGTATCGGGAACACGTTCAACACTCTCTGGTTCAATCAATGGTTCTAACCTCCCATGGCAATACCAAGCCGACTTGCGTATAGACAAGACTTTCATGTTCAACTTCAACAAGAACAAGAAAGACGAAAACGGCAAGACCAAGGCTGCCAAGATGGGTTATGTAACCGTTTATGTTGATATTCAGAACCTCTTCAACTTCAAGAATATTATTTCCGTTTATGACTATACTGGCAACCCGGACGACGATGGTTATTTGTCAGCAGCTGCTTACCAACAGCAGATCAATTCTCAGGTTTATGTTCCTTCATACATTAACTACTATCAAATGAGAATGCAAAATCCATATAACTACAGCCGTCCTATCCGTGCAAGTTTAGGTATCCAATTCGGATTTTAATCATTAGAAAAAAAATAAAAGATATATGAAAAGTATTAAACAAATTTTCTGCTTGACACTCCTGTTGGTGCTTGTGGCTTCAGGGTCACTTCGTGCCGAGAAAGTTAAAGGAGTGGTTAGAAGTTCTTCCTCACCGAAGCCTTCGGAATCAGCTACCTGTCTTCCGGCAAGTAGCTCCAACGAGCTCACGGTGAACAACGTACGCGCCTATATCGAAACCGGTGGTACAATGTGGTTCAAGGAAGTTGCTGAATACGAGGTACCAAGAGGTTCTGGTAAGACTTCCATGTTCTGCTCTGCATTGTGGATCGGTGGTCGCGACTCCAATGGTCAGCTTAAGCTTGCTGCCGTACGTTTCAGACAAGTAGGTGACGACTATTGGACTGGTCCTCTGAAGCTTTCAGGTGCCAGCACAACACAGTCAATGTGTATCAAGTTCGACAAGCACTTCAAAATCACACGTGCTGAAGTAGATGAACACATATCAAGTTATAACACCTCAGGTTATGTGATGCCTGCAAACATCGCTAACTGGCCTGCACACGGTGATGAGGGTTATTCATACTATCTTGCTCCTTTTAAGGATGTGAACGAAAATGGCGTTTATGATCCTGAAAACGGTGACTATCCTTACTATGATGTAAACAACGACCTTTGTCCTTGGACAGAAGACAACATTGCTCGTGCAGCAGCACATGCTCTTCCAAGAACACCTGAAGACGTTCTTTACTATGGTGATCAATGGCAGAACTCAAACGGTATGATCTATGCCGACCACGTTCTCAAGGGTGATGAGACCCTCTTCTGGATCTTCAACGATAACGCAGGTTCTCACACTGAGTCTCAAGGTTCTCCTATCGGTCTTGAAATCCGTGGACAAGCCTTCGGTTTCTCAACCAACGATGAACTCAACAACATGACATTCTACTCATACGAAATTATCAACCGTTCAACTTATACCCTTACACAAACTTATTTCTCACAATGGGCTGACCCTGACCTTGGCTATGCAGATGACGACTATGTGGGTTGTGATGTTTCTCGTGGTTTGGGTTACTGTTACAATGGTTCTAACGTTGATGGCTCTGGTCAAAGCTGGGCATACGGCGACCAACCACCTGCAGTAGGTATCGACTTCTTCCAGGGTCCTTATATGGATGCTGATGGTCGTGATAACCCTAAATTCTATGTTGACAGTGCTTCTTATCCAGGATACTGCGACAAGTTCCTCAAGAGTGCATACGAATTAGACCAAATGGCTATCAACGGTGTGAACTTCGGCGATAGCATTGTGGATAACGAGCGTTTCGGTATGAGAAGATTCGTTTACCACAACAACAACTCTTCTGTAACAGGTGACCCGAGCGTGGCTTTCGAGTACTACAACATGTTGCAAGGTATCTGGCGTGATAACACCAAAATGCGTTATGGTGCAAATGCCCACACTTCTAACGGTGCCAACGGTCCTGAGTGTGACTTCATGTTCCCTGGCCTGACAGATGTTTGTAACTGGGGTACCCAAGGTGTTGATCCTAACCCTACACAATATGGTGCTGAGGGCTGGACCGAAGCTAACGTAGGTAATGCTCCTGCAGACCGTCGTTTCATGCAGTCTGCTGGTCCTTTCACCTTGAAGCCGGGTTCTGTAAACTATATCACTGTCGGTGTACCATGGGCACGCGCTGCTCAAGGTGGTGCTCAAGCATCAGTTGAACTTTTGAAACGTGCCGATGATAAATGTCAGTCTTTGTTCGAAAACTGCTTCAAGACCCTCGATGGTCCTGATGCTCCGGATGTAACAATTCGCGAACTTGAGAATGAACTTATCCTCTACATTTCAAACAACGATCCTCAGAAGAATAACTTCCACGAAACATATTCAGAAATTGATCCTCAGATACCAAGAACTCTTGAAACAACATCAACCGTTGAAGTCCAGGATTCTATCATGACTTACACAGCTGATGGTCAAGATACTGTTATCTATACAACTTCTTATCAGACTGTAAAGACAATTGATACCCTCTCACAGAAAGACCGTTCATACGTATTTGAAGGTTATCAAATCTACCAATTGAAGAGCGCTTCTGTATCAGTTACCGATTTGGATGACGCCAACAAGGCACGTCTTGTTGCACAATGCGATATCCAGAACGATGCTGCACAGCTTATCAACTGGATTTATAATGACGCTCTCGGTACATCAGTTGCAACTGAGATGGTTAACGGCGGTAATGCTGGTATTTCACACTCATTCAGAATCACTGAAGACAAGTTCGCAACAGGTACAAACAACAAACTTGTCAACCACAAGGAATACTACTTCTTGGTATTGGCTTATGGTTACAATGAATACAAAGAATTCAAATTGGATCCTGAGTATTTGGACGGCCAACAGACAACCTATTTGGCAGGTCGTCGTAACATCAAAGTTACTGTAGGTATCCCTCACAAACCGACTGAAAACCTTCTTAACTCAAAATACGGTGATGTTCCTATGATCACACGTATCGAGGGTCAGGGTAATGGCGGTTTCTTCTTGGATATGACAGACGAATCACGTCAGAAAGTTCTTGAAAACAATGTTTACAATGACATTCAATACAAGAACAACTATGGTCCTCTGAACATTCAGGTTATAGATCCTTTGAAGGTTAAACCTTACGACTATATTGTTAAGTTCCTCCCGAACGATGTTAACGAAGATGTCAACGACAGCACAATGTGGCAGCTTATCATCTCTGACGAGATTTCAGATGCAGAGTTGGAAGAGATGGGTATTGACCGCGTTACAACAGCCGCAATGCCTATCAGCATGACCAACGAGCAACTTTTCCTTGACCTTGGTATTTCAATCTCAATCAAGAATGCAAACTTCAAGGTTTATCAAGAGAGTCTTGCCGCACATATTGCAGCTAATGGTGGCAATACATATAAGAACATCACACAATACGCACAACCTGACGCATTGGGTTCAGAGATTACATTCTCCAACGACATCCCATGGTTGACAGGTTTAGTAGATATTGATGGTGACTACCCAGGCAACTGGATTCGTTCAGGTCAACAGGTATCTGTTGCACACTGGCAGAGCGCATCCGGTATTCAGGATGGTGCTGCTAACAACTATGAGCAATGGCGTTCTGAAGACTATTTCAACTTGTTCACTTATGTTGCTCAAGGTAAGACCGAGGTAACCCGTGGTTTCGCTGATCCTAACCAACAATTCGAAAGTTTCGTTGGTGGTACATGGGCTCCGTATCCAATGACTTCATGTTATGATGGTGGTCCTCGTGCAAGATATCTCGCAAAAGATATTATTCCTGGCACTTCAGACCCAGAATATTCAACTTACACCTTCCACACTATCGCTTCAATGCCTCAACGTGGTGGTATTAACTCAACACTTACAAATATGTACTCAGTTGATATCGTCCTCACTCCTGATCAGAGTCTCTGGACACGCGCCGTTGTACTCGAAGCAGGTTCTTCAACAAAAGAGGCCAACTACGTTGTTAAACAAAACTTCAATGGTCAGACATACGACAACATCCGTCACGAACCTAAGAATTGTCCTTCAGTTGGCAAGGACGGTCAACCGGATAACAGCGGTACAACAGGTATGGGTTGGTTCCCAGGCTATGCAATCAACGTTGAGACCGGTGAGCGTTTGAACATTATGTTTGCTGAAGACTCAGAAGATGAGTTGAACAACGGTAACGATATGATCTTCAACCCAACAGATGTTTATGCATACGCACGTGACCCACGCGCCGACACATTCTTGTTGGATGAGGAAGGCAACAGAATTGAATTAAGTCAGGCTGTGTATAACAACCTTAGAGATTCATGGGGTATGGTTTACGGTGAGCCTTCAAACGGCGGTCGTCACTATGTATATGTACTCGGCAGCTCGGGTAACACTGCAAACACATACTACTCTTTGGATGGCAGAAGCAGAAACTACAACGATTCAGATACCAAGATTACAGTACAAGGTGTACAACACGGTGGCACATTCACAGGCACCGATGGTGTAACATATCCTTACTATGAATGCGGTCCGTATGATGAATGCCGCTGGATAGTTGAGAAGTTCAAGACCTTAGGAAACGATCTTTCAACGTCCAATCAGGCACGTAAGAACCGCAAGATGGAAATCTTCAACAATGTTATGTGGACCAGCATTCCAATGCCGAGCCAGATGCACAAGGATCAATGGTTGTCATCAGACGCTACCATCAAGTTGCGTGTATCTCGTCCATACATGAGATATTCATCACGTTGGTATGATGATGTTGCTCAAGCACCAAATGCTTCACAAAACAGCGGCTATCCTATGTATCTGTTCACAACCAAGAACCTCGTTCCTGATAAGATCGAGCGTGTTGAGAACGTTGATAACATGTTGCAAGACATCAACATAGTTCCTAATCCATATTATGGCTTCTCAAATTACGAGCATAATGCATTGGAGAATTATGTACGTATTGTCAACTTACCTGCTAAGTGTACAATTTCAATATTCACAGTAAACGGCACGCTTATCAGGACACTCACCAAAGGTTCTGAAGCACAGTCGTTCGTTGAATGGGATTTGAAGAACCATGCTAACATTCCAATCGCGAGTGGTGTTTACATCATCCACGTAAAGGCTGACGGCTATGGCGAACGTACATTAAGATTCTTCTGTAATATGCGTCCTACTGACTTGAATGGTTTCTAAGATTATTAATTAAAAAAAACAGGCAATATGAAAAATCTATATAAATCATTAATAATTTGCACCATTATTGCTCTTTTATCTGCAAGTGTCGTTCCGGCATTTGCAGGTAACAGAGACCGTTCCGGTCAGGCCGGTGCATCTCACCTGCTTATAGACCCATGGGCACGTACAAGCGGAATGGCCGGTGCTGGTGTTGCTGAAGTTCGCGGTTTGGAATCTGTATTCTCAAACGTTGCAGGTCTTACAAGCGTACGCAGAACAGAATTGGCTTTCAACAGAACCCAATATCTTGTCGGTTCAAACTGCGGTGTCAATATCAATTCAATCGCTATTGCACAGAAGTTGGGTCGCCAGAAAGATTTTGGTGTAATCGGTGTTTCTTTCTTCTCTCAAGGTTTCGGCGATGTTCAGATCACTACCACTGAACAACCTGAAGGCGGTCTTGGTACTTTCAGCCCAAAGTTGACATACATTGGTTTGCACTATGCAAAATCATTCAACAACTTCATCAAGGGCGGTGTTTCTATCAAGATTATCAATGAGAGCATCTCCGACTCAAAGGCTACCGGTTTCGCAATCGATGCTGGTATCCAATATATCACCGGTAAGTATGAAAACTTCAAAATCGGTGTTACTTTGAAGAACATCGGTCTGCCTATGCGCTATAAAGGCGATGGTTTGTCAATCCGCTCTATGATCCCAAGTCAGGAGTTTGAACAGACCCTCGAGATGCGCTCAGCAGAATTTGAAATGCCTTCATTACTTTCAATCGGTATTTCTTACGACTTGCTGTTCTTTGGCGGTGAATACGCTGAAATGTCAAAAGAAGAACTCGCTGAAGAGGGACTTACTCGTGATGACGCTGAACACAGACTTACATTCGCTGGTGCTTTCACAGCAAATTCTTACACAAGAGACGTATTCTCAATTGGTTTGGAATATGGTTTCAGGAACATTTTCATGATCCGTGCCGGTTACGGTCTTGAAAACTTCAAGAAAGGTGCTGCTGAAGTCAATGAAACAGCTGCTATCCTTCTCAACAGCGACTCATTCTTCATGGGACCTGCTGTAGGTGCTACCGCAGTTGTTCCTTTGACCAAAGAACGTAAGAACCACAGCGTTGGTCCGAGAATCTATTTCGACTATGGTTACAGATTCACCAACAGATGGAGAGGTAATCACTACATTGGCATTAAAGTAACTTTATAATAATAACTTTTTTATACATTGATGAATAGAAGAGACTTTCAAAGTCTCTTCTATTTGTGTAAATAAACGGAAAAAATGGAAGATGTTAAATATTACACTCAAGAAGGCTTGGATGCTTTAAAGGCAGAGTTGAATCAGTTGGAGTCTGTTGAACGCCCGAAGATTTCGCAAGCAATAGCAGAGGCTCGCGACAAGGGTGACCTTTCCGAAAATGCCGAATATGATGCCGCAAAGGAGGCCCAAGGACTGCTCGAACTCAAAATCGCCAAATTGCGTAATTTGATAGCAAAAGCTCGCGTTTTAGACGAGTCCAAACTCGACACATCAAAGGTTTTGATTTATTCCATCGTGAAAATCAAGAACCTTAAAAACAAGGCTGAAATGACCTATACGATTGTTCCTGAGTCGGAATCTGATCTCAAGGGCGGCAAAATATCCGTTTCAAGTCCTATTGCCAAAGCTCTCATCGGAAACGCAAAAGGTGACGTTGTAAGCGTTCAAGCTCCCGCCGGCGTCATGGAGTTTGAAATTCTCGATGTTTCACGTTAAACCAATATCATCATGGAAGAGACTATTTTCACAAAAATCGTAAAGGGAGAAATTCCTTGCTATAAAATAGCTGAAGACGACCGCTACTTCGCTTTCTTGGATATATCACCTCTTGCTAAAGGTCATACCTTGGTAATCACCAAACTGCAAAACGATTATATCTTTGATCTTGAGGATGATATGCTTGCCGGCATGGCTGTGTTCGCAAAGAAAGTTGCCAAGGCGTTGAAGAAAGTGGTGCCATGCAAACGTATCGGTGTGGCTGTTATCGGTATAGATGTGCCCCACAATCACATACATCTCGTTCCTATCAACGGAGGTGGTGACCTCGATTTCACTGCCCCGCGTGTGGAAATATCCAAAGAGGAGTATGCTGAACTTGCAAGCAAAATTTCTGCAGCTATTGAAGATTAATGCTATATTTGCACTCTGAATGTCACTTTTGTGGCTGATGTAATAAATTGTTAACTAAAACTGTTGCGTATTGTAAAAAATTGATAATTCTTACATAGTAATAAAGCATTTTCGCTTTTCTTTGCAATTGGAATCTGGACAATTTCAAATGTTATCTGAAGGAGAATCGGAAATGCTCGCGATGAATATCGTGAGCATTCTCATTTTCAGATAACAGGTAGTCCAGAACCTCAATTGCTAAAATGTGATGTTCACGATTTTTTTATGCGCTTGAAAATGTAGGACTAATATGCAGGCAATTATTTTAGCGGCCGGAATGGGTAAACGACTGAGGGAATTTACCAAAAACAATACCAAATGCATGGTAAAAGTCAATGGTATTCCATTGATTGACAGGATGCTTTCTCAACTCTCAGAACTGAATCTCAATCGCGTTATCATTGTAGTTGGCTACAAAGGCGATGAACTCATCCAACATATAGGTCATAGATACGACCAAAAACTTGATATTGAATACGTTTTCAATCATGTTTATGACAAAACCAACAATATCTATTCGCTTGCATTAGCCTCTGACAAACTTTTAGAGGATGACACTTTGCTTATAGAGTCGGACCTGATTTTGGATGATAATATGTTCCGACTTATCCTCGATAATCCGTATCCGAATTTAGCCCTTGTGGCCAAATATCAGACCTGGATGGATGGTACGATGGTGAAGATTGACGAAGATTGCAATATTGTCAATTTTATACCTAAAAAAGCTTTTAATTACGAAGAGACAGAACAATATTACAAAACGGTTAACGTATATAAGTTCGGGAAAGAATTCTCGGCCCATAAGTATGTGCCATTTTTAAAAGCCTACACTGAAGCTTTAGGTAACAATGAATATTATGAACAAGTACTTAGAGTTATCTCTTTCTTGGATAAATCGGATTTAAAGGCTCTTCCAATAAATGGTGAGAAATGGTATGAATCTGACGACAAGGCAGACCTGAATATAGCCGAAGCACTTTTTGCAGAGGGTGAACACCACTTGGAACTCTATTCAAAACGTTATGGCGGCTATTGGCGTTTCCCTGAAATGTTGGATTTCTGTTATTTGGTGAATCCTTTTTTTCCATCTCAGAAAATGTTGGATGAGATGAATGCGAATTTCAAAGTCCTGCTAACAGAATATCCTTCCGGTATGACTATTAACACTTTGCTTGCGAGCAAATGTTTTAATGTTAGTGAGGATTTTATTGTGCCTGGCAATGGTGCAGCTGAATTAATCAAAAGCCTTATGGCCAATCTCGAAGGCAAAATAGGTGTCGTATATCCAACTTTTGAAGAATATCCTAACAGAGTTGACCCTTCCAGACTCGTTGTTTTCACTCCTGGAAAAAAGGGATTTAATTACAATTGTCACGATCTGATCTCCTTTTTTTCCGATAATCCAGTTCAAAATCTTATTATCATAAATCCTGATAATCCTTCAGGAAACTTAATCCCTGCCGATGAACTTATAACTTTGGTTGAATGGTCTAATAATAATCATGTACGTCTCGTTGTGGATGAGTCTTTTGCGGATTTCAGCGTTTTTTATCCGAAAATTTCACTTCTTGATGATGAAATTCTGTTAAAAAACAATAATCTTGTTGTGATGAAGAGTATTTCAAAATCTTTTGGAGTGCCCGGTCTTCGTCTCGGAATATTGGCGTCATCGGATACGAAGCTGATTAAAAAGATTAAAGCAGACGTTTCCATTTGGAATATCAACTCATTTGCTGAATTTTTCATGCAGATTTTCAATAAATACGAGAAAGATTATCAGACTGCATGTGTAAAATTTCAATCAGAGAGGGAATTGTTTTATCAAAACCTTAATAATATCAAATATCTGAAAGTTTATCCAAGTGAAGCCAACTATTTTCTCTGCGAGGTTTTACCGCCTTACGACTCCCATTCGCTTGCGGTGAGATTGTTGGAGGAATGTAATATTTTGATAAAGGATTGTTCAAAGAAAAAAGGATTTGAAGGCCGAAATTTCATAAGATTGGCGGTGAGGGGCAGAAGTGACAACAACAGATTGGTGGAAGCTCTGAAAATTGTAAATAATGGAGATTCTGAATAGAAACGGCGATGATGTTTTGAAGATATGTATCTGCGGCGGAGGTTCGCTCGGTCATGTGTGTGCAGGTGTCTTCGCATCACATGAGAAAGTAGAAGTCAATATACTCACAGGTCATCCCGAAAAGTGGTCTCGCCAAATAGAAGTGACAGATAGTTCAGGCAAAAGATTTGAGGGGAAAATCAATAAAATTTCAAGAAATCCGGCAGATGTGGTTCCAGAAATGGATATAGTCTTTCTATGTCTTCCGGGATATTTAATAGAGCAGACTCTTGCGGAGATAAGGCCGTTTGTAGGAGATGCCGCTGTCGGAACGGTGGTGTCGAGTACCGGCTTTTTTTTCTTTGCCCATGGTGTTCTGGATTCAGGCACGAAATTGTTTGGATTCCAAAGGGTTCCATACATCGCCCGAGTGGCTGAATATGGCAGATCGGCAAATCTTTTAGGCTACAAGTCAAATCTATATGCTGTATTGGAAAATATCGGTGATGAAAATGGTTTTAAGAATGTTTTGGAAAAGATTTTCTTAACGCCGGTGTCGTTGCTGGATAATTTCCTTGAGGTTTCCCTGTCTAATTCAAATCCAATATTGCATACAGGACGCCTTTTTTCCATGTTTTATGGCAGGGAAAACCAGGTTTTTGATCATAGAATACTTTTTTACAAGGAATGGACAGATGAGGCTTCGCAGTTGCTGATTGACATGGACAGAGAGTTTTTCGAGCTTCTCGGGAAATTAGGAGTGAGTAGTTTGAAGACTTTGTTGGATTATTACGAGAGTCATGATGCGTCATCTTTAACGGAGAAAATATCCAATATTCCTGCTTTTCAGACAATTGAGAGTCCCATGAGAGAGGTGGCTGGTGGATGGACGGCCGATTTCGGCAGCAGATATTTTACGGAAGATTTCCCGTACGGATTGCGGTGGATCAAGGAATTGTCTGACGAAAATGGAATTGAAACGCCAATAATCGATAAAGTGTACAATTGGGGTATGAATAATTACAAATACTGATAATATGAGAGATTTAATAGTAAAATTAGCAGTAAAATTAGGGTGTTATAAGAAATTGGTAGATATAGACACTTATTTCAAGAACCGTAAGAAATACAGGAATTTTCACAAATATGGAGTGGAGACAATGATAAAGATGGACGAGACATGCCGGAGTGCGGGTGTGCAGATGATGCCCATTTTCGGCACCCAATTAGGTCTTTTCCGTGATCATGGTTTCATTCCGTTCGACAATGATATAGACACGACGGTGTTGTACTCGCAGCGCCCCGACAATTTTGAGGAGATAATGAGGGATGCGGGTTTCATAAAGGAGACCACCTACTACAGGAAGGGTGAGGATTTGCCTTTAATCGAGCAGTATTCTTACAAGGGAGTTCACGTTGACATTTTTTATTTGTTTGATTATACAGAGGAAGACTATTGTTGTTATGTGGTTGGGCGGCATGAGTACAAGGAGTGGAAGGAGGCCAACAGGACAGATGGTTTCCCGTGTCGTATTTGGCCTTTGAAGAAGGGTGGGGTAGAGGAGCAGGAGTTTTTCGGCCACAAGTTTTACATGCCGGAGAAGACGGAAGATTGGCTCAGGGACGTGTTTGGAGAGGACTTTATGACGCCTGTGAAAAACTGGACGATAGGCAAGCGTAAGACTCGGGTGATATATCCGGATTTTCGGTTATATAGGATACAGCATACATAAAAAAAAGCGGATATATTAAAAAATATATCCGCTTTTTTATAAAAGAATCAGATCTTATTGAGTAACTCTTTCGAGCCACTTAACCATACCTAACATAATAGCCATTGAAACGAAGCAAACTGCGGCGAATACCAACCAGCAGTATTTGATAGGCCAAGCGTTATACATAACAGGACCGAGCCAGATGAGCAGGTTGCCGAGGGCGGTTGCGCCGAGCCACAATCCTTGGCAGAGGCCCACCATGTGGCGCGGAGCCACTTTGGATACGAAAGACAGACCCAGCGGGGAGATGAACAGTTCGGCAACGGTGAGGAAGAAATAGGTTACAAGCAATACCCATGGAGCGGCCTTTGCAAGACCAGCCTGAAGCATCTGAGCAGCATCCATAGCACGGAATTCTGTTCCTGACGGATAGTTGTTTACTATTGAGATAATCATCAAGAAAAGGTAAGCACATCCAGCAATAGCCATACCGATGGCGATTTTGCGAGGTGTGGAAATCGGTTTGCCCCTGCGAGCAAGAGCTGAGAAAATGATCATGATGATAGGTGTAAGAACAATTACGAAGAATGGGTTCAAAGCTTGCCATATCTCAGGGGCGATCTTTTCGGTTTGCACGAAATCGCGGGCGAACACTGACAAAGACTGTCCGTTCTGATGGAATGAGAACCAGAAGAAAACAGCGATACCCAACACTGCGAAGAGAGCGTAAAGACGTTGTTTGATCTCTTTTGCCATTGCGAGTTTCTCTTCTTGAGTATATTCAACAACCTGAGCCTGAGCTTTTTTAGCTGGTTGGGGAAGTTTATACTTGTTAGTAAGGAAGATGACGAGTGAGATGGCCATAGCCAAAACTGAAGCTATGAATGAGAAGTGCACGCCTTGGTTGAAAACAGAGATATAGTCGGAACAGAAAGCTGCGGTGTCTGTGAAATTATAACCAGGCTGAAGCACGGCTGCCATAGTTTCTGTGAACTTCTGTGTCTGTTCGCCATTGGCAAGGAATTGGTGGCAGAGGCCAGACATGTCGGCGTTGTACAAAAGATTGTGTGCTTTAAGCCACCATTCACGGAGGAAAGGAGCGATAAACGGGGCGAAGAAGCCGCCGATGTTAATAAACACGTAGAAGATCTGGAAACCTGAATCGCGGCGATCCTTAGCTTCAGCAAGGGCCTCTGGGCCTTCCTTTGCAGCCTCTTCTTCGAATTCATCATACAGTTTGCCGACAATAGCCTGCAAGTTTCCTTTGAAAAGACCGTTACCAAAGGCGATGAACAAAAGAGCCATACAGGTGATGATGAGAATAGCCCACCAACCAGCGCCACTGTCGAGGATTGCACCCTCTGCAGTCTTGCTGAACAATGGAATAGCCATCACAACATAGCCGATAGCCATGATGATAAGACCCCATTGGATGGTTTTGTTGTAGTTTTGGGTTTTGTCGGCTATAATACCGCCCACCAAACTAAGCACATAAATGCCGAAATAGAAGACTGAATAGATGACACCGGCTGTTCCATCAGGCAAACCGAATTTGGAAACAAGAAACAACAGAAGAACAGCGTTCATGATGTAGTATCCGAAGCGTTCACCCATGTTGCTCAGAGCAGCCGCAATCAAACCTTTCGGGTGGTGAAGCTTGGCCTCACGCACATAGTAAACCAAAAACGGTATGATGACAATCGTACCGATGATGCAAATTAATAAAGCAGTATTCATACGCGTAGAATTTAAATATTGTCAAAAAAATTTTACATGTACTGGTTGATCTTGGCTACGAGGTCTTCTTTTTTGATGACGCCGACATGGCGGTCAACAACTTCCCCGTTTTTGAGGAACACCAATGTGGGGATGTTCATGATGCCGAACTGCATGGCAATGTCACCATTTTCGTCTGTGTCGCATTTGCCGACAACAGCTTTGCCTTCGTATTCGGCGGCAACTTCTTCAACCATAGGAGCTATACTGCGGCACGGACCGCACCATGTTGCCCAAAAATCAATGACAACCAATTTGTCGCCCTTGACCAATGCTTCAAAATTTTCGTTGTTAATTGCTAAAGCCATAGTTTTTGTTGTTAAGTTAATAAATATAAAATTACTAAAATATTCTCTAATTGTCAGATTTCAGTTCTCCAAGCAGTGTGGCCGGGGTGCAATCTTTCACCACAACATCCACATAGTCTCCTACTTTTTGGTCCCCTTTTGGAAAGATGATCACTTTATTTTGGCTGTTTCTTCCAAATAATTGGTCGTCAGAGCGTTTGGAAGCTCCCTCAACCAAAATGCGGAAGGTTTTGCCAATGTCGCGTCTGTTGCTTTCCATAGAAAGTTCACCCTGCAGTGCGATCACCTCTTCCAGTCTGCGGGTTTTTTCCTCATCAGGAATATCGTCAGGATATCTCTTAGATGCCAAGGTGCCTTCACGCTCGGAATATTTGAACATATACGCATATTCATAGCCTACTTCTCTCATTATAGAGAGTGTATCTTGATGATCTTCAAGTGTTTCCCCACTGAAACCTACGATAATGTCGGTAGTGATGGCGCAGTCAGGTATCACACTCTTAATTTTCTGAACTCGCTCTAAATACTTCTCGCGGGTATAGACGCGGTGCATCTTTTCAAGCATGGAGTTGCTTCCTGACTGGACCGGAAGGTGGATGGTCTTGCAGATGTTCTCGTATTCAGCTATAGTTTCTATCAGTTCGTCGGATATGTCTTTAGGGTGGGATGTTGCAAAGCGGACGCGCAATTCCGGTGACATCTCAGCAACCATGGCCATCAGTTTGGCAAAAGAGACGTTGTTGGCGTTCTCTTCCCAGAAATAGGAGTTTACATTTTGTCCCAGAAGAGTGACTTCCCTATATCCTCTTTGCAGGAGGTCGTCGATTTCCTTTAGAATGGTTTGCGGACTGCGGCTACGTTCGCGTCCGCGGGTATATGGAACCACGCAATAGGAGCAGAAATTGTTGCAGCCACGCATGATAGAAACATAAGCGGAAACCCCATTGGCATCATATCTTATCGGCATGATATCATCGTAGGTCTCCTCTTTTGAGAGAAGAACATTGAAAGATGTTGTACCGTGTGAGGATTCCTCAATCAACTGAGGCAACGTCCTGTAGGCGTCAGGACCGGCAATCAGGTCTAATACAGGCTCTGTTTGGAAAAGTTCCTCTTTCATACGCTCAGCCATACAACCCAAAAGTCCAACCTGCAAAGAGTGCTTTCTGCGTTTATAGGATTCTAACTCTTTCAAACGCTTATGGATACGCTGTTCAGCCTTGTCACGAATCGAGCAAGTGTTAATCAATATCAGATCAGCCGCCTGAATATCTTTTGTTAGTTCGTATTTATCTTTCAGAATGGACGCAACTACCTCACTATCAGCGAAATTCATCTGACATCCATAAGTTTCTATGAATAGTTTTTTCATAGTGCAAAATTATGAAAAAAAACAATGTAAGAGCATAACTGAAAGACAGGAAACTAACAATTTGAGGGTTGGCCTTATTTTTTACGTATTTTTTTTATCTCTCTAACTGTCAGAAGATTGTTTTTGACTGAAAAAGACACATCGAATCCGTTGAATGAAAAGCCGTAGATGCGGTCTTCATCATGTTGGTAAGCGGGGCGTGGATCTTGTGCAAGTACCGGTTTTAGTTTGGCTATAAGGTCAGTCGGGAGTTTATTAGCAACAGAATCAGAAATTTCAACATCAAGTTGGTAGTTTTCGTTTAGTTGAGTAAATCCTTTGGAGGCTTCAGGGTGGCAGTCGGTTGTAATCAGATAAGGTTTTATGTCGAATATAGGAGTTCCGTCCATAAGATCAGCGCCGCCAACGAGAAGAGAGGGCTTTTTAGGGTTGAGGTCCACTTCAATGAGCGTTACGCATGAAAGTCCGACGGGATTTGGGCGGTAGGGTGAGCGCGTGGCAAACACACCCATCCGTTTGTTTCCGCCGAGCCGGGGCGGGCGCACGGTGGGCGACCAATCTTGCTGTCTGACCTCAGAGAACCCCCAGATCAACCATAGATGCGAGAATTCTTCAATGCCGCGCAGTGCGTCAATATTCCTGTATTTTTCTTCGAAGACTATGCGAGTTCGCAACTCCGGCACCAGTCCACTTTGCCGTGGAATTCCGAATTTGGTGGGAAACTCACTGTGTGCAGTGGCTATTCGGATCATATTGGAGACTTTTTTAACTGTAGTTATGGTCTAAAACTATGTAGAACTCGTATTGTGGGAATTTTCTTCTAAGGTCATCCTTGATAGTCTCCGCCAATGCCACCTCATCTTTCACGTCGTCTTCGGGGAGAATATCCATAGTAATGAGATTTTTATCTTCATAGAAGTAATAAGCATGCACCTGCATAACTCCATTATGTTCATTAACAACTTGAAGTACAGATTGTTGCAAACGAGCCAAGGGATTATCGCCAGTGTGTACGGAATATATGCCAACAGTTACAATGATGCCAAAATCTTTGAACAGTTCTTCTGCAATATTTCGGGTGAGAAGGTGGATTTCGCGGGCGGTGAGTGTGTCGGGGACGCTGATGTGTAGGGAGCCTATCATGGTGTTGGGACCGTAGTTGTTCACAATTATGTCGTAAACGCCCAGGACGTTGTCGAAGGACATGGTTTTCTCTTTCAGGTTGTTGACTAATTCCGGCGAGATGCGGCTGCCGAGCAGTTCACCCACGGGCGAGGCCAGCATTTCGAGGCCCGCTTTGATGATGAGAATGGAGATAAGAGTGCCGACAATCCCATCGAGGTTGACGTTCCAAATCAACATGATGCCGGCGCATACGAGGGTGGAGAGTGTCACCAATGCATCGAAAAGGGCGTCTGCTCCGCTGGCGATGAGGGCGTCGCTTTTGAGGGTCTTGCCCTGCCGTTTCACGTAAATGCCGAGCAATAACTTCACGCCAATGGCCACGATGATGACTGTCAGGGTTAATGCAGTGTAAGAAGGTGTCGTGGGGTGGATGATCTTCTTTGCAGACTCCACCAAGGAGGTTGTGCCCGCAATGATGACAATAAGGGAGATCACTATGGCACTGAAATACTCAACGCGCCCATAGCCAAACGGATGCTTATGATCAGCCGGCCGTTCTGAGAGTTTGGTGCCTACAATAGTGATCACCGAGGATAGGGCGTCGCTGAGATTGTTCACCGCGTCCATCACGATGGCGATGGCACCGGCTGCCCAACCCACAATAGCCTTGAATGTAGCCAACAAAACATTGGCCAAAATCCCAACAATGCTAACCCGTACAATCTGTCTGTTTCTGTTCATGTTCTGTGCAGTATTTCAACATCACTCCTCTATCGCCACCGCAGGCCAGCCGTAATCCTGATAGTATTTGACGTTGAGGTTGTGTTTTTTCACGTACTCGCGCAACTGCTCCTGACGGACGGCTTCGCGGACCTTGTCGTTGGAGTGGATATTCTGGTAGATGTCGAAATAGCTGCCGAAGATGCGTTGGGCGCTGGCCTCGTTGCCGGCTCCGTCAACGGTCTGCTCAAAGGAGACCACCTTGTACTGGCCGCCCTCCTTCTTCAGGGTCATCGTGCCCGCGTGGTTGCCGCCGGAAACGCACTTCAGTGTGTCGCCGGATTTGTCGTACCAGTACACCCAGAAATCTCCCATGAAGAGTTCGTCCTCTTCGTGTACCATGATCATCATAGGGATGCAGAGTTCGCCTTTCTGGTAGTGCTCGCCAATCTCATTCACCAGATAGTCGCTGATGGCGTTGCGCACCACCTGCTCCTTTTTGTTGATGGCGATATGGCGGATGCAGTCGGCCTTGTGCTCGTCGAAGTCGGATATCAGCCATTGGCCGTTCACCTTCTCCATATAGAGCTTATGTTCCTCTACGTCAGAGTTTTCATCGAACGAGCCGTCCTCCCATTTCTGGCGCACCTTGATGGTGGCGACCGCGTGGGTTTTGTCGGTCAACTCCACGCCGGTCACTTCATAATCGGCGATGGTGCCGCCGTTGCCGGTCACGAAATAGTAGAGCCATTCGTGGTCCATGGCCTCGAATTCCGGCAGCTGGTTGAACATCGTGTCCAGCACGTTGTAGAAATCCGCCGTCATATACGGTTTCGACTTCTCCGACAGTTCGTGGTCGGGGATGTACTGGCACAGCTCCGCCGCACGTTTCTGCAGCTGTTTTTCAGAATCACTACATGCCGCAAACAACAGCGCGGCGATGGCAAAAATCAGGATTTTTTTCATTATATTGGGGTTTAAATTATTCGCTAAAACGGAGCGCAAAAATACAAAATCTGCAACGATTCTCTCTACCGCACGCCGAGTTCCTTAAAGATATTTCCCAGTACTTCCGCATCGTTGCGACAGAGATAGGAGTTTATTTCCAGTTGTCCTCCCGGGACACTTCCGACGACTTTTGTTTTTGTCGAATGTTCAAAATTGTAATAGGTATTCATCTTTTGACCATGTAGTTATTAATCTCGTCTCAGCCAAATTTCAAGAAATTTGTCATATACTTGATAAACGCCTTTGTCCATTGTGATCAAATCTTTGTCGAGCAATGCGTTAACAGCAGATTTCACAGCGCTTGGCGACACCAGGCCGTATTTTTTGGCGAACTTTCCAGAGGTGATTTGTTTGGCCTTCCCTTCGACGGCAATAGCCCTTAACACACGGCTTTGCTTTTCGGGCAGTTGGTACATCAAGTCTTCGTATGTTTGCTTGGTGAAATCCACAATATAGTCGATGGCAGGCTGTAAATCTTCAGCACAGCAACGGCCTCTTTCTGGTGTGCGCATAAACAGAACGTTCATCACCTTCTGAAGATAGAGAGTTATTCCTTCGAAGTGGTCGTATAGTCGCTCCACTACTACCTGGTCAATTGTTTTCCCGAATCTTTTGAAATTTGTTTTTCCAAAATCGACATATTTTTCCTTGTCAATCAGCCCCAGGTTCATCACCGTGACGCTTTGATAGAAAGGTCTGCTCGGTGAAACGAACATGCCTCCCATCAGGTGTCGTTGCGAGCCCATGAAGACGAAATTGGCATTACTGCAATACTGGACGTAAGTCCGCAAGGCCGCTTCCACGTTGGCATCGGCATACTTTCGGATTTGCTGAAATTCGTCGATAGCCACAAAACAATGTTTGTCAGCCTGTTGCAGATAGTGGAAAATCTCCTCCAACGTGTTGTTGGGATTGGCTATTTCGCCCACAGACACATTCCAGGAGGGTTGTCCCATGGCATCGTATGAAATTCCCGCTTTTAGAGAATGGACGATATCGAGAAAGGCTTCCCAATGTTTTTTGCCTTTGGGCTTTAACACTTCGAGAATGGTACGTCCCATTTTGTTGACCATCTCGGACAAGGATTTTGTGGAGTATATGTCAATGATAAAAGTGTAGCAATTGTTTTTTATCTCCGGCTGATCAAAACAATGGCGTATCAAATCCGTTTTGCCATAGCGTCTGGGTGAAATCAGGGCAATATTGTTGCCGTTTTGCAGCAAGGCCGTGATGTCTTCGGTCTCTTGAACGCGGTCGCAGAAATAATCCGCTCCTGCATAACCATTTGTAACAAAAGGGTTTATCATAATAAATAGATTAATTCCACTGCAAAAATACAATTTTTATCATAAAGTGATAATCATAAAATGACAAAAACTGATGTTTGGCAACGGCCTTATAGCACCAAGTGTTTCATCGGATGTCCGCCCCAGAGGCTGTCGTTCACGTAGCGGAATCCGACGCTGGCGTAGAGTGCCTCCCCGCCGGGGTTTCCTTTGTCCACCAAAAGCCCGACCACTGGCAGTCCCATCTCGTCGGCGCGCTGTTTGGTGGCCATCAGCAGTCGTTTGGCGATACCTCTGCGCCGGTATTCGGGCAGCACGGCCAACGAATCCAAGTAGAGTTCCCCGGCCTGCGTCTCATCGTCCATGCCGGTGTGGTCCTTGCCGATCTGGGCCTTGGCGGCTGCAAGGAATGCTTTGCGCAGCTCGTGCAGCTTTCCGCCGTCGTAACTCACGGAGACGCCGACCACCTTTCCGTTGTCCACTGCGACTAAGGTGTTTTGGTAGCTGTATTGCGAGTCTTTTCGCTCCACGAGTCCGGTCATCATCCGGCGGAAGTCGTCTAATCCGTGGCCTTCGTCGCAGAAGTAGAGGCAGCACTCGTCAGTCATGGCCGTCATGATCAGGTTGGCGATGTCGGAGGCATGAGATTTGCTTGCTTGTTTAATTTCTATCATAATCATTGATTTTCACATTCCATACTCTTCGGAGTCTTCTGCCGCCATGGGCAGGCTATCCTCGTCAATTCGGATGTAGGATCTGGATTTGCGGCCGAAGGTCTTAATGTAATAGTCGAGCAGCTGTTGCTCCACTTGTAACATTGTCTGTTCCAATGTTTTGGGCTTCAGTTGGCATTCCCATACCACGATGACCTGCCAGCCGTTCTCGGAGAGAATCTCATAGTTCTTCTGATCCCTCTCCTGGTTCCGCCGAATCTTCGCTACCCAAAAATCCCGATTTGTCTTCGGTATCTTGCAACACGCTGAATTCCCAACATTAATTCCTAATTCCTCATTTCTAATTCCTAATTGAACCCCGTGTCCGTGCCAGAAGCAGCCGTTCACGAAGATGGCGGTGCGGTACTTGCGCATCACGATGTCGGGTTTGCCGGGCACGCCCTTCACGCAGAGGCGGTAGCGGTAGCCGTGCCGCCAAAGCCAACGGCGCACCTTCAGCTCGGGCTTAGTGTCCTTGCTGTGGATGCGCGACATGCAGTTGTGCCGCTGTTGGGGTGTCATTCGGTCCGCCATCACCAACCTTCTGGCAATACAATGTTCCCTACGTTATGCGCTTCAGTGAAGAGCGGCGCGATTTCCTCGTCTGTGAAGCCAGCGATTCCGCAACCGATGCGGGTTACGAGGAAGGTCAGCTCCTGGTGTGCCTTTGCAAATGCGATAAACTCATCCACATACGGGCGGATGGTCTCCACGCCGCCCTGCATCGTGGGGATGGCATAGCTTTGGCCCTGCAGCCCGACACCTTGCCCCATAATGGCTCCGAAATTGCGATGGGCGATCCGGGCCGCCCCGCCGCCGTGCATTCCTTGCAAGTTGCTGCCAAAAACGAAAATCTCGCCCGGCTGAAGTTCCGTGATAAACTCTGGTGTGGTTCGTTTCTGATTCATATTGATTCTGTTTATTGTTTCTGTTGAGAAATGTGGATATGCTTGATAGTGATGGTATTACACTGCTGATGATGAAAGCGGCAACGGCCTCCCTTTTATGAGGATATCGTAATCCGGCAAAGATACAGAAATCACGGCATCAGCCCGTATTTATCCCGCAGACGTTGTAGCGACCCATCAGCCTTCATTCGTTGGATGACGCCGTTCACCAAATCGATCAGGTCGTCCTGGCCTTTGCGCATCAGCACGCCGATTTCCCCGTGGGTGAAAGGGGCGTTCAGAAGCGGCGCCGCCAACCGTGGGTCTGTCTGCACGTACCAGGGTGCTTCGGTGATTTCCGTGATCATCACGTCGGCCTCGCCCTCGGCGATGAGCGACGGTATCTCTTCGTTGTTCTGATGCACGATGATGGTGGCGTGGGTGAGGTTTTGGTTGGCGAACTGCTCGTTAAGTCCTCCCGGGTTCACCATCACGCGCACGTCGGGACGGTCGATGTCGGCCAGCGAACGGAAGCGGGCTGTGTCCTCCGTCCGGCAGAGGATGGTCTTGCCGTTGGCCAAGTATCCTTCGCTCATCAGCATGGTGGCAAGTCGTGTCTCGGTGATGGTGATGCCCCCGATGGCGAGGTCGAAGGTTTGTGGTTCGGCCATAACGTCGGCGGTCAACGTCGGCCATGAGGTCCTGACAAATGCTACGGGCACCCCGATGCTGTCGGCAATCGCTTGTGCCATCTCGATGCCGAATCCCCAGTATTCGCCGGTTTCGGGCTCGCAGAAGGTCAGCGGCCGGTAGTCGCCGGTAGTGCCGACGAGCAGCTTTCCCCGTTGCTGGATCCGCTCGATGGTCGGACGGGAAATAATCTCTTCGGTGGTGCAGGAGGTCAGGACGACTGCACTGCCAACAAGGAGTGGCGTGGCAAGGGAGATGACGGCGGTGGCAAACGCCAGCAGCCAGGTTCTGAATTTTTTCGTTACGAACTTTTTCGTAATAATCATGATGCAAAAATACGAATAATATTGAAACCGGCAAGGAATATTTGTCTGAGTTATCCCATTTAATCTTGTAAATATCCCGTCTGCGTATTTCCGCGAGTTCTGCGGGCATATTATTCTCCCGCAGACTCCGCAGATTAACGCTGATTATTATATCGTTGTTTCAGCCTTTCAATCACCTCCCAGTCGGCGGGCAGCCACTGCACGCTGTCGAGCTCGTCGGGGGCGAGCCAGCGGGCGGCCTCGTGTTCGAGGAGGGTGAGCGAGCCACTCTCCACGGTGCAGAGAAAGCAGTGCATCGTGAGGTGAAACTTTGGGTAGTCCCACTCGACGGTGTGCAGCAGTTCCCCGACGGTGATGAGCGTGTCCAGCTCCTCCCGGATTTCGCGGCGAACGGCCTCCTCGGGGGTCTCGCCGGGTTCGATCTTGCCGCCGGGAAACTCCCACCAGTCCTTCCAGTCGCCGCTGCCCCGCTGGGTGGCGAAGATGCGGTTTTGGGAGTCGTGGATGATGGCGGCGGAAACGGTGATGTGTTTCATAAACTATTCTTCAGTCTTCGATATTTTTGATTCTGTCGCCCAATTTCTGTTCTAATTCTTCAATGGTGGGAATGGTTCCTTCCACTTTCTCCGGATAGAGCTTGGCCAGTTCGTACTCGGAAATACCTAATGGCTGACTGCTGGCTTCCAAGCCGTATTGTGCCACAAGGCTATCTTTCTCTTTGCAAATCAGCAGACCTATCGTTGGATTGTCGCGGCCTTCTTTTCTCAGCAGATGGTTGCACGATACCACATAACCACCCAATTGCCCGGCATCGGCAAACTCAAACTTGCCGATTTTCACTTCAATGACCACATAGCACGACAAATTCAGATTGTAGAACAGCAGGTCGATGAAGTTCTCCGTGTCACCTATCTGCAGGCGGTATTCCTTGCCGACGTAAGCGAAACCTGTGCCCAACTCCACCAGAAATTGCGTGATATTATTGAGAAGTTTGTCCTTCAGCAGACGTTCATTATATCTGCCAGTTATGCCAGTAAAGGCGAAGTTATATGGGTCTTTTGTCAACTCTTTTGCCAGTTCGCTTGATTCTTTGGGTAAGGTGCGCTCAAAGTTAGTTAGTGCCTTACCTTGTCGTTCATAGAGGTCGGTGCCGAGAAAATTGAGCAGCATATTGCGACTCCAGCCATTTTGCACTGTTTGATGGACGAAAAACAAGGCTTTTTTCATGTTGCCTTTCGCCTTGTCGATGATTGCTATGTGATGACCCCACGGGACAAGGCACAAGTCAGTGATGACATTTTGTGCAAAAACCAAATCAAATTTTTCAGCAACTTGCTGAGAATTTGATAAGCTTTGGGCGAGTAAAAGCTTGCCTTCAGATTCTTCAGCAACTTGCTGAAGATTTCCAATCGCCTCAGAATAAAGGACATAGAAACGTTTTGCATATCTGATGTTCGCCTCGGAAAGACCGGAAGCATCAGGCAAAGCATGCTTCAGATCACGGCTTAGCGATGCATAGAATGCACTACCATATTTGTTTTCAGCATCAAGCAACACAATGTCGCGACCCAATTCAAGATAGAATAGGATCATCTCCTCATTCACTTTTACCGCCGCTTTGATCTGGCTTCTGCGGTAGCGGGAACTTAGTTCGCTAATCCACCGAGAATAGTCTTTGTCTAATAATGAGATAGATTTTTCCATACAGATAATATTTTGTCGATTTTGTTTCAGTTCTTATTACTTGTTTTTGAGTTGCTGTATTAGAACTTCACAATCGGCAAAAATAAAAAAAATCCGCCAGACACAGTCACTCGTTCTTGTTCAGGATGACCAACGCGGCGATGACGCCCGGCACCCAGCCGCAGCCGGTGAGGATAAGGACGATGAGGATGGAGCCGCACCCGCGGTCGATGACGGCCAGCGGCGGGAAAAAGAGGGAGAGGATGACGCGAAAAATGGACATAAGGAGATAATTTATCTTGATTATTCTGCAAAAATATCTGTATATGGTTTGAATGTGAACAACCGGTTACGACTTTGGCCTGTGGATTCCACAAGGTATTTATCATTGCAAAGAAGTTTGACAATGTCGTTAGCGGCTTTGTATGAAATTCCACAAATATGAGCAGCATCATCGACTGTTATTACCGGATCTTGAAGAAGTCGGTGTATAAGTAATATAGTGTTCGTACTCCGCCGACCATAATGAATACGGATGTGGTTTTCTATTCCTTCTTTGAATTGAATAATTTTTGTAAGAGTTTGAACCGCAAGTGTCGCTGTCTGTTCAATACCCACAAGAAAATATTTTACCCAATGTAACATATCATTGTTTACCCTAACCATGTTAAGGTTATCATAGTATAGATCCTTTCTTTTTTCAAAATATGTGGACAAATAAAGCAGAGGTTTGTCAAGTATCTTTTCCTCCACCATAAAAAGGGTGATCAGAAGTCGGCCAATACGTCCATTACCATCAAGGAACGGGTAGATAGTCTCAAATTGATAATGGGCGATAGCTATTTTAACCAAATCAGGGACATTTACATCTGGATTATTCAGAAAATTCTCAAGATCCCCCATCAATTCACCGACAAGTTGATGATGAGGGGGTATGAAACGGGCGTCCGCAATGGCATTGCCGCCAATCCAGTTTTGGCTTGTCCGGTATTCACCCGGCATTTTATGCTCTCCGCGAACGCTATTCAACAGTATCTTATGTGTAGAACGAATAAGCCGTGACGATATCGGGAGTTTGTCAAGGTTTTTGATGGCGTCGTTGATGGCATTGACATAGTTGCGTACTTCTTGCCAATCGTTCCGACGTTCCTCACGCACCTCAGATTGTGGCAAAAGGGCCTCATCAATATGGGTCTGCGTGCCTTCAATGCGGCTTGAAAGCACGGCCTCTTTTGTGACGTGAAGTTGAATGAACAGGTCTATATTTGGCACAAGACGAGAGTACGAGTTAAGCTCTCCAAGTCGTAAGGATGCCTTTTCCAAAAGATTGCTTATGGCCGGGTCTTTCCACGTCCATTCGTCATTTATTTTAGTGGGGACGAAATACTTATATCCTGTCCCTTGTTCATAATGTCCTGACTGGTAGTTTTCTAATGCTATCATCTCATTTGTATTATTTGGATGCAAAAATACAACTTTTTATTTTACTTTTTGACCGAAAGGTAAAAATAGAAACACCGTTATTTTACTTTTGGCAACAAAAGTAAAATAAGCCACCTTACTATGTTACTTTTCAAAATTATGCTTTTCCAGAAGCATCCATTTGGGGAGCAGCATTCCGGCGAGGATGAACCAGCCTCCGCCGAGGGCTGCAAGGAGCGGGAACCACGGGAGTACTTCGCAGGGCAGCAGTGCCGGTACGATGGCGATGGCCAAAGCGGGAGCGAAGGGCTTGAACCGTTTGAAAAGAAGGAGCATCAGCGGCACGGTCACGAAGGTGCCCACCGCCATCGGGAGACCCCAACGATGATGGAACAGAAGGCTGGTGAGGGTGCCCAATGTAGCGGCAGCGACAATGAGTCCCCATATCGTCCACGGGCGTTCGCGGAAGCCGCTGCGGCGGTTGGCGAACTCGATCATAGTGACCACCAGAGGAGGCACTGCGAGAAAACGGAGGGTGGGGTAGGGGAGGCAGAGGGTGACGGCCAGGGGGAGGCACACGGAGGCCGTGAGCAGAACCAGCTGGAGTCCTCCGAAGGGAAGGTATTCCGTACGTTCCTCTTGTCGGAGCCAGCCTCTGCCGAGGGCCAGCAGCACCGAAATCACCAGTACGCAGGCGGGATAGAGCCACGAGGTAGTCCCCACCAGCACGGGCAGCATAGCCGCCGAAACGGTGGGGTACATATTGCACCGCACCAACCGCAGCAGTCCCATCACGATGACGAAGGCCAGCGCAAAGCGGACTTCGAAGCTGGCGGGCAGCAGCAGGTTGATGGCCAGTCCGATGGTGGCCGCGGCCGTCAGGTAGAGGGGGATCTGCCATCCTCGCACGTTCCACACCGCCTTGGGCATCAGCCAGAGTCCGACGCACAGCGCCGCCGCCTCGGGGAAGACGATCTCGCGTAGTTCCGAAGCATCCGCCAGAGCCACCATCAGGGTGAGGAACAGCGCGACCGAGAGATTCCGTTTTATGGAAGAGGAGAGCATCAGGGGGTGTTATTTTTCTTGTGCGGACTGCTTCAGCGATTCCAGTGCGCGGCAGAGCTGGTCGGGGCAGGAGGTGGGCTTACCTCCGCAGCGGATGCCGTTGAGCTTCGGGATGACGTCGTCGATTTTCTGTCCGGTGACCAGCCGGCAGATGCCTTGGAGGTTTCCGTCGCATCCGCCATAAAAGAAGACCTGCTGAATAACGCCCTCGTCATCGACGGTCACATCGATGAACTGCGAGCAGGTGCCTTGGGTTTTGTAGAGGGTGTGGGGCATAGGTGGTTTTTACGCTAATCAGCAATATTATCGTAATCTAATTTGTAGGTTTAATTTGAACATTAAATCACCAGTTAAATCTTTATAAACCATTGCATATTTATGCCTTGTGGTACTGGCACGTTCGAGATACGCATTTGTAAACAAAAAATCTTCAAATCTATTGCGGTCATAAAAATGATAACAAACAATATCGCCGTCATTCTTCACAACAAGATAACCTCCATTTGCGTCAAATCGGCCTGTCCATAGTGTGGCAGGCATCATTCCAAGCGCAGCTGAGGTAAGAAGATGCTTGGCTTTGTATGTGTAAATCTCAAGTAGGTTGTTGCCTCTAAATCTCAAAGGATTTGTTTCTGACATTGTCTCAATTAATTGGGGAAAGGCTGTAATTCCTTCATCTAATTGAACTATTAGCATTGATGCAACCAAATGCGCCATGTCTCCATCCAACATTCGTATATTACGTTCAAAAACATCATTGTCAATATGACTGTACTGGAGTCTACCACCTTTCCTCAATATGGCGTTGTATCTTTCAATAACCTTATTGCGAGACGGATTGATTTCATTAATGCTCTCAATTTCTTCATTGGTAAGATTCACACCAACTATTTTAAAGGTGAAATTTGTTGCTTCACTTGCATTTAACAATGTAGAGTTTCCACCAAGTTGGGATTTTATACTAAAACCCATTTCAGAGTTGAGACGAGTACGTTTATCATGCAGAACTATTCTTATATCAGTTTTATCGGAGGATCTTGCCTTGAGTGAATTACAATAAATGGAGTGCATAAACTCTTCAATTAATGGCACAGAAAAAGCCCCGTCGTTTTCTTTTATCTTTTCCAACAGCATTTCTGATTGACTCAAAAATACATAGGCAGGAGTCCTTAAAAGTTCTTCTCCGCTTGCTTTGAAAATAACAATCTCGCTACCTATTGGCGAATATTTGTATTTTTCTTCTCTTTCCTGTCGAATAATGGAAACAATAGGGTAAACTAAATCCAATATCCTATTTAGATTTTGGTCACCTGCATAGACTTCTCCTTCTCCTAAAAGCTTCAATAAAGTGTATATCTCACTCCACTCTCCTTTATTTCCTGTTATTGCCATATTGTTTTGGTTTATCAAGTTTTACTCTTTTAATAATTTGTTCAGCTGTAGCCTGAATAGCAGGAACAGCGACGGAATTACCAAATTGCTTATATGCAGAAGCATCAGCAACGGGTATTATAAACGAGTCGGGAAACCCTTGCAATCTCGCCCATTCGCGAGGTGTCATTCTCCGCCATCCATCGTGGTTGATTTCTCCTTTTATGTTAGTAACGGGTGTGAAATTAGTCAAACGGTTGTCAATCACTATGTTGCGTTCGCGCCCCATTCCTCCGACAACAATAGCATTTGCTACTCCGTCATCTGAGATAATCTCATAACCGAATCCATTGCCCTTGCTCTCGTGACGCTTTTTGTGCTCAATTAATGTTTGCTGGTATTGGGTTGACAAATAGTATTTTGGTGAAACCTCCTTTTCTTCTCTTATATCTATGAATCGTTTGGTTTTATCTGTAGGATCGGGATATTTAAAGCTCTTGACTTTCATATCTTTACGAAATCCGACAATATAAATTCTCTCTCTATGTTGTGGAACTCCAAAGTTCATAGCATTAACAATCTCAGGATCTGGCACGTAATAATCCAAGTCGTTACGCAACACGTTCAAAATAGTGTCAAGTGTTTTTCCCTTGTCGTGTATCATCAAACCCTTTACATTTTCTAAGAAAAAAGCTTTTGGGCGTTTTCTGCGCAATATCTCAGCCACATCGAAGAACAACGTCCCTCGAGTTTCTTCAAAACCACGGCGTTTGCCCGCCAAAGAGAATGCCTGACAGGGAAACCCAGCACATAAGACATCAAAATCATCAGGAATATACTGTTTTGTGGTTTCTTTAGTAATGTCACCAAAAGGGACTTCCCCGTAATTTGCCAAGTAGGTTTTTTGTGCTTGTGAATCCCACTCTGAAGAATAAACACATTTCCCACCGAGATTTTGCATAGCAATACGAAATCCTCCTATACCAGCAAACAAATCAATGAATGTAAACTTTGGATTTTTAGGAGCAGGGAAGGGAACGGAGAATAATTCTGGAAATAAATTATATTGGGGATCGGGTTCTTTGACCATTCCAGAGAGCTCAACATCCTCTTTGCCGTAAAGCAAGTCTAATGCATCTTTTTCAAAAGGTAAAGCATATTTGGTGTTTACGTTTTGAAGATAATGCGTTATTATTGCAGACTCGTCGTTTGTAAGTATTTGTTCTTTATATTTTAACATATGGTTTCAAGATTTGTGTTGATTAATATTTCCCACTCTTTGCGTCATCCGAGTGGAAGCCGCCGATGCCGGCGAAAAGGTCAATGAATGTGTATTTCTTTTTTGCCATAACCAAATCTCAATTATGCAACTAACAAATCATTAATGGTTAATGCCCCATTGCCTTTAAGAACAATCCCATCTCTGTTTTCTTGAAATCTTGATCGCTGAAAAGGTTCAAGTTCATCGTTAAAAATGGCATCTTCATAAGATGTTCTCAAATCTTCTACCGCATTGCTGATGGATTTTCCACTAAGGAAAGATGTAACAAAGGACATGGCAATATTGCAAGTAACATCATCTATTCCATACGGGCAATGTGCATAACCTGCATAACCAACGAAAACTTTGCCATTGTTTGTAATGACAGCGTCTGCCAAATCATTGCCGTTAAAACACGAAAAGGTATAGATGACAGCATTCGTGAACACGTAATAGTTTTCTGTTGTCGTTACCACATCCGCTCCATCCATCATAAAAGAGTTCTTTTTTCCATGTCCAAACCAAAAACATATAAAATGATCGTTATTGATAAGAGCCATTTTTTCAGAGAGAGTCTGTTTTGTAATAGAATCAGATAAATAAGTGTTGGAAGCCCTTTCTATTTCATGAGATGAAGCAAACTGCTCCAACAATTGTTCCGTGGAGTTTTTCAGCATCATAAAAAGGTCTGCAATATCGCAAGATGCTGAGTTGTCTGCAAGAATTACAGAGTTCAATTTCATTTCTCCCGCATATTATTTGTGAACAACTCTGTTGCAAGACGCAAGATACCCCTTGTGGTCTCTTTTCCAAACTCGTCTTGTTTGCGAATAGAGGCGAGGATGTCGTTCAAAGTATAGATTTTGTCACCTGAACGCATATAGGGTTTGTTCCGTTTATCTTCATCTTGTTTCAAAATCCATTTTTCCATCACAAAACGAATGTCGTTCTGGATTCTACCGTAGGCTTTTCTGATAGTATCGGTAAGCTCTTTTGTAGATGCATCTTTTGGAACGCAACTGAAAGCACTGCCTTTAAACATCTTATTGGTTTCTGTGGCATCAATGCTGGCCCCCGTAAACACAATGACTGGTACCAATGTAGAGATTTCATTAATATCGTTCAAAATTTTGTCTCCTTGCATCAAGCTGTTGTTGAATTTCCAGTCCAATAAAACAACAATATCTTTGTCAATGTTGTCTTTTATAAATGTCAGTCCGTCAGAAGGATTCTCAAAAAATTTAATATCATCCACGGCATCCTCAATGTCATCAAGGAAAGCATCGTTTTTCATCTTTTTATCATCGTCAATATAGACAATGGTTACGCCCATCTTTTCTTCCATAGCTTTAGTGTATTAATGGTATCGTTATTTTGAAAGTTGCCCCAGTGGGCTTAAACTCATTGGGTTCGAGAGAAATAGTTCCTTTTATGGAATTCAACCGGGTGCGAACAATATATAACCCAAGTCCGGCACCTCCCAAATCTGCAGTTGTGGTATAGAACACATCAAAAATTCTGTCACGAATCTCATTAGGGACCCCAGGCCCGTTGTCGGAAAACAATAACACCAAGTTCCCGTTTTCTCTGAAAACCGTGCATCTAATTCGCTTATCCTTCGTATTCCGTAAAGCTTTGACAGAATTATCTATCAAGTTGCCAAACATGTCTTGGAAAGCCTTTTTGTTGTACGATAATTCGAAATCGTCATCAAGAACATACTCTGTATGGATTGTCTCTTCCTCAAATAAGAGTTTGTATCTATCTTCAAACAATTCAGCAACAGCTTCTTTAACGCTAAAGAATTCAAAAGTGGAATCATCTTCTGCGTAGCTTAACATGAAATCCATTGCTTTAGACAAATTGTTCATCTCGTCAAAAATCTTTCGGGCATGCATTACGGATTTTTCTGTCTTTTGTCGCAACGGAATCCATTTGGCCACAAATTCAGCAGAACGCTTGATAATTCCAATGGAAATTCTGAGAATATGAGAGATTTGTCCTGCATAAGCTTGAAGAGAGACCAAACTGAACATGATATTTTCTTGTTGCCGTCGATCCGCTTCCATTTGTTCATAATCTTTGGAGGAAGCTGAAACAGTCTCTTTAATTGTTTCCAGTTTATTGGCAATCTCATTAAGTTCAGAATCTATTTCAGGAGAAACCAATAAGGATTGACTTTTAATATTGCTGATTCTTTGTTTGATGTCATCAATATCTTTGTCGGCACTCTTTAGTTTCTCAGCATTTTCTTTTTTCTTCGAATCCTTTTTGTGCTTTAGATATAACTCAATTTGACGGATTTGGTTGATGACAAAATCTTTTAAAGCATTCCATTCTTTATTATCAACGAAATCCTGACGATTTGTGGAATCTTTTATCTCAGGATTTAATTCATCTGTAATGTCCACCCAACCAAGAATGTCACGGGTGCTGAGTTTTTCAAAGAACCCAGACCAACGACGCTTGTCAATACCAAATAGGTCTTTTTGTTCATCTCTACTCGATTTATATTCAGCAAAAGGTGTTGCGATGATTCCGTCCCGATATACTTTTATTCCATCAATACGATCATCTTTGGTAAATTTCTTTTTACCTGCCTTGTCATAATAATAAAGCGTAAAGCCTATAGGTCCGAATAATTCTGCTTCTTTTTCTTTGATTTCAAGAGCTCCCTTGTTCTCTACCAAATACTCTTGATAAAACATCCCCGTTTTTTCATCTTTCCGATACTTCAAAGCAAAAGATAGTGTCGCCTCAGCCAAAACAATACTTTCAACTACTTTATCGTTATATTCAACATATTCAGGAACTTTGAATCTAATGTTGAATGGGTATTTTGAGTTTGAGGAAGGTTTTACTATTTTGGAAAGTTCCCGATAGGCACGAATTACATCCTTCTCAAGCCAGGCATCATTTAATCCGGAAATCTCCAATCTTGTACCTTGAATACCACTTTCTGCAGGCTCTGTCCAATACTTATTATCAAAGTCTGTAAATAGTTTTTGTTGCTCGGAAGAATTCTCAAAATCCAGTTCCAATTGATGCTTCTCTTCTTCAGCGTATTTGGTCCAATCTGTTTCCAAACAATGCCAAACAGGAGAACCTTTTTTCTTGGTTTTCATTATGAGTTTTCCACCAAGTTTGTCCACGGCAAATCTTCCCACGCCTTTTTTACCAGCAACAATGCGATTGTATGGAGATGGAGATGTTCTATTTCTCCTTTTACTACTTGTTCCGATGACCATCCATTTGTCTCGTATGTCTTCAAAGGTCATACCCAAGCCATCGTCTTCTATGATAATGCAGCTATCAGGACATAATGGATTAAGTTTTTCAAATGTCAGTTGAACATTTTCAGCATTGGCATCATAACAGTTTTTCACAAGCTCAAACAAAGCCGTGATACGATCTGTTATCAGCTCTCTTCCCAACAAACGAAAAGTGCTGACATCAAACTTGAAATGCAATATAGTAGAGTTGTCATTCTCCATATTCCATTATTTTATCAAAAACCGCTTTTGCCAATAATGGTGGTACAGCATTCCCTATCTGTTGTTGAATGTGCATCAGACTGCCTTTAAAAACAAACTTATCCGGAAAGCTTTGCAATCTTGCGGCTTCCCTAACAGACAACCCTCTATCTTGAAAAGGATGTATCAGCATGTTTTTTCTGTAATTGGATATAACTACAGAGGGCTTGTCGGCTATCAATCTCTTATAGATACCACTGTGACATTGGTTCTTGTCTTTGTAGTTAGACATCAATTCTTCGGGGATGGCTCGCCAATTCTGACCTTGACCAATGTATTTGTATCGTTCAATGACATAATCGGCATTGCGGGAAACGTAGTTCTGCTTGGAGGTGCGAGAGCCGTGGCGCATTAGCTGGGCATATTCACCTGCTTCTTTGGCCGAACACTTATACGGTAAAGAATCATCCATTTGACCATTAGATAAATCTGGGAGGTCAGCAATAGCATCTTTGACCGTATAGTTTTTTTTGTGTTTCTCGGGAAATTGGAATAAGATACCATTTCTACTTCCAACCATTATGAAACGATTCCGGTGTTGCGGCACACCATAATCAGAGGCCACCACAATGGAATAATTGACAGTATAGCCCAATTCTTCAAAACATTTCTTCACCTTGTCACGAATCAACCCATTCTCAAACCGATAAAAGCCCTCAACATTCTCAAATAGGAACCAATCAGGATTTAATGTGGCCACAAAACGTACAAATTCCTCAAACAAGCTATTGTTTGGATTTTGCATATTACGCGTTACTGTGTTGGAAGTTGAAAAACCCTGACACGGTGGACCACCAAAGACAATCAGTTGGTCGTTTTCGCCTATATGGGTGACATGTTTCAACGGGTCAACATTATGTATGTCATCGCAAATGACAAGAGTGTCTTTATGATTATAACGGTAAGTTTCAGCGGCGTCTTTGTCTTTTTCAACAGCGAACATAATGGTTGCACCAGCCATCTCAGCACCCAAACTGAGTCCGCCCGCGCCACTGAATATGTCAATACCATATAACATAGTCTTTTATTTGATTGTCACTATTTGGCATAATCATTCCGACAACCCTCCCGCTCCCGCGAAAAGGTCGATCACCGTTTTGGTCGTATGTGTCTGTTTGTCTGCCATTTGATGAAGATTACCCCAATTAAAGATAGACTGCAAAGATACTATTTTCCCTTCAATTCAAAAAAACGAATATTTCAAATTCACCTATTATAAATTCAACTGGCAAAGTTATAAAAAATATTTGCAGGAAAATTGAAAAAAAGAACCTTTCGCGGTCTGTAGTTCAACATATTCTGGATAACCAACAGTTTATTACGTGACAAATGTCTGATATTCATATATTTAGGTATGTATTGCCGGATGAGTTTGTTTGTGTTTTCCACAGTTTCCTTCTGCCAGAAGGAATAAGGGTCGGTGAAGAAGACGGGGATTTTCAACTTCTTGTAAATCAGCTTGTGCTTGGCAAACTCGCCTCCGTTGTCAGTGGTAATGGACTTGAGGTGTTTCTTGTGTGGTTTGAGGAGTCTTATAGCGGCATTGGCGACATCGTCGGCATTCTTGCCGTTGGGGAGCTTTTCCATTAGCAGGAATCTGGACATGCGCTCCGTGATGGTCAGAATTAAGTCTTTGCCGTTCTGGATGAGGTCCATCTCGAAATGGCCAAACTCCCTGCGGCCCTCCACCTCAACGGGACGCTGGTGGATGGAGACCCTGTCGGGTATGTGGGCGACCCCCGCCCCCACGTAGCGTTTCCTGTGTTTGAGCCTGTGTCGGCAGTGCTTGTACAAGGTGCCCCCGTTGCGCTTGTCCTCGCGGATGAAGGCTCTCCTGCTCTCGTCCAGCTTGTGCCGCCGATCGGCGGGCTCGTTTGTTTACCCGCTTTTATAACTTTCCAAGTTTAACTTGCAGCTACTATCATGTGGAACCCTACGCTCTAAAGGCTTTCAAGCGCCGATGGTATCTCTTAGGCAAGTATGGCGACGGCCCCCTGAAAGTCTATGCACTTGACCGTATGTTGGACATAGACATTGAATTCGAGAGCTTCACCATGCCCCCCGATTTCGATGCTGATGCATTCTTCAGCTCCTGCTTCGGTGTGATAGTCACTGATGAGAAACCACAGTTGATCCGCTTGAAAGTTGACGCGTCACAGTCGAAATACCTGCGTTCTCTGCCTCTGCATTCCTCGCAAAAAGAGGTGGAGCGCGGCCCACAATATTCAATCTTCACATACTATATTCGTCCAACAATAGATTTTGTGCAGGAGCTGCTTTCTCTCGGTGAATCAGCCGAGGTGCTGGATCCGCTCCCGTTGCGCGCCGAAATCAAACGTATAGGTGGAAAATCGCAAATAATAATCGGAAAAAGAAGTAGAAATGCCTGCCTGTCCAACCTCAATGGCTGGCGAATGGAGTCTCTTTGAACAGTTCCCTTCCGCGTTCTGTGAGTGCCGCACTCAGGACGTATTCCAAAAACTCCGGCCTCTTGTCTATCTCGGCGTCAATGAAAAAAATGTTGTTGAGCAAAAAATCTGTGAATATGTCGCTGTCCAGATGCTCATGCACGTAAAACTTCTGCTTGCATCTCAAAATGATCGACTTGATGGTTTTCTTGAAAAATGAATCATTATGCAAAAACTTGCTGTTTTTCAATGAGTAATAATAGTAGTGCGTCTCTTCTGCCTTCGATTGTTTTATCACGTAAAGGAAAACCACAAGCTCCTCGATCGCGTTATTGCAGTTCAAACGGACCTCGGTCCATTTCCTCGCGATCAATTCCTGCCAGTAGTCCCATGCTATCTCAACAGATGAAGATTTGTTGACATAACGGTTGAAAAACGTCTTGTCGCTTATGGATAACGCCTTTGAAATAGTGCATACGGAATGGTTGAATCCGTTCTCAAGATAGAAGTCGTAAAGTTCTTTTTTCTTTTTTTCAGTTATTCCCATCAAACTCGATTTAATAGTATGTTATAGTGTATTCTGAGTCTTTCCTGCTGTGTCCGTCCGGATCGGTGTATGTGCCTTTGCGAGAAACCGGAAATTTGTTTTTGTACTCATATTCGTATGTCCATGATTCTGTACGGTATCTGTGCAGGTTGTCTTTGTAAACCGTCCTGTGTGCGCTCATGACGTTGTTGGCGTCAAAATTGCCGTTTACAGATGTCTCGTCGAAAATGTTGTTTATCTTGTATGACATAAGGCCTGCAAAAGGACTTTTTTGCTTGTCGTAAGTGTAATTGTATGTTATTGTTGGGTCTTCCGACAACGACTGTTCTGCATATCTCAGTATTGATGCCTTTATGATGTTTCCTTCATCCCAATCCATCTTTATCTCACCAGTGGTCTCACCACCTTTCGCGCCGCTTTCCCCAACAAGTATATCGGCGGCATCTCCCGCGGGGTCAAGATTGCCTAACGGCGACAGATGTCTCTTTTCATCGTTCTGGGCATTTTCTATTGTGAAGAGTATTTTTTCAGGCTTACCGTCTTTTGAGTACTCAAAATTGTAGCTTTCCATGTATATGTTCTTGTAGAAATAATCCATCCTTGACAATTGCTTGCCATCATAATGATATTGCACTTTCTCGTCTTTTGATAGTACTTCCGATACTCTTGTGCCATCGTACTTGTATTCTACTGTGTAATCAATTTCTTTGCCGTTGTCCTTGTAGTGGTCTATTTTCAGCAAAAGACCGTTGAACCAGGTCCATTCTTCGCTGAGAATTGTGTTGGAACCTGATTTTACATATATTTTGTTGATTTTTTTCTTTGGAGAAAATGTTCCTAAATATTCTTTTTCGCAGGCGGTTAAAAAGGTCATAAGAGCCAAAACCGTAATGATAAGCTTTCTCATTCTCATTTTTGAAGTTTTTTGAAAATTTCGCGCAAAAATATAAAAAATATATTGCAGTCTGAAATAATTATCATATAAATTACCATTGCTGTCAGGAAAAACTCTTCAATTGGCATTTATAATCGTTTGTTTAATATTTAAATTACTGTCCTATAGAAAACGTAGGTTTTTGATCAGCAGGATAATAATTCACAAGCTGTAGGGAAGCGCCATGGCACGTCTCCATTTCTTATGGATTCATATTTTTACGATGATTTTTTGTCTTTTCCCCGATTTTACCGTATTATCGGAAGCATTTCGAACAATATTGCATTTGTTGAAAATACTTTTACGCGAATACCGTCTGTCTTTCTTTCTGATGCGATACCCTTACGAACAACAACATCCCTATATAAAACCTCATCACTTACAGATGATATGTTGTTAAGCGTGTTGAAGTCCAGAATGGGAATCTTGGCCCCTGTTACAGGTGTCCTTTTCCCATTACGGACATTTACTTGATATAAATGCACTATTTGGCGCCTGCCTCTGTCATCAGTTTTGTCAGAAATCCGATCTATGATATATGCATGTTTATAACCCTTTTTCTGCGCGGTTTTCAAAAAATTCCGTTCAAGGTTAGACATGGAAGTCCTTATTCCGCCTTCGCAAATAAGATCAACTCTCTTAACGCCTTTTGCAGAGATGAACCCATCTTCAGTTATTGCTATTTGGCGACCGCCGTTGCTGTGCTCAACGCTGCCTGTCGGTGTGCAGTCTCCCATCAATGTTATCAATTCTCCATTGCGGATAACTTCTGTACGCTCCATCTTCACTCCGTCTGCGTCGCTCTCGGGATAGAATCCACCTCCAGTTCCGTTGCAATATACCGAAATGTTTTTGTTTGTAACTATATTGTCTTTTTTACTCTCTAAAATATTGTAATTGAATAGATTATGTGAATAATCTGAGATAAATACCGGCTCTCTCTGCGAAAGTATGTTTGTCTCGCCTTCCAAGAGCGCCGCTGCCAAGAGCTGCTGTACCGCCATTCCTGTCACCAAAACCGGTCCGTAATAGTCGCCTTCCATCTCTTCTCCTCCATGAATCTCTTCACATTCGCGTATGAAACTGTCGATAGCTGTTTCAATTAATTGAATATCGCGCCCGTCGGAGGTTTTTTTAATCTTTGAGAGTTCTGCATAGTCGTCAAGATAGAGGTCCTTTTCATTTAGCACCGCTTTTCCGGTTTTATTGTTTACAACAGCCTCCAAATGCAGGCAAATGGTTGCCACAGGTTTGGTGTAGGTGGTTTTTTCACTGTTCCAGAAATATGCGCTGCCGGTGCATGCTGATATTTCAACCTTTGAAGACTCTATGAAACCGGCGTCTTTGAACCTTGCCGACAGTTCATTGGCTCTCTCTTCCAGATGACCGAGTGTTGTCTCACTGCTCTTTTGTTGCCATCTTTCGCATGTTTTGTCGTTGAGACTTCTGTCATGGAGCTTCTGATTCCTGATGATGTCGGGCACTGAGTTCTTTACTTTCCATTGTCTGAGAACATTGCCGTATTCTATCTTGGATATTTTGGAGAGTTCTCTCACAAGGTTCCGCCCGTCTAGTTCCACAGGGAGTGCGTAAACATTCAGTGTGTTGTGATCGCCTTCGAACAAGTTTTCATTGTTGAATTTGTCACTTCCGAGCAAAAAACGCGGCGAAACACTCCTCACGTCTCGTTCAGAGGAGGTTATGGTGCTGCCGCATGACGAAACCACGCTAAATTCGTGAGCGTCTGTCATCAGAAATTCGGAATAATACGGCGCATTGGAGTTCTGGGTTCGCAACTCTTCGAGGTTGTTGCCATATACATTTTCCGCCGCAGCGAAGAATATCTCTGACAGCTCGTCTTCTTCAGTTGCAGCGCTCTGCGGATAACCACCATAAATCCAATTGTCTCCGTAAATTGCATATTGACTGCATGTGACATTGTCAATGAGCATCTCGGGTGCGCAACTGTGCGTGGGTGTTGCAACATTGTGTTTCAGGCACGTCACAGCTACACATTCCATATCACCACCGCCACACACTATGTTGTCTGCCAATAACTTGCCTAATGACTCAATTCTCACATTTCTTACCAAAACGTTGGGGCGATTGTCGGCGAAAATCTTGTAACAAGTTGTAGGATAGATGTTTATGATGTTGTTTGTATCACATGTTATGTCTGCGTCAACTACAAGTAAACCATACTCTAACTTCTTTTGTCTCAATAGTTTACGCATCTCATTCTCTAATGATGAGTGAGATATCGGATAGTCAAAGGTGGTTATCAGGTTTGATTGAATAGGGAAGATTCTGCTGTGGCCGTTTGAGCGTAGTGCGCCCTTCTGTTGCGTCCTGCCACTTAACATGCCCACTACCGATCCTCGGTCAACTATAGTCACCTTTTCACTTTTAATACCTTCATAATCAAAGTTATAGTGGCCACTTAGGATGTTTCCGTTATAGTTTTCACCGGTCGGGTCACTGATAATTGAAATGTGGTTGTTGTGTGCAAATGATTGCAACAAGGGCTTACCATCATTGTTATCTGCTGTGTGTCCTGCCGTGTTGTGCATCATTATGGCGGCAACTTTTGCAGAAAAGATGACAGGACATGATATGGTTGTGGCTTTTTCTGCCGCCATGTGCTGAAACAGCATCTCCTCCATCTTTTTCATCTTCTGATTTACCGTGTATTTGTCGGGGAGATGCGATGGAATGTCAGTGAAGTAGCGGTGCGTGAGGTGGTGGAGGGTGTTGTCGGGAGCTAACCCCTCGACGGCGATGTCGAGGTATGTATAGTCGTGATTTTCAACAATATATGTGTTTTCGCTGTTTACAAAATAGTTTCTTTTTTGTGTGTAGTTAAGTTTTGCCGATGCAGTTTTTAAAAACTGTGACATATCTGACGTATAGAATTTGGTATGCTCAATCCAAAGCTCATTGTCGAAGTCAAATGATGACGACGGTTGGTAGAATTCGTCCGGGTCTGCTGTCAGGAATAGTAGTTGGCCTTCATTGCCGGCGCTCGGGAGCTCAGCTGCAGCGGATATTGTGGCGTGTCTTTCGAGTGCGATGGCGTAGGCTTTTTCGGTTTCTGTCTTTATAATCTTGCTTATCAGTTGTCGATTGAAGTCATAGGGTAGGGGAACCGCAGTGCTGATTGTGGGTTCGTTGCTATATGGATGCATGTTGTCGATGGCTGGGTTCCCAACTCGAATTTCAATGAAGAGCTTCACGGATCTTTGTTTTTCGTTATTGCAAAGGTGCCCGAACGACGACGTTTGTTCCACGGAGGTGCTTTCTTCCACTCTATATGCAAGATAATATGCAGGGGTTGGTGCGGTAGTGAGTTTTTTGTAACTACTGTTGAGCTGTGTTTTCAGGATTTGCAGCAGGCTGTCGCTCTGCGGGTCGTTTTGTGAAAAAAGTGGCGTCAACGCGAAGATAAGGGCAACGCATATCAGCCACTTTTTGAGTATCATTTTTTTCATCAATCTGCTATTGAATGTTTCTGAAGATGGTAGCCTCCCTGTCGGGGCTTACCGAGATGATGGAGACGCGTGCGCCGGTCTCTTTTTCGATGAAGCTGATATAGTCTTTGAAAGTCTGGGGGAGTTCTTCGTAGGATTTGCATTTTGATATGTCCTCTTTCCAGCCTTTGAGGGTGGTGTAGATGGGTTCAATATGGGCTTCATTGTCGGCGGGGATTCTCTCTGTGAGTTCTCCGTTCACCTTGTAGGCCGTGCACACTTTTATCTCCTGGATGTCAGACAGCACGTCAGCTTTGGTAAGGGCGATATCGGTCACACCGTTGATCATCACAGCATATTTCAATGCCACGAGGTCGAGCCATCCGCAGCGTCTCGGACGGCCAGTGGTGGCGCCGTATTCGTTGCCCACTTTGCGCAGGTATTCGCCCATGTCGTCGAAAAGTTCTGTCGGGAACGGACCGCTGCCAACGCGTGTGCAGTAGGCTTTCACGATGCCGAAGATGCGTCCGGTGAGGCGTGTGGCGAGGCCCAAGCCTGAGAAAGCTCCGGCTGCTATCGTGTTTGATGAGGTCACGAACGGGTATGCGCCGAACTCAAGGTCAAGCAAAGTGCCCTGGGCACCCTCCGCCAAAACAGTTTTCCCGTCTTCAAGATATTTTGCGATATCGTATTCGGCGTCTATGAACTTGAACCCTTTGATTGTGTCAAGTGATTTTAGCCATTTGTCAATCATTGACGGCAGAACCTCTTGATAATCAAAGTTATAACTGTCGAGAATCATTTTGTGTTCTTCGATCTTGGCATTGAATCTAGTCATAAACTCTGGGTTCTCAAGGTCGCAGATGCGCAATCCGGTGCGCGCGGTCTTGTCGGTGTATGTTGGTCCGATGCCCTTCAGGGTTGAACCGATCTTGCTTTTGCCCTTGTGAGCCTCATAAGCGGCGTCGAGCAACTTGTGAGTGGGGAGAATCAGGTGCGCGCGGCGCGAGATGAAGAGGTTGTTCTCGGGCTTGAGACCCAATTTTTTAAGGTCTGTTATCTCCTCCTCAAAAATGACCGGGTCTATCACAACACCGTTGCCTATTATGTTGATTTTACTCTCGTGGAATATACCCGATGGTATGATATGGAGAACGTGCCTGTGTCCGTTGAACTCAAGCGAATGACCGGCATTAGGGCCGCCTTGGAAACGCGCCACTACATCATAATTTGGGGTTAAAACGTCAACAACCTTCCCTTTTCCTTCATCACCCCATTGCATTCCGAGCAAAATATCCATTTTCATATACTGTGATTTTTTATTACAAACGAACTGCAAAGATACAAAAACTTCGGATTTAAAATGTATTTTTGCGACTTCTTTAAAAATTAAAATACCGACGTTAAAAATTATATGAGAAAAACACTACCAATTCTATTCCTTTTAATGTTCTCAGTGTTTGTTTTGTCAGCTCAAAATGCTGTTATTAAAGGCTTTACATACGATGAGTCAAGCGGTGAATCACTGCCATATTGTTCAATACAGCTTGTTGGCACACAGTTTGGCGCGCTTTCCGACGGCAATGGAGCGTTTCTTATCAATAAAATTCCCACTGGCACTTACGCGGTGAAAATATCGCATCTCGGCTATATCGACCTCTATGACACACTGAACATCACTAACGGCCAGACTTTCACAAAACGCTACAGTATCTCTCCAAACTCCCAGACTCTTGACGCTGTCCAGATCGTTGGCGAAAATACCCGCAAGGAACAAGAGACCCGCACTTCTGTGATCAGCATTACACCGAAGGACATGGGCAAGATGCCTGCCATCGGCGGACAACCCGATTTCGCGCAATATCTGCAAGTTCTCCCTGGTATTATCTCGTCAGGTGATCAGGGCGGGCAATTGTACGTGCGCGGCGGCACACCTGTTCAAAACATGCTCCTGATGGACGGCGTGCTGCTCTTCAACCCCTTCCACTCCATCGGTATCTTCTCTGTTTTTGATATGGATATCATGAGCAGCGCTGATGTATATACCGGAGGATTCGGCGCCGAATTCGGCGGCAGAATCTCTTCAGTGATGGATATCAAAACCCGCGACGGCAACAAAAAACGCTTCGCCGGCAAAGTCGATGTGAGCAATATCGGCACACAACTGCTCCTCGAAGGTCCGCTCGTGAAACTCAAGGAAGACCGCAAAACCGCCCTCAGCTTTATCCTTTCAGGAAAAGGCTCTTACCTACAACAGTCTTCAAAATTCTTCTACCCTTACGTGAAAAATGAAGAAGGTCTCCCATATAACTTCCTGGATTTGTACGGAAAGATTACTCTGTCAACAAAAAATGGTACAAAATGGAACCTTTTCGGTTTTAATTTCGTGGATTCTGTCAATTATGACGTCGCAAGGTACGGCTGGAGAAACTGGGGCGTGGGTACTAATTTCCTGATAGTGCCAGGCGATGCGCCAACTACCATAGAAGGCTCCTTGGCCTATTCCAAATATGAATCAGGATTGAAAGACAACAACTTCGATCCTAAATTTAGCTCGATGGGAGGATTTACTTTCGATCTTGGCTTTAATTACTATCTCGGCAAAAGCCTGCTCAAAGTTGGTATGGATGTGGTTGGCTATAACACCGATTATACCTATTATACAATATACCACTTGCCACGAACTATCGAAGACCACACTACCGACATGTCTCTTTTTATTAAATACAAGTATAATTTCCGCAATAAATTGCTGATAGAACCGGGCTTCCGTCTGCAGTGGTATTTCTCGCTGGGCGAGGTTTCTCCTGAACCGAGAATTGCTATCAAGTATAACATATTCAACAACTTGCGTGTAAAACTCGCCGCAGGAATGTATTCGCAAAACTTGGTTTCCATCACCTCCGACCAGGATGTTGTAAGTCTTTTCAACGGCTTTGTATCTTCGCCACTTGAGAGCGCATTGCTCCCCGACGGACTTATCAACAGCGATGAGGAAGTGAGAGGCCGCCTGCAAAAAGCACAGCATGTTGTGTTAGGCTTGGAATACGATCCAATAAGCAACCTCTCCTTGAATGTGGAAGCCTATTACAAGAATTTCTCACAACTTATTTCCGCCAACAGATACAAGATGTTTGTTGATGACAATGAATTTATATGGGAGAAGGGACAAGCATACGGCGGCGACGTTTCTGTGAAATATGAAAACAAGGGCGTTTACCTTTGGTTCGTGTACTCTCTCGGCTGGGTCAACCGCACCGACGGCAAGATTTCATACGCTCCGCATTTCGACAGACGGCATAATGTCAATTTGGTGGCTTCCTACTCCTTTGGCAAACGCCGCTCATGGGAAATCAACTGCCGTTGGAACTTCGGCAGCGGATTCCCGTTCACCCAAACTCAGGCATATTACCCTCACTATAACCCGACTGCCATTAGCGATGATTATGTCTCAGCTAACGAAAGCCTCTACTTCCTGCTCTCCGACTTTAACGCAGCCCGCCTTCCAAGCTATCACCGTCTTGACTTGGGAGCCAAGAAAAAGTTCTTCCTTACTCAACGCCAAACCCTGGAAATTAGCGCGTCATTCACGAATGTCTATAATTACAAAAATGTATTTTATGTCAATAGAACTACCAACGATATTGTATATCAGCTACCGTTTTTGTACTATTTTGGTATGATATGGAGGTTTTAATTGATATTATTAAGGCTGTAATAATTTGAAAATCAGAATGATATAAATATTTTCAAAAAAAAGTGTCAAAAGATGACGAACATATAAAAAAAATTGTACTTTTGCAGCGTCAAACGGCAAACGGATCGGTAGTTCAGTTTGGTTAGAATACATGCCTGTCACGCATGGGGTCGCGAGTTCGAGTCTCGTCCGGTCCGCCAACAAAGTCTCTTGAGTCTATGATTCATGAGACTTTTTTATTTTTATCTGCTTTCCGTGACATTGTGAATTTTTCCAGACAACATTAAAAAAAGCATATATTTGCACGCAAAAATTATCGGATGCAAATGAACAGTGTTGGAAAACATTTTGAAGATGAAAAAACTCTGCATGATGCGGGCATAAGGGTCACTGCAGTTCGTCTCTTGATATGGCGCACCATACATCATGAGTTTTCGGGTATATTCAACTTGGCCGACTTGGAGGAAAAGCTGCCTACGGTTGACAAATCTACTCTTTTCCGCACATTGACATTATTTCAGGAAAAACATCTCTTAGACAACATTGACGACGGCTCCGGCTCACAGAAATACTGCATCTGTGATTTTGACGAACAGAACAAAAACAGGCGTCACGTGCATTTCAGCTGCCGCGTCTGCCACAAAACGGTGTGCTTGACTAACATTTCACTTCCCGAGGTCTCTCTTCCGCCCGGTTTCATTGCGGAAGACACTGAATATGTCGTGAAGGGCGTCTGCCAGAACTGTTGCAACAGATAGTTGTTCTTTACAGATTTCAAAAAATGCTATCTTTGCCGCCGTTATTCAACTTACAATGGCAGGTTTAACACAGCTTTTTTGGTCTTTTTTCAAGATTGGAACCTTCACCTTGGGAGGTGGCTATGCCATGATTCCATTGATGGAGAAGGAATTGGTTGAGAAGCATGGCTGGATAAGCAATGATGATTTTATTGAGATGATCACTTTGGCGCAGGCGATGCCTGGAATTTTCGCCGTGAATTTGGCCACTATTGTGGGGCAGCGGCTCCGCGGCATCATTGGTGCAGTTGTTTCTGTCTTGGGTAATATCGTGATGCCTATAGCAATAATACTCTTGCTCGCAGGCGGTCTGCATTATGTGCAGGGCAACGAAGTTGTGGAGGCTGTGTTCAAAGGCATTCGTCCAGTGGTTGTGGCCCTGATTGCAGCACCAGTCTTCAGAATGGCCAAGACCGCCAATATCAATCGCCATAATTGCTGGATTCCCATTGCCGCCGCACTCCTGATATGGCTCTGCGGCGTCTCCCCTGTTTGGGTGATACTGATAGCAGGAATCGGCGGATTTCTGTATGGTCGCTTTTATGCAGAAAAGGAGGTGAAAGAATGATCTTTTGGAAACTCTTTTACACTTTCTGTAAAATTGGCATCTTCAATTTTGGTGGCGGTTACGCAATGATTGCACTTATCCAGAATGAAGTCGTTGAGAAACAGGCTTGGCTCACCGCTAAGGAATTCACCGATGTTGTAGCTACCAGTCAGATAACCCCTGGACCGATTGGCATTAATGTAGCTACATACGCCGGCTATACAGCTGTGGTTAACGCCGGATACGACCCCTTTTTCGGTGTTTTGGGCGCCCTCCTGTCTTCTTTTTCTGTCATTCTCCTGCCTTTTATACTCACTCTTGTGGTTTTCAAATACTTGAGCAAATACCACGATAACCCGGTTGTTAAAAATGTTCTTAAAGTTTTGAAACTTACAATTGTGGGACTGATAGCTGCTGCTGCTGCTCTGTTAGTCAACACTGAGACTTTCGGGTCTTTCTCCACCGATAAAGTGCAGTTTTTTGTGAGCATAGCACTGTTTGTTGTTGCTTTCTTCGCCTCTTTGAAGTTCAAGACAAACCCAATACTGCTGATTTTAGCTTCTGGACTTGTCGGCTTCCTGGTTTATTATTGTATTTAGCCTCGCAAACTCAACCCGGCGAGCAAGGTGTCGGGCCTGAAATCAATAACGCTACGCATCTCACCTGCCATGCAGAAGCCGCAGTTGTCGCACACGCCGGCGCTCTTGCCCACACACTCGGGTAGCCGCGTCCCGTCAGGCAGAATATAATTGCACATCCAACATGCCTTCTCAAAACTAAGGTCTTTCATCCTTCGCATTCCCGACACTGAATTCATGATGGGAGCACCAGACTTTTTCTCCTTGATCAGAAAGTTCAGTATGTCGATTCGCTTGCCCCACTCCAAGGTGAGAGGGTCGTCGTCTTTGCCAAATGCAGGTGTATAGAAGTTGAATGCAATGCTTTTCAGCACGCTGTTTTTCTTTACATAATCGAGTGTGTCGGCAACATTAACATAGTTGTTGGAGTCTATAACCATGTTGGCACTCAGAGCTTTGTGACCGCAAGTCGCAACGTTCTGCTCAAGTCTCGCGAAGGTGCCTTTGCCCCGCACCGCATCGTGAAACTCATGGATTCCGTCCATGCTGACCCAGATGGAGTTGGCACGAAGGCCCGAAAATGGCTGCTGTGCGTTGGTGGTGACTGTTGTGCTGAAAAAGCCTATCTTGTGAGCTAAATCTATCAAGTCGTTCAAATCACGCTCTCCATCGCGCCATAAAGTCGGCTCCCCGCCTTCAAAATCCACAAATCTTGAACCCAAACCGTATGAGTATCTTAACTCTTCCTCTATCTGGTTGAAACTCTTGACTATTGGATTCGCGTGGTCATATACACTGCAGTGAGCGCACGACAGGTTGCATTTGTTTGTGATGAACAAGACAGTCTGCAACGGCTTACGACGCTTCAGAAAACGCGCCTCAAAATACCACTTTGGAAGATAAAAGACATTCATTTATGACCTGATGTAGAGTGTTTCACGTACAATTCTCATTTTCTCTGGATTCACCTCGTCGTGAGCGTATTCAACCGATTTTATCTCTTTCCCATTCTCGTCGTATTCATATTCAGCCCAGCTTACTATCTCGCCTTTTTTGTCGAAAATGGTGTTTTTCTTGACCAAATCTCCTTCATACTCCATTTTTACCTGACGATAATTGTCCAAATCCTCCTCGATGTATTCCAAGAGATGATGGTTTTCATCGAAGATGCGGTTTGCCTTGGCAATCAGTTTCATGTCGTAGTCGTAGATGAGGTCCTTGATACGGTCGTTGTTGTCGTTGTATGTGAATTCGTATGTCCTGCGGTCTTTGTTCTGTATCTCATCATGGGTGAATACCGAAACCAGTCCTTTCTCGTTGTATTCATAATGACTTGAATACATGGGATTTCCATAGTCATCGTTCTCAACTAACGTGTCCACGCGACCGTCTTTGTAGGTTGTGGTTTTCTCAACATAGTCGAGCTCCCCGTTGAAATAAACCTCTTGACGCTCAACAAGTCCCTCACTGTTGTAGATGTATTTTGTGGTGTATTTGTCTGATGCGTCTCCATAATAGTTGGTCTGTTCTTGCAGCAATCCGCTGTCGTTGTATGTGTTTTCGGTTTTTTGGAGAAGGATGTTGTCTTGGTCGTATTGTTCAGCCACAGACAACTCTTTATGCTCGTTGTAAGTATTGATTGTCAATGTGTTGAGTGATCCGTCCGGGTTGTAGCGCGCCTCGCGTGCGAGCAATCCGTTTTCGTCATAATCTGCTTCTAATTCTTTGTATTCAGCTATCTCAATATCATTCTCGGAATATCCGATTCTTTGATGCTCTTTTTTTATTATTTGCAAGTTCCTCATAGCGATTGATTTTATTTTTTGTTGATTAATTCCATAGCTTTTTTGATGACATCGTCGGAAGTGTTGATGACCGGGTAGAAGGCCTCATCGCCGTATAGATTTCTTCCGATCAGGGCTTTGAGCCATAATTTCAGTTCACTGGAAGACTCTCTTGACAGTTTTGACGCTTTTTTCTTGTTGCTTTTCTCGTAGAAGGTGATCAAGGATTGTATTTGCTGATCTGAGATTTGCATCTTTGAAACATAGCTTTTGGCATCAGGGAACTGTTTCTTTAGCTGTGCTTTATACTCGTTGGCATAATGGAAGGCGAATTGTATCAAAGCAGATGAATTGGCTATTTCATAATAGGTGTCCATGTTGTTGCCGCGGCTTACCGGTATGAAGTAGTCGGGCATGATCCCGCCGCCGCCATACACGGTTCTTCCTTTCAGGGTGTGGTACACTTTCGAGGAGTCGAGGTGTATGCTGTCAATGCTTTCCATTTCACCATTAAGAATACGGCTGTAGATATCTTCGTAATAGGCGTCGGTGCCGTTTTTGTAGTCGCGTTGTATGCAGCGTCCGCTTGGGGTGTGATAACGTGACGTCGTAAGGCGTATTGAAGATGCGTCTTCGAGGTCGAACTGTCTTTGTACCAGACCTTTGCCGAAGGATCTGCGCCCTACAATCCAACCGCGGTCGTTGTCTTGGATTGCGCCAGCCACTATCTCGCTCGCCGAAGCGCTGAAATCATCAATGAGTATCACTACATCACCGTTGGTGAACTGGCCTTTGTTGGTTGAAAATACAGCCTCCGGACGCACTTTCGACCCTTCGATGGACACTATCTTGTGGCCTTTTGGAAGAAATTGGTCGCACACACTGATAGCGGCATCCAAGAAACCGCCTGTGTTTGAACGCAAATCAACTATCACTGAGGTCATTCCCTGACTTTTCAGCTTCTGCAGCGCGTTGTCGAACTCCTTGGCTGTGGTGCTTCCGAACTCGTTGAGCTTGATGTAACCTGTATGCGGGTCAATCATATAGGCAATGTCCACAGTATATGTCGGTATTACACCGCGGGTTATCTCGTAGGTGTATTTTTCCTCGAAACCTGGCCTGTGAATGCCTACCTTTACTTTTGAACCTTTCTTGCCCCTCAACAGTTTGAAAGCCTGCTCGTTCTTGATGCCGATTATAGACTTTCCGTTCACTTCCACCATCCGGTCGCCAGCCATCAGTCCCGCCTTCTCCGACGGACCTCCTGAAATCACCGAAACCACCATCAAGGTGTCGTTCATGATGTTGAACTGTATGCCGATGCCTTCAAAAGAGCCCTCCAACGCCTCCATCATTGTCTTGTTGGCCTCGGCAGTTGAATATGTTGAGTGAGGGTCCAAGCCCTGAAGCATTGCATTTATCGCCAAACCATAGATGGAATCTGCGTTCACGGAGTCAACATAGTATTTTTCAATGTAACTCATGACCTCGCTCATCTTTTGGAGCTGTTGGTTGCCTTTTTTGCTCAATCTTGTAGGATTCCAGTGCAAAGCTAATGAAAATCCACCCAAAAAGGCCACTAAAATCCATAAAAAGATTAGAATTTTGTTATGTCGATTTTCGTTCATCTGTGTCAAAAAATGTAGGCCGCAAAGATACAGATTTTTTGTTGCAAGAATCAGACATTTAAAATGTGGGCTTTCAATTTGTTTTTGTATTTTTGTCGCTATAAAAATAATTATTATGGAAAAACAATCTTTCTTTTTGAAAAAAATCTCACTTTCTGTACTTCTTGTCATAAGTGTATTTACGGCCAGCTTCGGCCAGAGCGAAAAAAGCATCTCTTCAATTGAGCAGAAAGGTGGTTGGTATTATATTTACGATGAAAAAGGTCATCATTTGAGGTCTTTTTCCGCCACATCATGTGAGCTCGTCGGCTACGGCACCGACTGGTATATTGTCAAACGCGGAGGCTGGTACTGCTTTTATGATATAAAAGGGAACCAGTATAAATCCATGTCGGCCACTTCGGGTGAAATAACAAGAGTGAACGCAGATACTTTCATAATGGTAAAGGGTTCTTGGGTCTATACCTACGACAAAAAAGGAAACAGAATTGCAACCCGATCCAGGTAGTGGCGGACATGTTGGAGAATAAAAAAAAAGAGATGGCGGTTATAATCAAAAAAAGTGTATTTTTGCCAGCTAAAAATTTAAGAATAAAGATATTACAAAACTAAAAAGAAAGGATTTTGATCATCGCACAAAACAACAGACCGGGCAGGAACCTTGGTCCGAAGAACAAGAAGGAAGCCCAGCACAGAATTAACGAAAACATCACCGCGCAGGTAGTACGCGTGGTTGGTGACGGTTTCGAGCCGCAGATAGTATCTCTTCGCGAGGCATTGGCCATTGCCGATGAACATGGTGTTGACTTGGTGGAAATCTCACCCCAGGCCAACCCGCCTGTTTGCAAGGTTATGGACTACCAGAAGTACCTCTACGAACAGAAGAAGAAACTCAAGGAGATCAAGGCCAACAGCGCCAAAACGGAGGTAAAGGAGATACGGCTCAGTCCTCAAATCAGCGAACACGATGTGGAGTTCAAGTGCAACCATGCGATCCGCTTCTTGCAGGATGGCTACAAGGTCAAGATAATCATGACTTTCCGCGGAAGAAGCATCATCTACAAGGATAACGGTGAATTGGAACTTTTGAAGTTTGCTGAACGCCTGCAGGATTACGGCAAAGTTGACCAAATGCCGGTGCTAACTGGACGAAACATGACGATCATGATGGTGCCAAAATCAAAGAAATAACTTATAACAAATACAATATATTAAACCTTAAAAAATCAAACAAATGCCGAAAATTAAAACCAAATCCGCTGCCAAGAAAAGATTCACTCTTACCGGCACCGGTAAAATCAAGAGACATCACGCATATCACAGCCACATTCTCACCAAAAAGACAAAAAAGAGAAAACGTAATCTGGCTTACAGCGCTATTGTCGAACAAAATTTGGAACGCACAGTAAAGCAAATGCTCGGACAGTGCTAAATTATTAACAGTTAAAAAGAAAACGTTTACGTTCAGTACCCAAAGTGCAATGATGCCACTGCCGTAAACAGAAAGGAACAAAAAAATGTCAAGATCAGTAAATCACGTTGCTTCAAGAGCAAGAAGAAAGAAAATATTAAAACGCACCCGCGGTTATTTCGGAAAGCGTAAAAACGTCTGGACCGTTGCGGTCAATTCATGGGAGAAAGGCCAGCAGTATGCCTACCGTGACAGAAGAGCTAAGAAAAGAAATTTCAGAAGTTTGTGGATTACCCGTATCAATGCGGGAGCCCGCGAATATGGAATGTCTTATTCTGTCTTGATGGGTAACTTAGCAAAGAAGAACGTTGCGTTAAACCGCAAAGCTCTCGCCGACCTCGCGATGAATAATCCTGAGGCATTCAAGGCTATCGTTGACCTGGTAAAATAAGTCACAGTAGCTGGAAGTTTTTTGAATTAAAAAAGTATTTGTCTATAAGTTTTTAAAGCGCATCTTCGTGCGCTTTTTTTTGTTTTTTGCTATGGCACTACTCGCCGCCGGCATAATTTCGGCATAATCCTGGCATAATTTCAGCATAATTATTTTTCTGGCATAATCTCGGCATAATTGTTGATTCATTGTTTTTTCTGTGAAAAAAAAATATAGTTTTGCAGAAAATCCAGTGGGAATAAATTGAATTAATTAAATATTATGTTATGAAAAAATCATTAGCAATTTTTTTCCTTATCATCACTTCGATGGCGTTTGGACAGACCGCAAAAAACAGCAACACCACAGTTTTGGGCAGTCGTCATGAAATCAGATTCAGCATAGGAGATCCTTTCTGCAGCAGAGGCTCAATAAATGGTGCATTTGTCAACAGTAATTCAAACTATGGAAACACATTTGCGCCCACCAAATTTGCCAACAAGATGGCAGCAACCCCATCTTTCACATTGGGTTACAGATATCGGGTTGTGAATTGGCTTTGGATAGGCGGGGATATCAACAGTTGTGGTTTCTGGGGCACAAAGACTATAAAGAGCGGATTAGAGACTTATCCGATTTTCAATCATGCATACAATTGGGGAACTTTTTTCGCAGTCAGATTTTCATATTTTAACAGAGAAAAGATTAGCCTGTATTCGGAAGTGGCCATGAATGTGATAGTGGGCGGTAAGAACATGGGTTTGCCGAGAGGAGGACTGACTCTCGTAGGATTCAATGCGGGGGGCGCCCACTGGTTTGGCTCAGCCGAATTAGGCGTTGGTTATAAGGGATTTCTGAATGCCGGCTTCGGCTATCGGTTTTAGGCTGTGACTTCACAGGCAAATCAGAGAAAAACTCGTCATCCAATTATTTAATCCGTCCCAATCAATGGCAGCAAATTTCGATCGGTCTTTAGAATTTCAAGAATCAAATAATCCGCCAGGCCCAAAGGCATATGGTTATACCGACGGGGATAAGTATCCACTAATTTCAGTGTCGTATGAGGGCATTACCATTCTCCCGCAGACCACGCAGATTGACGCAGAATTTCACACCGCTTCTTTGCAAGCATAAAATAAATTGCAACATTTTGGATTTATATCTTCTATGAACAGATAAAAAGAATTAATTTTGCAGTGTCATATCTTCAGGTTTTGTTCAACGAGCCTCGCAAATCCAGGGATATGTCAAGAAAATGGTAAAAGAGTAGAGGTTCGCCAATAAAAAATTAAAAAAATGAAAAACTTCAGACTAATTATTATCACAATTACAACATCTTTTTTTATTGTTTCATGCAATCCTATTGTCATTGAACCTGATTTTTCTCAAACCAGTTCTCCTTCACAAAATCCATTATTGGGTACTTGGGTTTCTGAGATCCCTATTAATCCATTTAATAATGAATCTTATACTGTTCAATTTATTTTTAATGATGAAGGAACAGCTTATTTTCACGACGAAAAATATCCCGACACACGTGATTTTGAGAGTCGTTATGAAAATACCCAAAATTCCATTATATTTGAGAATTTACCCTGGTACAATACTCATACGATACCATATTCTTATTCACTTAGTTCAGACAGAGAAAAACTCGTCATCTATTTATTTTATCCGTCCGAATCAATGGCAGCAAATTTCGGTCAGTCTTTAGAATTTTCAAGAATCAAATAAATCGAATAATCAGCTATGAAAAAATCACTTTATTTTTTATTCTTGTTCTTTGTCATTTCAAAGGTCTTTGCACAGGATATAAGCTATTTTTACAAAGGAGAACTAATCAATCTTCCTCGAAACAATCAATTTTTTATAGTGTATTTCGATTTAGATAAGATTGACACCGCCACTATTCATGAAAAATTTAAAATCATAAAACGATATAACTCGTACAATGAAAAAACATCCTGTCTTTGTTTGCAAATTTTGAACAATAATTACGACAGCACGGTTTACGCTTTAAAAGATTTACCTTATACAATTGATATTGAACCCGTTCTAGAATGTGATAACTTAACATGTGCATCTCGCAGACTTTATGTTAAAATCAAAGAAGAAACCAGTTTAAAAGCGTTAAAGGAATATACTCTCAAGACCAAAACAACTTTTGCTGGCAAGGTGCCATATTGCAAAAATTGGTATGCTATTGATGTGGACAAAAATTCCGTTGGAAATAGCATTGATGTGGCTAATATTTTTTATAATTCATCACTGTTTGAGGCTGTTGATCCTGGATTTCTTTTTAATTTTAAAACTAACTCATCAATCGAGTGTGTCAGCGATATTCGATTTAATGAACAGTGGGGAATGGATGCTCTTAAAGCGTGCAAAGCGTGGAAAATTACGTCAGGCGACACAAGTGTAAGAGTAGCTATAATTGACATGGGAATCGAAGAATCTCACGATGAATTTGAAGATCTTAATATAGTTTTCTCATACGACATAATGACTGACACTTATCCAGCAAAAATTTATTTTCACAGCGATCTGAGTAATAATTTTCCATATACCGATTTATACCATGGAATTCATGTAGGTGGAATTATTTTTTCAAATCATAACAGTAAATCGGTTGCCGGTATCGCACCGGGGACAAGTCTGATTAATATTAGTCACAATTTATGCGCTAATAGCGAAACAGATGTTGAAAAATTAGCAGGAGCAATCAACCTTGCTGTTGAAAAAGGGGCTGATGTAATTAATAATTCTTGGGGTGACCAAAATGGATTTTATCCTAATTTACATAGTCACTTAATTGAAGATGCCATTGACTATGCCGTGGAAAACAACTGTATTATAGTTTTTTCATCAGGGAATACTATAAATATTGATTATCCAGCTTATTATATTCCTGAAATCCTTGTAGTTGGATCAATTAATTCATCCAATAATCATGATTCTTATTCAGCTTCCGGTACGGAATTAGATATATCAGCCCCAGGTGTTGATATATTGTCAACACATAACAATAACGGTTATAGTTTAATGTCAGGAACTTCCATGGCAGCGCCTCATGTGTCAGGTGTTGCGGCATTAATGCTGTCAATAAACCCAAAT
>CAKUVI010000009.1 GCA_934699095.1 uncultured Bacteroidales bacterium | reverse complement strand
GAACTTCTCATAATAGGAATTGTCCTCACCACGATAAATGATAGATTCTTTCTTGTCTTTTTTTATTTTCCCTTCCTTTATAAGCCGTGCCTTTTCTGCCCTGATCTTTTCAAGCAGTACAGATGCAGGCTCGTCGTTAGGGTCCTGAGGTACCAACTTTCCTTGTATGGCCCACTGCAATATGCTGTTTTTAAGTTGCTTTCCTGTCATATTCTTTACTCTTTATTGACCTGTTCCTCTTTAAACTCTGCAATCCATTCTTTTACTTTTGCTTGCAGCAGAGCCTTGTCAGGTAAATATAACTGATAGGCGGACGCATATATGTTGGCATCTTTAGGCAAAGTCAGTTCAACAAGTGCGTCATTTTTACGCTCGCACAGTAGTATGCCGATGGTTGGCTTCTCAAAATCCTGCTTGACGAAGCGGTCGTAATAGTTGACATACATTTGCATTTGTCCCAAGTCCTGGTGTGACAGTTTATCGGTCTTGAGGTCAATCAACACGTAGCATTGCAATAATCGATTGTAAAACACCAGATCTACATAGAAGTGCTGTTCGTCGAAAGTGAAACGTTTCTGGCGTGCTTCGAATAGGAATCCTTTACCAAGTTCCAGCAGGAACTGTTGCATTTTACTAATGATGGCATTCTCCAGTTTGCTTTCCGAATAAGACACATCGGGCTTCAGGCCGAGAAACTCCAGTGTGAGCGGACTCTTTATGATGTCAGATGGTTTTTCTATAGTTTGTCCCTCAGTGGCCAAACGCATCACCTCGTTCTTGTCACGACTCAGTGCCAGCCTCTCATAAAGGCTGCTACCCACTTGTCTACTTAACTGACGTACACTCCATTGCTGCTGCGCACATTCTATCTCATAGAAACTACGGGCATCGGGATTGTCGATGCGCATGAGAATAAGATAATGAGACCAGGAAAGTGTGAAAGACAGTCTGTTATCAGATTTCCGAGACGGTGTTTCGGAAATCTCATGAGAATGATTGCCGGATTTCCGAGACAGTGTTTCGGATTTTGTCTGATCGTCAGACGAAATAGAGTATACCAGAAAGAACTTTCGACAATTTTCCAGAGTATCAACAGACCATCCCTTTCCGAATTGTCCTGTGAGTTTAGCAGAAAGCCTGTTCAACACTCCCTTTCCGTATGCTGCGCGATAGTCGCCGTTCTGCTCAAATTCAACAATATACTGACCAACACCATAATACGTGTAGACCATGGCTGTGTTTACAGCCTTGGCAACACGCTTACGGCTATCTTCTATGAGAGAGGATATGTTTTTGAAAAGCTCGTCCTCATTTACAACTTTCAATAATTTTCCTTCGTCTTTCATGCCTCGTCAGTTTTAATCTCAATACCCAATATACGTTGTATTTCTGCCAGCGTCTTGTCTATCTCGTGGTCGAGAGCTGCTCGTTTCTTGTAATAGTCAGCCAACAACTCGGCAGGAGGCAGAATTTCTTCTTCGTCTTTCGGGAACTTGCACTGGTCGAAGTTGCAATCCATGTCAAGAAGCTGTTGTGCAGTAAAGCAGCGTGATTTCTCATCGTTGTTCTCAGCATCTACAATCTCTTGTCGATTTGTCCACCAGTCAATGATCGGCTGACAATGTTCAGCTCGCATGGGCTTTGTCTTGGAGAAATGCTTATAGCCTTCCGGCATGTCAAGACGATAGAACCATGTTTCCTTCGTACTGAATCCTTCTTCTGCACCTTCTGCCTTTTCATTGTTGAAGAAAAGAACGTTGGTAGCGATACTTGTATAGGGTGAGAAGATGCTGCCTGGCAGTCGGATAATGGTGTGAAGGTTGAATTCTCGCAGCAGTTTCTCCTTGATAGCCAGTTTTGCATTGTCTGTACCAAACAGGAAACCGTCCGGCAAGATGACAGCTGCACGGCCTTTTTCTGCAAGACGATACATGATTAGTACCATAAAGAGGTCGGCAGTCTCGCTTGAACTCAAATCTGATGGGAAATGCTGTTTGATGTCGTTTTTCTCACTTCCTCCGTATGGTGGATTCATCAAGACTACATCGAACTTGTCTTCATCAGTGTAATTAAGCACATCCTTTGTTAAGGAGTTGTCGTGCATCACTTTTGGAGAATCTATGTCATGCAGAAGCATATTGGTGACGCACAACATATAGGGAAATTGCTTCTTCTCAATGCCGTAGATGGACTTGGCATATTCCTCTTTGTCTTCTGCCGTCTGCACCTTCTTGTCGAGAGCCTTTAGCCAGCTCGTTATGAAGCCGCCAGTGCCACAGGCGAAGTCTGCCATCTTTTCTCCTACCTTAGGATTAATGATTTCTGCCATGAAATCCGTCAAGGCACGTGGTGTATAGAACTCGCCAGCCGAACCTGCCGACTGCATTTCCTTCAGGATAGATTCGTATATCTCACCAAAGGCATGGCTTTCTTCGTAGTCGCCAAGGTCGAGTTGGTCAATGACGTTGATAACCTGACGAAGCAACACCCCATCCTTCATATATTGGTTTGCATCCTCAAAGGTAGTACGGACAATGGCACTACGCATGGGCGTTGATGGATTAACCTCTAATCCTTTCAACGTGGGGAATAGCGTATTATTAACGAAATCCAATAAGGCATCGGCAGTAATCGCTTCACCATCCCCATTGTCTTTCGCCCAGTTGCGCCATCGGCAATTCTCTGGAATGAAGGACTTGTAATCGTCCTCATTAAACTCCCAATCGTTTTCCTTCTCATCATATACTTTCAAAAACAACATCCACGCAATTTGCTCGATACGCTGGGCATCGCCATTGATACCCGCATCGTTGCGCATGATGTTTCTGATGCTCTTTACAAAATTGTTAAGTGCCATATCTGGTTATGCTATACTGCTATAAATTAAACTTTCAAGTTCTTTCACTGCCGAGAAATATTGTTGATTGCCGCCAAAGAATTTTGCTATATTGGCTGGTGAGCCCATCTGGCGGAACGGGTCAAGACGCAGAACCGTTCTGTTCTCCAACTGGGTAATACCATCATTGGCATACTTATCGAGCAATGCTTCAAGTACTTTCCGTGCTTCTGCACCATACTTGTTAAAGATGTCGCGCTTCTTTACATTCTCGGCACGTTCACGTCGTGTGAGCGGTTTCTTTCCGTATGCTATGTGACAGATGAAATCAAAGTCATCAACATCATCCATGCCCCTGTCATGTTTTAACGTTTGAAGGTCAATTCCACTCTCACGGAGTAAGTCTGTAATCTCGGCTTTCTTCTCAGCTTCATTCCATTTTTGAATAAAGTCATCGAGATTGGCGTAAGTGTCGTTAATGTTCTTTCTGGTGTAGTCGGTGATGCTTTCCGTGCGGAGAAGCTTGCCATTGGCATCATATACAGACACAACTTTATTGATAACCTCAACCGTGCAGCCATCCTTATCGACAATGGGTTTAGGTGGACGTTCCAGCTCGGGTTCACTTACACCCATTGGTTCTTCCTCAATCTCTGGATAAGGTTTTTGAGATCCCTTGCCATAATTATCATTAACTTCAATCGGGCCATCCCAGTCGGGGTCGGCAAACAAACGTGTCACGTTACGAAAATCCATGATTGTGAAGTGGGTTTTACCTTCTTTTTCGCGGATTCTGGTACCACGACCAACTATCTGCTTAAACTCAGTCATGGAGCCTATGCGTTGGTCAAGCACGATAAGTTTCACCATCTTGCAGTCCACGCCTGTTGAGAGCAGTTTGCTGGTAGTTGCAATCACCGGGTATTTTGAAGCTACCGAGATAAAGTAATCAAGTTTTGACTGTCCGTATGGGTCGCTTCCAGTAATGCGAACCACATAGTCTGGATTCTTTTTACACATGTCTGAATTTTCATTGACAAGTGCTGTACGCATACGGTCGGCATGGTCTTCGTCGGCACAAAACACAATGGTCTTCGCCATTCTGTCTGTACTTTTCAAGTACTGGGTTATCTCATGTGCAACCTCTCTAATTCTGTCTTCTATGATAATGTTGTAGTCATAGTCTGAGTTGTTGTAGATACGGTCTTCTATGAGATTGCCGTTTATGTCTCTTTGTCCGTTAATAGGTCGCCATTCATCGCCTATGTTTGTGGTAATATTAACAACCTTGAATGGCGCAAGGAATCCATCTTCTATACCTTCCTTCAAGCTATATGTGTAAATCGGCTCACCGAAATAGCTGATGCTTGACTGGTACTTCGTTTCCTTTGGGGTAGCAGTCATACCCAGTTGTATTGCTCCGTCAAAGTATTCGAGTATTTCACGCCAGTTGCTATCATCTTTGGCACTTCCACGATGGCACTCGTCAACGATAACCATATCAAAGAACCCCGGCTTAAACAGTTCCTTATAGTTCTGTTTCCCTTCCTTCCCAATCAACTGTTGGTAAAGTGAGAAATAGACTTCGTATGCCAAATGCCCACCATTTGTTTCAATATCTTTCTGATAATCCACTTTGTGTATAGTGCTTGATAAAGGCTTAAAGTCTTGTTGGATAGATTGGTCAACCAGAACATTTCGGTCTGCCAGATACAAGACTTTCTTCACTAAACCAGCTTTAAGAAGACGATAGACTATTTGGAATGCCGTATATGTCTTACCCGTTCCAGTCGCCATAACGAGCAGCAGACGATTTTTCCCTTGTGCTACTGCATTGACAGTGCGGTTAACTGCATTGCGTTGGTAGTATCGAGGAGGGAAAATGTCTTGTCCAGTACAGTAGGGCTGATTGATGATTTTCTTTTCTTCGTCAGAGAAGCCTTTACCGCCATTGCTCTCAGCGAGGAAGCGAGCATATAATTCTTCTTTCGTTGGAAAGGCATCCATCGAGAAAGAGCGTTCCTTTCCCGTCAGGAAATCATATTCTTGATAACCTTGACCGTTGGAACTGAAAGCAAAAGGAATATCCATCATTTGGGCATATTCCTTTGCTTGTTGCATCCCAAAAGAGACAGTATGATTTGCGTCCTTGGCTTCAACAATGGCAATGGGGGTGGCACGGTTGTAATAAAGCATATAGTCAGCAAACTTAGCTTTACCACGAGCCACTAAATTTCCTCTAAGGTTAATCTTGCCATCTGTTAGTTTAACCTTAGTCTCCATAGTTATGTCTTCTACCGACCATCCCTTTTGTAGTATGGATGGAGTGATGTACCGTAGTTTTATGTCTTCTTCAGACAGGTTTGTCATTTCAAATTGATCCATTTTCTGATAAGTTTTTATTATCGGAACTTAGAATTCAAAAAAAATTAATTTTCATCACTGTCTTTTTCCCTTTCCAACCTGATCTCCCACAACGTCTTTCCTTGATAGCTGAAGTATTTCGGTCCCTGGTAGGATTCGCTCTTGTTGTGCATCCCTTCGGGCAGGTAGGTGCCGCAGAATGCGGAAAGGCTCCATAGACGGCCTTCGTGTTCCACCTTGTTCTTTCCAGCCACTTTCACGGGAAGATTCAGCGCATCGAACACAATGGTATCGCCAACATTCAAGCCTACCATGCCGAAATCAAAAGCTTTGCGAATTACTTTCTTCTCTTCATTCTCTTTGATCCTTTGACCTGCTACAATTGGATAGACTTGATACGGCTTGTCCGCATCATAGCGCATGATAACAGCATCCTCAACGGCACAGGCTATATCCATGAAGATGTCGAATGCAACTTGTGGGTCAACGTTGAAAAACTCTCTGTTTTGTCTTATGCGCAGGTCGGTGAGACGGTCGATTGTTTTATGCACCAACTTCTCAACTTCACCATATTTGACAGTTTTCATGGTGGCGAAAATTTCGAAAGGAAGGGGCACAGCGGTGTTGTCCAACTCTTTGCTGCGAACATCCACTGGTCGAGAGCTCTTTCCGATTTTCACCCAGTCTTCTTTGAAACTTGGGTTGGTGAGGATATAGACATACCCTTCTTGCAGTTCTTTAGTCATACTTGGTGTTTTCAATGACATTCATCCCTGCAAAAATAGCATTTTTTTCAATATCGACGGCACTTTTTCGCAGTTTGAAGGGGCGGGTGGCTGCGGTGCTGACAGAATATGTCATCATATGCTTGTGACACGTCATATAGTCAGACTACATTTTCCATATCAAGTAGAGCGGCAGACTGATCGTCTCCGTTCCTTCGCAATCATTTGTTGCCAGATTCTTCAGAGACAGTTTGTAGCCTCTGTGTGGCTTGTACTTTTTACAGAACTGTTTGTAGCTCTTTGCCTGTGTGTTGGTTGCCGATTTTACCTCTATGGGTATAATATCACCGTCCTGTTCTATCAGGAAGTCCAGTTCCGCCTTATTTCCGGAACGCCAAAAGTACGGCTGCTTGCCATAGCAGACCAGTTCATTCATTACATAATTCTCCGTGACAGCGCCTTTGAAAGTTTTCAGCGTGCCGCCGTCTTCGAAAAAGTCCTTGTATCCGAGCCCCAGCCTGCGGCACAGAAGTCCACAGTCGGACATATAGACTTTAAAAAAAGTGGCATCGGCATTTGCCGAGAGAGGAACTTCAACGTTCTTTACCAATTCAAGCAAATGAGCCAGCCCCGCATTTTTCAGCCACTGCAATGCGGCTTCCAGTTCGTGTGCACGCTTCCCTTCCTTGACGTGCGAAAACATGAACTTGTTGTTTTCTTTTGCCAATTGCTTTGGAATGGAATCCCACACAAGACGTACCTTTTCCACCTCGTTGGCTGGGGTGTGCTTTGAGAAGTCGTCGGAATAATCTGCAAGTATTTCATCTTGAATTTCCCGTACAATCTTGAAGTCATGAGTGTTAACATATTCTTGTACCACCTCTGGCATTCCGCCCACCACATAGTACTCTTTCAGAAGCTGCTCAAGAGGGCGGCCGTATGCTTCGGGAAGCTCTCGGTCGCTGTTCCAGTTGTTCAAGAGTTCGATATACTTTTCTTGACCATTGGCCACAATGAATTCTTTGAAACTCAAAGGAAACATCTGCATACGTTTGACTTTGCCGACAGGAAAGGCAATATTATCGTTCCTCATGGCAACACCTAATGACGAGCCCGCACAAGCTACATGAAGCTCGCGCATGTTCTCACAGAAATACTTCAGGGCTGTTATGGCACGCGGCACCTCCTGTACCTCGTCCAATATCAACAGCGTCTTGCCTGGTGTAATCGTGCATTGTTCCATAAGCTCGATCTCCTTGACAATACGCTTCACATCGAAATCATAATCGAAAATGGCTGCATAGTTATTGCTTGACTCAAGATTGACATAGCAAACATTGTCGAAGCATGTATCGCCAAATTCCTTCAAGGTATGTGTCTTGCCACATTGGCGGACTCCGGTGATCAGTAACGGCTTGCGACGTGAACTGTCGCGCCATTTCAATAGCTCCTTTAAAAAATCACGCTTCATAACTTTTTTGTTACAAAATTCATACCACTTTTGTATGTTATAATAACGTTTTTTGTACGACTTTATTGCAGGTCTTGTTATTTTTTTCCTAAACGCTTGCTTCTAATAAGGTCTTTCAATATAATTAGATCTTTTTGTCATTCATAAGTCCCTGCCCCGTGCGTTGCCATCCTCCTGGCCCTGTGTGCCATCGAAGTGCTTCCAGCTCAGAAGTCGTCGTCGCGTAAGAGTGCTGCGGCCTGCTCCGCGGGCAACGCCTCGATGTCGCGCAACTTCCGCCGGATGGCCTTCGTGCGACGCCCCTGCAACTGCTCGATGGTCTCAGATGCGGAATCAATACTCTTCTTGGCCTTGTCGAGCAGTCCGCCGAACTTCTCGAACTCAGTCTTCACCGCACCCAACGTCTCCCATACGTCATTGCTCCGCCTCTCTATGGCCAACGTCCTGAAACCCATCTGCAAACTGCTCAGCAACGCCCCTAATGTGGTGGGCCCCGTGACAAGTACATTCCACTTGTCTCTCAACTCCTGCGTCAGTCCCGATCTGCGGATGACCTCGGCGTAGATGTTCTCGACGGGCACGAACATGATGGCGAAATTGGTGGTGTAGGGCACCGAGATGTACTTTGTGCTGATGTCCCTCGCCATGGATGTTATCGTGTTCTCAAACTGTTTGGATTTGGCTTTTGTCACGGCCATGTCACCACTGTCCAAACTGTCAACATATTGGTCGTAAACGTCTTTCGGGAATTTTGAGTCTATTGGCAGATATACAGTTCCTTCTGAATCGCCATTGCCGGGTAGCTTTATGGCAAACTCCACTCTTTCGGAGCTTCCATGCACGGTGGCCACATTTTCGTCGTATTGCTCGGGCGACATTATCTGCTCGAGCAGAGCCTTTAGCTGCAGCTCGCCGAAATTCCCGCGCACTTTCACGTTCGTGAGGGCGTTTTTCAGGCCACCCACATCTGACGCCAGGTTCTTCATCTCGCCCAATCCTTTCTGCACGTTCTCGAGTTGCTCGCTCACCATCCTGAACGACTGTCCGAGCCTTTCGTTCAGCGTCTGCTGCAGCTTCTCGTCAACCGTTTCGCGCATCTCGTCCAATTTTTTCTCTGTTGTCTGTATCAGCGACTCCTGTCGCCGGTCCATGTCGGCGAAGCGCTCCCTCTGGGCTTCCATCATCTTTTCGGTGTTCTTGTCGAAGCCGTCCTGGAACTTTTCCGACATGGTGGAGAGTTTGTCTTCCACTGTCGAGCGCAGTCTGTCAACCGTGCCTGAGAATTCCGTGCGCATCTGGCTTACATTGCCTGACAGCTCTTTCCTCACCTTGTCGATGTTGTCGGAGAGCTCTTTGCGGGCGTTTCTGTTCTCGTCCGATACTTCCTTCTCCAAGCGGAAGAAGTCTTTCGAGGAGATGTCGGGCATGTTTTGCTTGATTGAGAACACCTTGAACATCAGAATTATGATACAGATGGTGCAAAATATTGCCAATGACAAGATAATGTAGGTTAAGATTCCCATGACAATTCGATTTGATGATAAATGATGGTGAAGATTGTGTTTTTTCAGATGTTTGGCTATTGCGACTTCCTGACAAAATCGTTTTGTGCATGTGGTTACCGGTTCATCATTCTGATTTTGTATTTGATGTGGGCGATGAGTTCCTCGCCGCCGAGGATGTCGATGTCGTCGAAGAGGCCAAGAATGAAGCGGGCCACGCCTTCGAGCTGGCAGACGTCGGTTTCGAGGATGAAGCGTCCGTTGCCTTCGTCGCGGAGATATTGTGAAGACAGCGGGTATTCTTCGGTGAGGAGGTTTGCGGCGCGGAGTGTGAGGCGCAGTTTCACAGGGAACAGTTGGGTGCTGTGGATGCGGAATATGTCAACATAGCCGGTCTCGTGCTTGTCTTCGTTCTTCCAGGTGGCCTGCAGCACTTCCACGCGTTGTATTCTCGATATCTTGAAGAGTTTCACCATGCGCGATTTTGGTTCATAGCACCATACCTGTTCGTGTCCGGATGTGAAGTCGTAGGGTTCCACGAGCCTGTCGGAGGTGGTGTTGCTGTGTGCCGAGCGGTAGCCTTTGAGTATGGCCTGGCGTTTGCCGTCGATGGCGGTGGCCAGTTCACCGATGGTGCGCTGGGTGCGCTTGCTGATGCCCATGTCGGTGATGACCTTGTAGTCGTAAACTGCATATAGTTTCTTTTTCAGCAGTTCTTTTGACTTGGTGTCAGACTCGATCGAGTCGATGGCGCTGCGCAGTATCAGCTCTTCCTCTTCTGAGAAGTGGAGGAGTTCGCTGAGGTGCCGCGACATCTTGTTGCCGGCGGTCTCTATGCGGTAGGCGTTGTACGGGTTTTTCTTCACTGCGAAGCCCGCCTCGCGGAAGGTGTCGATGTAGCGGAAGAAGGTCCGCTCGCAGAAGCCGAAATGCTCGCAGATCTTCTCCTTTGTCATGTAGCGGTTGTTGGCAAGCAGCATCAGCAGCTGCAGCTCCTTTACTATTCTCGGTTGGTCCATAGATATTCTGTTTTAATATTCGCTGCAAAGATACGCTCTTCTACAGACACGTAGTGTCAGTGCGATTTTTTTTTGTGCCGTGAGATGTGATTTGAGAATTGAGAATTGAAAATTGAAAGTTGAAAGTTGAAAGTTGAAAGTTGGGTTGTTGCGAAATTCTCCTTGGGAGGGCCGGCTACCTTTTGCATAATCCGCTCACGACCGGAAAAGATAGCAGACTTTCTCCTCCCCAAACGAAGATCAAAGATCAAAGTTCTGAGATCTAAGTTTAAGTCCTGAAAAGCCAGCGAAACCCCAACGTTTTTTTTGGCAACGACGGAGCCGCTGAGACCACCATGCCAGTTGTCTTCCAATCGGGATACGTGGCTGCCCGGACTTCACCTGACACTGGCAGGGCGTGGAACTACAGTTTGCTGGGATCTTTGCCGCAGAGCATTCCGATAGTCGCTTCAATAATCCAGCAGATGCATCCTAATAAGACTGTCAATATCATAAATTCAGGGTTTTTGTTTGTGTTTAATTTAATATTGAATTATTAAAATATTCAAATGTGATTATATACTGATGTTAAACCCAGTGTTCTTTCACGATGCAAAATAACATCAGACTTAAGTATTGGATTTGTCAGTGAAAAAAATTAAAACCACTGACACTACGTGTCATAGACACGGTTGTAATTTTGCCGTTGAAATTATCAATGGCTTTTAACACAACATATTAAAGTGATATGATTACCGAACAAAAAGAAAACGAATTCATTGAATTGTCAAACTCCCTTATTGAATTGGCGAAAGATATGCTCTCGTCAAAGCTCGGCGTCAGTGAAGAAAATATCAGACCAGTGCTCAAAGACAACATCTACGGGGATTATCTTGTTACTATTCCAGTCAAGGAGGAAGATGATCACGAAACAGTACTCATCCCATTTGCCGACTTTATTACTGCTGCACTATATCCCTGTGATTACGGGGAATTTACGACATACTATGTTCTCAATAAAATCACTCAGGATGAAAGAAATCCGATCTCTTATTACGAGTATCTGCACTGCTTCAACCACAAAAAGGTACTTGAAACCATCGAGAGTCTCGCATACCTGAACGAGAAAAGCAAAGAAAAAAAACAAGATAACCAGAAAGTCCAAAAGAAAAAAGAACAAGAAGGAAAACGATTGACAGATCTTTGATCGGAAAAAACGCGCAAGAAAAGTACCGGAAACAAAACGAAACACAAATGGAAACAAAAAAAGGCGGAGTAATCTCCGCCTTTTTCATAATCCTATCACTCTTGCCGTATCTCTTACGAGACACGAGGTTCTATTTGGCTTTATCCAATATTAATTGTACGTGAAAGTTTCTTCTCCTCGGCTTTAACACGCGGGAGTGTGATTGTGAGTATACCATCCTCAACTTTGGCCGCTATGTTGTCTTTGTCCACATCATCTGGCAGTTGATAGCTTTGCTGATAGTTGCTGTAAGAGAATTCACGGCGCAAATAATGGTGCTTCTTGTCTTCATCCTTGTGCTCCATCTTATTCTCTATAGCCAGGCTCAGATTGCCATCATCGTCGATATTGACGCGGCAGAACTCCTTCTTGATGCCGGGCGCGGCGACCTCCATTGTGTAGGCCTTCTCATCCTCTTTTACATTTACTGCCGGTGCTGTTGTGGCACGAGGCATAAAATCATCATTCAAGAAATCTTCAAATACTGTTGGAAACCAACTGTTTTTAAACATTACTGGTAGCATAATACACCTCCATTTTTTAATTGTTAGACATTTTTTGTTGTTGGCTGCTCGGTTTCAACCTCGCAACCGCTTCATATAATGCAAAGCCCATGCCAAAAGCCAATAATGCCAAAATAGTCAGTTTTTGTGACAAATTGTCCTTCTGTTATGCCATAGTTGGCAGAACAATGCCTTTTAGAACGCGTAACGGAGGTGAAGCAGAATCTGCCAGGTGGAAAGCAAGTTGTTGTATGTTGACCAAACAGGAGCGGTGAATGTGTATGCTCCGTTCTTGTAATTCAACACCACATCATTGTTCAATGATTTGTAGGTGCCCCATTTGCTGCTGAACAGATTGCCGAGATTGTTGATGTCTAAGCCCACATCCAATGTCTGTTTATGTTTGTCAACATTGAAATAGAATTCCTGTGAAATCTTGAAGTTGATTCTGTTGAGCCACGGGGCTTTACCACCGTTTCTCTTGGAATATTCACCTCTGTGTCTGCTCAGATATGGGTCATTAACTATGAAATCCTCGAAATCAGCCTTGTTTTCTGCGGAAACAAACGGCATCTGTTCCAGCTCGTCTGTTGTAGGGATGTATATCAGCTGGTTGTTGCCTATGCCACTGACGTTGTTCATGAGATATGAATAGCGTGCGACTGTGTAACCATTATAGATTCCAAGGTTCATTCCTTCATAGAAAAGACCAAGTTTAGTGGCGGTGTGCTTACCTTCTTTGATAGTGTAACCCACTGCTGCAATCAGGCGGTGCGGCGATACAAACCCCGAGAACCCGAGCTCAGGAGAGTTTACATCACTACGGTTGGAGATATTGGCGAACGATGACACTTGGTCGCCAATGCCGTCGGTGAGAGACACCGATCTGCTGAAAGTGTAGGCCGCCATGAGGTCGAGTCCGAACCTGAACGACTTGGAAATCTGCGCGGTCAAGGCTACATACTGACCGTGGAATCCGTTCTCGTTGTGCAGATAATATCCGCTCATCTTTGCGCCGTTGGCATTGGTAACATCCTCTCTTGAGTAATGTGTCCTTCCTTCGGGTTCACCGGGCAACTGGATTGTGCCGTCCTCCTTATAGCCGAGAACGTTGGCATAAACCTCGTTGAATCCAAATGAATACAATCCTTCAAATGTTAGTTTCACATCTTTTGGCAAAGTCACATCCAGAGCCAGCGACGACTTCCATGCTGACGGAAGCTTCAGATCCTTGGCCAGAATGGTGCCGTTGGTAGGGGCGGGAAGCTCCTGCTTTTCGAATTTGCCATCCGAATATATACTGTTGATGACGTCCTCACGATCGGGGTCGAAGTGAACCACGGGATTGCCAGTGCTGTTGTTGGCTATGTATTGGTATTGAAGACAGTTGGAGCTGCTTACGGCTGTCACGATCCACACATTTGGAATTCTGCCGGTGAAGATGCCGCTGCCTCCACGAAGTACAACTTTCTGATTCTTGGTGATATCCCAGTTGAATCCGATTCTTGGTGAAACATTCAGGCTGAGTTTAGGGAAGTCGGCTGTGCTGAGTCCACCGAATGAGCTTTCAGGATGGGCAGCAGCCGCCGCGTCGAAGTCGAGGTTTCGGTTCTCGTTCGGGAAACGGATGAATGGCATTTCGAGACGGAGTCCAGCGGTGAATTTGAAATAAGGACTGAAACTCATCTCATCTTGGGCATATACCGAGGCCTGTGAATAGAAAAACGACGGGGTAACCGCCTCTGTCGGGTCGTCGGAGTTGGCATGGGTCACCATAAACGCCACCGGGCGTGCCCCTTCCACTCCATTCACATCGTTCACGAACGACTGCCAAGAGTCGTAAACATACCAGCCTGCACCGCCCTGCATAAAGCCGTTCTGGATCAAATTCCACTCGAATTGGGCTCCTGCGAGAATGTTATGGATGCCTTTGGTATAGGTGAATTCGTCAGTTGCAGTCAAGGTGTTCACCTTTCTGAGGTTTGCGTAAGTGAACGGATCCGGGCCGAATGTGGTGAAGAAGGCCATCTGCTGGCTGCCGTCAGCGGCTGTGTAAGGCTCGAGGATGTCAACCGTTGGGAAGATATCGCCCACAAAAGAGCGCGGCTCGTTCTGCAACGACCATGTGATTCGGGCCATGTTGTTCCCGCGGCCTCCCAATACATTGCTGTTAAGTTCAGCTGCAACGGATGTGAAATTCATGTCTTGGAAATAACGTGACGACTCGAACAGCATTGCATAGTACGATTGCCGGCCTGCGACGTAACGGTTGATGGCATACGTTTCGCCATCCAAAGCAGTTATGGAGTTACTTGAACCAAAAAGAGGATTTATTGAACTCGACGCACCATTTGAATTTGAGGTGTGAGTGTGGCTCACCCTGAAGTTGAACATGTTGTTTTTGTTTATGTTCCAATCCAAACGCGCCATTACCTTGTAATCAGGTGTGGAGATTGAGTAGTTCTGATAACGTCCTGGATTGTATCCGAATTTGTCATTCAGGAAAGAGAGCATATTGTCCATTTGGGCGACTGTTGGACGGTTATATCCGGTGCTGCCGCCGTACTCATGGCTTTCGTCAGGACGGGCCTGGATTGTTGAACCTGCTTCATTGTCAACGATATACTCGCCGTTCAGAAAGAAGAAAAGTTTGTCTTTCACTATAGGGCCGCCAACTGTCAATCCGGATACGTTGTTCAATGTGGAAGACGTTGTCAGCATGTTGGTATCGACTTTTTGACCTCTTAGTGCGCTACTCGTGAAATAGTCATAAACAGAACCATGCCATTCGTTAGAGCCGCGTTTTGTGACCATATTGACGGCACCTCCGAGAAAACCGCTCTGGCGCACGTTGTATGGCGACAGGTTGATGCCGATCTGCTCGATGGCGTCAAGGGATATGGGTGCGCCGCCGGCCGGCAGATTTGAACCGATACCGAAAGAGTTGTTGAAGGTGGCTCCGTCAACTGAGACAGATGAACCGCGATAATTGCCACCGCCTAAGGCTATACCGCCGCCAATATTCGCCGCCTGCGGAGTCAGTTTCATGATGTCGTTCAAACTGCGCTCTATTGTTGGCACCGCCGTCATTGTGCGCTGAGTGATACGCGTGCTCACACCCGAACTCTGGATGTTCATGGTGGAAGCATCCGGATTTTGAATTGTGACCTCGTCTAACGACACCGAACTTTTCTCCAAGGTGACGTTCACAACAACATTTTCTGACAGCGGAGCGTTGATGTTCTGTATAGTTGTGGGTTTATATCCCATCTTTTCTATTTTGATGGAGTATGGACCACCGACCAGAACGTTGTTGAACACGTAATAGCCCTTGCTGTTTGAAATGGAGTAGTATGACGTGTTTGTGGGCACGTGGTAGGCGACAACCACGGCTTCGGCCACAGCACCACTTCCGTCTTTCACGAAACCGGAAATGGAAGAAGTGGTAGATTGGGCTTCAGCATGGAAAAAACCGCCTGTCCCGATTGTGAAAAATACTAAAAAGAACAAAAGAGTACCATAATCTTTCGCCCTCCTGAACCGATTGGTAAAATGTAAATGTTTAATCATAAGATGTTGTGATTTATTGATAATTGATGATTTATTAGCATTGTCCACTATCGTGCTGATTATGATGTACAAAAATACATTTTTTTTATTATGCAGTAATTTGTGGATTTTTGTGATATTTCTTCTTGAAAAAAATATTCTGATAATGATTGTGAAAGACGGGAAAACCAAAAAAAAGCCGCATGTTTTTACACGCGGCTTTTTTAGATTTTCAAACTTTGGAAACAGAAACCTAAATGGTTCTATTTGACATAAACGCTATAGCAGTGTCCGTCGTTGGCTGAGTTAGTAAGGGGAACAAATTCGAGGTTTTTAAGCAATACCGGACCCTCGTAGCTTGTGAAAGAGTCGTTATAACCGGCTATGTAAATGTCATTGTTGTGTATGAATACATCGGTCGGATTAGAACAGTTCGGCAGAGCGGTCACAGTTTCATCATACCAGGCGAAACCTTTCCAATAACCATCGTAGGCACCTCCTACAAAACCCTTGAGAACAACGTAGGGTTTTCCGTTCTTGATGGCAACGGCGCTCGCTTCGGAATCAAGTCCGTTGTTAGTGGTGACCTGGATGTCTCTTATCGCCCCATTGACCCACATGACTGACTTCTGGATACCTCCGGATGTGTAACTTTCGCTACCTACAACATATACCGTGTTGTTGTACACACAAACATCGCATGCTTTGGAGGCTTTGGTTGAAAGTTTCTGCAGAGAGCCGTTTTTCCACAGGTATGCCCCTTTTGCAGAATTATACTCATTGCCGAGATATCCGGAAACATAGATGTTGCCACCTGAAACTGTGATGGCGGTGGTTGTGTAATCAGATGAGGCGCTTGGGTCTTCATCAAGGTAGTGAATCTGTCCGTCAACCCAATAAACTGGTTTTTGGTCAACGGTGCCGCAAGCATAAAGCTTCCCGTTGGCGGTGGTGAGACCACTCACGCGGCCGTTCCCTTCTGACATTTTCTGTGCAACGCCGTTCTTCCATATCACTGGCTGTTCGTTTGCATTGCATCCTCCATAATAGACATCGTTGCCGATCACGCAGGCTGCTCTTGCCGTTTCGAAAGCATCGGGGTCAAGAACATGCTGTATGCCGTCTTCCCAACATACTGCAGGACCCGCATTGAACGTGTAGCCGGTGTTGCCCGCAACATATACGTGTGTTGTTGCTGATGTGTTGTTGTCATCGTCCGGATTTGCGGGATTTTCCCTATGACATGAAACAAAAAAGCTGATACTTGCAAGCGCGAGGCATTTCAAAATGAATTTTTTATTCATAACAATATGATTTGGGCTTCTGATGATTATTTTCTTCATTGATTCATTCCATAAAGTGAAACCCATAGAATACTCTATAGAAAGAAACAATGAGCAAAACTACTATCTGTTTAAATACAGAATTTTAAAAAGGTTACAAATTTTTTTTATTCCGATTTTTATGATAATGAGTTGTCTAAATCGATGATTATTAGAAGGTGCATTCTCTGATGTTAGTCCTCCACATATATACTTACCTGCTGCATTTAAACGTACGTTTTATTTTCAACCAATGGCATTTTCCCTTACATGTAGAATGGGTGATCGTGGGACAATTTGACAATAGGAAATGTGGAGACTCGCCATGGCGCGTTTTCCCTGTGTGGAGGCAATACCCCCCCCCCCCACGTTTTTAACAGCCTATAAATCAAAAGGGACGCAGCCTCGCCACGTCCCCAAACAAAATACAAAATACTAAATACCAAATGATTAGTATCCAAAAATCTCCTCCAACGACAAAGTCGTAACCTTGCCGTACTTTTCAAGTCCCTTCAAATCAACCTCGTCTTTGTTGCCGAGAACTACAACGACTCTCTTTTGGTCTTTAATGTAGTTCTTGTTGAAGTTCACGACGTCGTTCAACGTCATCTTTTGGATCATGTTGAAGTCAGCCTTGTCTGTCGGGGCTTTCAATCCCTTCCATTCACACATGAGGTAGTAGTTGATGATAGAGAACTTGCGGATGCGGTTGGTACGATATTGAGAGATCAGCGATGTCTTGGCAAGGTCGAAGTTGAGCTCAGAAACAGGCATGTTGTCCAACAGGTCGGTGAAGGCTCCAAGAGCGTCAATCAACTTGTCGTTCTGGGTTCCGATATGTGTCATGTTGTAGTTGTAGTATCCTTTCTTTCTTGGTTCTACATAGTATGCAGCTGCTGAATATGCCAATGAACGTTTCTCGCGGATTTCTTGGAATACTATTGAGTTCATGCTTCCGCCAAAGTACTCGTTGTACATCTCGATTTGCGGACTCATGGCCCAGTTTGCAGGCACTGAAGTCGTCAACTGGCGGCATAATGACTGTTTTGCGTCGTAGTGAGCGAAATATACCTTGTTGTCCTTTGTTGCAAGACGGTCGAAGTCGGCACCTATCTTCATGGGCTTCTTGGCTGGATGAACGCTGTGCTTTTCGGCAACAACTTTCTGCAAGTCGCCGAGACTCATGTCGCCGTAGTAAAGAATGCGCTGCGGCTGGGATGTCATAGTCTTGAATTGGTTGATGATATCCTGAGATTTCAGTTTCTGCAGCTCCTCGTTTGTCACGAAATGCTTGCGCATATTGTCTTTGCCGTATGAAACGTAGTTCAGCATTGTTTGGAAGATGCTGTTTTGGCGAGATTTTGCGTCGTTTCTTGATTTCAGGATGTCGCTGACAGCGTTTTGTACTGATTCATCAGAGATCTTTGGATAATTGAGAATGTCTTCTACAATGGCCATGGCTTTTTCCATATTCTCGCTCAAGCCGCTGATGGTTACGGTTGTGTATTCATCATTGAAGCGGATGTTGTAGTTGCAGGCCAAGTCATACATCTCGCGGTTGATCTGGCTGAGGGTGCGGTGCTCGCTCTCTAACTGGCCCATGAATTCATTGATTACGCTGGCTTTCTTGTCGTAGCGATAGCCGTAGTTGTAGCGGTATGCCAGGGTGAAACGGCCGTTGTCGGTGTTCTTCACGTAGAGAACCTCGTTGCCGTTGGCTTTACCCTTCTGCATGTCTTTGTTGAAATCCACAAATACAGGCTCGATAGGGTTGACTTTCATGTTCTTGACTTCTTTCAAGAAGCTGCTCTCAACGTCGCGGTTCATAACCACTGGTGTGATTTCCGGCTTGTCAACTTTCTGAACGTCGCGCTGCTCGCCCTGACGTTTGTAAACTACTACGTAATTGTTGTTTTTGAACATTCTATTTGCAAAATCGATAACGTCCTCTTTTGTAACCATGCTCATGTTTTCAGTCTCATTGAGTACATCTTGCCAGTTTTGGTGTGCGAGGTATGCGAAGGCCATCTTCATCGCACGGTTGCTGTTGCTCTCCAATGATGTCATGTCGCTGAGCTTGCGGTTGTTGATGGCAGCAGTAAGCAGGTCTGCATCCCAGTTGCCTGATTTGAGGATTTCTAATTGTTTGAGTAGCAAATCTTTGAGCTCTTCAAGAGTTTGGCCCTGCTTTGGCATTCCAACCAACTGGAAGTAAGCGTAGTCGTTCATGTCGCCCACGCCCGATGCGGCATATTGGGCAAGCTGTTTCTGATTGATATTCTCGTCGATGATACCGCATGAACCATTCATGAGCACAGCGTCAACCATCTCGGCCAAAAGCACGTCACGTGAGCCAGTGCCGGCGTCAATGCGGAAAGCTATGCGCACGTCCTCGGCTTCAAGACCATATACGTCAACAACCTTCACCTGACGAATGGGTTTCTCTTTTACGTATGTGAAGTCAGGAATATATTTAGGTTGAATTTTTCCGAAATACTTGTCAATCAATTTGATAGCAACTTCTGGATCAAAGTCGCCCGACATGGCTATACAATAGTTGTTGGGAACGTAATATGTGTCGAAATGCTTGTTGATGTTGGTGAGAGACGGATTTTTGAGGTGTTCAATGGTTCCGATTGTGGTCTGTGTGCCGTATGGGTGGTGCGGGAAGAGAGCTTCGTTCATCTTCTCGAAAACAGTACGACCATCGTTGGCCATATTCATGTTTTTCTCTTCATATACGGCTTCAAGCTCGGTGTGGAACAAGCGGAAAACAGGGTTTGCGAAGCGCTCGCCTTCGATTTTGAGCCAACGTTCAAGCTCGTTGCTTGGTATATCTTCTTGATATACAGTCATGTCGGTTGAGGTGAAAGCGTTCGTGCCTTGAGCACCGATCATCGACATCATCTTGTCGTATTCATTAGGAATTGCATACTTTGATGCTTCGTATGAAACTGAGTCTATAAGGTGATAGATGGCTTTGCGCTTTGCAGGGTCGGTGGTGTGGTTGTAAACCTCGTAAAGTCTCTCTATCTCTTTGAGTTGAACCTGCTCCTTCGCCCAGTCGAGGGTGCCGAAGTTGGTGGTGCCTTTGAACATAAGGTGCTCCAAGTAGTGGGAAAGACCAGTTGATTCCGCCGGGTCGTTCTTGCTGCCCACACGCACCGCGATGTAGGTCTGGATGCGTGGAACATCCTTGTTTACAGACATATATACCTGAAGACCATTGTCCAATGTGTAGTGAATCACATTCATCGGGTCGTTCTGGTAGGTCTCCTTGTGATAATTCTGCGCGTTAGAACTGAAGGTCAGGAGACAGAAGACCGCCAGTAGTAGCGTTGTGATAAGATTACGTCTCATTATTATTATATTTTATTGATTATAAGTTGTTTATTTCTTGATAAACTTTTCTGTTAAGCACTTTTTATCTGTATAAACTTTAATGAAATAAAGGCCTTCACTAATTGAAGACACATTGATTTGAGAATCGGAAACATTTCCTGACATGATCATCTTGCCCATCATATCGTAAATTTCGTATGATTTGGCAGAATCAGTTGTGATATTAAGAATGTTATGTGCAGGATTTGGGTAAATTTCAAGTTTTTCTTCAGACAAAGGTTTTATGCCGACATCGAAAAAGTGCACGTCAAAGGTGAGTGAATTTCCGTTCACGGTGATGTTTGTGATTTCAAAGCTTGTCTCCGGTGTCCCGTCAGTGAGATACGGATGTGGGTCAGTAGAGGGACCGAACGAGGTTCTTGCATAGAACACATCGTTTGAGAATGCTGCGTACCATATTTGTCCGTCAACAGTGTCGATGTTGCTGCCTGGACGGAAAACCCAGTAGCTGTGTGCCCTGTTATGAAAGTCGAAAAAGCCGTTGCCCGATTCGTACATGTCGTTCACATCCATTGTGTCAACCCATCTGCCGATTATCAGTCCCTTGCCAGGTACATCTTCCATGAAATCGTAAGGGTTGCGGAATTCGAATGTGTACCATTGTGTGCTGTCGATGGCGGATTTGATGTAATAGCAGTTTTGAGTGCTGGAAGATGCGTTGCTGAGCAGGGTGTATGTTCCATCCTCGGTGATTTGCACTGGCTCGTCAATCAAGTTCAGGAATTTGTATTTCAGTATTGTTGACACCTGCTGCATGTTGTTCTGAGCCATCTGGTCCCAAATCCCGACAGGAGCCACGTTGGAGTAGTTGGTGTAATGGTAGAAATCTGGAAGACCCAAGGAGTGTCCCATTTCATGAGAGAAGACGTTGGCCGAGAAATAGTATCCGGAGTTTTCGAATTCGAAATTGTACGCGTTTGGTGTTTTCCCGTTAACTGTGACGGTGTAGGGCACGTCGGCTTGGTCGTTGTGGAAAAACTCCATGTGAGGCCACAGCAGGTCGGCCCAGTTGCCAACGGTGCCCTTCAGGATAAAGCTGATATTGTCGATGTATCCGTCATTGTTTCCGTCAAGGTTGATGTCTTCGTCCACTAAATTCATGGAGTCGATATAGTGAAGCACTTCAGCTATGAGGTGCATCTCGCGAGGACAGACTGCGTCAACGGGGAATGGCTCGTAGCCTATCGGGTTCGAAGGGCTGTATGGTTCATAATACGCACGCGGGTGCGAGTCCTGGTAAGAGACTATCGCAGAACCAGTGATGTTGTTGGTATAGACTGATCGGTAGTTTATCTTGCTGTAAGTCATCGAGTTGAAGTAGTTCCACACAGATGAAGCATCAGGTGTGCTGTCGTTGAACATCTGGTTCACCTCGTCAAATGATTTAGTTATCTCCTCATCGTCGGCGAAACGGATGAAAACCACCAGGTTGGTGAGGAGGGTGTGTTCGTCGCGCTGTCTTTCAAAGCGGGGTGCATTGGATTTTGTGCGCGGCGGGCGCGGCGGTTTGTGGCTGCTGAAGGTGTCGACGGCAGTTGCGTTCGCACACGCGATGATCATTGCAATGACTATTGTGAACAGTGTTTTTTCCATATTTATGTTGATGAACTCTATGAAACCGCAAAGTTACGGGGACTTCTATTTTTTACTTCTTCGCGTTGCCGCCGACCTTGGTGCGAATTCCGTTAAACATCAAGATAAGCAAACAACGCTGCAAAATTAATTCTTTCATCTATTCATAGGACACAAAAAGTCCAAAAGGTTGCAGCTTGTTGATATTTTTTTTTTTTTGTTGTTGTTGATTTAAATATTTGATTTTTAGTTAGTTAATTCATTCTAAGACGCATTACTTGCCCGTACCGGCACAGGTTGTAGACCAGGTTTGTCAGGGTGTTGTAGGCCGCGTTCCGTGCAAAGCCGACCACTCGGCTGGACATTCCATGAAGGCACTCTTCCATGTATCCGAACACATGTTCCACCCTCACGCGCAGCTTCGAGTTCTTCCTGTTGATGGTCTCTTGCCATTTGTTGATCTTCTTGCCTCTGGTGTTCCGCTTGATTACCTTGTCCTTCATCCCGAACTTCCGTATCACCCTCTTCGCCCCTTTGACGATGCAGGCACTGTCGTCGTAAAAAGTTCAAAGAAGGCCACTTGGCCAATATGGGGATTTCAGAAGTCTTTTTGTGGAGGTTTTTGTCTGTAATTGCGTTTTTATTCTTTCAGTAGCTCGTCGATTTCCTCGTTAAGCTCGTCGTAACGATTCGTCACCTCCCGGGTTCTTTTGCGACCAAAGGGGCCATTAAAGAAGCTGCCCCAAATAATCATGGAGAAGAAGGCAATGCGATCGTAAAAAAAGAGGAAAACTTCAAGTACTAGAAACAAAATGATTCCGATAATTCGGATGATGGTGCGTTTGCGCTTCGAGTAGGTCTTTAAACTTTCCCGCAGCGAGAGGAGACCTTCACGGCTCTGCTCGTTGGCCTTCCGGAGACCAATTATGGCGAAAAGGCTGTCAACCGCTATCCAACCAAAGTAAAGATCGAACAAGAGGATGAGCCACCAAGGCCACTTGATGAGGGCGAAGGCGATGGTTGCGGCAATCATGATGACTACTGTCGCTCCTGCGAGAAAAGCGTTTAGCCAGTAGAGCTCATTGCTGTGCTGTTTCACCGTCTCCCGCCATGCGTCATTGTTGAAGCTGCTGTGCTGCTCCACATTCTGCTGCAGGTCTTGTAACTCCTGCTGCAGCTCATATTTCATATCTTCAAATTGTTCCATAATTGTCTTGAGGTTTAATCGGTGAATGATTTGAGTTTCTCGCGTATGCGCACCAGGCGCACGCTGACGTTATCGACGGTGATGCCGAGGATGGCGGCAATCTCGTCGTAGGGCAGGTCTTCGAGCCAAAGCAGAATCAGTGCGCGGTCGAAGGGATGCAGCCGTGCGATGCGCTTGTGCAGTCGGCTTGCCGCCGGACAGGCCTCCTCGGCGGCGAAAAGGTCGATGTCCATTTCCAAGGGCATGCAGTCGGGACGGCGGCGGTTGCGCTTGTCGAAGGTCACGCAGGTGTTCAGCGCCACGCGATAGACCCACGTTTTGGCCGAGCTGCGCCCTTCGAAACTGTCGATGCCCTGCCAGAGGCGTATCAGCACCTCTTGGGCGAGGTCGTCCGCTTCTTGCCGGTCGTTAGCGAAGAGGTAGCACACAGAGTAGATGGTCTGCCGCTGCTCCTGCATTAACCGCTCGAAGTCGCGTTCTTTCTGTTCTTTGTCTTTTTTCTGCTTCATCTTTCAGACATTGTTTTCCTTTTGACTACAAAGGGGGATGAAAAACTACAGGGGACTTCTATTTTTTACTTCTTCGCGTTGCCGCCGACCTTGGTGCGAATTCCGTTAAACATCAAGATAAGCAAACAACGCTGCAAAATTAATTCTTTCATCTATTCATAGGACACAAAAAGTCCAAAAGGTTGCAGCTTGTTGATATTTTTTTTTTTTTGTTGTTGTTGATTTAAATATTTGATTTTTAGTTAGTTAATTCATTCTAAGACGCATTACTTGCCCGTACCGGCACAGGTTGTAGACCAGGTTTGTCAGGGTGTTGTAGGCCGCGTTCCGCGCAAAGCCGACCACACGGCTGGACATTCCGTGAAGGCACTCTTCCATGTACCCGAACACATGTTCCACCCTCACGCGCAGCTTCGAGTTCTTCCTGTTGATGGTCTCCTGCCATTTGCTGATTTTCTTGCCTCTGGTGTTCCGCTTGATCACCTTGTCCTTCATCCCGAACTTCCGCATCACCCTTTTCACCTCTTTGCCGATGTAGGCACTGTCAGCGAACAAATCCTCACCCCCTGTCATTCTCATCCACAAGCTCTTTCACCGGTTTGGAATCATGGACGGACGCATTGGTGGTCACCCCTTTCTTGATGAACTTGCTTCCCTTGTCCACTTTCGCGTGGTTTTTGTAGCCGTAATGTTTCTCCCCGCCCTTCTTCACCCATCGGGCATCTATGTCTTTCTGCCTTTTCTTGTTGGCTTTGCGCCTCTTCTCCTCCTCGGTGTTGCCCTTTTCGGGATTCCACAACTCGCCGCCCCTGTCTTCCTTGATTAGTCTGTTCTCCTCGCGGGTGTTGTGCTGGCGCGGTGCCTCCACGAAGCTCCCGTCTATCATGGTGCCCTCATGCAAGATCAGGTTGTTCTCCTCCAGGAAAGCGTAGAATTCATTGAACAATTGCCCAAAAAGACCTTTCTTTGTTAATTCCTCCTTGAAAGCCCATGTCGTTTTCCCGTCGGGCACCTTGTCGCCGCTGGCCAGGCCGAGGAAGTCGCGGAACGAGAGCCTGTCGCGGATCTGGTATTCCGTCTGCGCGTCACTGAGATGGTTCATCCGCTGCAGCACCACGATCTTGAACATCAGCACGTAGTCGTACGGTTTCGCGCCCACATTGGTGAACTTCTCCTTGTGGAAGCCTTTCTCCAAAGTCTCTCTGAACATCTCGAAATCAACAGATTCCTGGAGTTTGGCTAAGGGATTGCCCAAGTTGTTGAGCCGGTCCATCGTCTCTTCGCTGTCGAAAAGTCCGATGCTGCCCTGCTTCTTGTATGTCGGTCTGGTCTCTTTCATTGTCCATTATGATTTGCCGCAAATATACGAATAAATCCTTGAACGACAATGGGTTGAGGGAAGTTTTCAGTGTAAAAAGTTCAGAGACGGCCGTGTGGCCAAAACGGAAATTCCGCGTGTGTTTTTTTTCGGATTTTTGCTCATAAGAAGCTGTTAATCAGGAAGAAATAATTAGAAGTCCCCTTACGCTTTTTTTAATATTGTCTGATAAAAAACCTACGTTTTCCAGAATAATATTGATGATGTTAATAGCAACCGCAGGGACGCGGTTGTTCCAATATTGTTAAAAAAAAAGTCCGCAAAGCTTGCGGACTTTTCCAAAAATGTATGTTTTTTATTAGTCGCCCAAAGTAGCAACCATCACAGCTTTGATGGTGTGCATGCGGTTTTCGGCTTCGTCGAATACGATTGAGTTCTCTGATTCGAAAACTTCTTCAGTAACTTCGATGCCGTCGAGGCCGAATTGTTTGTTTACATCGCGGCCGACTTGGGTTTCGAGGTTGTGATAGGCTGGGAGGCAGTGCATGAATTTGCATTTTGGATTGCCTGTGAGAGCCATCATTTCCTTGTTTACCTGGTAAGGTTTGAGCAGTTTGATACGTTCTTCCCAAACTTCAACGGGTTCGCCCATTGATACCCATACGTCTGTGTAGAGGAAGTCGCAGCCTTTAACGCCTTTCTTGACGTCATCTGTAACGGTTACTTTTGCGCCGGTTTCTTTGGCGATCTCCTGACATTTTTTGATGAGGGCTTTGTCTGGTTGGAGAGCCTTCGGAGCGACGATACGAACGTCCATGCCCATTTTGGCACCGCCCACCATCAAAGAGTTACCCATGTTGAAGCGGGCGTCTCCGAGATAAGCGTATGTAACCTGGTTGAGAGGTTTGTCAACGTGTTCGCTCATTGTGAGGAAGTCGGCGAGAATCTGGGTCGGGTGGAACTCGTTGGTAAGGCCGTTCCATACTGGAACACCTGCATATTCTGCGAGTTCTTCAACGGTGGTCTGTTTGAAGCCACGATATTCGATACCGTCGTACATGCGGCCGAGCACGCGAGCGGTGTCTTTCATTGATTCTTTAACACCGATCTGAGAACCGGTAGGTCCGAGGTATGTCACGTGTGCACCTTGGTCGTGAGCGGCAACTTCGAAAGCGCAGCGTGTGCGGGTGGAGGTCTTTTCGAAAATAAGGGCTATGTTCTTGCCTTTCAGACGCGGTTGCTCAGTGCCGGTGTATTTGGCGCGTTTGAGGTCGCGTGCTAAGTCAAGCATGAATTGAATTTCAGCTGGAGTGAAGTCCAACAATTTCAAAAAGTTTCTGTTTCTTAAATTAAATGCCATAAGGTTTGTTGTTAAAAATGATAAATTATCTTATTTTGGATTATTTTACGTTTTTCAATACTTCAACGAGGAAATCGTAGAATTTGCCAACGCTCTCTATGTTTACGCGTTCAACAGGTGAGTGCGGGTGCTGGATTGTAGGTCCGAATGAAACCATGTCCCAGTCAGGGTAGCAGACGCCGAAGAGTCCGCATTCCAAACCGGCGTGAATAGCCATTACCTTTGGCTCGTTGCCGAATTTTTCTTTGTAAACTTTCATGCAGGTGTTCATGATGGGTGACTGCATGTTCGGGTTCCAGCCAGGATAAGCACCGGTGAGCTCGATGTTGCAGTCTGCCAATTCAGCGATTGCAACCATCTTGTCGCCGAGGGCTTCTTTTGCGCTGTTAACGCTACTTCTGAGCAGACATTTGGCAGACATCTGTCCGTCTTCTGCGATGAAGTTTGCCAAGTTGTTGGAAGTTTCAACCAGATTCTCCATGGAATCGCTCATTCTCTGAACGCCGTTAGGGATGGCGAAGATCATGTTCAGGAACTGGTTCTGGGCTTTTGTCTCGATAACCTTCGCCGGGGTGTCGGTTGGAGTCACTGTGAGTGAGAGGGACTCTTCGGTAAGGGCGAATTCTTTCTTTACGATGCATTCAAATTCTTTTGCAAAAGCTTCGAAATCAGCAGCTTTGTCGGCTGGAACAGCGAGAATAGCTGTTGCTTCGCGAGGTATTGCGTTGCGCAAGCCACCACCATTAACACAAGCAAGGCAGGCGTTGAAGTTGCGGATGGCCTTGATGAGGAAGCGAGTGGCAATCTTGTTTGCATTAGCTCTGCCGAGGTTGATGTCCATTCCAGAGTGGCCGCCGTGGAGACCTGTGATGAAGAGCTTGTAACCCTTTGAGTTTGCCGGAGTTGCAATTGTGGTGTAGGTGCGGTGGAAGTTCGCATCCAAACCACCGGCGCAACCAACGTAGAGCTCGCCTTCTGTTTCAGAGTCAAGGTTGATGAGAATCTTACCTTTCACAAAACCTTCCTTCAATCCGAAAGCGCCGGTCATGCCAGTCTCCTCGTCGATGGTCACGAGCACTTCGAGCGGTCCGTGCTGGCATTTAGGATCTGTGGCTGCTGCGAGGGCTGCTGCCACGCCTATGCCGTCGTCAGCACCGAGAGTGGTCTTGTTGGCACGCACCCAACCGTTATCGATGATGGTTTCTATCGGGTCGGTGAGGAAATTGTGGTTGCTGTCGCTGTCGGCTTGCGGCACCATGTCGCAGTGCGCCTGCAAAATGACAGGAGTACGGTTCTCCATGCCTGGAGTTGCCGGTATGGTGAACAACACGTTGCTGGTCTCATCTTGTTCAACTTTTATTTTGTGAGCTTCACCCCATGATTTGAGCCATGCAACTACGGCTTCTTCGTGTTTTGACGGATGTGGAGCATCGCAGATGTGTCCGAAATTTTCCCATAAGTCTTTGGGATACAGATTCAATAAGTCTTTGTTCATATCAATAAATTTAAGTTTATTTTCAATAAAAAAGTTTCGCAAAGATACAAAATTTATAATTCTTTGGCGAGAAATTTAGCCGTATATCCGACATTTTGTCGTACAATGTCCTCCGGGGTGCCGCAGGCGACCACCTCGCCGCCTTTTTTCCCTCCCTCCATGCCCATGTCAATAATCCAGTCGGCCATCTTTATGACGTCCATATTGTGCTCTATGACGATGACTGTGTTCCCTTTGTCAACCAATTTGTTGAGAACGTCGAGAAGGATTGCGATATCGTGAAAATGCAGTCCGGTGGTGGGCTCGTCGAGTATGTACATGGTTTGGCCGGTCTCTTTTTTGGAGAGCTCAGCCGCCAGCTTGATGCGTTGTGCCTCGCCGCCGGAAAGCGTTGTAGAGGGTTGTCCGAGCTTGATGTAACCGAGACCCACATCATCCATGGTTTTCAGGACTCTGGCAATGGAAGGGATGTTCTCGAAAAATTCAAGGGCGTTGTGGATGTCCATCTCAAGCACGTCGTTGATGGACTTGCCTTTGTAGCGGATTTCGAGTGTCTCGTCGTTATATCTTTTCCCGCCGCATTTTTCGCAAGTCACATAGACATCGGGCAGGAAGTTCATCTCAATGGTTTTGATGCCGGCACCTTTGCATTCCTCGCACCTGCCGCCGGGTACATTGAACGAAAACCGCCCTGGCTTGTAGCCCCTGATCTTGGATTCAGGCATCTGGGAGAACAATTTGCGTATGTCGTCAAAGACGCCCACGTATGTCGCAGGATTGGAGCGGGGGGTGCGCCCGATTGGTTGCTGGTTGATGTCGATGATTTTGTTTATGTAATCCAACCCGATGATGTTGCCGTAAGGCATGGGCTTTTTCTCTGAGCGGTAAATGTGTTGGTTGAGTATGGGGTAGAGGGTCTCGTTTATCAGAGTTGACTTTCCGCTTCCCGACACTCCGGTGACGCAGATGAATGTTCCGATGGGGAAATCAACTGTGACGTCCTTGAGGTTGTTGCCGTGTGCCTTGACAATGGTAAGCGTCTCGCCTGTCCCTTTCCGGCGTGTTTTAGGCGGCTTGATGGCTGTTTTCCCGCTGAGATACGATGCCGTCAGCGATTTGCTTTTTAGCACTTCCTTGTAGGTTCCGGAAGCCATGATCTCGCCACCGCGTTCGCCGGCTTTCGGACCGACGTCAACTATGAAGTCGGCGGCTTCCATCATGTCGCGGTCGTGCTCTACTACTATCACGGTGTTGCCTATGTCGCGAAGGTGCTTCAACGATTCGATGAGATAGTGGTTGTCGCGCTGATGCAGGCCGATGCTCGGCTCGTCGAGAATGTATGTTACATTGACCAATTGGGAACTTATCTGGGTGGCCAACCTGATGCGCTGCGCCTCTCCGCCCGACAAGGTGGCGGAGGAACGGTCTAACGACAGGTACTGCACGCCTACGTCGCAAAGAAACGTGAGACGGAATACTATCTCACGGATGATCTCTTCGGCCACGGTCTTTCTCTTGGAATCAAGATGCTTGTGTACATTCTTGATCCAAGGCAGCAGGTCGCTGATGTCCATGTTTGACAACTCAGCGATATTCTTGTCAGCGATTCTGAAATGAAGCGATTCCTTGCGCAGGCGCGTGCCGTGGCAATGTGGACAGGGACAGCTGTTTACAAATTGCGATATCCATTTCCTGAAGGATGCCGGCATGCTCTCCTCGTTAAGGTTTCTGAGGAAGTTGATGACACCCTCGAAGGTCTTGCGCATAGGCGACAATCCGGCAAGCTCCCTCTTTACGTGCAAAATCTCGTTGCTGCCGTACAGAACTGCATTCAGCTGCTGCTCGGTAAGGTCCTTTATAGGGGCCGTCATCGAGAAGCCATATTTTTCTGCCAATGCATCTAAAGTCTTGAAAATGACGGTGTTCTTGTATTCTCCAAGTATCGCTATTCCTCCAGCTTTTATGGATTTGTTCTTGTCTGGAATCACCTTGTCGATGTCAATCTCAGTGATGGTGCCGAGACCGTTGCAATATTCGCAGGCACCATACGGTGAGTTGAACGAAAAGGTGTTGGGCTCAGGCTCCGGATAAGATATTCCCGTTGTTGGACACATGAGGAATTTGCTGTAATTCCGCACGTCTTTGGTCTCGTTGTCGAGTATCATGATGCTGCCCTTGCCATATTTCATGGCAATGCGGATGCTGTTGCTCAGTCGTTTCGTGGAGTAGCTGCTGACAGAAATGTTGTCAACAACAAGCTCTATGTCGTGGATTTTGTACCTGTCAACCTGCATGTTGAGCATCATGTTCTTGATAGCGCCGTCAACCCTCACTTTTGCGAATCCCTGCTTGCGGATGTTTTCGAACAGTTCGCGATAATGGCCTTTACGACCCTTTACCACAGGGGCAAGCAGGGTGATGGAGCATCCGTTGTAGTGCTCTGTAATTACATCTATGAGCTCCTTCTCCGAAAAATGGACCATCTTTTCGCCTGTGTTGTAGGAGTATGCATCCGCAACCCTGGCGTAAAGAAGGCGCAGGAAGTCGTAAACCTCTGTGATGGTGCCCACTGTGGAGCGCGGGTTCTTGTTCACCGTCTTCTGTTCAATGGATATCACCGGATTCAGACCCGAGATCTTGTCAACATCGGGATGCTTCAAATCACCGATGAACTGCCGTGCGTATGATGAATAGGTTTCCATGTACCTGCGCTGGCCTTCGGCATAAATAGTGTCAAAAGCTAACGACGACTTGCCGCTTCCGCTGAGTCCTGTGATGACAGTGAGTTTCTGTTGCGGAATTGTGACGTTCACGTTTTTCAGGTTGTTTTCACGCGCACCAGTGACCACAAGGGCATCTTCCATCTCTAATAGCTTGTCGTTGTCCATAAACTGATATCCAAAAATCGGCCGCAAAGGTACAAAAATATTCGTTCTATTAAAACAATCCTTTTTCGCTGAACTACAGACAATTTGATTGTTGTCAATCGAAAAGTTGATTGAAGAAGAGTTTGTAGCATACCAATCCTTCATATGCCACGAATATTAGTGCCCATAGAATTGACGGAACATGTGTCAGCCGTGCCATGACTGACGCATCACAGTTCGTGTGCGGATTTTTTATCACAATCCATAATTGTTCCAAAGTTGAAAAAGCCGACTCTGTAAGTATAGAAACTGCGTAAAACAAGGCTATATAGTTGGTGTATTGATTTTCGGAATATATCAGAAAAATATTCAGGGCGCAGAAAGCGGTTGTCCAAATGACACCAAAGAGATTGCGTATCCAAAAAAGGAGCATCACAAGAAAAAGCACCGTGATTCCGATGAGGAAGGCGCGTTCTGCGTGGAGTGCGCAGAGATGAAGCCCGAGCCAAGCCGCGCTTGCTGAGGTGGGATATCCGGCCAATGCCACTGCAAACGCTGCAAAACCTCCCGGTAAGTTGCTGGCTGACGTCACTCCCGAGGTGTCTTTGTTGATGGAAATACTCTGAACTCTGCCACCGAAAAGAAGCGCGAATACCGTATGCCCGAATTCGTGGATGGCTGTGTTCATGCAACTGAAGAATTTGCCGATTACCGGAATCCTCGGCATAATGATGCACACAGCCGCGAACATGTAAATGATTGGAATACCGTGAAAGACCGGCTCGGTGAGCATGACAGTTGTTTATTGTTGTATCATAGTCCAGAACTCATCCTCGGAAACTATCCTGACGCCCAAGCTTTCGGCTTTCTTCCGCTTCTCGGGTCCCATCTTTTCACCGGCCAGCACGAAGGATGTCTTCTGGGATATGGAAGATACATTCTTTCCACCGTTCTGCTCTATTAACTCCTTGATTTTGTCGCGCGGTATTGAGAACACACCGCTTACAACGATGCTCATTCCGGATAGCTTGTCAGATACTTGAGAGTTTGAGTCTTGGGAAAGTTCGAACTGAAGGCCGGCGTTGCGGAGGCGCATCAGTATCGCCAGGTTTTCGGTGTTGTTGAAGTATTCGATGATGCTGTCAGCAACGCGTTCACCTACGTCGTCAACTGACATCAGTTCCTCCTTGTGAGCGTTGGCCACAGCGTCCATGGTGCCGAAGTGGCGGGCTATCTTCTTGGCCGTGACCTCTCCCACGAACCGGATTCCCAAAGCGAACAGCACCCTCTCGAATGGCACTTTCTTGGACTCCTCGACCCCGTTGAGGATGTTTTGCACCGTCTTTTCCTTGAAAGAGATTGTTTTGGCCTTACCTTCGTCGTCCCGGATGATCTTTTCCAAGCCGAATAGCTGGTCGTAGGAGAGAAAATAAAGGTCGGATATGTTGTTGATGAGGTTGTTTGAGAAAAGGATTTCGATCTTGCCTTCTCCCAGCGAGTCGATGTTCATTGCCTTGCGGGATATGAAATGCTCAAGACGGCCTTTGATCTGGGGCGGGCAGCTTGTGGAGTTAGGACAGAAGAATCCGGATTCGCCTTCTTCGCGGCGCAGTGCGGTTCCGCAAATTGGACAATATGCGACGAATTCGATGCTTTTGGCTCCAGGTGTTCTTTTTTCAAGGTCAACACCGACGATTTTCGGTATGATTTCACCGCCTTTTTCCACGAAAAGATGGTCTCCTTCGCGGATGTCCATGTCTTTGATGAAGTCGTAGTTGTTGAGGGTGGCGCGTTTCACCACAGTTCCGGCCAAGGCTACCGGCGAGAGGTTGGCCACCGGGGTTATAATGCCTGTCCTGCCGACTTGAAAATCAACGCTCAGGAGCTTTGTGGAAACTCTTTCGGCTTTGAATTTGTAGGCTATGGCCCAACGCGGACTTTTGGCCGTGGCACCCACTTTCTGCTGTTGGGCAAAGTTGTTGATTTTTATCACAACGCCGTCAATGGGGTAGGGCAGTTCCTTGCGCTGTTTGTCCCAGACCCCAAGAAAACCGAACACGTCGTCGAGACCGCCGGCTTTCTGCATCACATCGGGCTTCCGGAACCCCCAGGAATGTAACTTCAGGAGCCTGTCGTAATGGTTGTCGCAAGGCAAGTTCTCGCCCAGCGCGAAATAGAGTTTGAAGTCGAGGCCGCGTTTCGCCACTTCGGAGGAATCCTGCAGTTTGAGGCTGCCCGAGGCCGCGTTACGAGGATTTGCAAATGGCGGTTCTCCTATTTCCTCACGCTCCGCGTTGAGCTGCTCGAACTTGTTGAACGGCATGATGATCTCGCCACGCACCTCCAAAAAGTCAGGATAGTCGCCTTGAAGCTGCAGTGGAATCGTCTTGATGGTGCGCACGTTTGCCGTCACCACATCCCCGCGCGTCCCGTCTCCACGTGTGACCGCCCGTGTCAACAATCCGCCTTCATATATTATGCTTATGGCCACTCCGTCGTATTTCAACTCACATACATACTCGTATTGCTCAGACAAGAACTCACGCACCCGCCTGTCAAACTCAATCAAATCCTCCCTTGAATATGTGTTGCCTAACGACTGCATGGGATAGATGTGGGCGGCACTCTCGAATCGCTTGTTCACCTCGCCGCCGACCCGCTGCGTGGGACTGTCAGGACGCTTCAACTCAGGGTGTTCCCTCTCCAGTTCTATGAGCTCGGCCAACAATTTGTCAAACTCATAATCCGGAATGGTCGGGCTGTCCATCATGTAGTAGTTGTAGTTGTGCCTGTTTATCTCTTTGATCAGCTCTTCAATCCTGTGGGCTATGCTCGAAATATCATTCATGACGTTCTCTTTTTTGGCTGCAAAGGTAGTTTTTTTTTGTTGTTGTAGGATATAACCCAAAGATGAAAAAATAGTCTGATATAGATACTGGTGGGTGAGAGTATTTGAAATTTATGTACCTTTGCGGCTTTGAATGATAATGCTAAAATGATGAGTATCAACAAAGATAGAATAATAATTGTTTCCTTTTTCCTGATATCGCTTGCAGTTTTGTCTGCCTGTTTCACCTCTTGTGATAAAAACAAGAAAAAACAGTCTTCCGTGGAGGAATCTTTTCTTCCGCTTCCCGATTTTGACGCAGATTCCGCGTACTTTTTCGTGAAGAGACAGACAGATTTCGGGCCGCGGGTGCTCGGTACCGATGCACATGACCGCTGCGGTGCATGGCTCGCCACGACCCTGTCGCAGTATTGTGATACTGTGTATGAACAGCGCTTTACATCCAAGACATACGATGGAAAATCTTGGAATACAGTGAATTATATCGGCTCTTTCGGACCTGGGAAGTCTTCTCGCCTGGTCTTGGCAGCGCATTGGGATTCGCGCCCGTTTGCCGATCATGACCCCAATCCCGCCAACCGCAACAATGCCATCGATGGCGCTAACGACGGCGCAAGCGGTGTGGGCGTGCTACTTGAGGTTGCCCGTCAGCTGCAGAAATCAAACCCTTCTGTTGGCGTGGATATAGTATTTTTCGATGCTGAAGACTATGGTCCGAGAGAAGATGAGAACGTTTCCGGCGACTGGTGGGGACTCGGTGCACAATATTGGGCTAAAAATCCACATGTCCAGAACTATACCGCAAAATACGGCATCCTTCTCGATATGGTCGGAAGCCCTAACCCGCGTTTCATGCAGGAGCAATTCTCGCTCCGCGATGCTCAAGATGTGGTACGCAAAGTGTGGTCAACAGCCTACAGCCTCGGCCACGGCGACTACTTCCAGAACAAACCCGGCGGAATAATCACTGACGACCACTATTATGTAAACAAATATTCCAACTTCAAGATGATTGACATCATCCACTATGATGCTGCCTCAGGTACAGGCTTCGACCCTACATGGCACACTGTTAACGACAATATTAATAATATAGACAGGAACTCATTGAAAATAGTGGGCACAACATTGCTCCAAGTAATCAAAAACGAAGAATAAAAGGCTATGAAGGTATTTAAATTCGGAGGCGCATCGGTGAAAGATGCTCCTGCAATCAGAAACTTGAAACAAATACTGATGCGATTCCACGGCGAAAAGGTCGTGGTGGTGGTTTCTGCAATGGGGAAAACAACAAACTTCCTCGAAAAAATACTCGATGCATACTATAATTCTAAAGAGAATCTCAACTCTTTGGTTGAAGAACTTAAAGAACAGCATAAAAACACGGCCAAACAACTCTTCAATAACCCGGCAGAGTGCTTGTCGGAGATTGATTCGCTGTTCTCCCAGATGAATGAACAGCTCTGTCAACCGCATTCCGACAACTTCGACTATGATTACGACCGTATTGTTAGCTTCGGAGAGTTGCTCTCCACAACAATCATAGCTATGTACCTGAATGCGGAAGGCGTCTCCACTAAATGGGTCGATGCCCGCAGGGCGGTGCGCACCGACAACACTTACCGCGAAGGCCACGTTGATTGGGGAACCACCGAAAAACTTGTGCGGAACAGCATCGGAGCGCTTTTGAACGAGAATTTTGACGTGATACTCACCCAGGGCTTTATAGCCGGTACAGCTGAAAACCAGACCACAACACTCGGGAGGGAGGGCTCCGACTTCTCAGCCGCCATCTTGGCTTATTCTCTTGATGCCGAATCTGTGACCGTCTGGAAGGATGTGCCCGGTATCCTGAACGCCGACCCTAAAAGGTTCCCCGATGCGGTGAAACTCGACAAACTGTCGTTTTATGAGACCGTTGAACTTGCGTATTATGGCGCCAGCGTGATACATCCCAAAACCCTGCGCCCCCTGCACAGAAAGGACATCCCTCTCTATGTAAAGTCGTTCTTCAACCCTGAACTGCCAGGAACCAAGATTATGAACGACGTGGAAAATGAAGATATACCATCCATAATCGTGAAGGATAATCAGCTTCTGCTTTCTATCTCACCAAGAGACTTTTCAATAGTTGGTGTGGATTCTCTCTCTGAAATACTCGCTGTGCTGTCGCAATACCGCGTCAAAATCAACATGATTCAGAACTCCGCACTCACCTTCACGGTCTGCACCGACAACCAGCCGATGCGCCTCAAGCCATGCATAGAGGCCCTCCAAGAGAAATTCATTGTCAAATACAACGACAATGTTGAGTTGATAACCATCCGCCATTATGACGAAAACTCCGAAGCTAAAGTGCTCCGCAACCGTGAGGTCTTCATTCGCCAAAACAGCAGGCATACACTACAACTTGCCGTGGCTAAATGATTCCTTTGAATCTATAATATGATTCCTGAATATATATTGTGAGTATTTGATATGTGATAATTTGAATGAAATATAAATAAAATCTTTGAAATATGAAAAAACTTTTGCTCTCTTTTGTTATGATTTGCTGCCTTGTGACTTACGGGCAGTCCCAGACCTTGGTGAATGATGGTTTCGAACTTTGGTCAAATGGTAAGCCGGTCGGCTGGACCACCGATTTGCATGGATATATCACTTCCATCATAAACATACCGGTGTCGGTTGAGTTCGGACAACAGTCTTCCATCGTCCACTCTGGAAACAGTGCGGTGATGCTGCACTCTTCCGATTTCTCAATACCCGGGATAGATTATACACTGAACCTTCCAGGAATCCTGCAACTTGGCGAATCTGAAGGATTCTCTATTCCTCTATCCGACATCATGAACATCATAAATGCCATTCAGGATACAACCGGAGGCTCCGATTTCGATCCTGAGGACTTGGCGGCATTAAGCACTCTTTCAAAATTGCTGTCCAACGGTGTGCCGTGCAGCCACGTTCCGCGTTCAATTGGAATGTGGATTAAGTATGATGCCGATGAGGATGACGAGATGATGATCATTGCCATGGCAAAAAAAGACGGACAATATGTTGATTACGCTTCGGAATCGTTCGAAGCAACCGACGGTTACGAGAAAGTTGGCTTGGAATTTGATTTCTATGGTGAAGAATGTGATTCAATACAACTTATAATTATGTCGTCATATACACTTAACAGCGGTTCAATACTGTATGTGGATGATGTGACATTATCTGATCAGCCGCTCGGATTGACACAAAACGATTTCGTTGACGTGCTTGTTTGTCCTAATCCGGTGTCTAATACCCTGTATGTGAAAATGGACGGCAACTATCAGTGGACGATTGTAGATCTTATGGGCAGGATTATGCAGTATGGAGATGGCTCCGGAGCTCAGTATATCAACGTATCTTCTTTTGCCTCAGGTGTTTATCTGTTAAATCTTAAAACCAACGACGGCAAAGTTGTAACCCGTAAGATTTCAGTATTTTGACCGGACCTGAGATTTGGCTTGCGCCACTGCATGGAATAACGGATGCCCACTTCCGCAAGACACTATGTCGCCATTTCGGCGGCATAGATTTTTTTATGTCGCCATTTCTCGCTATTCAGTCCAAAGGTCGCTTCAATAAACGGGTTTGGACAGACATATTCCCTGAGAATAACGACGGAATGCACCTCGTACCGCAGCTGATGGGCAACGATCCGCAGGGTTTTGTTGACACAATGCTGTTTTTGAACGACAATTTCGGCTATGAACGGTTCAATATAAATCTTGGATGCCCTTCGTCGAAAGTGGTGCGCCACCATCGCGGCTGCGCCCTTTTGACTGATGTCTGTAAAATTGAAAATATTGTAAAAAAGATAACTTCCGAAACTGATTTCAAACTGTCGCTCAAGATGAGACTCGGTTTGAAGGATGAGGAAGAGGGTGTTGAGGTTATTACTATGTTGGACGATTATCCGCTCGACTTCGTGGTGCTGCATCCCAGACTCGGTGCTGAATTGTATGAAGGTTGTCCGGATCTGGCTGCATTTGGACGTTTCTGTGATATTACACATCACAAGGTTGTCTATAGCGGTGATCTCTTTTCGGTGGATGATTACAGGAGGGTTTCCGCCTCTTTTCCAAAGGTTGATGCATGGATGTTGGGTCGAGGACTTCTAAGGAATCCCTTTTTGGCTGAAGAGATAAAGGGTGCGGAAAGATCAGACAGAATTAACATTTTCTTAAAATATTACTGTGAATACGTTGAGGGGGTCTTGTCCGTGCGAGGGGAGCAAGCTGCATTGGCAAGGCTGAAAGAGTTGTGGCATTATTATTCATTTTTTTCCCAATTGTCATGCGATGAACTCCAATCTTTACTAAGGATTAAAGATTTTCTTACATTTTTCGAACAAACAAAAAAGCTGATAAATCGTAATAATAGTTGTGTTTGATATTGCTAAAAATTGTACTTTCGCGATATTGTTAGAATGTGTAAATTTTTGAAATAATTTTTATATAACTAATTAAATATCAATACAATATGGCAATGCAAGATAAGATTAACGAGCTGTTGTCTTTGAGAGAAAAAGCTCGTTTAGGCGGCGGTCAAGACAAAATTGACAAGCAGCACGCCAAGGGAAAATATTCAGCACGTGAACGAATCCTGATGTTCCTTGACGAGGGAAGCTTTGAGGAGTTCGACATGTTTGTCACTCACCGCTGCACAAATTTCGGCATCGAGAAGGACAAATTCCTCTCCGATGGTGTTGTGACGGGCTACGGTACCGTGAACGGCCGTCTGGTATATGTTTTTTCTCAGGATTTCACAGTATTCGGAGGTTCTTTGTCTGAAACATTTGCGGCAAAGATTTGCAAGGTCATGGACCAGGCAATGAAGGTTGGTGCGCCGGTGATCGGCTTCAACGATTCAGGCGGAGCACGTATCCAGGAGGGTGTGAACAGTTTGGCAGGCTACGCCGAGATATTCCAGCGCAACATCCTCGCTTCGGGCGTTGTGCCTCAGATTTCAGCCATTTTCGGACCATGTGCCGGCGGTGCGGTATATTCTCCGGCCTTGACCGACTTCATCATGATGACCCAAAACTCAAGCTACATGTTCGTTACCGGTCCTAAGGTTGTGAAGACTGTGACGGGTGAGGACGTGACAGTTGAGCAGTTGGGCGGTGCATCTATACACTCAACCAAATCAGGTGTAGCACAATTCTCGGTGCCTGACGAAGAGACCGGCATTGCCATCCTTCGCGAGCTTATCGGATATCTTCCTTCCAACAATATGGAAGAGCCTCCTTTCGTTCCCACCGAGGATCCTATCAACCGTTTGGAAGACAGTCTGAACTCAATCATCCCTGACAATCCTAACCAGCCTTACGACGTGAAAGATGTGATTGCAGGCATCGTTGACGACGGCAAGTTCTTGGAGGTTCACTCCACATACGCACAGAATATCGTTGTGGGCTTCGCACGTTTCAACGGCATGTCAGTCGGCATTGTCGCCAACCAGCCGAAATGTATGGCCGGCGTGCTCGACATCAACGCATCCCGCAAGGGCGCGCGCTTCGTGCGCTTCTGTGACGCCTTCAACATCCCATTGGTTACATTGGTTGACGTTCCCGGCTTCTTGCCCGGCACAGGCCAAGAGTATGGCGGTATAATCCTCCACGGAGCAAAACTGCTTTATGCTTACGGTGAATGCACAGTGCCTAAGGTGACCGTGATACTTCGCAAAAATTACGGCGGCGCATACTGCGTGATGAGCTCAAAGCACCTCCGCGGCGACGTGAACTACGCTTGGCCGACAGCAGAGATCGCTGTTATGGGTGGCGACGGAGCAGCCGAGATTCTCTATGGTTCGCAGATGAAGAAAATCGAGGATCCTGAAGAACGCAAGAAATTCCTCGCAGAAAAAGTGGCAGAATACCGCCAGAAGTTCTCCAATCCTTATGTGGCAGCCCAATATGGCTATATCGACGATGTAATTGAGCCGAGAAACACCCGCTTCCGCGTGATTCGCGCCCTCGAGTCTCTCAAAAACAAACGTCTTGAGAACCCAGCTAAGAAACACGATAACCTGCCATTGTAATCACAGGAGTTTTCCGACAGGCATCCGCTTGTCTATGAAAAATGATAGTTTTTAGAAAAATAGAAGAAAATATGAATAAAATCCAATTTAAGCTGATTCTCGTTGCAGTGGCTGTGCTGATGCCGGCACTCGTGCTCGGACAGTCGGTGCATGACCTCCGAATCAACGAGATGATGATCAAGAATGTGGATAATTACGCCGATGAGTACGGACGTCACGTGCCTTGGGTTGAAATTTTCAACACAGCATACAACACCGTCAACATCACAGGCTGTTATCTAACAGACGACACCACTGGATTGGCTGCAATTGCAAGCAAGAAGTCAGACCAAATCCCGGCACAGTGGTATCAGATCCCCACAGACCAGAAGATGTACATGCCACAGCGCAGCTATCTTGTGTTCTATCTCGACAACGCCCCTCTTTATGGCCCGTTCCACACCAATTTCAACCCGGCCGAGTCGAAGACGCATTATGTTGCCCTGATCAGTTCAAACGGCAAGGAGCTCCTCGATCTCGTTGAGTATCCTGTGCAACTTCGCGACACCGCACGCGTGTTCGGTTATGTCAAAGATGGTGTGCGCGACAACAAGGCCTTCGCCAAAGGGCAACGTGCAAACGGGGAGATCGACTATCTCAACGATTTCACACCTGCATCTTCAAACGTCACAAGCCCTGGCATCTCGAAACAGGAAAAGCTCAAACGCGACGACCCGTACGGTATTGGCATGGCCTTGATTTCAATGGCAGTAGTGTTCACGGCGCTGATCATGATCTATATCATGCTGAAGATCTTCAACTATTTGACACGCCGTGCAACCCGCAAGTCGGTTGAACAGGAAGAGGCTGCAAACAAGGCAGCGGTTCACACCCCTGCAAACGCCGATGAAGAGGTCACCACCGCCAATGCCGAGGAGATAGCCGCGATCGGCACCGCACTGCACCTCCACTTCGGCAGCATGCACGATGAAGAGAGTGAGGTGATAACAATCAACATGCCGTCTGCTCACTACTCTCCATGGGCTCAAAAAGGCCTTACGATGAAAAAAAATCCGAAATTAAAATAATAATCAACAAGAAATAGATATGAAAACCTATAATTTTAAGATTCACGGAAATAAATATGCTGTTGAAGTAGGTGAATTGGAAGATAATATGATCGATGTAACAGTCAACGGCACACCTTACAAGGTTGAATTGGACATGGAGTTGAAACCACGCAAAGTGGTTAAGCCAGTCGTAAAGGTTGAGACCGGTCCTAAGGCTGCTCCGGCAGCGGCTCCTGCTGCACACATCGCCCCGGCAGCCCCGGCAAGCAGCGGCGCAACCATAACCTCTCCACTGCCAGGCACCGTGCTTGACGTCTTTGTGAAACCCGGCGACAGCGTGAAGTCAGGTCAACGTCTCCTCCTGCTCGAAGCTATGAAGATGGAGAACAACATCGACTCTGACCGCGACGGAGTTGTCAAGGAAGTGAAAGTGAACAAGAGCGATGCCGTTATGGAAGGCCAGGTGCTCGTTGTTTTTGAATAGTTAAAAATAAAAAAGAACAGTTATGATAGAATTTTTTAAAGAAGGTTTGTTACAATTCCTAAGCTATTCGGGATTTGGAAACTGTACCTGGCAGCATCTCGTTATGATTGTCATCGGTCTGTTCTTCATAGCATTGGGAATTATCAAAGAATATGAGCCGCTTCTGCTTGTTCCTATCGGATTTGGTATCATCATCGGCAACATCCCGTTCACAGACGGTCTGCAGGTTGGTGTTTACGAGAGCGGTGCGGTGCTCAACTACCTCTATTTCGGTGTCGTTAAAGGCTTCTATCCTCCACTTATCTTCCTTGGCATTGGCGCCATGACCGATTTCTCGGCGTTGATATCCAATCCGAAGTTGATTTTGGTGGGTGCTGCCGCACAGTTCGGTATCTTCGCCGCTTACATCACCGCCCTCCTTTTGGGTTTCTCACCGATGGAAGCCGGAGCTATCGGTATCATCGGCGGCGCCGACGGCCCTACTGCAATCTTCATCTCATCAAAGCTCGCCCCGAGCATGATGGGCGCTATCGCAGTGTCGGCGTACTCCTACATGGCCCTCGTGCCGGTTATCCAACCGCCTATCATGCGCGCCCTCACTACACCTAAGGAACGCCTTATCCGCATGCGCCCGCCTCGCGCCGTCAGCCACCGCGAAAAAGTGCTCTTCCCTATCTTGTGTATCCTCCTCACCGCTTTCCTCGTTCCAACCGGTCTTCCTCTTCTCGGTATGCTCTTCTTCGGTAACCTCCTGAAAGAGAGTGGCGTTACAAAACGTCTCGCCAATACAGCTTCCGGTCCTATCGTGGATATCGTGACCATCCTCATCGGCCTCACCGTTGGATGCTCAACACAAGCCACCAACTTCCTCCGCCCATCATCTGTTCTCATCTTTGTGCTCGGCGCTTTCTCATTCGTGATTGCTACCGCTTCAGGCGTGCTCTTTGTTAAATTCTTTAACCTTTTCCTCAAAGAAGGCAACAAGATCAACCCGCTCATCGGTAACGCAGGCGTCTCAGCCGTGCCGGATGCCGCTCGTGTGTCTCTCGTGGAAGGTCAAAAGTACGACAGAACTAATTACCTGCTGATGCACGCCATGGGTCCCAACGTGGCCGGTGTGATCGGTAGCGCCGTTGCTGCCGGTATCCTCCTCAGCTTCTTGTACTAATCATCATATTTTACGGTCTCCCGACTCCAGCCGGGAGACCTTTTTTTATTTGAAACCAAAATATTTACCTTTTACTATATCAAAAAATCTTGTTTATGGAATCTTTTATCAGTAAGTTGGTTGAAAAAATCGATACTGACAGGTCTGACCTGAACTTTTCCGACACACTCGTGGTGCTCCCTAACCGCCGCGCCCACAGAAAACTCATCTCACAACTCGCTGCGAAACACAAAGACGCTACTTTTTTCGCTCCAGTCGTGTACCCTATGGATGAATTTGTGGCATTCCTGTCTCCTCTTAAAACTATTGACACTAATAAACAGATACTTCGACTCCATGAAATCACCAAGGATATCCCCAACGAGAGATGCAAGTTGGAAAACCTTAATTTCTGGGGCTTCCCTTTCCTGCATGATATCAGCGATATGGATATGCAAATGCAGGAAGATATCCCATCTTTACTGAACGATTATGCCATGACGGCTGCTTTTGAGTTTCCGTTCGGAAAAGATGAACCTACAGAACACGACAAAATTCTAATCGATTTCTATAGACTCCTCTCTGAAATCTATTCAAAATACCGCTCACTCTTGCTCAAAAACGGTGAAGCCTATACCGGACTTCTTTACCGCGACTGTGCAGATAATATTGAAAAATATGCTAATAAGATAAATTTTAAACGCATCTTGTTCGCTGGATTCTACGCACTCTCCCCATCAGAGCTCATCATCGTTAAACATATCAAAGACAATTTCACAACCGATATCATTTTCGATGTGGATCCGTTCTATTGCGATCTTGACGTAAAATCTGAGCATGACGTTTTGAAACAGACCTCTTTCTTTATCAATCGTGATTGTCAATTTCTTGATATAAAGGATGTTGAATATCTTGATGATTCTTACGAGACACAAAAGAAGAATATCAATATTGTGGCTACATCCAAAAATCTCAGACAAGTCTATTCCGCGCTTGATACCGTAAGGAACATAATCAAAGTGAAAAGTGAAGACGGAGTAGTTGACATGACTGATACTGCCGTCGTGCTCGCCGACGAGACGCTTTTGATGCCGTTCCTCTCCGCATACAATATCAAGGATGTTGAATTGAATGTCACTATGGGGATTCCTTTCTTGTCAACATCTGTGTATGCCGACATTTCAGAACAGATTGCTGTTTATGAGAACTCTTTGATGCTTGCAACCGAATCCGGATATGAAATTGTCATAGACGAAATCCATTCCGTGAAACGAAACGAAGTTGGCAGAAAACTGCCTTCCCTTATTGCTTCTTTCTGTGAAAAATTATCTGAATCTTTGGAAGAAAATAATGATGTTGTACTGTGTCAAGAGGCTGCCAAAAGGATGAAAGACCTCCAATTCGACTATGACGAATCTTTCTCAGAAGATCAGGAAGTGGATTTTTTGTTGTCCAAGAGACTTGTCCTCAATGTGTTGGATAAGATTCAGATATCAAGAACGGGAGATTCCAATCGTGGATTGCAGGTTATGGGACTTTTGGAGACGCGTATGCTTGATTTCAAAAATGTGATTATACTTTCTGTGAACGAAGGCGTTCTGCCCAAGGGCTTGCGCTACGATTCTCTACTTCCTTTTGATTTCAAGTATAAATTTGGCAACAAATTTGCACTCGAAAACTATTTGTATCAGGAGCAGGTTTATGCATACCATTTTTTCCGTCTGATGCAACGAGCCGAAAATATAACCTTGATTTACAACTCATTGTCGGACAATGCAATCGCCGAAGTCTCTCATTTTGTGTCGCAGATGAAATACAAGGCCCGTCTGAACAAGATGGAAAACTTGCATTTTTCGGATGCTTTTAAAGATTTTGACCTGAAGTTGACTGATTATGATGATATACAGATTGAAAAAACAGACGAGATTGTGTCAAAACTTAATCAATTCTGTTTTTCTGCTTCAGCATTGAAGAGTTATGTGGAGTGCCCTGTGAAATTTTATTTCAAAAATATTGCCAAGATAGAGAAAAACAATCCGTTAACTGATGAAATGGCAAGCAATGAATTAGGCAATGTTGTACATAAAACCTTCAGCGACGTTTTCGACAAGATCATGAAAGAGAGGGATAGGAATAAGTACAACTCCATCATAGACAGCTATATAGACAATATTAGCGATGTTGTTGTCGGGAATATCAGAAAAGAAAAAGGGCGTGAAGACATAGAAGATGCACAGCTAAACCAGGGAGCGTGGATTATCAACCGCCATATAATTGAGGAAAATGTCAAAAATTATCTCAAAGTTTCAAAAGATGAATTGAAAAACCCGCTGCTGACCATCATAGGTAATGAGAAGAAGTACTATGCAACGATCCTGATTGACAATCCGAACAAGGAAGACAGTGAGATTAAAGTAGAAATAAAAGGTACATTCGACAGGATTCAGCAGCTCGGTGGCTATATTGAAATTCTCGATTACAAGACAGGTAATGTTGACAGTAAAACTCTGAACATAAAAACCGAGACTAAAGCCAATGATGACAATAGCGGGAATGGCAATGATCCAAGAGACGATATGGTTTATGCGTGTCTTTTTAAGAATCCCGATTATGAAAAATTGATGCAGCTGGTGTTCTACATGATTCTCTACAAAAATTCAAAAGAGACCCGCGATTTGACTGTCAGGGCGGGAATAATTGGGAATAAGGCTGTTAACAGGGGAGATGAGGAGTATATCTTCATGGGTTCAATCGATGGGAACGAGAACCTTTCGGAGGAGTATGGCGTTTTGGAAGCATGCCTGAAGAGGGTGCTTGGTGAAATTTTCGACCAAGGGACACCGTTCAAGTGCACTGAAGACAAGGACGTTTGCAAGCGTTGCGACTACAGCGCTATCTGTAAGATGTAGATTACCTTAGGACAGCTTGCTTAGAGTTTCTTTTTGTATGCTGTGAGTGTGTTTTGAAGCAGGCATGCGGTGGTCATGGAGCCGGTTCCGCCGGGCACAGGGGTGATTGCGCCGCATTTTTTCGACACTTCGCTGTAGAGCACGTCGCCGCATAGACGGTAGCCCTTTGGCAGTTCGGGAGCATCCACTCGGTGAATGCCCACGTCAATCACCGTCGCGTTGTCTTTGATGTAGTCGGCAGTTATCATTTCAGCCTGACCTATTGCAACGATCAGAATATCAGCCGTTTTACATATCTGTTTCATGTTTTTTGTCTTGCTGTGGCAAACGGTCACAGTGGCATCGATGCCTTTCTGGAGCATGAGCATGGATAGCGGTTTGCCAACGATGTTGCTGCGCCCGAGGATGACGCATTTTTTGCCCGAAGTTTCTATATTGCAGCGTTTTATCAATTCGATTACGCCATGCGGGGTGGCAGGCAGATAGCACTCTTTGCCAAGCAGCAAGTTGCCCATGTTTGTTGGATGAAAACAGTCCATGTCCTTTTCGGGGTCAACCTTTGCTGTGACTTTGTCAATGGAAATGTGCTTTGGCAACGGCATTTGTATGATGTAACCGTCTATTTCGTCGTCGTTGTTGAGGAATTCTATGGTGGAGAGAAATTCATCCTCCGGTGTGTTTGAACTCAGATGATATACGGATGAAATGAACCCAACGCCTTTGCATTGCTTTTCAATACTTTCAGCATAACTCAGTGCAGCTCCGTCTTCACCTGCGATGACAACCGCCAGATGAGGTGCGCGCATACCTTTGTCAAGCATGCTTTTGACTTCAGTTGCAATTTCAGTCTTGATCTCTTCAGAGATTCTTTTTCCATCTATGATTTCTGCCATGTCTTGTGTTTTTTTTCAAGGTGCAAAGATAACAAAAATCGTTACTGTCTGCATTTAAATCTGTGTGTTTTGCTGCAAACAAAAAAATCCTCCTGTCACAGGAGGATTTTTTGTTATGGGTAAACCTTGTTATTAGCGTTTTCTCTCAACTTCTCTGAGTTCAGCGTTTGTCTTTTCCTGGTTCTTGACTGTGGCGTCTAATTTCTTGTTAAGTTTCTGAAGGTCGTTGTTAAGTTTGAGAAGCGATTTCTGCATATTAGACTGTGATTTCTGCAGGGATTGCGTGTCTTTTGCAGTCTTATCGATTTGAGACTTTACTTCAGGGTCGTGAGATGATGTGTACTTCTCCTGAAGGCGAGTCATCTCAGCGGTCTTTGCTTCTACTTGGTTGGCAGTCTCTTTGATTTCGTCGTTGGTCTTGTTGAGCTTGTCCATGATCTTGGATTGTTCTTTTTCAAGTGATTTGCGCTCTTTGTCGAGGGCTGCAAGCTGACCGTTGAGCTCGTCGATTTTCAGTTTGATGGCGTAAGCCTCAACATCGTGGTTGAAGTTCTCGAGGAAGGTGGTGATGTTGCGTGCTGTGCGTGGGTCGTTGGCATAGGTGATGCAGTTCTGGTTGCCGGTTGAGACGATGAGTGTCACTTGCACTGATCTGTTCTTCTTTTTCCCGACTTCCTGTGTGGTGAAATAGATGTCGTACTTGGCTTCGCCGAATGTCGGGCAGGCGTAGTTCTGGTAAACGTGATAGTTCTTGTTCTTCTTGCCTTTCATTCCGAATTGGTTCTCGAATTTGTCAACCAAAGCGCCTTCAACAACATCGATTGGGGCGTTGTAAATGTTGATTGTGAAACCATTGAGTTGTTCTTTGCCGTATAAAGCTACGGTTTCATTGACTTTTTGCGCGAAAACCGGACAAAAAGCTGCAACGAGCAGGAGAATTGAAAAAATCTTTTTCATAATTGTTAGTATTTTTTGTGTTAATAATTTCAGATGAATACAACCTGCAAAAATAAAAAAATTATCTTTGCCATGGAATTATGACGACGATAAAAGAAATCCTCAACAGATATGACTTTCCGGTCTATTTAGCTCCCATGGAGGGAGTTACGGACCGGGCTTTCCGCAATATATGCAAAGAATTCGGTGCCGATGTGGTGATTTCCGAGTTCGTTTCCTCCGACGCTCTTTCGCGGGAGGTGGAGAAGAGCATCTCCAAAGCTTCGTTCGACGAGGCGGAACGGCCATTCGGGATACAGATTTTCGGAAGCAATGAGGATTCGCTCACAACAGCGGCGAGGTTCGCCGAGACCTTGAACCCTGACTTCATTGACATTAATTGGGGCTGTCCGGTGAAAAAAATAGTCAGCAAGGGCGCAGGATCGGCTATCCTGCGCGACATACCCAAAATGGTGTCCCTGACTTCCGCCGTCGTCAAGTCTGTGAAGATCCCCGTGACAGTGAAGACAAGGTTGGGGTGGGAGAGTGCCGACAAACCGATTGTTGAAGTGGCTGAAAGATTGCAAGATGTTGGCATACAGGCGATAGCAATTCACGGCCGCACGCGTGCCCAACTATATAGCGGTACCGCCGACTGGACACTTATCGGAGAGGTTAAGAATAACCCGAGAATGAAAATTCCCGTTATCGGTAACGGCGACATAGATTCACCAGAAAAAGCTCTGGAATACAAAAACAGATACGGGGTGGATGCCGTGATGATAGGCAGGGCCGCCATCGGAAACCCTTGGATTTTCAAAGGTGTTAAAGACCTGATGTCGGGACGGGAATTCACACCGCCGACATACGAGGAGAGGGTGACTGTGGTGCTGCGCCACCTCCATGAGACAGCCCGCATGAAAAACGAACGTTCCGCTGTGCTTGAAATGCGCTCCCAGTATGCAGGATATTTCAGGGGAGTGTTCAATTTCAAGCAGACCCGCATCAGACTCATGGCCGCATCCTCAATCGAAGAATGCGAACTCATTTTGTCCCAATATCAGGGATAAATTTTTATAAAAAAAAATTCTTTACCAAATATTATTTTTGTATATTTGCCCCGCAAATTGCGTATTGTGCTCAATTGTTTGCTGTTTGAGGCTTTTTTGAGAAAAGAACAGAGAAATTGAGTGAAAAACACGGTTTAGCGTTGCAATTGGATTAGAATTTTGATTTATTGGAGAAATATAAAAGAAAAAATATGAAAAAGATTTTAGTCTCTCTATTCGTTTTCATGCTGCCCATGTTGCTGTTGGCGCAGCCGATGGACACGACGACGATTTTCAACGAGAATTTTGATGGCTCTTCCATCAAATTCCAAACCACTACAAACCCGAATCTGGGTGGCGCACAGGGTGACTGGCGTCTGGTGGGTACAGGTATCACATACGACAACTGGAACTATGTGAACGTGGCCAAGTCGGAACCGAAATCCTACCACTCACCGATCTATTCGCTGGCAGGCTTCTGTGATGCCACTTCCATCGACACTATCCCACTATTCGTGAACGGTCACCAGGTCAACTATGTCTATCTCGACTTTGACCATATCGCCAAGGTGCACCAGCTCGACTATGCGGCGATCTACTTCCAGGTTGTCGATAGTATCGGCGCGGACGGCAGCTACTACTGGAGTGGTTGGAAACTCCTTAACTTCTCGAGCAACAGCCCGTTCTATTATGGTGAGGCCAAGAGCAACAGCGACCTGGCAATCACTGGCGGACAGTTCAGCCACGCCACTTACTCTACATGGAACTCGGGTAACATAGCAGCCGTGCCAACGAACTCTTGGTGGAAACACGAATTGATTGACATCACCTCTTTCCTCTTTGCTGATGGCGCAACACCTCAATACTTCCAGATAAAATATCGTACCCGTAAGACTTCTCCGTCTGGCACTGGTACTGAGAACGCCTCCGGTTGGTATGTGGATAATGTAAGAGTCATCCTCTCCAACTGCGAATTGATCAGACCGCAGATCACCATGCAGTCGCCATTCTATTACAATACCAACGGTTTTGTGAACAAGACCGGTCCTTTCGATATCAAAGCTTATATATCCGATAATGACACTATCAACGTGAACAGTGTTCAGTTCAGCTACGAGGTCAATAGCGGTAACACTGTGATTGTGCCTAATACAGGTGCTTTGACCAATGAAGTCCTCAATGCAAGCGGTCATAGTTTCAATGCAAAATGGCAGTTGCCGAACGTATGTTACGGCGATACCATTTATTATCATATTTATTTGGAAGACACCCACGGCAGCAACGCCCGTTTCGACACTTTCCTTGTTGCCCACCACAACCAGACTGACATACACTACAACGACGCGAAGTTGGATTCCCTTAACTCATTTCCTCACTGTCTGATCACCGGTCAGGCGCAAGATGTCAATGTCTATTTCGTCAACCGAAGCGACCCTGCCCACTCACCTGGCAACGGCGGCATGACCTCCGGCGTGTTCACTTTGGAGGTCCGCAATGAAGCTGGCGTCCTGACACACAGCAGCGACCACACATGGACCGGCGATATCTGTTTCGATGTCCCGTCGTCGCAGTCGCTCGGCTCTTTTATACCGACTCACGGCTATAATTATGTGACCGTCTATGTGAAATCAAGAAACGGCCAGGTTGACGGCGACCACCAATTCGACACTCTGAAGGCAACGCTCTTCTCCTGCGACAGCCTGCTGAGCGGTCAGTACATGGTGGGCGGGACCAACCCTGACTTCGAGACTATTGAGGACGTGAAACGTTCGTTGGAGTTCTGCGGACTTGGAGGTCCTGTCGTTTTCAACCTTCGTCCCGGTACCTATCAGGATTTCGACTTCCTCGAAAATTACATCGGGCAATCTGAGACAAACACTATCACTTTCAAGGGCGAGAACCGCGACAACGTGATTGTGGTTAACAATAACACCGATGCGGGTACTAACACGTTCGGTGCTGTAACCCTCGTGAATGTGAAGAACTTCATATTCAGGGATCTTACCATCCAGGGTAAGAACAGTGCCACCGCTTCACGCGGTGTCTTGGTGCGCGGCAATGGTAGCACCAACATCTTGTTCGATGGATGTAAGATAACCGCTCACAACACTCATTCCGATGATGAGGTGAGCAGTGCAGTGAGCCGCACAGGTGCCGCCACAGCTCCATCGGGCACTGTCTCTTACGGTGATACTATAGTTTTCCGTAACTGTACTCTTGAAGGTGGTAACTTCGGTTTCTATTATGTGGGCTCAAGCGCACGCCGCAACTATATCACCATCGACAGCTGTCAGATTACATCATGCTATCGCGGCATTAGCCTTAACTACACTAACGGCAAGATTTCCAAAAACCACGTTAAGCAGGTTACTTCCAACAATCCTCAAAACTTCTCCGGTATCTACGTCAACAATGTGGTCGGTGCTGACATAGACGGCAACACAGTTGACTCCGTAATTAAGCTTGAGTATGCAATCTATCTCTCTAATGCAACAGCTGAAGATTTCTACGTTCGCAACAACCATGTCAATGTGGGCAATGGTACTACAGGTCTTTATCTCAACAGCAGTTCGTCAACAAATGCTTTGACTGGATATGTCTATAATAATGAGATCATCCTCTATCCGGTAAATGCAAACAATGGTTACGCTGCCCATATCAACAACTGCAATAATCTGCAAGTGATAAACAACAGCATTCTCGTTAAATCAGATGCTCCTTTCGATAATTCAGCTGCTCTGTATATCAGCAATGGTAACAATAATACAAATATATACAATAATATATTGTTGAACCAAGTTGTATGTTCAAACAACACCAATTATCCAATATATCTCAACGGAGGTGCCACTGCAACAGGATCATTCAATGATTTCAACTCTATTTCAGGTGTGATTGCGTATAAGACAGTCGCAAGAAACAGCATCAATGAGTTGGAGGCAGCCATAACAACACTTACCGACAATATCAGCTTGTTGCCTGCATTTGCTTCACCATCAAGCTTGTTGCCGACATCATTCACAGGAATGGAGTGTTGGCGCAACCAGTCTGTCATGAATGACATTCGCGGCATAGGTCGTTCTGCAGTCACATATATGGGTGCTTATGCCGACCAAATTGTCGCAACCGATGCTGCATTGACAGCAATGATAAGTCCTGCACTTGGTGAATGTCCTGAGTTAGCATACGATATCACTATCGAGATAACCAACAAAGGCGCACAGACGCTTAACTTCTCATCCAACAATGCTGTCATCACTATTCAATCTACAGCTTTGAACCTTAACCAGCAGATCAATGTCACAAACGGTTCAATCCAGGCTCTTGACAAGATGAACAAGGTTTTGGCCCAAAACGTAACAATTCCTATAAACCAGGTTGTTGACTTCAAGTTCATCATCACCACTAATGGCGATAACAACCATACCAACGATACTTTGTTGCAATATTTCACACTTGAGACTATTGTTCCCGATTACTCTGAGGACTTTAGCAACGGCACTCAGCAGACTTGGACAATAGAGCAAGTTGCAGGTGCAGGTAACTGGTCGTTCCAGAGCAATGCCGGAACCAACCCGACAATTATGCCTGTATATGGTACAGGTCGCTTGTTCTTCAACTCTAAGAACTTTGCGGCTAACACAAAATCACGTGCCATCCTGCCTGTTGTCACCCTTACAGGTTCAACCAATCCTATCTTCGAGATGTGGTTTGCACACGACAACACATCCAACAAGCCTAAGGAGGGTGTTGTTGTGAAGGTTTCAACAGACGGCGGTCTTACTTACACTGCACTTACCGCAATCGGCCAGGGCGACACACTTATCAAACGTTATCAGAATACGGCAACAACACCTACATGGCAATTGTACACGTACAATCTCTCCAATTATATTGCCAACGGATGTATCTATGTGGCAATCGAGGCTAACGGTGCTGCCGGTAACAATATCAATATCGACAGAATCAGGGTTAGAAATCTTCATAACAATGATATTTCTGTAACCAAGATCTATGGTCATGGTGAAACCCCGATGCACTATTCAATGCGTGATGTGATCAGTGCCACGATACGCAACGAAGGCGCTCAGGCACAGTCTAACATCCCTGTATATCTCAATGTTGTTGGAGCTACAGAACAGTGGGCCGACACTCTCTATGTTCCATCATTGGCATACAATACCGAGACTATCGTCACATTCCCAGATCATGAATATAATGTGGCTGAAATAAAAGATGTTGAAGTGCGTGTTGCTGACGACCAAAACAACATCAACAATGCTCAGCATTGGAGAATGGTTACAACTCAGAACATCGCCAATGTGGCTGATACCACCACCGACATTGTCATGATTGGCGACTACAACACCATCATCCGTCCTTGTGTAAGATACAAGACCAACGAAGAACTTTCAGTGACAGATGTCAAGTACTATTATGATCAGACATATATAGCAGATCCTGAAAATGGTTTCCGTGCATTTGTCGCAGATGCAGACGGTCAGATACTCTCAACATCGGATATTATCCAATTCAACACTCTTCAGCAAGGAGCTTGGAACATCATCCCGATCAAGAACTTCGCTCTTACTAACACTACAGGAGAGTTTTATGTAGGATTGGAAATGCTCGCACACGGTAACTACTTGTGCGCACAGGTTGAGACACCTCTTCGTGACTCCACATTCTACTATTTGGTTGACGGCACTTATGAGCCTCAGCTTACAGGTCGTTTCATGATTGGTGCTGTTGTTGACACACCGTATATCAATGATTTGGCGATTTTGGAACTCCTGAACCCTGTTTCCAACTGCGACCTCGGGCATGAAAAACTCCAGATAAAGATAACCAACAACGGTACAGACGACATAGTTCCTCCTGTACAGTTCCACTACACTATTAACGGCGCTGCCATGGTAAGTGAGACATTCGCTGACACTTTGCACAGTCACGAAACCACAACATTCACTTTCAATGCTGTTGAGGACTTCACCAACCATTTGATCAACTATGATTCCAACTATGTGATCAAAATATGGGCTACCAAGTTGGCCAAGGACCGCTTGCAGTTCAACGACACCTTGGGATTGACCGTTGTATCGCGTGGTAAATCAGATCTTCCGGTAGTCGCCGACACCCTTATTGTCAACTACCACACAACAGGAACCCTTTCAGCTCAGCTCCCTGCTTCAATTCCTACCGGCGTTATTGGATGGTACACAAGCACAGGCTACGAGTCATGGAACTTCCTTGGATACTCTGACACTTACACAACACCGGTCATCTATTTCGACACCATCTACTATGCAACAGCAAACCCTGGCACTGTTGATTTGAAGGTTGTAGGTACAGGCAACACCTCAGAGAGCAAACCTTTCGTGTTCGATAAGGGCTATTCAAGAGGCAGAATGCTTTATCTTGAGCAGGAAATCGGTGCTCACGGAACTATCTCTACATTCGCGTTGAATGTTAAGACCGCTGCCAATGCCAACGGTTCAAATGGTATTCCGATGAGAATCTACATGAAGAAGACAAATGAGAACCTCTTCAGTTCCACATCAGTTAACTGGAACGATGAGATGGAAGGCGCAACATTAGTTTATGAAGGTCCGATATTCTTCAATCATACCGGTTGGTTCGACATAAGCCTCAGCACGCCGTTCAACTATGACGAAGGCAACTTGTTGGTGTTCACTGAGACTTACTGCGCCGACTACTGCACTGGTACTGGAAACCAATGTAACAACTGCGGTGCCTATGTATCAGGCTCTACAGGTTATCCTAACTTCAACTCCTCAACAACCAGCAACACTATGGTTCAGTATAAGGGTGGCAACACTGTAGCACAGTTGTCAGGCAATTATACCAACAGTTCAAAGCGCCTCAATGCAAGGTTCACAGTCGTAAACCTTGAATGTGGCAGTGAAAAGACCCCAATCCAAATCCATGTACCTGATATCCCAAGCTATGATGTCGAGACACAGGAACTTCTCCATCCTCAGACAAGCTGTGCAATCTACAACGAGCATATCAAGGTTCAAGTCAAGAATATGTTGAACATACCGATTCCTGCGAACAAGGTTGTCGTTCACGCCATATTCAACGGCTCGGAAATCACTCATACCGTAGCCGAGGAGTTTGGTCCTGAAGAGGTTAAGGTTGTTGAATTCTCGACCCCATTCGATTTCAGTGCTCCGACTGCAAATATTCAATTCGATTACACTATCTTCACTACACTCAACGGCGAATCTGTAGTATATACTGGCAACGACACGATATCAGGTGATTTCACTTCTACAAAGACCGCTTATATGCCTGACAGTTTGGTTTATACTGGTAACTATACAAATCCTTACACAATTCTTGAGCCTGCTGATCGTCCTTCAAACGTCACACAGTTCTATTTCTACGAGAATATAGACGATGTTAACCCAATTCACACATCAACGACCAACGCACCATACTACACGACTCCTATGTTGTATGATACTGCAATCTATTACGTTTCAGGTAAGACTCAGGGAAGCAACTGCGTAACAAAGAAAATAAAAGTCATCATCAATGTTTTCCATCCTCAGTATGACCTTAAGACTGACGAATTCATATATCCGCATTCTTACCAGTGTGATGTATTGAGTCCTCATTTGAAAGTCCAGGTTACAAATACCGACACCACTTCAAACAGCTCAATTCCTGCAGGTACATTCGAGATGAAGGCCGACTTCACGGGTGCTGCAACACTCAGCGGATTGAATGTCATCTCCCATCCTATCATGTCATTGCAGCAGGACACTATTACATTTGACAATGGTATTAATCTTGGTTCGCAGACCCAGAACCGTATTTACCAATACTTGATTTACACTCGTCCTACAGACGCAAGTCTTCCGGTTTACACTTTGAACGACACCATCAGTGGAACGCTTCATATTCCGGCTCTTCCGGTTGCACCACAGAACCTCACTTACACAGTGCCTTATGGCGGTACACAGACTGTAACCCCGAGCGCCACTACCTTGAACCATTTCTTCTTCTATGAAAACCAGAATGACGAGTCGGCATTTGCTGACGGTTTGTCGTTCACCACGGATCCTATCTTTGCTCCAACTACTTATTATTATAGTGGACGCATTGAGTCTGCCGGTTTCAACGATTCATTGATAGTTGGCACAGGCGGCTCTAATAAGACAGCTCCGTTGGATCTCACAAAGGGTCACTCGTACGCAAAGATTCTCTATAACAGAGAAGACATGGGCGGTGTTGAAGGACGTATAGACAGTGTGTTCTTCTATGTTGGCAAGGCTGAGAACAATGGCGTCGGCATCCCGATGAAGTTCTGGATGAAGAATGACATTGACAAGGCTGCCATCGCTTCATCAAACACACCGTTGGTATGGCCTAACGAAATTGCCAACGCCACTTTGGTTTATGAAGGCGACATGGTATGGAATAGTACAGGTTGGGTTGGATTCGCAATAACAGGCGGCTTCCAATATACTGGCCAAGGCTTGTATCTTTTCGTTGAACACGACTGCGGTGGTCAAAGCTGCGTTTCTGAATATGGTATCGATCCTGTTCCTCAATTCAAGAATTCATCTACAGGTACAAACAAGAAGGTCCTCACAAAGGCCAACAACAATCCTGCAACCACATCTACAAGCTTCTCGCTTTCTGCAGACCGTTGGAACACCAAGTTCAAGATGAACTACACTTGCGAATCACCTAAGGCTACCATCACAATCAACACCACGGTTCCTCAACATGACGTCGGAGTTGTTGAGATTATTGCTCCGGTGGCTCAAAGCAACTCATTCACTGCTAACGAGCAGGTGCAAGTGAAGATCAAGAACTTCGGTACACAATCCGCATCCAACATTCCGGTATCATATCAATTCAATGACAATACACCTGTGACACAGAACTATACAAGTTCATTGGCCGCTGGTGCTGAAGCAACAATGACCTTCAATACCACCTGCGACCTCACAAGCGTATATCTCCCGATCCCGTTCATGGCTTACACTGGTCTCACATCTGACACATATCACAACAACGATACTGTCAAGATGACGTTGAGTTCTGAAGATCCTTGTTTGTCACGTCCGTTGTCAAGCGCAACAGGTGCACACATTACCAACGTTTCGTTTGCGGCTCTCAACAACGGTGTTGGTGATCCTTATCTCAACCATGACGCTGCCCCTGGTAACGGCATGTATTCAGACTACACAACTACAGTAGCTCCTACAGAGCTCATTCTCGGTCAGGAATACACTCTTTCTGTTACACATGCATTTACTAACGCAACAGCTAAGACTGTTAACAAATATGCATATATTGACTACAACAGAAATGGTGAGTATGAGACTTCGGAAAGAGTTATGATGGAGACATCGATACCTACTGGCGACAGCAATGCTGTGACCGTGCAAGTTGTGAACATTCCGACAAACGCACAGTTGGGCTACACTAAGATGCGCGTTATCTGTGCTACTAAGACTGTCAGCGATCCATGTGACGTTTGGAGCGGCGACGGTGAGACTGAAGACTATGCTATTCTTCTGAGTGCTCCGATGCAGGTTGACTTGGGTGTATCAAAGGTTGTTCACCCTGAAGGAGACATCTGCGCCGACAACTCTGCAAAGATCAGAGTGATGGTTAGAAACTACGGTACAGAGACTCAGACCATAACAGCAGAGAATCCTCTCACTGTGAATGCTGCTGTAACGGGCGCAACGAATGGCAACTACACAGCCACTATTACCGACGGCACTTTGGCCCCGAACGAAGAGATGATCGTTTCAGTGCCTAATGTCAACTTCTCTGCACAGGGCACTTACAATGTCGCAATACAGTTGGTATATGATGGAGACCAGTATCTTACGAACAACACAAGAAACGGTATGGGCAGAGTTCCAAACCTCATTGTTGAACAATTGCCTTTCAAAGAATCGTTCGATACATACTACGCTGGTGAAGACGATATTGTACTTCCATCCAACTTGTGGAAAGTTGACGGCTCCAACACCAACTATACATGGAAACTCCAAAATAGTGCAAGTCCTAACAATGCGAGCGGTGGCGGTCCTTCACACGACAACACTCAGGCTTTGATTCCTTCAACACAGATGTTCGGTGTTTATGCAATGGTTCCGGGTTCTAATGGCTCCGGCAACCAGAACAAGTTCACGACTCTTACCAGTCGTTGTATTAATATGCACCATGTGAACGGTTATCCTGTTGAAATCTACTTCCACAAGTATTTCCTCGGTCCTAATGGTACTGAATTCACAATGGATGTACAAACTGGTTCCGGCGAGTACTATCAGACTGTTGAGACCCTTACCAAGGAAGATGGTGGTCAGACTTCAGTTAACGATCCATGGACCCAGCACGTCATCGTTCTCACTGACATTGACGAGGTTGCTTGTCTGAGATTCAGAGTCACAGGTCAGAAGAACAAGATTGACCCAAGTATCGATGATATCAACGTTGAAGCCGGTCTTCCTGATATGGCCGTTAACCGTATCGTTTATCCTCAGAGCAAGGAGGAGACTGATGATTGTCTTGACGTGAACTCACAGATCAAGCCGCAGGTTGAATTCTATAATAACGGTTATTCAGCTGTTGAAGAGTTTGACGTTGTGATGCGCGTGGGTACAGGTAATGCCATCTCCGAGGTTACAGAACATATCGTTCATCATCTTGAGCCAGGCGAAAGCTTCATTTACGAAACCCAGAACAGTTTCACTGTGACAAATGTCACAAAGAACTGGGAAGTCAAGGCGACTGTAGTGATTGAAGACGATAAGAATCACTACAACGACATGAAGCGCGTGCTTGCCTGCACAACCGTTTCATTGCCTGAATATGTTGAAGAGGGCAATGTATATCTCGGACAAAACCAGCCTAACCCTGCAGTGGCTACAACCAAGGTTGAATATATTGTTCCAGAACCAGACAAGGTGACATTCGAGATTGTAAATCCTCTCGGACAGGTTATCTTCACAACCACTCAAGATGCTGACACAGACATCAATTCTATCGAGTTCAATGTGTCATCATGGGCTGCGGGTATCTACTACTATACGTTGCATTATAAAGATATAACATTAACCAAGAAGATGATTGTTGAAAAATAGTCTCTTCTTAACGAAAGAAGCTGCTCTTTCAGGGCAGCTTTCTTTTTATACAATTCTTCATGGATATGAGAAAAAATGTAGTGACAATAGTTCTTATTGCAATGGCGCTGGTGGGTTGCGCCCAGCGTGAAAGATCGCAATTGGTTTCCGATGCCTCTTCCAAGCAGTTGAAAGAGGTCAGGGTGGGGGCGGCGTGCATCGAGAAGTACCTCCCCGAGTTGAGTGGGCGAAGTGTGGCGGTGTGCGGCAACCAGACTTCAGTGGTTGGCAAAACCCATCTTGTTGACACACTTCTGTCGCTTAAGGTCAACGTTGTGAAGCTTTTCTGCCCGGAACACGGCTTCCGCGGTACTGCAGAGGCCGGCGCTGCTATTGCCTCAGGTGTTGACAGCCAGACCGGATTGCCGGTGGTCTCTCTATATGGCAAAAACAAGAAACCTACTTCAGAGCAGCTGAAAGACATAGATGTTGTGCTTTTCGACCTTCAGGATGTGGGCTGCCGGTTCTATACATACATCTCCACTTTGCACTATGTGATGGAAGCGGCAGCTGAAAACGACGTTGAGGTCATTGTCTTAGACCGGCCGAATCCTAATGGATTCTACGTCGATGGGCCTGTGCTCCAGCCTGAATTCACATCCTTCGTCGGAATGCATCCCGTGCCTGTGGTGTATGGCATGACCATTGGCGAGTATGCCCTGATGATTAACGGCGAGGGTTGGCTTGCCAATAATGACAAATGCCGCTTGCAGGTGGTTAGAATCGAGAATTACAACCATAATACCAGATATGAACTGCCAGTGTCGCCCTCTCCTAACCTGCAAACCCCAGAATCAGTGTTCCTCTATCCTTCGCTCTGCCTTTTCGAGGGTACTGATGTGAGCGTTGGAAGAGGTACCGACCAACCGTTTGAGATGTATGGCGCACCGCAATTCTCTGCAGGCGATTTCTATTTCACTCCGAAAACCATACCCGGAGTCTCTGAAAATCCTCCTCATAAGAATCTGAAATGCCGCGGTTTTCTGCTCCATGACTATGCTGCCAAACATATCGACGAGGACGGATGCTTTGATTTGCAATTTTTGTTGAATGCCTATAAATATTATCCTGATAAGTCAAAATTTTTCAATAAAAACGGATTTTTCGACAAACTCGCCGGAAATTCTCAGTTGAGAAAGCAAATCTCTGACGGGTTGGATGAAAAAGAGATTAGGAAGTCTTGGCAGCCAGATCTTGAAAGGTTCAAAAAAATTCGTGAGAACTATTTGATTTATCAGTAGATATTGAAAATTTATTTATTTTTGTAACGGAAAACTTTGTCTTTACGACAATATAAGAGTACACACAATTTTTAGAAAATGAAAAGATTTATTGGATTTTTTGTTCTCATGTGTTCACTCATTGTTTGCAATGCACAGGTGAGAACTATGTCAGTGCAAGATTTTGTTGTGTCGGATGCCCTCAGGGAGCATTTAAGCAATGCGCAGATTGAGAGCATGCGTGCGGAAAATCCCGCTCAGTTAATCATGATGGACCGAACCTCCTATGCCTATTCCTTGGTTGTTGACAAATTATGGGAGGAGGATTTTAATCAAATGGGCTATCTTGAAGATTATCTGCCGAAAGGCATGTCCTATTCAGAAGATGAAATTATCGACAAAGGTTATGTCAATCCGTATATTTGGAAGCTGCCTCAAGACAATACCAAATATAACCTTTTCAAGATGCGCAAGAACGGCTATTATGTTGTTGTTATGCCCAAAGAAGAACTTGAAAAGAGAATAGATGCACAACTTAAGCAATACGGATTAAAATAAAATGACTATGAAAAAGATTTTATTAAGCATATTGGCAGTTCTGTGTATTTGTTTTGTGAATGCTCAGAATAATGTTATAAACCTCGGTCAGAACACCCAGTCATCGGTGACAGGATGCAATTTCACCATTTATGACATTGGCGGTCTCAATGGCGATTACCAGCCAAACAGAGACGATATGATTACAGTGTATTCAGATGATGCAACGAATCACGCTGTGCAGGTTAACGTTGACATCTTGTCATTCGACGTTGACTGTTCAGACACCTTGTTTATTTACAATGGTGCAACAGCTGATGAATCTACACTCTTGGTGGCTCTCACGAACTGCATTACCGATTCAATAGCATCCACAGTGTTGTCATACGCGGCAACAGTGACCAATCCTGATGGTTGCGTTACCATTCGTTTCAAAACAGACGGGTCGAACAACGGTGGCGGATTTGTGATAACCACCACTTGCGTGCGTCCTTGTCAGCGCGTTGAAGTTGCATTTGATGATGTTTTGTCAGATAAAGTGCCCGAAATTGATACCACCGATGGCTGGAGCTACATCAACGTCTGTCCCGGCGAGGTTCTTCATCTCACGGCAAAGGGCATATATCCCGATAATGGCTATAGTTATCAACAGTCAGACGCAACTTCCAAATTTACGTGGGACCTTGGATGGGAAATCGTGGAAGGTGTCGGCATGTCGGAACTTGTATATGAATTTCCGGAAGGCAGAGGCTATGATGTATCAGTAAGTATAACAGACAGCACAGGCTGTTTCTCGTATATCCCCCAAGTGTTCAGGGTTAGAACTTCGTCAAATCCGATTCGTAAAGTGTTGGACCTCCCGGATATCTGCTCAGGAACCCCGTTTGAAGTTCCTGTGGGTTACAACTATGTGGCAACACTGCAGGTTGATACCATTTTCCACGAACAGCTCACAACCTTGAAGGTATCCGACACGATATTCCTTCCTGATGGCATTCAATGCGGTAACCCGCCTTCATGCTCATATATCTCTCCTGTCACATTCACAAGCTTCTCTCCCGCTGCCACCATTCAGTCAGCAAACGATCTTCTATATGTCAGAATTTCTTTAGAACACTCATATATCGGCGATATCTGGATTAAACTTACCTGTCCTAATCAACAATATGTGTCAATTATGAAGAAATATGATGGTGGTTCTTCTTCATGTTCATCTTTGATTCCATATTCTGAGAAAGGTTGGCAAGGGACTGGCAACTCTACAGGTGCTTTCTTTGGCAATGCTTATGACGATTACGGCAGTGGATGTAGTCCTACACAAATGGGTGAATGCTGGAACTACTGTTGGTCGAATGCTGAAAACCAAGGCTATGAATATGCTCCGGGAAGTTATGTTTACAAAAACGAATCAGTCCATAACGGAATTGTAGATTCTACCGATGTTGCAAACATGATTAATGTTTATCATCCGGATGGCAACTTTGAGAACCTCATAGGCTGCCCGATGAACGGCACATGGAGTATTGAGGTTATGGATGGTTATTCCGTTGATAACGGCTATATTTGCGGCTGGGAGATAGCATTGGATCCCGCCCTTCTTCCCCAAAACTGGTCATACGACTGTGTCATGGACAGTGCTTGGGTAGTAGGCCCTGGCAGTGAGGGTGCTATCATTACACCAGATACCTCAGGCTCATTGACATACAAGGTGTATGTTATGGATAACCTCGGATGTATATACGACACAGTGACAAATATGCATGTCGTTACAAATCCTGATCCTACTCTCGGTGATGATTTTGATATTTGCTTCGGAGATATTGTCACTTTGGATCCTCACTATAATACAGACAATACCCCTGAAACCACCACTTATCTATGGAATACAGGTGATGAAACTGAAACCATTGAAGTGATTACCGAAGGTACTTATGTGGTTAGATGCCAAACAGAAGGCGAAAGTGGGCTTGTATGTACCGGTCACGACACTATTCATGTAGGAATCAAGGAGATGCCGGTTTTCGATGTCCCGACAGAGAAATTCTCGGGCTGTGCGCCTCTGAATATTAAGATTGAAAACAACTCTACACCTGTCGGCTCAACATACGAATGGTATATTTTGAATACAACCGACTATAATGCCATGAGTATGGCATATAGTTCGACACAGCAGTCCCCGACATTTCAAATTACAGATCCCGGTGTTTATACAATCAAATTAGTTGCCACAACCCCTGACGGCTGCGTGGATTCGATGTTCCTTTGGGATTATATCATCTGTAATGAACAACCCATAGCTGCTTTCGAGGCTGATCCTGATATCTCATTGATGAGTGAAAGCCAAGGCGTTGTGACATTCCAAAACCAGGTTTTCATACCTCAATCCGACACCTGGAGTTACTATTGGGATTTCGGCGATGGCAACAAAGACTCAATAAAAAGTCCTGTTCATACCTTTGAAACTTGGGGCGATTACGATGTTGTCCTGACTGTGGAAAGCGCTTCGGGCTGTAAAAGTGATATTGCACACACAGTTGTTATCGAACAAGATCTGATCTTCCCGAATGTCATAACTCCTAACGGTGACAATATCAACGATGTTTTCGCGATTGAAAATTTGAATACAAATATAAACCCTGAAGACCCTGATGGATACAGAAACAACCGTTTACAAGTGTTTGACCGTTGGGGTAAAAAGGTGTATGACGCTAAAAATTACGATACATATGCAAGAGATGGTATGATCAACAAAGGCCAGAAAGTGTTCGATGGCAACGGCCTGCCTGATGGCACCTACTATTACGCTTTCCATTACAAGGGGAAAGCTAAGACCATAACCTTCAATGGTACGATAACAATTGTAAGATAAGACTACAAGTTGTCAATGACGCGGCGCATGACCGCTGTTATCTGCGACTCCTCATATTTCCCCGAAAGAGATGTCAGAATTTCTTTCGGGGTTTTCTTTTGCTCGAATAACGACTTGATTTCATTGGAAATGATGTCATATTCGGCTAAGCTTACTTTTCCTGTCTGTTCTTTTCTGCAAACATCGCATTCCCCGCACGGCGTGCTGGTGAACTCACCAAAGTATTCCAGCAATAATCTGCTCCGGCATTTGTCATCGGTTTTTACGTATTTTTCGACAGCTTCCATGCGAGTCTCTGCCGTTTTTTTTCTGAAATCATATGCCTTGTTGTCGAAATAGAGATAATCTTTGTCGATTCTGTCTTTAAGGAATACAATAAGAGGGATATTGCTTTGAGGTTGGTAAGATATGATCTTTGCCGCGCGAAGTTTTTTCAGGTTTTCGACCACATCTTCCTCTGAACATCCTAATCGTTCCGCCAGAAGTTGTTCGTTGATGTTAGTGTATTGGGAGAAAACTCCTGAATAGGAGCGGAGAATGAGCGTGATCAATGGCTCATCGGCAGGATTGTTTTTTTGAAAGTTGATGAGCGTCTGACCATCGGTTCTGAACATGATTTGCGAGGTTTCACGCAGGTGCTCAGATACGAGTATCATTCCAATGCTGTTCAATAGTTTGAGCGCATTGTAATATTGGGTGGCGTTCATCTTTGTGGCTATCGCATGTTTCTCCATTGAGAAGAGAAAAACGGAATTCTGTCCGGAGCCTATTGCTATATGATAGAATTGACACAGTTCTTCATAAACCTCCCTGACTTTATCCAATGGTGGAAACGAGATTGTGAAGTTTCGCTTAAGTTGTGCTATGTCGTGATTGTCGTACAGCAGGATTGCCACTGCCGGCTTTTCATCGCGTCCGCCGCGTCCAGCTTCCTGGAAGTAGGCCTCCAATGTGTCGGGAAGGTCAATGTGCACGACAAAACGGACGTCAGGCTTGTCGATGCCCATGCCGAAAGCATTGGTGGCCACCATCACTCGTGTTTTGCCGTCCATCCATTTCTTTTGGCGGATGTCTCTCTCTTTAGGGTCCATCCCAGCGTGGTAATGGTCGGCGGTGATTCCATGGCTGCGCAGGTATTCAGCGACCTGTTCAGTGCGTTTTCTGTTGCGGACATAGACGATGCCTGTGCCGGGATAGCGTTTCATGATTCGCAACATTCGGCTGTTCTTATCCTCTTCATTAACAACATAATAGATAAGGTTTTCGCGCTTGAAACTTTTTCTGAAAACGTTCTCTTTCTTAAATTCCAACCTCTTTTGTATGTCTATGACCACTTCAGGGGTTGCGGTTGCGGTTAGTGCTAAAACAGGTGCTTCGGGGAAATAACCTCTGATTTTTGCTATTTCCAAATAGGGCGGTCTAAAATCGTAGCCCCATTGCGATATGCAGTGAGATTCATCAACAGCTATAAGCTTGACAGGCATCTTTGAAAAATTGACCTTGAATCGGTCGGTTTGCAGTCGTTCCGGAGAAACATAGAGGAAACGGTATTCGGGGTCGTAGAGTACATTGTCGATGGCGGTTTCTATTTCGCTTTGGCGCATTCCCGAATAGATGGCTGCAGCCTTGATGCCGCGCGCCTTGAGGTGCTCCACTTGGTCTTTCATCAATGCTATTAGAGGAGAGACAACAATGCATAACCCGCCTAAAACCATTGCCGGTACTTGGAAACATATAGATTTGCCGCCGCCTGTAGGAAGGAGTGCAAGAGTGTCGCGCCCGTCTAAAACCGACAGAACAATGTCCTCCTGCAAGGGTCTGAACTGTTTGTAGCCCCAGTAATGCTCTAAAACCGCTAAACTCTTTCTTCTGTTTTCTTCTTGGTTGTTCATTTTTTGTAAGATGGTGGTTTAAAATGTTTAAGACTGCCCTCTTATTTTGTTTATTGCCTTTTGAATTTCAGAGGCATATTCGTAATTTTCCTCCTCAATGGCGTCTTTCAGTAGGTCCTCCAATACATCTAACGGGAGTTTGTCGAGCTGTTGGCTTATGCTGTCACCTTCTGATATCGGCTCCTGGATTGTGCTTTGGAAACGTTCCGGCACCTCGCTGATCGGGGTGCGCAGCTTTGCCTTGATGTGTTTTTCTTCAAATAGGGATTTTTTGATGTATATCGGTGCGTATGAGTGAAGAGCTATTGCGATGGCGTCGGAAGGACGTGCGTCCAACTTCGCATACTTGCTGTCAGGTGTTTTGATTACAACAGAAGCATAATATATACCTTCATTAAAACTATCTATCGAGACGAACTCGATGTTGTAGTCTTTGATGATAGAAAATAAATCAACGAAGAGTGTATGAGTCAATGGTCTGAATGGCAGTTTGTTGTGTATCTCGCCCAAGATAGAACGCGCCTCATTGATGCCAATGATTATAGGCAAATAGCGACTTCTGTTGTTTTTGTCAACCAAAATCATCGAGAATGCCTCGGCGGTGTTGGATGAACCACGCACTTCAGGAACGGTAATCTCAATATACTCTTCGTCGTTTACTTTCATCGTATCTATTTTGTAAAATAATTCACTGCGTTCTTGAAAATATCTTGTTCTTTGCAGCCGTAGATATTCTTGTAGAGGTTTTCGCCCTTGCGCTCACTGTGTCCCATCTTGCCGAGAATCAATCCATTGTCAGACACAATGCCTTCGATAGCATAAAACGAGCCGTTGGGGTTGTCTTCGGGGGCCATGCTCGGTTGTCCGATCTCATCGCAATATTGGAAAGCTATTTGGCCGTTGTTAAAGAGCTGTTGGGCAAGTTCTTTGTTGACTACAAATTTTCCTTCGCCATGGCTAACGGCAATCTGGAATACGTCGCCTTCCTTGAAGGATACAAGCCAAGGCGAATTTGTCTTGCATACGCGGGTGCGTACCATGCGTGAGATGTGACGGTTAATGTTGTTGCGGTATAGGGTGGGGGAATCAGCAGTCACTTCACCGATTTTGCCGAATGGAAGAAGTCCTGATTTGATGAGTGCTTGGAAACCGTTGCAGATTCCGAGGATAAGTCCTTTGCGGTTGATCAGGTTTTCCACTTCGCATTTTATTTTCGGGTGGTTCAGGACGTTGGCGATGAACTTTCCGCTGCCGTCGGGCTCGTCGCCGAGACTGAAGCCGCCCGACAGGGCCAGGATTTGGGAGTTGGCGATTGCATCGGCCAGTTCCTCAAGGGAATGGTTGATGGCATCCTCGTCAAGGTTCTTGAACACGAGAATGCGGGTCTCAGCACCGGCGTCCTCAAAAGCGCGTGCTGTGTCGTAATCGCAGTTAGTGCCTGGAAATACTGGCAGGATAACCTTCGGTACCATGGTCTTTGGCGCCTTTACATCGCTTGCAACTGCTTTGTTGGTGAATTCTTGTCCAACTGATTCGGTCTCATTCTCGGCTGTCTCAGGATACAGACGGCTGTATTTTCCACGCCATGCAGACAGGAGTTCAGACTTGTTGAGTTCTTCGCCATTGACCACAAACTTGTCGCTTACAACACCAAGTTCGATGGCGAATTCAGAGTTCAATTCAGCAGAGCTCTCCACAATGAAGCTGCCGTAATTATACGCAAACAGGTCTGCACCGGTGTTTATTTCAAATCCAAGATCATTGCCGAAACTCATTTTTGCAAGTGCTTCGGCGATTCCTCCGAATTGCATCGTGAATGCAGAGACAATCTTCTTGTTGAGAATATTCTCATGCATGAATGAGAATATCTTCTTAGTGCGGTCAATGTTTGGAAGATTGTTTTCTAAAATATTGTTTATGAGATATATGCGATTTCCCTTCTGTTTGAATTCAGGTGAAATTATGTTGTTGGCGTTCTCGGTTGTAATGGCGAAGGCCACGATTGTTGGAGGAACGTCCAGATTCTTGAAGGTGCCGCTCATGGAGTCTTTGCCGCCCAATGATGCGAGACCGAAGGCCTTTTGCATCCAGAAAGCGCCCAAAAGAGCGGAGAAGGGTTTGCCCCAGCGGGACTCATCCTTGCCTAATTTCTCGAAATACTCTTGGAAAGTGAAGCGGATTTTGTTGTAGTCGCCGCCGGCGGCAACGATTTTCGACATGGCTTCCAGCACTCCCATCACAGCCCCGTGGAATGGCGACCTCTTGGTGATGAAAGGATTATAGCCGAAAGACATCACAGAAGCGAGATTTGTATGTCCATGACGAACGGGAAGTTTCTGCGCACTGACTTGCGTCTCGGTGAGTTGATGCTTACCTCCGAAAGGCATGAGCACCGTGGATGCGCCTATTGTGGCGTCAAACATCTCAATTAGGCCTTTCTGAGAAGCTACATTGGGACTTGAAAGGCAAGATGCCCACTTTTGTTGCGCGGTGGAGCCTTTCGGCGCTTCGTTGCTCATAATGTTGTCTCCAACAGGGTTGACTTTGACGCCTGTTTCCTGGCGGACACCGTTGGTGTTGATGAAAGTTCTGCTGATGTTGACTATGGTTTTGCCACGCCAAGTCATGATAAGGCGGTCGTTGTCAGTGACTTTGGCGATAATGTTGGCTTCGATGTTCTCTTCACGGCAATATCTGAAAAATTCTTCCACGTCTTCTGGGGCGACAACCACGCTCATTCTCTCTTGAGATTCGCTGATGGCGATTTCGGTGCCGTTTAGTCCGTTGTATTTTGTGCGGACAGAGTCGAGGTTGATTTCCAAGCCGTCGGCGAGCTCACCGATGGCGACGCTGACACCGCCGGCGCCGAAGTCGTTGGATTTCTTGATAAGCCTTGTGACTTCCGGACGGCGGAAAAGGTGTTGGATTTTGCGTTCTTCGGGTGCGTTGCCCTTCTGAACTTCAGCTGCGCATGTGTCGAGTGATTTCTCGTTGTGCTCTTTGGAGGAACCTGTGGCGCCTCCAATGCCGTCGCGGCCTGTCCGCCCCCCGAACATGATGATAATGTCGCCCGGTTGCGGGCGTTCACGCCGCACCTGATTTTCAGGAACTGCACCCACTACTGCGCCTATCTCAAGACGCTTTGCCTGATAGTCTGGGTGATATATCTCTCTAACGTGAGTGGTGGCCAATCCTATCTGGTTGCCGTAGGACGAGTATCCCGCAGCTGCGGTCTTTGAGATCACCGATTGAGGCAGTTTGCCCGGCAGTGTTTCGGATATAGGCGCATTGATGTCGCCGGCGCCTGTCACGCGCATTGCCTGATATACGTAGCTGCGGCCGCTCAAAGGGTCGCGAATGGCACCGCCCACGCACGTTGCAGCTCCTCCAAACGGCTCGATTTCAGTTGGATGGTTGTGCGTCTCGTTTTTGTACATGAGCAGCCACGGCTCCTCCTTGCCGTCAACATCCACATTCACTTTTATGCTGCAGGCGTTGTTCTCTTCCGAAATCTCCTTGTCGGGAAGGTTGCCGCGCTTGTATTCGTACTTTCCGTTTATGGATGCAAGATCCATAAGGGTCACCGGACGTCTTGTGTCTGCCCCGTACACGGCCTCACGCACCTGCTTGTACTCCTCAAAGGCTGTCTCTATCTGTCGGCTGTATTCGTTGTCACCGTCAATCTCTACTGATGTTACGGAAGTCTCAAATGTGGTGTGCCTGCAATGGTCACTCCAATAGGTGTCTAACAATTTGATCTCTGTTTCTGAAGGGTCTCTTTTCTCCTCGTTTTTGAAATAATTCTGGATGAATTTGAGATCAGCAAGCGACATGGCAAGCCCTAACTTCTCGTGGAATGCCTTGAGCTCGGTCTCGTTCCAGATACGGAATCCTTCAAATATCACTACTTCGTCGATGTCAGGGTTCTCTGGCAATTCAAGACGCGACATGTCTTTCTCCCGTGCCTCCACTTCGTTGATGCAAAACTTCTTCACGCGCTGTTTCTGCTCATCGGTGAGATTGCCTTTGATGAGATATAGGTTGGCACTTTTGATTTCTGCATTAGTGGATGGGTTCAGCAGTTTCAGGCACTGTTTCGCACTGTCAGCGCGCTGGTCAAACTGACCTGGAAGGAACTCAACCGCAAAATGAAAGTCGCTGTCTGCGTTGAATTCATCGTAAACATCGTCAGTCACTGGCTCTGAAAACACCACATTCTTGGCTTTTTCAAGAAGGTCTTCTTCAATATTGAAGATATCGTAAACCTTAAGATGGCGAAGCTCGTCAATGTTAAGGTTGAAATTATGATTCAGCGTGTTTTTTAAACTGTTGGCCTCAACTTGGAAACCCTTTTTCTTCTCAATAAAAATTCTGGCGTTACGCATAGTCATCTTTTATTACAGGGTGCAAAGGTACAAAATTATTTAATGCTGTGTCATCCGCGGCCACCATTATAAAAAACGGACGGCCGTTCCTCCACCCGTAATCGTACGTTCGTGGGGTTATTCCCCGTTGAGACGAACGGCCGTCCGTCTCTGCCAATAAAAAAATTGCGGTTATTATATAAAAAAAAGAGACGGACGATTGTCCGTCTCTACAAAATCGTATTTTATGTGGGATTATTTCTTGATGAAATTTTTGGTTGCCACTCCGTCGTTGGTGATTACCTTCACGAAATACATGCCGCTTGCAAGGTTTTCAACGTTGATTCTCGTAGGATTGTTGATGACCTCAACCTCGTTGATGAGCTTGCCATATACGTCGTAAACCTCAAGACGGCTTACTGCGATGTCGTTGTCGCTCACGCGTACGTCAACGTAGTTGCTTGCCGGGTTAGGATACAGCGAGATGCTGCCCATCAGGCGGGCGTTGATGCCCGTGCTCTGGCTGATCATCGTGCTCCACGGACTTGTTGCGCCGTCGCACACTGCCTGTACCTGGATCTGGTACTCGGTGGCCTCCGTGAGGTCGGTGATAGTGTAGGTCGGGTTGCCCTCGACTGTCACGGTGCTCCATGCGCCGTTTACAACGCGGTACTGCAGGTTCCACTTGCTTGCGCCGTTCGCATTCCATGTGATGGTCATGCTCTCCTTGGTGATGTTGGATGCAGCTACGTTGGTCGGGGTGTTACATGGCTCAACAACCTCTTCGTTGGTGGTGAATGCAACAGCCTCTGTCCAGTCGCTTTCGTCACCCTCACCGCAAACAGCCTTTACGCGCACCTGATATGCTGTGCCTGCAGCAAGACCTGTCATCTGGTAAGATGGAGTTGTATTTACTGCTATTTCAGAACCCCAGCTGGTAGCGGCTGCGGTCTTGTATTGCAGCTTCCAAGCTGTCTCATTGCCACCTGCTGTCCAGGTTGCGGTTGCTGCGGTCTCTGTGATGACGTTCACTGCCAATGCGGTAGGAACAACGCACTCTGCAGGACCTGAACCCTGACAATCGGTTGTGAATGTAAGAAGAACGATTTCTAAATCAGCGTCTTCCATAGAACCTTCAGCCTTTTGCAAGATAACGTTGCCATTTGGATCATAGATTGTAAATCCTATCTCTTCCGGATATGAACCTGGAATCCAAAGAATTTCGGTTTCAATGCCGTCGCACAAGTTGAATGTTTCGGTTATTGGAGTTTCATCGCCGCCATCGTTAATGGTAAGAATGGCTCTCTCAACTCCATTTTGTGTTACTATGATTTCACAATCGTTCCAACCGTCGCCATATTCATCGGTCATTTCTATAGAGTATGTACATTGATTTTCTGCTCCGCAGATTGTAACGAAGCTACCGCTGACATATGTGGATGTCTCGTCTCCACAATCAGCTTTAACTCGTACATCATAATATGTTAATGTTGTCAAACCTGTAAGCTGCGCCTCAGTAGTAGTTACGGTCATCTCTTCCCAATCAGTTTCGCCAGCCTCTTTATATTCAAAGATCCAAGCAGTTTCCTGGCCTTGAGGTACCCAAGTTACAGTTGCTGAGTTATCTGTAATTTCTGAAATCAATAGGCTCTTAGGAGGCATACAAGTCGGCATCTCGTCAACTGAGACATTGTCGATATGCAGATTGTTGTCGCCGCCATCAATTGTTGATTCTCCATAGAAGGCGATCTTGATGGTTTGGTTAGCGTATTGTGTCAAAGGGATGTAAACAGTCTCTCCAGTGTTTGAAATGTTGTCGTAAGAGTAGTCGATGCTACCTGAGTTGTCCCAGACAATGGCATTTGCCGCGTTCCATGTAAGACCGCCGTCGGTAGATACAGCAACGATGAATTTGTCGTCAGATTGCTGGCCTTGTGAGATAGGATCTGAAGAGGCATATTTCGTGAGGGCAAGGTCGAATGAGAGTGCAGGTGTAGTGAGGTTGCTCAAATCGATGTCAGGAGTTACTAACCAGTGATTTACTCCTGTGCCATAAATGTTCAAGTAGTAGTGTGTGTTGTTTTCAAATACATCACTTGAGGAGTAGTTCCAGCCATTTGAAGCAGGATTCATCTGTCCTCCGTTGAACACTTGGTCGGCGTTGCCGGTGTAGCGTTTCCAACAATCAGGAAGTGTATTTGCAGTGAATTCTTCCAAGAAAGGAGCTTCGTATGCTGCACATGCAGTTGTGAACTGACCAGGAATACTCATAGTTATGGAACCGTCTTCGCAGATGTTGCCTACCTTCCAGTCGTAAGTGGTTGAAGGTTCCAGGTTCTCAAGTGTATATACGCTTTCTGTGTCATAAGTTATGCCTTCAATTGTGGTCCATTCCGTCTCAGAGCTCTTCTTGTAATATAAGTTCATGTTGTCGGATGAATTAGACCATGCGAGATTTGCGGAAGATGAAGCTACAGCAACAGTGGAGAGGTCTGTTGGTGCTGGACATGCAGGCACAGGCTCAACAGTTACATCGTCAACATACCAATACCAGTTGGAAGAACAGTTGTATTTGAAAGCAATGTAGAGTTCTGCTTCGGAATCGTAATCTTCTTCTTCTGCCAATGAGGCGAATTCAACGGTTTGTAAGGTGTAGGCGCTGGAGGCTGTGGATCCGTTTGTTGACCAAAGTTCAACAAAAGTGTTGGCATTTGAAGGATCAGTCATATAACCAACGCTGAAAGTGCCTGATGAGGTACCTTCTTTGCGGTGCCAGAATGAGATTTGTAATTCGGAAAGATCTGCATCGATCAATGGCAATACTGCGAAAGTTGGAGTGTTGCTGTTGTAGTTGTTTCGGAATTCCAACTTGTTGTTTGAATTATATGCTGAATAGTTGGTTACTTTCGGATAGTTGTTGGAAGTCGGGTTGATTTGTGACCAGCATATAGGGAGAGTATTGACTGGTGTATTCTCGAAGTTGTTGAAGTAAGGAAGTGCTGTGATGGCATCGCATGCAGTTGTGAACGAGGTTGCCGTACTTGCCACTGTTGTGTCGGAACAGATTGCCTCAACATACCAGATATAGGTGCTTGCCGGAGACAAATCTTCAATGATAAAGCCTTCCTCATCTAAAGATACATTCTCCATGACGGTGTATTCTGCGTCATTTTCGCCCTTGTAGTAAACGTTGAATTCATCGGCTAAAGAGCTCCATGTCAAAGTTGCTGAATTTGCTGTGATATTTGAGGCAGCCAGAGAAACTGGAGAAGGACATGATGGGATGAGTTCTACTGTTATGTCATCAACGAACCAGTACCAGACGGCATTAGGTGTGTTATATCTGAAAACTATGTTTGCATCGTCACCGTCAAGCTGGATTCCGCCGAAGTTGAGTTCGTAATAGTGATACGAGTTGTCGCCGATTTGTTCTGATGACATTGACCATATTTGTGTGAATGTGCTGGTGTCTGAAGTGTTGGTCATGTAACCTAAGCTTAAAGTTCCTGAGTTTGCACCCTCTCTTCTTGTCCAGAAAGAGATTTGTAGTTGATCGATTGTCTCTTCAAACTGAGGCAGGACGGCATATACAGAGGTGTTTGCAGAAGGGCATCTGAACTCCATTGCTTTGGTGCTTGATTCGTGAGGATAGCTTGTAGTTGCCTTCGGATAACCATCATACGGGTAGATTTGCGACCAGCAGTCTGGTATCTGTCCTGGGATGACACTCTCAAAATCTTGAGTGTAAGTGAGTGGCATCAATCCGCAAGGAGTTGAGAAGGTTGCGATTAATGAAGCCATAATAGTGTCGCTGCAAACCAAGCCTACATACCACTCGTAGTTGGTTGTCATGTCAAGGTCTGACAATGTGTAGGTTGTCTCTGAGAGATTCTCTATAACTTCCCATTCCTCGTCGGCAGCCTTCTTGTAGTAGAGGTTGAAGTTGTCTCCTGTAGAGTTCCATGACAAATCGAATGTGGTTTCTTCTATCTGGGTTGATGCCAAACCGGTTGGTTTTGGACATTCAGGGATGTTCTCGAGGGTTACATCGTCAACGTAAAGAGAGGTGTTGCCAGTGAATTTAAAGGATATGAAAGTCTTATTTCCTTGGTATGAGTCGAAGGGAACTTCATACAGCTGGTAGGTTGAGCCCAAGGTGACGATATCCACAGTGTCGAAAGTGGTGTGGTCTTCCGGATTTGACATCACGCCTATCATGAGTTGTGCGGGAGTGGTGGTAGAAGATGAACGAGCATAGAATTTAAGCTGGATATCGGAGATGTTTAAGACTTCAGTGTTGATTGGTGTAATGGAGGCGGAGATGTTAGCCGTAGATGAGAAATAGATTGTGCGGTTTCCGCTGTGAGCATAACTCTGGTAGTTATAAACGTAGGGGACGTTTGCAGAAACAGTGCTTCTGATCCAACATGCAGGGAGCGGGTTGCCGGAAGTTCCGCCGGTGTTGTTCTCTTCCATGTCCCAGGTCTGTGGGAGCTCTGAGATTCCTTCACAAGGAGTTGTGAAAGAGGTGCTGTCGCTTTGAACGTCAATGTCGCAGTGAGCTATAACGTACCATGTGTAAGTTGTTGACGGCAAGGTGTTCTCCAGAGTGTAGATGCCGTTTTCGTCTAATGACACGCCAGTTATTTCTGTGAATTCAGTTTCTGTGGATGTTTTGTAGAATAAAGAGAAATCTGTGGTTTCGCCTGCTTCCCATGTAAGATCAACAGAATTCAAGCCATAACCTGCAACTTTTAGCTTCAGAGGTTCGGGACATGGGCTGATGTTGTCAACTTCCACATCGTCAACAAACCAATACCAGTTGTTGTAACTTGGGTCGTTTATGTATTTGAATGCTATGCGGGCGTCCTCATCAACTTCTGCATCTTGGTAACTTACAATGAGCTTGATGTAGTCGTTGTTTCCAAGTCCGGCTGATGTGACGGTTTCTAATGCAATGAAGGTGTTTGCATCAGAAGGATCTGTCAGATAACCAACTTGAAATGATCCAGAGCTACTACCCTCGCGACAGGTGTATAATGAAACTTGCAATTCGGAGAGTGGAGCTTCAAAAGCGGGAAGAACTGCGTAAGATGCTCCGTTTGCGTGGAATTCCAGAGACTGGGTTGAGTTGTTGTAAGGGTAAGTCGAAGAAACCATCGGATAACCCTCGTATTGGTTGAGTGCTGACCAGCAGTTTGGAAGCGTGGCGACATCGTCGAAGTTTATAGAGTAGGGGAGCAATGAGATAGCACCGCATGCGGTAGTGAACGTGATGTTGCGCGGCACGCTCTGCTCATCGCCGCAGTCATTTATGACACGTACGTTGTATGTGGTTGCGGGACTGAGGTCGCTGAAGCTGAAATAGGTGTCGTTAGTGGTATAGGTGATTATATCCTCGCTGTCCCAAGATTGAGAAGAGGTCTTTAAGAGAACTAAATAATCGCCTGCTGATTCGGGTTCAGTCCATGAAATGGCAGCAGAGTTTGATGTGATCTCACTGCTTACAACAGTAAGTGATTGAACAGGGGAGCAAGACACACTGCCTTCTTCGTAATAGACCTTCACATCCGGTCTGTAGTGATTGTCGCTGTTGTATGCTCCGCTGAGTGTCGAGAATGAGCTGGAAGCGTTCATGTTGGAACCGTCTTGGAAGAATGTCCATGCCATGTCGGTGTTGGCTTGGCTTGTGTAGTATATTTGCTTTGTGCATCCGCCATAGAGTGAACAGCCTTCAGATTCGGCTATGATTACCAAGTTGCCACCTTGGTATTGGTAAGGATCCGAAAGTTCGAGATAGGACCAACCCTCATGCATGAAACCCATAGAGCCCGAGTAGCATAGTTGAGCATCGGCTTTAAAGTCGGCGTAAATGGTTGAACCTGCCACACCGTCTTCTGATATCTCTTTGATGTAGATGCTTACAGAGTTGGCACCGGAGGGGCTTTCAACTGAATAGAAGTTCCAGGCTAAACCCATGATGTTGCTGCCGGTTGTGAGGTTCAATTCGTCAGCCTTGTAGGTGTTTACCGACCAAGTGAAGCCATACCATCCGGCAAATCCCGCATAGTAGCCTTGAGTAGTCGAGTTGCCGACAGTCACAGATTCGTAACCGTCTTGGGCAAATCCGATAAAGCCCATAATTATGAGCGTCAGCATCATTAATAGAAGTTTTTTCATTTTTTTAGGTGATTTTAATTTGTCTATTGCTATTAGGTGATTCGTCTGAAAAACAAGTCGCAAATTTACGGAAAAATGATTGTTTAAGCAATCGTGAACATTGTTGTTTTATTAACATTTTATAAACAAAAGTAGAGGCTCGCCATGGCGAGCCTCTACAGGTTAATATTGTTTGATATTCGATGTTAAAAATTTTTGTCTGTTATTTCCTCTGCGTTCAGTACAAAGGCTCGTAGGCCTTGTTGTTCAGCGCCGACGTCCAAGTCGTGGATGTCTTGGAGAAGCGGCTTTACCTTCTCATCTGGGATGAAGGCGAGAATTGCCGAATTGAGGGTAGGCCAGGCGTGGGTGCCGTAGTGAGGCTCTCCGTTGTCGGAGCCGCGCCCCTGAACCTCGTTCCAATAGGTGAAACCTCGGATCTCGTTCTTGTCCAAGATTTCCATCACCTCCTCATAGAAGGCTTGATATAATGATATAAATACAGCTTTCATAAATATTAAATACTAAATTCTAAATACTAAATTCTAAACTTCATTGACACCGAGTGCTTTGTTGCGTTCGCGGCGTGCGCGACGGCGCTCTTTGCCTTTCTGGTTCCATTCGGCGAACTTGCTGTAAAGGATAGGGATGAGGATAAGGGTCACGAGTGTTGACACAGACAGACCCCAAGCTACAACCATACCCATGGAGTTCCACATTTCGGCGCCCTCGCCCTTGTCGATGGCCAGGGGTATCATGCCGAGCACGGTGGTCAGGGTGGTCATCAGGATCGGACGCAGACGGGAACGGCCACCGGCAACCACGGCATCCTTGATGCTCATGCCACGCTCTACACAGAGACTGGTGTAGTCAACAAGCACAATACCGTTCTTCACAACGATGCCTATCAACATCATCGCACCTATCAGGGCCATGATGCCAAGAGCTGTCCTTGTTACGGCAAGTCCGATGAATACACCGGTGAATGCGAACGGGATTGAGAACATGATCACGAACGGATATGTGAACGACTCGAACTGGGCGGCCATCACAACGTAAACCAGAATCACGATGAGAGCCATCAGCATGAACATGTCACCGAAGGCATCCTGCTGGTCTTCCCAAGTACCGCCAATTTTGTAGTCGAGGGTGGATGGCACGTCCATGCTCTTGAGGACGTTTTCGGAAGCCGCAACCAATTCGCTCAATGCGGCGTCCTTTGCAACAACGCACGACACCTTTACCATTCTCTCTCTGTCCTTGCGCACAATGGTGGGCGGTGTGAAAGTCTCTTCGACCTTGCCGACATCACCGACACGGATGCCCTGACCGCGGCTGTTGTACATGAGTATGTTCTCGATTGCATGGATGTCGTCGCGGAACTCTGGAGCGTAGCGAACGCGAATGTTGTACTCGTCGCCATCCTCGCGGAATTGAGATGCTGTGTAGCCGTTGAAACGGTTCCTTACGTAACTTGCGGCAGTGGTGGAGTTCAGTCCGTTCTCGGCCAACTTCTGGCGGTCGAACACGACTTCCAACTCTGGGGTGTACTCGTCACGGCTGATCAGTACCTCGGAGCAGCCTTCAACCTGACGCATTCGTGCCGCAAGATCGGCGGCGAACTGGTCGGTGGTGTTGAAGTCGTAGCAGTACAGCTCTATGTCAACGGTTGACTGTCCGCCCATGCTGCCTTGGCCAGTGGATACTGTGTATGAGTTGATCTCGATGTGCTGGCGCATGATGTCACGGATGCCGTCGGCGATCTCGGTGATGAACTTCTTACGCTCGGTCTTCTTCACTAATCTGATGTTGAAAGAGAGAAGATGAGTTCCGTTGTCGCGCATCAGGCTGAATGTGTTGTCTTCATCCGGCATGCCGACTGAATAGTTGATGGTCTTGATTTCGTCAGGATACTTGGCCTTCATCTCTTTCACCAACTGGTCACCCAACGCTTTGGTGGTTTCGACACGGGTGCCTTGAGGCAGTTTTACGGTTGCGCTCAGACGGGCGTTATCCTGTGCGGGGAAGAACTCTGTTGGTATAACCGTAAGGAGTGAGAGACTGACCGCAAAGATGGCCAATGCGACCAATACCACTGTCTTGCGATGGTTTACGCACCATCTTAGCACGCCTGCATACCAGTCGTCAAGTCGTTCCAGAAATTTTTCAATAGGGGTGTAGATTGCATTGAACCATTTGCTCTTTTTAGGGTTCTTTTTCAACAGCAACGAGCTTAACATCGGGGTAAGGGTCATGGCGGCCGCCAAAGACACCGCAATCACGATGGTGACAATCCAGCCGAGCTGCTTGAAGAGAACGCCCGCCATTCCGGTGAGGAACGTCAACGGCAGGAACACGGCGATGATTACGAGCGTGGAGGCTACAATGGAGAGCGACACCTCGCTGGTGGCGAATATGGCCGCAGCCTTCGGCTTGGAACCGCGTTCAATATGGGTGGTGATGTTCTCCAATACCACGATAGAGTCGTCAACGACCATGCCGATGGCAATTGAAATGGAAGACAATGATATGATATTCAGTGTGTTGCCCGTTACAAGCAGGTAGATGAATGCCGCTATCAAGGAGACGGGCACCACGACTGCGATGATGAGGGTTGCCCTCCAACGTCCCAAGAAGAACAGCACAACAACAACAACGAGCAGCAGGATTATGAGTATGGTCTCCTCAAGGCTGGCGATGGTGTTGGAGATGTTGTCGGAGTTGTCAACCAGCACGTCAAGCTGAACATCGGCAGGCAGCGAGTTTTTGATGTCGGGCAGTTGTTCGAGCACTTTCTTGCAGATCTGCACAGTGTTCGCGCCTGTCTGTTTCTGGATGATGACCATAGCACCGCGTTCGCCATCGGTGTATGACTCCTGCATACGTTCCTGCAGGGTGTCCTTAATTGTGGCCACGTCGCGAAGGAACACGTTCTTGTTGTTGTAGCTTCCAACAACAACATCCTCCATCTCGTCGGCACTGTTGAATTCACCGTCAACACGCATTGAGTATGTCTTGGAACCGACGTCCATGATACCTAATGAGACGTTACGGTTCTCAGCGCCAAGGGTTGATGCGATGCTCTCGATGGTCAGGTTATAGCTTTCGAGTTTGTAAGGGTCGCAATAAACTTGGATTTCACGCTGTGGAGCACCGGAGATTGACACCGCGCCAACGCCGCTGATACGTGACAGCGGGGAAGACACCTTGTCGTCCAAGATCTTGTATAAAGCCTGCGTGCTCTGGCCCGATTTCACGGAGAGCATCATGATAGGCATGTCGTCGGCGCTGAACTTGAACAGGTATGGCGAATTGGCACCGTCGGGCAGCGCCGACTTCACCATGTCCAGTTTGTCGCGCACATCGTTGGTCTTCTGTTCGATGTCAACACCGTATTCAAATTCAAGATATACTATTGAATAGTTCTCCTTTGAGTTTGATGTGATGTGTTTCAGGTCGCTCAGTGTGTTGAGCACGTTCTCGATAGGCTTTGACACGTTGTCCTCAATGTCTTCCGCGCTGGCGCCGCCATACACGGTGAGCACCATGATCGTGTTTCCGTCCATGTGCGGAAACAAATCGACCGGCAGCTTTGTCATTGAGAAAATACCTATGATTACTACGGCTATGTAAATAAGCCCTGTCATAATTGGTCTCTCGACCGATTTCTGGTATAAGCTCATATTGGTTTAAGGGTTATTGGTTACAGTTTAATGGGTTATAATGTTTATAGGTTGTTGAAACAAGGATTATCGTTTTTTGACGAATTTTAGATCTATGATTCCTGTCTCTGTTCGGACGTGGGCTATGTAAACACCGCTGGCGAGGCCGGAGAGGTTGATGCGATACGATGGCGATTCGTCATTCGCCCCTACAGAGGTGCGGATATTTCTGCCGTAAACATCATAAACCTCAACACCAAGAATGACGATGTCGGGGGCTGTGACACGCACATCGACGTAATCGTGTGCTGGATTCGGATAGAGCGCGACAACCGGTTCCAAACGTAAATGATCCGCCACGCCAACAGAATCAACACCTGTTGAAAAATGGACTGTCTCCGAAGGCATGTCAGGATTACAAGCCGCCACCACATAACAATCGTAAGAAGTCTCGGATTCCAAATTATGCAAAGTGTGGATCATGCTACCGGGACAGACGGTATCGACTTGCCAAACTGTGTCTGTGGCAGGCTTGTAACAGACTAAATATGTGACTTCCGCATCATGCCAGTCGAGACTGTTCTGCCATGCCACTACAGAGGAAGAACTCGTAATATCCGAAACAACAGGCTGTTGAGGTATAGCACACGGAATGGAATCGCTGAAGTCAATCGTAAGGTCATCTATGATTATATCATACAGATAATTACCATCAGGAGAACTCTGAACGCTGTTTGAATCACGGAATGCAATGTATGTTCCGCTGCCCTCGTATAAGTAAAACGGTATCGTGACGTGTCTATATCCTTTGGTCAGACTGTCTAATCTCCGCACAAGAGTGAAAGAGGCGGGGTCCGTCGGGTCTGTCATTATACCCACATCAATACTTGCCCCGGCATACATAAAGGCACGATAGTTACAGACATTGAAAGAAATCTGTAAATTGTGTATATCCAAGTAATTGGAATTGACATACGGCATGATTGCTAATCCACCCGCGCTCTGGAAAAAACAAAGGGCGTTGCCGTTGCTCGTAGCAAGATTGACATCCACACAGGGATATGTTCCTGTCGAAATCTTTGTCCAACAAGCCGGCATCTGATGGTTTGCTTCCTCAAAATCCCAAGTCTTGGGCACTGAAGTGATATCAGCGGCACAATCGGTGGTGAAGGTCACTGTTCCAGATGGGCTGTTCGGATTGCATAGAGCAACAACAAACAGTTCGTAGGTTGTGAGCGGAATCAGACCGCCAATTGTACAGGAGGTGATGGAGACAGTATCAGTCAACCAAATCGTGTCTGATGTCGGCTTGTAGTGGATAACATAGTCTGCGGGGTCGGCATCATGTGTCCAAGAAACGTCTGCTGAATGAGCGTTTACGTTGGCAACAGAGAGTGCCGTCGGACTATAACAACTCGGCTGATTCAGCAATGGCAGCCACGTAAGGGTCATGTCATCAATAAACATATGTGAAAAGTAACCATCAGTGGTATTGTCATGAAACGCAATAATTTTGCCATTACCGTCATATCCGGAGAAATCCACAGTCACGAATTGGTAACCCTCCGGAAGATTCGAGAACGTATCAATCGCAGTAAAAGTGGAAACATCGTTAGGGTCGGTCATTACACCCACCTCAAGAGAATCTTTTGTCGGTGAAAAGATTAATTTCAGATAAAACGAAAGTCCTACCTGGTTGACAGAGATGGTATCACATAAAGGAGGCAAAGTGAAGTACCACCCACGAGTGTTAAATAAGCTCAGAACCTTGCTTCCGGAGTGAGATAGATTTGGATACTCTGTAACGAATGGCACAAAATAGTGCGATCCTGAAATCAATCGGTTCCAGCAGGCTGGGAGCGGCTTGTCTGTGGTACCGCCAGCATTGTTAGTCTCAAAGTCCCAGAACTGCGGTAACGACGTGATGACACAGCTGTCGGTCTGCGCTACACCTGTAACGGTGGCACAAACAACAAACATCCATATAGGCAGCAATTTTTTCATAAGACTGTTGGCTTTTGGCTATTGGCTTTTAGCTTTTTACCATAAACCCGAAATTATAAACCCAGCTAAATAACCAATAAACATTATTTATTTCGTCACATTTACTTCCAATCCGTCTTTCAAACGAGCGAGACCGGTGGTGGCCACCATGTCGCCGTCGGATACATCACCTGAGAGCAGTTCGTAGGATTTGTCAAGATGGCGGCCGACCTCAACTTGGTTGAACGACACCTTGCCGTCTTTGTAAACATAGACATATCTGTTGCCTGAGCCCTGTTGGCGGAAGATGGCCTCATCAGGTACTACCACGTGGTTCTGGACGCCGAAGTTGATGGTGACACGGGCGTACATGCCGGGGCGCACACGCCCGTCGGCGTTTGAAAGCTGCACCTCCACCGGGAATGTGTGGGTTGCGCCATCCATGGTTGGATAGATGAGACTCACCTTGCCCTTGAACTCCTCGTCGCCGTAGGCGTCAACCTTGACGCTTACCGGAGTGCCCACCTTCACCTTCTTGAAAAGGGTCTCGGAGATGTTGATGTTCATTTTCACAGGCGTGATCTGCTGCACTTGAACGACAGGAAGTCCGCCGAAGAGATCGCCGCTGTCGTAGTTGCGCTGAGTCACCACGCCAGAGATAGGACTGATGAGCTGTGTGTTCTCTAACAGGTTGTTGTAGGCTGTTTGTGCCACGTCGAGCTGTGTCTTCATTGCATCCCAGTCGGATTTTGAGGCGCCGCCGGCCTTGTAGAGCTCGTCGATGCGGTGGAAGCTTGTCTTGAGGTTCTCGAGCTGCGCTTTCTGCTGCTTGAGGCTGTTCTCGTTCATCTGCACGAGCACCTTGCCCTTGCTCACACGGTCGCCCACTTCAACGTAGATGCGGTCGATGCGGCCGCCGGTGAGCGGCGCGATGTTGTTCACCGCGTTGGCCTCCACAATTGCAGTGTACTCGTAGGTTTGTTCAACTTCCTGTGTGTGCACCTCCTCGGTGCGGATGGTCATCTTCTGGTCGGTGGCCGTTACTGCTTTGTCCTTGCCCTTGCAACCCGCCATGACCATGACGCCTGTGATAAGTAAAATGATTGCGTATGTTGTCTTTTTCATATTTGGTATTGTTATTACTCTGAATTTGAATCTCGTTGAATTAGTTCTCCTTTCCAATAGTAGAGTCGAAGTTTGCCTTTGCAGTCAGATAGTTGTAAATCGACTGACAATAGTTGAGTTGGGAATTTGTGAGGGTCAGCTCCGCTGTGTTGAGGTCGAGCCATGTGTTCATGCCGACTTCATACTGCTTCTTCGCTATGTCGTAAGCCTTCTGGGCCTGCATCATCGTCTCGCGGTCGGCAGCGATGTCTTCTATGGCCTGCTGCATGTCGTTGATGTAGCTTTGCACGCCCACACGAAGGTTGCGCTCGGCATCGGAACGCTGGTCGCGCATGTTCTCAATGTTGAGGTTTGATTGTTTTAACTGGTAGTTTGTTGATACCCAAGATATTATCGGAACTTGCAACGACAGAGCCACGTAAGAATAAGGATAGTTGGCGAACTTTGTGCCGTCGTCACCCATGCCTGAGTATTGGAAGGCCCCGGCTAAGGCGAGCATCGGGAGCGAGGAGCCGCGGATTATCTTCTTCGACTGCTCCAGCTGCTGTATTCCCAAGTCCAACTGGCGCAATGCTGTGTTGTATGCCAAGTTGATGTCGCTCTCCGATGGGATCTGTGCGCTCAACACCTCCTGCTCGTAGTCGGAGAGCTGGCCGTCGAAGATCACCTTTTCGTCGATGTTCATGCCAAGAAGCACTTTGAGGCGCATGGCTGCAAGACGCACACCCTTCGCCGCCGATGTCACCGCAGGACGCTGGTTCTGCAACGCCACGTCTGAACGCAACTTCTCGAACTCCGAAACGAGCCCCTGCTCGAAAGAATTGGTCACTATCTGGTTGCTCGCAGCGATGTTGTCGTAGCTCTTCTGCAATACGTCAAGCGACTGCTTGGCTAAAAGATACATATAGTAGGCTTGCTTCACCTGGTTTACAAGTTCAATCTTGGATGAGCGCGCCGACTCCAGAGCCATGTCCACGTCCAAAGAACTGAGTTTCAGGTTAGACCAGAGGGCGGGGGCCACCAACGGCAGACTGAGGTTCGCACCGATCGAGTATGTGTTGTCTCGTCCCATCTTGATGTTCATGGTCTGCGATTGTCCAGTTGCCGGATTCGGCATCTCCATCGACATCTGCTGTTTCAGCAGTGTGCGGTTGTAGTTTCCTGCAATTGAAACATCCGGAAATAAAGAGACAATCTGCTCTTTCTTATATACTTTCTTGATTTCCACCGATCTGTCTGCAATGCGCATCGTCGGTGATTCTGATAATGCTATCTCAATAGCTTTGCTAAGGTTAACGTGGACGGAATCCTGTGCCCAAATCCCTGCGACTGGCAGTGTTAATGCCATAAGTGTCAACAACGTCCTGACTTTGTTTCTCATATCTGTATGTGTATTCTCTTTTTTTATTATTGTTATCTGTTTGATTTGTAGTTGATTGCGCTGTTTTTACGAAAATTTTCCGAACGGTCGCAAAAATATAAAAAAAATTATTGTGTGTACTTTATACACAATATAAAAATGTTATTTATTGTAAATAATTGATAATTAAGTATTTATGTGATTAGAAGTGAAATCTGTTCTTTTTTCTGAATTTTATGTATGATTCTCTGTTGAATTTGTAGAATTTAGGAGCTCGGGGTGATGTTTTGGTGTTTGAAGGACTGTCAACGGGTTCTATTATGTTGGTGAGGAGGCTGAATGTTGTCCAGTGTTTCTGGAAGTTGCGGCGGTCGAATTTTTTGTTGAAGGCGCTTGACCAGAGTCTGCAGAGGTCGGGTAGGGTGAACTCACTGTCGAGTAGGCAGAAGAAGGCCGGGTCGAAGCGGATGGTGAGCCGGATCATGTCGATGGCTTTCTGGAATATTTCGGCGTGGTCGAAGGCGAGTTCGGGGAGTTCGTAGATATTGAACCACTGGGCTTCTGCCGCATCGTCGTTTGCGGTGGCGGTCTGGTTGTGGGCGAAGGAATAGAAGACTACGGAGATGACCTGTTCGCGGGGGTCGCGGTGCGGGTCGCTCTGCGAACAGAGCTCGCGGGTGAACTCCGGCACCACGCCGGTCTCCTCCTCCAGTTCGCGGAGTGCGGCCTGCTGGAGAGTCTCGCCCTCCTCCATGAAACCGCCCGGAAAGGCCCACTTTCCCTTGTAGGGGTCGTTCTTTCTTCTGACCAAGAGGATCTGCAGGTTCTTGCCGTCGAAGCGGAAAACCGCATTGTCGGCTGCCACCGCAGGCCTCCAATATCTGTAACAATAGCTTTTTTCTGAATCGTTGCCCTTCATTTCTTTTTTTCTTGATTTTGTACAAAAATTAGCCTGCGACTCAATCCAAGCCCGAAAGTTTAATTCTTTATAAGTTTTTTTTCGCTGTAGAGACGTGCCATGGCGCGTCTCTAAATGGCGCGTCTCTAAATTACGTATTGTCAATCGGCTTTATCCCCGACCAATGGTCACACCGTTTAATTGGAAGGAGAATTGTCGTCGGATTAAAATAAACCTACGTTTGAAATCGAATCCCCGTTAGGGGATAAAGCCTGGTAGGACGTAAAAAAATCCCACGTCAAAATCGAAGCCCTTTCATGGGATTCACATTATGGATTGATTTATTGCAATAGCGGGGATGCGGCAGCCTCCATGCTGTTTATTAATTGTTGATAACTTTCCAGTTGAATGTGTTTGTGGAAAAATTATAAAATTAGTAATTTTGACGTTTGATTTTACAAAGCGGAAAATTACATCAATTATAACCAAAATTTAACAACAATGAAGAAAATTTTACTAATGATGCTGACGCTTATCATGATAGGCTTCAGCGGAGTTGCGCAGGACGATTACGAAAACGTGACCGTCGGCAACTCGACAACAGCAAGTTACTATGCCGGTTTCGCAGGCTGGTACGGCTACACTTGGTCGGTGCAGACTTACCTTGCCAGCGAACTGAACCTTGGCCAGGGCTCCACAATTGCGGGCCTCGCCTGGAATTTCGGTTCCGTAAGTACCGGCTCCGCGGGCAACACCCTCACCCTTTACATTAAGGAAATATCCGAGGATGGTGTCGCCGGTACAACCAATTATGCCGAATTCAAGACGGATGCCCAGGTGTGCTATTCCGGTTCCATGAATTTCATCCAGTCCGGCTGGTCATACCTTGAACTCGACGAACCTTACGAGTACAACGGCGGTAATTTGGTGGTGATTGCCGAATCACAAGGTTGTACAACCTCAGGCGGTTGCATCAAGAACATCTACTACACAGCTCAGGAGAATACGGATTTGGCTTGGACATTCTTCAAAGACAGCAGTCCTATGTCTGCTGACCAAACATTCTCGCAATTGAGCACCCTGTACAACAGCAGTTATCACTATAGACCTGACATTAAAGTATATTACATAGAAGGTTATATTGAATGTCATGCAGTAAGCTCTCTTGCTGTTTCAAATATTGAAAGCACTTCTGCCACAGTTACTTGGGCTGCCCCTGAAGATGGTGGCAACTACATTTTGCAATACAAGACTTCCATCCAAAGCTGGGAAGATGACGAAGTTGTTACCGAAAACCTTACTGACACCCAATACGACCTTTCAGGGCTCTCCCCTGTGACAACTTACAATGTGCGTGTCATCAACGACTGCGGCAGCTCGCAAAGTTCTGTTCGAAGCACAACATTCACCACCGCTTGCGGCGCAATAAGTGCTTTGCCTTATTCTATCGACTTCGAGTCTGTTTCATCATACGCCCCTGATTGTTGGGATACACTTGCCCCTTACAGCGGATATCCGCGTGTTACAACATCTAACCCTTATGGCGGCAGCGGTCGCGCTTTGGAATTCCACTCCAACACCAATGGCTCTTATGCAGTATTGCCTGTGATGGAGGAGGATTTGTCAAATCTGCAGATTAAATTCTATACCCGTCGTGAAGGCTCAAGCTCCGGTACAATTCATATGGGTCTGCTCAACGACATTACCGACTTATCTACTTTTACCGAAGTATTCGCTATCTCAAGTGCTGAAATTGGCGATAACGACTACCACAAGTATATCGTCTCATTCGCAGATGCTGAATATGAAGAGGGCGCACGTATAGCCTTCAAATACACAACATCAAGTTCAGCTTGGTATTGGTTTGTTGACAACATCGAAGTTGACTACATAGATCCTTGTCCGGAGCCTATGATGCTCAAGACTGTGGATTTCGGTGTTGATTATGTGGCTCTCTCATGGCAGGCCGGTGATGTAACCGATTTCTCACTCTTCTACAAGTCTTCAACAGATGAAGAGTACACGGAGATAAGTGGTGTTTCATTGAATGAAAATGGTGTATATGAGTTGTATGGTCTTGAGGACAATACACAATATACATGGTATGTTGTTGCACATTGCGATGAAGATGTCCAGAGTGACTCAGCCACCTTCAAGACCCCTTGCGCAGGATTGACAGAAATTCCTGTCACATGGAATTTCGATGAGGGTATGACAGGCTCAAATCCGCTTCCAGAATGCTGGACCAGAGGCATTGGATCATCAACATCTCCATACTGCTACAATAGTTCGACATACGCGCATAGCGGTTCCTACTCCATGTATTTCTTCTCTAACCAATCAACGGTGTCAATCACTCCTGTGGATCCTGATGCACTCAGCATCACAGACATGCAACTTAAGTTCTACGCGCGCACTTCATCGTCAACGAGTGTTCCTTTCGCTGTAGGTGTGATGTCAAGTCCTTCGAATCCTTCATCATTCGATACTATTGCTGTGATTAATGTTTCTAACACGCACCAATTGTTCGATATTCCGTTGGACAGTTATGAAGGCTCTGGTAGATTTATCACATTCAAGGCCTTGTCATCAAGCTCAGTTTACGTAGATGACGTTGTATTAGAGGAGCTCCCTTCATGCCCGAGACCACTAAACTTGGTTTCAGAACTGTTATCACCTAATGAAGTACAACTTACATGGTCTTCAAACGGCTCTGAGTTCAATCTTTATTTCAAAACGTCTGATGCTGCTGAATGGGATTTAATAGAAGGAATCAGCGAACCCACCTACACGTTGGAAGGATTGTCCTCAGCCACTATTTACCAATGGTATGTCGAATTGGTATGCTCAGATACTATCATGCCTTCTCAAACAGCCACCTTCACAACACCTTGCGGCCTTTTGTCATTGCCTTACATTCAGAATTTTGAGGATTATGCGTCAGATGCAACACCTCTCTGTTGGTCTAAAATCAATCCGTACAATGGCTTTCCAAAGGTGAATACAAGCTATCCACATGAGAGTGCTAAATGTTTGAAGTTCCAGTGCAGTAGCTCAAACAACCCTATTTTTGCCGTTATGCCAACTACCGAGGAGCCTATCAATAATGTTCAATTGTCATTTTGGACAAGACGCGAGGGCTCAAGCTCAGGTACATTAAGCGTTGGTTATGTTACAAATGCATCTGATTCAAGCACGTTTGTTCCATTGTGGTCAATGTCATCTTCAGAAATAGGCGACGATAACTATCATTTTTATAAAGTTAATTTCTCTGGGGTAGATGTTGTAGAGGACAATTACAATATAGCGTTCAAGTATATAACAAATAGCTCAGCTTGGTATTGGTTCGTTGATGATGTCACACTTGACTATGCACCTGCATGTGCTGCACCTGTGGCACTTACATCATCCAATATCACACCGACATCTGCAGACCTTTCTTGGACATCTGATGCGGACAATGTGAACCTTTATTATAAAACAGTTTCTGCTGCGAACTATGAGATGATTGAGAACGTCTCTCTTGAAGACGGTGTCTATACTCTCAGCGACCTGAATCCCGCAACAGTTTACAATTGGTATCTGTCTGTTATTTGTGACGACGGTACCGAGGAGGTCTCACTAGAAGCCACTTTTGTGACGGGATGTGACGCAATCGCATCTTTGCCGATTGTTTGGAACTTTGAAAATGGTAACATAGCAGGAACATCATCTTATCCGCTTCCTGCATGTTGGGCAAGAGGCACTTCATCCACTACCTATCCTTATGTTTATAGCTCATACGCGCACAGCGGATCAAAAGACCTGTATTTCGGTAGCATGGGAAGCACCGGAATCCTTCCGGAAATCAGCACCGATGATTTAAATGTGAACGAATTACAGATTACATTCTATGCAAGAACCTATAGCACATCAAACACTCCGTTGCTTGTAGGTGTAATGACTGATCCTCTCGACAATAACTCTTTCAATACCATTGCAACTGTTATGGTTAACAGTACACATGAGTATTTCACTGTTCCATTTGGGGATTACGAAGGTGAAGGCTCATTCATTGCTTTAAGAGCTAATTCTTCAACAGGAATTTATGTTGATGATGTGACTTTGGAACCTATACCGGCATGTTCAAAGCCTACCGACCTTGCGTTCGAAAACGCAACAACTTCGTCGGTTGATCTCTCATGGACTTCAACAGGCGAGGTGTTCGACCTCTACTACAAGGCTCTCGGCACTTCTGAATATGAATCAGTAGCGGGTGTGTCTTTGACAGACGGTGTATATACATTGGCTGGTCTTGAGACATCCACAACATACGAGTGGTACGTTCAAACCGCTTGCGGCACCGATTTTGAGCCTGTAAGTGAACACGCATTCTTCGCAACAGCAATGCTGCCTGCGGAACTTCCTTACTTCACCGATTTTGAAGAAGGTTCAGATCTGCAATGGATGATGGTAAGCAATGGTGCAACCAACAAATGGCAGATCGGCAACCACGGTACCTCAAACAACGATTTGTTCCTCTCAAGCAACAGCACATCTGTGACATACGTACACACTCCATCGTGCGGCTATGCTCAGAAACTCTTTACCATGCCGCTGTCAGACTCCCTTCTCATCAAATTCAATGTGACATGCGGTGGTGAATCAACATGGGATCACATCAAGGTGTTGATGATTCCTACCAACGTGGAACTCACTGCCGGCTCTGTACACACACACGCAACCTCAACCGATATCGGATGTTACTCCTCATCTCAGTATGCTTTCAACTTCACGCCTTACAAAACGCAGTCAACAGGAAGTGTTTCAACATATCCGTATATGTACAACTTGACAAATGGAGTTGTAAGTGTTGACGGCAAAATCGCCAACCCGGCTCCTGGCGGAGAGGCATATCTCGTTTTCTATTGGTCGAATGACGGCGGCGGCGGTGACGGAATTGGTGCTACAATCGACAGTATAGAATTAGATGTTGATGAATCATCATTGGTAAGCTGTCCTAAGCCGATACAAGTTACTGCTTCCAACGTAGCTGCCACAACTGCTAACATCTCATGGTTCTCTGTTAATGAAGAGCACAACCTCTATTACAGAGCACAAGGTGAAACCGAATACACCCAAGAGGCTAACGTTTCCCTGTCCGACGGTTATTACACTTTAGAGAATCTTAATCCTTCAACAACTTATCAACTGTATGTAGCCGCTGTTTGTGACGACGGCACGGAATCAAATTCCGACGTTATAACATTCACCACGGAATGTATGCCGATATCTGAAGTTCCTCAAACTTGGGATTTTGAAAACAACAACACAGCAGGCACTTCATCTTATCCTCTTCCGGCATGTTGGGCAAGAGGCACATCATCCTCTTCTTATCCATACTCATACAACTACTCGACATACGCACACAGTGGCTCTCGCATGCTTTATTTCAGCAGCACCGGCAATACCGGTATTTTGCCGGCAATCGATGGAGAGGCTCTTGATCTTACACATCTCCAACTCTCATTCTTCGCTCGTACAAGTTCATCACTCAACCAGGAACTTCAGATCGGTGTGATGACAGATCCAGCCGACAACAGCACTTTCCAACTCGTTCAAAGTGTATATATAAACAACACTATGGAAGAATTTGAAGTTCTGTTTGACGGTTATGAGGGTGAAGGTGCATACATAGCACTCAGATCCAACACAACTTCTTCACTTTATGTTGATGATGTTACGTTGGATGTAGCTCCTGCTTGTCCTAAGGTTCAGAATATCACTGTGACAGGTGTTACTGAATCAACAGCAACCGTCGCTTGGACGGGCTCAAGCGAGAACGGCTATGATGTTAAATACAGAAAAGTTGGTGAAGATAACTGGAACGAAGAGACCACAAGCACCGAGAGCATCGAACTTACAGGCTTGGACGCTTCTTCTATTTACGAGGTTAAGATAGCTCCTGTTTGTCCTGAAGGTGATGTACAATGGGTAACTGCTATGTTTAGCACTGCTTGTTCGTCAGATCCTATAGTTAACTTCCCTTGGAACGAAGGTTTCGAAAGTGGTAACTTTGGCTGCTGGACAGTAGAACATGTTACAGGTGACGAGGCTTGGGAGATCGTTTCTCAAGGATACAGCAGTAACTACGGACCGGAAAGCGGTTCATACTTCGCACACCTCCTTGTTGACGGCTCAACTCTTCCTAAGACAGAAGAGTATCTGATCTCGCCTATACTTGACATCACAGGATTGAGCAATCCTTACATGTCATTCCATTATTATGGCCATTATTGGCAGTCTAACTTGGATTCAATAGCCGTTTATTACAGAACAGAGCCTTCTGCAGAATGGACTTACATCACAGGATATCCTTCACAGGGTGGCCATGACTGGATGTTTGATTCTGTTGCGCTTCCAAATGCATCAGCCACATATCAGGTTGCATTCTTGGGCTACTCACACAACGGATATGGCGTGGGCGTTGACAATATCACCGTTTACGATGGTGATGGCGCGGGTCCGGCAGTTGTAAATCCTACAGTTGCCACCAACGACGCAACCAACGTGACTGAGACAACAGCCACCTTGAACGGTACAATCACCAACCCTGGCAACCAGACGATCACCGCACGCGGTTTCGAATGGAAGGCAGTTTCAGGCGGCACAGTTGCAACAGTTAGCGCAACCGGCACCACCAACTTCACAGCTCCTCTCACAGGTCTTGCAGAGGGCACAGAATACACATTCCGTGCGTTCGCAACCACCGCCAACGGCAACTCTTACGGTCAGTGGAAGAACTTCACCACCAACTCTTCATCTGTTGAGCCATGTAACACACCCACCAACGTTGCTGCATCCAACATCACCAAGGAGAGCATGACCATCACATGGAATGCGAACGGCGCAAGCAAGTGGAACCTGCAGTACCGCGTTGTGAACGGCGCATGGAGCACCGTGACAGTCGAGGGCAACCCGACTTACACTATCACCGACCTCACGGAGGCCACCGAGTATCAGATCCAGGTACAGGCAGTGTGCGACGGCGCAACCAGTCCTTGGAGCACAATGATCAGCCAGAGCACGGGCATCAACGCCCGCCTGATGGGCAGCATCTCGTTGTATCCAAACCCTGCAAGCAACTATGTTGACGTTCGCGTGAGCGACAACGACATCGCAGTAAGCCGTCTTGAGGTTTACGACGTTTACGGAAAGCTCATCAGCGAGGTTGAGGTTATCGAAAATCCTACAAGGATCAACATCGAGAACCTTGCAAACGGCATGTATTTCGTGAAGGTAATCACCAACGACGGTGTCGCAACCAAAAATTTCATCAAAAAATAATCCCACATAAAATACGATTTTGTAGAGACGGACAATCGTCCGTCTCTTTTTTTTATATATCGTCCGTTTTTTTATATAATAACCGCAATTTTTATATTGGCAGACGGACGGCCGTTTTTTTTATATAATAACCGCAATTTTTATATTGGCAGACGGCCGTCCGTCTCAACGGGAAATCAGATGATGGCGGAAACGAAATGGAATGTCATAATCGCCACGCAGGCTATTTTCATGACGGTGCCGGCCATCAGTCCGGCGAATGAGCCCATGCCGGCCTTGAGAATGCGGCCAAGAGGCAGCTGTTCTTTCCCTATGTTGGCGGCAAACTCACCTGCCACAGCACCGATGAAGGGACCGAGGATGATACCCCAAGGGCTGAAGAAGAGGCCTGCGACGAGTCCTATGGTGCTGCCCCACACGCCAGCCTTTGAGCCGCCCATGGCTTTAGTGCCCCAAACCGGCACCACGGCGTCCAATACTTGCACGACAATGGTGATTATACCCCATGTGATAAGGAATTTCCAGCTGAACTGAACTTTCTCGGTGGCGTGAAGAAGCCAGAGACCGGCATAGGCCACCGGCACGCCTGGCAGAATAGGGAGTATGCAGCCCGCCAACCCGACGAGCAGGCAGAGAGCCCCTGCTACAGTGAGAAAGATATCCATGATGATTTCAGAATTCAGGATTTAGAAGTCTGAGTTCACCTCCAGCATCTCAACTTTCGAGTTTTTTCCGTCGATGTAGCTGAGAACGTATGGGGAAGTGCTGTGGTAACTGCATTTGGAGAGCACTATGGTGTTGTGTGCGCCGCTCTCCTCGTCCTTGTCGGTGAACCATTGTGAATAGTCGGTGGTGTATTTCACATAAGCGTAATCGTCGTTCTTGAGGTTGTTGACCTCTTCGAATGTCTCGCCGTATTTGCTTGCGAGCCTTGACTTGAGGTCTTCGTACGTGAAGCGCGTGCTCATGTTGAAGAAGACGTACACGCCGTAAACGAGGTGCGTCTTAGCGGCGCAACGGATCTCTATCTTCACGCGCTCGCCCGCGAACATGCCCTTCATCACTATCAGGTTCGGCTTGCTGTGGCTGACATCCTCCACAAACCCTTTCCCTTTGAGCTTGGAGACGAATGTTGACTGTGTGCTGTTCATGCCAATCCCCAGGAACTTCATCGGGGCAGTCTGTGCATTTAGTGTTATGGCGAACGCTATGATCGACAATAGGATGAGAATCTTCTTCATAATTGACAATAATGATTTTTAGAGACTGCAAAAGTAAGTAAAAATTTAAATTGAAAGATTATTTTGTTTAGATTGTATTGTAGATGAATTTCGGTGAAAAATTTATATATTTGCAGCCGAATTGGAATAGAACAAAAATCACTGAGTAATACAATAAAAAATAGAACAAAATGGGAAGAGCATTTGAATACCGCAAGGCAAGAATTTTCAAACGTAACGCATACTTAGCAAAGACTTTCACCCGTCTGGGAAAAGAGATAACGATGGCGGCCAAGGCCGGCGGTCCAGACCCCGACCAGAACTCAAAGCTCCGTCTGTTGATTCAGACAGCCAAGAACGAGAACATGCCTAAAGACAACATCGACCGCGCCATAAAACGCGCCTTCGAGAAGGATTTGTCTGAATACAAGGAGATGGTTTATGAAGGTCGCGGACCTCACGGCATAGCAATCCTGATTGAAGCTGCAACCGACAACAACCAACGCACCGTTGCCAATGTGCGCAGCTATTTCAACAAGTTCGGCGGCTCTCTCGGAACATCCGGCATGCTCGACTTCCTGTTCGACCACAAGTGCATCTTCACCGTGGCCCGCACTCCGGAACTCGATATTGAAGAGTTCGAACTCTCAATGATGGACTTTGATGCCGAGATCGACGCCGATGACGAGGAAGTAATGATTATGGCTGAATACAAGGCTTTCGGCCCTATCCAGAAATTCCTCGAAGACAACAAGTACGAGATCAAGAGCTTCAAGTTCGACAGAATCCCTAAGGAGATGAAGACCCTCACCGACGAGCAACGCGCCGAAGTCGATGCACTCCTTGACAAGATTAACGAAGACGAGGATGTGACCAACGTTTACCACAATATGGTGGAGCCTGAGGTCGAGGAAGCTTAGTTTTTTGATATTCAAAACCATTAAATCTTTAAAGCCATGTATTATTACAAATTCAAAGTTTTCTACGACGAAGTCGAGGATTTCGAAAGGGACGTTGACGTGCCAGCCAACGCCAATTTCGAGGAGTTCCATTACTTCCTCTATAAATGTCTTGGACTGCAGGGCAACGAGTTCGCCGCATTCTCCATCTGTGACCAGAAGTGGAACAAGCAGAAGGAGATAACCCTCACCGACACTTCCGACGAGGATGATGTAATGGAAGATCCCGACTACGATGAAGAGGACTCATTCAGCACTAAGAGCAACATACCGAAATTTGTGATGAAGGATGCGAAACTGAAGGATTTTATCACAGATCCGCACCAGAACATCCTCTATGAGTATGATTTTATCAATCCCAAGACCTTCTACATCGAATTCCAGAAGGTGGCGCAGTCGGATAAGGTCGATGACTTCCCGCGTTGCACCCTCAGTAAGGGCGAGCTTCCGGTGAAGATGTCTGCCAAGGACTTTCCGCAGCCCGAGTTCGACGAGTCGTCGCTGCTCTTGGACGAGGAGGACGACTTTGACGATGGCTTCGATGACGGCTATAACGAAGAAGATTACACCGACCTGAATGAATTTAGCGAGTTTTAAGAGTCCCACGCTACTCATTCTGACCGGTCCGACCGCAGTCGGGAAAACATCTTACACAATAGAACTGGCGCAACGTTGGCGGGTGCCCATAATCTCCGCCGACTCGCGCCAGTTTTATAGGGAGATGCGCATCGGCACCGCCTTCCCCACAGACGAGGAGCTGGCGGCCGCCAAACACTATTTCGTGGGGATGCTCTCAATCCATGACTACTACAATGTTTACATGTACGAGCAGGATGTGTTGAAACTGCTCGGATCCCTTTTCCAGGAGTTTCCGGTGGTGATTATGACTGGCGGCAGTCCGCAGTACATCTCTGCCGTGTGCAACGGTATCGACGAACTGCCTGACGTGGATTTCAGTCTGCGGCAGTATGTGAACGGGTTATATGAAAACAATGGTATAGAAGCTTTGCGCGCTCAGTTGCAGATACTTGATCCTGAGTTTCTTGCGCACGACGATCCCAATAATCACAAGAGGATGGTCAGGGCGTTGGAGATCTGTTTGCAGACGGGCAAGCCCTACTCTCAGTTTTTGAAGGGCGAGCGCAAGCAGCGCGATTTCAACATAGAGAAGTATTATCTGAACCGTCCTCGTGAGGAGTTGTTCGACCGTATAAATCGCCGTGTTGACAAGATGATGGAGGATGGCTTGTTGGAGGAGGCGAGGGGGTTGCAGCAATACAGGGATTTGAACGCGCTCAACACTGTGGGTTACAAGGAGTTGTTCAGTTATATGGACGGAAAGTGCACGTTAGAGCAGGCCGTCACCGACATCAAGACGCACACCCGCCGCTACGCCAAGAAGCAGCTCACCTGGTTCAAACGAGACTACAGAGAGGTGATGGTTCGGAATTCTTGTAAGGAGTAAAAAAGATTGTTGTTCCCGAACTGGCAAAATGACAATGCGCGAGGCACGGAACAGAATGCAGGCCTCTGTTGGCAGGATGCATAGTTATCATACAGCAGGTGGCGGAGAAACCATCTCCTGAAATAACTGAGGCAAACTGCGAGTGACTTATGCAAGCATTTTACGCGGAGGATAATCAGGTCTCCTCTGCATTTTCGATGTAATAAATCCAGGAAGTGCCCATAAAAAAGCGAGGCCTTGCAGCCCCGCCTTAGATGTTTTCACAACGGAATAATCCTTATTGTGAATAGCTTCAAAAGTGCCGCAAATATACACTTTTTTTTCTTTTGTTATACGGATTTTTTTATTTTTGCATTTTACAAATTATTATAAAACAACTATGAAAAAAATCCTCGGTTTAGACTTGGGCACCAACAGCATTGGCTGGGCAGTGGTGAATGAAGCGGAAAACGCTGAAGAACAATCTTCTATCGTGAAATTAGGCGTAAGAGTCAACCCTCTGACCGTTGACGAACTTACAAATTTCGAAAAAGGTAAAAGTATTACAACTAATGCAGACAGGACACTCAAACGCAGTATGCGGCGCAACCTGCAACGCTACAAACTTCGTCGCGAAAATCTTGTTGAAATCCTGGAAGATCACGGCTTTATCACAAATGACACTATCCTTTCGGAAAACGGCAATCAGACAACTTTTGAGACTTACAGACTGAGGGCAAAAGCCGCAACAGATGAAATTTCATTGCAGGAGTTTGCACGCGTTCTTCTGCAAATAAATAAGAAACGTGGCTATAAAAGCAGCCGTAAGGCCAAGAACACAGAGGAAGGCCAGCTTATTGATGGGATGCAAATTGCAAAACGGCTCTATGATGAAAATCTTACTCCTGGTCAATTGTCGCTCTCATTGCTGAAAAACGGCAAGAAGCATCTGCCAGAATTCTATCGTTCTGACCTTCAAGCCGAATTTGATAGGATTTGGAATTTTCAAAGAGGGTTCTATCCTGAATTATTGTCTGTCGGTCTGAAGGAAGAATTACGTGGTAAGAACAAGAATCAGACGTGGGCCATCTGTGCCAAACCATTCAATCTTGTTGGAATTAAAAGAACAACAAGCGGTCACGAGCAGAAAATTGAAAATTTTCAGTGGCGTTCCTTGGCTCTGTCAGAAAAGTTCGAGCTTGAGAAATTAGCAATTGTACTGCAAGAAATCAACGGTCAGATCAGCAATGCCAGTGGCTACCTCGGAAATATAAGCGATAGGAGTAAAGAACTGTATTTCAACCACCAAACAGTGGGGCAATATCAGATGTCCCAATTGGACAAAAATCCAAACAATAGTCTGAAAAACCAGGTATTCTATCGTCAGGATTATCTGAACGAGTTTGAAACCATCTGGGAAAAACAGGCAGAATATCATAAAGAACTTACCCCGGAATTAAAGAAAGAGATACGTGATGTTGTCATTTTTTACCAACGGCCTCTCAAGTCGTGTAAAAACCTCATCTCGTTCTGCGAGTTCGAGAGCCATCAAGTCGAAGTCGAGATAGATGGCAAAAAGAGGCTAAAAACCATTGGTAGCCGCGTCTGTCCCAAGTCGTCGCCGTTGTTTCAAGAGTTTAAAATTTGGCAACGGCTCAACGATGTTGAAATATCAGGCATGATTGTTCCAAATGATCAAGAAGACTTGTTTGGAAATTCAAATAATTTTGTTTATGGAAAACGAAGACTGTTTGAAGAAGAGAAGGAACTCTTGTTTACAGAGTTGAAATACAAAGAAAAGCTCTCTAAATCAGATGTTTTAAAGCTGCTCTTCCCTAAGAAGAAAGAAGTTGACATGAATTTCAAGGACCTGGACGGCAATAATACTCAGGCGGAACTTTTCAAGGCTTATCAGATTGTTGCCGAAAACAGCGGACACGATGTGGGAGACCTGTCAAGAAAATCTGCCGCTGAGATTCTTGATGCTATTGTTTCAATTTTCAGAACACTTGGTGTAAACACAGAGATATTAGCATTTGACTCCAATCTTGAAGGAACAGCTTTTGAGCAGCAGCCGATGTACCAGCTTTGGCATCTGTTGTACTCTTTCGAGGGTGACAACTCAACATTGGGTAACGAAAAACTTGTAGAGAAACTTCATGAAAAGTTCGGTTTTGACGGAGAAGCTGCAGCAATAGTGGCTAATGTAGTGTTCAAGGATGCAGGCGATTATGGCAGTCTGAGCACGAAGGCCATCCGAAAGATCCTGCCACATTTGAAGGATGGAAACGATTATAGTACGGCTTGTGAATATGCGGGATATCGTCACTCTAAACAGTCGCTTACAAAAGAAGAAATCAAGAATAAAGTCTTGAAAGACAAATTGGAACTCCTTCCGCGGAACAGCCTTCGTAATCCCGTTGTCGAGAAGATTCTTAACCAATTAGTCAATGTTGTAAATGAGATAATCAACGAATACGGTAAACCAGACGAGGTTCGTATTGAACTGGCTCGTGAATTGAAAAAATCTGCCAAAGAGCGTGAGGAGTTGTCACGTTCCATCAATGATGCCACAAGACTGCACGAAGAGTTTGTAAAGATCCTTCAAGGAGAACCTTTCAATCTTGGACATGTAAGTCGCAATGATATAATTCGCTACAAGCTTTACAAAGAGTTGGAAAGCAATGGATACCACACTTTGTACACCAATACTTATATACCAAGGGAGAAACTATTCAGCAAGGAATTCGATATTGAGCATATCATACCCCAAGCCAAATTGTTTGATGATTCGTTCTCCAACAAAACCATTGAGGCCCGCCAAGCAAACCTCGACAAGTCTAACACCACCGCTTTTGACTATGTGGCTACAAAATACGGGGAGGCCTTTGCCAGTGGCGAATACAAAAACCGCATCGACAAACTGTTTGCTGATAAAGTGATAAGCAAGACAAAACATGATAAACTTCTGATGAAAGAGGCTGATATTCCAAGTGGCTTCATCAATCGTGATCTGAGAGATTCGCAATATATAGCTAAAAAAGCACGTGAAATATTGGAAGAAATAGTCCCGTTTGTAGTACCAACAACGGGAAGTGTTACAGATCGTCTGCGTGATGACTGGCAATTGGTTAATGTTATGCAGGAACTTAACTGGAATAAATACAACAGGTTGGGCATGACTTATTATGAACGAGATCACGATGGACGGCAAATTCCAAAGATAAAGGATTGGACCAAACGCAATGACCACCGCCATCACGCAATGGATGCGTTGACGATAGCCTTTACCAAACGGAGTTTCATACAATACCTTAATAATCTCAATGCGCGGGTGCAGAAAGGTGTTGAAGAGTATTTCGACTTGGATATGGTTGAATTGTCGAGTCTTAGTAGAGATCAGAGAGCCTCAGCCATGTATGGTATAGAACAGAAGGAACTATACAGAGATTCCAAAGGAAAACTGCGTTTCAGGCCGCCCATGCCATTGGATGTTTTCAGAGCAGAAGCGAAACGCCAGTTGCAAAACATCTTGGTCTCCATAAAGGCCAAGAACAAAGTGGTTACAAGGAACATCAATGTTACAAAGAAAAAAACGGGCAAAAACAAGAAAGTACAATTAACTCCACGTGGGCAGCTGCATCTGGAAACCGTTTACGGCAACAGCAAGCAGTATTCAACCAAGGAGGAAAAAGTTAACGCTTCGTTTACTTCTGATAAAATAATGACTGTTGCCAACAAACGTTATCGTGAAGCACTGCTTGCCCGACTTGCCCAGTTTGACGGGGATGCAAAAAAGGCTTTTACAGGCAAGAACACACTCGAAAAGAATCCTTTATGGGTTGACGAGCATCACAGCGATAAAGTCCCCGAAAAAGTAAAGACTGTTTGCTTTGAGGAACGCTATACCATCAGAAAACCTATAGCTCCAGATTTGAAGTTGGACAAAGTTGTGGATGCAGGCATCAGAAACATTCTGAAATCACGGCTTGAAGAATATGGCGGTAATGCCAAAAAGGCGTTTTCCAATTTGGAAGAGAATCCTATCTGGCTCAATAAAGAAAAAGGCATTGCCATCAAGCGCGTAACCATCACGGGAGTCAGCAATGCCGAGGCATTACACTACAAACGAGACAAAAACGGCAGGTTGATTCTTGACGCAAATGGCGAAATGCAACCGGTGGATTACGTGAACACGGGCAACAACCATCATGTGGCCGTCTACCGAAAGCCACGGTTGGACAAAAACGGCCAGCCTCTGCTTGACGAGAACGGTGATGTGGTTTATGAACTTGATGAGAAGATAGTGTCGTTCTACGAGGCCACCTCGCGCGCTGTGCTTGGCCTTCCCATAATTGACAAAGATTTTAAGAAAGACGAGGGCTGGCAGTTCCTGTTCACGATGAAGCAGAACGAATACTTTGTATTCCCGCGCTATGATGCCGATGGCAACATGACTTTCAACCCGTTGGATCATGATGAGGCATGGTATAAGAATCCCGATAACTACGCTGAAATAAGTCCAAATCTGTTCAGGGTGCAAAAATTCTCGTATAAAAACTATGTGTTCAGACATCATCTCGAATCTACTATTGATTTAAGTGAATATAAATTACGAGGTGTTACTTGGACTGATTTCAGAAGTTCGAAAGGAATAGATAAAATCCTCAAAGTCCGCGTTAACCATATAGGAAAAATTGTTTCTGTGGGAGAATACTAAACAATTAACTATAAGAACTTATGACCAACATCAAACTATTCCAGAACAAGAAAATTCGCTCAGCATGGAACGATGAAGAAGAACAATGGTATTTCTCCATCTATGATGTCGTTGAAGCACTGACCGACAGCAACGACCCGAAGCAGTATATCAAGCGGATGCGGGTGCGTGATGAGGGATTGAACTCCAACTGGGGTACAATTTGTACCCCCCTTGAAATGATTGCACTTGACGGAAAGCGCCGAAAAGTCCAAACAGCCAACATCAAGGGCTTGTTCCGCATCATCCAGTCCATCCCCTCGCCAAAGGCTGAACCTTTCAAACAATGGCTGGCAACGGTGGGTTACGAGCGTATGCTCGAAATCGAGAATCCCGAACTGGCACAGGAGCGCATGAAGGAGCTTTACGAGAAAAAAGGCTATCCTAAAGATTGGATCGACAAGCGAATCCGTGGCATTGCCATCCGCCAAAATCTCACTGATGAATGGAAAAGAAGAGGAATCTCATCCGAACAAGACTTTGCAATATTGACCGCTGAAATTTCAAAGGCTACCTTTGGAATGACTCCTTCAGAATACAAGGAATTCAAAGGCTTGACAAAGAAAAATCAGAACCTGCGCGACCACATGGACGACCTCGAACTGATTTTCACCATGCTTGGCGAACGTGTGACCACCGAGATTTCACAAAAGGAAGAACCAGAAACATTTGATGAGAGCAAGAAAATTGCCAAGCGCGGCGGCAATGTGGCCGGTGTGGCAAGAAAAGAAACCGAGAAAGAATTGGGGAGAAGTGTCTCGACTCCAATGAATTATCTACCTAACCTGAATACCTTGGAATTAGACTCAAATGATTAAACGCACCCTCTGTTTCAGCAACCCAGCCTATCTGTCGCTCAAGAACGACCAGTTGGTTATCAGGCTTCCACAAGTTGAGAAAAACACCGACTTGCCAGACAGCTTCAAGTCAGATGCGGTAAAGACCGTTCCGATTGAGGACATAGGCGTGGTTGTTCTCGACAACAAGCAGATAACTGTTACTCAAGGGCTTATGGAAGCTTTGTTGGATAACAACTGCGCTGTGATAACTTGCGACAGCAGCCATCTGCCCGTCGGCTTGCTGCTGCCGCTGAGCGGGAATACGATACAGAACGAACGTTTCCGCAGTCAGCTTGACTCTTCATTGCCTTTGAGAAAGCAGCTGTGGCAACAGACTGTCCAGACTAAGATTCTTAACCAGGCCGCGGTGCTCCGTAAATGCAGGGGAGCGGAGGTCGGCAACATGCTGAAGTGGGCGAACGAGGTGCGCAGCGGCGACCCAGACAACCTTGAGGCTCGTGCCGCCTCATACTACTGGAAACAGATGTTTCCCGATGTTGAAAATTTTGTGCGCGATAGGGAAGGGCCTTCTCCCAACAACCTGCTCAACTACGGCTATGCGATACTGCGGGCTCTCATCGCCCGTTCGCTGGTCGCTTCAGGACTGCTGCCCACACTCGGTATCCACCACCACAACCGTTACAACGCTTATTGTCTTGCCGACGATATTATGGAACCATACAGACCTTACGTTGATGAAATTGTCGTTGATTACACAAACCTGAATGGATACCCAGAGGAATTCACTACGGAAGAGAAAAAGATCCTGCTGGGAATTCCTGTTTTAGATGTTATGATTAATGGCAGAAGAAGTCCGTTGATGATAGCAACTTCAGCCACAACAGCTTCGTTGTCAAGGTGCTTCGGAGGTGAAATCCGTAAAATAGTATATCCGGAAATATGAATAATGAACGTTTTAGCGAGTACAGAATCATGTGGGTTTTAGTTTTTTTTGACTTGCCGACGGAAACAAAGAAAGAGCGTAAGGCGTACGCCGATTTTCGAAAGAAAATAATGAAAGATGGATTCACAATGTTTCAGTTTTCCATCTATATGCGTCATTGTGCCAGCCGTGAGAATGCTGAAGTTCACATCAAGAGGGTGAAGTCCATTCTGCCCGAATACGGCGATATAGGCATTTTGTGCATTACTGACAAGCAATTCGGAGAGTTGGAAGTCTTCCACTCGCAAAAACCAGCCAAAGTGGAACAACCATGTCAACAATTGGAACTGTTTTAACCAATTGTGTTGTGAAGAAAAACACCCTAATTAAAATTGGTAGGATTGGAGGATGTTAGCGCCGTGAAGAATGTTGAGACAGCAGGTGCCCCGTCTCTACATTAACAAGAGTGACTGCCTTATTATACAGGTGTTGAGTTTTATCTAATTCTTGAAAGCTATTCACAATGAGGAGGTGCCTGCGTCCTCGCAGGCACACATCAATAAAGGGATGACCAAAGAAGGGTATTCTTATTAAGATAAATAGTGAGCAAAATGAAAACTAAAAATGAAGAAATACAACAGGGGAAATAGCATCATGATAAAAAAATCACCATGTAAAATGGTGATTTTTTTGTTTCTAATAATCTTTGTAACTTGTTGTATCTTTGAGTATTAACCATGTTCAGTTGTTAGCGACCGCAAAGATACAAAACTTTTGCAGAAGATTGGATGCGCCTCGGCAACCGAGCAAGCTCGTCTGCTCTCGGCTTTCACAATCTTTGAAAGCTATTCACAATGAGGAGGTGCCTGCGTCCTCGCAGGCACACATCAATAAAGGGATGACCAAAGAAGGGTATTCTTATTAAGATAAATAGTGAGCAAAATGAAAACTAAAAATGAAGAAATACAACAGGGGAAATAGCATCATGATAAAAAAATCACCATGTAAAATGGTGATTTTTTTGTTTCTAATAATCTTTGTAACTTGTTGTATCTTTGAGTATTAACCATGTTCAGTTGTTAGCGACCGCAAAGATACAAAACTTTTGAAAGCTATTCACAACACTTTTCCAGTTTCTCCAAGTTTTTCTTGCGTTGTTAGCGACCGCAAAGATACAAAACTTTTGAAAGCTATTCACAACTACGCTTCGGAACTAGCGGAGACTTTCGGCGTTGTTAGCGACCGCAAAGATACAAAACTTTTGAAAGCTATTCACAACGAGAGCTCTTCAGCAATTTTACTATAGTGAGTTGTTAGCGACCGCAAAGATACAAAACTTTTGAAAGCTATTCACAACCAAGGACGCGTTAAATGAAATAAAACTTAGTTGTTAGCGACCGCAAAGATACAAAACTTTTGAAAGCTATTCACAACAATCAGATAAAACTTAATCCCATAGCTTCAGTTGTTAGCGACCGCAAAGATACAAAACTTTTGAAAGCTATTCACAACGAAAACGCCTATAATCTGATTCGTAGCTACGTTGTTAGCGACCGCAAAGATACAAAACTTTTGAAAGCTATTCACAACAATTAAATAAGTTATTGCTCATAGTTATTAGTTGTTAGCGACCGCAAAGATACAAAACTTTTGAAAGCTATTCACAACTCTATTCCGGCAAATAACCGAGGAAGGTCAGTTGTTAGCGACCGCAAAGATACAAAACTTTTGAAAGCTATTCACAACTCAAGCGGCACTCACCTAAACGAGCAGTTGTTGTTAGCGACCGCAAAGATACAAAACTTTTGAAAGCTATTCACAACCCGTGACGATCTTTCAAGCGGCACTCACCTGTTGTTAGCGACCGCAAAGATACAAAACTTTTGAAAGCTATTCACAACACGTGAAGTTAAGCAAACGGCTCTAGTACCGTTGTTAGCGACCGCAAAGATACAAAACTTTTGAAAGCTATTCACAACGTTGTTCCTTCTTTGTAGTTTCAAAGTAGAGTTGTTAGCGACCGCAAAGATACAAAACTTTTGAAAGCTATTCACAACACATCGGGCCGCTGAAGGACTACCACCGCGTTGTTAGCGACCGCAAAGATACAAAACTTTTGAAAGCTATTCACAACCCAAGGTCTGTCCATATCTCTCCTTTCCCAGTTGTTAGCGACCGCAAAGATACAAAACTTTTGAAAGCTATTCACAACAGCACAACGGCACGATATATAACAACGAGAGTTGTTAGCGACCGCAAAGATACAAAACTTTTGAAAGCTATTCACAACAGATGCGCGAAGTGCTCGCCCGCGTCGCCGTTGTTAGCGACCGCAAAGATACAAAACTTTTGAAAGCTATTCACAACACGTCATGGTTTCATGGAATAGCAACTGCCGTTGTTAGCGACCGCAAAGATACAAAACTTTTGAAAGCTATTCACAACTGGCTCGGCGAGGAGCTGACCAAGGAGGGGTTGTTAGCGACCGCAAAGATACAAAACTTTTGAAAGCTATTCACAACAGCATAAACGGCCAGAGGTAGCGGTCATCGGTTGTTAGCGACCGCAAAGATACAAAACTTTTGAAAGCTATTCACAACGTGTATGTGGAGATAAATCCCTCTTACTTCGTTGTTAGCGACCGCAAAGATACAAAACTTTTGAAAGCTATTCACAACTCAACAGCCTTTCTAAATCGGCCTTCAGCGGTTGTTAGCGACCGCAAAGATACAAAACTTTTGAAAGCTATTCACAACGCTCGCTGAATGTCTCGGCGAGGTCAGCGGGTTGTTAGCGACCGCAAAGATACAAAACTTTTGAAAGCTATTCACAACCTGCGCCATTTGTCCTGTAATTTATTAT
>CAKUVI010000008.1 GCA_934699095.1 uncultured Bacteroidales bacterium | reverse complement strand
AACGAGCCGTCACCGCGGTGATCCTTGCGGTTGTTAGCGACCGCAAAGATACAAAACTTTTGAAAGCTATTCACAACGAACGAGCCGTCACCGCGGTGATCCTTGCGGTTGTTAGCGACCGCAAAGATACAAAACTTTTGAAAGCTATTCACAACACTATCACGGTATAATATACAATTGTAAATGTTGTTAGCGACCGCAAAGATACAAAACTTTTGAAAGCTATTCACAACAGCGTATCCGGCAGGCAGAAGGATAGGTTGTTGTTAGCGACCGCAAAGATACAAAACTTTTGAAAGCTATTCACAACACAATACAAATATACTAATTATATCATCACGTTGTTAGCGACCGCAAAGATACAAAACTTTTGCAGAAGATTGGATGCGCCTCGGCAACCGAGCAAGCTCGTCTGCACTCGGCTTTCGCAATCTTTGAAAGCCATTCACAGAGCTGGTCGCATATGTCCGTGCAGGCATCCGAGAGCCAAACAATGACAAGAACGGCCAAGACAAAGCAAGCTTGTCTTCACCCGGATAGTGCAATCTCTGAAAGCTATTCACAATAAGGCGTTTGATGGAGAGTCGTTGAGTGTCGTATCGCTAAGAGGGTATGATCTTGATACTCATAATGCTATTTTGTAGAATCTTCTTACGAGGAATTCGGTTTGGATGTCGGGCTGTGGTTGGTATTTGAATTTCTGTCTTAATTCGAGGTATATTTTTTGGAATTCAGGGTCAGTGTCAGTTGCGCTCGGTGTAAAGTTGTATTGGCTGATGATTCTGTCGAGGTCGCCGTCGGTTTGTTGCAGGGCAGTGTCGTTGAAGTAAGTGATGGCGGCGGCCAGCAGTGTAGCATCGATGTATTTTCTGTATTGTTGTATTGTGGATATGTTCATGATGGTGTTATCTTCGTTAACGACGCGAAGATACAAAATATTCACGATAATCCTCAATATACCCTCTCTTTCGGCTTACCACTGCTTACTTGCAGTGAGAATGAGTGTGTTTTTAACTGTGGACATGAATTTTTGAACTGTGGAAGAATTGACTAACAGGCAGAAAGAACTGCTGAAACAGTGCAGGTACTATAAAGGGGAAACCGATTGCCACTATCATGGAAATTAAGACTTTGATACTCTTATTGACAATCCAAAGGCTTATTGGTGATTCGTCGAAAGAGAGTCTATAGAACTTGAAATGTTCTGCTCTTTATCTATGGCAATAAAATGTAAAATTTACAAGCATAAAGAATTCTCGCCCATGAGCGAACAACAGATGAATCATCCTATATAGATTCTATTTGAAATGTCTTGATCCTCTGTCAAGGACGAATAATTTGACTTTCCATTTGCCATTGACTTTGTCTATACATATGACTTCGTTGTTGTATCCGCGATTGTTTAGTGTCTCTTGCTCACCGCGTCTATAGTAAGGATTGAGCTCGGACCAGCTTAAAGCATCGTAGGAATGCCGTGAGCCTCCAAAGCATGAGATGGGTCGAGACATGCAGCCTCACTGCCTGCAGGCATGTATATTTCAAACCTAATGCCTCCCCATGGCACCGTGAGCGATGTTGCCCCTTGCCATCCTTTTGGACTGGCAGCTTCCAGACCTTGTCTATGGCGTACTGTGCGGCGGCCTCGTCTTCGCTATTCCATATTTACATACTGCAAAACAACATCCCTCTTGCAACACTTCGTAAAGGTTTCCATGACAATAAATTATTCCAAAAACGGAAGGAATCTCCGTTTTTTGTTGTATTTTGCAGAATTGATTATTAAAACAAGATAGCATGGGAGAATCAAATCCTATTGAAGAGGCAAGAAGATATGTCGCCAACGCCGAAGAGGTTGTCAAGAAAGCAAATTACGACCGCGAACTTGAAATCTACACTGACGGCAAGTATATAAAGATGGCGGGAAACACCCTTTGAAACGGCTGTCTTGTCGCATTGGATGCGGCTCTTGGCGTGCGTAAGGGCAAAGGCCGCCCGTCAATTGAAAAGTACAAGGAGGCCGCCGGCAAACGCGACCGTAAGCTGCTGGCAGCCATTGTTGCTGACTATGATACGATGCATCTCTACATGGGCTACGATGGCACAAAGAACAAGAAAACTTGCGATTCGGCCTTTGATTTTGCAAATACCATTATCGACCGCTGTGCTTTGCTTTGCAGAAATGCCGCTCTCGCCTGAAAATTGTTCGTTTGCGTATGATTTACGCAAACTCTTCCGAAATTTTCTCTGAAGCATAGACTTGTTTCGTACAAGAAGTTTTATGTTTTATTGTAAATCTTCTTGTAAGCACTTGATATACAGTGTGTAAAATAATTTGCGATGTTTTTACGCAATTAATTAAGAGACTATGAGTTACACATAAATATCTTCATCCGGCAGTGACCGCCGACTGTGTGGTGTTTGGCTTCAACGGGCGGTAGTTGGAAATCCCTTTGACGGAACGTGGCGCAGAGCCTTTCGAGGGAGCGTGGGCTTCCCCGGGCGGTTTCCTTCAGATCGACGATACGGCTGAGGAGTGCGCACAACGCGAACTGGCTGAGGAAACCGGACTGAAAAATACATTCTTTAAAACAATTAGGCGCTCTTACGGGTGTGCACCGCGACCCGGGCGAACGGGTCGTCTCCGTCGCTTTCTACGCCTTAGTTCGGCCTTCGAAAGTCAAAGGGGGCGACGACGCCAACGACGCGCCGGTTCCCCGTCGATGAAGCACCGCCACTCGCCTTCGATCATGACTATATCCTAAGAAAAGCACAGCAACAGATGCGCAATACCGACAATGCAAGGCGGGGTGGAGACCATCGCACCTTATGTGGACCAATTCATTGATTTTGCAGATATGAGTCAGGAGTGGACATTCTTGGTCACACCGATCGGCTGCGGAATTGCCGGATTCAAGACAGGGGAGATCGCTCCGTTTTTCACCCGGGCCATCAGATTGCCGAATATCCACATTCCACTTGTGTTCTGGAAGGAACTTGTGCGGCACGATTAAGGTCTTCCTCTTCTTCCATGTGAACAGATCAATGTGATAGCCCTGCGCAGTGTTGCGACCTTGCGTCACTTGTTCCAATGCATCGGCACTGGCTCCACAGTGTAGCCGCGTTTGCGCAGTTGCGCTATCAAACCGTCCTTCCCGGTGAGGTGTGCGCAACCGACAGCACAGAAAACACTCTCACCGACAGCTCTTTTCCTGAATCCCTTCAACATGATCTTGTTCCTCTTCGATACAAGTGACTTGTTGAAGTTCTCGGGTAGAGTGGGGTCTTCCAACATCTCGGTGATTTTGTCCATGTCAAAGTCCAAATAAACAAGCACCAAGCTGTCGAAACTTACGAACATATTCTGTTGGGAATGCAGTACCTGTTTCAACATCTCAACCTGATCGTCCAGACTTATCGCGTCTATAGCCTTTATCTGTGCCATATAGTCTTCTAAACCATAGCAGTTCTTGCCTTTTTCGCGTGCCTGTTTTTGGAAAAACATGTCTAAAGGCAATGGCTCATCCTTGGGCAGATCAGCATCTTGCAGGGCACTCATCAGGAACATTGGCTTCATAGAGCTCAGGAAGATGGCGCTGGCACCAAGTTTGTCTTTGCACAAACTGTCGAGGATGGCGAAATCGTCCTTGGACAGCATCGTGACGAGATTGTTTCCCTTTGGCATATACATCTTCTGACGTATGGCCTTGATGTTGGTCTCGTCAAGAAGCAACTCCAACGCTATTGCGTCACAGCTGTCGAAACAGTGCCAAACGGTGCTGTCAAAGGCGAATACACGACGATCCTGTATGTGGATTGTGCCGTAAAGGTAGGATTGTGATTTCAAGTCCTTGCCACTCACGCGCCATAGCAATGACTGTGCGGATGCGGAGACTGCACAAAACAATAAACCTGCAAGAAGTATCTTTTTCATAATATTGATTTTTAGGAATGTCGATGCAAAGATAAAAAAAAACTTGGGCAAAATCCAAGTTTTGAAATAGCTCCGCCAATATTTTCACAGCAGATCCATTCTTCACGGAATGACAGCACTATCTTTCCAGAATGCAATGATAAAAATATTATCTTTGCAGTTTGTGCGGTTTTACTTAGAATGAAGCCTAACTATATGAAGTTCAAATATTTACTTGCATGAACAAATACTCAAAACGTATAGCGCAGAGATTAGGAATAACGGAGGAACAGGTCGGCAACACCCTCGATTTGTTCGAAACAGGTGCGACAATCCCGTTCATTTCAAGGTACAGGAAAGAGGCTACCGGATCGTTGGATGAGGTACAGATAGGCAACATACGCGAACTCTACGAGAAGTTCTTGGAGTTGGACAAACGTCGCGCTACGATATTGGACACAATTGCAGAACAGGGCAATCTCACAGACGAGCTGAAAAGGAGGATTGAGGAGGCTGAGACAATGAGTGCTCTTGAGGACCTGTATCTGCCCTACAGACCAAAACGCAAAACCCGTGCCTCTGTCGCTATAGAGAAAGGGCTTCAACCTTTGGCAGCGCTGATATTCAAACAACAACCGTTAAATCTTAAGCAGACAGCGCAGAAATTCATCTCCGAAGAGAAAGGTCTTGTCACTGTCGAGGATGTATTGGCAGGAGCAAGGGACATTATAGCCGAAAAATTCAGCGAAAGTGCAAATACCCGGGAATTTCTCAGACAGACTTTCATGAAATTCGGACGTATTTCCTCGAAAAAGATCCCTGACAAGATTGATGAAGGCGAGAAGTACAAAATATACTATAAGTCGGAGGAGTTGATTTCCAAGACACCTTCCCATCGTTTGTTGGCCATGTTTCGTGGCGAGGAGGAGGGGATACTGCGCCTGCATATCGCGCCTCTTGAGGATAAGACCGTCAACCAGCTTAAACACAAATACATACGGGGTAACAGCGAGTCTTCGCAACAGGTTGATATGGCCTTGACAGACTCATATCATCGTCTTTTGCAGCCCCAAATGGAGACAGAGATGCGGAAGATTTTCAAGGAGAAGGCCGACAAAGAGGCCATCTCTGTCTTTTCCAAGAATGCACGGCAGCTGTTGTTGGCTGCACCGTTGGGACAAAAGACGACCCTGGCGATAGATCCTGGCTTCCGTACCGGCTGCAAGGTTGTGATTCTCAGTCCGGAGGGCAAACTGCTGTACAACGAGACAATCTATCCACATCCGCCGGCAGCGCAATACAAGCTCGCTTCCGACAAGTTGAAACGGTTAGTGTTGCAGTACAAGGTTGACGCAATCGCCATCGGTAACGGCACAGCGGGTCGAGAGACTGAGAACTTCGTGCGACACATACCTTTCGAACGCGACGTCAAGGCCTTCATGGTCAACGAGAGCGGTGCCTCTGTATATTCGGCCTCGCCTGTGGCACGAGAGGAGTTCCCCGACTACGACGTGACCGTCAGGGGCGCTGTCTCCATTGGTCGCCGACTAATGGACCCTCTCGCAGAGCTCGTCAAGATTGACCCCAAGTCGATAGGCGTGGGCCAGTACCAGCACGATGTGAACCAGAAGATGCTGCAGGAAAGTCTGCAGACCACGGTGGAGAGCTGTGTGAACTACGTCGGCGTGGAACTGAACACGGCGAGCAAGGAGCTTTTGTCGTACGTGTCAGGTGTAGGACCGTCATTGGCCAAGAATATCGTGGAATACCGCAACGAAAACGGTCCTTTCGAAACACGTGAAGCCCTGAAGCAAGTTCCGCGCTTCGGTGCTAAAGCGTTCCAGCAAGCGGCAGGCTTTTTGAGAATACGTGGCGCACAGAACCCGTTAGACGCAAGTGCGGTGCACCCTGAAAGCTATCATATAGTCCGCAAAATGGCAGACAACCTTGACTGCACTGTCGATGACCTCATCAAAGACAGGGAGTTGCGCAAGAGAATAGTGCTGGATGACTATGTTACAGACACCGTAGGCCTCCCAACTCTACAGGATATCATGAAGGAGCTTGAGAAGCCCGGCCGCGACCCCCGCACTCACTTCGAGATGTTCGAGTTCGACAAAAACATACACTCCATCAACGACCTTACCATAGGCATGGAACTGCCCGGAATCATCACCAACATCACCAATTTCGGTTGTTTTGTGGATATCGGCGTCCACCAGGACGGCCTGATACACATCAGCAGACTGAGCGACCACCGCATCAGCGACCCCTCGGAAGTGGTGCATTTGAACCAACAGGTGTTAGTCAGAGTTGACAATGTGGAAATCGAAAGAAAACGCATCAGCCTGTCGCTTGTAAAATAATTGGATTTTATCACTAAAACAATAAGAATCAAACTATTATGAAGAAAATATTTATATTTGTACTCCTCAGTGCTTTGACAGTCTTCCAGGCCCAGGCGGTTCTGAAGGAGAAGGACTTGTCGCAGACACTCGGGGTCCTGCGGTCAGAGCTGGAACTCGCGTACAACGAGCAGAAGGCGATGATGGAGCGTTTCGAAAAACGCAACGTCGAGCAGCATAACATACTGATCCAGATGTTGCAGAGCAGCAACCAGATAGCACTCATGCTCTATTCGCAGAACAGCGACTTCACCTTTGACATGGCTTACGCCTGCCAGGCCGCAACCGAGCAATACCACGCCCTCGGGCAACGGCACGCTCCGTATAACAAGATGAAGGAACGCATCAACGCTGAGATAGAGCGCTTCGACGCCCTCATCACAACCCTGCAGAACCTGCCGCCCAGAGTGCTGCCTAACGGCGAAATAGCCCAGCTGCCGGACTCCATAAAGCAGATGCTCCCCAAAGTGGTGCTTGACACAGCCGCAAAAAACCTCTATATCCTCAACAAACAGTCGTTGGAAGACCGTGAGGCCTGCTTGGATTATGCAACCGCCCTCCGCGACAACTACATAAAGATGCTTGAGATTGTGGAGACCGACCAGGAACACTATGAGAGAGTGAGCACTCGACTCAAAAAACTCAACGACTACGCACTTTCCAAGTACGACAACATCCAGAAAAACATATTCGTCAATGCTGGCTCCAACTACTTTCAGACCATAAAGCGCTTCCGCTTCCACTATTTGGCTGCCAAAAGGGATATCGGCGACAAATACAAGCCTTTCGGCAGAGAGTCTGAGTGGCGCGGACCTGTTGTGTTTGGAATCAGCGTTTTCATGCTCTTCTACATCATAGTTGCAAGTTTCCTGAGCTATGTCATCATGCGATGGGTTCTGCCCAAGAAATGGCGCGCCCGCTTCAACGACAACAACAAACTGCTCATTACAACCATCGCAATCGGTGTAGCCATCTTCGCAATCTCCATCACAATAGCGCGCTTCTTCGTGAAACAGAACTTCGTGCTAATGGCCATCGGCCTGATGATCTTCTATGCATGGTTGGTTGAAGTCATCTTAGTGTCACTTCTGATCAGACTGAACGAAAAACAGATACGCGCCGGCGTGCGCTCCTACACCCCGTTTATCCTGATGGCATTCATCGTGATTGTTTTCAGAATGATACTGATACCCAATAATCTGGTAAATCTCATCTATCCTCCTATACTTCTCATGTTCACGATATGGCAGTTCATTGTCATGAAACAGCGCATCACCAAACTGCCGGACAGTGACATGGTTTATACTGTGATTTCGCTCATCGCGATGATAGTGGCCTGTGTAGCCTCTTGGTTCGGATATGTGCTTTTGGCCGTACAGATAATGATCTGGTGGACCATCCAGCTTGCCGCAATCCAGACCATCACCTGTTTCTACGACCTCGCCAAGATGTACGAATCACGTCATCTGGTGCGCAAAATCGCCATGGAAAAGGGCGTCAAGCTGCAAGGTTCAGCCGAGGTGAAAAAATATTTCAGGAAGATAGAGCCCGAGATGGCCAAGGGCGAATATATTGCGAAAACCTGGTTTTACGACTTCCTTTTCAAGGCTTTGCTGCCAATTTTGGCTGTCTTGTCGGTACCGGCCAGCATATATTGGGCTGCAAGCATATTTGAAATGTCCTCGGTATGCCGCAAAGTCTTTGTATATATTTTCCTCAACAAACCGGGGATAATCCAGTTGTCGCTCTTCAAGATATGCATGGTACTCGAACTCTTCTTCATCTTCCGTTACATCAACTATGCCGCAAAGTCATTCTACAAGATGTTGCGCAAGCGCAAGAAGAAGAGAGATCCGCGCGTACAGGGCAATTCCGCATTGGTACACAACATTATAACCATATTGGTGTGGGGTATGTATGTCGTGGCAGCGATGATGATACTTGAGGTTTCAAGCAGTGGAATCTCAATCGTGATGGCTGGCTTGGCGACCGGTCTCGGTTTCGCGATGAAGGACCTTCTGGAGAACTTCGTGTATGGCATGTCGCTGATGACCGGGCGTCTGCGCGTGGGCGACTACATCGAATGCGACGGGATACAGGGCAAAGTTGAGAGCATCAACTACCAAAGCACCCAGATTGTGACCCTTGACGGCAGTGTCATAGCTTTCCAGAATGCGGCTCTCTTCAGCAAGAATTTCAAGAACCTGACGCGCAATCACGGCTATGTGTTCGTGAAGATCCCTGTGGGTGTGGCTTACGGCGTCAGCGTTGACAAGGTGCGCAAGATGCTCATCAAGGACCTCGAGCCGCTGGCCGAGAAGAATGCCGCCGGCAAATATGTGATGGACACCAAACAAGGATTCGCCGTTGTGTTCAACGACTTCGGTGAGAGCAGCGTGGATCTGTTTGTGACCTGCTGGGTGCTCGTGGAAGAGAAAGCCGGTTTTGTGGCTAAGGTTAAAGAAGTGATTTACAACACTTTGAACAAGAATCACATCGAAATACCATTCCCACAGCAAGACATTTATGTTCGCCACGTCGAGATGCCTGCCAAATAAAAATGCACTGAAAAAGTTGTTTTTTTGCAGCTCTTGTTTTTCTTGTTCGTATAAAAAGATTATTTTTGCAGTTCATTTAAAAATCGTTTGGATTTATACTATTAACTTAATATCAATTAAAACAATTATTTATGGAAAATCTCGTAAAATATGTATGGATCGTTTTTTGTGCATCCATCGTAGCTTTAGGATTTGCCTTCTTCTTCTATCGCAGAATGCTCAAGGAAGATGAGGGCACACCCACGATGCGCGAAATAGCAGCGCACGTGCGCAAGGGCGCCATGGCCTACCTCAAACAGCAGTACAAAGTCGTGACCATCGTCTTTGTAATCCTTGCCATCCTGTTCTTCGTGATGTCATTGTTCGACTTGCAGAACGGTTGGGTATGGTTCGCTTTCCTGACAGGCGGTTTCTTCTCAGGACTGGCCGGTTTCCTCGGCATGAAGACAGCTACATACGCTTCTGCACGCACCGCAAACGGTGCACGTCAAAGCCTGAACAAGGGGCTTCAAATCGCTTTCCGCAGCGGTGCCGTTATGGGACTCACCGTTGTAGGACTCGCACTTCTCGACGTGTCAGTGTGGTTCTTGATCCTCAACCACTTCATCCCCGTTGAGAACCATCTGGTGATCATCACCACCACTATGCTGACATTCGGCATGGGTGCCTCAACACAGGCGCTTTTTGCACGTGTCGGCGGTGGTATCTATACAAAGGCTGCCGATGTTGGTGCAGACCTCGTTGGCAAGACCGAATACAATATTCCTGAAGACGATCCACGCAACCCCGCAACAATCGCCGACAACGTTGGTGACAATGTGGGTGACGTTGCAGGCATGGGTGCCGACCTCTACGAGTCATACGCAGGATCCATCCTTTCAACGATGGCCCTTGGCGCTGCAGCTTTCTCAGCCCTCGGCGCAGAGATGCAGATGCGCTCCATCCTCGCTCCTATGATGATCGCAGCCATCGGCGTGATTCTTTCCGTAATAGGCATCTTCATGGTTCGCACCAAAGAAGACGCCAACATGTCTCAGCTTCTCAAGGCTCTCAGCCGCGGTACAAACACAGCAGCTGTACTTATCGCCATAGCTACTTTCTGCATCATGTACGTCCTTTTCAAAGATTCAACCGACGTTATCTGGTGGCAGGTTTCACTTTCAGTAGTTGTAGGCCTTCTCGCCGGTGTTATTATCGGTAAATCCACTGAATACTATACTTCACAATCATACAAACCGACACAAAAAGTGGCCGAGGCCTCACAGACCGGTCCTGCTACCGTCATCATTTCAGGTATTGGTTTGGGTATGATCTCTACAGTTGTCCCAGTCCTCACCATTGGTGTGGCAATCATTCTGGCTTACCTGTGTGCCAACGGTTTCCAGATCGAGTTCACGGCTCTCAATCTTTCCAAGGGCCTGTACGGCATCGGTATCGCTGCTGTGGGTATGCTTTCAACATTGGGAATCACACTTGCAACAGACGCTTACGGTCCTATCGCCGACAACGCCGGCGGTAACGCCGAGATGAGTGGCCTTGACCCTGAGGTACGCCGCCGCACCGACGCACTCGATGCGCTTGGCAACACCACAGCTGCAACAGGCAAGGGCTTCGCAATCGGTTCCGCAGCCCTCACCGCCCTCGCACTCCTCGCTTCTTACGTTGAAGAGATCAAAATAGCCCTCATCCGTATCGGCACAACAACCCTCGACCTCGGCGAACGCGCCGTTGACACAGCACAAGCTTCACTTATCGACTTTATGGAATATTACAACGTGTCTCTGATGAACCCTAAAGTGCTCGTCGGAGTCTTCATCGGCTCTATGATGGCATTCCTGTTCTGCGGTCTTACCATGAACGCTGTCGGTCGCGCCGCACAGAAGATGGTTGAAGAGGTACGCCGCCAATTCCGCGAAATCAAGGGCATCCTCACAGGCGAGGGCACCCCTGACTACGCTCGCTGCGTTGCTATCTCTACAAAGGGCGCCCAACAAGAGATGCTTCTCCCTTCAATTTTGGCTATCCTTGCTCCTATCCTTACAGGCGTGATTTTAGGCGTTTCTGGCGTTCTCGGCCTCCTGGTTGGCGGTCTTGGCGCTGGATTCGTGCTCGCTATTTTCATGGCTAACTCAGGCGGCGCTTGGGATAATGCCAAGAAATATGTCGAAGAAGGCAACTTCGGCGGCAAAGGCTCTGAGAACCACAAGGCTACCGTCGTGGGCGACACTGTGGGTGATCCTTTCAAAGATACATCAGGCCCGTCATTGAACATCCTTATCAAATTGATGAGCATGGTTTCAATCGTGATGGCAGGACTTACAGTGGCATTCAGCCTCCTGTAAGCCCATAAACGCTAAAGTTAAAAAGAGGTGGATTTCCACCTCTTTTTTTTGTTTTCTCGTGTCGTCTTATTTTTTTGCAATGATGCAAATAATCATCTTCTCTTCATTAGAGATAAATCCCTACTATGCAACTCGCTGTAAGTCCGTGTGGACGATTCTGATTCATTGTTGTCTGGCATGATTGATCGTCTTTTATTGCAATAAAGTCGTAAAGTCTTGCAAATCAGATTGTAAGATTTTCATTCTGAAATCACGGATTTGAAATTAAATGTAGGTTTTGTCAAGCCGGTATTATATGTGTTGGTTTAAGATGAATCCCCCTAACGGGGATTTTTTTGACGAAATATTAATTTCAGGGCGCGGTTGCAACGCTCGTTGGGAGATTATTTGTGTAATCGCGCAAGCGGGCTGGACTGGCCGACATTGTGGGCATGGGCATCGTGAAAGAAGGAAGCGTTACAACAGCGCATGCGGACTTTAATGTTGGCTTGATTTTTGGGAGTTTTGTACATTGTTATGAAATGGTCTTGCCATGCACTGATGCAAAAAAAAGTAGAGACGAAGCGTGCACCGTCTCTACTTTCTATTATGAGCAACTTGAACTTCAAATTAGATTTGCGGTCCGAAAGGAACCAGTCTCTTGCCTTGTTCAGTGTCGCTGAAGTTTTCGAAATTCTTGATGAAAGCTGAGGCCAGCTCATTGGCGTTCTTTCTAAATGCCTCTTTGTCAGTCCAGCTGTTCTCAGGGTTGAGAATGCTGTCGTCAACGCCGGTGACATGTTTTGGGATGACGAGGTTGAAAGGTTTCACGATCTCGGTGTCGCATCCTTTGAGCTCGTCGTTGAGTATCGCGGTGATGATGGCACGTGTGGCCTTGAGTGAGATTCTCTCGCCAACGCCGTAGCCGCCGCCAGCCCATCCTGTGTTCACAAGATATGCGGTTGCATTGTGCTCCTCGAGCTTCTTGGCCAACTCTTCGGCATATTTGGTCGGATGAAGAAGCAAAAATGCAGCACCGAAACATGATGAGAACGTCGGCTGTGGAGTTACAATGCCGCGCTCAGTACCGGCCAACTTTGCCGTATATCCGCTCAGATAATAGTACATGGTCTGCTCCTTGTTGAGTATTGAAACAGGAGGGAGAACACCGAAAGCATCTGCTGAGAGGAAGATGATTTTGCTTGGGTGCGTACCGCGTGAAACGGGACGTACGATGTTGTTGATGTGGTAGATAGGGTAGGAGACACGTGTGTTTTCGGTCTTTGCCGCTGAGTTGAAGTCGATGTTGCCCTCTTCATCTACAACCAGGTTCTCCAAAAGAGCGTCTCTCTTGATGGCGTGGTAGATGTCGGGCTCCTTCTCCTCGCTGAGATTGATGCACTTCGCATAGCAGCCGCCCTCAAAATTGAAGATCCCGTTGTCGTCCCATCCGTGCTCGTCATCGCCTATCAAAGCGCGGTCTGGATCGGTTGACAATGTTGTCTTGCCTGTTCCTGAAAGGCCAAAGAAGATGGCTGTGTCGCCATTCTTGCCCTGATTGGCTGAACAGTGCATTGCGGCCATGCCATTGAGCGGCAAGAAATAGTTCATCACTGAGAAAATACCCTTCTTCATCTCTCCACCATACCATGTGCCTCCTATGAGTGCCATGCGCTCTGTAAGGTTGAAGGCTACAAAAACCTCGCTGTTCAAGCCTTGCTCCTTCCAGTTCGGGTTTGTGGTTTTGCCGGCATTCAACACTACGAAGTCAGGCTCGAAATCCACAAGTTCCTCCTCAGTAGGACGTATGAACATGTTCTTTACAAAATGAGCCTGCCATGCAACCTCAGACACGAAACGTACCTTCATGCGAGAGTTCTCGTTTGCGCCGCAATATCCATCCATGACATAGACTTTCTTGCCTGAAAGCTCGTCCTGACTCAATTTCTTGAAATGCTCCCAAGTCTTCTGGTCAATCGGCTTGTTGTCTGAACCCTTTTTTTTCGGATCAGCCCACCATACGTTGTTGCGGGTCTCATCATCCATCACTATGTATTTGTCCTTAGGTGAACGACCTGTGAATATGCCTGTGTCAACCGAAAGTGCACCCGATTTGGTCTTGTATGCCTTCTCGTAACCTGTCAAAGACGGGTCGGTTTCGTGCTTGTATAACTCGTCGTATGACAAGTTGTGGTAAATTTCTACAGGATTCTTTACTCCTAATAACTCTAATTCTTTTCTTAAGTCTTTCATATTTAGTGAATTAATTGATTGCCTTTTGATTCTGCAAATATAATAAGTATATCAATCCATTCTGTTTTTTTTTTACTTTTGCGACCAAAAATAATCTGATTTCAGATTCGCGCGTCTGTTCGTTTTGAAATTGAATGTACATTTATAGAATTTTTGTAATATTGAGATAAAATGTCGCAAATCCACGATATAATACAAGGCATGGAACCTGTTTCGCTTGAGGAGATGGACGATGTGAAGCTTATGAACCGCATCGACAGCAAGTTCCCGCTCAGTATGTCTTCGCTCGACATGATCGCACCACTGTGGATGAAACACTATCTCGTCCAAGAGATTCAGGACAGACGCATCGCAACTTACAGATCACTATATTTCGACACCCCAGACGCATTGACCTACACGTTGCACCACAACAGGCACCTCTCACGGCAAAAAATCAGACATCGCATCTATGTTGACACCAATATCGCATTCTGTGAGGTGAAAAACAAAAAAAACAACGGCCGCACCAAGAAAAAACGTATTCAAATACCGCTCGAATCTTGGGGGAAACTGTATGATTTTCCTGATGCCGTGCGCTTTTTGAATGATAAAGTCTGGGTGACAGACCAAGAACTGTTCCCGCGTTTAGAAAACCGATTCGAGAGAATAACCCTTGTGAACAAGGATAAATCTGAAAGAATTACAATTGACTTCAATATCTCTTTCCACAATCATGTCTCCAACTGTGATGCCACCGCCGATAATCTGGCGATCATTGAGGTGAAACAAAACGGTTCCGTGCATTCGAGATTCAAAGAAATAATGAGAGATGCCAGAATTAAACAGAAGGGTCTCAGCAAATACTGTTTTGGAATGTTGCTTACGGATCCATCTGTGAAATATAATCGTTTTAAAAGCAAGATGCACTATATCAACAAGTTGACTGATAATAATTTTGAAATTAAATCTGTAATAAATGATACAAAGTGATTTCGATTACCTTTTTGATACTGAGATCGCTAATGAAGTGGTTGACAAAGCCTCAGGTCTCTTTGGGATTCCATTGTTCGATGGCCCCAGCCTGTGGCAGATGCTGTTCAGGTTTGTCATCAATATCGCCGTATGTTGGCTGATTATCGGAGTCTTCTACTATCGCAAAAGCAAACGCCGCGACTATTATTTCACGTTCATGCTGTTCAGTATCACCGTATTCTTCCTTATTTTCCTGATGGATAACGTGAAGGTGCAGATCGGATTCGCCCTCGGCCTCTTCGCTATCTTCGGGATGATTCGGTACAGAACCGAAACCATACCGATTCGTGAAATGACTTACCTTTTTGTAACTATCGGAATATCAGTCATCAATGGCCTTGCCATGACTGTGAGCTATACGGAATTGGCACTAACAAATTTTCTGATAGCCATCTCAGTATGGATTTTTGAATCCATACACAAAAAGACCCATCTGGAATCGAAAATCATAATCTACGACAAGGTAGAACTTGCCCACGCCGACCGCGAACAGGAGTTGATCGATGATTTGACCAGGCGTACCGGCTTGGATATAAAGCGCGTGGAAGTCGGCCATATCGACTATCTGAAAGATATTTTCTATGTCAAGGTTTTTTATTCATCCAATAAACCTGAAAATACTATTGACCATCTTACAAAAATAAAAAAAGACAACTATTTTTAACAATATTTATACAACAATTGATATTTTTGAACGTTACCATTTGACAATATTTTAGTATGAAACGCGTAATTACTATATTTTTTGCTTTGCTTTGCTCCCTTGCATTTGCTCAGAACGATTCTTCAACTATCAACAAGGTGGATAAGTCTGGGAAAAAACAGGGTGTATGGAAGAAATACGAGAATGGCCATCTTGTGTATGAAGGACAGTTCAAGGACGATGTACCATACGGAACTTTCAAGTACTACCATGAAAATGGCAAACTGAAGAGTGTGACGGACTTTATTCAGGGTGTTCACAAGGTGAAAACCACGATTTATTACGACAACGGTCACAAGGCCTCCGAAGGAAGCTATATAGACCAGCAGAAGGATGGTGTCTGGAACTATTACAGCCAAAACGACATTCTTGTGAAGGTGGAGGGTTATAGTGCTGGAAGCCGTCAGGGTTTGTGGCAGACCTATTCGCCTGAAGACGGGGTGCTCCTTGAGGAGTGCGAGTTCGCAAACGGTCTGCGCAACGGCTCCTATAAGACATACTACACCAACGGCAAAATCAGCCTTGACGAAACTTATCTGAATGGTAAGACCAATGGCAAAAGTACTGCCTATTATCCGAATGGAAATATCTCAGTTACAGGAAATTACTTTAAAGGATGGCGTGAAGGCGAGTGGCATCAATATGATGTTAACGGCAAAATTCGCACCTCAACTGTATATAAGGATAAAAAACTGATAAACACGTATGTTTATATGTACCAAAAAGGGGTGGGGCAGCGTCTGAATCAGAATCTGATTGCCTACTTTGTGAAAAACGGGCCGAAAACCAACATAGTGCTTAAAAACGGCAACAAAATATCCGTTGACGAGGCTTTGGAAGAGGTTGAGTCGTGGCTTGACTTGACCCTGTTCGTCCGTGTAAACCCGCGTTACATTGTCTCTATGGATGCGCTCGTGGGTTATAAAAATGCCGATGACAGTGAGGATGCCGTGATCGTGAAGGTGACCCCAGAACCCGATGAGGAGATATACTCAGAAGGCGTTGAGGCTAAAATAATCAAATCCATATTCAACACAGAAAAACCTATCCAATAGCAAGATATATGAAATTCAGGATATTATTAGGACTAATTGCGGCTGTTGTATTGGCCGGTTGCAACGCCACCCCGAAGCGCGCCGCATCTGATTTCATGAACAGTCTTAAAGACCACAAATACGCAGCAGCAGCTGAATGTTGTGGCATCTCCAAAGACCAGCATTCCAAACAGATTCAGATGGCGATGTTAGAGGAAAAATACGGCATGAGCGACAATTCTGTGCGCGCTTTCGTCATCACAAAGGACTCCGTCTTCCCCGACAAACAAAACGCCATTGTTACCATGAACATCCTCTACACCGACCTTCACCGTGAGGACAGCGTGGTTCTGAAGATGCGCAAAATGGACCACAAGTGGATAGCACAGCCCTTTGAATGAAAGCTCTGAACAAGGAGATACTTAGAATTGCCATCCCGAGTATAGTCACCAATATCACGGTGCCTTTGCTCGGCATGGTGGATGTTGCTGTTGTAGGGCATATTGGCAATGCTTCTTATATCTCGGCAATTGCCCTGGCTACGATGGTCTTCAACCTTATATACTGGAATTTCGGATTCTTGCGCGCCGGCACTTCCGGGCTCACCGCGCAGGCTTTCGGAGCCGAGGACACTGACGAGTGTCTCAACATCCTGGTGCAGGGCATGACCATTGCTGTTTCGGCTGCTGTTCTGCTTCTGCTCTTGCAAAAGCCGATATCGCTGCTTTGTCTCCGCCTGATACACAGTACGCCCTCCACCTTGAACCTGATGCTCACATATTTCTTCATCCGCGTCTGGGCGGCACCCGCAACCATCAGTCTTTACGTTATTAAGGGCTGGTTTATAGGTATGCAGAATGCAAAGGCCCCTATGTGGGTGGCCACCATCTTGAACATCGTGAACATCGTGTGCAGCCTCATATTCGTGTTCGTGTTCCATTCGGGCATCGCCGGAGTGGCCTGGGGCACCGTCGCGGCTCAGTACAGCGGCCTGCTCCTTGCCGTCATCATCTGGATACACCGCTACGGACATCTTTTCAAGTATGTCAATGTAAGGGCCGCCCTGCATAAAAACAAGCTGGTGCGTTTCTTCAAGGTTAACGCCGACATATTTCTGCGCTCACTCTGTCTGATTGCGGTTTTCACATTCATACCATATATCTCAGCAGAGATGGGTGAAGAGATACTTGCAGCCAACACCCTCCTTCTGCAGCTTTTCACACTCACCTCGTATGTGATGGACGGATTTGCATACGCCGGCGAGTCGATTGTGGGCAAATATTACGGCGCCAACAACACAACAATGCTGCACTCTGTTGTGCGCGGCCTCAACCGCTGGGGTGTGCTTTTAGCCGTGATCTTCACTTTGACTTTTGTTTTCGGCGGAGAACTCATACTGCGTATCCTTACAAAGGACGCCGTTGTTATCAATACAGCTAAACAGTATCTTTTCTGGTCGTATGTGATCCCATTCGCCGGTTTTGCGGCTTTTATCTATGACGGTATCTACATCGGCACTACTGCATCCTCCGCCATGCGGAACATAATGTTTGTGGCCACTGCGGTCTTCTTCGCTGCATTCTATGTTTTGTTCCCATATCTGCAAAACAACGCCCTCTGGATATCATTCATCATCTTCCTGATTTCCAGAGGACTGCTTATGTTTTTGGGTGAGAAAAAGCACGTTTATGCCGTTGTGGGCAACCACGGCATGAACGACTGCTAATCTAATTTGAGCACTGCCAGGAAGGCCGATTGCGGCACCTCCACATTGCCGATCTGGCGCATGCGTTTCTTTCCCTTCTTCTGTTTCTCGAGCAGTTTGCGCTTACGGGTTATGTCGCCGCCGTAGCACTTGGCTGTCACATCCTTCCGCACTGCCTTGACTGTCTCGCGGGCTATGATTTTTGAACCTATGGCAGCCTGGATGGCTATGTCGAACTGCTGGCGGGGGATAAGCTCTTTCAGCTTCTCGCAGATTCTCCTTCCAAACGGATAGGCGTTGTCAACGTGTATCAGAGACGAAAGTGCGTCAACTGAGTCGCCATTGAGAAGTATGTCGAGCTTTACTAGCTGTGCGGGCTTGTAGTCGGTGATGTGATAGTCGAATGAGGCGTAGCCTTTTGAAATGCTCTTCAGTTTGTCGTAGAAGTCGAATACGATCTCTCCCAAAGGCATGTCGAAAGTGAGCTCCACTCTGTTTGCGGCTATGTACATCTGGTTGATCAGCACGCCGCGCTTGTCAATACACAATTTGATGACAGGTCCGATGAAGTCGTCTTTTGTGATGATCTGTGCACGGATATATGGTTCCTCCACATGGTCGATTTCGTTTGGGGCGGGCATTCCTGAGGGGTTGTAAACCTCAAGCCACTGTTTTTTTGTGGTCAATATCTTGTATGATACATTAGGCACGGTGGCGATGACATCCTGGTCGAATTCGCGGTCAAGGCGTTCTTGGATGATCTCCATGTGCAGAAGTCCGAGGAAGCCGCAGCGGAAGCCGAAGCCCAAAGCCACTGATGATTCCGGCACGAAGGTGAGTGAAGCGTCGTTGAGCTGGAGTTTCTCCAGAGATGCGCGCAACTCCTCGTACTGGTCTGCTTCGGTTGGGTATATGCCGGCGAAAAGCATGGGCTTTACCTCTTGGAAACCTTCAATGGCAGTTTCACAGGGTTTTTCAACGTGTGTTATGGTGTCGCCGACCTTCACTTCCGTGGATGTCTTGATACCGGTGATGAGGTAACCCACGTCGCCTGCCGACAGCGAGTCTTTAGGCACACGATCCATCTTGAGGATGCCGATTTCATCTGCGTCGTATTCGTGTTTTGTTGCATAGAACTTCACTAAGTCGTGGGTTTTTATAGTGCCGTTGAATATCCTGAAGTAGGCGATGATGCCTCTGAATGAGTTGAAGATGGAATCGAAGATAAGGGCCTGCAGCGGGGCCTGCGGGTCGCCTTGTGGAGCCGGAATGCGTTCTATGATAGCTTCCAGCACCTGCTCAACACCAAGTCCAGTCTTGCCGCTCGCTTCGATGATGTCGTCAGCATCGCAGCCGAGCAGGTCGATGATCTGATCCTTGACTTCCTCGGGCATGGCGGCCGGCATGTCCATTTTGTTCAACACCGGAATTATCTCCAAATTGTTGTCGATAGCCTGATAGAGATTTGAGATGGTCTGGGCCTGCACACCCTGTGTGGCATCAACGAGCAGCAATGCGCCTTCACAGGCTGCAATGGAACGGGAAACCTCGTACGAGAAGTCCACGTGACCGGGAGTGTCAATAAGGTTGAGGATGTATTTCTCACCCTTGTACAGATACTCCATCTGGATGGCATGGCTCTTTATGGTTATGCCGCGCTCTCTCTCCAAGTCCATGTCGTCAAGCACCTGGTTCTGGAAATCCCTGTCGTTGACGGTCTTCGTGTATTGTAGTAACCTGTCGGCTAAGGTGCTCTTGCCGTGGTCGATATGGGCTATGATGCAAAAATTCCGGATATTCTTCATCTATAAGATTTATTGGTTATTGATTAAAACGCGCGACTGCTCTAAGATTTGGTTTGTCTTCGAGCTATATGTCCAAATGCAGGTCGTGACCCATCTTGGCCTGTTTTGTCTTGAGATAATACTCGTTGATTTTATTGGGCTTGATGATGATAGGAAGAGTTTCTGCAATCTTGATTCCGTGCGCAGACAGTCCGACTCTTTTTGCCGGATTGTTGGTTATAAGTCGCACGTTAGTGGCCTTTAGATCTCTAAGTATTTGAGCGCCAATACCATAGTCGCGTTCGTCTGCTTTGAATCCGAGCTCTAAGTTGGCTTCTACTGTGTCTCTGCCGAGCTCTTGCAGGTGATAGGCGCGCAGCTTATTGAGGAGTCCTATGCCACGGCCTTCCTGACTCATGTAGAGCACAAGGCCCTTGCCCTCTTTGTCAACCATCTCCATCGATTTGTGGAGTTGCTCACCGCAATCGCACTTGCATGAACCGAAGATGTCGCCTGTGGCGCACGACGAGTGCACGCGAACCATAACAGGCTCGTCCGGCTCCCAGTCGCCCTTCTTGAGGGCTAAGTGCGTTACACCATTGTTGAGCTGTGTGTAAGCAATGAGCCTGAAGTCGCCCCATCTGGTAGGCAGGTTCACTTCCTGTTCCCTGCGGATAAGTGTCTCTTTCTTAAGACGATAGGCAATCAGCTTCTCGATACTTGTTATTACAAAACCATATTTCTCAGCCACTTCCATGAGTTGTGGCAGACGGGCCATGGTGCCGTCGGGGTTGATGATTTCGATGAGGGCTCCCACAGGTTCAAGACCGGCCAATTTGAGCAGGTCGATGGTGCCTTCCGTATGACCGGCGCGCACCAGAACGCCACCATCGCGCGCGCGCAGCGGGTTGACATGCCCTGGGCGCCCGAAATCTGTCGGCTTCATGCTTCTGTCGGCCAATGCCCTGATTGATGCCGCCCTGTCATGCATCGACACTCCTGTGGTGCACTCGTGACCAAGAAGGTCAACGGTGACCGTGAATGGTGTCTCGTGAATAGATGTGTTGTTGGAAACCTGCATCTCGAGGTCAAGCTCCTTGCAGCGCTCTGTGGTCATGGGCACGCAAAGAACACCGCGCCCGTTGGTGAGCATGAAATTAACCTTGTCTGCGTCTATATGCTGTGCGGCTATTATGAAATCACCCTCGTTTTCACGCTCCTCGTCATCTACTAATATTACAAATTGTCCGGCTCTTAACGCCTCTATTGCCTCTTCTATTGAATTTAACTTTGATTCTTGCATATCTTTTCTTTACTTTTTTCTAAAACCTGCAAAGATACTCATTTTTTCGATGTGAAACATCATCGATGTGCACATATTCCCGGAATGGCCTTGTCATTTGTTGATTATCAGTTCTTTCCATCTGATTTTTGGGACATAATGCACTCCTTCCTCCCTGTAGTAGGCCCTGCTCGCATTTTCATCTGTCTCAATGAGTTGGATGTTCTCAGAGCCTTTCCCTATGGCTAATATCAGTATGGGCTCATAGTTCAGAGCGAAAGCTTGTTTTATGTTTTTTGCGTTGAATGCCCCAATGATTATGCCATTGTAGCCAAGTTCCACCGCCTTGAGAAGCATGCTCTGTGCCGATATGCCGGCGTCGATATGCAGCATCTTGCTTTCTGCGACTGTCGTGCACATCACAATGAACGCCATAGGCTCGGCGCCCTTGAACGGCAGATGCAATTCCGGAAGCATGCCGCCAAGCTTGATATTGGAGAGCACTACTGCCGCGTCCTTGGCATCAGTTACCAGATAAAAACGCAAAGCCTGCTGGTTCTTGGCTGAAGGCAAGAGCTCGTTCACCGACACGATCTGCTCTAAACTCTCTCTCGTGACTCTGTATCGCTGGTCATAACCGCGATAACTCCTGTTCTTCTTCAGCAATGCAGAAAGAGATTTGTTGTTTGCCTTTGTGATTGTCTTTTTCCTGTCACGCAAGTTCTCGAATGATTTTTCAAGGAAGCCGTCTGCCATATCTCGTTGAATTATAAGCTCCAATATGTCAGATTTTGGATTTTGTTCCTGTACATTCCCTTTATGTCTGCGAGGATGCCTCCGTCGTTCATGAGGCCTTGGAAGTAATCCTCGTCAAATCCGGCATAGTCGCGGTGCGCCACAGCGGCAATCACTGCGTCGTATTTGCCTTCGGGGGCAGGTTTCAAATCCACACCATAGCATTTTTTCACCTCTTCTGGACTTGCGTAAGGGTCAACAACTTCAACATTTACACCATAGTCGTGAAGCTCGTTGATGATGTCCATGACTTTTGAGTTGCGTATGTCGGAGACATTCTCCTTGAATGTTATACCCATCACGAGCACGCGGGCGTGCATGGCCGGCTTGCCTGATGCTATTATCATTTTCACAACCTTCTTGCCGATATATCCGCCCATGGAGTCGTTGACGTAGCGGCCGGCGGAGATTACTTGTGTGTGGTACTTCAGTTCGGCTGCTTTGTGTACCAGATAGTATGGGTCAACACCGATGCAGTGGCCGCCCACCAGACCAGGATAGAAGTGCAGGAAGTTCCACTTTGTGCCGGCAGCCTCGAGAACGTCGTAGGTGTTGATCCCCATGCGCCCGAAAATGATGGAAAGTTCGTTCATCAGGGCTATGTTGACGTCGCGTTGCGTGTTTTCAATTATCTTGGCGGCTTCGGCAACTTTGACTGCCGGTGCGCGGTGCACGCCAGGTTCAACAACTAACTCGTATGTCTTTGCTATCTCGTCAAGTGACTCTGCGTCACATCCCGAAACTATTTTAATCGTTTTCGCCAAAGTATGCACCTTCTCACCTGGGTTTATGCGCTCAGGAGAATACCCGAATTTGAAGTCAACACCTGCCTTGAGACCGGAAAGCTTCTCCAAAACCGGCACACAGTCGTCTTCGGTGCAACCTGGATATACTGTTGATTCATAAACCACATAGTCGCCCTTTTTCAGCACTTTGCCCACGCTCTCCGTTGCCCCGAGCAGCGGCTTGAGGTCAGGCTTGTTGTTCTTGTCGATCGGCGTGGGTACCGCTATTATGTAAAAAGATGCCTGTCGGAGGTCGTCAAGTGAACTCGTAAACAGAATGTCTGCTCCTTCAAATACGCTGTCATCCAGTTCTTTGCAAGGATCTTTCCCGGCACGCATCTCGTTGAGATGGTCTTCGTTGATGTCGAATCCTATCACGCTCGCCTTGTGTGCGTATGCCATGGCTAATGGGAGCCCAACATAACCTAATCCTATGACGCCTATCTTCGCGTTCTTGTTCAGTATATTCTCATATATCTTCATAATTGGATATTTTTCGTTCTAAATTTATCTTTTTCTCTATCAAATTCGCGATTATATTCTTCGCTGTCTCTATTACTTCGTCATTTTCCCCTCTCCAGCATCTTTTGAAACAGGTGTTCACCATAGTTCTCATCGGTGATTCCAAGTCAGAGGATCTCTTCTGTATCACCCTTTCATAGAAGAGTATCTCCTGCAATGTCGCTGTATGCGCCACCCTCTCCCAAAACAGTCCTGAATTCAATGATGGCCATGTCAGATTTTCACCTTCATCCAAAAGATATTTAAACGCAAAAATAGCACTTTCTCGTATATTTTTGTTGTTTTTTTCTTCGTGAAAATCATGTTGGAGTTGATGGGCTTGACTGATTGTGCTTTTTGCCTTGATGCATATTTCTTCAAGCTCGTCGTTCGACAATATCTGACCTCCGGCGTTCAAGTATTGAGGATGATCTGATGTGAAATCGACCTCCTTCATGTGCTTGTTCATGATTTTTGCTTCGGCGAGATTGTCGCCAAAAGTGCGCAGAAGATAGCACAAAATCATCGATTCGTATGCCTTAATCGCCTCTTCGGCTTTTAGAACCCGCACTTCACGGCCGGAGGCTTCAAAATCTTCAGTGCTGATTTCACCTTTTATGATTTTTTTCAAAAGTCGGTGGCTCTCCACAACTGAAATTATAGTGTCGGGTGCTAAAGGTTGATAATCAATTATTTGCGATGCTTCTTTGCGTTTGTCACGGGCTTTGAATTTCAGCTCGTTCCTGAAAAGAGAGTATGCATTATGCATCCACCAGTAGGTTGGAAGTATTTCTAATCGGTTGTCTTTCAGGTTGTTGCTTACGAGTGAGAATGCAAGGCTGATGTTCAGCGGGTGAGGATAGTCTCCTTTCACGAGGAGGGTGTATGGTGCGAAGTGGCTCGGCATTGCAATAGAGGTGCAGAGGCCTGCCCAGAACCCGCGCCCCGCCTCAAACTCGCCGTCGTTGGTGCGCCCGTTATGGTTTGAACCCAGCGTTGCGCCGGCCGCTATGTTGCATTGCCCACCCACGTGGGCTGCTATGAGAAACGAGTTGCTGTGGTGCTGCGAATGGAAAGGATAGAGAAGGGAGTGACCGATCTCGCAACCTGCCACCTGGCTGCAGTCTCCGATCACAGACTCATATATTCTTGTACCTTCTGAAACTTCGCAACAACAACCGATCATTACATTGGAAATAACTGAGTTTGAGTCGATTACACTGTCTCTGCCAATGATGGCATTCTTGAGCGTCACGCCCGCACCAACCTTCGATCTCCTTTCTTCAATGTTGGAGGAGCCTCCAATCCACGAATTTTCTATTCTGATGCAATCTTCTATTGTGGTTCCTGCCCCTATTATGGAGTCCTTCACCGATAATGTGTTAGTGATCACAACGTTATCGGAGATATGTCCGATATCATATCGCTGTCCTCGTCCCATTTTTTCTGTCCGAGCCGAGAATAGATCCGGCTTGGCATAGTATAGTGCGCAGAAAACATCCGTGGTGTTCATTTCAGGCTCGATATCCACTATATACTTGCTTTTTTCATTGCAGACAGCCAGTGAAAAAACGTATTTTCTGGCACCTGAGAAACTGATCTCACCAACATTCCGTATAGTGCATCCGCGCCCGATTATGCAGTTCCTCAAAAGACCAACATTCTCAACAGCACAATTTTCGCCAATGGTCACAGAACCGGCAAAATTGCAGTTTTTGACCTTATCTACAAAAAAAGTGCCGACAACTGAGATATTGTCCCAATTGTCTGCACTATTGTTTTGTCTAATCAGCTGTGATATTTCTGTTTCGGTTAATTTTCGAAACATGGCGAACTGATCGTCTGAGAAGTCAATGTCCATTAATCTTCTGAATCATCGCTCATTCCGAGCATAGCCTTAACTTCGGCAGGAGCTTCAGAGATAGGTTTCGCGTCAGATGGCATCAGGAAGGATGTGGCTTTGATTTTCTTGTTAGGGGTTACAGCTGTAGCTGTTTGTACGAATTTGACATCTTCACCATTGATTTCCCTGTTCTGTTCTGTGCGAAGCGGGTAACCCTTGAGACCCGGGAATGTTGAGAAGTTGATGTCATCGGTGATGCCGGGGATCTCAGCAACGTGAAGAATAACTTGTTCTTCCTCGTCAGTCTCCTTGTCTATTGAGGTCACAATGACCTTTTGGCATTTATAACCGGCGATTTCCTTGGTTTCTCCAGTGTAATCGAATTTCAGTTCTGTCTTTTCCATGTGTTTTTCCAAATCTTCAGCAGTGGTTTGGATGTAATATTTGCCAAGACCTTGGAAACCAAGAATAACGGTTACGGTTTTTGAGTTGCCGTTAGAGATTTGGATCACGTCAACGCCTTCCGACTCTTCAACACGGTAGCTGTTGCCCATCACCATGTAATCGGTGGTGGCATCGGCGAACTGGGCCTGGATGTTCGGGTCTGAGGTGCCTTCTACTGATGTTTCAAATGTGATGACGCCGGCAAATGGTTTTTGTGCATAAACGCCAACGCTCAAAATCATCATGGCGATGAGAGCTAAAATACGGGTTGTCTTTTTCATTTTTTCTATTGATTTTTTTGATATTTCGAAAGAATCTATTTCAATCTGCAAAAATACAATTTTACTTATTATGATGCCTAATTTTTTTTAATATCCATCTGAAAAATCTTGCCGGTACGAACACTATAGACAAGATAGTGAGAATTGTGTTTAAAACCGAGATTCTGAAAAAGTCGTAAAACGGCTTGAAATGGCTTATCCGCTCCTCTTTTGGAGGGTAATAGACATTCACTTCCACAGGGATTATTTGTGTTCCGCTCCAGGATGAGAACACCAAAAACTCTAGTTCTGATTCGTAGCGTGAGGTTATCGGCCACCACATCCGTATTTTTTTCAGTGGATAAAGCCTGAATCCGCATTGTGTGTCGGGCAGGTTCACGCCTGTTTGAAGTCGGAACCAGAAATTCGAGAATCTGTTTGCGAAGAGGTTTTGGTTTGGCATGTTCTCGTTGTTGAAGTTCCTGATACCCACCACAAATGCGTCGTAGTCGTTGGGCAAAGCTTCAACCAAAACGTGTATGTCCTCCGGATAATGCTGGCCATCGGAGTCTAAGGTTACGGCCATGGAGTAGCCGAGCTGCTTGGCACGTTTGAAACCCTGTTTCAAGGCATGGCCCTTGCCTTGATTTTTTTCATAAGATACGATTTCAATGTCTTTAAACTCTTCATCCTCAAGTATTTGTGAAGTGCTATCCGTTGAGCCGTCGTTAACCACGATAACATGTTTCATGTACTTGAGGGTGCGACGCAGAACATCGGCTAAAGTTCCGGCGTTGTTGTAGGTAGGAATTACAACACAAATGTTCCTTTCTTCTGTTTTCGCTTCCCAGGTCATTGGTTTATAATATTGTACAGAATAGAAAACTTGGTAAAAACGTGCTCACCTGCCATCACTTTTCCCTTTATCTTGACGTTGTCGTTGTCGTGTTGAACATTATCGAACACAAAACATACTTCTTCTGTTTTTTCGGGTGATACGACTTCCAAAAATTTCAGATTAACGATAGTGTATAATGACAGTCTTTTGGCAACAAGGATTTCGGAGAGCTCTGTGATCATCCTTGTGATGCAGACGCCCGGCAGCACCGGATGCCCCTCGAAGTGCGCCTTGAATATCTCGCAATCGGGTATCAGTTTGACGCTGAAAGTGTTGTCTTCCTGACGTTCAATGGTGTACAGATAGTTTTGTAGTGTCATACTAAATTGAAAAGATGGAGTCTGAAATTTTAAGGTTGGTCTTTGGGTTGAGTATTGTGATTGTGGTCTTGTCGCCGGAAGCCTCGTTTATCTCAATTTTTTCTACAAGATTCTTGTTGTCGTTGAAGTAGAGTGTTATTTCGTTGAACATCTTTTTCATTTTTGCCTGTTTCGGAATGAGCTTGGCCACATATTTTGTGCCAAGTGTGTACATTTCAACAGTGAAGTCGCCGTTTTGGGAAAGGTTAGCGCCGGAGACTGTGTTAGCAATCAGCTGGGCGATTTTTTTGAACATCTGACTGCTTTGCGCATCGATTTTCCTGGTTTTGTCGTTTGACTTTATCAGCACTTCCTGACCGTTCACGATGAATATGTAGCTATAGGGCGTTGTGTATTCCCAGCGCAGTTTTCCGTTTGAGAAATACATTTTCCCTTTGGAGACGATCTTGTCGTTGAGAAGCGACACGCTCTTCACTTGTTGGAATTCGCACTGTATGCTCTTCACCGCCGACACGTTTTTTTCAACTGTCTCGAGCATTTTCTTGCTTTGTTCGGGAGAGGCTTTCTTGAGGGACTGTGCGTTTGCCGTGATGAGGGCAAAAGAGAGCAGGAACAGGCAGACGATGTGTTTTTCCATTATATTGATTGTTTCGTTATTTCTGTGTTTTAATATTATTTGGCTATGAAGTAGCAGCCCGCCATGATAAGGAGTACGCCGAGCCAGCGCACTGCGGGCACAGATTCCTTGAATACCACCACGGCTGCAATCATGCCGAAAACGTAGCTCATGGAGATAAGTGGGTAGGCTTTTGAGAAAGGGTAGTTTTTGAGAATGTGGAACCAGAGTACCGCTCCGGTGCCGTAGCAGAGTCCGCAAAGGAGCCACCACCAATTTACTAGTTGAGAAGCAAAGAACGACAGCGAGAATTCAAAATTGCCCATCTTTTGCAGGGCGAATTTCAGGAACACTTGTCCTGAGCATAAAAGAAGAGATTGTACAAGGGCCAAAAGGATTAGTCGCATAGTGATTTTTTTATGATTTGTGCTGAATCTTGGTTGTCGTGATGGGATATTATCACGTTTTCGATTTCAAAGAGAGGGTGTGTTGCTGCTTTTTCAGAGCAGAGAACCCATGCTTCGGAGATGTCTTCAGTGTGGATGTTGCCGAAGAAAAGAGGTTGTTGAGACATGAATTCGGTGATTTCATCGTTTTTGCAGACGAGGGCGGTGCGGGCAGCGCCGCTTCTGATACGGAGGAATGCGTCTTGGAGTGCGCACTCAAAGGAGATTTTCCCGTGAGAGTAGGTTGCATTATAGCCGTGATTGTTAGTGTAAATGGCTATCAGTGAGGAAATTGTGTTGTGAGTGGATTGCATGAACGCAGTGGGCATGCTTGCCGATTCTCCCTCGGTATGCAGGGCGTCGAGGAGTTTCAGGGTGTTTTCCATGCAGCCTACTGAAGTGCCGTTCAAAATCATGTCGGGTTTTGGAAGATTGGCTGTCTCCATGGCTTTCAGGGCAGTGGCGAGCGCCCTTTTCTGGAGCTTTCCGAACCGGCGCGACTTCATAGGCGGGATAAGCGCCTTTATCTCTTCATCGGTCACAGTGTCAACCACTGCTGTTACGTAAACCTTATTCATATTTGGAGATGATTATTGATGAGTCGTTGCCTCCGAAGCCGAAGGCGTTGCAAAGTATGTGCTTGAGTTCGGTCTCACCGTGGCCATTGCCGGTGTAGGGGATGATGCATTTCTCGTCCGGATTGGCGAATCCGGTGCTTTTTGGCATGAAGTTGTGAAGCAGGGCGAGCAGACAGAACACTGTCTCAATGGATCCCGAAGCGCTGGTCGTGTGGCCGGTCAATGCCTTGGTGGAGGCGGTCGGCGGATAATTGTCGCCGAAAATACGGCGTATAGCAGCGCTCTCGGCGGCATCGTTGTCGGGAGTGCCGGTGCCGTGGGCCGAGATGTAGGATATGTCAGACGGTTTCAGGGATGCGCTTTCAAGAGCCTGTGTCATGGCAAGACAAGCGCCTTCGCCATTTTGCGAGGAGGCTGTCTGGTGATATGCGTCACAGGCGTTGCCCACCCCCGAGAGTGTTCCCAAGACCGTAGCTTTGCGCTTCAAGGCCGAGACCTCGCTTTCGAGAACCACGAAGGCGGCACCCTCGCCTAAGTTCAAGCCCGCGCGGCTGACATCGAATGGACGGCATCGCTGCTCGTCAAGAATCATCAGCGACTTGAAGCCGTTGAGGTGAAATACCGACAGAGCCTCTGTTCCACCGGCTATCACAATGTCTTTAAGCCCGCTTTCAATCAATAGTCTGCCTAGAATTATCGAATTCAGAGCCGACGAACAGGCCGTTGAAAGGGTTGAGGTGTAGTCAAAGCATCCGAAAAGGTCGGCTATGGAATTTGTGTTGGAACCGCAGTCGTGCACTGCAGGCTTGTCGGCTGGGAAGGGCAGAGGATAGAGACTTTCCGTGACATCCATGCCCCCGACGGTGGTGCCGGAGACCAGCGCCATGCCGTTTTTGTTGGCGAGATTGGCGGTGCTGATTGCCTCGCGCACGGCCAGTGCCCCGAGGAGCTGGGTGCGCGAAACATAGCGATGGAAGGGGATTCCGAGCATCTCACACATCTCCTTGTTTGAAAGTCTGACCTCGCCCACGGGAAATTCTTTGTGTGACGAATTGAGATGTTTCATGACTCCAATACCGGAATTTCCGGCACGCAGGCTGGAGAGGTTTTCGCCAATCCCGATGCCGAGAGCAGAGACAATCCCGAAGCCGGTGATGACTATTCGATCATTCATTATTTTGTCCTGTTCTCTGCCACGTAGTCGGCCATGGTGCGCACAGATGCGAAAATTTCCTTGCCCTTCTTTGAATCGGCAATCCTGATGCCGTAATTTCTCTCCAAAAGCACTATGAGCTCCAAAACGTCAATTGAGTCAAGTCCCAAGCCTTCTTCCCCGAAAAGAGGAGCATCGTTGTCGATGTCCTCGGGCTTCACTTCCTCAAGGTTCAGGGCTTCAATCATCTTGATTTTCAATTCTTCTATCAGTTCCATATCAATTGTTTTTTTCGATAATAAATAATTCAGATTCAAAATTATGCTCATTGGCGGCGTCAATCCATCCGGCAACGGCTGTCTTCGTGTCTTCGTCAGTGAATGCACGCTCAATGCACTGCGACATCTCCCTCTCAGAATGTTCGTCCAACACCATAAGACTGCTCTCTCCGAAATATTTGTTGCGTATAGATATCTCTCCAGTTACAATATTGGGAAGAGTATATACAAATAGCGATGGTTTCGGATAGAAATCATCAGGATTTATTATGTCTTTGGTGAAATTCTTGTCTGTACACACTGAAGATGTCTTGTTGAACAGGATCACAGCGCGGTCGTCGCGGGGCACAAATCTTTCAGAACCCTCTGCTTCGAGAATTATTTCAGACGAAAGGAAACCTGTCTTGCAAAGGACGTCCATTTTGAAGAATTTCGGATAGGAGATGTTCAGGAAATGGTAGATGTCGGACAGAAAAGAGTCTGAGATTCTGGGTATGATGAGGTTTTTGCCGTCGAGGGACACTGATTCAGGCTTCAGCGAAACATGGTGGAGTATGTTGAAATTTCCTTTGAGCATTGTGGTGGTCATTTAGTGAACATGGCAGCGGCGTTGCAACCTCCGAAACCTGACAGGAGTTTTATAAAACTTTGTTTGTCAGTTGTTTGGGTATAGTTTGACACGTTAATGGTGTTGGTGGTGCCGAGTATGTCGAAGCCGCGTGTTGGCAGAACAGTGTTATTGTCGATGGCGTGCATGGTGACCAGAGTCTCGAGGATGCCGGCAGCTCCGAGAGTGTGTCCGTAGTAGCCTTTCAGTGCGCTTACGGGCGTGGAGGAGAGTCCGGCGCGTGACAGGGCCACGGCCTCCATTTCATCGTTGTACGGGGTTGCGGTACCGTGGACGCTGACGCAGGCCAAATTGTTGATTTCGGTATTGCGGAGCACATATTGCAGTGCTCTGAAGCTGCCCTCGCCGGTGCGCGAAGGACCTGAGATGTGGTTCGCGTCGTTCCTGATAGCACCGCGGCTCAAAGCCCACCCTGCACCGCTGTCTGATGAGCTGTAAATCACGGTGGCGGCCGCTTCCCCGAGATTCAGCCCTTTGCGGTTGGCACTGAATGGCTGGCAAGGCTCGTCGGAGAGCGCCTTAAGACAGTTGAAGCCGGCCACAATGAATGGGGACAGCACATCGGCACCGATGACCACACAGCTGTCGTATTGGCCGGATTCAATGCAACGCATTGCTTCAATTTGAGCGCAAAGACCTGATATACAGGCGTTTGAAATGACGATCGGCTCGCAGGGATTGTTGAAATAGCGCGCTATCTTCTTGGCAGTGTCACCTAAAAAAACACGTTGTTCATCGTAATTGTCGTGCATTAGAAGCTCAACATTGCCCTTTGTGGATGAAAGTACGAACTTGGTGCGTGGCGATTGTGGGTCGATAGGGGAAGAATTTATAGCTTGAACTGCCGACAGAAGTGCAGCCTTCTCGAATTTGGTCGGTCTTTTGTAGCCGAAAGCCTCAGCCTTGACGTCTTTTGCGAAGGCGTCGTCAAGTTTGTCATCATCAATGAGGGATGCGACGAACGGGAACGGCAGTCCCCAACGGTCCTCGTACAGCCTCAGGGCAGACGAGCCTTTCTTGAGGGCTTGGAAGTTCTCGGAAACCGAGAAGCCCAGTGGTGAGATAATATTTTCAGCAACCTTGTTTACTTTCATCGCTCTGCTGTTTTGTCGGTTACTACAATTTTCAATTCGGCGGTGGCGGCAACGGAATCACCTATTTTGGTTGTCGCGTTTATAAGTTTCATGTCAAGGACCTGTTCGGCTACTTGAATGGTTGTCGTGAGAGTGTCTCCAGTTTTGGGTGTCATGTTGACAACGAGGTTTTTGACGGAACCTATGTAGCCGATTTTGACCTCTTTGTTGCCGTGCAGGCAGTTGTCAACGAAGCCGAGGTGGGCGGCGCAGGTCTGTGCCATATTTTCCAAATAAGCGCAGGGCAAAAGGATTTTCCCGTCAGCAAAGATGGCGTCCCCGCACACGGTCCATCGTGATGTGGCACTGTCCTCATCAGCGTAAGTCAGAGCGTCAACCATCACAAAGGGGTCTTTTTGTGGAATCAGGTCACGAATGTTTATGTCCTCAAAATCAATCATCATTTCCAAAATTCGTAAAAGTTAAACCATTGTAGCGGATATCTGTTAAGTACAGTTTCAAGGTGATGGGTGTACGACGAGAGCAGGCAGGATGCACGTTCTGACAGAGTCTCGCCAATTTGCTCAAGTTCCTTGATGTAGATTTTGTATTTGTGGGCCGATTCCTTCATCACCTGGATGGAGAGCACGGGCAAGCGGCGTTTCGCGGCTAACATGAAAGGTCCTGCCGGGAACTTCGCTTCTGCATCGAGGAAGTTGCAGGTCATGGTCTTTTGGTCGCCAACGACCCTGTCGGCCGGAATGCTCACGCTCTCGCCGTCAGCCAAAGCGTTGCTGAGGGTGATCAGGTGCGACATGTCGTCTGACACCGGAATCATCCTGATGTTTTTGTCGGCAAACATTTTGGTGCGGTTTTTCATGATCATCTCGGCTTCGCCCCCGAAAACAAGGGCGTTGTACGGCTTTGTGTCCGCCCGGAGTGTATATCCCGCAAGTTCGTAATTCCCGATGTGGGCACTGAAAATCAGAAAACCGCCATCCTGCATGGAGAGCCTCTCATACAACTCCATGTGGTCGATGTCGAAATCAAAGCTGCCACCCGAAAACATCTTGAACTTGTCTAATATGTTCTTTGAAAATTGGCAGAAATTGCGGTACGTGGAAACAAACGAATATATGGGATTCCTCCCGAGACGTCTTCTAAAATAGTGATATGTTGAAAGATACGATTTGGAGAAAAGCATGTAGAAAGGCACTACAAACACATCCGCAAAGAGATACATCGCCCTAAGCGGCACATAACGAAGTATGGCAGTGAGGGATGCATGCATCCAGGATGTGCCATCTGTCCTGCCTTGCCATTCGTTTTGCTTTTTTGTATCTAAGGTGCTGTTATTCAACGTTCTTGCCAATATATTCGTAGAATTGTGCGAGTGTTTTGACACCCTTCATGTCTTCAGGCTTAATCTTGAAGCCAAAAGTCTTCTCTACGATAACCACTATGTCAACAAAGTCAAGACTGTCAATTCCGAGGTTTTCCTTAAGGAGAGCATCAGGATTGATCTTTTCTTCTTCTATTTCGAGTTCTTCAATAAGAAAGGCATTTACTTTTTCTTCTATTTCCTTAATATCCATTTGAATAGCGATTAGAATAAAAAAACTAAAACGGGTGCAAAAATAGCATTTTTTAATAAAAATACTTTCTTATTTTTGCAGCGGTTTATAAAAAAAATACAATATGAGATTATCAGATTTGAAATATTCGGCGGCAGTCGTCTTTTTTGTTGTGATACTTACGTTTTTTTGTGAAGAGAGCCATGGCTTAAGGGCACAGTCGAGGACTGATTCCGTGCATGTGGCCGATTACAACATCAATTTGTCGGTGACTGATTTTGTTTCAAAGACAATATCGGGACGCACTGATCTCAAGCTCGTGTCAAAAATCAACGGACTTGGCAGTGTACGGCTCAATCTCATGCAGCTGACAGCCGATTCGGTCTTTGTTGGGGAGACGGCCGTTGCTTTTGAACATAATGACGAGGATCTCATTGTTGAGATTCCTGCAATGCAGAGCGGCGATACGGCTGTGGTGAGTGTGTATTATCACGGCGCCCCGGCGCACGATGACAATTTCGGCGGCTTTTATTTCAACGGTGAATATGCCTACAACGTGGGTGTTGCACTTTACGACCAGCCGCACAACTACGGCCGGTGCTGGTTTCCTTGTGTGGAAGAGTTCACCGACAAGTCAACATACAGCTTCAACATCTGCACTGAAGTGGGTAAGATGGCAGTCTGCAACGGTATGCTGACCGATTCGACAGATGTGGGCGACAGCCTTCGTGTATGGACGTGGCGCCTCGACGAGCCCGTTCCTACCTACCTCGCATCAATGGCTGTAGGCGACTACAAATGCTACTCCGATACAATTCACGGTCTTGAAGCTGTTGTTCCGGTGGCTATCTATGCAAAACCATCGGTATATCCCAATGTTGAAGCCTCGTTCGTCAATCTGAAAACCATTTTCAGAATGTTTGAACAACGGTTCGGCGCATATTCTTGGCCCAGAGTTGGTTATGTGTGCACTGCTATGACTGGCGGTGCCATGGAGCACGCAACAAATATTGCATATCCCAATATGTTTGTAAACGGAACCCTCACTTATCAGAGTGTTTATGCACATGAACTGTTCCACCACTGGTTCGGCGACCTGATCACCTGCAAGACACCGTATGAAATGTGGATTAACGAAGGTTTTGCCTCTTTTTCGGAACCCCTTACCGAAGAACTGCTCTACTCAACCGACGAGTTTGACGCATATATAAACCATATCAGAAACACCCATACAGAAGTACTTAACAACATTGTGAAGACTGACGGTGGACATTACGCTCTGAATGCTGTCCCTCAGAATGTTACATACGGGATGCATTCTTATCAGAAAGGGGCTTTGGTTATTCATTCGTTGAGGGCTTACATGGGCGACTCACTGTTTTTTAGCAGTTTGAAGAGTCTTCTGGAACAGTATAAGTACAAAAATATCAATTCGGAGGAATTTTTCGATGTTTTGTCATCGATTTCAGGCAAAAATCTTACTGATTTTTACAACGATTGGATTAATCAGCCGGGATTTCTCGACTTTGAGGTTTCAAAATTGGCCACACACGGATGCGGGATATACAGTGTTCAGATCCGCCAGAGCGGTTATGGAATAGAGCATGTTGGAACAAATGTGCCTGTTGACATCACGTTTGTATCCAACGACCGCGAGTTCTACACTGTGGAAAATGTCATTTTAGAGAGCAACCCGTATGAGCAGGCTTTTTTCGTGCCGTTCTCTCCGGCTTTTGTCATACTCAACTATGGAGACAGGCTGTCTGATGCCACAATTGATGAGAGTGTCACAATAGACGAGGCTCAGTTTGTCACTTTTGCCGATGCGATGTGCAATATCAGTGTTGTAAGTCTGAATGACACAACCTTTTTCAGGGTTGAGCACCATTATACAGCACCACAGACCGCAGAGGAGCTTCCGGCAGGGATTCATAAATTCTCTGACTCTCATTATTGGACTGTGCGATTCGCCGGCGGCGCCCCCGAAGGAAAGATTAGTTTCAGACTTCTGCGAGGCAACCCTTCACAGTTGGACTATAATCTCTTTGTCGGCAACTATACCTTTGACAACCTCAAGCTCATGTACCGCGAGAACGAAGAGTCGGAGTGGAAGCCTATACACTACACACGCACCGGAACACCATTTAATGCAACTATCACGGCTGATGACATTTTCCCGGGGCAATACTGTTTTGCCATGGGTGATGTGGACGCCGGGTTGGCTGAATTAGACAAGGAGAATATTCAGATAGTACCTAATCCCGCGATGAACACTGCAAAAGTCGCTTCTTCCCACAGCGAATATGACAGGATAGTGATCTACGATTCTCTTGGCAGAGCGGTTATGACAATTAAAAATGTCGATACCCAAACGGACGTAAGTGTCGCAGGCTTGAGAAGTGGCAACTACCTTGTGGTTTTGTATAAGGGACGTACGGAGATAGCAAAGGGAAAGCTTGTGAAAAACTGAGATATAATTTGGGGTTAAATTATCCCAATATTCGCGAGACAACCACATATTCGCGGTGTGCGAGGAGGTTTTTGCGCGGCTGACCCATTGTTTGGCAGATGACAAGAGTGCTATTTCCTTTTCCAATAAGGAAAACAGTGAATGTAGGCAAGCTCCAAGCCGAAGAGGTCATGGCGATAGTGATATGTTCCCGACGTGGTTGTGCCGACAAAAGTGTATTCGCCTGTCAGGTCGTCAGAGAAAGAGATATTTGTTGTCATTGAAAGTCTGATCAGATCAGAATACGGTAATCTGTATGTAAATCCCATGTTTAATATCAGGTCTGCCTTAACCTTCATTGGTGATTTTTCCCGTATATCATGCTCATACACCAAACGGCCATAAGAAGAGTAGGGCATGTGCTCAGTGAGAGAGTTCCTGCGGTAGTAAATCCATGCCTCATCGGGATTTGTGTTTTGAACATGTGAATAACCAATGGCAGAAGTGATATTCCTGAAGTTGACCCCTGCAGCGGCATAAAACGACCATTTGTCATTGAACGGCACATTGACGGACAGTTTTACAGGAATTTGAAGTCCGTACATGTGACGGCTGACAGGTCCATGAAAATGAATGTTCTCAGGAGAAGTCATGTTGTATAACGGATCGAATTTGATCTGCATATCCGTTCCATATGTCACTCCTACAGACACGCCGAAATAATTCAAAAAATTATAGGAGAGCTCTATGCCAGACTTCCAGCCCATTGCCGAATGTGTCAGGGGTTCATTCATTCCTCCATTATGCTGGTTGACCGCCATGCGTTGGGCAAAATTTCCATCTACACAAACGCCCAGCTGAAACCCGTTGTTAGAGATTTTATTTTCTTTTTGTGCGCTCAATGTGGAGAAACCGATAACCACAAAGAACAAAATCCAAGGTGTAATTATTTTTCCCCATCGTTGATTGATTTTTAATGATTAATATGTGACTAATTGGAGATATTGTTCACCAACAGGATTACCTTCTATGGTCAGATCTAAGACCGGATTGTTTTCAACGCCAAATGAATAAAATCCATGGTAATCTAAGATAGATCCTTTTATCTTCAAAATTCTTGTTTTTTTAAAGGGAACTTCTATTTTTTACTTCTTCGCGCTGCCGCCGAGCTTGGTGCGAAGTCTGTCAAACATCAAGATAAGCAAACAACACTGCAAAATTAATTCTTTTACCTATTCATAGAACACAAAAAGTCCAAAAGGTTTCAGTTTCTTGTGGGGATATTTTTTTGTAAATATCTTATTTTCATGCAATTAGTTAATTCCAAGCCGCATAACTTGCTCATAGCGACACAAGTTGTAAACCAGGTTTGTCAGCGTGTTGAATGCCGCCCTTCTTCACCCAGCGTGCGTCTATGTCTTTTTGCCTTTTTTTGTTGGCCTTGCGCTTCTTCTCCTCCTCGGTGTCAAAAAGGGTGATGTTGCCCTGCTTCTTGTATGTCGGTCTGGTCTCTTTCATTGTAAATTCACAATTTGACACAAATATATAAATAATTCTTTGAATGACAATTGGTTGCGGGAAATTTTCATTACAAAAAGTTTATCTGCTGAGAATTGGACAAGTCGGGGATTTTAGATACCATTTTATACGGATTATTTTTTGTAAAAAGCTGTTAATCAGGAAGAAACAACTAGAGATCCCCATAACTTTTCAATTTGAACTTATAATGTCAAATTGAATTTTGTCAGGCTTCAGTCATTTCAATTTAAAGATTATCTTTGCAGTCTAAAAAATCAAATAGGAATGTCGTATTTTCTTGGTATAGATATAGGCAGTTCATCGGTGAAGGTGTGTCTTTTGGACGGAGATTCACAAATGGTTGTTGCAAGGGCATCAGCTCCTAATGCCGAGGCGCCTATCAAGGCGCTCAAGAGTGGTTGGGCCGAACAGGAACCTGCTGACTGGTGGAGTTACTTAAAAACTGCCCTTCATGAGTTGTCAAGTAAGTCAAAGGTTAGCAGTGACAATATTGTTGCTGTTGGCATAACTTACCAGATGCATGGACTGGTGCTTGTGGATGAAAATATGGATGTCTTGCGTCCGAGCATTATCTGGTGCGACAGTCGTGCGGTGCCTTACGGGAACCGCGCTCAAAAGGAGTTGGGCGATGAGTATTGCCTCTCTCATCTGCTCAACGGTCCCGGGAATTTCACGGCCGCAAAATTGGCCTGGGTGAGGGAAAACGAGCCTGAGATCTTCAAAAAGGTGCACAAATTCATGTTGCCGGGCGATTATATTGCCATGAGGATGACGGGAGAGGTGCGCACCACGCTGTCGGGTCTTTCCGAGGGCATGTTCTGGGATTTCCTTGAGGGCGGCGTGTCTGGGAATCTGATGAATAGTCTTGGAATTCCGGCGGAAATGCTGCCTGAGTGCGTGCCAACGTTCGGCATACAGGGGCGGCTCACTGCTGAGGCCGCGGCGGAGCTCGGGCTCAGGGAGGGCACCGTGGTGAGCTACCGCGCCGGCGACCAGCCGAACAACGCCCTTTCGCTCAACGTGCTGAATCCGGGCGAGGTGGCGGCCACGGCGGGAACATCCGGCGTGGTGTATGGCATCAGCGACAAGGTGTGCACCGATCCGAAATCACGCGTTAACATTTTCGCACATGTCAACCACTCGTCCGAGGCTGTGAGGTTAGGGGTGATGCATTGCACCAACGGCGTTGGTATCCTCAATGCATGGATGAGGAGGATGGTGGCCGCGGACAAGGACTACGAGCAATTCAACGCCATGGCCGCGGCGGCGCCCGTAGGCTCTGCCGGGGTGTCGGTGCTGCCCTTCGGGAATGGCGCTGAACGTATCCTGGAAAACAGACAGATAGGGGCATCTGTTCATGGACTGAACTTCAACATCCATGACGCCAATACGCTCGCCCGCGCCGCACAGGAGGGTGTCGCATTCTCGTTTAAATACGGCATGGATATAATGCAGTCGGTGGGAATGAACACCGATGTGATCAGGGCCGGACATGCCAATATGTTCCTGAGTCCTGTGTTTTGCTCCACATTGGCCACAGTGTCGGGCGCGGTGATAGAACTCTACAACTCCGACGGCGCCTTCGGGGCCGCCATCGGTGCGGCACTCGGCTGCGGCTTCTATGCATCACCAGAAGAGGCTTTCTCCTCACTCGAGAAAATCATGGTCATGGAACCAGACATGAACAATAATGCCCAGTGTACGGATGCATACTGCCGATGGCTGTCAATACTGGAGAGAGAATTGAAATATTAATCTAAATAAACGAATATGGAATACTATCAAGGCACAACAGCATTCTTCCCTAACATAGGGAAAATCCAATTTGAAGGGAAAGATTCTAAAAACCCGCTGGCGTTTCACTATTATGACGAGAACAGGATGGTGATGGGCAAGACCATGAAAGAACACCTGAAATTTGCGATGGCCTACTGGCACACATTATGCGCTGACGGCAGCGACCAGTTTGGAGGACCTACTAAATCATTCCCATGGAATAAAGCCTCCGATCCTATCTCCAGAGCCAAACTTAAGATGGATGCGGCATTTGAGTTCATGACAAAATGCTCAATACCTTACTATTGCTTCCACGATGTGGATGTTGTTGAACAAGGTGACACGATGGCCGAATTCGAGAAGAGGTTGGCACTGATGGTTGACCATGCCAAGGAGTTGCAGAAGGCAACCGGCAAGCAGCTGCTGTGGTCAACAGCGAACGTCTTCGCCCACAGGAGATATATGAACGGGGCGGCCACTAACCCTGATTTCACGGTCACGGCATTTGCCGCCACACAAATCAAGAACGCAATTGACGCCTGCATAGCACTCGGCGGTCGGAACTATGTGTTCTGGGGTGGGAGAGAAGGATACATGACGCTGCTGAACACAGACATGAAGCGCGAGAAGGAGCACCTCGCCATGATGCTCACAATGGCCCGTGACTACGGACGCAAGAACGGGTTTAAGGGCACTTTTCTGGTTGAGCCCAAGCCCATGGAACCTACAAAACACCAGTATGATGCTGATGCTGAAACGGTTATAGGCTTTTTAAGGCACTATGGCTTGGACAAGGACTTCGCCTTGAACATAGAGGTGAACCACGCCACATTGGCGGGACACACATTCGAGCACGAACTGCAGTGCGCCGCTGACGCCAACATGCTCTGCAGCATCGACATCAACCGCGGCGACTACCAGAACGGCTGGGACACCGACCAGTTCCCGATCGACATATACGAACTCACCCAAGCATGGTTGGTTATTCTGCAGGGCGGCGGTTTCACCACCGGCGGCACCAACTTTGATGCAAAAACACGCCGTAACTCAACAGATCTTGACGATATCTTCTATGCTCACATAAGTGGCATGGACGCCTTTGCGCGTGCCCTCCTCACGGCGGCCGCCATCTTGGAGAACTCCGACTATCTCAAGATGCGCGCCCAGCGTTACGCCTCTTTCAATGACGGCTTGGGCAAAGATTTCGAGAACGGGAAACTCACTCTGGAAGATATGCGCAAAATAGCCCTCTCTTCTGACGAACCGCTGCAGATAAGCGGTCAGCAGGAACTTTATGAGATGATCGTTAACATGTATGTTTAAACACCTGTTTTCCAACACTGAATACATCTGCTTTAATTGAATTTGACATGAAAGATAGAAACAGACTTTATATAGCGGCACTCACCCTTGTGGCCACGATGGGCGGGTTGCTTTTCGGTTATGACACGGCCGTGATTTCAGGCACGGTGGAATCGTTGCGGGTTTTCTTCATCGACCCTCAGAACCTGCCATTGGCGCAGGCCAACGCATTGGAGGGCTTTGTGGTGAGCAGCGCATTGTTGGGTTGCATTATCGGTGCCTGTCTGGCGGGCTGGCTGTCGCAGAAGTTCGGCAGGAAGCCGTCGCTTATCATCGCGGCGGTGCTGTTTCTGCTCTCTGCCATCCGTTCGGCTTGGCCTGAGATATTCTGGGGAATGCCCGGAGATGGCGACTACACCTTCATAAACCATTTTGTGTTCTACCGAATCAGCGGTGGCGTGGGTGTAGGTATCGCGTCTATGGTCTCACCTATGTACATCGCCGAGGTCGCACCCTCCGACAAACGCGGCACATTGGTTTCGTGGAACCAATTCGCCATAGTGCTCGGCATGTTGGTGATCTATTTCGTTAATTACGCCATCGCTCGCCAAGGAGATGCCAATTGGCTGCATACCACAGGCTGGCGCTGGATGTTCGCCTCTGAGATTATCCCAGCCTCCATATTTCTGATTTCGCTGTTATTCGTTCCCGAGACCCCTCGATACATGGTGATGCGCGGCCGCGATGACGACGCCTTCAATGTGCTGCGAAAAATATCCGGCGACAATGCCACCAACGAGATGAACGACATCCGCGAAAGCCTCTCCGAAAAAGAGAGTTCCATGCGCCCGTTCTATGTGTTCATGGCTTCATGGGCCGCCATGTTGGCAGTGTGCTACCTCGTGCTCAAGCTTTGCTCCGTGAACAGCGCCTTTGAGATTTCTCTCTTCGTCAGCTTCATCGTCTCTCTGATAATACCGGTGAAATCTTATGGATTAGGCATCATCATGGTGGGCGTGCTGTTGGCCTCTCTGCAACAGTTTATCGGCATCAATGTGGTGATGTACTACGCTCCGGAGATTTTCAAGACCATGGGCTCGGCCACCGACACCGCCCTGATGCAGCAGGTGATCGTCGGCGTCGTCAATGTGTCGTTTACAATACTCGCCATCCTTACCGTTGACAGGTTCGGAAGACGCCCGCTTATGATTATCGGCGCCCTCGTGATGGCTGCCTCTATGCTCATACTCGGCACAACCTTCCATACTGACCATGTGGGCTTGGGTTCCCTCATCTGTATGCTCGTCTATACGGCCGGATTTGCCATGTCGTGGGGACCAGTGTGCTGGGTGCTTCTGTCTGAAATCTTCCCCAACTCCATACGCTCCATGGTGATGAGCATAGCCGTCGCAGCCCAGTGGATATCCAACTTCTTCGTGTCCTGGACTTTCCCAATGCTTGACAAGAGCGAAAAACTGACAGCCTTGTTCAACCACGGCTTCTCCTACTGGATTTATGGCGTAATGGGGCTCCTTGCTGCCCTCTTCATCTGGAAGATGGTGCCCGAGACAACAGGAAAATCTCTCGAGGAAATGGAGAAATACTGGAAAAGATAAAATCTCGGTACGGTTTTTGTATTTGTGTGAAAAAATTATTCTATGAATTCTGCAAAGAGATTGTACAGATATTTGTCGGGAGAGACGTTTCAGGCTGATTTGGATGATCTGAAACGCCTCCTCTCTGAGCGCAAAAGCTATCTGGAAAACTATCAGGAGGTGTTTTCATCCCTCGATGACGATGATTTCGTGGCGCGTGGCAACGGCTTCTGCGACAGGAAATACAGCGATGATTTCATCGAAGGACAAATGTCAAAATACCAGTCTGAAATAGAGCAGCTTTCAAATTGGATTGACACCTATAACGATTAAGCGATGTTTGACGACGAATTTCTGCATCCTTTTGATTATTCCGGACCATTGCCGAAGAGACTGAACAATCCGCTCGATTATTCAGTGCATCCGATGTGTGTGGCTGCGGTGGAAAACCTTAAACCCCACATTGAATCTCTAATGGGTGATTCGGATGAAGGAAAGATGTTCGGCGTCCTCGTTACTGTGGATTCTGATAACAGACTGTCATATTTGGCGGCCTTCTCCGGACAGATCCTCGATAAGTCTGTCGTTCCGGGTTTTGTGCCTCCTGTGTTCGATCTGCTCTCCCCAGACGGCTACTTCAAAGTTCATGAGAGGGAGATCTCTGAAATCAACACTAAAATCTCGATGGCAGAGTGTTCTGTCGAGTATCTTGCTGCAAAAAAACATCTTGAAGAAGACCTTCTGGCAGCGGAGATGGCGGTCGGGAAGGCAAAAGCTGAGATGGATAAGGCTAAGGAGAGACGCGATTCCGTGAGAGCCGTGAGGGAGATCTCTGACGAAGAGAAAAACGAATTCATCAAAGAAAGCCAATTTCTCAAAGCCGAATTGAAAAGGATCAAGAGAGCGGAGGCGGAGATAGTGGGCAAATCAAAAGAGGAACTCTCCCGGTTGGAATCTGAGATCGAAAAACTGAAGGACGAACGCCAGAAAAAGTCCGAGAATCTGCAGAGATGGATTTTTGAACAGTATGTCTTGCAGAATCATAAAGGAGAACGCAAGAGCATATTCGAGATTTTTGATGACGCATCCGCGGGACTCCCGCCTGCCGGCACGGGCGACTGCTGCGAACCCAAGCTGCTGCAATACGCATACCAGCACAATCTCAAACCACTGCAGATGGCCATGTTCTGGTGGGGCAAATCCTTTGGCTCGGAACAACGGTTGCACCTTAAGTTCTATCAGGCCTGCTCTTCTAAATGCAAACCCCTTCTGCAGTTCATGCTGCCTTCGTCAGTTTTGAGAAGAGGCTATCTTAAAAGCATTCTCAGGCCGGAAATCCTATATGAAGACGCTGACCTGTGGGTTGTTGACAAACCATCAGGATTGCTCTCTGTACCAGGGAATTCCGATGATGAATCAGTGATATCCATATTGCAGAAAAGATGCTCCGACAATGAGACAGCCTTGGAGGTGCATCGCCTCGACAGAGACACATGTGGCGTGATGATTGTGGCTAAAAATCTTGTCTCCCAAGCAAAAATAAGGAAAGAGTTTGAAAACAGAGAGGTGAAGAAGACCTATTTTGCGGTTTTGGAAGGCAACCCGCTTGAGGTTGGTGCTTCGGGTGTTATCGACCTGCCGCTGTCTGCCGACTATGAGAACCGTCCCTCTCAACGTGTTGACAGAGTGGGCGGGAAAACTGCAATCACAAAGTATCTCGTTGTGGGAGAGCACGTTGTGCAACTGCATCCCCTCACTGGAAGAACCCACCAACTGCGTGTTCATTGCGCACATCCTGATGGCTTCGGCAGACCCATCAGGGGCGACAGACTCTACGGCAACAAAGGCGGACGTCTCCAACTTTTCGCCGCCAGGATAGAGTTTTCTCATCCTGTCAGCGGAGAACAGTTAGTGGTGAAAAGTGCCCGTTTCAAAAGAGAAAAGGATAAAAATTGTATTTTTGCCGACTTGAATCAGTAAGCGGAATTTTTTAGAATAAGGAACTATTGAAAGATGAAGAATTATAAAGAAAAACTGCGTAAAATCAAGGCTTTTGTCTTTGATTTCGACGGAGTCCTGTCAGATGGGAAGGTATATGTGCACTCTGATGGAGAACAGGTGCGCGCAACCAACGTCAAAGACGGCTACGCTCTGCAGTACGCCTTGAAAAAAGGCTACAGGGTTGTTGTGATCTCCGGAGGCTTCGCCGAGTCGATGCGCCTGCGCTACAAGGATTTCCCTGGCATGGACATGTTTCTCTCTGTGAAGGACAAAGTGCTGGTGTATAAGGAGTATCTTGAAAAAAACGGACTCAAACCGGAAGAGACGTTGGTGATGGGAGACGATATTCCCGACTATCCCATGATGCAGCTTGCCGGTGTCAAGTGCTGTCCCGCCGACGCATCTCTCGAAGTGCAGCAACTCGCCGACTATATCTCCATCCGCAATGGCGGCGACGGGGCTGTGCGAGATGTGATAGAGCAGACGCTCCGCCTGCACGGCAAATGGTTTGACAAGGATGCTCATATTTGGTAAACTGGGAGTATGTTTGCAACTATATTTTTTATAATTGGTCTTTTTTTCGGCGGGTTGCCAGGTGCCTTCCTCGGTGGATTCATAGGCTTCATCTTCGATGCCTTCAGCTCAAGAAAGGCCTTTAAAAGGCAGAGTCAACAGCGTGCCGAGGCCCAAAAGCAATACTACTCAAGCATTTTGCAGTTTGAGGACGAACTGCTGGTCTTGATTGCATACGTGGCCAAGTCAGACAATAACAGGCTCCGGCAGTCGGAACTAGATTATTGCAAAAGCTATTTCCAGAAGACATTCCCGCACAGCGACATCACCAAGCTCATGCTTCTGTTCAAGGACTATCTGGATGACCCTGACATAGCCCGGAAATGTTCTGAGGCGTGTGGCAGTGTCAGGAATTACGCCACTATTCACGAAAAGCTGACATTTCTGCAGTGCTTGTTCGGTTTTGCCATGGCCGACGGCAATCCTCACCAATCCGAGCTCAACGCAATTCAGAATATATCTGACATGTTTGGTGTTGACCGCAGCACGTTCGAGGCTCTGAAGATGATGTTTGTAGGATTTTCATACGGAGGATACAGCTCGCAAAGTTCCGGTTCTGGCGGGTATTACGGCGGCAACAGCAACACATTCGAGCAACGGAGCGGTCCCACTCTCGACGAGTGCTACAAGATTTTGGAGGTCTCTCCCGATGCTTCCGACGACGAGGTCAAAAAGGCCTATCGCGCCGCAGCCATGAAACACCACCCCGACAAGGTGAGCCACTTAGGCGAGGATGTTCGCAAACAGGCCGAAGAGAAGTTCGCAAAAATCAACCAGGCCTACGACAAGATAAAGGCAGCGCGTGGACTGTAACTTACCCTTTCCTGTCAGCAATGGCGGACTGTGACGGATGATGTGTTACAACACAAAAAAGTAGATGCCGATGTATTGAAGAATTGCGGCTATTATCACGAATATATGGAATATTAAATGGCGGTACGGCTTCTTCTTGCCGACTCCGTAGAGGATTGCACCGATGGAGTAGGCGATGCCCCCAGCGAGAATCCACAGGAATCCCTTCAGCGTCATGGCCTCGATTGTGGCTTTCAGGCTGATGATTACGCACCATCCCATGGCTATGTAGCAGGCCATTGAAAACTTGGAATATCTCTTCAGGTCTATGGCGTTAAGAACTATGCCGACGACCGCAAGCAGAACTTCAATAGACAGTACTACTTTTGCCATTGTGGGATTGGTCTGCATCACAGCAACCAACATGATAGGCACGTAGCATCCCACGATGGTCAGGAATATGTTGCAGTGGTCAACCACCCGCATTACCTGTTTTGCGGTGCCTTTTGGCAGACCGTGATAGATGGAGGATACCGAGAACATCAGCAAGATGGATATAGAGTAGAAGATGCTGCTGAAAAGGGCGTAAGGAGCGGGGTTGAGCAGGGCTTTGCGCACCGCCATGGCCATGAGGAGCACAGAAACGGCTGCGCCTATTGCGTGACTCAACGCATTGGCTTTCTCTTCCCGCGGAGAATAGTTTGGAAACTCGCGTTCTTTCAGAGGTGTTCTTGGTATATTTGCCATACAATAACAAATTTCTTATAGGATTTATTTCGGATAATTAATGAACTTTTTTGTGAAAATCTGTTGCCCGGACATCAATGTTTTTTTGATGCCCTATTTACGAAGCCAGATGAAGGTCTCTCCCTCGTTTGTGAAAGAGGGTGCCACTTCAACGATGCGTGGTCCGCGGAGGCGGCGCACCGCTTCTTTCAGGGCGGTGCCGTGGTTGTAGCCGTGCACAACCACAATCTTCTCGGTGCCTGGGGGTGCGGAAGCCACCCGTTCGCGCAGGTATGCCATCGCATCCTCCACGTACATGTGATGCACGTCAATCTTAATACTTCTGTCAGTCTTTGCCATAGGTTTATAAAAGTCGGCAAAGGTACACTTTTTACTGAAAGTATAAAGCAACTTGGAAGCAGGGTTGGAGGATGGGAAAAACAACCCGGAAAGAGGTGATATACTGCAAGCAAACGGTCTCGCAGACAGATGAGTCTCTCTGGATAAGCCGCGTCTGCGGTTTACAAACAAAATGCAGATGAAACATAAAAGCGGGACGGAGGAGAACACTAACAAACCTATACGATAAATACATATCTAAATATTTGAATATCAAATATTTGTTGTATAAAAAGCTGTTAGTTGTCCGAAAAATCTTGAATCACAGATCGCGAAAAGTTTTTTTTCTCAATTCTTCTGCAAATAATTTTATAACTTTGCCAATTGAATCTATAAATTTGCTACATTTTCATGACTTTGGCTGACTTTGCGATGCAGAAATACCAAAATTTGCCACGACTAAAATCTGCCACTATTGACACCTATATTATTCAAGAGTACTTGTAAAGAACTCTATTTCTCTTTCTCCGGCAAATTACCAGCAAATAAAACCCGTCTTTAACTATCGCTGATTATCAGTATATTAACCAAATTTACTTCCGTATTTTGTTTGTTTTAGCAATTGGCCAGCAAATTAAATTATGCTCGGAGAGGTTTGTCAAATACTTGATAGAATAATCAAATTTTCACTACAAACGATAAAAATTAAGTGTATTGCGCTGAATTATGAATAAATTTTTGTATCTTTGCCCTCAAATATGGGAAATCTATCATGGCAAAATTAAATCGGATAAGAATCGTTCTGGCCGAACACGACCTGAACAACAAGTGGTTGGCAGATAAGCTAGGAAAGGATCAGGCAACTATTTCCAAATGGGTAACAAATACTACCCAGCCCAGCCTTGAAGCCCTCATTGCGATAGCCAATGCGCTTGAAGTTCCTGTGCAGGAGTTGGTGAGACAGGAAGAATTCAATCAAGAGAAATAAGTTAAATGACGCACGAAGCAAGAGCAGAGCTAAAACTTGTTTTTGGCTATGCCTTGCAAGAAGGAAGAAGACGAAGTCAAATGATAACAAAAGACGAAATACAAGAACTGCTGCATAGCACAGAAACCTATCGTGTGGAGCGAACCACGTCAACAGGCGACATGGATAAGTTCCAGGAGGCAATCTGTGCCTTTGCTAATGACCTGCCAAACTCACGAAAGAATGGCTACCTGATATTGGGTGCTTACGACAACGGAGAGTTGTCGGGTCTGAAGGTCACCGATGACTTGCTGAAGAAGATTGCAGCCATACGCAGCAACGGAAACATCCTGCCTATACCTGTTATGAGTGTTGACCGTTTCCAGTTCCCAGAAGGTGATTTGTTGGTTGCTGAGGTTAGTCCATCCGATTTGCCTCCTGTTCGCTATCGTGGACGAACTTTTATTCGTATCGGTCCTCGTCGTGACATAGCTACGGAGGCAGAGGAGCGCATATTGGCAGAGCGTCGAATGTCATTCATGGCAACTTTCGACACCATGCCTTGTTTGGCTGCCAAACTGAATGATATCAACACGGACTTGCTGCGCACAAAGTATCTGATACCGCTATTAGGTAAAGAATTGGTAGAGTCTGACACTCGTCCCATCGAGGAACAGATGGCCGCTGTGGGCATGTATGACACTGAGCACCAATGCCCCACATACGCAGCAGTCGTACTGTTTGGCTACAAGCCGCGCCGTTTCATGCCAGGTCTGTATGTGCAGTATGTACGCTTCAATGGTGAAGACGTGACCAGTGAGGTAGAGAATGAGATGCAGTTGGAAGGCAATTATTGTGAACTGCTGCCACGTCTGGAATCACTTTTGGAGTTGTCTGTCATCAAGAAGAAACCCGTTTTCGTTTCTATCTTACGAGAGGAAATGGTCAGCAATTACCCTTATCAGGCTATCCGAGAGCTTCTTCTCAACGCCTGTATGCACCGCGATATGCAGAGTAATACGCCACTTCGCTTTTATGAGTTTGCCAGCCATCTGGAGATTCTGAATGCAGGAGGCTTGTATGGCAATGCTCGTCCAGAGAATTTCCCAAGTGTGAATGATTATCGCAATCCACTTGTAGCCAGTGCCATGAAGACGCTGGGCTATGTCAATATGTTCAATCGAGGAGTAGGACAAGTCCAGACTGACTTGAAGGAGAATGGCAACCTACCTGCAGAGTTCAACGTTAATCTTATCACGGCATTCAAGGTTGATGTGAAAGTCTCACAGAGCTATGCCAACGAGAATGGCGGTAAGGTTGGCGGTGATGTCCCCAGCTTGTCCCCAGCTTTGTCACAAGTCTTGTCCCCAGACGAAGAAAAGGATGCAAGTACTGATGCAAAAGATGCAATCTCCAGTTCAAAGGTTGCAACCTTGGATGAAAAGGTTGCAAGTTCGGAACCAAAGGTTGTAACCTCCGAAGAAAAAGTTGCAAGCCCGAAGAAGAAAATCTCGTCCGAAGAAATGGCCATCTACATTTTGGAATACTGTTCCACGTGGCGATCGATGGACGAAATAGCGCAATTCGCAAACAGAGACAAGAACTACATAAGGAATAAAGTCTTGCCGCGACTGGCTGAGAAACTGGAAAAGGAGTATCCCGAAGTACCCAACCATCCCCGGCAGAGATACCGAACCATAGAAAGATCGTAGCAACAGAGAAGGAAGAAGAATATAAGAAGTAAGCAAGAAAAAACAGTATATAATGGAGAAGAAGGAAGCAAACATAACTCCACGTTTCAAGAAAGGCGATGCTTTTGTTGGAATGGCTCCGCACCCTCTCGTTTTCATGGAGATAAACGAAGTGAAAGGGGATGCTGGGAATAAATATTTCTGTATTGTAACGTGGTATTCGCTTGACGAAAAGGGAATCAATGCTCAGCGTCGATTCCCTATGGTTGCTGTTGAAGGTGAGTTCTGTAACTTCAAGCCAATCTCTCGAAACCTTCTCAAAGAGGCTAAAAGCTTGATGCACCAATACGATGCAGAAGTCAGACAACTGACGGATAAGAAAAAAGCGAAAGCACTATGCAAGGAATATAATCGCAAGTTGACAGAGATGCTCCCCGATGCCGAAGAAAGACTAGCACTTGCACAGCAAATTGAAAAGGAGATTATCACAAACAAATGGCTCGACTGTGAAGAAGACAATTACTGGGTAGAAGATTCTGAACAAGGTAGCAAGTACATTACTCTTGTCAGTGTAGCCTCGGAGTCATACGATGATAAGAATGATAAAACCATTACCGAGCAATCCATCTACCTGCGTGATAACTGTCCATACGGTTGGGGTACACTTGTTAAAAGTGGTGCTAAGTATATGGTGATAGAGAAACCACAGAAGTAGAATCAAATAAACAGGGCAAATGCCTAAATAACAATATGGAAGTACAAATTAAAGACAACAAGATATATGCTCCTCTTAAAGATAAGTGGCTAGTCGTAAAACCAGAAGAGGAAGTGCGTCAAAGGTACATATGCCGATTGGTGGATAGCTATGGCTATGACTTAAAGCAAATGGATCAGGAGTTGAAAGTAACAAACTCTCAACGCGGCCAAGGTGCTGCACGTGCAGATATTGTTATTTGGAAATCGGCTAAAGATAAAACAGACAGTAAAAGTGCCTTTATAGTGGTTGAATGTAAAGCGGAAAGTGTCACTATTCGCAAAGAAGATTATTATCAGGGCTATAATTATGCTGCATGGGCTGGTGCAGATTTCTTTGTTACGACTAACCTCAAGGAAACTCGTGTGTTCAAAGTTGCAAAAGGAGAACTGCCTAAGAAACTTGAAGAGATAGTTGACATTCCTGCCGCAGAAATAGCAACAGATGAAAAGAAGGTGAAGGAATTGTTAAACCAGACGAAAGCATTTACCAGAGACGAATTCTCTCGCCTACTTTACAAGTGCCATAATATCATTCGAAATAACGACAAACTATCTCCTGAGGCCGCTTTTGACGAAATTAGTAAAATTCTCTTTATTAAAATTCGCTATGAGCGGGACAATACAGGCACTCAAATTTTTTCAAAGGATGCGTTTGTAAAGCTTAAAGATGCTTATAACAGCATGAAGTCAAAAGATGCTCCAGAGTTTTATCAATTCTTGTTTGAGAAGACCAAGGAAGATTTTTCTAAAGATAATCTGTTTGATCCAAATGAGACTATCCGAATTCGAGAGACAAGTTTCGAAAAGATTGTTGAGGAACTTCAGGTCTATAATCTCTCTACTACATCTGATGATGTCAAGGGTATTGCATTTGAGAAATTCTTGGGACGTACATTCCGTGGAGAATTAGGCCAATTTTTTACGCCACGAACCATTGTTGAGTTTATGGTGTCAGTCCTTGATCCTCAGGAGGGTGAATATATTTGTGACCCATGCTGTGGCAGTGGAGGCTTCTTGATTCGAGCTTTTGAGTATGTACGTGAGCAAATTGAATCCGAATTAGAACAACGTAAAGAAGAGGTAAAAAAGCAACTCATTCCTGAAAATTATGATGATCTGAAACCTAAAGAGCAAGAAGCTATTGATGCCAAAGTATCTGATGCCTTTGCTAAAATGAACTTCGAGGTCGATGTCAATAATCCGAAAGGAAGATTACGTAGCTTGTCTTTTGATTGCATTTATGGTACCGATGCTAATCCGCGTATGGCACGTACAGCTAAGATGAATATGATTATGCATGGTGATGGTCATGGTGGAGTACATCATCATGACGGACTTCTGAATGTCAATGGCATTTGGGATGGTAGATTTGATGTAATTCTTACTAATCCTCCATTTGGTGCTCGCGTAGATAAAGATATTAAGATTTCGGAAGCAGACAAGTTCACTGACGAAGCTAAGATTAAAGCTTATGTTAAGCGATATGGCGAAGAATACCTTACTGCTCTTAGGCAGGTGAATGATCATATAGGCGAATCACTTCTTGACCAATTTGGAGTTGGTAAGATGAGTGGACTTACAGAGGTACTGTTTATAGATCGATGTTTGAATTTGCTTAAGCCTGGAGGACGTTTAGGCATCGTTTTGCCAGAAGGTGTACTGAATAATACCAATCTGCAGAATGTTCGGGAATACTTTGAAGGAAGAGCAAAGATACTACTAATTGTTTCTATTCCACAAGATGTATTTATGGCTGCAGGTGCAACCGTCAAGCCAAGTCTTGTGTTCTTCAAGCGTTTTACGGAAGAAGAACAGGCGCAATACAATGGTATAAAAGTTAAAGCATTCGCAGAAGTTCAAGGCAAATATATCGAGGAATTAACTTCGATAGAAAACGAACTGGCAAAAAGAGGAAAGGAGGCATTGCCTGCTGCAGAGAAGAAGACTCTTCGAGCAAGGAAAAAAGTAATTGAAGCAGCGATTGATCAGGAGGTAAAAGCTCTTGTCAAGCAGCGTTTTGATTATGTGATTCCAATCGCCGACATCAAACGTGCGGGCATCAACTCTATTGGTATTAAGATAGAAAACGATTTGGAACCTCTATTGGAAGAATATACCAAATATCGTAAGGAAAACAACCTTTGGAATACACGACATGCGAATACATCATATCAATATAATGATGGCAAGATGACCCGTATACAAGAGGTCGATGGTATAGTCTGCGAACCTGAGGTGTTTTATGGTAAAGATTAGTACAGCATGACAAATATGATTTATAAGTTCTTACATTTGGCTAATTATAAGGACATTCCTAACTGGAGCGTTCAGTATGCAGATGAAGAAGATCTTGGATTTACCAAGAAATACCCAATGGCAAGGATTGGTTCTTTTCTCGTTAAGAGCAAAGACATCATTGAAGTCGAAGATGATGTTGAATACAAACAAGTAACCATCAAAATCAATAATGGAGGTGTTGTTCCAAGAAACAATGGTGAAGCCATTTTAGGTTCTAAAATTGGTACTAAGCGTCAGCATGTCGTTCATGCAGGACAGTTTATCATGTCAAAGATTGATGCTCGAAACGGTGCGTATGGTATAGTTCCCGAAGAACTTGATGGTGCTATCGTAACCAATGATTTCCCAGTATTTGATGTCGATACATCAAAGATAATTCCTCAGTTTTTGGTTCTTGTATCTACAACTGAAAAGTTTGTAGAGTTTGCACGTAAATGTAGTAGTGGTACAACCAATCGTAAGCGTATTGATATTGATGCTTTCCTTCATCAGCAGATTCCTCTGCCAAGCATTGAGGAACAGAAATTGATTTTGGATGATTATAATAGACATATAGAATCAGCTATACGAAAGCAATATAAAATCGAATCTTTAGCATTCGATTCCCAAAAGTTAATTTGCAACATACTTGGGATCAAACAAAAAGTGTCCCAAGAATCGGAATCGCTTTTGCAATTCATTCATTTGACAGATACTAATAGTAGATGGGATGCTCTTGCAGATACTTACGCAATAGAAAGTAAATATCAGATCTACAACTTAGGAAAGTTTATTATACATATTTCAACAGGGACTACACCTCCAACCTCGCATCCTGAATATTTTGATGGTGATGTAAAGTTCTTTACGCCAGCGGATTTAGGCAACAATAAATATTTGGAGCATTCGTCAAGAACAATCACGAGTGTTGCTCTTAATGACAAAAAGGCTAGGGTTTATCATAAAGGAGACATATTGTTCGTCGGCATTGGCTCTACAGTAGGTAAAGTAGGTATCGTAAAAGATGAGATAGTTTCTTCTAATCAACAAATTACCGGTTTTACTATAGATAGTAGCAAGATCAATCCTGAGTATGTATATTACTATTTGCTTTATAATCGAGATATAACAACAGCAGATCAGTCTAAAACTACACTTCCAATAGTAAATCAAGACAAGATCTGTAAAATTCCAATAGTAGTACCACCGATAAAAGTACAAGATGAAATTGTTTCATCACTTGATAAAATGTACTTGGAAGCGAAGCGGGATGAAAAGGAAATAACTGCATTGGAGAGAAAAGCTATTTCGTTGTTTGAACATAAAATTTTTGATTAGAAATGAAGCTTAATAAAATCACTTTTGGAAATTATAAAAATCTTGCAAAGGAATTTTCTTTCGAGCAAGCACATAATTATGTAGCTTTAATCGGATTAAATGGTTCTGGCAAAAGTAATTTGCTTGAGGCTATTAGTCTTTTGTTAGCACATACAATGGGAATTGAAATGGATTTCCCTTTTGCCCAATATCGACTAACCTACGATATCAGAGGGCATAGAGTTGATATAACAGAAGGTGATAGTCTTGCTAACGGTACTATTTCAGAAGAAAATCTGCCTTCTTCCCTGATTGCATGTTATAGTGGCGAAGATAACAGGTTATGGAATTCTGGATTTGAACGCTACTATGTGGATTTTTTCAACAAAGCCATTAGAGGTGGCGAGTACAAGCCTAAAGTCCTTTACATAAACAAATACTGTTGGAAAATTGCTTTTTTATCATTACTTTTTAGTGAAAAAGATGAGGTTAAGAGCTTTATTTCAGATAAGCTTCATATAGACACAGATTCTGTCTATGTCCATTTTTTTACCAAGGATGGGGCTAATCCACAACCTCATGATGCATCAAATTGGTATGGTAGAGTTAGCGCTAAATACCCTAATACTCAGATATTAGTCAATGATCTCAAGAGTAATGAAGATGTAGATCTCAACTGTATAAAATATCCTGGATTAACTCCTGACCAGATAGTTTTTTACTATTTATATTTTCTGCATATGCCAGATAAACAAGGCTCTTTAGGACTAGAAGCAGACAAAGTTGTTGAAAAGATAGAAATTAGCATTAACGGATACGACTTTGACAATCTTAGCGAAGGTGAAAAGAAACTAATTCTCATTGAGTGCATCACAAAAGTGTTAGGTGACGAAAACTCACTTATTCTCCTTGACGAGCCAGATGCTCATACTCATATTGCAATGAAGAAAGATCTCCTCAAACTTATTTCAGAGTTTGAGGGCCAAACAATCATGACCACACATTCCCCAATGTTCCTCAATAAGCGTTGGGATGGTTTTGATGAAAATAATATCTTTTATATGCATGATGGCAAAATTGAGAATACAGAGCCGTTGAAGCATCTTGCAGAACTAACAGATAATGAAATAGACTATTTTGAAGGCTCGTTTATCCTGAGTTCGAAATATATACTTGTAGTTGAAGGAAAATATGATGATAAATATCTGAGAAAAGCAATTAGTATTTTTGAAAAATCAGATTCAAAATATAGCAAATTGAATGATGTTGCTATTATCTCTGCTAATAGCGCTAGTTCTGCAGAAGTAATATATAATCAGATTCTTTCTAAGTGTATTGCTAAGATTGAGAAAATCGTATTCCTATTTGACTATGATGATGGTGGTTGGAAAGATGGATGGAAGAAGATTGATGCAATCTCTGGAGGAGGTTTGAAAATTATTCCAATGTTTTACCAAGACAGCTATCCTTCAGTGAATTATCCAACATCTGATGCCTTAATATCTGCTGCAAATGGCGGTCAGAAAACCATTAAACCTGATAAGACTTATATGGTTGAAGATATATTTTCTGAAAGTGCATATTTATCTGTTATCATACCAGTGATTAATTCCAGAAAATATAAGGATTTTAGAAATAACTCTATAGGAAATAAAGGGACGGCAATAAAGGATTATATAGAGAAAAACTATAATACATTCCCTGATACTGCTTTTGATGGATTCAAAACCGTGTTAGATGAATTGATGAATGTTTTTAATTTTTAATTGGTTGATATGTCTCACAATCGTACTTGGCTTGCCTTTGCCAATAGAAAAAGGTGTCGTCATGCTGATGCAATCCTGAGTCTTGGTTTCATCAGTTGGAGAATGGGAAGAGCACATTTCGCTATTGGAGATGTTGTGTACCTGTTTATGTCCGATGAACGATGTGTACGTTTCAAGATGGTAGTAACTGCTGAAAACTGCAAACGTGAAGATCAGGCATATTGGGTTGAAACGCCTCCAAATGATATTACTTACAAGCTTGAACTACTCGAAGAGTATGATGGCGCAAAACTTTCCGAACAAGAGTTGTGCAAACATGGTTTCAAAGGAGGTAGAGCGCTGGAGATTCCAAGTTGTAATAATGTTGAATTAATCAATTACATCAAATCCGTATTCTAATCATGAAAGGTGATGCACAACCATTAATAAAGTTCTTTGATGGATCAGACAAACGATTCATCATTCCTCTTTACCAGCGTAACTACGACTGGAAAGAAGAGAACTGCGAACAGTTGTTTCAAGACTTGATGAAACTGCATAATAGTGACCGCAGGAGTCACTTCTTTGGCAGCATTGTGTCAAGTACCCAATCAGGAACAGAAAATCGATTCATCATTGATGGTCAACAACGAATTACTACTGTTTCGTTGTTGCTCATTGCGATGGTAAATGCCAGGAAGGAAGGACTGATAGAAGCGACTGATGCTAAACTCGTAGAGAAAATCTTTAAGCGTTATCTGGTGGATGAATACCAAGAAGACGAACGAAAGGTGAAACTAAAACCGATCAAGAAAGACATGCAGGCTTTTGACGCTTTGCTATATAAGCCTAAAGAGCAGTACATCAAAGAATCGAATGTTACACGTAACTACGACTTCTTCTATGATAAAATCACTCGTGCAGGTTTAACGCTTAATGAACTATTTGAGACCATCAAGAAACTGGAAGTCATCAATATTCGTCTTGACGAAGATGATGATCCCCAGCTGATATTTGAGAGTCTGAACTCAACAGGTCTTGATCTGAGTGAAGCAGACAAAATTCGTAACTATCTGCTGATGTCGTTAGCTCCTGCAGAACAGGATGATCTATATACCCGATATTGGAACCCTATTGAAGAGTTTACAAAGTATGACCCATCTTCTTTTGTGCGCGATTACCTTACAATGAAGCAGGGAAAGATAGGCCGTGTTGATAAGATATACTTTATCTTTAAAGAGTATGCTGAGGATATAAGTGTAGGCAGGGCAACGCTCTTGGAAGATATGCATCACTATGCCAAGATATATAGCCAAGTGGATAATGCAACGATTGGTACAGATAAACTCAACAGGAAGTTGAATCAGCTACGAACGCTGGATTCTACTATTGCTTATCCATTCTTTATGGCTTTCTTCGACTATGCATCAAAAGTGGGATTGGCGGAAAACGAGATTTATCGTGTACTTGATGTGATAGAAGCATATTGGGCACGAAGAATCATCTGTAATCTCCCATCAAATGCTTTGAATAAGGTGTTTGCAACGCTCCATAGAGATGTGTTGAATCATGTCAATAAAGCAGGTGATGATACTGCACCTTCGTATATAGATGTACTAACTTATGTCTTGTTGAAGAAGGGACGTTCTTCTGTCTTCCCTTCTGATGAAGAGGTACGTGGTGACTTTAAAACTCGTCAGGTATATAAAATGCCAGCTAATGCCCGCATGTTTATCTTAGAACGTTTGGAGAACCAAGATAACAATGAGCGGCATGATGTGGTGAAGGAGCTGACAGAGAAAAATATCACCATAGAACATATCATGCCACAAACTCTGTCGGATAAGTGGAAAACGGCTTTAGGCGAAGATTGGGAAAGAATTCATGAGCAGTATCTGCACACAATGGCAAACCTTACGCTTACTGGATATAATTCTCAATATAGCAATCTCACGTTTATTGAGAAGAGAGACATGGAGAAGGGATTCAAGGATAGTGCATTCCGTCTGAATAACTCTGTAAAATCGTGCGAACAATGGACGGAAACGGAATTGAAAGCACGTCAGAAAGAACTTCAGAATGTGTTTATGCGCCTCTGGCCCATGCCAACTACGACTTTTGAGCCGCTGAGACGTGAAGCAGAATCTGCATCGCTTGATGATGAAGACTATGAGTTCACAGGCAAGAAGCTGCAAGCATATATACTTCATGGAGTAAGATATACGGTTAACACTTGGAAAGAAATGCTCATTCAGGTTTGTGGACACATCCTACTGGAGAAGCGTTCAACTATTGAATGGCTTTGTGCAAACGAAAAGTGCAGCTTCTCAGCGACTCCAGAAGAGTGGAGACGCGAACTTGCACCAGGTATGTACGTATGGACTGACAACAGTACTGCCACCAAGATTAATATTCTTCATGGCATGTTTGAGGAGTGTAATATCCCTGCATCAGAACTCGTTTTTGAATTCCGTTCTGATCAAGAGGGAGAAGACGAGGAGTAAATTCAAACCTAAAAGAAAATGGCAACATTTAGGTCGATAAAAGAACTGACACGTGCACTTCAGCAAGGCTCAAAACTGCTGAGCAATATGTTCTTGCAGCGCAAGACGATTGCCGTGAAGTATGATGATGCACTTGATACCCTGGATGGAGACGAGAATAAGCTGAAACACCTTATCACCTTTGGGGTAATTGTGCAGACGGGCGACTCTCTGGAACTGGACGATGCCTACCAGCGATTTTTCGAGGAGGTCTTGGCAGTGAACGAGGACATCAACATTTCATCGGTCAAGATGTACATCGACAAACTGAACCTTGCTATCAGTTCTTATCTTGCAGCAGAGAACAATGTCCGCCGTGAGAGTTTCATGAGAGAAATTCGCCATACATTCAAGAGCATCGACAATGCCACCCGAAGAAATGTGATTGACCTGAAACGCATCGTCGATGATACCTACAAGCAGGAGCCCAACTTTAAAATCAAGGAACTGCGCTTGAAGGATTTTGACGAGAAAGCGCGCTTGATAGGCGAACTGATACGCCAGACGGAGCACGTGATAGACGAGCAGACCATTTTCTTTTCGAGTGTATCCGACTATGGGCTGAAACAGACTGTCAGCGAGGTTCGTGATGGTTTGCGTGAGTCTGCTCACGGATTGATAGCCATCACCGCTCAGATTATAGAATACCTGAACCGCATAGAATATCAGAGCCGACTGGTGAGGCGTGTGCGACAGCTGAAATACCTGCGCGACCAGTTCATGATAGAGCAGGCAACCAACGTGAAGGAGGTAATGGCGCAGACCAATACCGTCTGGATGGAGAGCAAGCCCAAGTATGTTACCCGAGTTTCTCTGGATTTCCTTCGCAATGAAGATGCCGCCCTTGAGATACTGGACAACATCAGAAAGCGCCTGTCGAAGAAGGCAAACATCAAGTCGAGGCTTGCAGAAAAGATTGACGAGAGTTATCTGGAAGAACAAACAGAAACGGCAAGAGCCTTCAATCATCAGGAACTGCTGAATGGTTTCCTAGCACAAAGCAGTGACTTGTTCTACTACCTTTGGAACTACTCATTCACGGAAACACTAGATAAAGAACTGCGCTTAGTGCTATTCCTTCAGATGGCATCTCAGTATCCAGAACAAATGCGTTTCACAACAGAGACAAAGACAATTGAGAATATAGAATACCCCATAATATATCCGCGATGAAATATACAAGTGAAGTCTTCCAGCGCCTCAGTCGAGGGCAGTTCATATCGAGCAATAGCATCGATGCTGATACTCGTGCCATCTACAACGATATTGAAGAGAACCAGCAGGAGTATGAAGACTATTTCGGCAAAATAGACTTTCAACTCAGCTGTGGTGACGGTTTCTACTATTTCAGCCGCAAGGAAGCCAAGGTAATAATTGAAAACAAGCTACAGGCGCTATTCTCGTGGATTGACTATTTGGACTTTCTGAAGACATACGATACAGCATTTGATGCTGGCACCCAGTTTAGTCTTGTACAGATGGAGGTGAGACTTGCCACCATACCGGGGTTGAAAGAGAAATTGACACAGATGTTTCCAGACAAAACGTCGAACCGCCAAAAACTGGAGGCACTTGCTGGAGCCCTGGAGAACATGGGCTTTGCAGAACTAGTAAATGAGGCAGATGGTACCTATCAGGTGACCAATGCTTTCCATTACATTGAACAAATCATTCTTTGTATTAACATAGACGAAGACGTAAAAGATGAGATACCTCAATAAGATCATATTCATCAACAGTGCCCACGTGCCATACGCAGAGATCAAACTCGATGGCAACGTACATTTCATCGGTACACAGGGTGTGGGTAAATCCACTCTGCTTCGTGCAATCTTGTTCTTCTACAATGTGGACAAGAGCAAGCTGGGCATCAAAACGCAAGCTGGTCAGAAAGGCTACGATGAATTCTATTTGCCTCACCAGAATTCGTACATCATTTATGAAGTGTGTCGCGAGACTGGAAAGTTCTTCGTTATGACCTTCTTGTCACATGGACGTACCGCCTTCCGAATTGTGGATTGTGCCTACGACAAGCGGTTCTTTTTGGAAGAAGATGGTAGCGTTCGTTATGAATGGGGGCGCATCAGTGAACAAATAGGTGCAAGGGTGTATAAGAGCAACATCATTCGCGGTTATGAGGAATTCCGCGACATTATCTATGGCAACAGCCAGCAGGTAGCGAAGGAACATCGCAGGTTCTCGCTGATGGAGAGTGCGAAATACCATCAGGTTCCGCTGACCATACAGAACATCTTCCTGAACCAAAGCCTGGAATCGCGTGTCATCAAGGACACCATCATCGACTCGATGGACTTTGCTGGCGACGAGATTGACTTGAACCGCTATCGCGAGGAGGTGAAAAACTTCCGTCAACAATATGAGGACATTTGGAAATGGTATAAAGTTGAAAGGAATGGCAAGGTGAAGGTGAAGACGGATGCAGATGCCGTTATAGAGAATTATACGGATTACGAATTTGTTCGTAAATTGATTACAGAACTCTGTGGTCAGTTCAACTACGCACTGGGACGTGACACCAATCGATTGCCTGTATTGGCTGAGAAAGAGTCAAATTGCAGCACGGAACTCTCTCGGCAGAAGCGCTTATTAGGTGAAGAAGAAGGGAAACACAAAGCAGAGACCGCAAAACTCAATCAAGAGGACGGAGCCCTAAAATTCTTCCTTGACCAGGTGAAAACAAAACGCCAACACTATGCGGAAATCGGTATAGAGAAGATTGCTGAACGCATCAGGAAGGAAGGTGAACTGAAGATTCAACAGCAGAGTCTGACGCATCAGGAAGAGGCCCTGACAAACAAGAACCAAAGCGTGAAATCCAAGTATGATGCGTTGATACAGGAGGTTGACAACCAATTGCGTGAGTATGATCTTCAATGCCAGAAACAGCTCAACGACTTAGACAGACAGCGTATAGAAGTAGAAAGCCGCTTACAGGCAGAAATCAATGGAAAAGTAGAGAACACGAGAAGTCTGTATGAGCAGAAGTTAACAGACAATCAGAGATTATTGGACGATGCCCGTACAGCAGAGAATGACATCAAACTGCAAAACCAGCGCGCCCAACAGTCTAATCCGTACAAAGACGAGATGGACGAGCAGGAGCGGAAGCTGAAGGTCTTGAACGAGAAACGATTAACATTGTTTCAAGAGTCTTCAGACAAGCAGAAAGATATAGAACGCATACTAAGCGATGTGGCTTTGCAACGTAAGGATTTGGAGACGGCATGTGATAAAGATGTTGCAACTATTGAGAACGACGTCAAACTGGTTACAGACGACATTTTGAAACTCGATGACATGCTAGGTCGCCAAAAGGGTTCGTTTATTGAATGGTTAGGCGAGAATGTTGATGGTTGGGAGGAAAATCTCGGCAAGGTACTTGACGAAGATGCCATACTGTATAATACTTCACTCAATCCTCACAAGTCAACATCTACTGACACTATATATGGCGTAAAGATTGACATATCCAATATCGAGAAGACCATAAAGACACCCGATGAATTGAGGTGCCAGAAAGCGTTGTTGGAACAGAAAGTGGAGGAACTGGAAAAGAAGATTACACTTCGCAAACAGCAGTTAGAAAAAGACATTGTAGAACTGGAACGCAAACCCAGTTCTCAGCTGAAACAACTACGCAAGGACAAGATGAATCTCGATGCAGAATATAACCAGATTCCACATCGCATTGAAATGATTCAGAAGGAGAAAACTGCGTCAGAAGAGAGACTGAGGAAATGGCGCGATGGCGAGTTGGAACAGCTTCAGAAAAAACAGGGAGAGGTCAGAAAAGAAATCGAGAGGCTTGACAAACAAATGAAGGTGTTAACGACTCAGCGCGATAAAGCGCTGCAAGAGTTGCGCACGTCATTCGACAAACAAAAGAAAGAGTTGCTGGCTGCCTCTGACCAACAAAAGGCAAGCATACATGCGGACCTGAAGAAAAAAGAGCATGATACCACTCTGCGTAAAGGAGAACTACAGGCTCAGATGGATGCAGAGCTGAAAGGACTTGGCGTGGACGTGGACCAGTTGGCAGATATCCGGCGTTGGCTTCAGCAAGTTGTCGATGAACTAAAATTCATTGACGAGCATCGCGCAGAATACATTTCTTGGCAAAATGACATTCGTGATTATTTCGAGCATGAACAGCAGAAAAAAGAGGAACGCAAGCAAGTGCGCCAGAAAATAGATGACCTGCAAGACAAATTTCAGAAGCGTAAGCAGCAGTATGACGAGAAAATATCTTCTCTCTCAACAACGCTCCGCTCGTTGCAAGAAGAACAAAAGAAATTGAATGAAGCAATAGAAAAGGCTCGCACTTTTATGGGTAATCCATCCTGTCCTCCTAATCTATCAGTAGCAGGCGAAATAGAAACAGTTAAGCCTCTGGCGGACATTCTGGAAAAACTGCGCGACCAGATTACATCTCAGCAACGTAAGTTTGAGGATTTCAAACAGGCTGTCATTAGGTTTAAGGGTAATTTCTCACCACAGAACACTTTCTACTTCCGGACGGAGTTCAACTCCGACAATGATTATACGGAATTTGCCGCAGAACTGAATGAATTCATTAGCAACAATAAGATTGAACAATATTGTGTGCGCACCAGTCGTCAGTATGCAACTATCATCAAGCGTATCGCTAAGGACGTTAGCGACCTGAGCCAACACAAGTCCGACATCGAAAGAACTATCCTCGACATCAACCGCGATTTCCGAGAGAATAACTTTGCCGGTGTTATCAAGGAGATTGAATTGCGTGCTGTGGAGAGTAATGATCGCCTAATGCAGCAATTGCTGAACATAAAGCATTTTGATGACGAGCATGGTTATGACATCGGACAGCTGAATCTGTTCACCGATGAAGATAATTTGAACCGTACCAACGAACAAGCCGTCAAACTACTGATGACACTCATCGAAATGATGGACGCTGAACAGAAACGCGAAAGGATAACGCTGGCAGACTCCTTCAAACTGGAATTCAAGGTCAAGGAGAATGACAATGACACCAACTGGGTGGAGAAGCTTTCAAACGTGGGATCTGACGGTACGGACATCTTGGTCAAAGCGATGGTGAACATCATGCTCATCAACGTCTTCAAGCGCAAAATATCCCGCAAATTTGGTGACTTTAAGCTCCATTGCATGATGGACGAAATTGGCAAACTGCACCCCAATAATGTGGAAGGTATCCTGAAGTTTGCTAATGTACGCAACATCAATCTCATCAACTCCTCGCCCACCACCTACAATGCTCAGGCGTACAAATACACCTATTCTCTCAGCAAAGACGAGAAGAGCAACACCGTAGTTAAAACGCTGCTGACAATAAAATGAAAAAGACTGCCATACTCATAGAGAAACTGATTCGGCTGGCCAATGGCGACGTCCTGCCAGCCAGCAGCCTGAAGGGCGACTGGTTTGAACAGATGCAGGAAGACGGCATCCTTCTGGCTACAACACACGGCAGCCGCAAGAGTCTGAGGGCAATAGACGGAATGTCTCTCCGCCAGTATGTTGCTAGTCAGTACGACATCTACGACCTGGAACAAACACGGAAAGCCTTCTCTGATGAAGATGCCAGCAGAGCCTCTTTGGTGGCTGTCACTGGCGACAGTAAGTTCCTTTCACGTAGAACTTTCACTGGGTTTCTTGTAAATAGCTATCAGCCTGTTACTGCTGTCCTCAACGGACAAGAGATAATAATTCATCCCACAGAAGGCTGTTTCATGTTCATTGCCGACTATCAGCATTTCACCATTCCGCAGGATGTTGTCGTAGTTGGAGTGGAGAACGCAGAGAATTTCCGATATGTCGCATTACAGAAACATCTCTTTGCGCGATATGGACGCGTACTTTTCGTATCCCGTTATCCTCAAAACCAAAATAAAGATCTTATAAAATGGCTACAGTCCATACCTAATCAATACGTCCATTTTGGAGATTTAGATTTGGCTGGTATCGCCATTTATGAGAGTGAGTATTACCACCATTTGGGAAATAAATCATCATTATTCATACCAGATGATTTTGATCAAAGGATTTCGAATGGGAATACAGAACGCTATAATGTTCAGTTGCCTCAATACGGTAAAATGAAGATTGAAGACAAAAGAGTACAACCTCTATTAGACAGCATCCACTTGCACCACAAAGGATATGACCAGGAGGGATATATCAAGACAAAAAAATAAAGAATATGAACGAAGAGCAGAAATATATTGACTTTGAGGCTTACGAACGTGTGGCAGAGCCACATAAACGTGAGCGGGTCTCGGCTTGGCGTACTGCAATAGGACTTCAAGACGTAGATGGGCTTCGTGTGTCTGACTATCTGAAAGAAATAGCAGTAAAGCATATTGAGGGTGACATCACCATCGATGAGGTGAGAGAACAGCTACAGTCTTATTATGTGAATGGATGACGAGAACGACACCCATACAAGTACCCGTACAAGTACCCATGCAAGTTCAATCGACATAAAACCTTCTTCTGAGAATGTAACGCGTTTGATATTGGCAATCGGTAAAGAAGAAATGAGTGTGAAGAGCATGATGGAGGCTGTAGGTTTGAAGAACCGTCCGAACTTTATGGATTATTCTCTCACACCTGCAATAAGAGAAGGATTTGTGTGTATGAAGTATCCTGCCAATCCTCATCATCCCCGTCAACGTTATTTCCTGACGGTAAAAGGATTGATGTTGTTGGAAGGTAATAATAGTTAAGAATCATTGTCTCTGCTTTTGGTAAGAATTCCCTAAGTGCAATTCAAAGTGCATTTTTTGCACTTTGAAAGAATTGGCCACAAGAAAGCGAAATACCATTTGTCCGACACTATCCAAAAAAATTTGTAAGACTTGGACAAATGCTCTTAATAACAGTATTCATCGACTCAAATAATTTGATGAGAAAGACGTAAAGTACACCTTTTGTCCGACACAATTAGAAGAATTCAAATATCCCCGGACAAATGGTCAAACAAAAGCAGGCATCTCCAATTTGGAAATACCTGCTCCTTATATATACGTATGCGCGCGAGGACTATTTGCTCAGCGACCGTTTGAACCTATTACCAGGATAATGTTTGGCATGGGCATATCGCATAGCACGGCGGGCCCAATCGAGAAAGTCTTCATCCTTATCTCGCCACGGCATATCGTTTGACGTGCCACCACCGCCTGACACCTGGGCTACGCCAGTCGCGCCATCTATTCTGGCAATGAATACCCTCAGACCCAGTGCTTAGCACATCTTTTGCGGAAGTTCTTTGGCCTCTTTCAAATCCCGTCTGTAATGAAACAACAAGTCCAATTCTGAACGCTTAAAACGCATCAATCTTGTGCCTAGATTAATACATGGAATCTTACCTAACTTGGCCAGACGGTATAGTGTACTGCGCTCAACTCCGTATATAGCAACGACTTGGCGAGCTGTCAGGTACTCTCGGATGTCAGGCACATTCTGCGCATATGTAACAAATAAGGTTTCTTTTTTCTCTTTGTCCTTCTTGCGCTTATTAGCTATCTTACTGCACTTCGGAGAGCAGTAAACACTTTCTAACGTCTTGATAATAAAGACTTTGCCACAAATTGGGCACTTCCTTTTGATTTCAATTCCTAAATTTGCCATGTTTTCTACTTTTAAGTTTTACTAAGTCCTATATGTATGTTTAAGTATGTTTATGTCCAACCTTATCTACCATTAAGTCTTGCTACACACATGTAACAAAAAAGCCGTAGAAAAAGGCAGAATAAGCACATAGAAAACATGAGCCCATAAAAAGCAAATGGCGTGTAACTCGTTGAGCTACACGCCATTTGATAGTGTTTTGTTATGTCTTTACTTATGCATCTTATTTTACTTCCTCAAAGTCCACGTCCTGAACTTCAGGGTCGTTGTTGTTATTGTTGTTGCCGCCTTGAGGGCCTTGCGGACCAGCCTGCTGGTTGAAGCCGCCGTTGAAGTCGGCACCGGGCTGTTGTGCGCCGCCCTGAGCTGCGTACATCTTCTGCGATGCCTCGTTCCAAGCGCTCTGCAATTCGGCCATTGCGCTGTCGATAGCGGCGAAGTCCTTGTTGTCGTGCGCGGTTTTCAGCTTTGCGGCTGCGGCCTCGATCTTGGCCTTGTCGTCGGCCGGGATCTTGTCGCCGAACTCCTTGAGCTGTTTCTCGGTGTTGAAAACCAAAGAGTCGGCGTTGTTCAGCTTGTCAATCTCTTCCTTGGCCTTCTTGTCGGCGTCGGCGTTGGCCTCTGCTTCTGCTTTCATCCTCTTGATCTCGTCGTCGCTAAGACCTGAAGAAGCTTCAATTCTGATCTTCTGCTCCTTGCCGGAAGCCTTGTCGTGTGCGGTTACGTTCAATATGCCGTTGGAGTCGATGTCGAATGTCACTTCGATTTGAGGCACGCCGCGCATTGCAGCAGGGATTCCGTCCAAGTGGAAACGGCCGATGCTCTTGTTCTGGGCTGCCATCGGACGCTCGCCCTGTAGAACGTGGATCTCTACCGATGTCTGGTTGTCGGCTGCCGTGGTGAATACCTGTGATTTCTTTGTCGGTATTGTCGTGTTGGCCTCGATGAGCTTTGTCATTACGCCGCCGAGAGTCTCAAGACCCAATGACAGCGGAGTAACATCAAGCAAAAGTATGTCTTTCACATCGCCGCTGAGCACACCGCCCTGGATAGATGCGCCGATTGCTACAACTTCATCAGGGTTTACGCCCTTTGAAGGCACTTTGCCGAAGAAGTCTTCCACAACCTTCTGGATTGCCGGAATACGTGTTGAACCGCCCACGAGGATGACTTCGTCGATGTCGGATGTCTTGTAACCAGCATCTGCAAGAGCCTTCTTACAAGGCTCGATGGTTGCGCGGATAAGGTCGTCGCAGAGCTGCTCGAACTGTGCGCGGGTTAGAGTGCGTACCAAGTGTTGAGGCACACCGTCGATAGGCATGATGTAAGGCAGGTTGATCTCTGTTGAATTTGAGCTTGACAACTCGATCTTGGCCTTCTCGGCAGCCTCTTTCAGACGTTGGAGAGCCATGGCATCCTTACGGAGGTCAACGTTGTAGTCTTTCATGAACTCGCCTGCCAACCAGTCGATGATCTTGTGGTCGAAGTCGTCACCGCCAAGGTGTGTGTCGCCGTTGGTTGACTTAACCTCGAAAACGCCGTCGCCGAGCTCGAGGATTGAGATATCGAATGTACCGCCGCCAAGGTCGAACACTGCAACTTTCGAGTCTGACTTTTTCTTGTCGAGACCGTATGCCAAAGCAGCCGCCGTAGGCTCGTTGATGATACGCTTTACGTTAAGACCGGCAATTTCACCGGCTTCCTTGGTGGCCTGACGCTGTGAGTCGCTGAAGTATGCGGGAACCGTGATTACGGCTTCTGTAACTTCCTGTCCAAGATAGTCTTCGGCAGTTTTCTTCATCTTTTGAAGAATCATTGCTGAAATCTCCTGGGCTGTGTATGAACGGTCGTCAATCTTGACCTTAGGCATGTTGTTGGATGACTTCTCAACGATGTAAGGCACACGGCTGATCTCGTTTGTCACGCGGTCGTATGTCTCGCCCATGAATCTCTTGATCGAGAAGATGGTCTTTGTCGGATTGGTGATGGCCTGACGCTTTGCAGGGTCGCCGACCTTACGCTCGTTGTCGCCAACGAATGCCACTATTGAAGGAGTTGTCCTTCTTCCTTCACTGTTAGGGATAACTACAGGCTCGCTGCCTTCCATTACCGCTACACATGAATTTGTTGTTCCTAAATCTATTCCTATTATTTTACCCATTGTTGTATGTTTTTTATTATTAATGACTTGTTTAACTACTGCTGTCTTTTTCAAGACGCGTTGAACATACTGCAACTATTGTGCCAAAAAATAAACAGGTGCTATTTGAAGATTCCGGTATATGACAAAATGTCAGAAACTATGTGCAATTATCGCAAAAGATTATTTTGCTTGCATATCTCAATACGCTCTTTTGCAGATAGTTGTGCGATTTTGCGCCATTCGTTGGCCCCATGGTTGTCCTTGACATAACCGAAGTCACTTTCGTGCATATAGGCCTCGATTTCGAATGGATTGGCATAATAGGCTGCCGTGTGACCGTATTTCAAGGGTCTGCCCTTGAAAAAATAGTAAAGATACAGCAGATAATAGGCGATCCAAGAATTACGCACAGTGACGGCTTGTTGAACGTGTATCCACTCGTGGTTTATGAGCGTTTTGGCGAACACAGAGCCTTGCTCCCTCTTCCATTGTCTGAAATTCCGCCTGTGAATGAGCACGCGCCCGAAGAACGTGATTGCGAAATAACCGTTGGGAGGCAGAAAACGACTCTCCTTGATCTCAACAGACTTATATTTGTCGGGACGACGAATCATGAATCAGTTTTTCTTCACGAAGGATATGTATGTGTAGATGGGGTAGTGGTCGGATACGTCCAGATCACGGCAGACCGTGTGCTGGAAATCGTTGTATTCTTTGCTGTGGGCTATGAAATCTATCCTGAATGACGGAAGAGCCTGTCCGGAGTATGTGGTTCCGGTGCCTTTGCCGCTGCTTCTGAACGAGTCCTTCAGCCCGCTTACAATCTGGTTGTAGCTGTATGATGCGGGCGAGTCGTTGAAGTCGCCGCACACGATGACAGGGTAGGGGCACTCTTTGATGTGACGGTGAATGATGCGGGCCTGTTTCTGCCTGAGCTCGTACGCCGCTGAAATCTTCTTGAAAAGGTTCTGCGCCCTGTTGTTGGTCGTGGAGTCGTAATTGCCCGACATTATGGCCTTGCTCGTCTCGTAGTCGTCGTTCTCAAGGTGTATAGATGCCAAATGGATATTGTAAACCCTGATTGTGTCGTTGTAATATTTTATGTCAACATACATCGACTTGTTGCTTGACTTTTCGGTGGTGTCAACATAGGCGCCCGACACGATGCGGTATTTGCTGAAGACTGCCAATCCGAACTGATAACCCAGTTTGTTTTCGTAGGGGAGCATGATCTTGTGGGTGCGCTCGTTGTTCTTGATTTTCATGGCATCTATTATCGCTTCCGTTGACTGGAAGCCGAGTCTGTTTTTCTTGTCGTAACTGTATTCCTGGATGCAAAGGATATCAGGCATCTCGTTCTGGATGAAGTGCATAACCTGCTTGTTCAGGGCCTTCTGGTCTGGATCGTAGATGTTGAAGGCCCGTGCGTTGTAGCTCATCACCTTGAGGCAGCTGGCGCACACTTCCGGCTTGTCAATACCCCTGAATTGGAAATGCTTGTCTATGTTGTTGATGTTCAGAAGAATGGCTACGGCCGGTATTAGAGCCCATGAAAAATCAAGCACTAACCACAGCACCGTTGTCACTAAGTTTGCTATAAGCAGATACGGGAAAAGCAAACCGCAGTATGCAATGGTTTCTGAGAACGATGGAGGCAGAAGCTTTGCTAAAAACGAAAAGACAAGGGCTATCGCCAATAAAAATGTGATGACGATAAGCAGAATCTTGCCAAAAACCTTTAGTTTCTTACCTCTTTTCTTTGCCATTATTTGTTTGAATAGTGAAACAGGAAATCTTTCTCTTCTGCAGTAAGGGCGTCGTAGCCGTATTTTGAGATTTTGTCGAGGATGGCATCGATTCGCATCTTCTCCTCATGTTTCCGGGCGTTGTACTCCTCGTCGCTCAAAGGCCGGCCGCTCTCCCTCGACACATAGTATTTGGATTTTCTGCCAACACTCTCATCCCTTCTCTTTGTTTGATAGCTGTCAACCCTTTTTTTGAGGGATGCTATGTATGCGAGTCCGAACAAGAAACCGCCGATATGTGCGAAATGCCCTCCAGCATTACCTCTCGGAATGGAGATGATGTCGGCTATTATGAAGCATATCGCCAAGGCTACCAACGAGATTCGGCCTACCAACAGGAAGTTTATCTCGTGTCTTGGACGATAGGCTGTTATGGCGGCCATCACTGCCATGACGCTGCCCGATGCGCCCACGGCATACGACACGGGAACAATCCCTGAGAAAGCCGGAAATATGTTGTATGCGGCCATATAGACAAGGTTCCCGAAAATGCCCCCTAAAAAATAGACCAAAAGCAGGTGCCTTTCGTTCATGTACTCGAGGAATATCCGCCCTATGACGTAGAACATGACCATGTTGAAGAACAGATGCCAGAAGTTGGCGTGGATGAACAAGGCCGTGAAAATGCTCCAAGGACGGTGCAACAGGGTGGTGAAGTCGGCTGGACACGAGAGCCATCTCACGAACAGGTCAACATAATTGACCGCCTGGCTCTGGAACAGAAAACCGATGATTCTCATCACTATCCGCAACAGCCAGAAAAAGATGAAAACGCCCGCGTTTATCACTATGAGACGGTTCAGCCAAGACGGATTCTTGACAAAGGCTTTGATGTTTTCGAAAAACGAATTCTGGTAACGGTTGCCGTAACTGTTCTGGAAAGGGTTGTTTGCCATTTGTGATTAGTTGCTGTAATAATAGTTTCTGTTATTTTTCTCGTTCCTTTTCCATAGCAAAATCAGTGCCAAACCGAAAATCATGCCACCCAAGTGCGCAAAATGCGCCACTCCGTCGGCTGTTCCAGTTACACCGTAACCAAGTTCCAGCAGGCCGTAGAACAAAACGAACCATTTAGCCTTGATCGGCAGTAAGAAGTAGATGTATATCGTGGAGTTAGGGAATAACATTCCAAAGGCAAGAAGCAGCCCATAAACTGCACCGCTGGCCCCTATCAGGTTGAAACTGTTGAGGAACTTGTTCTTGGCGTCAAGGGTCACCGCCACCACGTCGTTTAGACCGTCAGGGTTCTGAATCAGATAGTTGAGGTTGTTGTTGAGCATGTCCCTGAATGCCGCATTGTCGTTGTTTTCAACAAGATGTCTGTATGTCTCAAGCGAAGGGTTGTCCAGAAATGTGTTCAGCAGTGACATTGTGGGATGGACAGAGAAATAGGTTATGATGTAGTGTGTGAGCGCCGCACCGATGCCGGCAACCAAATAGTAGATAAGAAAACGCTTGGTACCCCAATAGTTCTCAACAGCCGCGCCGAACATCCACAGAGCGAACATGTTGAAAAAGATGTGCATGAAGTCGGCATGCATGAACATGTAGGTGATGAACTGCCAGGGCTTGAAGTCGGTGGCCTGAAAATAGTGAAGACCGAATATCTTGTTGAGGTCGCAGATTCCTGTCTTTGCGAAAACAAAAGTGGCAAAGAAGAAAAGTATGTTCAAAATGAGCAGGTTCTTGACCCCTTTCGGCAGTATGTTGAAACCGCCCATGCTGATTTGTCCGTTATCCATATGTGATTTGTTTCAAAAGTGCATTATGCTTTCCCCTCTCGGGAAAGCGGCTGCAAAAATAATAAAAAACGGGTGTTGTATGTCTCATTAAATGCTATTTTTGCAGAAAAAACAGCTGAGTGCATTACAATATCAAATTACCAGACAACAAGAGCGTCAAGATCCGCCTTATGATCGCTGATTTTGTGCGCGGTCGCGCGTTGCCGCTGCTCAAAGACGACGACTGCAACGACGTGGTCGTGGTGCGGCGCGCCCTTGAGGCTCTTCAACATGCTGACAAGTGCGCCACCGTGAAAGTCAACGTGGAGGATTGCGGTGCCGCTCTGCGCTTCATCACCGCTGTGGCCGCCGCCTTGCCGCTCCATACCGTGATCTCCGGTACGCCCCGACTCATGCAACGCCCTCTATCCCCGCTCATCGATGCCCTGAACTCGGCCGGAGCCTCAGTTGAAAAAGTAGAGGACAATATCGTAATTGAAGGAAAAACAATGAACGTGAGAGAATTATCCGTCGATGCATCTCTCTCTTCCCAATTTGTCTCGGCACTGATCCTCGCCGCACCGCTGATGAATCTCCATAAAGTCAACCTCCTTTCGTCGAAAATACCCTCCTTGTCGTATGCCAAAATGTCATTGTCATGCGTTCCTGATTTTGATGTTACTGTTCAAGGTGTTGAAAAGCAGATGTTTGCAGATTTGGGCGAACCGGGCGACTGGAGCGCGGCGGCCTTCTGGTTTGCACACTCCTGCCTCCATCCAGACAATTCGTATTCGCTCCATCCGCTCTCTCTCGAATCGGTTCAGGAGGATTCGCTCGTGGCAAAGTGGTTCTCTGAACTCGGCGGCAATGTCTCGTCTCACTGCGACACGGTCGATTTCCGCTTCCAGAAACCTGGAGACAAGCCTGTGAAAACTTTCGACATGAGCCAGAATCTGGATCTCGTGCCTGTCTTGGCTGCGCTGGCTTGCGCACTGCCGGCCGACTTCACATTCCTGAACGTGGGAAACCTGCGCTTCAAGGAATCAGACAGACTCCACGAACTTGCAATTCAGCTTGCACCATTCGCTGAAATATCTTATAATGAGGATTTTATGAGGATCTGTGGTTATGAAAACAATGATTTTTCCGATAGCTTTTTTTGCTCAAGACAAGACCACCGTTTGGCCATGGCTTTCCTGTTGTTGACGGGTAAAACGGGGGAAAACAGAATCGACGATGTTAGCTGTATCTCGAAATCTTATCCGACCCTTCTGTCGCAGTTAGTTGAATGATTAGTACCTTCCTTTCTTCTTTCCGAAGTTAAATGCCAAATAACCAGTAAGATAGAATGGTTTTGCAGGATTGAATGCCATCTGCTGGATGAATGGGAACACCATTTGAATCTGCACTCCGACCTCAAAGGCACGCAGCAGATAGTCGCTCTTTGCGAAGTCGAAGTTAACCCCTGTCTTCGCATAAAAACCAGGTCTGAAATATGTCTGCAGGATTCCGGTGAAAAGACCGGCGCCGCCTATGAGGTTGTTCATGTTGTGCTTGTCGGGGTCATAGCGCACAATTTCCGCAAATCCTGTGTTGTAGTTCAGCACTTCCACATAATTGGGGATGGCGATGCCCAACAACGGACCGCCGGAGAGTATGTAGTTGACCTGTACACCGCCCCAGTAAGGCTTCATGTGCAACGTGCGTTGGTATCCGTAGCCGGCCTGCAGGAAAAAGAGGGAACAGAGTTGCCCGTATCTCAATGGCCGTACATCATAAAAGAAGGAATTGACGCTCCTGACAGACTTGAAGTGCTTGTTGAACATGAGCTCAACCTCCCAGAAATGCTTGTTGTAAAGGTCTGGCGTGCGGCCGTGCCTGAATCCAACTCCCAACCCGTTAGTATGTGCGAAGATGGAAAAATTCCACTCCTTTACGGTCACGTCATGATGATATTCGCCAACATCCTGGCTGCGCCCCGCGAACTGCAGAAAGCACACAAAAGCCATTGTTAGCAGAAATGTGCGGACAATGGCTATGGGAGTCGGGAGCGAACTCATGGTATTAGTCTATCTGATTGGTGACCTCCGTCGGTACGTATGAATAATGCCCGTAAGCGGCACATCTGTGCTGTGTGTCACATGATGAAAAAACGGCCACCAAAACCATAAAAGCTGCGAGTGCTGCAATAATTTTCTTCATATTCAGTTATTTATTTTCTTAATAAACGTGCAAAGATACGTAAAAATTGTAAGTTCGCAGTTTAATTTTATGGTTTTGTAAAGTGTTGATTTTTAAGAGATTGTCTATATTGCCCGTTTTTGTTTTGACGTTTTTTGTCTGTTTTTCGCAGACAAATAGCGATGAAAGGGCTTTTTTGCGCAATATGTCCCTGCGTTGCGATTCCTCTGGACAATCCATCCTTCAAAAAGCCGGATACAGTCAGAATTCAATACGGAATTTGTCTCTTTACGATTACGAGGAACTTTCTCAGAAGGTTATCTCATACCTTGAAAACAGAGGCTATCCTTTCGCTGACGTCTCAATACAGACGTCCTGGACAAATGACACCATACCTGTTTACAATCTGGTTGTCAATAAAAACCGTTTCGTCACAGTAGATTCCATGGTTGTGAAAGGGTCATCCAAGATTCGTCAGAGTTTTCTATGTCCGTATCTCGGTATTCGCCGAAAAAGTGCATATAATGAGCGCGTTGTAAGCAGAATCAGCCGCCGCCTCAACGCACTGCCGTTTGTTGCCGAAGCGCAGCCGTCAGGTCTCTCCTTCGAGAATGACAAAACCGTGCTCTATCTCTATCTCGACAAGCGCAAAACCAACCGTTTCGACGGATATATCGGATTTCAGCCTGTCAGCACTCTGTCGGGAAGACTTTCCGTGACGGGTGAACTATCCCTCGATTTGCAGAATCTCTTCAATGTGGGGGAATCTTTTTCCGCAAGATGGTACAGCAGTGAGAGATATTCTCAATTTCTGAGTCTTAATGTTGATTTTCCATACCTTTTTTACACAAGGTTTGGTGTTGACGCAAACTTTTCGTTAGACAAGCACGACACCTCCTATTTGAATCTGGACTATGGTTTCGGCATTCCGTATCATTTTTTTGAGGACTGTTCGTTGAGGCCGTTTTTTAAATATAGTAAATCCCAAACACTTGGAAACAAAGAAGATATAGTAAGCTCAATGTATGTCGGGTTTCGTACATTGCGCTACGGCTTGACGCTGAATGTGTCGTATTTGGACTATAAATACAATCCTCGGAAAGGGTTTGAGGTCATGTTGGAGGCTTCGGCCGGCAATCGTGTGATTGACGCTGATGCAAATGTTGGCGATGTTCGCGGCACCAACTATCAGTTACGGAGCAGGGTGGTGGGCTATATACCTGTATATAAGATGTTTACTGTTGTTTTAAGAGCTCAGGCCGGCACTATCGGCGGCGGAAAATCATATCAGAATGAGATGTACAGGATCGGAGGTGAACAGCTGATCAGGGGTTTTTCGCAGAACGAATTGTTGGCCACAACGTATCTTCTCTATTCTGCGGAGCTCAGGTATCTTTTCGGCCGGAATTCAGATTTCCATCTTTTCTTTGATGGAGGCAGCTATGAGCGTTTCGCCCACGGCGGGTATCTTCAGGATTCGCCGTTCGGCTTCGGACTTGGCGTGAACGTCGGTGTCAGGAGCGGCATTTTCTACTTTGAGTACGCATTGCCTCGTCAGCGCGGCAACCATCTGTCGTTGAAGACGGGAAAGGTTCATTTTGGTGTCAAGGCTCTTTTTTAGAGGCATTTAAAAAGCAAAGAAGGCATCGTTTTTGGACGCCTCCTTTGCCACAACACACAAAATGAATCCCAGAAACAGTACCCTTAATCCTCAAAGATCTTTTGGATCAAGTCGGCGTACTTCTCTGAGATCTTTTTTCTCTTTACTTTCAATGTTGGTGTCAGCATGCCGTTGTCGGTTGACCATTCATCGGCCAAAAGTTCGAATTTGACGACGTTTTCTGTCTTGCTGAGTTCCTGATTGTATTTGTTGATCTCACTTTTGATGAGGTTTCTGACATTGAGGTTATGTATCATCTCTGACGGTTGCGTGTAGGCGATCTTCTCGTTGTCGCACCACTCTTTCACAGCAGAGAAGTCGGGCACGATGAGAGCGGCCACGAACTTCTGGTTCTCGCCGAGCACCACTATCTGGTCGATGTATTTGGAGAGCACCATTTTCTCTTCGATGATCTGAGGGTTGACATATTTGCCCATGGAGGTCTTGAAGATGTTTTTAACGCGTCCGGTGATTACAAGTTGGCCGCGCTCGGTGAACTTGCCGAGGTCGCCTGTGTGGAGCCATCCGCCTTCATCGATTATCTCCTTGGTCTGTTCCTCGTTCTTGTAGTACCCCATCATGACATTGTGTCCGCGGCAGATGATCTCGCCGTTGTCGGCGATCTCTACTTCCACGCCGCCGAGCGGGAATCCCACGGTGTTGGCCTCGCGGCCGTACTTCTCGCGGCATGAGACTGCTATCACGGGCGAGGTCTCCGTCATTCCGTAGCCCTCAAACACAGGCATTCCGATTGCTGAGAAGAACGAGCAGAGCTTTGGTTGGAGCGAAGCGGCGCCAGACACGAGTATGTCGAAATCCTCAGCCCCGAGTCCTTGGCGTATCTTGCTGTAAACCAGCTTGTCGGCCAATTTGTGCTGGGCGTTGTACCAAGCAGTCCTGTCTTCGGCCTCGATGTTGTACTGAAGTGCAAGATTGAGTGCCCACTCGAATATCGAGCGCGCCGCTCCTGTCTTTGTCTTGCCTGAAGCAACGATTTTCTCGTAGAACTTCTCCAGGACGCGCGGCACGGCTGTCATCATCGTCGGGTGAACCTCGCGCATCGCCTCAGCGATAGTAGCCAAGTTGGATACATAGAACACCGTCATGCCAAGACACTGGTACAGGAGTACAATCATGTTCTCGTAAGCGTGGCACAACGGCAGGAAGCTGAGGCCGCGCTTAGACCATGACGAAGGGATTTGCACCAGATTGGCGAGCTGCGACATTATATTCTTGTGTGAAAGCATCACGCCTTTCGGTGTGCCAGTGGTGCCTGATGTGTATATTATCATCGCGCATTGGCTTTCGTTGACCTCCGCACGACGCGCCTCCAACTCGGGCATGTTCTCGTTCGACCTGCCGAACTCCATCAATTGCTCCAAATAGGGGTATTCTTTTCTGTCAACAAAGGTGTATGTCTCTTTCAGATATTTCAAGTCGTCCTGAACAGACTGTATCTTGCGCATCACGATCTCACCTTCCATGAGAAGGAGCTTGGCTTCGCAATGGTTCAATATGTATCGGTAGTCGTCGGCTGTGATCGTGGGGTATATCGGCACCAGGATGCCGCCTATCTGTGTGACTGCCATCTGCATGATGGTCCACTCAGGACGGTTGGTGGAGATGATAGCCACCTTGTCGCCAGGCGCTATGCCCTTGGCAAGAAGAGCGAAACTCAATGTGTTGGCCGCTTCACGGTACTGCTTGGGAGAATAGCTGTTCCATTTGTTCTTACCCGTCTTTCCCGACAAAGCAATACGCTGCTCGGGATACTTTGCCTCGTACTGAAGCATAAGGTCGAAAATCCTCTTGGGTACTTCTATTTTTCTGTCCATTATAAGTTTGATTTTGTATTTATTCATCGAAATTTCAGGCTTGCAAAGAGACAATTATTTTTGCGTTTTATTTTTTAAAAGTGATGAAAATCGATATAATTGAATATATTTCAAATAGTTAGGGACGAAATGCAATATACAGGGACGAAATTTAAAAATAATCCCATAGTTAAATTATTTTTTGTAGTTTTGCAGTGATAAAAGATGTTGTATGGTTACCAAAAAAATACCGGATTTCTATGTCTCTAAAGACAATATAATATATTATCTTGTCTTTGTCTTTTCATATACCCTCGTGTTCGTCAACGTCTTTACACCATTCAAGGGAGCATGGTACAATCTTCAAGACTATTCCCGCATTGAATTATTCACCGACACCCTGATAATCACAATAGGTGGTATTGTCGTGCTGATGCTGAGCAGAATCTTGATGTACTATGTCCACAGGAAAAAGGGACTGATTGTGTTCTGGTACGTCGCGTGGCAAATAATCGAAGTTCTCTTGATCGCTTTCCTCTACGCCATTATCTGCCGTTATTTTGTCGGCGACAACCGCGGATTCAGAGAGATTTTCTCAAGAACCTTACTCTATGTTCCGCTCATAATCTCAATACCGACACTTATATCTCACCTTTTTTTCAGCATGATTGACAAAAACAAAAAGCTGATGGTCTTGACTGATATCAAAAGCGACGATTTTGTTGGCGATGATTTTGTCTTGGACAACCATATTACCCCCCCAAACAATGACAATACAAGGGATATTGGCGACAAATTGAACCACGACCATTCAGGTGTATCCTCCAAAGTTGACACTGATACTGAAAAGGGAAAGATCTTTAATTTTCTGGATGAAAAAGAAGAATTGCAGATTTCCCTTCTTCTGAATAACATTTTTTACATTGAATCAGCCGAGAATTACATTAATATTTACTACAGGGATAAGGAGAATATCGAGCGTTTTACCATGAGAAGTTCCCTGAAAAAACAGTTCGACAAGCTGGAAAAATACGGATTCCTGCGTTGCCACCGCAGTTATGTCGTCAATTTTAGCAATATAGCTCTGCTTCGTAGAGAAAAAGACGGACCTTATCTTGATTTTGGAGTCTCAGGACTTCCGAAAATTCCTATTTCCAGGACTTATTTGCAGGCTGTTACAGAGTATTTCATCCAAAATAGTTAGACAGATGGCAAAAACATCGGAAAAGATTAAGTTTCTCATCAATTATTTCGTGAAAGCGATGCCAGATGCAGTCTCTGAGCTTCAGTACACGAATGCGTACGAACTTTTAGTTGCAACTATGTTGGCGGCACAGTGCACTGATAAACGTGTGAATATGGTGACACCAATGTTGTTCAAGAGTTTTCCTACTGTTGTTGAATTGTCGGAAACAACTGAAGATGAATTGCTTACATATATAAAGTCGGTCTCATATCCAAACAGTAAGGCTAAACATATAGTTGCAATGGCAAAAATGGTTGTGAAGGATTTCAATTCCCGAATACCTGACACGGTCGAGGAGTTGACAAAGTTGCCGGGAGTGGGGCGCAAAACAGCCAATGTGGTTCTTGCCTTTGCGTTCAACAAACCGGCCATGCCGGTAGATACCCATGTCTTCAGGGTTTCGCACAGGTTGGGCCTCGTATCCGAGAGCGCCACCACGCCTGAATTGGTGGAAAAAAAGTTGGTCAAGCTATTTCCTGAAGAGTACATTTCTATGGCACATCATTGGCTGCTGCTGCATGGCCGATACGTCTGCACCGCGCGCAAGCCTCACTGTGAAAACTGTGCCCTGACTGAAATCTGCTCTTTTTATGTTAAAAACAACAAATTGCAGTCGTGAAGAAGGAAAATATCAGTATTTAAGGATGATTTTATGAATTTTCTTTTTTTTGTAAAATTTTTCATAATAAAAAATATTGTCTTCGCGTTGTACTTACATATGTAAAATCCCATTTTATGAATACGTTAAAGAATTATCAGAAAAGTATTTTCCTGACGATGATACTTTTCTTTTCCGTTTATACTGTTTTAGCACAGAATACGATAACAGGTAAAATTGTGGATGCAAAGACCGACAAGCCTGTGTCGTATGTGAACATCTTTTTGCTCAGGCAGAGCGACAGCGTGTTGGTTGCAAATGCCCCTGCCGGTGACAATGGAGATTTCAAGTTGGTTTCTGTACCGAACGGAAGTTACAGGTTAGTGACTTCGTTTATAGGATATGAAACTCTCACGCAAAGTGTCGAGGTGAATAAAGACATTAATCTTGGCACATTGAAAATAACACCCGGTGCCACCACGATAGGGGAGGTTGTTGTCAAGGGAGAACGCCCGCTGTTCGCCGTTGACGGTGAGAAAATGCTTTACAATACGGCAGAAGACCCGAGCGTGCAGACGGGTACCGCATCTGATGTGCTTCAGAACTCACCGGGCGTTTCTGTTGATGTGGAGGGCAACGTGACACTTCGTGGCACGTCAAGTGTGGAGATATGGATCAACGACAAGCCTTCGCACCTCACGAGCGAGAACCTGAAAACATATCTGCAACAGATGCCGGCAAACAGTATTGACCACGTGGAGGTAATAACAAATCCTTCCGCCAGATACGGGTCAAAGGCTGATGGAATCATCAATATAGTCACAACCACAAAAGTGAAGAAAAACCAGTTTTTCAGCTTCGGCACTAACGCCTCCATAAGGCCTTATGTGAGCCCTTGGGTCTCTTATGTGTGGAGCAACGAGAAACTTTCCATAAACCTTTACTCAAATTTCTCCTATTCACTCAACAAGTACAACAACATTTCGGATGTCAGCCTATTTGGATACATGGACGGTGAACAACGTCAACTTATCAGCTTTGAGAGAGACACATCGCTGAGCAAGTCCAACAACTACAGCGGCGGATTGCATTTCAGCATGAACTACGACATAGACAGCATGAACTCCATCTCGTTGTGGAGCGGATTCTGGCCCAATTCCGGCAAATCAAACCACACGGAGGATTACTACCGCAACACTTATTTCCCGTATGAATACAATACCAATTATCATGGTGTGGCAAACTCGGAAAGCTTCTCCTACTGGGGCGGCTTGGGACTCTATTACAGACACAAATTTGACCAAAAGGGGCACAATCTGTCATTCGACCTGAATGGTAGTTCATGGGCCTATAACAACGACAACTATCACAGGCGTAGCGTGTTTCCGGCGGATTACATACGCACCTTGCAAACCGACTCCAAATCTATGCAGTTCGATGTGTCGGCGGAAATCAGATACGACAGGCCCTATTCCGATAAAGGAGAAATATCCGTCGGTTATTATGGCAGCTTGGATTTCAGTAAATATTCAAGAAATGTTGACAGCTTGAGGGATGAAACCTGGATTACTGACGAGATGCGCACTTACCGTATGACTTCTCCCACAATTGACAACCATATATTCTTTACTCTCGAGCAAAAATTTGGTAACTTCACAATAAAGCCCGGAGTCCGTTTCGAACACGAATATATCATGTTGAATTATCCTGACGAACTTACCGACACATTCAATATAAAGAAACATTTTTTTCATGTCCGCCCTTCCTTGCATTTGTCCTACAGAACGGAGTCGATGCACAATTTCAGGCTCAGTTATTCATTCCGGAGTTCAACCCCTTCTGCAGAACAGCTGACCAAGTATTGTGATTTTTCTGAAGAGGGCTTCAGTTCCGGAAATCCATTGCTCAAAAACATATTCACACATTCGTTGGAGGCAGGCTGGTCAAAATATTGGAACAAGTTCGGCTCAGTGGGCGCAACCATCTATTTCAGGGCAAAGAGCCGCGAAGTTAATGAGATTGCAATCCCGATGTATCATGATTACTACGGTCGCATTGTTACCTACGAATATCCCATCAATGTTGGAAAATCCACAAGTACAGGCTTGGAATTCAACACGATGTACCGGCCGAACGCCATGCTTAACATTCGTTTCTATGCTAATGTATATCACTCATATCTGGAGACCATCTATAACAGCGAGCTTGTGAAGAGCAGCTTGTGGTCATACAGTTTCGACCTCAGTTTGTGGACCAAACTTTGGAAGCGGTTGGAGATAACAGCATCGGGGACCTATAGGTCGCCATCACAAACACTTTTCTCCATATCCAAGCCGTATTACGGTATCAATGCGGGTCTGAGGGTTGACTTTTTCGATCATAAGCTGTCGTTATATCTGAATGTTACAGACATTTTCAATTGGAACAAGTGGGGTTCTGACGTCGAGAGTCCGTATTTGGTTTCGCACAGCACTTTCAAGTATAACTCACGCACGGTGTCGGCAGGATTCACTCTCAGGTTCGGCAAGATGGAGCTTGAGCATCAGGCACGCCAAGGAGGTGGTTCGGCCGGAGGCGGTCAGGGTTCCACGATGCCAATGTAATCCATATTTTTTGTATCTTCGCGCCTAAAATCATAACAGATGAAAAAAAGACCATTGATAATAGTATTGACGATATTCGTCATGATATTAGTGTCGGAAGATGTTGCAGCTCAGAGATTTATAGGCTTTGTTGCTGCCGGTGCCAACTTTTCACAGATAGAAGGAGATGACGTGCACGGATTTACAAGGGTGGGCGCAAACGGTGGTTTGGGCGTGGCTCTTCCACTGAATAGGAAACAGACCTGGCAGCTTTCTGTAGAACTCCTCTACAACCAGAAGGGTTCACGAAAGAGCTGCTCTCCAGGATACTTCGACACGTTGAACTACGCCCCTTCAATGTTCAATGACATTGATGTGAACAAGCCATTCAATCCCAAGATGAAGTGTAACATCGCCCTTGATTACGTCCAGATACCTCTTCTGATTCATTATGAGGAGATGTACTCGGGATGCACATTTGGCGTTGGCTTTGCATGGAGCAGGCTGGTGCGTGCACACGAGGTGTACAACGGCTTCACACGCACCGTCAACGCTCGTTCAGGCCACTATAAGAAAAGTGACTGGTCTGTGATAGCAGATGTAAACATCCGCCTCTACAAAGGCCTGAACCTGAACTTCAGATACGAATATTCACTCGTTCCTGTGAGAAAGACCCTGTTCGAGTACAGACGAAACGACGGCTCCACACTTGCAGAGACCCACAAGTACTACAATAATATGCTTTCGGTAAGACTTGAATACTACTTTAACCAAAAGTTCTACAAAAACACTCGCGTCAACAAGTATGGTCAGCGGTTGGGCGCAAAATGGATCCGCGAAATCCCTAACTACAACGAATAATCATCATGAAGTCACTTTACACATTCATATCTTTTTTAACCATAGCTGTACTTTTCAGCTGTTGCAAGCCAATTGATTTAACCGCAGATTATAAAGATATTACAATATCATACGGGATATTGAATCCTAAGGATGAGATTCATTATTTCAAGATTTACAAGGGATTCATCACTGACGAAAACGCTTATGAGGCGGCGTTGAATCCCGACAATATCTATTATCCGGTCGATTCCATTGAGGTCAGATTTGATGAATATATCAACGGTGCCCTCACGAGGAGTGCAGTCCTTGACACAACCACAAAGGTGAACAAGGAACAGGGCGATTTTGCCAGTCCCAAACAGATTTTATACTATTCGGACTGGAAACTCAACCCCGATGCGACCTACCGCCTTATCATCTACAGGAAAGCAACCGGTGACATTGTATATGCGGAAACTTTGATCACAGGCGATTTTTCAATTCGTCGCCCGATGCTCAGTTGGAATATGAACCTTGACAATAAATACAAGATCCAGTTTTATCAGTCCGACAACGCCGCCCTGTATGACATCTATCTGACATTCTATTACATAGAGGTTGACAAAAACACAGGCAACATTGAGCACAAGCAATTGCAAAGAAGGCTCAACAGCGACTACATTCGCGCCACGAACTCTACGGAAATCAACTACAATGATTTCACGCCTGTGGCGTTCTTTAACTCCTACATACAGGCTATTCCCGAAAACCCGAATGTGACCAGATACACTGACGCGATCGACGGCCAGCCGTACCGCTGTCTGCGACTCACAGTCTGGGCGGCCGATAACAATTACTTGACTTACAGGGAAGTGGCCACACCTAATAGCAGTATAGTCCAAAACCGGTTGGAATACACCAATTTTGTATCCAACGATGAAACGGCATACGGCCTTCTGGCTTCCAGAAACTACGCATACGTTGATCTGACGTTGGACAATACTATGGGCCATAATGAAGACACCTTGGTTCTTAGCGAACGTACCAAAAGGCTAAATTTTGACTACTATCGCAATTCTCCCTTATTTGAACCCTTAAGATAGCTTAAACCTTTTTCGGATTTTTTACAAACATATATTTATGGCAGACGACAAGAAGATTATTTTTTCAATGGTGAATGTCAGCAAGACCTTCCCACCCCAGAAACAAGTGCTCAAAAACATCTATCTGTCTTTCTTTTATGGGGCAAAGATAGGTGTTCTCGGATTGAACGGAGCAGGAAAATCCTCGCTTTTGAAGATAATAGCCGGGCTTGACAAATCGTATCAGGGTGAGGTCGTGTTTTCACCTGGATATTCTGTAGGTTATCTGCCTCAAGAGCCGCAAATCGACGACAATCTTACAGTAAAGGAAGTTGTGATGCAGGGGGTTCAGCCGATTGTTGACATTCTGAAGGAGTATGAAGAAGTGAACATGAAATTTGCTGAGCCGATGAGTGACGATGAAATGGACAAGTTGATTGCACGGCAGGGGGAGTTGACAGACCTTATAGAGCAATACGATGCTTGGGAGCTCGATTCCAAGTTGGAGAGGGCAATGGATGCCCTGCGTTGCCCTGACGGTGACACTCCCGCAGCCAACCTCTCCGGCGGCGAACGTCGTCGTGTGGCTTTGTGCCGACTTCTGCTCACAGAGCCTGACATATTGCTTCTCGATGAACCGACTAACCATCTTGACGCTGAGTCTGTAGAGTGGCTCGAAGCCCATCTCCAGCAGTATAAGGGCACTGTTATCGCCGTTACCCACGACCGATATTTTCTCGATCATGTGGCCGGTTGGATTCTTGAACTTGACCGCGGAGAGGGTATTCCATGGCAGGGAAACTATTCGTCTTGGCTCGAACAGAAATCCAACCGTCTCGCTATGGAGGCCAAGCAGGAGAGCAAACGAATGAAGACCCTTGAACGTGAACTTGAGTGGGTTAGAATGGCGCCCCAAGCCCGTCATGCAAAATCCAAAGCCCGCCTTAATGCATACGACAAGCTCCTAAATGAGGATGTTAAGGAAAAAGAGGAGCGCTTGCAAATTTTCATACCCAATGGCAAACGACTTGGTAATAAGGTGATTGAAGCTAATCATGTAAGAAAAGCATTTGGAGACAAGTTGCTGTTCGACGATCTTAATTTCAACTTGCCGCCCAATGGAATCGTGGGTGTTATCGGTCCTAACGGTGCCGGCAAAACGACCCTGTTTCGCATGATTATGGGCCTGGAGAAACCGGATAGCGGAGAGTTTAACGTTGGGGAGACTGTGACTATTGGATACGTGGACCAACAACACACTGTGATCGATCCGGAAAAGAGTGTGTGGGAAGTGGTCTCAGAAGGCAACGAACAGATCAGCATGGGCGGCCGTCTCATCAATTCCAGAGCCTACCTTTCGCGGTTTAACTTCAGCGGTACCGACCAGAGCAAAAAGGCAGGCGTGCTCTCGGGAGGTGAACGCAACAGACTTCATCTGGCACTCACTCTGAAATCTGAGGCTAATGTGCTGCTCCTTGACGAGCCAACTAACGATATAGATGTCAATACATTACGTGCCTTAGAGGAAGGCCTCGAGAACTTTGCCGGTTGTGCTGTGGTTATCTCCCACGACCGTTGGTTCCTCGACAGAATTTGCACCCACATCCTTGCTTTTGAGGGTGACTCGCAAGTCTATTTCTTTGAAGGAAGCTACACCGAATACGAAGAGAACAAAAAGATGAGATTAGGCAATGTTACGCCTAAGCGCATCCACTACAAGAAAATTACAGTCATCTGAGATCTTTCGCTTCAGGTATAGTTTGATTTTTTGTTGTCTGGTCTGATCTTTTGCACTGCAGAAGGCCGCCTGACATACTGGAATAAGATTTCAAGGCTACAATCTAAATCATTGCTGGCTTGTAATCTGAATGTGGGTTTTGTTTTTTGACAGTAATAAATGAAATACCAACCTCTTGGCGACTATGGAAAGTGTTTGATGGACACGTATAATTCAGATCAAATCGCGGAAGTCGTTATAAGAGTATCCTTTTGATAGCAAATGGCGAATTAGTTTGTCTTGGGTTGCCTCTTTATGGCTCTTTTCCCACTTCTCGATGGTGTTTTTTATCCTTTCCGAGTAGTCTTCCTGATCAACTTCGGATACATATTTTGAGATGAGAAAGTCTGGAATTTGTCTCATTTTCAACGCAGCGCAGATTTTCTGTTTCCCCCATGCGGATTTCACTTTGCTTCTGACAAATACCTCAACGAATCTTTCCTCGTTGAGAAAATTTTCATCTGAAAGTTTCTTTAATACAGGTTCAATCAGGTTGTCAGGAATAGAAAGGGTTTTGAGTTTTTTCTTAACATCGAAGCGGCAGCGTTCCTGATAGGCGCAGTATCTTTCGATTTTCTGAATAATATCGTAGGGGATTTCCATTATTCCAGATTGGGTTCACTCCAGAGGATGATCTCCTCATTGTTTTCGTTAAGATAGTGAACTTCAGTGAGTTTACTGCTCTGGTTAGGGGAAATCTTAATGTATTTCTTATATTTCCAGCACCATTTTAGTCTGATAGAAGGGAAACCTTTTGTCAGGTATGCGTATACGAAAGGGTGGGTGATGACCGAAATTTTTTGTTCGTGTTGTTTCTCGAACAGAAAATCAAGGGCATTACCTATTTCATCTTCGATGATGATAGGTGGTTTTATTTTTCCTGTGCCTTTACAAGTGGGGCATTGTTCGGTGTTTTCGATGATGGTGGCCTGGCGGACGCGTTGGCGGGTGATTTGTATCAGACCGAATTTGTTAAGAGGCAGTATTGTGTGTTTTGCTTTGTCGTTGCGCATGAAGTCGGCCATCGCCTTGTTCAGGATGGTTTTGTTGCCCGCTTCGTGCAGATCAACAAAGTCGATTGTTATGATGCCGCCCATATCACGAAGTCGAAGTTGCCGGGCTATTTCAGCGGCTGCTATCATATTGGTGTTCAAGGCGTTCTGCTCAGGTGTCTGTGATGATTTCACTCTGTTTCCGCTATTCACGTCGATCACGTGCATTGCTTCAGTGTGTTCGATGATAAGATAGACACCGCCTTTGACTGTGACCACTTTTCCGAAGGAGCTTTTTATCTGTCGGGCCACGTTGAAGTGGTCGAAGATAGGTTGTTTTTCGTTATAGAGAGTCACGATGTCTTCTTTTTCAGGGGCGTGGACATGGAGGTAGTTTTTGACCTCCTTGAATACGTCCTGAGTGTCAACGTAGATTGCGTGGAAGGATTCGTTTAGGAAATCGCGCAGAAGGGAAGATATTTTGTTTTCTTCTTGAGCCAAGCGCAATGGCGGTTTGGCAGCAAACAGGTTTTCAACTGTAGTGTCCCAACGGTAGCGGAGCATGTCGAGGTCGGACGAAAGTTCTTCCACTGATTTATGTTCAGCCACTGTCCGGATGATAATGCCGAAGTTGCGCGGGCGTATGCTTTGCACAGCCGAGCGGAGGCGGCGACGTTCTTCGCTGCTCTTGATCTTTTGAGACACAGATACTTTGTCGCTGAAAGGCACCAATACTAAGTAACGGCCTGCAAAGGATATCTCCGTGGTGATTCTTGGGCCTTTGGTGGAGATTGGCTCCTTGGCGACTTGAACCATTATGTTTTGTCCGGAAGTCAGCACGTCGCTGATTTTTCCGTTTTTGGGCACTTCCTCAAGGAATTGTATGTGGTTGATGCTTCTTTTGCCGTTTTCTATAGCCTGGGTCACGAAGTTGTTGATGGTTCTTGCGTGAAGGCCCAAGTCGAGGTAGTGGAGGAAGGCCTCTCTTTCGCTGCCCACGTCGACAAAGGCTGCATTAAGGCCGGGCATTATCTTTTTCACACGGCCAAGGTATATGTCGCCCACGGAATATTCTGCCGACGATTTCTCCGTATGGATCTCCATCAGCTTTTTGTCTTCTAGTAGCGCCACTTGTACGTCTTGGCCGCGTGAAGATATGATTACTTCTTTTGTTATTTCGTTTTGAGTATTCTCCATAATAAAAACAATGAAAACTAAATAATTGGGAATGCAACTATTTAGTTTTCATTTACTAAACACGCTTAAAAACTATTTGTTTTTATGTCTGTTCTTTCTTAGTCTTTTTTTACGTTTGTGCGTGTTCATTTTAGCACGTTTACGTTTTTTTCCGCTTGGCATATCTTACTGAATTAATTGATTATGTTATTTTTTTGAATTATTTTTTACTGAATCGACGAATTCCTTGCAAGGTTTGAATGAAGGAATATTGTGAGCTGGGATAGTGATGGTAGTGTTTTTTGAAATATTGCGGGCTGTTTTCTCTGCTCTCTGCTTAACCACAAAACTTCCAAAACTTCTCAAATAAACGTTCTCGCCGCTGATCATAGATTTCTTTACAGACTCCATAAATGCTTCAACAATAGTCTGAACGCTATTCTTTTCATAACCTGTACGGTTGGAAATTTCATTAACGATTTCTGCTTTCGTCATAATAATTACATGTTTAATTGTTAGTAAAAAATTTCGGCTGCAAAAATACAATAATTTCTTTATATTCCAATACTTACGAAAAAAAAATTATTGGATTTTGTCAAAGACCTTTCCGGCGAGCCGACTTGCGCCGATTCTGAACAATTCAGGTGTGAACCATTCCTTTCCCATGTTCTGGATCCAGATATTCGCGTATTTAAGTGCCTCATCAGGAGTTGAAATGCCTCCGGCGGCCTTTATTCCCACCTTCTTTCCTGTTGACTGATAGTGCATCTTTATCGCGAAAGCCATCACCCAGAAGGCTTCTGTGGTGGCATTTACGCTGATTTTTCCCGTTGAGGTCTTCAGAAAGTCGGCGCCGGCGTAGATGGCCAACTGTGAAGCGATGAAGATGTTCTGGGGTGTTTTCAGTTCGCCGGTCTCCAAAATGACTTTCAGTTTCTTTCCGAGGCAGGCTTTTCTGATTGCCAAGATTTCGTCATAGACCTCCTGGTATCTGCCTGCGAGGAACTTGCCGCGTGAGATCACCATGTCTATTTCGTCGGCACCATTCTCAACTGCATACTTCACCTCAGCCACTTTGAGTGCTATCGGTGCTTGTCCTGCTGGGAATGCCCCGGCAACTGTTGCAACTTTCACGCCGCTATCCTTGAGGGCCTCTTTGGCTGTGGCCGCGAATGGCGGATAGACGCACACGCTCGCGGTGGCGGGTATGCCCCTTTCTTCGTCACGGAACCCGACAGCCTGATTGCAGAGCGCCTTTACTTTTTCGTCGTTGTCGCTGCCCTCCAATGTTGTGAGATCTATGCAGCCAAGTATGTTTCTGTACATCTCCTGAAGCTCTGCCTCTGAAAAGTTGTACTTCTCGCCGGTGTTCACCCGCTGGTAGAGCTGGCTGTCGGTAAACGGGAACTTCTGAATGCTGACTTTCTTTTTCTCTTCTGCCATGATATGTTTTGCTATTTCTTTTTGAATTTGTCTAATCCTAACCTTAGCGACACAATGTGGGAGTATTGTGCTATTGACAGATTCCCGAGGTCGGTGAAGGCATAGTCGATGCTTACAATGTTCTTGATATTCACACCCACTCCGAAGTTGATCTGCAAGGTTGTCTTCTTTTTGCCGTTGAAGTCCAGTTCGTTTTGGAAGTTGCCTATCCCGGCGCGGAGTGCGACTATCTTTTTGTAGTCGAATTCCATGCCGAAATGCGGGTCGGCACTCATTACATTGCTTTTTATCAGAGTGTTACGTTTTCCATCGAATGTAAAATCCATACCCAATGCGAAGGTGCCGTGGAAGCCTTTGCCGAAGTTCACGGTTTTGCCAGCCCCGATTATGAGTGCGGGCATAGTGAGCTCCATGCCGTTTTCGGGGATTTCGTTGCCGGTGCGCTGGTACACTGCGATGACCTCATCGGTTAGGGAGTAGTTCCAGGCATTGAATGTGGATGTCCCGTCGCGCAGGAGCACGCCTACTTGCCACCCCTTTCTGTGGTATTGCATGCCCAAATCTATGCCGAACCCCCATGAATTGGCGAATTTACCGATCTTCCGGTATATTATCTTGGCGTTAGCGCCCACCGACAGTCCAGGTACGCGCGGGAATTGATACGCATAGCTGAGCAGCACTGCATTGTCGGCCGCAGAGAAGTATGTAATCTTGTCGTAGTCTATATTTCCTTGTGCATCAATGAGTTCTGTGGTGTTAAGTATGTTGTCGACACCAAAACGGATATATGATATGGCAACAGAGGAGTTAGAGTCAATCTTGAATCCTAATGCTGCATAGTCGTATTTGGCTATGCCCGCGAAGTATTCCGCGTGCATCAGGGAGAGCTGCCACCGCTTGTCCATACGAGTCAGTCCGGCCGGGTTCCAGTAGGCGGAGGAGATGTCGTCGGAGATGGCGCACATGGTGTTCGCCATGCCAAGTCCGCGTGCACCAAGTCCTATCGACAGGAACTCGTTGCTATACTTGCTCTGTGCCGAAGCCGTGCAGAAGGTGATTATGAGCAATAATAGTGATGCTATCCGTCTCATTCCGGGCTGTTTTTCTTGGTTACAAATGATTTTCTGTCACCGCTGAACAGCTCGTAGGCCATGAACTGGCAGTTAAGGGCGCCGTTCATGACGGGCCATTTTTTCGACGGTTTAAGTCCGATGTGTTTCAGTGCGTCGGTGTCGGAGCTGATGATGAAGGCCTTGCAGTTGGCATATCTTTTCTTCAGTGTGTCGCCGATCTCCTTGTATAGTGTTGAGATGTCGTCAACGGACAGGCGTTCGCCGTAGGGTGGGTTGGTGATGACAAACGACGGGGTGCGTTCAGGATATGACACCTGCATTTTCTGCCTTTCCAGCACGATGAAGTCTTGAAGGCGGGCCTGCCGCACGTTTGTTCTCGCGATGTTGAGGTAATCGGAGTCTATGTCGGATCCGTAGAAGTTGACGTCAACGTCGTCTTTGATGTCGGCTTCGTTCCGTACTGCAGCCCAGAGTTTCCTGTCGAAGTTCTTCCATCTGTAGAAGCCATATTCGCGGCGGTAGAAACCGGCGGGTATGTTGAGGGCTTTCATGGCGGCTTCGATGAGTATGGTCGCGCTGCCGCACATAGGGTCAATGAGGTCGCAGTCGGCGTTCCAGCCGCTCTTCATGATGAGGGCTGCGGCCACCACTTCGTTGAGAGGGGCCGGATGGTTGCGCACCTTGTAGCCGCGCTTGTGCAACGACTCCCCCGAACTGTCGAGGAAGAGCTGGGCCTCGTCACGGTATATGTGAAGGTGGAACTGCACGTCAGGGTCCTCTTTGTCAACCGACGGGCGCCTTCCGCAACGGTCGCGGAAACGGTCGCAGATGGCATCCTTGGCCAGGACGGATGCGAAAAGAGGCGTCTTGAAGATGCTGTCGGCAATGGTGGCGTGCACCGCAAGAGTGCCGTCGGCAGACAGGTATTCTTCAGGGTCGAAGTTGAAGATCTGTTCGTAGAATTGGTTGTTGCTGCTGAATTTGAAGACTTTTTTCCTCCACAGTATCCTCAGGGCGGTGCGGCAATAATAGTTTGCACGGTACATCATCTCAAGGTCGCCCTCGAACGACACCGCGCGGCTAAGCTTGCAGCAGTTCTTAGCCCCTAAGTCGCAGAGCTCCCTGAAAAGCTCGTTCTCTAATCCCGCGAAAGTCTTCGCAACAAAATATTCCATCTCAGATAAATTTCAAACCGCAAAGATACAATTTTAATCGTTGTGGACATGTGAAAAAAACGAGTGAAATTTTTCGTATTTTTGCACTGCCGTTACCTGTGTGGCCAATTATGAAGGATAAAGAGAAAAAGTATATAGCCATAGACCTGAAATCGTTCTATGCCTCGGTGGAGTGTGTGGAGCGAGGGTTGGACCCGTTGACCACCAACTTGGTGGTGGCCGACAAGAGCAGGACGGAAAAGACAATATGCTTGGCAGTGTCGCCATCCTTGAAAAAGTACGGCATCGGTGGCAGGGCGCGCCTCTTCGAGGTTGTGCAGCGTATCCGGCAGGTCAACGCCGAACGCCAAGCCCGCGCTCCTCAGCACAGACTTGTGAAAAAATCAATCTCTGACACAGAGCTGCAGGCGCACGGCGACTACGAGGTTGACTACATAGCAGCCCCTCCTCGCATGGCCCATTATATGGATTTCAGCGCCAAAATCTACCAGACATATCTTAAATACATTGCTCCAGAAGATATACATGTCTATTCCATCGACGAAGTCTTCATGGATGTCACAGAGTATCTTAAGAACTACAACATGACCGCACATGAATTGGCTATGACCATGATCAGGGATGTGCTGAAGAAAACGGGGATAACCGCCACTGCAGGCATTGGCACCAACCTATACCTCTGCAAGGTGGCCATGGATATCATGGCCAAGAAGCAGCCGGCAGACAAAGATGGGGTCAGAATCGCCGAACTGGACGAGAAAAGCTATCGGGAACAGCTTTGGGACCATCGTCCGCTCACCGACTTCTGGAGGGTGGGTAGAGGCATCGCCGGACGACTTGCTCCATACGGCATTGACACGATGGGCAGGATTGCCAAATGCTCGATTCTCAACGAAGATCTCTTATACAGCCTCTTCGGCGTGAACGCCGAACTGCTCATCGACCACGCCTGGGGGTGGGAGCCATGCACCATTGACCTTGTGAAGGCGTATCGCCCCGAAAGCAACTCTTTTAGCAACGGCCAAGTCCTGAGCTCGCCGTACCCGGCTAACAAAGCCCGTGTTGTGGCCCTCGAAATGGCCGATTCCATGGCATTGAATCTTGTTGACAAACATCTTGTGACCGACCAGATTGTGCTTCACATAGGCTACGACGCCGAAAACCTGTCGAATCCAGCCATTGTCTCGGAATATTTCGGGCCGGTGGCCACCGACCACTACGGACGCAAAGTGCCAAAACCGGCCCATGGCACCGCGCGCTTCCAAAAGCCCACATCCTCCTCCCGACTTATCATTGACAAGACTGCATCTCTTTTTGATGAAATAGTAAATATGGGACTCCTTATAAGATATATTAACATAAGTGTCGGACACGTAGTAAATGAAGATGATCTTTCTGAGGAAGCAGTGCCGCAGCAGCTTGACCTTTTCGCAGATTACGACAAGATGGCTGCTGAAGCCGAAAAGGAGAGCGCAGCACTGCAGAAGGAAAGAAAGATACAAGAAGCACAAATAGCCATAAAACGCCGTTTCGGGAAAAACGCCATTTTGAAGGGACTTAACTTTGAAGAGGGTGCAACGGCCATCGAACGCAACAGGCAGATAGGAGGACATAAGGCATGAACGGCGAATATGACGATATTATGGGTCTCCCGCACCACACGTCGAAGAAGCATCCGCGCATGCCCAAGATGGCCCGTGCCGCACAGTTTGCACCATTCTCCGCCTTGACAGGATACAGCAACGAAATAAGGAAAACTGAAAAGCGTGTCTTGGATGACTTTGAGCACAACGGCAACGACGACACCTATTCCGACATCTTCTCTGACGAGGAATTATGAAAAATTCTTGTCAAAAGGAGCGTTATATTTGATAATTGATTATTTTTGCGGCCCCGTGGCTAACCATGGTTTTGTTATTGATTAATATACTATAATTGATATGTTTGAAAGTTTATCCGACAGATTAGAACGCTCGTTCAAAGTCCTGAAAGGTCAGGGCAAAATCACTGAAATTAACATAGCTGAGACCACAAAAGAGATCAGGAAGGCGCTTTTGGACGCCGATGTAAGTTTCAATATTGCCAAGGAGTTCACTAACAGCGTCAAGGAGAAGGCTTTGGGAATGAATGTCATCAATGCGGTGTCACCGAGCCAGTTGATGGTGAAGATCACGTATGACGAGCTCATCACTTTGATGGGTTCACAAGCCGTTGACATCAATCTCAAGGGCTCTCCGGCAGTGATTCTCATGGCAGGTCTGCAGGGTTCGGGTAAAACCACCCATAGTGCCAAGTTGGCCAATTTGCTGAAGACGAAGCGCGGCAAGAAACCGCTTCTGGCTGCATGCGACGTTTATCGTCCCGCCGCCATCGACCAACTGCAGGTGCTCGGAGAACAGATCGGGGTGGAGGTCTATGCTGAGCCTGAGAACAAGAAGCCTGTTGAGATTGCCCAGAATGCTGTAAGACGTGCAAAGGATTACGGATATGATGTTGTAATCATCGATACCGCCGGCCGACTGGCTGTTGACGAGGAGATGATGAACGAAATCACCAACATCAAGAACGCTGTCAATCCTCAGGAAATCCTCTTTGTTGTTGACTCCATGACAGGTCAGGATGCTGTTAACACGGCCAAGGCTTTCAACGACAGGCTGAATTTCGACGGTGTGATACTCACCAAGCTCGACGGTGACACCCGCGGCGGTGCTGCGCTGACAATCCGCAAGGTGGTTGACAAACCTATCAAGTTTGTCGGCATGGGTGAGAAAATGGAGGCCCTCGATGTGTTCCATCCCGACCGTATGGCTGAGCGAATCCTCGGCATGGGCGATATACGTTCGTTTGTGGAACGCGCCCAAGAACAGTTCGACGACGAGGAAGCCGCCAAACTGTCGAAAAAATTAGCCAAAAACCAGTTCGACTTCAATGATTTCAACCAGCAGATCCAGCAGATCAAGAAGATGGGCAACGTGAAGGATTTGATGGGCATGATTCCGGGCATGGGAAAACTTGTTAGGAACATGGATATCGACGACAATGTGTTCAAGAATGTCGAGGTTATAATACAATCCATGACTCCAGAAGAACGCGCCAACCCCGACATTATCAACGGTTCACGCAGGAAGCGTATCGCCAACGGCTGTGGCCGCGACATACAAGATGTGAACCGTCTGATAAAGCAGTTCGACGACATCCGAAAGGTGATGAAATCCGTGAACAAGGGTTCGGGAAAGACAAAAGGCATGATGCGAGCCATGAACGCCCGCGGACGCAGATAAAAAAAAGAGGTCGTAAAGACCTCTTTTTTGTTAAAATTAAACCATTATGAAAAATTAGTACATTCCTTGCATTCCTGGATTCATACCGCCCATTGGAGCTGCAGGAGTTTCCTCTTTGATTTCTGCGAGTACGCATTCGGTTGTAAGGAGCATGCCGGCTATTGAAGCTGCATTTTCCAAAGCCACACGTGACACCTTGGTTGGGTCGATGACACCGGCCTCGATCATGTGTTGGTATTCGTCGGTGCGGGCGTTGTAACCGTAGTCGCCTTTGCCTTTCATGACAGCGTTTACAATCACAGAGCCTTCCTTGCCGGCGTTGTTTGTGATCTGGCGAAGTGGTTCTTCGAGGGCGCGGCGCACGATGTCGATACCGATCTGTTGGTCTTCATTGTCGCCCTTCAAGCCTTTTAGACTTGCTATAGAGCGTATGTAGGCCACACCGCCGCCAGGGATGATTCCCTCTTCGATGGCAGCGCGTGTTGCATGCAATGCGTCATCGTAACGGTCTTTCTTCTCTTTCATCTCAACTTCAGATGCAGCGCCTACATAGATGACTGCCACACCGCCTGCCATTTTAGCGAGACGTTCCTGTAATTTTTCACGGTCATAGTCGGAAGTTGTCTTCTCAATCTGCGACTTGATCTGTGAAATGCGTGCGTCGATCATCTTCTTGTCGCCCTTGCCGCTTACGATTGTGGTGTTCTCTTTGTCAACGGTGATCTTTTCAGCTGTGCCGAGCATTTCAAGACTTGCCTCTTCAAGTTTGAAGCCCTTCTCTTCTGAAATGACCGTACCGCCTGTAAGGATTGCGATGTCTTCCAACATCTCTTTTCTTCTGTCGCCAAAGCCAGGAGCCTTGACAGCTACAATCTTCAAACCGGCGCGGAGACGGTTTACAACTAATGTTGCAAGTGCTTCGCTGTCAACATCTTCAGAGATGATAAGCAATGGACGACCTGATTGGACAACCTTCTCAAGGATAGGAAGGAATTCCTTCATGTTGCTTATTTTCTTGTCATAAATGAGGATGTAAGGGTTCTCATAAACGGCTTCCATCTTCTCTGTGTCGGTAACAAAGTATGCTGAGATGTATCCTCTGTCGAACTGCATACCTTCAACAACTTTTACGTATGTGTCGGTTCCTTTAGCCTCTTCGATGGTGATTACGCCCTCTTTTTTTACTTTCTGCATGGCCTCTGCGATTACTTGGCCCACTGCAGAGTCGTTGTTTGCTGAAATAGTTGCAACCTGTTCGATTTTCTCGTGACTGTCGTTGATTTCAACAGATTGAGCCTTAAGGTTTTCAACAACTTTTGCAACAGCTTTGTCGATACCGCGTTTCAAGTCCATTGGGTTGGCTCCGGCTGTTACATTCTTCAAACCTGTGTTGAAGATGGCCTGAGCGAGCACTGTTGCAGTGGTTGTGCCGTCGCCGGCCTGGTCGTTTGTCTTTGAGGCAACTTCCTTGACCATCTGAGCACCCATGTTCTCAATAGGCTCCTGAAGCTCAATCTCTTTAGCTACTGTAACACCGTCCTTTGTTATTTGAGGAGCACCGAACTTTTTGTCAATGATAACGTTACGGCCTTTAGGACCGAGTGTTACCTTTACAGCATTTGCCAATGCATCAACTCCCTTTTTCAAGCCTTCGCGGGCTTCCCAATTATATTTAATGTCTTTTGCCATGATAGTTTAATGTTTTAAGTGATGAAATTATTATTTGCAGATAGCGTAGATGTCGCTTTCCTTCATGATAAGATAGGTCTCTCCGTCCAATTGTATTTCAGTGCCTGAATATTTCCCGTAGAGAACTGTGTCTTTCACTTTGACGGTCATGGGTTCGTCTTTTTTACCAGGACCAACAGCGATTACGACGCCCTGTTGCGGTTTTTCTTTTGCTGTGTCGGGGATGATGATTCCACCGGCTGTCTTTTGCTCTGCTTCAGCAGGTTTTACTAAAACTCTGTCTGCTAACGGTTTAATTGTACCTTTCATATTCTTGATAGTTTTATTGTTAATTGCTTTTTTCATTCAACGGCCTATACTTTGCAAATTCTGTGCCAAAAACATAACATTTGAAAAATGATTGCAAAAGGTTGCTCTGATGTGACAAAAATTGTACTTCTGACAAAATGTCAGTGAGGATGATGTTTTTCATTGTTGCCAGATAAAAAAAGTAGGTTTAAATTCCGGGACGGTGATTTGGATTGTGAATCTTATGTTCTGATTTTCAATAATTTACTACCTTTTGAAGCAAAAAAAAATAGACCGAGCAACAATGGTTTGTAGAACAGAGAATATTTTTTTATAAACTGAGGATTTTGTCGAACGCGACCCTTTCAACTCTGCGTCCACCATGGAAGTAGTGCACTTTGCCGCAATATATGAACCCGCTTCCGTTGACAAGGGCCAGCATCTCAACATTGTCGAAATTGGTGTCAATGCGCATCAAATTCACCCTGTGTTCAATGGTGAGACGCTCGGCCTCCGACATCATCTTCCTCGAGAGTCCCTTTCCGCGGAACTCCAGCCCAACGGCCATCCTGTGTATTACGGAATATTCCCCATCTTCGTTCCACTTGCCTTCCAAATTCAAATATTCCGGCTCGCCCCTGAAACTGAGGGTCATGCAGGCGGCAATCGTACTGTCGTTTGTTAAGACATAGCATTCCCCATGTTTGATGTCGTTGCTGACACTTTCGGGATCAGGATATTTCTCGTCCCACTGGGTGCGGCCTATCCTCAGCATTTCAGCCGCGGCTTCCCGTAATAGTTTCCAGACCTTTGTTTCGTCTGCCGATGTGGCTTTCCTGAACACAAAAGTCTCTTGTCCTTTTTCCGAACTTTGGTTCATTGTAGTTTTTTTGTCCATTTCAGACTTTTTCACGCTTTATGATCGATTTTAATGACATCGGTGGTTAATTGAGCCATGTCTGCAATCAGAAATTCTGCTCCTGAGTCCTTCAATTCCTGGGCAGTGGCATTGCCGAATGTGACCCCGCAGGTGTGTGTGCCTGCACCTCGTCCCATTGCTATGTCAACGGGCATGTCGCCAACCACGAGTGCGTTTTCTGCAGCTATGCCTAACTTGTACAAAATGATTTCGGCCGGCTCCGGATCGGGCTTGTGGCGCGTCACCTCGTCTGAACCGACCACCATGGATATCATTTCGGAAAGACCTATTTTTCTGACAAAGTTAAAGAGCGTGACTGATGTCCTGGATGAAGCAATTGCTGTTTTTATGCCTTTATTGTGAAGTTGTTCGATGGTTTCGCGCACGTGCGGGAACAAATCCGGCACAAGATTGTCTTCATTAGCAAAGAAAACCTTCTTGTAAGTGTCGGTGCAGTGTTGTGCCTCCTCGTCTGTAAGGTGGGGGTAAATCTGTTTGAAACAACCATTCAGAGGCAATCCTATTGTCGCAGCGCAGGTCTCTTCGTCAGCCATAGGCATACCGAGAACCCTCATCACCTCCTGCATGGTTATTACTATGTTGTGGCGTGTGTCGGCCAATGTCCCGTCAAAGTCAAATATAACTAATCTGATGTCCATCTGTTGAAAATTTGGGCCGCAAAGATAGCAAAGTTGTCGTTACGGAAGATTGATAGTGTCCGTTGTCTTGATACCCATATTGCTGACAGTGAATCCAAGAGGATCCAATCCGCTGTCTTTTATTGTGAAATGTGTGATTTTTTTCTGCTTGTTGAACGAATTTATCATCACGGCCTGTGTCCGCATGGTGTCAGTGCCGTTGTTTGTGTTGTAAAACAGAGCGTATTCTTTGTATGGTGACAGGTAGAAAATCTCCGCACTGTCGGCCACAGAAAGCGTTATGTCTGTGGTGTCGAGATGGCTGATATGCGAGAAAGCCATCAGAATCTCCCCTAACTTCTTGCTCTCTGAAACTTGAACGAAATAGATGGAAGCCCTGGGGTAGAAGGCTGCCTTGTCGAGGAGCTCCTCCTTTGTCTGGACGAAGTGGAATTCATCGTAGTTGTCTGCGCAAATCTCTATGTAACGCTCGAAATTCCTCGATTGGTCGCAGATTAGCGAGCTGTGATGGTCGGAGGGCTGAAGAAGCTGTTCCATATATATTATTGCGTCTATCGGAATCCTGTTGAAAAAGCCGTCTTTGCCCGCCTCCTTTATCATGTCAATCCGGTTCTGGCTCTTCTCCCAGGCTCTGCTCAAATGAGTGTTTGTGTAGTAGTTGACTACTGAGAAACAAAAGAGAGCCAAGCACCAGAATATACAAATAATATGATGTAAAACATTGGATTTGAATAACTTGACTGTAGCGACTATGATTAGTGCCAGGGCTGACATTATTCCGAAATAGGAGAAAAACGAGGTCACATAGCTCTGCAGGTGAGTAACCCATTCGGAATTGTATTTTTCGGTCAGTGCGACTATGACGTTGGATGAAATTGCAAATATTAGAGAGATAACCAGCCCTGAAATTATTGCTTTCCAGGAGATTTTCTCAAATTTGTCTGTTTTAAGCAGCCACCATAATATGCCACATTGTATAAGTGCGTTGACGTATGCTATGGCTGGAGCGTGGGTGAGAACGAAAAAGACCGAGTCGCTGTGACCGCCCGCCAACAGTGAGTTTTCAAATAATAGATATTGTGTTTCTTCGAAGGTGAAGATGCGACCTGGCAGGTTGTAAAACGTGAAGTTAGCCACAACCTTAAAAAAATTGCCCCAATCCAGATTACCGGAAAATGTAGAGCCAGAATAATTCGTCGTTACGCCTAAAATGTGAGATAGATAGTACCTGTAACCAAAATAGCATAAAAGATATAGGACAATCACAATTACTGAGGGAATAATCTCTGCATAAAAAGATGATTCCTTCCATAACTTCTTGAATCCGAAGTGTTTCCAGTTCCTGATGAAGACAATCAATATAAACAGTGCTATGAAAACAAGGTAGTTTTCATAAAAAAGTGAAGCGAAGAACAACAATGCGGCACTAAGAATGCTTCTCCATAGCCCGCCTTTTTCAGTGTAGGCAATGAAAAACAGCAATCCGGCAACGAAAACTATAAAGCTGAATGCAAAGAAAAAGGGATAACCAATAGGCGGAAAATATCCGTAATAATACCCTACACAAGTGTTGAATATGAGAAGCAACAGGGTTAAAGCTCCTAACTTGGAGGATTTGAAGACTTTATAAATGAGATATGAGAAAATAAGGTATGCTGCGCACAATGTGAAATATTGTACAAACTTTGTGTATATATAATTGTCAACCAAATACGGGATATAATAGAAATACTTGGTTATCAAATAGAAAAACCTCCCTTGGTGTTGGGCATAATAGGTGGCGTCGAGTTTCCAGAAATCCCAGTCTGCATGTGCCATGTTGAAATACAGGAAATCGTCGGTGTTGGTGATTCCTACGTGAAAGAATGGCAGCAAGGTGAGGATTGCCGTGGCAACAAGAGCTAAGTAGTAAAGTATCTTTTCGTTTTTGTCAGACATTATATTCTGGATTTTTACGCAGCAAAAGTACAGAAAATTCGAATGTGCCCACCAAATGCATACTTTAGCCTAAAGTTTTGCCTTTGGCGGATATTAGCAAAATAATCATCAATACCTTAGTGTCTTCAATTCTGTTTTATGCTCTGGTGATATGCGGTAGCTTTCGATGCTTTTCTGTATGGTCTTATTGTGTGTCCATCTATCTAAGCGACGGTCGAGAAGATAGGGGAGAACGCTGTCGTACTGCTTTGCAAGTGCAGTGGCAAAATACCATGCCTGCATCATTTTCACATAGTATTCATCGGAGTGGACCGAGGCCACCATTCTGGGATATTCGGTTAGGAAGTCCTCTTCGAGGAAATGCTGCATCAGCATTCCGATGGCGAAACGTATTGTGTACGTGTGCGAAGAGTTGAGCCATCTTTTGATGTAAGGCAAAAGTAACGCAGAATGTTTCCGGAAAATTTTTGGCGATAGCTGGTCGCAGGTGGCCCAGTTGTCAATGTATGGCAGAAAACACTCGACCTCAGCGATGCACTTGCCGAAATCCTTTTCCAAGGATATTATGAAGGCATGCAGCTGATTTTCGTCGAACCATTTGTGCGGCAGTTGCCTTAGGAATTCCTCTGTTGCCCCCGTGCCGTACAGTTGTTTGGCAAGTGTTCGCAGGACAGGGGTGCGCACGCCAATGAAGTTCTCGCCGTCCACAGACGGTATTAGTTTCCCTTGGAAGACAGCGTATTTTTCATCGCGAAGATTGAAGAGCGTCTCGCAAATGTTCACAATTTCCATAATCAGGCCTGTTTCATTTGAGTTGCAAAGTTACGATTTAAATTCGAATCCTGTTCAGAGGATTCACACTGAGTGACGCTCAGCAATAACTGCGTGGACTCGGTTGTCTCCAACCTATGGCGCATCTCAACATTGTGCATTGCCAATAGACCAATTGACTAAACCAGGGCGTCTGTATTTTCCTTGTCAACATCGGGGATCAGGCGCTTCACAGGTTTGAAGTCATAGAAAAAACGGCTGGCGATGACACGAATAACGGTATATGCTGGAATGGCGATAAGCATTCCTACAGCCCCGCCGATGTTCCCAGCTATAAGAAGAACGACGAAAATCTCAAGTGGATTGGCCTTTATGCTTGTAGAATATATCAAAGGCTGATAAATGAAGTTGTCAACCAATTGCGTGGCGAGCATAATGCAAAGCACGATCAGTGCGAAAATCCAGATATTGACGCCGAGGCCGATTCCTGCGCCATATTTCAGGATGACACAGAGCACCACGCCTATAACTTCTCCTATCAAGGGACCCACATAAGGAATCACGTTCAGGAGACCTGCTATGAAGGCGATGCCGAGCGCGTAGTTGAAACCTACCCTCGCTATAAGCCAAAGCCCGAGGCAGTCGAGGAGTACCACGCCCAAAATCTCCACCACAAGTCCGACGAAATATCGGGAAAGCAGCCTCTCGATGTCGAGGATGGTCTTTTCAACCTTGCCTTCTATCTTGTCGGGCACCAATGCGCCGACAATTCTGCCAAACAAAGTCTCGTCTTTTATGAAAAAGAAAGAGATGAAAAGAACAGAAAACAGGCCTACAGCAACACCCGCAACTGCAGAGGCAACAGAGCCCAACAGACTCGGAATGTCAGACAAAGATAGTACTTCTGAAAGTTTTTGGACAAGCATTTGCACTCCATCGAAATCTTCTCCGACCCAAGGTACAACCCTGATAATCCAGTTGTTGACTTGGTCTATCATGCTGTATGTCTCTGCTGATTCGTTGGCCTGCATAGAAGATGCATCGCTCACTATCCCCGACACGACGGGAATAACCTGCATGACGACCAAAAGCAATACTGAGAAAATCAACACCAATGTGACTACAGCGAGTAGCGCGTCGGGAGCGGATTTCCCCTTTATTTTGATTTTCTTGAGTAGCCTTAGCACCGGCTGCCCAATCAAGGAGACGACAAAAGCGATGAGTATGTAGGCCAAAACACTGCTGAAATACCAGCATATCAAAGATACGATCGCTATTATTCCGATTATTATCAGATACCTTGCAAGTCTGTCAACACTTCGTTCTTTTTCCATCTGTGAATATGATTATTGTTACTGTAATTTATTCAAAAACAACCTTGACATTGAGCTGAATCACAAGCTCGTGAAACGCAAAAAACTACCGGCACATCAATACAACAATAAGAACAATCTGAAGCACCAATATGACGGGCACTCCATATTTGAATTTCTTGTGTTGCGTTTTGTGCCGCCACAAATACATGCCCAGAAGTGCGCCAATGCTGCCGCCAATCAGGGCAAGAGCTATCAGAGCGTTCTCGGAGATGCGCCACCAACTTTGCTTAGCCTTGAGTTTGTCAACGCCATAAACCAAAAATGTGACAACGTTGACAAAAATCATGTATATCAATAAAAGCTTAAATTCAGACATTCGGTTTTGATTTTTACGATAGATTCTGAGCAACCCGCAAAGATACATTTTTTAGTGAAGTATGGCTAATTTAAAAACCCCCTTCAGGGGGTAAAGCCAGGTAGAACGACGGAAAAACACAGCATTCCGATACAAATTACGTTGGAAAATTGAGAATTGAAAACGCAAAATCGCAGGTTTAGATAGTGCCGATAATTTTTTTTCAAAGTGTTGTGCATTTTTCCTCGAAAAATGTATCTTTGCGACCTCAAAAATTGAACATAAATTAATACACAATGAAGAAGATATTAGTTATTGGAGCTTGCGGTCAGATTGGTTCAGAACTGACACCAGCTTTGCGCAAAATTTACGGAACAGACAACGTTGTTGCTGCAGATTGCGTCTATCCTTTGAAAGGCGAATTGGCTGAGGCCGGCCCTTCATGCAAGGTTGACGCAACTAACGCACAGGATATAGCTGACGCTGTGAAAAAATACAATATTGACGCAATATACAACCTTGCCGCCATCCTTTCGGCAAAGGCTGAGGCAAACCCGATGTTGGGATGGAATGTTGGTGTAGGTGCTGTGCTCAACTGCCTTGAAGTCTCACGCGAGATGGGCTGCTCTCTCTTCACCCCGAGCTCTATCGGCGCTTTCGGTCCCGACACCCCGCACGACATGACACCTCAAGACACCATCCAGCGCCCTAAGACTATCTATGGTGTAACCAAGGTGACAGGCGAGCTCCTCAGCGACTACTATTTCAAACGTTTCGGCGTTGATACACGTTCAGTTCGCTTCCCCGGACTTATCTCCAACGTTACCCTCCCTGGTGGCGGCACAACCGACTACGCTGTGGAAATTTACTATGCCGCTGTCAAAGGCGAAAAATTCGTCTGTCCTATTGCCAAAGGCACTTTCATGGATATGATGTACATGCCAGATGCACTCAAGGCTGCTATCGATCTGATGGAGGCTGATCCTGCTAAATTGGTTCACCGCAACTCATTCAATATCACTGCTATGAGCTTTGAACCAGAAATGATTTACAACGAAATCAAGAAACATATCCCTGATTTCCAGATGGAATACAAATTAGACGAACTTCGTCAGGGAATCGCTGATTCATGGCCGAACCAGATGGACGACCACTGTGCCCGCGAAGAATGGGGCTTCAAACCACAATACGACCTCTCTTCAATGACTGTGGATATGATTAAGGTTCTTAGAGAACGCTTCAGCAAATAAGAGTTTATTTGAAATATTACGGACAGAGCATTTATATGCTTGGCCAATATTAATGTATTTTTTGATGACAAGGTGGCTGCCAGGCCACCTTGTTTTTTGAGAATTTACTATTTTTGCAAAAATAAAAAAAAAGATTATGAAAATTGCTTTGTTCGCAGCGGTTGAGGAGGAGGTTTCCAAGATAAAGGACCGCGTGCATCTTACAGGTATAGGAAGGGAGAACGCCACAGCTGCAGCCCTTGATTTTATGAGAGCTCATCAGGAAGAAGACTTTGTGATAGTCAACATCGGCACAGCCGGTGCCCACACAAAACCGGTCGGCGACATCCTCCGAATCACAAAGATTGTTTCAGGCGGAGCCGCTTTTCTCGAAACGCCTATGTTGCTCCATAGTCTCGGTGTGGAAACCGACGCCGAAGATGCTGTTCTTTTTTCATCCGACTGCTTTGTGTCGCCGAGAGTCTATTCACATGAGTTCCTGAAAGATCTGTCTGTGAAGGCCGACTGTTTTGACATGGAGTCGTCAGCCGTTTACTCGGTTGCCAGGTCTTTCGGGAAGCGGTTTGTGTCATATAAGATCGTCTCCGATCATCTTGATGTGGACCTTCACGAATGGCAGCGTCGCGTGCACCAGCTTTCCGACACCCTTTGCGACTTTTTCATGGATGTAGTAGAAGAGTTGGACAAAAAAGATACTGTTGAATTCATATAGAACTATTATGGATAAAGAAGCAATCGGTACAATGAGCTCTTTTGTGACAGGCGCCAAGAACTTTCTCAACGATGTTGTGTTCCAGTATGTGCCAAAGCTGATAGTGGCCGCTGTCGTCTTGTTTGTCGGTCTCAAGCTCATCAAACTGCTGAACAGGATGATGAACCGCTCGTACGACCGCCACAATGTTGACAAGTCGCTGCGGCAGTTCCTGCACTCGCTCATCGATGTGGTTCTGAAGGTTCTTTTGTTCCTCACTGTGATGGGTATCCTCGGCATCCAGATGACCTCGTTCATAGCTATTCTCGGTGCTGCCGGCGTGGCTGTGGGCATGGCATTGCAGGGCACCCTGCAGAACTTTGCGGGAGGCGTTATCATTCTGCTGCTAAAACCTTTTAAAGTGGGTGATTATATTGAACAGGGTGGCCTTGAGGGAACGGTCGAGAAGATACAGATCTTCAACACTACGCTAAAAACCGTTGACAACAGGGCTGTGATCATCCCGAACACCGACCTGGCGACCAAAAGCCTGATAAACTATTCGGCGCTGCCATATCGCAGGGTGACTGTGGATGTCGGCATCGCTTACGGTGAAGATGTTGAACTCGCGAGGAGCGTACTGCTGAAAATGGCCAAAAGCTACCCGACAGTGCTTGATACTCCCAAAGCGGAAGTCGTGGTCAAAGGGCTCGCCGACAGTTCCGTCAACCTCTCTCTCTTCGCTTATGTGAACGCACCCGACTATATGTCAACGCTATATGCCCTCAACCAGAAGACATACGAGGCCCTTGGCACTGCCGGAATCACTATCCCGTTCAACCAGATGGATGTTCACATACAAAAAGATTGATAATTATCGCTTTAAGTTTTTTTGTACTTTTGCAGCAAATTTAAATGTTTATGAAGAAGAGTGTTTTTACTATAGTAGCCCTCCTTTTGATGCTGGCCGTTTCCGCCGTTGCACAGCCTCCCCAAAAAACTTATACTGATTCCAAACCCTCTGATAAAGAAGAGAATCCGGTCGTGTTCCGCGACAGGCTCGTGATGGATGTTTTCCATTCTTTCTGGATGAATATGCCCACAGAGGTCGATCACATGAAATTTGATCCGGGATTCAATTTTGCAGCCATCTGGGATTTCAAATTCAAAAAACAGCCACTCGCCGTGGGTCTTGGCGTGGGTATAACATATCACACCCAGTATAGTAATTCGCTGATTCGCTATGATAAAAGTGAAGATGTAGTGAAATATTATCTCTTGCCAGAGAATACGAAGTTCAATCTTTTGAAAATGAACTATTTGAATGTCAACATACCGCTGGAATTCCGCTATAGACATCAAAATGGCTTCAAGTTTTCGGTTGGCGCTCGCGTAGGTCTTGTGGCTAACCTTTCTCAAAAATACAAGGGCAACGACCCGACCAATCTGTCCGATACATTGATGATGAAGAACTTATATTTGCCTAACAGGATGAAATACAATGTGGATTTTTACACAAGGATAGGGTGGAAGTTCGTCAGTGCTTATTACAGCATCCAGATAACACCGCTCTTCTCCGAGGCCAAAGGTCCCAAAATCTATCCCATGTCTGTAGGTATATCATTGAGTTTATTCTAAAATACAATCAAATATGTCGTTTATTTTAATAATCGTTATCTTTGTTCTGGGTTATCTTTGCATAGCCTTGGAACACCCGTTGAAGATCAACAAGACGGCCTTTGCCCTGCTGACCGGAGTGCTCATCTGGACAGTCTATATTTTGTCGGGTCCGGGAATCTTCGATGCCACCGGATTCGGGGCCGGCTACGAGGCTTTCAAGGCGGCGCACCCCGAATCAACAAAGCCGTTCATCGACTTCCTTACCAAGCATGAGCTCATCGAGCATCTTGGCGACATTGCCGAGATTCTCTTCTACCTTATGGGCGCTATGACTGTGGTTGAGCTTATCGACACTTACGGCGGCTTCAGCATCATCACTGATCACATCAAGACTACAAACAAGGTTAAACTTCTTTGGATTCTTGGATTCATAACATTCTTCTTCTCAGCTATTTTAGACAATCTTACCACAGCCATTGTGATGGTTGCCCTCCTTAACAAACTGCTGCCCGACAAGCATGACAGATGGTTCTTTGGAGGCGTGGTGATTCTTGCAGCCAACGCCGGCGGTGCCTGGAGCCCTATCGGCGATGTCACCACCATCATGCTCTGGATTGCCGGCAAGGTTTCAACTGGCAAAGTGATGTTAGAATGCCTTGTCCCGAGCCTCATCTCAATGATTATACCTCTTATCGTCATCTCCTTCGTTGAACGCGGCGAGATTGACGTCTCAAAGCGCGTGGCTCAGGATAACAGTCTCAAAATAGCCACATGGAAACGCAATTTGATTTTCTTCCTGGGCATTGGAGCCTTGGTGTTTGTTCCTGTTTTCAAAATAATCACCCATTTGAAGCCTTATATGGGCATAATGTTCGGCTTGGGTGTGCTTTGGATAGTGACTCAGCTCATCAACAGGGATTTGATCTCGAAGGTGATTGGAGAAGACGGTCCTGATTATCAGGAACTTTCTAAGCACCTCTCTCTTACCGGAGCGCTCTCTCGCATCGACCTGCCGAGCATCTTGTTCTTCCTTGGCATCCTCCTTGCCGTGGCTGGTTTGCAAAGCGCAGGCCACCTTTCAATGTTAGCTGCGGGCATGGATTCGGCTTTCAATGGCAATTACTATCTGATAGACATGGTTATCGGTATTCTCTCCTCCATTGTCGATAACGTGCCTTTGGTTGCGGGTGCTATGGGAATGTACGACTTCCCGATGGACAACATGTTCTGGGTGTTCCTTGCATACTGTGCCGGTACCGGTGGCAGCATTCTCATTATCGGCTCCGCCGCAGGTGTGGCTGTCATGGGCATGGAGAATATTGACTTTATTTGGTATCTCAAACACATCACCCCATACGCATTGTTGGGCTATTTGGCAGGCGCAGGTGCATACATACTTTTAGACAAGCTTCTCTTCGGTTCGTCGGCTGTTGCAACCGCACTCGCCACAATTCCGATGTGAATGTGAATTGTTATAAGCCCGAAAGTTATTTCGGGCTTTTTTCCATTTTGTGTCATAATTGAAATAATATTCATGAAATTATCTAGGATTTTTCTGTCATTAGTGATTGTCTTGACACTTTTCTTCCATGTTTCCGGACAGAGTGGGAGACTGGTGATAATGCACACCAATGACACCCATAGCCAGATTGACCCATATTCCTACAAAAAAGATGTCGATGTCGGCGGTTTTTTGCGCCGTGAGGCTGCAATACGCGAGATTAGGGAGCAGAATCCGAACAACCTTCTTTTCGATGCCGGTGATTTCTCACAAGGAACACCGTATTTTAATGTGTTCAAGGGCTATGTTGAAATAAAGCTGATGAACGACATGCACTACGATGCGGCCACCCTCGGCAATCACGAATTCGACAACGGCAGTCTTGAACTGGCAAAACGACTCAAAAAAGCAAAATTCCCTGTTGTGTGCGCAAACTATCGGTTTTCAGAGCCAAAACTTGCAGAAGTTGTCAAACCTTATGTCGTTTTCGAACGCGATAGCCTCAAAATAGGAGTGTTCGGACTCTGCGTTGACCTAAATTCTTACGTTGCCCCACAGATTGCTGCTGAAGTCACCTATCTCGATCCGGTGGAATGTGCAAAGAAGGCTGTCGCTGAATTGCAGGAGCTGAATTGCGATTTGATAATTTGCCTGTCTCACCTTGGTGTGAACGTCAATGTTAAGGACAACGATTATGAAATTGCACGTCAAGTTCCTGAAATAGACGTGATTATAGGTGGTCATTCGCATGAGGAGATGCCTCAGCCGAAGATTGTGGGCAAAACAAGAATCTGCCAGATGACAAATCGCGGCAAGTGTTTCGGAGTGATGACAATTGAAAAAATAAAATAAGAACAGATAATGGCAAAACGAGACGGCATTCATGGCGTTTCGGTCTAAATAGAATATTATGAAGCAGAAAATAATGGTGACAGGCGGGTGCGGATACATAGGGTCGCATACCATCATAGCCTTGATAGAGAGCGGTAAATACGATGTTGTTTCGGTTGACAACTGCGTGCGTAGCACACCCGAGACGATGGACAGGGTGGAGAAGATTACTGGTGTGAAGGTTGAAAACCACATGGTTGACATTTGCGACAAGGAGGCTTTTTTCAAAGTCTTCGAGGAAAACAAAGACGTGGTGGGAATCATACATTTTGCCGCATACAAGGCCGTTGGCGAATCGGTTGAGGAACCGCTCTTGTACTATCGCAATAATCTTGGCACGATGATGAACGTGCTTGAAGCGTGCGAGAAATTCAATGTGAAGCACCTTCTTTTCTCATCTTCCGCGTCTGTCTATGGCGACATCAAGGATTTGCCTGTTACAGAATTGACACCGATGGGGAAGGCTTTCTGTCCGTATGCGCACACCAAGCAGATCTGTGAGGGCATGATTCAGAGTGAAACGGTTGCTGACCAACAGTTGAGTTCTCTTATCCTGCGTTATTTCAACCCTGTTGGAGCACATCCGAGCGGCCTTAACGGTGAACTCTCGCCCGACAAGCCCAACAACCTGATACCCATTATCATGCAGGTTGCCTCAGGGAAGATGAAGCAGATGGCCGTGTTCGGTACAGACTATGACACCCGTGACGGCTCCTGCATCCGCGACTATCTGCACGTGTGCGATGTCGCAGACGCCCATGTGAAAGCCATGGATTATCTGGTGGAAGGCAGGAATTCGCACCGCTGTGAGATCTTCAACATCGGAAGCGGCAACGGATTGTCAGTTTTGGAGATGTTGGATGCGGCGGAGAAGGTTGTAGGCCACAAACTGAACTATACCATTGGAGACCGCCGTCCCGGCGATGTGCCCGCCATCTACTCCGACAGCTCGCGCGCAAACAGACTTCTCGGATGGAAGTGCCGTTATGATGTGCATGACATGATGGAGAGTGCCTGGAAATGGGAACGGAATGTTAATTAGGAATTATAATTTTTTAGTAAAAAAACGACGAAAGAATAAAGATTTATGCCTGAAAATTTACGATTAGTGGCGGATTTGGCGTTGATTCTCACATCAGCGGGCATAGTGACGGTTATTTTCAAACTTCTGAAGCAGCCGCTTGTGCTTGGATATCTTGTGGCTGGTTTCCTCGTGGGGCCGCACCTGCACATCTTCCCCACGGTTACTGATGTGGCCGAGGTGGAGGTGTGGTCTGAAATCGGTATCATCTTCATGATGTTCGGGTTAGGTCTCGAGTTCAGCTTTAAGAAGCTGCTTTCGGTGGGTAGCAAGGCATTCATCACTGCGTTTCTCGGTATAGCAGGCATGATTGGCGTGGGCGCGCTGCTCGGATTTGTCATGGGATGGGGCACTATGGAGAGCATTTTCCTCGGTGGCATGCTCGCCATGTCTTCCACGGCTATCATCATCAAGGCATTCGACGATTTGGATGTCAAAGGGCAGCCTTTCGCAGACCTTACCATGGTTGTGCTGATAATACAGGATATTGTTGCCGTCGTCATGATGGTGCTCATCTCCACCGTCGCCGCAAGTCACAACAGCTCGGCCGGCAGGGAGATGCTTATGAGCGTGCTTAAGCTGGTGTTCTTCCTCATAATTTGGTTTGTGATTGGTATTTACCTGATACCGACCCTCCTTCGCAAGTTCAAGAAATATATCAATGATGAGAATCTTCTGATCATTTCAATAGGACTCTGTTTTGCCATGGTGATCATAGCTAACAGTGTGGGCTTCTCCTCTGCTCTCGGCGCCTTCGTCATCGGTTCTATCCTCGCTGAAACTGACGAGAGTCTGAGAATAGAACATCTCACAGAGAGTATAAAAAACCTCTTTTCAGCCATATTTTTCGTGTCTGTGGGTATGATGATCGACCCGCAGGTTCTGGTGCAATACTGGAAACTGATTCTGTCGTTGGTTGTCATTACTCTCATTATCAAGGCTCTTGTGTCGTCAGTGTCGGCGTTAGTGGCTGGTGCGAGCTTGGAAGATTCAATAAAAACGGGCTTCACCCTTTCCCAGATCGGTGAGTTCGCTTTCATTATCGCCTCCGTGGGCGTTGCACAACATGTCATGCCGTCTTACATTTATCCGGTTATCATTGCATCATCTGTGATTACCACATTCACAACACCATACTGGATAAAATTGGCCGGCCCGTTCGCCGCAAAGCTTTCGGGAAGACTCTCGCCAAAGACGATACGTGCGCTGGACGAGTACGCACTGCTGGGCAATGGCAAAACAGAAAAAAAGAACTGGAGCAGCATAATAAAGAGCAATCTTGCGAGCATAATCGTTTATTCCGTGCTTTCCTTTGCCATTTTGCTCTTCCTCTTCGATTACCTGATACCATTTATTCACAAACTTCCATACGTTGAGAAAATCCCGCATTGGCTTTACAATATTATATGCTCAGTGCTCTGCCTTGTGATTATCTCTCCTTTCCTCTACGGAATTGTGCGCAACAAACCCAAAACCCTCGAGTTGTACAGGAATTTAGTGCATGAAAACCGCGCAAATACAATAGTCGTCTTCGTATGGACTCTTATCAGGTTCACGATTGTCTTCTATTTTGTGTTCTCTATATTGGTTAATTTCTACAAATACACCAAATGGGTTATCGTACTCATAGCATTGGCCGTGATATTCATTTTCGTACTGTCAAGGAATAATCTCAAGAGATTTACGTTCCTGGAAAAACAGTTCAAGGATAATCTTAATGGTGAAAATGATAATAAAAAAGATGATATGGCATGAAAAATACCCTGTTTTTAGATCGTGACGGTGTTATTAACGTCCAGATAGTGGGCGGTTATGTGCGCAAACCTGAGGAGTTTGAGTACATACATGGCGCGCTCACAGCCATGCAGCTCCTCCGTCGGAAGTTCAAATACCTTATTGTTGTCACTAACCAGCAGTGCGTGGGCAAACGAATCTGCAAGGAGGAGGACATCCAAACCATCCATAACAACATGATGAAGGATTTTGAAGAGGTGTGTGCACCATTGGATGCCGTGTATTGCTGTCCCCACAAGGCTGAAGAACACTGCTCTTGCCGCAAACCTGAGATCGGCATGGCCCTTCAGGCTAAATCGGATTTCCCGGATATAGACTTTTCAGACTCGATAATGATCGGCGACAGCCTGTCGGATATGCAGTTTGCCGTGAATGCCGGCATAAAACCTGTGCATGTCGGGGCTAAACATCCTGACCAATATCCTGAAATCTTAAAGATAACCGACTGTCACTACCGTAATTTGATGGATTTTGTCAAGAACTATCCCGATTTCTGACCTATGATCACCTTTTTCTTCATATTTTTCATCTGTTATCCGCTCGCAGCACTCCCTTTGTGTGTGCTCTATCTGACTCTGCCTCTGCTATATCTTATTCTGAATTATGTAGTAAGATACAGAAGGAAAATCATTGATGAAAATCTTAGGAATTCTTTTCCGGAAATGTCGGAGAGGGAACGGCGCAGGATTCGTGCCCGCTACTATTGGCATCTCTCTTCAATTGCCGTGGAGATGATAAAGATGCTTTTGCTGCCAAGAAAAGTCCTTCATTATCGTTATCATTGTGATGATAAATCATTGGTGCAGAAGTATTTTGATGAGGGTAGAAGTGTGATTCTGATGTCGAGTCACTATAATAACTGGGAGTGGATGATTTTGTCGCTTGACGAGATGTTCCCGCAGCATGGCATCGGCGTGGGCAAGGCCAATACCGACAAGGTGTTCGAGAAATGGGTGAACCGCGCCCGCACAAGATACGGCACTGAGGTCGTCTTCGCCGACACCGCAAGGGAGACTTTCGAGCATTACGAAAACAATCATATTCCGGCAGCCTATATGATGCTTAGCGACCAGTCGCCAAACCACAAGAACAGATGCTATGTGACACAGTTTCTGAACCAGAAAACAGGTGTGATTTTCGGAGCCGAACATTATGCGAAGAAGTATAATATCCCTGTGCTCTATTATGAAGTCGTGAAAGAGAGAATTGGCAAATACAGAGTTGACATCCAGTTGATTACCGATAATCCGCAACATGAAGAACAGTATTTTATAACTCAAAGATACACAGAACTTTTAGAGCAGACAATCCGTCGGAAACCGGAGTACTGGCTGTGGAGCCACAGACGTTGGAAACTGAAGTTCGATTGACGAACGAATGAAATAAATTTGTTAATTTGCAAAAAAAACTATGACGATTGAATTCATACTCAGATTGTTGGCTGCAACGGCGATGGGGGCGGCAATAGGGCTTGAACGTGAATACCATGCCAAGGAAGCAGGTATAAGGACGCATATTTTAGTGGCCATGGGCTCGTGCTTGTTCATGATACTCTCCATTCACGGCTTCGACACAATGCTCGGCCGCGACCATGTCAGCTTCGACCCGTCAAGGATTGCCTCGCAGGTTGTTACGGGCATCGGTTTCATCGGTGCCGGCACCATTATTTTGCAAAAGCAGATGGTGCGCGGACTGACCACTGCGGCAGGCCTTTGGGTTACCGCGGCAATAGGCCTCGCCTGCGGCAACGGCATGTATCTCATCGCCCTGATCACAACGGCGATCGTGCTCGTGTCGCTCGGCGTCCTCAATATCTACCTTCCTTATTTCTCTCAAAAAGAACGCACTATAACTTTCTCCATCGAGGATTATGATTCTCTCACCCAACTTCTCGAAAATCTGAAAAAGGAGAAAATTGCCATCATCAACTACCAAATGCACAGAGATGCCGAGGAAAACAATGGTAAAATGCTTGTTTCCATAGAGGTTAGAATGAGAAAGTATGACAATCCAAGAGAAATTGTCTCTATTATTTCCAACTTCAAGAATATCACCATAGAAAAAATTGAGTGAAGAAATTTGTACATCCAATTATTTTTTTTTGTATTTTAGCGACCTTATTTTTGTTTTGAAAAAATTGCTTAATATGAAGATAAAGAAGATTGTTATTGTTCTCTTAAGTGTCTTATTGTCAGGATTTTGTACTGTCAATGCTCAGGGTGTTCTACGCGATGCCGACAACTTGTTCAGAGATTGTCAATACGAAAATGCTCTTGAACAATATAAGAGGGGAATAAAAAAATTACAGTCAAACAGAGTCGAGATCCAGCGTGCCACTTTCCAGATTGCCGAGTGTTATCGTATCATCGGTGATTTGAAGAAGGCCGAGCAGCAGTATCTTCGTCTGGAAAAGAAAAACTATCAGAAAGACAACCCGATGATACTTTTCCATCTCGGAAGCATCTACAACCTTCGCGGAGACTATGACCTTGCTCTGAAATACTACAACAATTACAAGAAACGTGTACCCGACGATCCTCGTGTTGATGTCAGGATTGACGGCTGCAACAAAGCCAAGATGTGGAACGAGAACCCGACCCGCTACGAGGTTGAGAATCTCAAGAAGTTCAACACCAAGGAGGACGAATGGGCTCCGCGTTGGGCCAATTATGACAAGCGCAACGCTATCATGTTCTCCTCAAACCGCGAGGGCTCTGTAGGCAAAGGCGCCGACCAGTGGACAGGCGGTGCATTCTCCGACATCTACATTTCAACCAAACCGAAGAGCAAGAACACAGACTGGCCCGGCGAATGGTCGCCTGTGACCTCTATGGACCAGGGCGGAACTCTCAACACCGGTGTGAACGAGGGCGAGGCAACCGCCAACAGAAAGGGCTCAGTCGTTTATTTTACAAAGTGTCCGCAAGACAAGAAAAAAGTGCAGGGCTGCTACATATACAAGTCGATGAAAAAAGGCAAGGCGTGGGGCGAGGCCGAAATCATTGAACTCGGTGATTCAGCTTACAACTATGTGCACCCTTACATCTCTGAGGACGAACTTACCATCTATTTTGCATCAAATATGCCCGGTGGCCACGGCGGATATGATATCTACAAGGCAACCAGAACCAAAAAGACTGGCAAGTTTACTGATATCACAAATTTAGGACCAACAATCAACACCGAAGGTCAGGAGGTGTTCCCGATATGGCGTAACGAAGAGGAGTTCTATTTCTCATCCGACGGCCATCCCGGACTTGGCGGCTTGGACCTCTTCCTTTCACGCTACAAGAACGGCGAGTTCCAGCCAGTTGAGAACCTCATGGTTCCTATCAACTCATGCTGGGACGAGATCGGCATCATCTTCGATGAGAACGAGGCGATAGACCCTCAGTCAAAATCTCCCTATATGGCGAAGGGATACTTTTCATCAAACCGTCCGGGAGGCCGCGGCGGCGACGATATCTACTACTTCCTGCTCCGTCCTCTGGTTTATACTCTCTCCGGCTATATCCGCGACAAAAACAACGGACAGTACATGGATGGTGTTGAGGTTCAGATAGTTGGCTCTGATGGCACTTCATACACCACAACTACGGATGTTAAGGGTTATTATCATTTCGACAAGACCAAGATACTCGGTGCCACTACTTACGACATCCGAGTTGCAAAGAAAGGCTATTGGGAGACTGGCAACACCGCAAAACAGACGACCGTGGGCCTTACTGAAAACACTGATCTCAAACAAGATTTCACACTTGAACCTATACCAAAGGATCCTATTATCTTGCCTGAAATCCTTTACGATTTGGCAAAGTGGGACCTTAAACCCCAGTACAAAGACTCTTTGATGTATCTGTATAATATCATGGTTCAGAATCCGACCATCGTCATTGAGTTGCGCTCTCACACCGACGCCCGCGACACAGAGGAGAAAAACGATGTGCTGTCGCAAAAGCGTGCCCAAAGCTGCGTTGATTTCCTCGTGCTTGAGAAAGGAATCGCCGCTGACCGTATCGTTCCTAAAGGTTATGGTGAACGTGTGCCGCGCAGACTTGAAAAAGACATGTACTCCACATACAGTGGCAAGAAATATTTCTTCGCAAAGGGTACCTATCTGACCGAGGATTACATTAACTCTCTTCCTTCCAAAAATGAACAGGAAGCGGCTCACGCACTTAACCGTCGTACCGAGTTTACAATTCTCCGCGACGACTATGTGCCTACCGACGACACAATCGCCAAGGTTGCAACTGGCATCGCCGTCATCCAAGAGAGAACTCTTCCCGTTACAATTGATGGCGACAATGTGAAAGGCACATGTTACGCAAACAGCAAGTCTATGAATTTCCAGATAGGCAATAACAGCGATGAGATATTCATGAATTATGCTGACGCCACACGTTTCCTTAAAGAATCTATCATAAGTCTGGAAGATTTTGAGGAAAAGGCCGGCGCTATCAAGCAAGAAGATGGTAGCATAATCGAAGGTTCTGTGCTTTATCTGGAAGAACTTCGTATTGGCGATGAATATTCTGAGAATGTGAAGGTTACAGTAAAGAAGAACCTTCCTGCAGCATTCGTGGTAGGTGACCAGTACATCAGGGAAGAGTGGGGCGAATATAATATCGACAAGAACAGGAATATGTTGATTTACAGATAATAAATCCAGATTTTACAATAGAAAAGCCGCATCATCGATGCGGCTTTTCTATTTTTTCAAAAAACATTATTATCCGATTAAAATTCACATTATTTTTTCAATTTCATTGTAGAGACGTGCCATGGCGCGTCTCAAATCCATGGCGCGTCTCCCATGGTTTGAAATGCGATGGGTGGTGAAATGGTTGTGCCATGGCGCGTCTCTACGTGGGGTTGTCCGTAGAATTTGTCATTTTCCCAATTCGCTACATTGTTCTCGATGTAATTGGCTATTCTGTTCATATCATTGGTGTCTCGAATGATGTGGTCATGAAAACGGGATTGCCACGCAAAAGGTAGATTTTGTTGATTGGCGAAACGCGTAACAGCCTGTTTCATTACACCTATTGTTGCCGACAATTTACTTTGGCAATTTGATATTGCCTGCATGGTCTTGTCTTTTCCTTCTTCTGAGACGCGCCATGGCACGTCTCTACAATTGTCGCCATCAATTATTACAATCAAATGAATATGATTTGGCATGATAACAAACAATGGAACGTCAGCGTATGGATTATGTGCCGGAATGTTTTGTACACAATTTTTTGTATATTTTCCAATTTCTGACAAATGCATTATTCCGTCTGCAATCTCTCCAAAATAAAGTTCCCTGTTTTTTGTGCAAATGGTCACAAAATAGGTTCCGCCATTGTAATCATGCCAAATGGCACGAGCTGACGGGATGCGATACTGGTCTTGAAATTTATCGTCTGTCATAGTTTTTTGTTTAAATGATTCATTGACAAAAATAATATTTTTTTTATTTCATTGTAGAGACGTGCCATGGCGCGTCTCATATCCATGGCGCGTCTCAAATCCATGGCGCGTCTCTACGTTGTTTGAATGCGATGGTTGGTGCGCGGTTGTTGAAAAAAAAACAGCGGTAGAATTTACCGCTGTCCAAAACCATTAACCTATGTAAGACAATGAAAATTACATTTCATAATCATTATACTCTTACGAAGGTTTTATAAATTTGTTACACAAAAATTCGGATTTTCAAGAATTTTTTTTGCAAAGGCAGTATTTGCAAAGTGACCGGGGCGGTTGGCTATGATCTCGGCTTGGAGCGGGACACCGAGAAGATAGAGGTCGCCGATGAGGTCAAGCAGTTTGTGACGTGACGGCTCGTTAGGGTGTCTCAGGTGAGTGTTGTTGAGTATATGGTCGGCTGTCACGGTGATGTCTTTCTTGTGGAAGAAGTCGCCTAACTGGTTCAGCACCTTGCTGTCGGGCACTTTGTCAACAAAAACGATTGCATTGTCCAAGTCGCCGCCTTTTGCGAGGTTGTTCTGGATGAGGAACTGCAGCTCGTCAAGGAAAACAAAGGTTCTGCAGTTGTATATGTCGGGTACAAAATTCTCGATATTGTCAAGTACGGCCTGTTGTTCGGCCAAGATCTTGGTCCCGTAGTCCACATTCACAGTCATTCTGAATCTGTTGGACGGTTTGATGGTGAGCTCGATCTGTTTTTCCGGAATGGAAAATGAGATCACGTCTTTCACGATGCCGACTTTTTTAGGGGCGTCGAGGGTTTTGAGGCCCACTTCCTTGAACATCTCCACGTATATTCTCGAGCTGCCGTCAAGGATAGGGGTTTCAGGGCCCACGGTCTTGATCAGTACATTGTCGATGCCGAGACCGGCGAGTGCGGCCATAAGGTGCTCGATGGTGTGCACTTGGGCGTCGCCTTCGCAGATGGAGGTGCCGCGGGATGTGTCGAACACGCTGTTGGGAGTGGCCTTTACGATTGGCTTGTTAGGGAGGTCAACACGCTGGAAGCACACTCCGAAATCGGCCGGAGCGGGATTGAAAGTGACGGTTACTTGTTGACCTGTGTGAAGGCCTCTGCCGGATACGGATATCTCAGAGGCGATGGTTGTCTGCAATGAATTCATGAAAACTTATTGATTCTTTTTGTTTATATAATGTTGATACAGTTCTGGTAATTTGCGTCTCAGCACGATCAGCTTGCGCTCTTCCGAGGCGTTTGTGGCGGGACTGCCGAGATAGACTCCGCGTTTCAGGGAGTGTGATACGCCCGACTGTGCGCCGATGATGGTGCCGTCGTCAACGGTGAGGTGCCCGGCTATGCCGGCTTGGCCGGCTATGATGCACTTGGCACCGATCTTTGCCGAACCGGCTACTCCAGCCTGCGCGGCGAAGGCGGTTCCTTCTCCCACAGTCACGTTGTGCGCGATCTGGACGAGATTGTCTATTTTCACATGGTCGTGGATGCGCGTTGAACCCATGGTGGCACGGTCAATGCAGGTGTTTGCCCCGATTTCCACATGATTGCCTATCTCCACATTGCCGATTTGAGGTATCTTGAGATATTCGCCGTCTTGCTGGGCGAAACCGAAACCGTCGGCGCCGACTACCGCCCCCGCGTGGAGGATGCAGTCGCTGCCGATATGGCAGTCCTCATATACCTTGACACCGGCGAATAGGGTGGTGCGGTCGCCTATCGTCACACGGTCGCCGATGACTGTCTGAGGGTACAGACTTGCACCGTCGCCGATTACCGCACCGTCACCAACGCTCACGAACTCCCCGATATATACGTTCTGCCCTATCTTTGCCGTAGGAGCAATGCACGCCTTGTCGGAAATGCCCGTCTTACGGGGCTTGTTCTGCTGGTAGAAGTTGAGCAACTGCGCGAATGCAAGGTAGGAGTTGGCCACCTTGATGAGCGTGCATGGCACCTCCTGCTCTGGCACAAAATCGCTGTTTACAATGGCCGCAGTGGCCTTCGTAGTGTATATGAAATGCGTGTATTTCGGATTTGAAAGGAAGGTGAGACCGCCAGGCACGCCCTCCTCAATTTTACAGATAGTGGTGATCTGAGCTTCCGGATCTCCCACTACTTCTGCGGAAATAAGGTCCGCAATCTGAGCAACTGAGTATTTCATCGTCTGTCAATTTTGGTGGCGCAAAAGTACTATTTTTTTTGTTATCGTCATTCTTTTTGACCCGTAAATCAAATCGATATATTCTTTCATGCTAATATGTTGCTATTACATGATTGTGTATTTGAAACTTTGTTTTCAATAAGTACTGCCTAACGCTATGACATTCTATCATCTTTTGAACTGACACTATCTGTCAGTGCTTTTTTTGTTGCGGTTTTTGCAGATTTTACAGGGAAAAAGGCAGATATTTTGTATTTTTGCGCTTTATTACATCTTAACCAAAACCAATACCAGAATGGGAAAAGAGCAGGAAAGAGCGGAACTGCACCGCACTATTTGGCAGATCGCAAACGATTTGAGGGGAAGCGTTGATGGCTGGGACTTCAAGGCATACGTACTGGGAATGCTGTTCTACCGCTTCATATCCGAAAGCCTAACAAACCACCTTAACGAGCAGGAACGCAAGGCCGGAAACCCCACATTCGACTACACCCGACTTTCAGACGAAGAGGCAGAGTTCGGACGCGAGGAGACGGTCATAGAAAAGGGCTTCTATATCCTGCCATCGCAGCTTTTCTGCAACGTGACCGCCAAGGCCGAGAAAGACGAGAACCTGAACGAGACCCTTGAGAAGGTCTTCAACAACATAGAGTCATCCGCCAAGGGAACGGCCAGCGAAGGCGACTTCAGCGGCCTGTTCGACGACATAAACGTGAACAGCAACAAGCTCGGCAACACCGTGGCGGCACGCAACGAGAAACTGGCGAAGATTCTGAAAAGCATCAGCGGTCTCAACCTTGGACGTATCGAGGATAACACCATTGACGCTTTCGGCGATGCCTACGAGTTCCTGATGACCATGTACGCATCCAGCGCGGGAAAGTCCGGCGGCGAGTTCTTCACCCCGCAGGAAGTCTCGGAACTGCTGGCACGCATCACCATTGTGGGCAAAACAGAAGTCAACAAGGTGTATGACCCTGCCTGCGGCTCCGGCTCTCTGTTGCTCAAGTTCGCCAAGATTCTCGGCAAAGGCAAGGTGCGGCAGGGATTCTTTGGGCAAGAAATCAACATTTCCACCTATAACCTTTGCCGAATCAACATGTTCCTGCACAACATCAATTATGAGAAGTTCGACATCGCCTGCGGCGACACGCTGCTTGACCCGAAGCACTGGGACGATGAGCCTTTCGACTGTATCGTCTCCAATCCGCCTTATTCCATCAAGTGGAAGGGCGATGATGACATCACCCTCATCAACGACCCCCGCTTCTCACCTGCCGGAGTGCTGGCACCCAAGAGCAAGGCTGACTTGGCTTTCACCATGCACATGCTCTCATGGTTGTCCACGCAAGGAACGGCGGCCATTGTTGAGTTCCCTGGTGTGCTCTACAGAGGCGGCGCGGAACAGAAAATCCGCAAGTATCTCATTGACAACAACTATATTGACACCGTGTTCCAGCTGCCGCCAGACCTCTTCTTCGGCACTTCCATCGCCACCTGCATCATCGTGCTGAAGAAGAGCAAGAAAGACAACAGCATACTCTTCATTGACGGCAGCAAGGAGTTTGTCCACGAGGGCAACAAGAACAAACTCTCCGAAAGTAACATTGAGAAACTGTTGCAGGCGTTCATTGATCGCAAAGACGAAAACCACTTCACCAAAGTCGTGCGCAACGAGGACATTCTCGCTAACGACTGCAACCTCTCCGTCTCCTCCTACGTGGAGCAGGAGGACACACGCGAGGAGGTTGACATCGTGAAGCTGAACGCCAACATCCGTGAGATTGTCGCACGTCAGCAGGTGCTGCGTACAGAGATTGACAAGATAATCGAAGATTTGGAAAGGGAGGCCGTATGAGCAAGATAGAAGAACTCATCAAGAGGTATTGCCCGGACGGGGTAGATTACAAGCCGCTGGGAGAGATTGCCAAATGTACTAAAGGAACTCAACTTAACAAGAATGGACTTTTGGGAAAAGGCTATCCTGTAATCAATGGAGGAATTAACCCTTCGGGTTATTGGAATGATTATAATTTTGATAAAAACACAATAACAATCAGCCAAGGAGGTGCATCAGCTGGTTACGTAAATTATCAGCTTGAATGTTTTTGGGCTGGGGCACATTGTTATGTGATAGTTGACGTGAATCCTGCCATTAACTATAAGTTCCTTTACTATGTTATAAAAATGTACGAAAGGAAACTCACGGAATGTCAATATGGAGCTGGTATTCCAGCCCTTGCATCTCGGACGGTCAATAGTTTATC
>CAKUVI010000007.1 GCA_934699095.1 uncultured Bacteroidales bacterium | reverse complement strand
TGTGTCCCTGCGGGACAAGGTGTCCGCCTGGTGGCGACCTTCTACCGGGCTTGTGTTCCTGCGGGACATGTTTTGCCTCCGAAGGGGCATGGGGGGGGGGCGGTCGGGAACGCCGTTTCTACCGAGCTTGTGTCCCTGCGGGACAAGGCATCCATCGTGGTCGTTGCGCCTTACGGGGCTGTTACGCCGGTGGAACATACCTCCTCGCTGTACCCGCCTGTGCAAATCCGCACCGGCCACGAATAGCCCCGTCAGGGGCCAAAGCTCGGTAGAACGGGAAACATCGCCCATGTCCCACGTCTCGATAGGGACGAGAGCTCGGTAGAACGGGAAACATCACGGTTCCCCGTAAACGTCCCTTCAGGGACGAAACAAAAGACGAAAAACAATTATCACACAAACAAATCAAAACATTATGAAATCAATGAGAAACAACACCTACACGCAAATCCATATCCAACTGGTTTTTGCAGTTCAAAACAGGGGATCCCTTATCCTCGATTCTTGGAGAGAGCGTCTGTACAAATACATGATTGCCATAATCCAAAACAACCGCCATAAAGTTCTGTCCATAGGCGGAACGGCGGATCATGTCCACATTCTGATAGGGATGCGCCCGTCGCAATCATTGTCCGAATTGATGCAGCATGTCAAAGGGTGTTCGTCGAAATGGATAAACGAGAACAGGCTCGCCAACGGCTGGTTCTCCTGGCAGGAAGGATATGGGGCTTTTTCCTATTCAAAAGATGAGATACCCATCATTATCCGATATATCGAAAACCAGGCGGAACATCACAAACGACAAGACATGGTGAACGAATACAAAATGATGTTAGAGGAAAGCGAGGTTGAATATGACGAACAAAAAATATTCAAACAGGTGGATTGATTTGTTGAAATGTGTGGCAAAGATGGCCTAGTCGTTGGAATAATCTTCATGGTAGAAAACGCTGAACGTTGCACAGGCAATGTCCAGCACATGGTCGTTTAATAGAAGCAAGTAATGCGACAATCCATTTGGAATGTCCAAAGTGACATTGAGTTTTGCAATGAGGTTGAGGTAGGCGGAATTTTCCACTTTGACAAGCGTTGGGTTGCGACCTTCGATTTTAGCATATTGACTCATCAGGTCGTTGAATCGCAAACTCTCATCAAAAAAACGAAAACATCTGCAGTCCTGAAAACTAAAAATGTCAACAATATCGGTATTCTCCCTCGCCAACTCCAGCGTTAATTCCCAAAAATCCTTCACTGCAAAATAAGAGTAATGGATGTTCCATAAATCGTAACGATAGGGGATGTTCTCTGGATGCCACACCTCTTGCTCAACTGGCAAGATGATGTTTTTATAATCTTCCTCGCTGTATTTGACTGTTTAATCCATATAAAGCTTGTTAGTCTTATCCGTTTTTTGTAAGATTGAAAGCCAGACGTGTAAATAATATTCCAAAAATATGCCGCTTTGGAGATTGCAAAAATACAAAAAGTGACAATCGATTTCCAGGAAAATCGAACAAGCAACTCTTTGTTCGAAAAATATTGTAATTTTGCAGTGGATTTCGAATGGAAATAAATATGAAGGCATACGTAAAAAGAGACACCACTGAAACGAATTGATGATTCTTTCCAGAAAATTGTCATTGTCAAAGACGATATTATGCCATATCGTGACGAAAAAGGTATTTACTTTACAGGGTTGTTTCAGTTCCTGATGGACGAAAAGATAGCAGTAAGCTGAATATGTCGGTAAAAATTTGGAATATTTCTTCCGGAAGATAAATGGTATTATCAAAGTATCTCTCCCGACCGAGGACCAGAAAGAATTAAGAGGACTTTTATTCTGCCAAATGTGATTTTTTAGCGGAGATTTGTTCTCGATTATTTTGTATTTTTGCACTCTCTAAAGTGGTATACTTTGTGGATTACAATTTGGTATTTTTAAAGATAAGATGAGAAATAGTTCACATTTAAAATCCGTCTTTTTACTGTGCTTTTGTATAGTGACACTCTCAATGCAACTTTGGTCGGCCCCAATCGATAGTATTATGGCTCGAAAAGCAGCCACAAATTTTTACAATTGGGAAACAGGGCGATCTGTGGGGATTACTTATGCACAACTAGCCTATATTCAGCAGACCAACTCCTATGACACAAACGTACAGGCCGCCCCAATCAATGCCTTTTATGTTTTTAATTTCGGCAATCATTTCGTCATGATTTCAGCCGACACACGAGTGTTTCCAATCCTGGCATATTCCACAGAATCTGACTTTAGCATAAAAAACATGCCTGAAAATCTTATGTTTTTCCTTAATGAATACGTTCGCGAAATCGAAATCATTATTCGCGATGTTACTGACGAGGAAAGCGAGACGACTACAGCCGAATGGAACCAGTGGCTTTCCGGAGAAATTACCATGATGGCAACCAATAGCGCAGTGGGACCGCTAATTCAAACGAAATGGAATCAAAACACCCCCTACAACTCGATGTGCCCCGTTGATGCAGGCGGTTCAGGTGGGCATGCTCTCTCGGGATGTGTGGCCTGCGCTATGGCGCAGATTATGCGCTATTGGCAGTATCCATTATCCGGCACAGGCAGTAACAGTTACACGCCAGAAAACAATAACTATGGTACACTAAGCGTCGATTTTTCAGCCGCCACATACGATTATAGTTTAATGCCACTTTCATTGAACTACAGCACTCCTCAAGCACAAATCAACGAAGTGGCGAAATTGATGTACCATTGTGGCGTAGCTGCTAATATGGAATATGGTCCCACTGCCAGTTCTGCAAGTACCAGTCAAGCTGTCACCGCTTTTCGCAACTATTTCGGTTTTGGTAATACAGTCTCTTCCGTATGCCAGTTGTCGTACTCTAGCAGCAACTGGCTTTCTCTCATCAAAAATGAATTGAACCACTTAAGGCCTGTGTTTTACAGGGGACAGGGATCATCTGGTGGGCACGCATTTGTATGTGATGGTTACAATAACATGAATCAGCTGCATTTTAACTGGGGCTGGGGGGGGGTCCTACGACGGTTATTATACCGTGTCTTACCTAAATCCCGGGAACTACAATTTTAGTTCCTTGAATTGTGCTATCATAGGCATTGAGGCCTCTCAACCAGTCTTCAATATCTCCAGCAAATCGCTGTCTTTTATTGCTGAAACGTCAACAGCCAGCAACAGCAGGTCAATCTCTATTCATTCCACTCATCATAACGATTCTATCACCGTCACCGTCACCAGCAGTTTCGAAATCAGCACAGATGATTCCGTTTACTCCACTACACAAGCCCTAGATAGTGCCGGAGGTACCTTTTTTGTCCGCTACCAACCTGCTGTTAGCAATGGTTCCGAATACGGTTATGTTGTAGTGACCTCCGGCAGCATCATTGACACCATTTTTTTGAAAGGAACTATTTACAGCAACGATCCCTATTGCTTACCTCCTGAAAACCTGAACATTTCATCACAAGATCTACACAACATATCACTTGATTGGGAGACGCCCGCAGTAGCCCCTGATCCTAAGGTCTTAACATGGTCATCAAATCCCTCTTACTCTCTCGGCTTTAATGCCGACTACACAAAAATCATGCTACAACGTTATTGCGATACAGACCTGGTGACATACAATAACCGGGCACTCACAAGTATCTCATTCTATGCAAGACCTTCCGCCACCGCATACAAGGCAGTGGTCTATAAAGGTGGCAACACCAACGGAGGCTATAACCCTGGCACATTGATGCTCATGCAGGACATTGATTTAGATTCACTGAATTACAATGCATGGAACACTGTTATCCTTGACACGCCTGTCATTGTTAATACCGATCAGGAACTTTGGTTCGGGATATATGTAGAAGCGACAGGGGGAAACAAATGTTTGAGCTTAAGCACGCATTCCGAACCTACAAAAGGTTGTATATTAGGAACATACGATGCCTCTGGAGCTGTTACATGTGTTGAATACAGTAGGAATTTTTCGTTTTGCGTCCGAGGCACCATTGAGAACATACAAACAATAACGAATTTTGAAGTGTCAAGAGACGATTCCTTGATTGGCTCTACAACGGGAAACAGTTTTCAAGATTCTTTAGACGACTGCAACACACACACATACACTGTTACGGCCAACTGGAGCAACGGATGCAACGCATCTGTCGAGAGTTTATACACTAACATTGCGCAAATCGTTGCTTCACCAGGAATGGTTTCATTTTTCACCAATTATGGTTTCAACCAATCCATCAAAAAGGTCTCTGTAATTGGAAATGGTTTGACGGAAACAATCACAGCCTTAGTGTCGGATCATTTTTTGATTAGCACCGACTCTATTAATTTTTCTTCATCAGTCACTTTACCCACGACCGGAGGAAACTTATTCGTGAAATACCTTCCGACATACAACAACCCCGAATTCGAACCTGGATCAATTACATTTACATCTGAAAATGTCAGTACTCATGTAGAATTAAATGGCCAATGTTTCGCCGAATGCAATCCTCCACAAAATTTAATTGTTAGCAACTTTGGTAATACAACAGATTTGTCATGGGAAGCGCCCGCCAATCAGATTATTCAACAAGAGGAATTAACGTGGTATGGCTCTAATGCCTACACAAACTACGGTTCCTCATACGCTTTAAAACGATACTTTGTATATCGTTTTGACACAACGGATCTTTCCGCCTATCATGGGAAACGCCTTACGGCCATCTCTTTTTATCCTAATGAATCCGCCACTAAATACAAGATTGTGGTCTATCAAGGTGGTGGTTTAAATGGATCCTATTATCTCTATTCCGGCACACAGATAGTCGAACAAAATGTGAATATCTCATCTCTTACCATGAACACATGGAACACCATCCAACTTGACGAGCCCGTCATAATCGATGCATTCCAAGAATTATGGTACGGTATATATACTGAAGCGCCTGCCGGATCCTATACGATCAGAATGAGTTATCCATATGTCTCAAAAAAAGGTGCCATCACCAAAACTACCACAAGCTCAGACTACAATTGGTACGAATATGTTAACGAAAATTACTGTCTAACTCTTAAAGCCACCATTGAGGACGATCCCATTTCACTGACGCACTATAAAATAGACCGTAACAAAGAGAACTTGGGTGTAACCGCAAACACCAATTACAGTGATAGTATCATTTACAACGGGAACTATAACTATGATGTATGGGCTGTATGGAGCAATGGTTGTAGGGCTCCGCTCCATGGCAGTGTAAAAGTGATTGGCCTTTGCGATCCGCAAGGCAGCACTTTCACTGAAACAGCCTGCAACACCTATGACTGGCACGACACGACCTACACCGAATCTGGGTCTTATCACTATTTGTCCTTTGATGGCGAAGGTTGTCCTATTATTGACACGTTAAACCTGACAATTCACCACAGCACCCATAATATCGAGAGTGATACCGCCTGCGAAAGCTTTGAATGGCATGGGCAGACCTATACCCAGTCAGGAACTTACACCTATGCCTATACAAATGCTGACGGGTGTGCCAGCATCGACACCTTGCTCCTTACCATCAACTATGGCACGCACAACGTCGAAGTTGACACCGCCTGCGAAAGCTTCACCTGGCACGGACAGACCTACACCCAGTCCGGCACCTATACATACGCTTATAACAACACCGACGACTGCCCTAGTGTTGACACCTTGCACCTGACCCTGAAATACGGTATCCACTTTGTCGAGACTGAGACCGCCTGCGATAGTTTCACTTGGCGCGGACAGACCTACACGCAGTCTGGCATCTATACCTACGCCTATAACAATGCAAATGGATGTATGAACGTAGATACTTTGAAACTTACCGTTTACTACGGCACGAACAACATTGTGACCGAGACCGCCTGCGAAAGCTTTGAATGGCATGGGCAGACCTATACCCAGTCAGGAACTTACACCTATGCCTATACAAATGCTGACGGGTGTGCCAGCATCGACACCTTGCTCCTTACCATCAACTATGGCACGCACAACGTCGAAGTTGACACCGCCTGCGAAAGCTTCACCTGGCACGGACAGACCTACACCCAGTCCGGCACCTATACATACGCTTATAACAACACCGACGACTGCCCTAGTGTTGACACCTTGTACCTGACAATTAACCCAACACATAGTGTATTTATTCATGATACGGTGATGCTTTACCAAGAATACATCTTTAACGGTCAGACCATCCCAACAGTTGCAACAGGTTCTTTCTCTTACGTTTTCCAAATTTATTCCACTGAAGGTTGTGACAGTATTATTCATCTGGTGCTCTACGTGATGAATAACGAAGGTGTTCCAACCGATGAGCTTACGAATATCAAAGTGTTTCCAAATCCGACACAAACCCTGCTCAATATCAAAGGCGAAAATATGCAACAACTGCTTATCTACAACGCTGATGGACAAATTGTTTACTCTACCACGGACTACAATCTTTTCAACCTAAAGAAAGTGGATGTCACTGCGTATGCAACCGGACAGTATTATATAATAATTGTTCTGGCTGACGGTCGTACGGTTACTAAGAAAGTCGTAATCAAGCATAAATAGTCAGGGCAACCGCACCAAAATCAGCCGCGCCCAGTGAATAAAGGCTATACGAGATCGTTGTTCCCCAGTTTCGCAAAAAAGAGTATGAGAAGTTTCGTCTTGGTGGTGTTTTTTCGGAGGAAAAGGCACGCTGAGCCAGTACTTATTGATTATTAAGCAGTTGTAATAGTCCGGAAAGGTATTGTGTTATCTGCGCGGGTGGTCTTCGTTACAACAGTCTGATCAGCTGTTTCCGATATTCGTCGTCAAGGGTAGCCTTGAGCATACGGCGCTTCGCGAGACGCGCTCCTTGCCATAGTTGTCTGCTATACGCTTGAGATATTTCATAAGCACAATTTTGAGACGGCAAAATTACACGAAAAATCGAATTTAACAATAGAATCGGGCGATTTTGTTCATTTTTATCGGGTGATATTGCAAACATTTATGTAAGTTTTTCTACGCAATTTATCAGGTGTCTTTAATCTTAACTTGTATCGACCTTCATGTCGAGGTGGTGCCGGTGAGTCACGAGGAGCTTTCCTCTGACAAGCCCACGGAGAGAAGCGCAAGCATCAGGACGAGGGTTGTCGCGGCACGCGAGATACAAAAGGAGCGGTTCGCCAAGCAGCAAGGTATGTTTTGCAATGCACAAATGAGCAGCCGCATGGTACGCGAATTCTGCAAAATAGACGAAAGCTGCCAGCAAATATTGAAAAATGCCATGGACAAATTAGGCCTTTCGGCACGTGCCTACGACAGGATTCTCAAAGTGGCCAGAACAGTCGCTGATCTCGACGGCAGCTCAGAAATAGGGATAGGACATTTGTCAGAAGCCATAAACTTCCGCAGTTTAGACAGGGACAGCTGGGGACAAAGGTAATATTAAACACCTGAAAAATCTTGAGGCAAGTTCAATGATGACGAAAACTCACCAACAATCGCATTTCCCCTCAAATCCTCTCAGAGCCTCTTCAAGGACCAAAGCCAGACAACGTCACACAATTAATTGATAATCAGCGACATACCCCCCCGATAAATATGAAAAAAAATCCCAAAAAAGACCAGAATATAAAAATATTGTGTAGATTTGCAACGTCATATTTTCAGATTTTGTTCAATGGACCTCGCAAGGTCTTGAGGTATGGCTCTGGGGTTTAAAAATAGAGGTCAACTCAATATTAAAAAACTTAACTATCATGCGCCGGATCGTCTCTGTATTAGCAACTGTGTGTTTCCTTGTCTCGTCGATATGTGCCCAGGTACTTACAGTTGGAAATTCAAACAGCTATAATGAATTTGTCCCTCTTTGCTACAGATCCTGGAACTATCCGCAACACGGACAGATTCTCTATCCCGAGAATCTTTTGACTGAGATGCAAGGAAAGTATATCTCTGCCATCACACTATACTACCGTATTCATCCTGGAACATACACACCTATTCACCTTGACGGGAAGCAGACAATAAAAATCGGGACAACCGACATGCAAAACCTCAGTTCTGGTTTTGCAACCGACTCGCTGACAGTTGTATGGGAAGGATGTATGGAAGATTTCGCTCCGAATGGATTCAACACAGACGGATACATCGAGTTATTCTTCAAGGAGGCTTTTCTATACGAAGGCGGCAATATCGTGGTAGATTTGTATTCTTCTGATGCTGCGACGAATGGCTGGTACCATTTTTTCTGGTATGGGGAGAACTGTAGCACGGCACTTTCACGGATCTACAACTCGTTAAACGGAACCGATTATTCTACCAGTGCCGAGATGTTCTTGCCGCAAACAACCTTCAAATACCAAGAGTACGATTGCGTATTCCCTTCCATACTGAAAGAAGATGGGATAACAACCACATCGGCAACGCTGTCGTGGAACCATGTGTTTAGTAATTCCGATACTGTAAACGATTATGAATTGGCCATCAAACGGGCTGAAGACTATTACTATGACTTCTTCGATGCATACGACACAGTCCTTACGATGACCTCCTTGGATTGGTCAACCGACTACCATTGGAAAGTGCGGGCGTTGTGCGATGCGAACGGAGAATCAAGCGAATGGAGTCCGGAAAGGACATTTCGCACCGAAACAGAAACCGCATCTCTGCCTTATTTCTGTGATTTTGAGAACACGCAAGAAAACAATGCGTGGAACATCATCAACAGCAGCTATTTCGGGTGGTATATCGACACTGCCTCCTTCTACAACGGCGAGAAAAGCCTCTATATTTCCAAGGACGGCGGCACCTCGGTGGCCAATATCACAAACTACGATTTCGACAACTCATGGGCTTTCAGAGACATCTACCTTGACCCTGCATTTCCTAAATACAGGCTCTCTTTCGAACACAAAGGGCAGTGCAAACTCTATGTTTACATCGGTCCTCCTGCCGGCAACCCTTACGACAACGTACCCACAGGTGCGACTACGCTTACAAGCGGTGCTCCCACATCCACCGAGTGGCAGACGCTCTCATACACCATCACCAACAGCAACTCCGGCTTGCAGAGACTCTATTTCAGATTCTCGCGTGGCGGTTCTGGCTCTATGGGTGCGTCTATCGACAACATAACAATTGAGGGTGTCTCCTGTGATCCGCCATACAACCTCAGCGCATCAGTAGCCGACTCATCGGCAGTTCTGTCGTGGCAACACAACTGCGTGTCAGCGCCGCAGTCATACATAGTGGCCTACAAGGAAGAAGCCGAAACCGACTTTACAGAGCTTACCGTCACAGACACTTTCTTGACACTCAACGGTCTGACTCCTTACACCGACTACAACTGGAAAGTTCGCAGCATCTTTGCTCCATACGACAGCTCTGACTTCTCACAAGCAAGCACATTCAAAACAGAAGCCACGCCTGTCAGGAACTTGCCCTATTACTGTGATTTTGAAGACCTTTCAGAAAATGCAGGATGGACACTTGTGCCGATGACCGAGAGCGTCAACAAGTGGACGATAGGAACCGGAGCCAAGGCAAGCGGCCAAAGAAGCATCTACATATCAAACAACTCTTCAAGCAACCAATATTCCTCAGCGAACAACGATGCAATAGTATGGGCATATCGCGACCTAAACATCGAGCCAGGATTCAAAGCCCTGAAAATATCATACGACTACAAGGTCAATGGCCACGCCTTCGATTTCGCCAGGGTGATGATAGGCCCGGCCATAACACCCTATGGTGCCTGCACAATACCAAACGCCACTATTCTTGGTGACACATTATCCGACAAATCCTCATGGACCAACAACACCTTCTACATAACCGACACAACCATAACAGGGCTTCAGCGTCTCTACCTTTATTGGCAAAACGGCAACTATTCAACACCTCAGAATCCGCCAATAGCCATCGACAACATCATTGTAGAGGCATACACATGCAGTGAACCACTGAACGTACAGGTGAGCACCCTCGACACAAGCGCGCTTGTCTGCTGGAACAGCAACATTGTAGGCAACCCCGACTCATACACCATCGCTTACAAAAAAACAGCAGATTCTCTTTTCTCAGAGATAACTATAAACGACACATCCTTCCTTTTGACTGGACTCGAACCATTCACCGACTACATATTGAAAGTGCGCACCAACTGTTCTGGCGATGACTTCAGCAAATGGTCCGATGAATCACAATTCAAGACTTTCGCCTCTTTGGCGTCTATCCCATACAATTACAGTTTTGAAGACACAGCAGAAAACGCAAACTGGCTGTCTTACGACAACATTCAAAGCCAACAGACTTGGTTTATCGGTCCCGCCGTTGCTTCCGACAGCACGCACGCCGCCTATATCTCCAACGACAACGGGAACTCTGTCTCATCAGAATCTCAAGGAAATTCATCATTCTACAGAGACATCCTTTTTGATTCAACTTACAAAGAATACACTCTCACTTTTGACGCCATCTTCCCGAATTCAGCTCAGAAAAAACTTCTTTTCTTGAATCTTCATAAAGCGGAATCGGCAATTGTTGATGGAGAGACTTCAACTGCAGTTAATCAAATCGGCAAAATTGACGACGCCCCCGACAGCAACTGGCACACATATTCTTTCGTGATACACGGCTCTAAAACAGGCATTTACAGATTGATATTCACATGGTCTTCATCTGCGGAAGAACCATCTTCCCCGTGCGCCATCGACAACATCTCAATCACCGGCAAAATGGTTGGTACGCCCTACAATCTTACATCCACCCCCACCAACAGCACAACCTACGTTCTACGATGGAGCTCGAGCAACGAGGAACCGCAGACGACCTACACGCTGTTGTTCAAAAACACTAACGACAACAACTTTACCGAATACACAACCACAGACACATTTCTCACTATAAACAACGTCATTCCCCTCAATAGCTACATTTGGAAAGTCAAAACCAACATCGGTTCCCAAAGTGGTGATTGGAGCGATGAATATGAGTTTTCAAACTTAGTCGCAGAAATCCCTGTATCCAGTAATTTTGAAGATGAAAACGAGAATCGTTTTTGGCAAACCTTGTCGTATCAAGACAACAGCGACACCATCGTTTGGCACATAGGTGACGCTATAGGATATGAAAGCGAAAACTCTTTGTACATATCCGACGACAATGGGATTAGCAATAGCATCAGCATTGACAGTTCAGATGTCCAAACATACAGCATTTGGGCTTATCGCGACATATACATTCCTTCTGGATATGAAGAGCTCGAATTGTCATTCGATTACAAGGGAGGCGAGCAAATGAGAATTTTCATAGGGAACCCCACGGCTGATCTTCCTTATAACAAGATGTATCCATCTGATTACATCATATCGTACACAATTCCTGCGGCAGACCAATGGACACATAAAGCATATAGGCTCCACTATCCTGTCACAAACCCGCAAGTTCGCAGAATTTACATCCAATACTTCATTGACAATCGTTTCAACCCAGCCTTTCCCATAGACAATTGTCCGGCTATCGACAATTTTGAACTCAGACCGATAATCTGCAAAGAACCGTACGCTCTCAAGGCTGACAGCGTGGGCAGCGATGCGGCCTTGTTATCGTGGACACCGGGTGATTTAGGCTCTCCGGATGCGTTTATAGTTGCTTACAAAACCGAAGAAGGACAGGAGTTCACTCTCCAAAATGTGACAACCGACAGCTGCACACTGACCGGATTACAGTCAGACGAGTTGTACTTTTGGAAGGTTCGTCCTATATGCAATGATTCCATTTTGGGTGAGTGGAGTACTGAATCAACATTTGTCACAGCTGCCGCCCTGCCCTATTTCTGCGATTTCGAAAGTCCTTCCGACAATGAGAAATGGAACATTGTAAATGGATCCGCATATTCAAAATGGGAAATTGGAGACATTGGATCAGAGCCTGTGAACAATTGTCTCAAGATAACCAGTATTTGGGGGACGAACAGCTATTATTTCTACACATCCTCAAAAGTCGTTGCATACAAAGACATCTACTTCGATCCCACATTTGACGAATACCAGTTTGAATTCGATTTCCGCGGCATGGGACAGGCAGGAAAGGACTACGCCAAGGTTTTCATAGGATCACCTGAGGAAATCGCTGCCGGTGTGTTTCCGCAGAATGCCGAACAGATCGGGGAACCATTGTGCCTCACACCGTCGTTGACACACTACAGTTTCGTCATTGACAGCACGCACAGGGGCATGCAGCGTCTTTATTTCTGCTGGGAGAACAACAACGACCAGCTCGGAGCCAACCCGGCACCTGTTTTCGACAACATCTCGGTGCAAGGCTACGACTGCGGCATCCCTCACTCTCTATCTTTAGTATCGGCGCTTGACACAACAGCTACACTCACGTGGGATTCACCCGACAACCTGCCTCACAGCTACACAATCGGATACAGGAAAATCAACGATTCAGAATTCACCTACCTCACAGTCAGCGGCACAACCTGCACCATCGGCGGTTTGGAAGAGAACAGCACATACTTCTGGTATGTGCGTACAGAATGTCAGGATGGCGGGCACAGTCTATGGAGCAACAGTCATACATTCGTGACAGTGCAGAGCAACCTCGCCACACTGCCATACGTCTGCAACTTCGAAGACAGCACGGAAAATGCCAATTGGAACACTCCGACTGGCACGGTCAACACTTGGAACATCGGCACAGCCACGGCCTGCAACAGCGCAACATCTCTTTATGTGTCAAGGAACGGCGGCGTCTCAAACCTCTACGCAAACAGTGTCTCTACCGGCATCTGGACATGGCGCGACTTCTATCTTGAACCTGGGCACGAATCTTATGAAATCAGCTTCGACTATAAGGGGAAAGGCACCAACGCACACTATGGACAAGTGTTCATCGGGGCACCATCCATTCCTTCCGGAAACACCATACCCGCTAATGTAACCACCCTGACAGGCCCCCTGAACAACACACCAGACTGGAAAACATATACTCTTTACATTGATTCAACCCATTCTGGAATCCAACGCTTGTATTTCTATTGGAGAAACAACATAGGCGACGCCAGCCAACCGCCCGCCGCAATCGACAACATTGAAGTTATAAGCTCCGATTGCGCCCGCCCGCACGATCTGAAACATGAAGTCTCCAGCGACTACGTCATACTTTCCTGGAGCACGGAAAATGCAGGGCAGAACATAATTGCATACAGGAGTGAGCTGGAAACCGAATACACAGAAGTCTCCACGCCCGACACATTCCTGATCTTGGACAACCTCATAGACGAGACACATTATATCTGGAAAGTGAAGAAAAGTTGTTCCGATTCTGTCTGGAGCACTTGGAGCAGGGAAGATATGTTCGTGACATATCCAAGCTACCCTCTCTATTGCGATTTTGAGAACAGTGCCGAATCCGACAAATGGCATTTCGTAAACGGCAGTCAGACCAACAAATGGTATATTGGATCTACAGAAGAAGATGCCTACGACAACATTCTTTTCATCTCTGGTGACAGCGGCATCACCAACACATACAACACATCTTCCGCTTCCTCCACTTGGGCCTATCGCGACATCTATATCTCACCAAACCACGACACCACCTACATTTCATTCGACTACAGATGTGTAGGAGAAAAAACAGAGCCGACATGGCAAAGTGACGGTTTTTACGACTACATGAATGTATATGTTGGTGATTGTGTGGTTCCCTCTGGCACTTCAGCACCTCAAAACAGCATCGTCATCGGTGACAAGCTATGTATGGTTGGAGCGTGGACCAATTTCACAGCGGCCATACCATCCTCCCAATCCGGTCTCAAAAGGATTTTCTTCTACTGGCGCAACGACGGGAGTCTTGGATCAAACCCTCCGGCCGCTATCAACAACATAGAGGTGTCGAGCACCAACATGGGGGCACCGCGCAACCTGACATCAACAGTCATGGACACAGCCGCATTCCTCTCCTGGGAATATACCGCCTACTCCACTCCTGAATCATTCACACTGCAATACTTCAAAACCAACGACACCGACACAACGGAAGTGCTGGTTTACGGCACAACTTACAACATCAGCAACCTGCAGCCCAACACCCAATACTCCTGGCGTGTACGCATCAACTACATAGACGGCAATCAGAGCCATTGGGCAAAAACCACATTCAGGACAGCTCAGAGCACTGCCAAGTTACCATACGTCTGCGACTTTGAAGACGAGATCGAGAATGCGGAGTGGCAGATATTCTCCGACAACGGTGCGAACAAATGGCACATTGGCGGTGCAGAGGCCCATGCCGGAAGTTCGTCACTCTATGTCTCAAACAACGATGGCGTCACTAACGCATACACCGCAAATTCAGCCTCCCTCTCTTGGGCTTGTCGCGACATCTACTTAGACCCTCACAACTCTGAATTCATAATATCCTTCGATTTCAAGAGTGTTGGAGAGAGATATGGCAATTCGGCAGCCGACTACGCAAAGATGTTTATCGGACCGGCAGCACAACCCGACATCACATCAACCACACCGCCAGAAGGATGTATCCAAATAGGCCCCGATCTCTATCTTCAACATGAATGGATAACCATAACAGACACTGTTTTCAACGTTTCTGAAACAGGCTTGAGCAGGATTTACTTCCTGTGGCGCAACGACGGCTCCGTAGCCAACCAACCGCCCGCCGCCATCGACAACCTGTCGATTACAGCCACCGACTGCAGTAAGCCATTCGATCTGACAGTCAGCAATATAGACAACTATTCCGCCACATTGGATTGGCAAGGTTCTGTGAACGAATACAAGGTGGCTTACAAACTCCTTTCTGAAACAGAATACTCTGAATTCATAGTCGATGAAACAACGGCCGTCTTGGAGGGCTTGCTCCCTGACGCCGATTACGAATGCAAGGTGAGTACCAAGTGCAACGACACACTCTTCAGTGTGTGGTCGGAGGTGGTGACATTCTCCACGGCTCAGAACTACGCATCGCTGCCTTTCCAGTGCACCTTTGAAAACGAGTATGAAAACGACCAATGGACTTTAGTGGGAGACAATTCCAATGTCAACCAATGGCACATCGGTGAAGCTGTAAGTTTTGACGGCAACTCTTCGCTGTATGTCACCAACGACAACGGTGCCACCAACTCTTTCACAGCACCAAACATCTACTACATCTGGGCATATCGGGATGTTTATCTTGATGAGAATTACAGCGAGTACCAGCTCTCATTCGACTACAAATGCAACGGCTCGAACCGTAGTTTCGCCAATATTTACATCGGAAACTGCGTCAAGCCATCCGGGACGACAGCACCGGCAGGTGCAAAGCTTCTTGCAGGAAATCTCTACAACATGCCACAGTGGACCCACCACGACATCACCATCAGCAGTGAAAACTCTGGACTACGCCGTATCTTCATCCTCTGGGCTGTGACCGCAAGTCAGGCGCAGGCGCCAAATCCGCCCGCCGCGTTCGACAACATTACCATCTCAGGCTTCAACTGCAGGAAGCCCGTGGCAACACAGACTACAAACATAACTGACGAGTCGGCTACAATGAGTTGGACTTCCGGCGGTTCCGATACCCCCGAAGGCTACATAGTGGCCTTCCGCAAGGCATCCTCATCAGTGTACAACGAAATCTCAACAACAGAACCGTTCTTCAACATTTCCGGATTAGATGCATCTGAGAAATACTGCTGGAAAGTGAAGGCCACATGCGGCAACAACGACGAGAGCGCCTGGTCCAACGAAATGTCTTTCACAACCAACGCATACATAGCCACTCTGCCATATATCTGCGACTTTGAAGACTCATACGAAAACAACCAATGGAGATTCCACACAAACGGCGGCAGTGCAAACAAATGGGTTTTCGGTCAAGCCGTCAATAACGGGGGCAGTCATTCTATGTACATCTCAGATGACAACGGCATTTCAAATCACTACACACAACTCAACCACAACGACATCTGGGCCTTCCGCGACATCTACATTGAAGACGGGTATGAACAACTCCAGATCTCTTTCGATTTCAAGGGCACGGGCAACTCAGGCGGCAATGACGACTTCGCAGAGGTATTTTTCGGAAACACAGGCACACCTTGGTGGGGTGCTCCTCCTGATGGCACTGTGTTAGTCTCTGAAAGGCTCTATCTCAAAGACCATTGGACACACTACAACTATGTTATTCCAATCGAAGGGCACACAGGCATTCAGCGCATCTATTTTGTATGGCACAGCCAATACGAAATAGGGAATCCGCCCGCCGCAATAGACAACCTCTCCATCGTTGCTGGAAACTGCGGTGTTCCCCACAACATCACCATCGACAGCACGTCTGACAACTCGATATCTTTTCATTTCACCCCGACTGGCGAAAATGATGACACATGGGAAGTGGCCATCACTGAATACGGCAATCCCGTTGATGAGGCTCAAGCCACCACTATTTCAGACACATTCCACACATTCACTGATCTCAACAACAACACTCTCTACACAATCTACATCAGAACCCTCTGCGACGAAGAGTCATTCTGGACATATATCTCACACTACACCGACTGCGGCACCATCAACGAACTACCCTACGAAGAGAACTTCACCATAAACACCTCAAATTTGAACGCCAACTTGACCATGCCCAAATGCTGGTCAACAAACACCGCCAAAATAGACAACTTCTTCACCCAAGGCTCTTTAGAATTCTTTGATTCTGATTCATACGCGGCTACTCCTGAATTTGATCAAGACATCAATATCAACGAACTACAAGTGTCGTTCAGACTAAGAGGGGGTAATGTGGCTGTGGGTGTGATGACCGACCCTGAGAATCCTGCCACCTTCACACCTGTTGACACCGCATTTTTCGACCAAGGACAGATGTGGAGCGATCAGACCATCATCCTCTCAGATTATAATGGAAGCGGCAAACATATTGCTTTCAGGTACATTTCGTGGTGTTTCATTGACGATGTGGTAGTTGATCACAAACCAAGTTGCCCACAACCTAAAAACGTATCCATCAGCAATATAACCAACAATTCTGCTACAGTAAACTGGTCGCCTAACGGCAATGAGGACACATGGGAGATAGTTGCTCTAATTGATGGCGACAACATCGATGCGGCCTCAGCGATTACCGTAACGCAACATCCGTACACCATCAATGGCCTTGAGCCTGCAACATCCTACAGATTCTACATCCGTGCAAAATGCTCTGATAATGAAGCCAGTCTGTGGACAAAGTCAAACACGTTCCAGACGGCATGCGATCCCGTAAACCAGCTGCCTTACGTGGAAGATTTCAACACCGGGGCCTACCGGCCAGACTGTTGGACATTCCCTGAAACATACGGTGAATTTCCTAAAATCGACCATTATGGCAATTATGCACTTAAGTTTTCAAGTTGCGACCATTACACCACTGCTGTGACTCCTAACATAGAAGCCAATTTGCACCAATTGAGTGTTCGGTTCCTCACCTTGTCTAACATCAGCTATGCAGAAGGCATTGAAATCGGGGTGATGAGCGACTGCAATGATCCAAGCACTTTCGAGTTTGTGGCTATGATTCCGCCAGTCCCAGACAACCAATGGCATGGTCACACCATCGATCTTGCGAACACTCTACTGACCGGAACCGGCCGCTACGTGGCTTTCCGACTTCGCCCTTCAAGCACATCCTACATACAGGCCTATACCTACATCGACCATGTCATCATCGATTACACCGACAACATTGCCGATTCAGATGTACCTGTTCTGACCGCCTCTGACGTCACAGACACCTCTGCTCTACTCTCGTGGCAGACCGACTTCCCAGAAGAGCATAATTGGCAGCTACAATATCGTAAGGTGTCTGAAAACAACTGGGTTACCATATACACATACAACAACTCCCACATGCTTACCGATCTTGTTAAAAACACGCAGTATGTCGCGAGAGTAGCCGTGGTTGGCACTTCAACTTTCTCTAATGAATGCGTTTTCACAACAACTAACGTTGGAATCTCACAGCATACCTTGGATCAAACCGTATCCATTTTCCCAAACCCTGCCAAGGAGTACATAGATATTCGCTCAAACAACACAGAAACACTTGATTATCAAATATTTAACAATATCGGAATTTTAATGAAAGCCGGCAGGTTAGATGAATCGAAGCGAATTGTTCTGCAAGATCTGCCATCTGGATCATACTTTATCAGAATTCGTACAGAGAAAGGAACCATAGCCAAGAAAGTAATAAAGTGGTAGCTTTACTGGAAGTCTATCACTTTCAACTCTGTTTTAGCCCTTGCAGATGGCATCATGTTGAAATGCCACCATTCTGAAATACAAGTAATACAACCGCTTTGGGTCATAACAGAGCGGAGTAGGCGGCGATTGGCAAGCTCTTCATGGGTTATGAGACTGTCGGCTAAAAGTTCATCTTCGTGGTCAATACGGGCTTCTGGTCCAAAATAATCGTGGTCGGAGCCCATCGGCAACGGTCTTCCTTTCGAATCCACGATAGTGATATCAACTGCGGCGCCATAATTGTGCATACCTCTGCCCTTGGCCGGATTTGCGACAAACGATACGTTTGGGGTACCCTTGACCGAATTCCACATCTCACGCTGTACACTTAGCGGACGGGCCGCATCGTATATCAACAGAGAACAATCAGGTCGGGCAGCCTTGAGCCTCTTCTGTGCCGCAGATACTTTTTTTGCCATTTCAGGAAGCAAGAAGGCATGGTTAATGTCTTTATAGAGCACATGCCCAAGAAAATTGTCGTCAGTGGCATATCTCATGAACACTTGTATTGAAGAATCAACAGCTTTGACATCCACAAGTCCGAAATCCATGAGCTTGTGTTCGAATTCGGTATATTCATCAACCAACGTATCACTATTAGGTGCGTCCATGGAATCCACATTTGCGTTATTTTCATTATTCTTGGAATTTGAGCAAGATGTGAAAGAAAAGGCAATATACAGTGTGCAAAGCATCACTATTAATAAATATATCTTCCTGATTATCATAATTTACATTTATAACAATAATAGGTGCAAAGATAACGATTTATCTGGTTCCCATGAATTATCCTCATGAATATAGTAATTGTCCTTTCTGCGTATTTCTGCGGGTTCAGCGGGCTTATTATTCTTAAAAGTTAATTTTGGAATAGCATCATCAAAATACCGATATTTTTTATAACTTTGCGGTTTGAATCTATAAGACAGCAAATATGAAGAAATTATCAGTATTATTCATTGCATTGGCAGCGGCTGCATCCATTAACGCCCAAAAATTAACTGATGGGGGCGGACTCACAATGCAGCAAATAAACAAACTCACAAACACATACAACTCAGAGCCTAACAACAAAGCCCTTAGAAACGCGGTTACCACAAACGACATAACGAAGTTAGCGCAAAACTACGAAAACAGCACCGCATTCGACCCTCATTTGTCGAACACAGTGCCTTCCAAAGCAGTCACCAACCAGGAATCTTCCGGGCGCTGTTGGATGTTTACCGGCATGAACGTGCTTCGCTCGAAAGCTATCAAAAAACACGACCTTCCAGCTGACTTCCAGTTCTCACAGTGCTACACCTTCTTCTGGGATCAACTTGAAAAGGCCAATCTCTTCCTGCAGTCAATTCTTGACACACGCGCGAAATCGATGGACGATGAGACCGTGCAATGGCTCTTCAAAAACCCGCTCAGCGATGGTGGTCAGTTTACCGGCGTGGCCAACCTTATCTCTAAATATGGCGTCGTTCCAAAAGACGCGATGCCGGAGACATACAGCAGCAACCACACCTCCAGAATGTCGGAGCTCATCTCGCTCAGACTCAGGGAAGACGGACTTATCCTGCGGAAGATGTGCCAAAACAAAAGCACTACCGAGCAACAACTTCAGGAAAAGAAGATGGAGATGCTGCAGACTGTTTACAGGATGTTAGCCTTCACATTAGGCGAGCCTCCGGCCGAATTCACATGGACACAGCGCAACGCAAAAGGCGAAATAGTCAGCACCGAGAAATACACACCAATGTCGTTTTACAGCAAATTCGTGAATGAAGATTTCACGCAATACTACATGATCATGAACGATCCGACCAGGGAATACCACAAAGTGTACGAGATAGAGTACGACCGCCACGTTTACGACGGGCAGAACTGGAAATACCTCAACCTCCCGATGAATGAGATAGCCGAGCTGGCAATAGCGTCCATCAAAGACAGCACGATGCTCTATTTCTCTTGCGACGTCGCCAAGTTCCTCGACCGCAGCAAAGGCTATATGGATGTGAACAACTACGACTACGGCTCATTGTTCGGCACCACTTTCGGCATGGACAAGAAACAGAGAATCAGCACTTTCGCAAGCGGTTCGTCTCACGCCATGACACTCTGCGGCGTTGACCTTGATGCCAACGGAAAACCAACCAAATGGATGGTCGAGAACAGCTGGGGCGGTAACTACGGCTACAACGGATTCCTGATCATGACTGACGAATGGTTCAACGAATACATGTTCCGATTGGTTGTTGAAAAGAAATACATCCCCAACAAAACCCTTAAACTTTTCAACCAGGAAGCTATCGTATTACCTGCTTGGGACCCACTTTTCGCCTTTGAAGAGTAACACTAACCTAAAAATCCACCAAAATGAAAAAGATAGCCACCCTTCTGCTCCTGTCAATCTCAATGATTGGTTTTGCCCAAAATGCGGATGACATATTGGGCATATACTACTCTGTTGACCCTTTCTCCAAGGAGGCATCGCAGTGCGAAATCTACAAGGCCAAAGACGGCACCTACGAGGCCAAAGTAGTCTGGGTGCAGAACCCGAAGAAAAAAGACAATGTAGGATTGGTGTTCATGACAGGTCTGAAATACAACCAGAAAGCCAATGAATATCAGGGGGGAAAACTCAAATACCCGGGAAAATCCGGGACATACAAGACATATATCCGTATTGTGAACAACGGCAAGACTCTGAAAATGCGCGGTTATTTAGGCATTTCTCTTTTTGGAATGACCGTTGACTGGACACGCGAGAATGCCGTAAGAAAACAATCTTAATAGTCAGGAGAAATAGTTATGAAGACCGTAAAATTAGAGACCGTAATGCATGTTTATGACGGAAGGGACGAATTGCCGGAGGAGTTGCTCAGTCTGTTGCGCCAGGCCGAACAAGCGGCTGAGCGCGCATACGCCAAATACTCCCATTTCCAGGTCGGTGCCGCAATACTACTCAACAACGGTGCCGTCGTGACAGGCAGCAACCAGGAGAATGCCGTATATCCGTGCGGGCTCTGTGCAGAGCGCACAGCCGCGTTCGCAGCATCATCGGCTTACCCCGAGGTGCCGTTCAGCAAAATAGCAATCACCGCCATTAATCCCAAGGAGACATTGAAGGAACCGGTGTCACCGTGCGGCAGCTGCCGTCAGGTGTTGTTTGAATACGAACAGAAATTCGGGCAGCCTCTGGAGGTTCTGCTGGCCGGTCAGGAAGGGCCGATCTACCACTTCGAAAGCGTTGCGCACCTTCTGCCCTACACCTTCCATGAGGGCTTCCTGCCCTGATTCTACATGGCGTGTTTCATGGGTTTTATCAGTTCGGCAAGCATCTGCTTGGCCCTCATTATCTGGATTTTCACGTTTGACAACGACAAACCGAGACGCTCGGCTATGTCGTCGTATGCGAGATCCTCAAAATAGCGCAGTTCTATAACCTTACGATACTTGTCGGGAAGCTCCGCCACGGCGCTGCGCAGAAGCTGCATCCTCTGCTTTTCTATTACCTCGTCCTCTGGCGTAGGGGGCATTTCAGTCTGCATCTTCTCTATAAACGATGTGGTGGTGGTGTCGTACAAGTCATCGTCAACACACTGCGGCAGATTGTTCTTGACACGCAGAAAATCAATACTGTTGTTCATGGCAATCCTGAACAACCATGTGGAAAATGCATATTGTGGCGAGTATTTATCCAAATAACGGAATGCCTTGCCAAAAGTCATCAGAGTAAGGTCCTCGGCATCGTCGCTGTTCTTCACCATTCTGATCATCAGATAGTAAATGCTGTCGCGGTAAAGACTCATGAGCTCGGCGTATGCCTGCTGGTCGTTGTTGTCCAACGCCCTGCGCAATAAAACGTAATCCCTTTGCGCTTTCTCGGTTTTACAAGCTGCTACCATTTTGCTATCTTTTTGCGGTTCATCTTAGAAAACAACCAATATAACGGATTAAGTATCGAGAATAGTATGTCATAAAACAAAATATGCGGGATTATCTGCTTTTCATTCAGTTTTGAAGCCGAGATTCCCAGTGTGACATACAAGCTTGCCACACGCACAACAGCAATGCCTATCGCTGAATAAAGATATACGGGATTTGCGACATTTGCTATGATGGAGAGAACTAACAGTGTGTAAAAAAGAATATTAGATATTTCGTAAATAGCAAGTGAAACACGGTTTTTCGAAGAATTGTATTTACGAGTATAGAAAAGACTTATCTTGTGTGATCTCCAATATCCATATTGAGGGATGTTTTGTTCAACGATTGTGGAGTCTGGGGAGAATTCAATAGCGGTATTGTTGGCATCCGAAATCCTGTGGATGAAAACGTCGTCCTCGCCCCATTCAAGATGATTGAACGAGGTGAACCCCTTCTGTTTGTAGAAGAGCGAGCGCACGAAAGCCACATTCCTGAAATCTCCGCGATATGTTGATTTGCCAAGCACTGAAGAGAAATATTGCACTGCAGTGACAACATTGTCATAGTGAAGGAAGAGGTTATACGGATTTTTCCTTCTTGCAAAAGTGCTATAACCGATTACGATTCTCTTCTGCCCTTGGAAATTCTGAGCGACATTCAACAGCCAGTGTTCCGAGGTGGGCTCACAGTCAGGCGAGGTTATCACGACATGTTCGTGGGAGGCGCACTTAATTCCGAAGGAGAGGGCCATCTTTTTGCCGCGGCTTGTCGAAACCGCGTCGCTGAGATCCACGAATTTGATTTTCGGACAACGTTGCTGATATTCCTTAATAGCAAACAGCGATTGCTCATCCGGAGAACGATCGTTAACTATAACAACTTCATAATCAGGATATTGCTGATTCAGGAATTTAGGCAATGATTGTAATATTTGAGATGCGTTGTCTCTGACTACAATCACAACCGAAAGGGGAATTTCGCGAAGGGAGATGGGTGATTTTTTTCTGTGGAAAGTGAATTTGCCGTATATTATATAATAGTAGATAAGCTGAATGGCCGTCACAACCGCTAACGAAATCAAAATAGCCAACCCCACTTGTGTATTTTGCATAGTTTAATATAGGTTAAGGTTTAAGTTTGACCGCAAAGGTACTCATTATTTCAATAAAAGATGTATTTTTGCAAAAAAAATATAAACAGATTTACAAACAGGAAAAAACATGAAGTTTTCACTAATAAAGACAGACGAGAAGAGCAACGCAAGGGTAGGTGTAATAGAGACAGATCACGGTAAGATAGAGACGCCCATTTTCATGCCAGTTGGCACATTAGGAGCCGTAAAGTCGCTGCATATCAAAGAGTTGAAAGACGATGTGAAGGCTCAGATAATATTGGGAAACACTTACCATCTTTATATTCGTCCCGGCACTGATGTGCTACGTGAGGCTGGCGGACTGCACAAGTTCAACGGCTGGGACCGTCCGATTCTCACCGACAGCGGTGGTTTCCAGGTGTTTTCGCTGAGTCACCGCAGGAAGATTGACCCGCAGGAAGGCGTATGGTTCCAGTCGCACATCGACGGTTCTCGCCACCTTTTCAGTCCTGAGAAGGTCATGGACATAGAGCGTGTCATCGGCGCCGACATAATCATGGCTTTTGATGAGTGCACGCCCTACCCTGCCGACTACAAATACGCAAAGAAATCGATGGAGACAACATTCCAGTGGCTGAAGCGGTGTGTGGCTCGCCTTGATGAGACCGAGCCGCTGTACGGGCACTCGCAGTCGCTGTTCCCGATAGTTCAGGGAAGCACCTATCACGACCTCCGGCTGAAGTCTGCGGAGTATTGCGCATCCATGAATTGCGACGGCAATGCCATTGGAGGCGTGTCAGTGGGAGAGCCAACAGAACTGATGTACGAGATAGCTGAGATTTGCTGTTCGGTGCTACCGAAGGACAAGCCACGCTACCTCATGGGAGTAGGCACGCCTGCCAACATAATCGAGAACATAGCACTCGGCATTGACATGTTCGACTGTGTAATGCCAACTCGCAACGGCCGCAACGGCATGATCTTCACATGGGATGGCATGATGAACATGCGCAATGAGAAGTGGAAATGCGACTTCACCCCTATTGACGCTAACAGCGACCTTTTTGCCGACCGCGAATATTCCAGGGCATACCTCCGCCATCTGTACGTTTCAGACGAGATCCTCGGGCCCATGATCGGCAGCATCCATAACCTTCACTTCTACCTCGAATTGGTAAAAACAGCAAGGGAAAAGATCCTTGACGGCACATTCGCATCCTGGAAAAACGAGATATTGCCTAAAATTTCAAGGAAATTATAAATCTCCAGCCATATCAAAAAAAATGTACCTTTGCCGCCGTTTTTTTATATAAGGTAAATAGTATGAAAAAATTCCTGCTTTCAATCTTAACACTAATAGCTTTCACATTCTGCCTTAACGCACAAAATGTGGAATGCAAGTTCCAACAGTCGAAATTCATAAAAGCTTCGGGGAAAACCATTGAATCAGAAGGGACGCTGAAGCTCAACAAATCGGCAGAGAAATTGGAGATGAACTATTCCAAGCCAGCTGGCGACTACTTCATCGTCGATGGCAAGACCATGAAGATCAACGTCAAAGGCAAGAAAAGCGTCGTTGACACCGACAAAAACGCTGCAATGCGTGCACAGCGCAACACTTTGATCAATTGCATCTCAGGCAACTACAAGCAGGCCGCCACCGACAACAACGCCGAATGCACCATCTCTGAGAAAGGTTCCAACAAGATAGTTACGCTCAAGGCGAAGAAGACAGCCACCCGCGGCTATAACAAAATCGTTATAACATACAGAAAATCAGACAATCTGCCAATCGAGATGGTGATGGAGGAGTTCAACGGAACCACCACCACATACAAGATGAGCAACATTGTAAAGAAATAATCACAGACCATGCAATTCGGCACTTTCAAGACAAAGCGGGGCGTCCACATCCCCGATTGCGGAGTCAACTACCCCACCGACGATCCTTTTAAGAGACTTCTGAAAGTGGAGGTCGAGGATTCTTCCAAGGGCCGCTTCCAGTTCGACGAGACCTTCCCTTACATTGACGAATCGTTCAACTACAGACTCAACGAAATCCTCGGGTTCATAGTGAAATGGGTGTTATGCGCAGGATGGAACCGTCTGCACTATGGTCTGAAAATCAAGGGAAAGAAAAAAATCCGTCCTTATAAGAAACAGTTCACCGAAGGGGCCATGTGCGTCTGCAACCATGTGTATGTCTTCGACGCGCTGAGTGTATGTCAGGCGTTGCGCAGATACCGCCGTATGTGGATCCCGATGTTTCCGAAGCACTTCAACGGCAAGTTAGGCTGGTTCATGCGTCAAGTCGGGGGAATTCCACTTCCCGAGACCCGTGGCGGCATCATTAAGTTCAACCAAGCCTTCGACGAGTACCACCGCCGCAAACAGTGGTTCCTGATTTTCCCCGAAGCGGTGCGCTGGGACTGGTACGTACCGATCCGGCCTTTCAAGCGCGGTGCTTTCTCCATGGCATACAAATACGACATACCCGTCATTCCAACCGTTGTCACATACCGTGAAAGACGAGGTCTTTATCGTCTGTTCGGAAAGAAAAACCAACCATGCGTCACCCTGAATATAGGGGAACCGCTATTTTTTGACAAAAGCTTGACACGTAAAGAAGCACTTGACAAAATGCGCGATGAAGCACACAAAATTATGGTGCAAATGGCTGGTATTGAGGTAAATCCGTGGCCAGCAGCCCCTGACGACGAACAATAGTCAATAACAACAATCACTATTTTTAATGACTGTTTTCAAAAAAAAACACAAAAAATAGGGATGATTCACGTCATCCCTATTTTGCATTTTTGCATCGTGAAACAAACGGAAAATATGTCATGATTTAATATAAAAATTTGTTGTTGTTGATTTAATGAAAAAGGCGTTCCCAAAAAAGGAGCGTCTTTTTTTTGATTGCATGGCGATTCGCATCAGGATATTTGATATTTTTTTAATTTTGCAGCAAAATTCATAGAACATAAATCAGCAATTAATAATAAAAAACACATATTATGAATTTAGAAGGAAGAAGAAAAAGTTCAAATGTTGAAGACCGGCGCAGGATTTCCGGCGGTACAGTTGCAGGAGTCGGTGTGGGTGGCACCATAATCGTGGTTTTGTTGTCTATGTTTTTAGGCAGGAACCCGCAGGATGTGCTCCAACAGATCCAGTCACAGAATGTAACCACCGCTCAAAACCAGCGTGAGTTCACAAAAGAGGAACAGGAGCTCGCCGATTTTGCCAGCACGATTCTTGCAAGTACGGAGGATGTCTGGACTGAGGTATTCAAGAAGATGGGACGCACCTACCGCGCCCCGAAGATGGTTCTCTACACTGACGCAGTGCAATCGGGTTGCGGCAATGCCACATCCGCTGTAGGGCCGTTCTATTGTTCAGCTGACGAGTGCCTGTATATAGACCTCAGTTTCTTCAGCACCATGAAGCAGCAGCTCGGCGCCGACGGGGATTTTGCATACGCATACGTCATAGCCCACGAGGTGGGGCACCATGTGCAGCACCTGCTCGGCACTCTGGACCAGGCGCACGCCCAGATGAGCCGCATGAGCGAGAAAGACGCCAACAAGGTTAGTGTCCGCATCGAGTTGCAGGCCGACTTCTACGCAGGAGTGTGGGGCTACTACGAGAACAAGACATTCAAATCCTTGGACGATGGTGACCTCAAAGAGGCAATCGAATGCGCTGCTGTCATCGGCGATGACTATCTGCAAACCAAGGCACGCGGCGGCTTCAACCCAGAGTCGTTCACCCACGGAAGCAGCAACCAACGCATGAAATGGCTCAAACTTGGCCTTACAACAGGCGACATGAACAAGGGCGACACCTTCTCGGTACCTGAAACCCAATTGTAAATCTCATTAATTTCGTAGAGACGCAAAATTTTGCGTCTCTACAATTTTTGCGTATCTACAATTTTTGCGTATCTACAATTTTTTGCGTATCTACAAATTTTGCGTCTCTTTACAATTTTTGCGTATCAACAAGGGGATAAACCGAACCGGTATCCCAAAATCGTTGAAACAAAAAACCATCAACAAAATAACGGGCGATTTTGCCGTCAAAACCATAAAAACAGAAAAAAATGACAAACGAATCATTCAAAAACCGGTATCGCATACCGTCCGCACGCGCACCATGGCACGATTACACGCACGGAACCTATTTCGTGACCATCTGCACAAAAAAAAGAGAACATTTCTTCGGGGAAATCATAAACGATGTCACTGGAAATCACATAATGAAGATGTCGGCAATTGGCGAACATGCCGATGCGTGCTGGCAAGAAATCTCATCGCATTTCCCTCATGTCCAAACGTTTTCGCGGGTAATCATGCCCAACCACATCCACGGGATTCTGACCATTGACCCAATCGTTGGGGAATCGCAACCGATTGGGGAAAAACGACAACCCGACAACGTCCTTGCGCCAAACAATCGATTCGGGCCTCAATCCAAAAACCTGGCATCGGTGATACGCGGGTTCAAAATCGGCGTCACCAAATTCGCCCGTCAAAACGGCCTTCCGTTCGAATGGCAGTCCCGGTATCATGAACACATCATCCGAAACATGGACGAATTTTATCACATCACGAATTACATTGAAAACAACGTGGCCAATTGGAAGGAGGACGGTTTTCGCGGGCGACACGCATGATCATTTCCATCATCGGGAAAACGCAACAATTACCCCACGGTTATATAACGATTACCACACGATTATACAATGGTTACCCTCGGTGTAGAGACGCATAAATTCCATTCACTAACCACCCCGTAAAAAATATTTCCGAAACACTTGATATTATAATATATTTTGATATTTTTGCGCAAGTAAAAAAACAATTTGAACGAGACATTAAGTTATTGATTATTTGATAATTACTTAATATCTCGTTCTTCAGTTTTTGGAAAAAAAATAAAAAGTATAACGACACAAATATTTCAAGCAATAAAAAATAAATTTTATGGCATCAACAGAGCAAATAACAAAAATTGACGACATCGTCGTTCGTTTTGCGGGAGACTCTGGCGACGGCATGCAGCTTTCCGGAACATTATTCTCGGATGCATCAGCCCTCACAGGCAATGACATCGCCACATTCCCCGACTATCCAGCCGAAATCCGCGCACCTCACAACACCATCGCTGGTGTGTCCGGCTATCAAGTGCATGTGGGCAACCATATCTACAGCTCGGGCGACAAGTGCGACATATTAGTAGCGATGAACCCTGCCTCGCTCAAATCAAATCTCAAATGGGCCAAGAAAGGCGCCACCATCATCGTGGATATTGACACATTTACCGATGAGGCTCTTGAGAAAGCGGGCTACACCGTAAACGACAATCCGTTCACAGATGAGATGGAACGCGCCTACACCATAATCAAAGCCCCGATAACCTCTTTCACACACCGTATCGGAACTGAGCATGGCGCAGACAAAAAGACAGCCGAACGCTGCCGCAACATGTTTGCGTTAGGTATCATCTTCTACTCCACACACAAGAAACTCGACCAGACATTCGCATATCTTGAGCGCAAATTCGCCAAAAAGCCCGAAGTTGTGGCTTTGAACAAGGCCGTGCTGACCGAAGGCTACGAATACGCCGACAAATTGGAGGTGATGCACTCTCACATCTTCGAGATTGCCCATGCCGACCAGATGCCCAAGGGCCGCTACCGCAACATCACCGGCAACGTGGCTACCGCATGGGGACTTTTGGCAGCTTCCGAGAAATCTGGCCGCAGACTCTTCCTGGGTTCATACCCTATCACCCCCGCCACAGACATCATGGTGGAACTTTCTAAGCACAAATCCTTAGGAGCAAGAGTATTCCAAGCTGAAGACGAGATCGCGGGTATTTGTTCTGCAATCGGTGCATCATACGCTGGAGCCTTGGCCTGCACATCAACATCAGGTCCAGGATTGTCACTCAAGAGCGAAGCTCTCGGCTTGGCTGTAATGGTTGAACTCCCGTTGGTTGTTGTTGACGTACAACGCGGTGGCCCTTCTACTGGTCTGCCTACCAAAACCGAGCAGAGTGACCTCGACCAGGCGCTTTACGGACGTAACGGCGAAGCTCCATTGGTTGTGATGGCTGCCTCTTCAAGTGCAAACTGTTTCTATTGGGCATACAATGCCGCAAAAGTGGCGTTGGAGCACATGACTCCTGTCATCCTGCTCACTGACGGCTATCTCGGCAACGGTTCTCAATTGTTCCGTATCCCCAAGATGGCCGACATGCCGGAAATCAAGCCTCGTCTTGCCACACCAAACGACCCGAACTACAGGCCTTTCCGCCGCGATCCTGAGACTTTCGTACGCGAATGGGCACTCCCAGGAATGGAAGGCCTTCGTCACCGCGTAGGCGGCCTCGAAAAATGCCCCGACGGTCCGCTGAGCACAGATCCTGAAAACCACGCACTCATGGTTTACAATCGTCAAGAGAAGGTGAACCGCGTGGCAAACTCCATCCCTGACCAAGAGGTGACAGGAGACCCTGACGCAGAATTACTCGTAGTTGGCTGGGGCGGCACTTCCGGAGCCCTCACACTCGCCGTGGAAGAGATGAACAAAGAAGGCAAAAAAGTGGCTTACACACACTTCAACTATATCTGCCCGCTGCCTAAGAACACAGGCGACATCTTCAAGAAATACAAGAAGATCGTTGTATGCGAACTCAACAACGGCCAGTTTGCCGGATATCTCCGCACCAAATTCCCAGAATGCCCGATGACCCAATACAACAAGATCATGGGACTCCCATTCGAAGTGGGCGAGCTGAAAGCCGAATTCGAAAGACTGCTTGCCAAATAATAAACATGAACCATTAAATTACATATAATTATGGCAGATAAACATTTTGTTCCCAGAGCGGACAGAGAATATACAAAAGCTGACTTCACCAGCGACCAAATGGTGAAATGGTGTCCAGGTTGCGGCGACCACGCCATCCTCGCAGCATTGTTGAACACATTTCCAAAAACCAACCACAAAAAAGAGAACATCTGCATGGTGTCTGGTATCGGATGCTCTTCACGTATCCCTTACTACGTTGACACTTACGGATTTCACAGCATCCACGGACGTGCCTGCGCCATCGCTACAGGTGTAAAGTTGGCCAATCCAGCACTCTCCGTTTGGGTAAACATGGGTGATGGTGACTCCATGGCCATCGGCGGAAATCACTTGATTCACGCTGTTCGCCGTAACCAGGACTTCAACATAACTATCTTCAACAACGAGATCTACGGTCTCACCAAAGGTCAGTACAGTCCTACAACCAAATTCGGACAGGTCACCAAGACCTCCCCGTTCGGCACCATCGACTATCCGTTCAATCCGGGCGAATTGGTGATGGGTGCACAAGGTACATTCTACGCACGCGCGTTGGACTGCCTCCCACAACTCACCACCGACATCATGACACGCGCCGCACAACACGACGGCACCAGCGTTGTGGAAGTGCTTCAAAACTGCATGATTTTCAACGACAAGGCACACGCTGCCATCACCGACCGCGCCGTGCGCGACGACCGCACCATCATCCTTGAACATGGCAAGCCTATGCTCTTCGGAAAAGACAAGAACAAGGGTCTCCGCTTCAACGGACGCTGCCTCGAAGCTGTCACCATCGGCGAAAACGGCATCACAATGGACGACATCATGATTCACGACGAAACCACCGAAGACACCGGCATACACATGATGCTCGCCCGCATGAAAGGCGATCTCCCCGTGGCTATCGGCGTCATCCGCAACGTCAAGAAAACATCCTACACCCAACTCTACGAAGACCAAATGGAAGAGCAAATGGCCAATGGCAAATACAAATGCGTTGACGACCTGCTCAACAGCGGCGACACTTGGGAAATCTAATTAGAATTTAGAAATTATTAATTCAAGGCATCCGGGAACGGGTGCCTTTTTTTGGGCACAATTAAAAAGAAAAGGATGCGTCTCTGTTGTTCGCATCCTTTTCTTATTACTCAAAATCAGACAATTATGCTTAATAGCTCATTATCGTCTTATACCGCATATCGCCAGTAATGACTGCATTGATAGGAATGCCCAAGATGCTGGTCGAGGCACTCCCGCTTGCTATGCTGGTCCATTCCATAACACCATTTACAGGTGGTTGAATGACTGGATGCGTCATGCTGACGCTAACACCGAAGTTGACAGGATAGTTTGCAATTGTTGTGTCAATTACAAGATTAACAGTGTCGTTTTGAAGATGTAGCCCGTCGGTGTCAACTATACCGCGCAGATAAAGTGCGTCGTTGTTGCTGATAATGATGCCGTTTTCGATAGTCGGGTCGCTTTTGACAGTTACCATCTCAACATCAAGGTCTTTGTCGAGCGGGAAGGAGAACATTCCGAGCACACTGATAGAGAGCTCGGTATGGCGGCTCATCAGGTATTTGCCCAAATAGGGAGTGATATCGATGGACGAATTGTCGGGGCTGGTGCCTCCACCAGGATTGTTGTTGTCGCCAGGGTTGATTGTACCATGATCGCAGCCGCAAATGACAAGGGCTACAAGGGTCAAGATAGTTAGAATACTCTTTTTCATAATAACTTGAATTATTGTATGATACTATTATTCTCTGTTATTGTTATTTCACGCCACATCAAGTCTATGTAAAATTTTCAAACAGAACCTGAAGATATAACGTGGCAAAGATACAAATTATTATTGCTGAGGTTTTCAATTTATTATAATTTCTTTAATTTATATTCCCATTAGCAGTATTAGGAAACTTAATTTCTTGATATAATGTATGATATGATTGACATTTCACACCGCAAAGCACGATAAACCACCACAGATCAGAATTTTAACGTACGCTTTTGCATGGCAACTATTAATTGTCCACCCCTTATTCCTTATTTTGCGAAAAATCAAGCAAACAAAAAAGGTGCCCTGTGAAAGAGCACCTTCTCATTGTCTGATTAACAGCTTATTCGCAAAAATGCTGATAAAATCTGCTAATAACCTCGATTCCGCGACGGAAATGATCCAACTTATAGTTCTCATTAGGAGAATGGATATTATCTTCTGCAAGACCGAATCCGCACAAGATTGATTTCACACCGAGAACCTTCTCGAAGTGCGCAACTATTGGAATGCTTCCGCCACTGTATGAAGGAATTGGACGCTTTCCATAAACATCAATGTACGCTTTTTCAGCAGCCTGATATGCAGGAACATCCATACCACAACGATAAGCTTCACCTCCATGACAAGGGATAACCTCAACCTTCACATACTTAGGAGCAACGTTCTCAAAATGCTTCTGGAACAGCTCAGCTATCTTGTGTGAGTCCTGGTTGGCCACCAGACGCATGGAGATATTGGCCGATGCTGTTGACGGCAATACGGTCTTGAAGCCTTCTCCTGTATAGCCGCCTTCTATACCACAAACGCCCAAATTCGGTCTGATTCCTGTTCTTTCTATCGTACTATAGCCGTCCTCTCCATACAATTCGTCAACATCAAGCGACTTTTTATACTCTTTTTCATCAAAAGGAGTCTGTGCTATCAACTTTCTCTCTTCGTCTGACAGCACTACCACATCGTCATAGAAACCTGGAATAGTGACATGGCCCTTGTCGTCGATAAGGTCAGAAACTAAGTCACAGAGCACATTGATCGGATTGGCAACAGCGCCGCCGAAAATACCTGAGTGGAGGTCCCGGTTCGGACCTGTAACCTTTACAATCATGTTGCACAGTCCGCGCAGACCAGCCGTTATTGAGGGTGTATCAGAAGCAATCATGCTCGTATCTGAGACCAAAATAACATCACACTTGAGCATTTCGCTGTGTTTTTCACAGAATGAATAGAGTTGTGTGCTGCCTATCTCCTCTTCTCCCTCAAGCATAAATTTGACATTGCACTTGAGTTGTCCGGTCTTCACGAGATATTCAAAAGCCTTGGCATGCATGAACGACTGCCCTTTGTCGTCATCGGCACCGCGGCCCCATATTTTCCCGTCCTTGATAACAGGTTCAAAAGGCTCAGTGTTCCAGAGTTCGATTGGATCAACGGGCATCACATCATAATGGCCGTAAACGAGAACTGTCTTGGCATTCGGGTCAACCATCTTTTCACCGTAAACGATCGGGTTGCCGTCTGTAGGGAAAATCTCGCACTTGTCGGCTCCGGCGGCCAAAATAAGCTCGCGCCAACGCTCGGCGCACTTCACCATATCTCCCTTATGTTCACTTTGTGAACTTATGGACGGTATTCTTATTAGTGAAAACAATTCATCCAAAAATCTGTTTTCGTTTTCCTGAATGTAATTTTTAATATCCATAATCAATATTTTTTTGTTGCAAATGTACACAAATTATCATAGTTGCGATAAGCAAAAAAATCAAATTCTATTTCAATTTCTCCTTAAGGAACTTAGCTGTATATGAATGCTTGCATTTAAGAAGATTTTCGGGAGTTCCTTCGAACACTATATTGCCTCCTTTTTCGCCGCCCTCAGGTCCGAGGTCGATAATCCAGTCTGCACATTTCACAATCTCCATATTGTGTTCTATCACAACAACTGTGTTCCCGTGCTCAATCAGTCTGTTGAAGGCGTCGTAAAGTTTGTGGATATCGTGGAAATGCAATCCTGTTGTAGGTTCATCGAAGATGAAGAGCTGGTGCTGTTTACTGTCATCCTGAGTTAAAAAATAGGCCAATTTGATACGTTGTGCCTCACCGCCAGAGAGTGTTGAAGACTGTTGTCCGAGCACGAGGTACTCCAAGCCGACATCAATCAAGGAGTCAAGCCTGCGTTGGATGTTCAGCACAATATCGTTAGATGGAAGTGTGTTAAAAAACTCAACGGCCTCGGAAACCGTCATGCTGAGAATGTCGTTGATATTTTTGTCAGCGACCTTGATATCGAGTGCATCGTCGCGGAAGCGTTTGCCGCCGCACGACGGGCAGACCATCTCCACATCAGCCATAAACTGCATGTTTATTCTGATAACGCCCTCGCCCTCACACTCTTCACAGCGACCGCCAGGGACGTTGAAAGAGAAAAATCCAGACTTGTAATTCCGTTGCTTAGACAAAGGCTGTGCAGCGTATAGTTCACGAATGTAATCGTAAATTTTCAGGTATGTAGCAGGATTTGAGCGAGTGGAGCGCCCAATCGCATCCTGATCAACCAAAACCACACCAGTAAGTTTAGAAACATCAGCATTCATGGAACGAAAATTGCCATGTCTGTTCGTGCCATCCTTAAACATCTGGTTTACAGCATGATACAGAATATCCGTAACAAGAGAGCTCTTACCTGAACCGCTCACACCAGTCACTACTGTGAAGCATTCAAGAGGGAATTTCACATCAATATTTTTGAGATTATGCTCCTTTGCACCGCGAATCTCAACATAATTGCGCCATTTTCTCCGGTAAGACGGTACTGGGATTTCCAGAACATCGTCTTTGCGGTGCAGCATACCGCGTATGTATTTTGCCGTAATGTTGTCTTTTTTTTCGAGTAATTCGTCAAAACTGCCCGAGAACATCACTTCACCGCCGAACTGGCCTGCCTTTGGGCCTATATCCACTATGAAATCGGCAGCGCGGATAATTTCCTCATCGTGTTCCACCACAACGACGGTATTCCCTATATCGCGCAGTTTTTTCAGCACAGATATCAGTTTCTGTGTGTCGCGTGGGTGAAGACCGATACTTGGTTCATCAAGGATGTACAAAGACCCGACCAAACTGCTGCCCAATGATGTTGAAAGGTTGATGCGCTGCGATTCGCCACCGGAGAGGGTGGCGCAGTTGCGATCCAAAGTGAGATATCCCAATCCGACCTCATCTAAAAGACCGATACGACGTTGAAGTTCTTGTACGAGTATTTTCGAGACTGCCCGTTCATTATCACTTTCAAACTGGAATTCATCGAAAAACTTCTTCAGTTCAGAGATTGGCATCGATAGCATATCAGCGATTGACATTCCCCTGACTTTCACATACATAGCCTCTTTACGCAAACGTGTGCCACCGCACTCCGGGCAAGTCTCGAAGCCACGGTATCTGGCCTGCATCACCCGAAACTGTATTTTGTAAGTGTTGGCAGCTACAAACTGAAAAAATTGGGTGATGCCGTGCACATCGTGTTTGGGATCTCCATACCACAGAAGATCATATTCTTCTTTGGTCAGATCATCAATTGCCCTATAAACCGGGAAATTGCGTTTTGAGGCAGTCCTGATGAAATAGCGTTTCCACTCGCTCATCACCTCGCCGTGCCAACAGGCGACTGCATCTTCCGCCACGGAGAGCGACCTGTCAGGGAACACCAGATCCGCACTCACCCCTTCTATTCTGCCTGTTCCCGAACAACTGCGACAAGCTCCATACGGATTATTGAAGCTGAAGAGGTTGGGTGTGGGTTCCTCGAAAGTCATGCCGTCTGCCTCAAATGTATTGCTGAAGAAGATTCTCTCTGTCTTTTTCCCCTCACGCTGCACGACACAGTGCCCCTTTCCCTCTGCAAAGGCTGTCTGCACTGCATCAAAAATACGACTGCGATTCTCAGCTATACTATCAGACTTGAAACGATCGACCATGATGAAAAGCGAATCGACAGAATACTTCTTTATATCCTTGAGGCAATCATCAATGTCTTTCAGGCCATCATCGCACATCATGCGGCTGAAGCCCTGCTGTTGGTAAATCTTAATCTGTTCTTCTAATTTACGACCTTCAGAAACCACCACGGGTGAAAGTACATACACCTTTTCATTAGCCGGTATGGTTTCTATGTAGTTCAGTACGTCCCTGACATCATGCCTTTTAACTTCCGCTCCGCTTATCGGGGAGTAGGTACGGCCGATTCTGGCATAAAGCAGTTTCAGATATTCGTAAATTTCAGTAACTGTGCCAACTGTGGAGCGAGGATTCTTGGATAGTATCTGCTGTTCTATTGCTATGGCCGGAGGAATTCCAGCTACGGATTTCACGTTCGGTTTCCGCATCCTGCCCATGAATTGGCGTGCGTATGAACTCAGACTCTCAACATAACGCCGCTGACCCTCGGCATAGAGGGTGTCGAAAGCCAAAGAGGATTTTCCCGAACCCGACAATCCGGTGATCACTATCAACTTGTTTCTTGGTATATCGAGGTCTATGTTTTTCAGATTATTGACTTTCGCACCTCTTATTGATATATATTTCTCTTTCCCTGACATCAATGTTCTATTTTCAGAAACTATCTATTTAAAACGTACTATTTGAACAATTATTGCAACATCATAATTTTGAGACTATATCTTGAACTATAAGTCCCGCCAGAGTGAATCCGAATATGGCAGTGACATGAGCCATTGTGCCGTTAGTCACTGGTTTCACAAAATTTTCAGAGGAGAGGTCATTGCCGTCTGTTTCACCTGCATTTGTCAGTAGCTCAGGGGAATAAACGCATTGGAACTTCTTTGCCGGGTATTGTTTGTTTTGCTTGAACTTCTTTCTCAGAGCCCGCGCCAACGGACAGCCGTACACTTTCCAGAATTCAGCCACTTTCACCTTTTGGGGGTCTATTTTAAGAGCGGCTCCCATAGATGAGAACAGCGGCACACCAATTTCAGTCACATTCAAAATCAAATGAGCTTTGTGCGAAAGGCTGTCGATGGCATCAACAACATAGTCATAGTCTTGGATATTGAATGATGAGGCATTCTCAAACGAATACAACTTATTGAGAGCGATAATATTTGCAAAAGGATTAATTTCGAGAAAGCGTGATTTCAAAACGTCAACTTTTGGCATTCCGATGGTTCTGATCGTGGCTGGGAGTTGCCGGTTTATGTTGGATGCAGCAACGTTATCGCTGTCAACGATGGTGAGGTCACGTATGCCACTGCGCACCAGACTCTCGGCGCACCAGCTTCCAACGCCGCCCACCCCGAACACAATAACCTTGCTTCCAGCTATGCGTTCGGCCTTCTCCTCGCCCAAAAGCAGACGATTTCGGGCAAACAACGATTTCTCATCAGGCATTGAAGAGCTGTTCATTATCAATCAAAAACTGGGTGCAATCTTCGAAGGTCTTGAATGTATGGTCCTCTGGGATGAGGGCTGGAATCACATCCAGAGTCTTGAGCATATACATTGGTTGTGGCTGAATAATGGTCATAAGCACCGTCACTCCACGAGCCTGCAACTCCTTCACTGCGGTCTCCATGGCATAAAGTCCGGACTGGTCCATAAAGCTTACCAACCTCATCCTTATTACCACAAGTTTGGCATCGTTTGGAATGTCGTTCATCACATTCTGGAATTTTGTGATGGTTCCAAAAAAGATAGGACCGTTGAGTCGTTGAATATAGATTTTGTGTTTGATATGTTCGGGGAGGCCGGATTCATCGTGCCACGGGCTCTCCTTGTCGAAGCTCGTCATCTCTGAGCTGCTGTAGCCGCCTTCCACCAAATCGGAAGCGCGCTTCATGAAGAGCACACAGGCTATCACCATGCCGATGCCCACAGCGGTGAGCAAATCAACAAACACAGTAAGCAGGAACACTATTATGAGTACCACAGCATCGGCGCGGGGTATCTTGGGAAGATCCTTGAATCCGCGAAAATCGATAATGCCCCACCCTACTGTAATCAAGATACCAGCCAAAACCGACAGAGGTACAAACTTAACCAAGCTACCGAGCCCTAAAAGAATGGATATCAAGAGCAGTGAATGAATCATGCCGCTGATCTGCGTTCTGCCGCCGCTCTTAACATTCACCACAGTGCGCATCGTCGCGCCCGCGCCGCTGATGCCACAGAACAGACCGCTCATCATGTTGCCTATTCCCTGTCCTATGAGCTCCTTGTTGCTGTTGTGCTTGGTCTTCGTGATGTTGTCTGCAACCACAGATGTCAACAGAGTGTCAATGCTGCCCAAACCCGCAAGCGTGAGTCCAGGTATCACCGAAGCCTTCAACACAGCGCCCCAGTCAAGCCCAGAAAGCGACAACCCCTCTTTTGCAAAAAACGGCAACGGGAAACCCGCTGGGATGTGCCCGATGAGCAATTTCTCGTCCATGTTCAAGAACAGAGAAATGCAAGTCATAAGCACAAGGGCCACCAAAGTTGATGGTATCTTTTTGGTTATCAACGGGAAAAGACATATAACCGCTATCGTTCCAAGTCCGAGCAACAAGGCTGTTATGGATATTCCTGAAGAAAGTCTCTCTGGCAACTGTGTAATCATGTCAACCACCAATACCGGCGATTTTGAGCCTATCAACGGGTACAGCTGTTGGATGATTATAATGACGCCAATGCCACTCATGAATCCGGAAAGTACAGGGTAAGGAATATAACGCACATATTTGCCTATTTTCAGGACTCCGAAGAGGATTTGGAAGATTCCGCAGAAGATGCCCGCCAACGACATGCTGATCAGCACCGCACTCATTGAATGCTGCGACGCCCACACACCGCTCAACAAACTGGCTGTGATAACTGTCATAGGGCCGGTCGGACCGCTGATCTGCGAGTGTGTCCCTCCGAACAACGACGCGAAAAAGCCCAAAAAGGCTGCACCCACTAGTCCGGCAAGCGCGCCCATCGAACTTGCCGACGGGTCGTCGATGCCTCCAAAAGCCTGTATTCCGAATGCCAAAGCCAACGGCAAGGCAACAATTCCTGCTGTTATTCCTCCAAAAACATCTCCTTTGATGTTGTCTGTCTTGATAAATGACATATTATATTCGTTATTTGTTGATTATTAATTATTTTCTTCCCAACAATCTGAAAGACTTAGCCATGATTGTCATATCACCGCCTACTGAATAGTCCCTTATATATATATCCTCAACCTGATTATGAATTTCGTCAGAAAAATCATTGTTTCTGTAAACATCGCTTGGATGAAGAACACCGTTTTGAAGCCAGTCGCTACCAATAGCAAGGCGCTTGCTTATTCCGACCCAAGTCTTTCTACCTGTTATTACATCATAGATGTTGCCGACAAACCCGCCCTTATCCTTGACAAACCATACGTCTATAATGAGGAACAGAAGCAAAAATACCGATGATACAATGTCGAAACAGCGTTTCTTGCGAAGATTCGACTTGCTGCCGAGCATGTTCACAGGGACGGAATAGAGGTTTTCAGGAGTGAATATAGAGGAACCGCCAATCAGTAACAGCGTGTCGGCCGGGGCAATCTTAAAATCGACCTGCTGGTTCTGAAGTCTGCTCATCCAGTCGATAATCTGTTCAGAAGTCATATCCCGTCCGCAGAAAACGACCTCCCCGACATGATAGATTGTCACAAGTTCATCAAGATTAGAAACGTTTCCAATACTTAGCTTGTTGTCGAATATGGCGTCATCGATGGTGACGAGTCCCACGAATTCGTGCTGGGTATTCATAGACTGCACAAGGTGAAGAACCCTTTCGAGTTCGTCTGGAGCGCCCACAATGGCGATTCTTTTTGAAGAGTTCTGTTTTGAAAAACCATCTATTGAGAGTCTTTCACAGATATAACGGAAAAAATTCACAGCAATAAGAGTCCACATGGCACCCATGACGACCACGGCGCGCGAGAAGCGCATGGTTTCCGGCAGGAGTGCATATACCGTCAACACCAGAACTGCCCCGATGACGATGCCTCTGTTGACAAGGTTCCTCGAGTAGGGCTTTTTGTATCCGCCGTTGAACAGCACAGACAGCAGCCAAAGCAGGACGTAGCATGGAAGAACGGCATAGTAGTAGAAATCCGGAAAAGAGGATCCGCGATGGAACAGCACGGCATGCTCCCAATACTTTGATATGCCAAAAAATCCGATGAAAATAATCAGGAAATCAGCTATGGGGAGCAACAGCCGCCCCACAATTCGCTTCAGTGCGGCGAGGGCAGCGCGGAACCAGATGGCCACGTTGATGACCACGACGAACAACTTGGCGTTGTTGGATGAAAAATGCTTCTGGGCGAATATCTGCATAGCCTTGTAAAAGACATACACATAGTTGAGACTGCCTTTTTTGGTGCTCTCCCCTTTATAATGGATTATCCTCGTCTCCGGGAAATAGTAGTTTTTGTAGCCTCCCTTAAGAATCCTGTACGACAGATCGATGTCCTCGCCATACATAAAGTAATCCTCATCTAACAGGCCCACTTTGTCCAACGCCTCCTTGCGAAGGAGCATAAATGCACCCGACAGAACCTCAACCTCCGCTGTTTCATCCTCACCGATGTATGTGGCATGATATGCCCCGAACTTGGTTGATTTAGGGAACAGTTTCGAAAGGCCGAAGAGTTTGTAAAAAGCTGACGAAGGGTATGGGATCCCGCGTTTTGATTCGGGAAGGAAACGGCCGTTGCCGTCAACCATCTTCACGCCCAATCCCCCGCCTTGAGGATGAGCGTCCATGAAAGCAATGCACTTCTCAAAAGTATCCTCTTCAACCACGGTATCGGGATTCAGCAACAGCACATACTCCCCTTTTGAAATGCGAATGGCCTGGTTGTTGGCCCTGGCAAAGCCTACATTATCGTGGTTTTCAACAAGGTGCACATCTGGAAATTTGCTCCTGACCATTGCCACCGAATTGTCGGCTGAATTATTGTCCACCACAAAGATTTCACCGTCAATATTTCTCATCGCCTTCTGAGCTGAGGCCAGCGCCTGCTCAAGGAAGGCCGCCACATTATAATTGACAATGACTACGCTTAGTTTCATTTTTAGAAATAAGCTAATATTGTTTTTTTGGACACTACCTTGTCGCCCTTGCTCACGGCAACCTTTACGCCTTTCGGAAGGAAAACGTCAACGCGTGACCCGAATTTGATCATGCCGACCTCGTCGCCCTGCTCCACATGGTCGCCAACCTCAGGATAGCTTATGATGCGACGGGCCACAAAACCCGCTATCTGGCGGAACAACACCTCTTCTTCACCCTTCACGACAACCGTGTTGTGTTCGTTGTCAACCGACGACTTCGGAAGCTTTGCCAGGACATACTTCCCTGGATGATATGCAGTGTATGAAATCTCCCCTGTGATAGGATAGCTGTTGACATGAACATTGTTGATGGACATGAATATCGAAATCTTCATCCGTTCATCCTTGAAGTATTCATGCTCAAAAGCTGATCCGACATACACTATGGTTCCGTCGGCCGGCGACAGGACTCCGTCTTCCACAGCATTCACGACACGCGTGGGGACCCTGAAAAAGCGGATTATCAGAGTACCTATAATGAGCATGACAGCGAAAAATATCAGGTTGACCCACCAAAGATGCGCCAAAAACAGGACATAACAAACAGATGTCAACAATATAGTAAGCAAACTGACAGTGATAATCAGCTTGCCTGCCTGATGCAATTTCATCATCGCTACAACTATTTATACAATATGTAAGTGTGAACCGGAACCTTATCTACAGAAGATGTTGTGATGAACTGGCGCGGATAGTGCTTCTTGTTCATGTAATGGGTTCCATCATAGCTATAGATAATATCCTCTGTCTTTGCAAGATAACCCGCAACCACTGTCTCAATATGCTCTGAAACCTTGTTGTTCAAATAATAGCCTGCAAAATCTGCGTATGCGAAAGGCAAACCATAGAACGGATTGTACGATTCAGGGTCGTATTGGATAGTATGAGTAATCACTGTCTGTGAAATCGGGAACTCTTCCACATATACTGATATATTGTCATAGTTTTTATGTTTGCCAGGATCGTATGTGAATCTCTTGACGGAATAGAGCATGAGGTCTTTTGACTGGGTTTTGGCAACTATCTCTGCAACTTCGTCATAATTACCTATGATTTTGTCATATAAAGGATGTTCTCTCTTCTTCCAATAGTATTGGTCGTAGAAGTCACGGTCATAAACCTCCTCTATTGTGGTAATCCTTTTGGTGTCCTCGTCATGAGTGACTGTCATTTCAAGTCTTACAGCGCCATCTATCGTGTAGGTGATTTTGTCAACGAGGCGTTTCGTGCTGCTGATGGCAATCTCTTCAGTGTAGTCAGTCCCGACATGAACCATCTTCGATACAGAATGGTCTTTGTTATAGGTGAAGTCGATAGTCTCGCCGTTCTCCATCTCTATCTTTTGGAGCTCCTTGTTGTGCTTGTCGTAGATATACACCTCATCAGGGTCTCCGACCTCGCTGCGATACCAGATTTTGCTGATTTTACACTTGGGATTGTAAATCTCCTCGTCGGGCTGACAAGAAATGAATCCAAGTGCTAAAACTGAAACTAAGATAACTGTGAATAAATATTTTCTCATTGTAAACAAATTTTCAATTATACGGCTGCAAAGATAATAAATATTCTTATAACTTATAATCCCAAGACAAAATTATCTGATAGAAAACTAAACAAATGAGATTTTTGATTGTCTGTCAAATTCCGAAAAATTTTAGTATCTTTGCGGGTGCGTTTGTCGCAATGACTTTTTGCAATAAAAAACTAAGAAGATTATGGAGCAAAAAAAGATTTTGTTAGCTGAAGACGACATGAATTTGGGCAAGGTTCTGACCACTGTCTTGAAAGGCAAGGGCTTTGACGTGAAACATGCCGAGAACGGAGAGGCCGCCTACGAGACCTTCTGTACAGACACTTTCGACATCTGTCTTATCGATGTGATGATGCCATTGAAAGATGGTTTCACTTTGGCTCAAGAGATTCGGAAGATGGACAAGAAAATCCCTATTATCTTCTTGACTGCCAAGACATTGCAGGAAGACATGATCAAAGGTTTGTCGATTGGCGGTGACGACTACATCACCAAGCCATTCTCAATTGAGGTGTTGTTGGCCCGGATAAATGCGCTTCTGCGCAGAACCGGTGTGCAGGAGGAAGAGGAGGGCAACGTTGTGGCTTTGGGCAAAATCATGTTCGACCGCAAACGCCATACCCTGACAATAGACGGTGTGGAGCAGAAGATAACCACCCGCGAGGCAGCCCTTCTGGAAATGCTATACGAAAAGCGCAACGACGTGATGTACAGAAGCTACGCCCTGAAGAAAATCTGGGGTGAGGACAGTTTCTACAACAGCCGCAACATGGACGTTTACATCACCCGTCTGCGCAAACTGCTGAAAAGCGAGCCCGCCATCCAGATCATCAACGTCCACAGCACCGGCTTCAAATTAGTGCTCTGATGCTGTCCTGACCACTATGTCGGCCGCATTCGCCGAAGCCGAACCGTCGCCCAACAACGAATACATGTTCCTGTAGTCGGACTTCATTTCCCCTATCCTATTGCCGTTTTCCGTGATGTCGCTGAGTTCTTCCACCAACCGCGACTCGTTGAGGTCGTGCTGAATCAACTCGGTGACGACCGGCTTGTCCATAATCAAATTCACCAGAGAGATATACGATATGCCCGAAATCAGGTGTTTTGCGACAAAATACGAAATATCACTGCCTGCATAGCATACAACCTGCGGAACTCCTATCATCGCTGTCTCCAACGTGGCTGTGCCGGATGCAACTACTGCGGCCTTTGAATTGGCCAACAGAGGATACGTGTCATCGCAAACCGTCTGTATATTGCTATCGCCCAGGAATTTGTCATATACACTTCTGTCTAACCAAGAGACAGTTGACACCACAAAGTCGTATTGGGGAAAATGCTTGACTGTCTTCAGCATCTGAGGCAAAATAGCCTCCACCTCCTGTCTGCGACTGCCGGGCAATACGGCAATAATCTCCCTGTCTGAGAACGAATGCCTTTTCCTGAACGACTTGACATCCTCCCTGTCAGGGAGATCCCTGCTGACGGCATCTAACAAAGGATGCCCTACAAAGTGCACGTCCATGCCGTTCTTGGCGTAAAAGTCCTTTTCAAAGGGAAGAATCACCATCATCTCATCGACACAGCGTTTAATCTTCTTGATGCGGCCTTTTTTCCAAGCCCAAATCTGCGGTGAAATGTAGTACACCACCTTGATCCCGTTCTCCTTGGCGAATTCCGCCACACGGAGGTTGAAACCCGGGTAATCGACAAGCACCAAAACATCAGGCCTGTGGCTCAGAATGTCGTTTTTGCATTTTCTGATATTTCCCAAGACCGTTGGAAGGTTTTTGAAAACCTCCCAAAAACCCATGAAGGCCATATCCTTGTAATGTTTTACAATATCTCCACCGACCGCCATCATAAGGTCGCCGCCCCAAAAGCGGAATTCGGCAGATGCATCCTTGGCTTTTATAGCCTTCATGAGGTTGGATGCGTGAAGGTCGCCAGAGGCCTCACCAGCAATGATATAGTATTTCATCCGTTATGAAAGCAAGCGCTTAACTATCTCTGAAACCATCTTGTTGTCGGCTTTTCCGGCGAATTTTTTGGTGGCCATACCCATAACCTTGCCCATATCCTTCATGCCGGAAAATCCGTTTTCAGCAATAATGGACTTGACAGCACTCTCAATCTCTTCCTCCGACATCATCTGGGGCAGATACGTGTTGATCACATCCATCTGAAACTGTTCCTCAGCAAAAAGGTCTTCTCTGTTTTGTGCTTTATACATCTCAGCCGAGTCGCGGCGCTGCTTGACCAACTGCTTGAGTATCTGAATCTCAGCGGTTTCGTCAAGTTCGCCGGAGCCTCCCTTTTGAGTCTTCGCGAGCAAGATCGCTGATTTCACGGCACGCAAAGCTGCCAATTTTTTCTGGTCACGAGCTAACATCGCGGCCTTGATGTCCCCGTTGATTTTTTCTTCTAATGACATAATTGACAATTTTTATGTTAAAATATTGGTTATAAATTAGTTACGTCCTTTACAAACCATAATTGAGTGGCCCAATCCCATGTTGTCGTGAATCTCTTCCACCTCCAAGCCCGCCATCTTTACAAGTCGTATCAAATCGTCAGAATGATACATTTTGCTGTTGCCGTTTGCTATGGCGGTGAAATAGAGGCTTATCTGTGTCAGACAGAATGCCGCTGTGTCGAATTGCTGTCTGTCCCAGAGGGTCTCCATTATATAAAGCCTTGTGTCTGGATTCATTATATCGGCGGCGCGCTTGAGGATACTTACAATCTCATCTTCTCCAAAGCAATCCAGGAACTGGCTCATCCAGATTGCCTCGTAGGAAATATTGGACGGAAGGCTGCTATTGGGATCGAGCAGGTTGGCCGGGTAACCGTGTATGCGCTCCGCTCCCTTGTGTCCGGCTGTCTGTTGCCTCATCATCTGCAGCTGCTGTGGCAAGTCAACGATAGTAACCTGCACTTTAGAATCGAAATTCACGCACTGCATCGCCCATCGGCCGGTGTTTCCCCCAACATCCATGAGGTTTTTCACCGGTCTGCTGAAGACTATCTTCAAGGCTTCTTCAAAAGAACAGTCACTGTAGAAATGGTCAAATGCAAACCAGCTTTTCTTGACTTGATCAGGAAGAGATGACAAGCCTTCATACACTGTTGGCCAGTTGCCGAAGTGTTTCAGGCCTTCCGGACTTCCATTCTTCAATGAAGCCTCAAGTTCGAACAACCCGATGTAATTGACATCATGGTTGAAATCGACATTCACCCTTGTTGACTTGTCGTTCAAGAGGAAGAAGCCCACTTTTGAGAGTGAATACCTGTCGGTTTCTGGATCGACCAAGACCATAGACATTGTAAGTGCGGACTCCAACAGGCATTTAGTCGCGTATTTGGAGATACCGGCCTTTTCAGCAACCTCGGATTCGGTAAGAGGTTGTTCGTCCAGCATCTCGAATATGCCCCATTTTATCATGATGCGCGCAACCTGAAACACTACAGGGCCGAAGGCTATTATCTGAGCGAGTTTCTGCGCCTGATAAGCGGAGATTTCTTCTTTTGAGTATTTTTCTTTAAGAGATTCAGTAAGATTCATATCTGCAAATTTATATTTTTTTCAAGACAATTGCTGAATTAGTGCCGCCGAAGCCAAAAGAATTGCTTATCACCTTGTCAATTTTTGCTTTGGTAGGCTTGAGAGCCAGGTTGAGATGTTCAGAATATTGGTCTGGATTTTCAAAATTGAGGTTGGGTGCCACGAAGTCATTTTGCATCATCAGCACCGAATAGACTATTTCGCTGGCACCTGCCATCCAGCATTCATGGCCTGTCATGCCTTTGGTGGAGCTGATCAGAGCGTGCTTGCCGTGGAAGAGCCGGTCAAGGGCAATTGCCTCGAACATATCGCCCTGAGGAGTGCTTGTGGCATGTGCGTTCACATAGTCGATGTCACCAGCCGACAGTCCGGCAGATGCCAAAGCGCGCGACATGGCGGTGACGCAACCCACATCAGATGGTTGTGAAATGCCGCCTCCATTGGATGAAAAACCGTATCCCACCACCTCGGCGAGGATTGGAGCGCCCCGTTTTACAGCGTTTTCGTAATCTTCAAGCACAACGGCCGCCGCACCGCCGCTTGGCACGAGGCCGTCGCGGTCTCTGTCGAACGGACGCGACGCCTTTTGCGGCTCCGACATCCGCTTCGAAAAGGTTCCAAGTGCGTCGAATGAGGCCATGGAATAGTAATTCACCTCCTGAGCGCCACCGCACAACACCATGTCCTGCAAGCCCTGCTTTATAAGCAAGTAAGCCATGCCGACCGAGTGACTGCCGCTTGCACAAGCGGCACTGACGGAAAAATTAATGCCTCGCAGACGGAATATGCTGCTCAGATTCATATTCACTGTAGAATTCATCGACTGGAAAATCAAGCCAGAGCCCAGCAAGGCTGTGTCGTGTTTCTCCTGCAGGAGCCTGTCGGCCTCAATGACCGGCTTGGCTGAAGAATCGTTGCCGAAAATTATCCCCACCTCATGGTCCTGCAGGTATTCATCGGTCACAAGAGCCTGACCGAAAGCCTCTTTTGCAGCCATGTACGAATATTCAGCCTCTTCCGAGAGTCCGGCGCGCAGACGACGGTGCAAGAGCGGCTTGAGTTCCGGCCGCGGAACAATCCCCGTCAGGTCCGACTGGTAACCGTATTCCACGCGGGCAGCCTCACGGCCGATACCTGACCTGCCCTCTCGCAACGAATCCAACACTTCCTGCTTCGAGGTGCCGATGCATGACCAAATTCCCATTCCTGTTATAACTACTCTTCTGTCCATATATCTTTTTAGCATTTTTTACAATCAATCTTCTATAATCCTTCTTTTCTCAAACATCCTGTTCGTGAAGGTGAAAAACATTAGGGCTCCTGCAATATGAACCGCTACAACAGTCCAGAATGCTGCCTGATAGCTCACATACTCTGAAATGACACCACCTATCAGCACACCAAGTCCAATCCCTATATCCCAGCAAGTGAGCAGGGTTGAGTTGGCGGTTCCGCGCTCATTGTGATGCGCAGATACGATAATCATGTTTTGGAAAGCAGGATACATGTGGCCGTTCCCGAGACCGACCAACAGTGCAGACAAGTAGAAGCATACAGGATGCGGGGATATCACGAATGTGGAGTATCCGACAGTGGAAATGAGAATGCCGACACCTGCGTGCCTTGTAAGTCGCCCCTTGCGCAACGACTCGCCCCCTTGCAACCTCGACATTATCAATCCCAAAGACAACAGGAAGAAAAACATTCCCGTGCCGTGAGTTATCCCGAGTACTTCTTTGCCATAGATGGCCAGATAATTGCTCAGCACACCATAGCACAATGAAAAGAAGGCCACATTAGCGCCTAAAAACCATCCGTTAGTCAGGAAAAATCTGTCTAAAGATATCTTTTTCTTGTTCTGCACAGGCAAACGTTTGGGCAGCTTCACCGTTGAAGCAGTCACAACGCTGACAAAGGCGAAGAACAGTGCTATCAGAAATAGTATGTTAAAATTGTTTGTGAGTTTGTAGATGGCGATGCCGGCGGTGGGAGCTATCGCAGTGGCTATGTTGTTACTCAGGCCATAATAGCCAATGCCTTCATTGCGGCGGGAAGAGGGCAGCACGTCGATTGCCACAGTTGAATTGGCAACAGTCCCTGCACCGAAAGGGCCACCATGTAGCGTGCGCACTATGGTAAACAAAAACAGAGTGCCTGCAATCAAGTAAAAACCGTAAAAAACCAGGCTGAGCACCATGAAAAACACCAGCACACGCTTTCTGTTGAAAGAATCGACGATGTAACCGCTGAAAGGACGGAACAGGAGAGCTGTGATGGTATAGCCTGAGAGCACCAAACCGATGACATCCTTGCCCGCCCCGAACCTTTCGCTCAAGTAGATAGGCAACAATGGCGTCAATATGTAGAAGGCAAAAAACAGCGAGAAATTTGTCGCCATGACCTTCACATATTCGCTGTTCCAGAGTTTGTCGGTTGTTTGTGCCATTTGGATGCTGTTTTGCTAAGAATAGAGTCCGCCGTTGACCTGCAGGACCTGTCCAGTGATGTAGGATGCCTCGGGGCTGGCGAGGAAAGCCACGGCCGCAGCAACCTCTTCAGGAGTGCCGAAGCGTGCCGCAGGTATCATCTTTTTCAGCATATCCTGGTCAAGGTCCTTGGTCATGTCTGTGGCTATGAAGCCCGGTGCGACTGCGTTCACCGTGATCTTGCGCTTGGCCACTTCCTGGGCCAGGGCTTTTGTGGCGCCGATGATGGCAGCCTTGGCTGCACTGTAGTTCGTCTGTCCCGGCACACCTTTCAAGCCTGACAGCGACGCCATGTTGATGATTCTGCCCTCCCTGTGGGAGAGCATCTGTTTGAGGAGTCGTCTGGTGATGTAGAAGAAGCCGTTCAGAGGTGTGTTGATGACGCTGTGCCAATCTTCGTCGCTCATCAACATCATCAGATTGTCGCGGCGCGTCCCGGCATTATTCACCAGCACGGAAATGAAATCGTCAGGGTGTGACTCCTCCCACCGCCGCAAAGCATCATCCACGGCTTTCTCGTCAGAGATGTCGAACTTCAAGAGTTCACACACCCCGCCTGCCTTTTCAATCTCAACCTTGGTGTTCTGGGCTGCTTCGTCGTTGCTGATATAGTTGACAATGACCGCGAACCCGTTTTGTGAAAGTCTGATGGCTGTTGCGCGGCCGATGCCACGCGAACCTCCTGTTACAAGTGCGTATTTCATCTTATCTTTAATGAGTTTTGTTTCAAAAAATTTTCCACATTTAGGATATCATCGTAAAATGGCGTGTCTTCAACAAATTTAGGGCAGATATCTCGTATCTGTCTATACATTTTCCGTGTCTTGGAAGAGAGTTCTTTGCTTATACCGAGGCAGTCAACGGCCTGCGCCAAGGCTATGAAGTGGATAGACATCACCTGCCATGCATTGTCGATCACCCTCTTTGTGAGCAGCGCCGTATTGGTGCCCATGCTCACGATATCCTGGTTGTCGTTGTTATTGGGGATGCTGTGCACATAATTCGGCATCGCGAGCGTCTGGCATTCGGCAGTTGTTGATGTGGCGGTGAACTGGCAGGCCTGCATTCCATAGTTGAGTCCGAGCTTCCCGAGGTTCAGGAACGGTGGGAGTATGCCGTTGATGCGGTCGTGGAACAGGTAGTTGAGCTGACGTTCCATAGTCATGACAAGGCGCACCATGGCGATTTTCACCTTGTCCTGTTCAAGAGAGATATAGTCGCCGTGGAAGTTGCCGCCATGGAACACGTTCTTGGCCACCGGATCGACTATAGGGTTGTCGCAGGCCGAGTTCAGCTCCTCTTCGATCACCCTTTTGCAGTTTTCGAAGGTCTCATACACAGGGCCGAGGATCTGCGGAATGCAGCGCAGCGAGTAATAAGGCTGCACTTTGTGGTCGAATGTCTCTTCCTGATGATGTCCGTCGTATAAGGCGTGTTCGCGTTTCAGCAGACGCCTGCTGTCTTTGGCGATTTCACGCATCCATGCGGCCACAGCCTGCTGCCCAGGATGCCTGCGAACGGCGTTGAGCTCCTCCGACATGAGGTCGTCGAACGAATTAGCGATCTCGTTCATCATCACGCTTGCCAACACTGCGAGGTCAAGCAGCTTGTCGGCTTGGTGCATGTTCACAATAGATATTCCCGTCATGACGCTGGTGCCGTTGGTGATGGACAGGCCTTCGCGGATATGGATGGTAAAAGGCTTGAGGCCGCACTCGGAGAGCACTTCAGCCGACGGCCGCCATTCCCCCTTGTAGTGCACCTTCCCCTCGCCAATCATTGTGAGGGCCAGATGCGCCAGCTGTACAAGGTCGCCGCTCGCCCCCACACTCCCATGCTGCGGAATCATCGGGATGATGTCGTTGTTTATCATCCCCACAAGGAGTTCCACCAATTCCGGATGAACACCCGAACGGGCTTGCAGAAATGTGCCCAAACGGGCAACCATGGCCGCCTTCACGCAATCGTCGGGAAGAGGCTCCCCGGCTCCAGTGGAGTGACTTCGGATGATGTTGTACTGCAACGCCTTCAAATCATCGTCGTGTATCCGCCATTGCGCCATCGGACCGAACCCTGTGTTTATACCATATATTATTTTGTCAGAGGAAAACTCCTTCAAAAATTCGTAACATTCTGATATTTCGTGTTTTAAAGATTCCTTAAGCTTAAGTTTCTTGCCGTCAAAAACAATCTTTTCAACCTCGGCAAGAGAAAACACATCATTTTTCATCTCTTCAGATTTTCAAAAATAAAAAACTTGCAAATATAGAATTTTTAACATAATGGCGAAACACAAAAATTATGAGATGCCAACAAAACAAATGGCACATTTTTATATCTTTGCCACGATAAAAAAAAGAAGGAAAAAAATGGCTGACGACATCAACTTAGGCGACGAATATTTCATGCGGATGGCTTTGGCGGAGGCTGAGGAGGCCTTTTCCGAAGACGAGATACCGGTGGGGGCCGTTGTGGTGAGCAAGGGAAGGGTTATTGCAAATGGGCACAATCTCACGGAGACCCTCAAGGATGTGACGGCCCATGCCGAGATCATCGCCATCACCGCCGCAGAAAACGCCCTTGGCGCCAAATACCTGCAAGACTGCGATCTCTATGTGACACTGGAGCCGTGCCTGATGTGTGCCGGTGCAATCGCCCATGCACAGGTGAGACGTCTTGTGTACGGTGCGTCGGACCCCAAAAAGGGATTCTCCACCATGCTCGGCAAATTCCCTTCCAAAGCCGAAATCACCGAAGGCGTCCTCGCCGAAGAATCATCCAAATTACTAAAAGATTTTTTTAAAGCCCGACGAACTTAAAAAAAGTGTATCTTTGCGGTTAAACTTATTACTTGCAGAAATGAACAAGAATAGAAGATATTTTCGTGTAGTGTTATTCGTACTTTTCCTCTGTGTAACAGCACTGACAGTGCCTTCATGCAACTCGTCAAAGGGCAGCACACACAGGCCTACAAGATATTCGAAAAACCGCACAAAATACAACCCCCACTGGAATTCCACGACCTCACAACACACAACCTACTATATCAAGAAACACTATCGCAAACAGGCTCCAAGCAAGCCTAAAACTCAAAACAAGAAGTACAAACACTGATTTATGAACAATATCAAAACATTATATATATTATTGTTTTTGTCATTTGTAATTTGCTCAAAAGCACAGGAGAACTATGTAAAATTCAATGTCATAAACGACACGGCGACAATAGAGGGCATCATCGAGGATGATTCGCTCGGCAACCTCATCAACACCATGTACGATGCCAACTTCGACAACGTTGACCACGGCAACGGCATGCTTTTCACCTATTTCAACTGGATGCCGGGCTTCAACTTATACCAGAATTTCGACATTGTGACCATCCATTACCGCCACCAGGGCTCGGCAGCCCGCGACACCATCGTGCTGAGCGGATACCATCATCCAGCCAACTACCGCATCACGTCGAACTACGGCTACCGCCACCGCAGGATGCACCGCGGCGTTGATCTCGGCTATCCCGAGGGCACTCCCGTCTGCGCAGCCTTCGACGGCATCGTCCGCATCTCCAAAGGCACAGCTAACACCGGCGGCTACGGCAACCTCGTGGTCATCCGCCACGACAACGGCCTTGAAACTTACTACGCACACCTCTCAAAAAGACTCGTCAACCCTGGCCAGATGGTCAAGGCCGGCGACATTATCGGTCTCGGCGGCAACACAGGCCGCTCCTATGGCTCACACCTCCACTTTGAAGTGCGCTACCTAGGCAACGACATCAACCCCAACCGCATCATCGACTTCGACAACTTCAAACTGAAATACGACACACTCTATATATCCGGTTACAGCGTATCCACTCCTAACCCCACTCCTCAGACCGTGCAGCCCAAGCCTGCCCCCAGGCCTGCTGCAGCTCCTACATACCACAAAGTCAGAAGAGGCGAATGCCTCGGCTCCATCGCACGGAAATACCACACCACCATCACCAAAATCAAGAAGCTCAACCACCTCAGGAGCGACAACATACGCGAGGGCCAACGCCTGCGCATACGTTAACCATGCGCCATACCCTCACCCTCTTCTTGCTTATCCTTATTGCCGCTCTCGTCTCAACGGCTCAAACTCCTGCACTCTACGACTTTGGTTTCCAAAGATGGCCTGATGTGCCTGTATATCAAGACAACAACCAGCTGTCACTACCTTGGACAGGAGGCTTGAACTCCGTCAAATTCTCCGAAATCGACCTCGACGGCGACAGCCTGAACGACCTCTTCGCCTTCGAAAAGCACGGAAACAGAATCCTGACCTTCCTGAACAACGGCACCGGATACACCTTCGCCCCAGAATATGCCAGACTCTTCCCTGACCTCCACGATTGGGCTCTGCTCAAAGACTTCAACAACGACGGCAAACCAGACATCTTCACCTACGGCCTCGCAGGAATCAGAGTGTTTGAGAACACCTCTGCCCCCGGCCTTCAGTTCAACCTCGTGGCCGATCCGCTGAAAGCATTCTACTACAACGGATACGTGAACCTCTATGCCTCTCCCGACGACTATCCAGTGGTTGAAGACATCGACATGGATGGAAGAATGGACATCCTCAACTTCTACGTTCTCGGCAGATACGTCCACTACCTTAAAAACTATTCCCAGAACGGATATTTCGACCTGAGACTGGAAGACGAATGCTGGGGCAAATTCTCTGAAGCCGCCGACAACAACCAAATCACTCTTTTCTCCGACTGCAACGACAAACATACCGGTCCAGGACCGGAAAGGCATACCGGGTCCTCTCTTCTGCTCCACGACTTCGACAATAACGGACTTGAAGACCTGCTCGTGGGCGACGTTGACTCGCCGCACCTGGTTCTGCTATATAACAACGGCACACAACAGACCGCTATGATGACACTCCAAGACACTACATTCCCGAGCAACTGCCCGATTGACCTTCTCTCCATGCCGGCCGCATCGCTGATACACCTGCCCGGACAAACTCAACCTGCACTGATCGTTTCGCCTTCCGACCCTTCCCTGACAAAATCACGCGATCTCAACAGCGTCTGGATCTACCTTTTCAATCACCAACTCAACGAATTCACACTCTCTCAGACTGATTTCCTGCAAGGTGACATGATTGATGTGGGAAGCGGCTGCTATCCTGTAATGTATGATTTTGACCTTGACGGTCTTTTAGACTTGTTCATTGGCAACTACGGCCAATTCGACAGCACCACAACCACGAACGGATTTATCAACTCCCATTTCTCCTCTTCAATAAGCTATTACAAAAACACAGGGACAACAAACCAACCGAAATTCACACTACAAACCAACGACTTTGGCAATCTTAAACAACTGAATTTCAAATCTTTATACCCAACCTTCGGAGATTTTGACGGGGATGGTACTGTTGATATGCTTTGCGGACAAAACGACGGCACCCTGCTTATGGTGCCAAACAACAGACTAATTAACAACATAGGCGAAATCATATATAATTTCAGTGATATCGATGTTGGAGAATGCAGCACACCGCAGTTTTTCGACTTGGATTTAGATGGCAATAACGATTTGATTATCGGCAACCGGCGAGGTTTGTTCAGCTATTTCAAAAACACAGGCTCTGCAGTCCCTGTTTTTCAAAAGATAACCGACACACTTGGAGGCATCGATCTGCGCGATTCCAATGTATCATATTTCGGTTACAGCGTGCCTTGCCTGTTCAGAAGTCAGCACCATGGCACCGTGTTTTTCTGCGGCAATGAACAAGGAGACGTATCACTGTATAAAAACATAGACAACAACATTGACGGAACTTTCGAGCTTGCCGACAAGAACTTGGTTGAGACCATTGCGCAAACCCCGTACCATTTCAAGGAAGGGCGGCGCATCGGTGTGGCAGTGGCGGAGCTTAACGGCGACCAGTTCCCCGATATCATCATCGGAAACTATGCCGGCGGAGCGGCATTATTCAAAGGTTGCCAGCCACCCGAGCACGTAGGGATACAAAATCTCATGCGACCACAGTACCAGCTCTACCCCACCCCAAACGACGGATGTTTCTCTGTCAGCGGCAAAGAGACAATCAATTCGGTGGAGATATTTGATATCCTCGGTAAAAAAATCCACACAGAACACAACATAAACAGTTCATCCGTCAATATCAACCTGAAAAACGCAAATAACGGAGTCTATTTTATAAGAATCAACGGTTCAACAACAATAAAAACGGTCATCAGCAAATGAGATTAGACAAATACCTATTAGAAAACGGACTTTTTCCGTCGCGGGAGAAAGCTCAGACAGCCATAAAGCACAAAACAGTCATGGTCAACGGCGAAATCTGCACAAAATCATCGACAGATATTGGCGAAAAAACGACAGTTGAAGTGATAGACATATTCAACAAATATGTCAGCATGGGCGGTTTGAAGCTCGAAAAGGCGATTAGTGATTTTGGTCTTGATTTCCAAGGTAAGACCGTATTGGACATCGGTTCCTCCACGGGCGGATTCACAGACTGCGCACTGCAGAACGGCGCATCCTTCGTCGCTGCCGTGGATGTAGGCACCGCGCAGCTCGACCAGAAACTTTCCAGGAATGAGCGTGTGCTCTCAATTGAGAACAAAGATTTCAGGGAGCTTTCGCCCGCCGAGGTAGGGAACAGAAAATTCGACTGGATAGTCTCCGATGTATCGTTCATCTCTCTGACATATATCTTGCCATTTATGGATGCATTTTTGGAAGAGAACGGACAAATAATGCTTCTGATAAAGCCACAATTCGAATCCGGACCATCATTTTTAAACAAGAGCGGCATTGTAACCGAAGACAAGGGATACAAGGTAGCTATCCAAAAGGTTGTCAGCGAAGCCATGGCCAACAATCTGTTTTTGAACAACATAGCGGTATCAACCCTATTTGAAAAGCATAAAAACGTGGAATTTCTTTCACTTTTCTCTCGCAAGAACAGCGGTTTTTCAGTAAATTACAATACATTATTTCAAGAGATTAAAGAAATAAAGAAGAATCTGTAGGCAAATTGTTTTGCTATCTTAAATTTTGTATATTTGCAGAGCGATTTTTGTCATCTGGATACAACCGACGAAACGTGGCAAAAGTATTTGATTGACAATCTTTTGTTGAAAAACCTCAATTACGATGCTGTTGCGTGTTCGGGTGGGTTCAGTGTCCTTGGTGTTTGTTTCTGGCAAAATTGCAGAATAAAATTTGTTTCATTAAAAAATTTATAATTATGGAAATACCTTTTGCAGAAGCGTGGAAAATCAAGATGGTTGAACCTATCAAGAAATCCACAAGAGAACAACGCGAAAAATGGCTTGAAGAAGCACACAACAACATCTTCATGCTGAAGTCAGACTATGTTTACATCGACCTGCTCACCGACAGCGGCACAGGTGCCATGAGCGACCGTCAGTGGAGTGCGATGATGATGGGTGACGAAAGTTATGGTGGAGCGCGCAGTTTCTACCACATGAAGGACACAATCACAGAGCTCACGGGCTTCAAGTATGTGATCCCCACCCACCAGGGACGTGCAGCCGAGAACGTGCTCTTCAGCTATCTTGTAAAACCAGGCATGGTTGTTCCAGGCAACGCTCACTTCGACACCACCAAGGGACACATTGAAAGCCGCAAGGCATTCGCCATCGATGTGACCTGCGACGAGGCAAAAGACACCCAACTCGAGGTTCCCTTCAAAGGCAACGTAGGTCTTGAAAAACTCGAAAAAGTGCTCGTGGAAAACAAAGGCAACGTTCCTTTCATGGTACTTACCGTCACCAACAACACCGTTGGCGGACAACCTGTCAGCATGAAAAACATCCGCGAGACCTGCGAACTCTGCCATAAATACGGAGTTCCCGTCAACATGGACAGCGCCCGCTTCGTTGAAAACGCATATTTCATCAAAACCCGTGAAGAGGGCTATGCAGACAAGAGCATCACAGAAATCGTGAAAGAGATGTTCAGCTATGCAGACTGTATGACAATGAGTGCAAAGAAAGACGGTCTCGTGAACATGGGCGGCTTCATCGCAACCAACAAGGAAGATTGGTACGAGGGCGCCAAGTTGTTCTGCATTCCTTTCGAAGGATTCCTCACCTACGGCGGCATGAACGGACGCGACATGGACGCACTGGCCGTTGGTTTGAAAGAGAACTGCAACTTCGACATGATCGAGACTCGCATCAAACAAGTTGAATATCTTGCCAAGAGACTTGACGAATTCGGAATTCCTTATCAGCGTCCTGCAGGCGGCCACGCCATCTTTGTTGATGCCGACAAGATCCTGACAGAGATTCCTAAGGAAGAATTCCCGGCACAGACCCTCACCTGCGAACTCTACCTCGAGGCAGGCATCCGCGCGTGCGAGATAGGCTACGTGCTCGCCGACCGCGACCCAGTGACCCGCGAGAACCGCTTCGGAGGCCTTGACTTTGTTCGTCTCTGCATCCCTCGCCGCGTTTACACCAACAACCACATGGATGTCATAGCTGTTGCTCTCAAGAATGTTTTCGACCGCCGTCACACCATCACCCGCGGCCTTGAAATCACCTGGGAGGCTGAACTCATGCGCCACTTCACATGCCAGTTCAAGCGCCTCGGCAAATAATCTTGGACACGATGCTGATAGTTGGGAACACCCTCGTCTCTGAGGAACTCATCGACAAGTGCTTCTGCTGCGACATCAGCCAGTGCAAGGGCCTTTGCTGCGTGGAAGGCGACAGCGGCGCCCCAGTGGCTCCCGAAGAAGTGGCCGACCTTGAAGAGTATTTTCCCGACTTTAAGAAATACATGACAGATGAAGGTGTTGCCGTTGTCGAAAACGGCGGCACCTTCGTTTTTAATGGTGACGACTCGTTCGACACCCCATTGATGGAAAGCAACGACGCCTGCGCGTTCGCATTCTTTGAAGACGGCATCGCCAAATGCGCCATAGAAAAATGCTTCCTGAACCATGAAATCCCTTTCAGAAAACCTATCTCCTGCTACCTCTACCCCATCAGAATCAGCAAAGTAGGCGACTACGAAGCCCTCAACTACAACCATTGGAACGTATGCAAAACCGCTGTGGAGAACGGAAACAGACTGCAAATCCCCGTTTACAAATTCCTAAAAGACCCTCTCATTGCAAAATATGGTGAAGAGTGGTATTCGGAATTGGAAGAGATGATAAACGCACGCAACCAGAACCAGGGCCAATAAAAAAACAACCCCGGAAGCCTTCACAACTTCCAGGGTCGCTATTAAAAAAAAACATTTTCACCGATTAGTATTTGTAGAAACCCTCACCGGTCTTGCGGCCGAGCAATCCTGCACGCACCATTTTTCTGAGCAACGGATGAGGTCTGTACTTCGGATCACCGAATTCTTTGTAGAGGACCTCCATGATAGCAAGGTTCACATCATTGCCAATAAGGTCGGCCAATGCAAGAGGACCCATCGGATGGTTTGCTCCAAGCATCATGCATTTGTCGATATCCTCTGCAGAGGCGATGCCGTCTGCCAAAATACCTACAGCCTCGTTAATCATCGGAATGAGGATTCTGTTAACGACGAAACCAGGTGCTTCATTAACGGGAACAGGAGTCTTTCCTATCTCCGTGGTCAAATCCACGATAGTCTTGCTGACCTCTTCTGACGTAAGCTGGCCTTTGATTACCTCAACCAAAGCCATTCTGTCGGCGGGATTGAAGAAGTGACAGCCGATGAATTGGGAAGGACGGCTTGTGCAAGCTGCAATCTCTGTGATTGACAAAGAAGAAGAATTGGTTGCAAAAATGGTTTCAGGCTTGCATATCTTGTCGAGTTCCATGAAGACATCTTTCTTGAGCTGCATATCTTCAACAGCAGCTTCAATCACGAGATCTGCATCTTTGAAATCGGCATAATCAGTTGTGGTAGAGATATTTGCAAGAATAGCATTCATTGCTTCCTCAGTGATTTTGCCTTTTTCAACGAGTTTGGCGTAAGACTTTGAAATTGAGCCCATGGCCTTGTCCAAGCTGGCTTGGGTTCTGCTCTTCATGACAACCGGCATCTTGGCTGCGAAAGCCTTGACAATGCCTTTTGCCATCGTTCCAGTACCTATAACACAAATTTTCATATTTTAAGAATTTTATATGTTAGAAATTAACTTTATCCTTGAAATCAGGGTTTCTTTTTTCCAAGAAGGCTTTCATACCCTCTTTTTGGTCGTAATTATCGAAGCATTTGCCAAAATTCAGGCTCTCCATTTCGATAGCTTTCTCGGGAGCTTCGTTGTATTCGGTGTTGATGCTCAGTTTTGCTGCGGCCACTGCCGAGGCGGATTTTGCTATGATTTGCTTTGCGAGGGCTACAGTCTCTTCCATCAGATTTTCAGGTTCAACGACTCTGTTCACGAGCCCGATTCGCAAAGCATCGTCGGCGCGGATGGCCTTACCCGTGTAGATAAGCTCTTTGGCATTGCCCAAGCCGACGAGACGCGGCAAACGGTAAGTGCCGGAGAATCCCGGTATGATGCCTAAACCTACTTCCGGCTGACCGAACTTGGCTTTCGAAGAGGCAATCCGGATGTCGCAGGCCATCGCCAACTCGCATCCGCCGCCCAAAGCGAATCCGTTCACCGCCGCAATGACCGGAATCGGAAGCGTTTCGATTTTATAGAAAACATCTGCCCCATATTTGCCGAATTTCCGACCTTCTTCACCATTGAGATTGCTCATCTCCGATATGTCAGCACCGGCCACAAAAGCCTTCTCACCTGCACCGGTGATAATCAAGACACGCGTTTTTTCATCTAAATGATCCAAAAAATCATCTATCTCAGACAGGATTTTGGTATTTAAAGCGTTTAACGACTTCTCCGCTGAGATGGTAAGTGTGCAGATGAAGTCGTTATTGTCTATTTTTAAGAATTGGTAATCCATAACATCATTTTTTACAATTTGCAAAGATAAGAAAATTTGAGACCGATGTGCACAAGCAGACAAATTTTCTGAAATATTGCAACCATGGGGAAAAGAGAAATCAGAGGGCCACCTGATGCTTTTTCATGATTTTGCGCAGGTTGATGAGAGCGTATCTCATGCGGCCCAGGGCAGTATTGATGCTGACATTAGTCAGGGTTGCTATGTCTTTGAAGCTGTAATCCATGTAGATGCGCATTTTGAGCACCTCTTTTTGGTCTTCAGGGAGATATTCGACATAATGAGTCAGGTCTGAATAGGTCTGCTCTTTGATGATTTTATCTTCCACTGATTCTTCGCGATTATTCAGCACGGTGAAAATGTCGAAGTCTTCGTCGGTTTCGAGAATCGGCATACGTTGCATTTTGCGGAAGTAGTCGATTTTAAGATTGTTGGCGATGCGCATAATCCATTGGAAGAATTTACCTTCTTCCTGGTAGTTGCCAGAACGGATGGTGTTGATCACCTTGATAAAGGTATCTTGGAATATGTCTTCCGCCAGCTCTTTGTTTTTGACGGAGGCCATAATGTAGGAAAACAAACGTCTCTCGTACCGGAGGACCAAATATTTCAAAGCAGACTCATCACCTGCTTGATAACGTGCTATCAGTTCGTTATCGGTCAAGGTATTCCAATTCATAGTCTTGTTCCTTTCTTTGTTACGATACTTTTATAATAATTCAGAAAGTAGATGTTTATTCGATAGCCGGTCTCCTTTACTTTTTTTTAATGACTTATGATTAATAATACCTAAATAAAAACCTGCAAAGATACTATTTTTTTAAATAGCACAAACAGAAAATCATTTATATGATATTTTTTTTCTTTAAAAGTTTAATCTTCTGACAAAATGTCAGTAGGAAAGTATTGGCAACATATTTGCTAAAAGTGAGGAGTATCAGAAAGGAGAAAAAAGAAAAATGAACCCAAATAATTTAACAATAAAGACACAGGAAGTGATTGCGAACGCCCAGATGGTGGCGGCCCGCAACCAGAACCAGCAGGTTGACACTCTGCACATTCTCAAGTCGATGCTTGACTTGGACGACAACGTGGTGCCGTTCATCTTGAAAAAGCAGTCGGCCAACCCGCAGGTGATAAAGCAAGCCGTTGACAGGGAGATCTCGCATCTTCCGAAGAGCAGCGGCACAGAATACTACCTTGGAGGCAGCACACAGACAGCCATGCAGAAGGCTGTGATGTTCTGTGACGAGTCGGGTGACGAGTACATGGCCTTGGAGCATCTGCTCTACGGAGTGTTGATGGCGGGCGGAACGGCCTCGCGCATCCTGAAAGACGCAGGCATAACTGAGAAAGGACTAAAAGCAGCCATCGCCGAACTTCACAACGGCAAGAAAGTGAACGGAGCCTCCCAAGAGGAGACATACAACGCGCTCAACAAATACGCGAAGAACCTCAACGACATGGCCCGAAAGGGCAAGCTCGACCCCGTCATCGGAAGGGAAGACGAGATCAGGCGTGTGCTGCAGATACTTTCGCGCAGGACCAAGAACAACCCTATCTTAATAGGTGAGGCAGGCGTCGGCAAGACAGCCATTGCCGAAGGTTTGGCGCAACGACTTGTGAGCGGCGACATCCCCGAGAACCTGAAGACCAAGAAGCTGTTTTCACTCGACATGGGAGCCCTCATCGCCGGCGCCAAATACAAGGGCGAATTCGAGGAGCGTTTGAAGAGCGTAATAAATGAAGTGATAGAGTCAAATGGCGAAATCATCCTCTTCATCGATGAAATCCACACTTTGGTGGGCGCAGGTGCAAGCGGCGACGGCGCCATGGACGCAGCCAACATACTGAAACCGGCTCTGGCACGTGGCGAACTTCGCTCAATCGGTGCCACCACTTTGGACGAATATCAGAAATACTTCGAGAAAGACAAGGCCTTGGAACGTCGTTTCCAGCCCGTAAAAATCGAGGAGCCCGACAAATACAGCGCCATTTCCATCCTGCGTGGACTTAAGGAGCGTTATGAGAACCACCACCAGGTGAAGATCATGGACGAGGCTATCATAGCCGCAGTTGAGTTGTCGCAACGATACATCGGCGACAGGTTCCTGCCCGACAAAGCAATCGACCTTATCGACGAGGCCGCCGCAAAACTGAAGCTGGAAATCAACTCGGTGCCAGAGGAGCTGGACGACGTCCAACACAGAATCTCGCAATTAGAGATTGAACGCGAAGCCTTGAAACTGGAAAAAGACGAGACCAAAGTGCAACAGATCAGCAAGACTCTCTCTGAACTTCAGGAGAAACGCAACGACCTGTCATCAAAATGGCGCAGTGAAAAGAGCATCATAGACCAGATACAGCACTGCAAGGACGAGATAGAGCATTACAAGATCGAGGCCGCCGATGAGGAGCGACAAGGCAATTACGGCCGCGTGGCTGAACTCCGCTACGGGCTCATCAAGAATGCCGAAGACAAAATCGTGGCACTTCAGGAGGAGTTGGACAAGCAACAGGGCGACAGTGCCCTGATTGACGAGAAGGTGACAGCCGACGACATCGCCGAAGTTGTCGCCCGCTGGACCGGCATACCGGTTAACAAGATGATGCAGAGCGAGAAATCCAAACTGCTGCATCTGGAAGAAGAGCTTCACAAGAGAGTTGTGGGACAGGATGAGGCTATAACTGCAGTCTCCGACGCAATACGCCGCAGCCGCGCCGGCCTGCAGGACGCCCGACGACCTCTCGGCTCCTTCATCTTCATGGGTACTACAGGCGTCGGCAAGACCGAGCTTGCAAAAGCTCTCGCCGAATACCTGTTCAACACTGAAGATGCAATGACTCGTTTCGACATGAGCGAATTCCAGGAGCCGCACTCTGTCTCAAGACTTATCGGCTCGCCTCCTGGCTATATAGGCTACGAAGAGGGAGGACAACTGACCGAGAAAGTGCGCCGCAAACCTTACTCAGTGATACTCTTTGACGAGATTGAAAAAGCGCATCCTGATGTCTTCAACATCCTGCTTCAAGTACTTGACGACGGACGTCTGACCGACAACAAGGGACGTGTGGCAGACTTCAAGAACACCATAATCATCATGACATCTAACTTGGGTTCCAACATCATTCAGGAAAACTACTCGAACCCCGGTGCTTTCTCGGATGAAGAGGTGTTCCAAAGAACAAAGGCGGAACTTAACGACCTGCTCAAAAAATCTCTTAAACCTGAATTTTTGAACAGAATAGATGAAATCGTCATGTTCCAACCTCTGTCAAAACGCGAGATTAAAGACATCATCAACTTGCAACTGAACAACTTGCGCAACCTTCTCGAACAGCGCAACCTGAAGATTGAGTTCAGCGACTATGCAATGAAACTGCTCGCCGACCTCGGCTACGACCCGATGTATGGCGCAAGACCTCTGAAGAGAGTGATCCAGAAGAAGGTGATGAACGAACTCTCGAAGATGATTTTGTCAGACAACATCGGACCTGGCGACACCATCATAGTTGACTCAATCGAAGACGGTAAATTCGTTTTCTACAAAAAATAATCATAACCTACATTCAACAAAAAAGGCAAACCCAAGGGTTTGCCTTTTTTGTTATTGTTTTACCATATTTCAATTGCGAGGATTGTATCTCTTCGCGTTCTCAGTATCACCTTTCATCATATATGCATCATACAGTCCTTTGTTAATCATGGAAATGTCGTCCGCGTCATACGCAAAAGCCAAAGCCTGCTTGTAATACTCTATAGCCTTGACTGGATTGTTTGACTGAAGAAAAGCCTTGGCCAAAACCGCAAGCATTGCAGGCGTCTGAGGGAAAATAGTGGCTATGTCGTCCTCATACTTCAGAAGCCGCACCAAATTGCCCGTCTTTTCCACAGACTTGACATACGATTCCCAATTCTGGACATAAGACGATTGATCACCCTGAGCCGAGTTGCTGATATCGAGAAGTTTTTCGTAGTTGTCGGCTGCCTCTGAGAACTTGCCGAGCTTCATGCACACCTCGGCCAAAGCCTCATGGCTCTGATAATCGTCAGGGTGGGCTGAGACAAGCTGGCGTGCCCATTCCTCGACTTTTTTGGCACTGTTTTGATCCATATTCTGGATCTGTTTTCTTATAAACGGGATTTTTTTCTCTATGCCAACCTCTGGATTCGGGATGACATATTGAATATATTGCAAGCTCTTCTCCTCATCGTTCTTGAGTATATAGAAATTCGCGAGCATCATATTGACCTCAGGGTTGTCAGGAAATATCTTGTAAGCCCTTTCATAGTACGAAACAGCCTTGTCAGACAGGTTGTGTTCTTCGCACAAGACCCCGGCCCTCAAATAGTTAGTCACCTCATACGGTTGTTTCTCAATAAGTTTGTCATATTCGCCGATAGCAGAGTTGAGTTCATTTTTTCTCAGCCAAAGAATCACCTTATTACGAGTAAATTCCTCCCTCGGCCCAAACTTATCCTCCATAATGTCTAACGTCTCAATCATCTTTGAATAATTGTTGAGATGTTGGTAACAGTCGTAAAGATTAAACAGAAACAACTCATTATCAGGCATTTCCTTACAAACAGACTCCCAAATAGGGGTTGCCTTTTTGAAGTTTTCGGTTTTGATATAGTTTTCACCGAGGGCGACGCGGTACCAGACATTGTCCTTGTCTGCCTTGATTGCATTGTTGAGGGCTATCTCGGCCTCGGAAAATTGTCCTTTTTCTGTATATATTTTGGACAGCATGAAGTAAGACGGGGCATGTTTGGGGTTATCTCTGACGATATCGGAGAAAATGCGTTCCGCGTCATCGGTCTGGGCGGTGTAGAAACTTCTAAGGCCGTTGTTGAAGCGGCTCGAAATTTTGCGTGCGGAGACATTCTCGGAAGAGTTGTCAGCAGTGTTCCTGACTTTCTTACCCGTTTGGGCGGGTGCGCTGAAACAGAGCAACGCGAATACTATCAGCAAGAGATTTTTCCACATGGCAGGACTATTTTTTTCCGCTGTGTCCGAATCCGCCGGCACCGCGTTCAGTTCCTGAAAGGTCTTCGAATTTCTCCACTCTGACAATCTCACACTGCTCGAATTTGGATATCACCATCTGCGCTATCCTGTCACCGTTTTCTATTGTGAAATCCTCATTTGAAAGGTTTATCAGGAGGACTTTGATTTCGCCACGGTAGTCGGCGTCAATAGTGCCGGGACTGTTCAAAACAGTGATTCCGTTTTTAAAGGCCAAACCGCTTCTCGGCCGAATCTGAGCCTCGCAATCAGACGGAAGTTCCATAAACAGCCCGGTAGGTATTAGGCGGCGTTCGAGAGGCTTTAGTACCACATTATCAGTCAGATTGGCACGAAGGTCCATACCCGCAGCATTATCGGATGCATAAGCGGGCATATCATTATTTGATGTGTTAAAAATCTTGCAGATCATAATTTGCTGTTATTGTACAATCTTTCCCTCTTTCAGGGCTTTTTCGTAGAGTTTTTCAACATAGTCGCTAATAAACTGTGATCTTCTCTGGTTAAGAAGAAGCATTTCAGCGGCGGCACGCTCCTCACTGGTCTCGTTCACAGAACGTTGCGACCTGTAGTCTAATATCACAATGAAGATGACATTATCGCCCACCCTCTTTTCTATGCATTTGGGGTTCGCACCGTTTTCGCCCACTGAAATCTCAAAAGCAACCTCATTTTGAAGGTCGTCAAGATACAGCCAGGCGTCATCATCCAACAGATATTCTATTGTGTCGCCCAACATATCGGAAAGTTCCTGCTTGTTTTCTCTACGCAGGTTTTCATTGAAAAGAATCTCCCTGACTCTTGACAAATCACTGGAATTAGACGGCATTTTCACATAGTTAACCCTCACTATCTCCTTTTCTACAGTATATCTTGTATCTAAAGATTTTGAGAAATCTGAGACATCTTTATCTGTAATTTTCAGATTAGAAGTATCTGATTTCCAAAGTTTTTCATAATATTTGTTAATCAACAGTATATCGCGATAATTGGAGATTTCCCTTTCAAAATTCTTTTCGAAAGGGGTGAGTTTTTTCTCTGCTTCATGAAGTATGAGTTTTTCCTTGATCCAATTTTCGACATAATCGTTGACCAGCCCCATACTGTCTTCGGGTGAGAGGCCTGACGGCATTATGTTTTGGAGTTCAGAATTATATAGTTTGTATTGGTAAACCTGAGCAACAACCCTATCCTTGCGTGAATGGCAGGACACTGCAGTCAGAGCTGCAAGCATAACCAATATTAGGAGTCTGATATTTTTCACTTTTATCTCTTTGAAAGAATTGAGCGGAAGACATCCTCGTCTAATTTCACAGGATACTTTTGATGGAGTTCCTTAAGCCATTGCTTTTCAAGAAAATCCTGATATTGGCTTATGACCACGGCGCGTACTTCGTCAAAAGATTTATAAGGGTTCAAGGTGTCACCTGAAGGGAATTGTGTTTTGATGGACTCATAGAATTTCTCGGCTCCGACAGTGTCTTTTATGGCCGCATTCCATATTTTAAGGGAATTGACTTCATAAATCATGAGTCCGTCATAAACTTCATTCACAACATCACGGTATTCCGGATATTTTGTCATGAGCTGTGTGCTTTCATAACGGAGTATGTTTTCGCCAACGAAACCGGAGAAAATGTCCTCCAGGAAGTTAACTTTGTCGCCATTAATCTGCTTGCCTTGGAAGCGGGAGATATACTTTCCGAAATCGGCAGCAGAGAGAGCCTGGTCTGCGTAGGTGCACATCGGTTTGAGTTTTTCAATACCGGGGAGAGACTCTATTTTGAGGTTTTTTATTTGGAGATAGTTTTCGGGAAGGTTTTTCTTGAAGAACTTCATTGCCGCTTTCTTCCCGTTTTCATTATAGTTATACTCTTTTTTAAGCTTTTCAACAAGAGAAGCCTTGCTCTTCTGGGAGCGGGTGTCGCGGCTGAGCTTGTTTTTAAGCATGTACTTGAACTCGTCGTTGACAGATGTGTAAACGACAGAGTCGAGACGGAGTATATGCCAGCCTATGGCAGACGGCACTGGCTCGGAGATCTGGTTTTTCTTGACATTAATTGCTGCATAGAGGAAATTGCCCGGGCGGCGGTTGGGCGCGCACGGTTCCATACGTCCGCCGTTGTTCTTGGTGGCCAAATCGTCAGAATATTGGGCTGCGAGTTCTTCGAACGGAGTGCCGTTGTTGAACTTGCCCTTTATCTCCTGATATTTTGACATCACAGCGCTATGGTCAACGGTTTTGCTCAATGCCGAGGTGTCTGCAATGAAGATTTGCGACACAAATATCTTGGCAATTGCTGGAATCTTGTCCTGAACATACACCAGATGGTATCCGAACTGAGTGCGCACTGGCATCGACACCTCGCCTACGCGTGTGTTATAGGCAGCACTCTCGAATGGATAAATCATCTCCAAGACTGAGAAATAGCCGAGTTCACCGCGATTTCCTTTCATCTTTCGGCCATTCTGCGGATTCACATAGTCGCGTGCTGACTCATCCTCTGAATACATGGCAGCGGCTTCGTTAAAATCCAGACCATCCATGATTTCATTCCTGATCTTCATGGTTTTATGATATGCTGCAAGGGTGTCTTTCGGGGATGCATCCGGTGTGACGCGAATCAAGATATGTGAGGCGCGGACATGATAGCGTGCACGATCATAGGTTTCCTCGAGGAGTTGTTCACTTACCTCAGTATCGATGAGGTATTGCTGGGCATATTGGCTTTTGTAAGAAGCCCACTCATTTTGGAACACCTGAGCCGTGTCGAGTTTCAACAGTTTGGCCTCATGCACTTTCATTCTATATTCTGAATACAGTTTAAGATAATCGCGGAGTTCCTGCTCAGAGGATTCGCTTAACATCGAGTTTTTTTGGTAAGCCTTGATGAATTCTGATTTGGTCACTTTCTCATTGCCGACAGTCATAAGCACAGGATCGTCATTTTGTGCGAAAGCTGACGCAAAAACCGCGAAAACCAAGATCATTGATAAGAATTCCTTTTTCATATTCAATCTAATTTCGAGAATTTGTATATTTTACTTAATGATTATTCAATTTTTCAAATTTTCAGCCACCACTTCTGCAATATCCTTCACATTGGCATCAGTGCCGTGCTTGAAAGCCTTTTTGCACATAGGGCAGGCAGTCACCACTACATCAGGATTCGGTTCCGAGAGCACTTCAAGGGCGGCATCGCGAAGCTTTGTCTGCTGCTGCAGTGTTAGCACAGTGTTTCCGAGATTCATACCGCAGCAGAGGCCATTTTCCTTCTCTTGTGAAATCTTTTTGAGTTCTCCGATGGCATTCAGGACGTTGCGAGGCTGTTTGTAGATTCTTGATCCGCGGCCGAGTTCGCACGGATCATGATAAGTATATGTTGTTTCGGACTTGCTGACAGGCAGACGGCCTGATTTTATCAGCATGTCAATGTATTCTGTATGGTGGTAAACAGGAATCGGCAGTTTGTATTCGTCTTTGAACGAGTGGTAGCAGATCGGGCATGATGTCACGAGAGCGGTTGCGTGTGACTCCACTATCAGATCGGTGTTTTTGCGGATAAGGTCAGCGGCCTGTTTATTGAAGCCCTGCTGCAAGAGTGGACGACCGCAGCAGATTGAACGGTCCTCGTCTATATGCCAGTATTTCTGTCCAGCAGCATCGAAGATGGTCTTCATGGCTGATGTTATGGTCGGTGTCAGCTGCGACATGCATCCTCCGAAATAGACGACACGTCCTATGGCATTGAATCCGGATACGTTTTCGAGGTAGCCGTAGTTGCCGGATGCATCGAGACTGCCTTTGTCGCGGGAGATACGGCGTATATTCATCAGGTCAATGTCAACCGGGCAGTCCTCAGCACAGCGATGGCACATCAGGCAGTTTTTGGCGGCCTTTTCAAGATCCATCTTGTGTTCAAGATTCCGGAGGTTGCGCAAAAGATATACCGATTGCACATCATTGATGTCAAGTTGATTATACAGCGGACAGCCGTCGATACACATTCCGCAACGGGAACATGCGCTGAGTTCGAACTTCGTATATCCCGTCATTTTCTCACCTTCTCTGACGCCCAATTTCCTGAAATAGATGAGGAACACCTCGGTGAAAATGTGCATATATCGCGTAAACGGGAACATCAAGAAGAAGACACATAGTGCTATTGAATACAGTGACCACAGGGGAAGCTCGAGGGCATTTGCCACATTGCGGCTGAAGAGGTCGCCGAGCGCCTGTGTCATGAAACCGCCGTTGCCATAGAGTCTGGCGGTGACAGACTCACTGAGAAGACGGAGTGGGAATATTGCCCAGAGCGAAATCTTCACAACAATATCCATAGTTGTGTGCTTCGTGGTCTTTTTCATGCCGAGGAAACGCGAATGGATTTTTTTCAAAACAGCAAGGAAGAGACCGGAGAGCACATACAGAAGGAGCAGGTCCATCAACTGTGTGAAGAAGAACTCGGTGGAATTGGCGGGCGGGTTGTGGTGGAAGAACCTGTAGAAGATGGCACACCAGAAATGGAACGGCCCTTCTATTCCGATGCGGCTCTCAACTGCCCCGACCACTATCAGGAGGAACCAGCCGAACGCTATGCTACGGTGCATATAACCGAGTCGCCAGTTCTTCTTGGTGATGCGAAGGTGCAAAAGGCACTCGCAGAACATTTCCCAGATTGCAGGTAGTATCTTTGTGGAGAAAATGTTCTTCCGGATTATTCTTTTTTGGTCGTCATCAAACTGCTTGATCCAGCGCACGTACTTGTATGCGCAGATGCACAGTAGCGCGATGGTTCCGAAGACAAACGGGAGTACAAAAGGATGGAAATTGGCCATGATTAAAAAGTATCTTCTTGTATGTTAAGCAGTTGACGCATATTAATTATCAAAGAACGGAGGTTCACGCCGCGAGGGCACACCAAAGTGCACTTTCCGCATAGCATGCATTTTCGGAGTTCTGAGGCAAGATGGCCATAGAGTCCGCGTCGAAAACTGTTATGGACCTTCCGTATGTTGAAATCCGTGAATTGACGCGCAGAACACGTGGCAGTGCAACCGCCGCAACCGATGCACAGTTTATATGAAGGGACAGCCTCCACAAGTGCATTAGCCTTGCTTAAGTCACTGTCACTCAGGTTAAAAGAACGAGGTTTCTTTATAGTGAATCCGAAATTAGCCATATTAAGTTCAAACAAATAATTCAAACTGCGAAAATACGTTTTTATTTGTTCGGATTTACAAAATATAATACATAAGTATCATTTTTTATCAACTAAAAAGAGAGGTCCAGTAACTGAACCTCTCTTTTACAAAAATCCACTATAGACAGAGTTATTTTATAACGTTGAGTTCTTTTCCGATTTTCACGAAGGCGGCGATACATTTGTCGAGGTGTTCGCGCTCGTGGGCTGCGGAAATCTGCACACGGATACGGGCTTGTCCTTTAGGCACAACCGGATAGTAGAAGCCGGTCACATAGATGCCTTCTTCCTGGAGTCTTGCAGCCATGTCTTGGGAAAGTTTTGCGTCATAGAGCATAACTGCGCAGATTGCCGACTCGGTTGGTTTGATGTCGAATCCGACCTCTTTCATCTTGCCGATGAAATATTCGGTGTTAGCGTGAAGTTTGTCTTGGAGTTCGTTGGTAGAGGACATGATGTCGATCATCTTGCAACCAGCGGCAGCCACCATAGGAGGTATGGAGTTGGAGAAGAGGTAAGGACGAGAGCGTTGACGGAGCATGTCTATAATCTCTTTCTTACCTGTAGTGAAACCGCCCACAGCACCGCCGAAGGCTTTGCCGAGAGTACCGGTGAGGATCTCGATTTTGCCGCGCAGGTTGTAGCGTTCTGTCACGCCGCGACCTGTCTTGCCAACAACGCCGGCAGAGTGAGATTCATCAATCATTACCATTGCATCGTACTTTTGGGCTAATTCGTAAATCTTGTCCAACGGGGCCACGTTGCCGTCCATTGAGAACACGCCGTCGGATACGATGATGCGGAAACGTTGGGCCTGAGCAGCTTTGAGCTGTTCCTCAAGGTCAGCCATATCGGCATTTTTATAACGATAGCGCACGGCCTTGCAGAGACGCACGCCGTCGATGATAGAAGCATGGTTCAGTGAGTCGGAGATGATGGCGTCCTCTTCGGTGAGGAGAGGTTCGAAAACGCCTCCGTTAGCGTCGAAGCAAGCAGCATAGAGGATAGTGTCCTCGGTACCGAAGAATTCAGCTATCTTCTTTTCCAGGGCCTTGTGGAGGTCAGAGCAGCCGCAGATGAAACGGACTGAAGCCATACCGTAGCCGTGGGTGTCCATGGCTTCCTTCGCGGCAGCGATGAGCTGAGGGTTGTTGGCAAGACCGAGGTAGTTGTTGGCGCAGAAATTCAGGACTTTCGTGCCATCCTGTAGAGTAATCTCACCACTTTGCGGTGATGCGATAATGCGTTCGTTTTTGTAAAGACCGGCTTCTCTTATGTCGGCCAACTCTTTTTGAAGATGCTCTTGAAATTTTGTGTACATAACTATATAATTAATTTGGATCTAAAACAAGTGCGCAAAAGTAATAAATATTCTCTTCTATGATTCAACATAAAAGTATAAAATTTGAATTTTTGTTGATGTAAAATAAAAATGCCGACCAATGAAGCCGGCACAACATGATTTACTTTGATTAGTAGCGGGGGCAGGACTCGAACCTGCGACCTCCGGGTTATGAGCCCGACGAGCTACCACTGCTCTACCCCGCAATGTTTTTCGACTGCAAAAATACACTTTTTTTGCATAGTTTGCACATATTGAAAAAAAATTTTTTTCATATCATTTTTTTTGTATTTTTGCAGCCGTCTTTTGAAAGAGGCTCTTCAATTGATTTTCAAAGAATTAACCTCATGTTTAACCCTTAAAAAAGCCAAGGTCTCCGGCTCTATGGAGACAATCATTTTATGTCAGAAGAATTATTAAATGCTCCTGAAGAAACCAAGGAAATGGAACAAAACGTTGAACAAACCGTTGAAAACGCTGCTCCCAAGAAAGAACGCAAACAGCACGACTTCACAAGCGCCTACGCTGACGCTTTGGAAAAATTCGACTGGGACAAGGTTTCTGACCAGAACGACCGCTACTCTAAAGAGGAGAAAGCACGTTTGGAAGACCTCTACACAAAATCTTTCAAGTCAATCGACCAAGATGATGTTATCAAAGGTAAGGTTGTATCAATCAACGACCGCGAAGTTGTGATCAACATCGGATTCAAGTCTGACGGTGTCATCAACGCTTCAGAGCTTCGTTACAACCGTGACCTCAAGATAGGTGACGAAATCGAGGTTTACGTTGAAAGCCAGGAAGATGCAAACGGTCAAATGCAGCTTTCACACAAACGCGCCCTCATCCTCAAGTCATGGCAGCGCGTCAATGAGGCTTACGACAACCAAGAAATCATCACCGGTTATGTCAAGGGCAAGACCAAAGGCGGTCTTATCGTTGACGTGTTCGGCATCGAGGCTTTCCTGCCAGGTTCACAAATCGATGTTAAACAAATCCGCGACTTCGACGTTTATGTCGGCAAGACAATGGAATTCAAGGTTGTCAAGATCAACCACGACTACAAGAACGTCGTTGTATCACACAAAGCCCTCATCGAAGCTGAAATCGAAGCCCAGAAGGCTGAAATCATCAGCAAGCTCGAAGTTGGCCAAATCCTCGAAGGTACTGTCAAGAACATCGTTTCTTACGGTGCATTCGTTGACCTCGGCGGCTTGGACGGCCTCATCCACATCACCGACCTTTCATGGGGACGCATCAACCACCCGTCTGAAGTTGTTGAACTCGACCAAAAAGTCAACGTTGTCATCCTTAACTTCGAAGAAGGCAAAAAACGTATCGCTTTGGGTCTCAAACAACTCACACCTCAACCTTGGGAGAAACTTGATCCCAACCTCAAAGTCGGCGACAGAGTTAAAGGTAAAGTTGTGGTTATCACCGACTACGGCGCATTCGTTGAAATCATGCCCGGCGTTGAAGGCCTTATCCACGTTTCTGAGATGTCATGGTCACAACACCTCCGCACCGCTCACGACTTCCTCAAAGTCGGCGACGAAGTTGAAGCTGTTGTACTCACACTCGACCGCGAAGGCCAGAAGATGTCCTTGGGTATCAAACAACTCATCCCAGATCCATGGGCTAACATCCTCGAAAAATACCCTGTCGGCTCAAAACACACAGCCACAGTTCGCAACTTCACAACTTTCGGCATCTTCGTTGAACTCGAAGAAGGCGTTGACGGCTTGATCCACATTTCAGACCTCTCATGGTCCAAGAAGATCAAACACCCGGCTGAATTCACAAAAGTTGGCGAATCTATCGAAGTTGTTGTTCTCGAAGTGGACACCGAAAACCGCCGCCTCAGCTTGGGCCACAAACAGTTAGAGGAGAATCCTTGGGACGTTTACGAGACCATCTTCACAGTCGGCTCAGTTCACGAAGGAACCATCACTTCTGTAAACGACAAGGGCGCTACCGTTATGCTCCCTCATAACATTGAAGGCTTCGCATTCAGCCGCCACCTCTTGAAAGAAGACAAATCAACAGCTAAGGAAGGCGAAACCCTCCCGTTCATGGTGGTTGATTTCTCAAAGGATGCTAAGAAAATCCATCTTTCTCACACAAAGACTTGGCAACCCGACAAGGATGCTGAAGACAGAGCTAAAGCCGATGCCGACAAACAGAAAGAACGCGATATCCAGAAAGTAAACGAAAGCAACGTTGAAAAAGCCACTCTCGGCGATCTGAATATCCTCCAATCTTTGAAGGAAGATCTCGAAAAGGAAGGAAAATAATTCCCCTTTCATACGAAGAAATTTAACTGAGACGGAGAGCCTACCGGCTCTCCGTCTTTTTTTTACTTCATATCATTAGACTATGGAAAAACTTGATGTACTGAAAAACACCTGGCATATTATCTTCAACAGCAATGCCAACGAAAAGAGGAACGGACGCCTACAGGAATCAATCGGAAAACTCCTGCAAAGCAAAAACATCCCCCACGAGTTTCATACCGTAAAAAAGCCAGGTGAAGGAATCTCAACCACAAAGTTTCTTTGCGACAATGGAGTAAAACATCTTGTGGCAGCCGGTGGTGACGGTACAGTTAACGAAGTGGTGAACGGAATCTTCAAATCCTCGGCAAACCCGAAAGACATTTTCCTCGCAATTCTGCCACTTGGCCACGGCAACGATTTCGTGAGAACTCACAACTATCCAAAAAAAATTGAAGATAACATAAACTTGTGGCTGTCCGGCAATTTCATGGCACACGATGTGGGAAGTGTCACAAGCATCACACCTGACAGCGTGAAGGAACAACGACATTTCATCAACATAGCGGGCTTCGGCTTTGATGCCGACGTGATCTACGACGTCACTTACAACCGCCCACGGTTGAAAATCATCTCTGTATATGTGGTCTCGCTTCTGAAAACACTATTCCATCACAAACCCACCTACATTGAGGTGCAGAGCAACGGAGGAACTTCTTTCAAAGGGGAAGTTTTCATGGTAATTGCGGCTATAGGAAAATACAATGGCGGCGGTATCTGCGAGGCAAAATACGCCATCCCTGACGACGGCAAAATCGACCTGATCATCGTGCCCAAAATATCCATTCCAACGGTTATCTGTCACTTGAAGGATATGTTCACGGGCGACCATATCGACAAAATCAAAAGCATCAGCAAGACATTGGCAACAGAAATCAACATAACCTCCCCCACCCTTTTCCGCGCTGAGGTCGAGGGCGAACTGCTTGCACCCGGCAACTACCAAATCAGCATCCTTCCAAACGCCCTGAACGTACTTACAAACCTTTGAAATTCTATTTGACTGTTTCCAAATCGCGGATCTTAAATTTGAGGTACATCGGCTTGATATCAGGATCATAGTAGGTTTCATCCCTCTGTATCTTTCTGTTCCCGAAAACAACCTTCTCCAAAAACACATCTATCTCATCGAATTCCGACTGATAGAAACCAGCCACCTGGTGCCCTAAACCCTCATAGCGGCGGATATGATAGCCATACCCCTTTTTGTCGAATCTCCTGGCAAGATAATCCGACCCGAACAAGCCCAAGTTGAACAGCTGGATTTTATTATATATCACAAGGCGATCTTCAGTGCCGTGACAAAAAAGTGTGGGAGCTGGAGCATGGTTTCTGTATTTCGGTCCGCCCTTTGTTGAAAAAATCGCGCCCGAATAGGATACAACTCCCGCGATATGAAATGTGTCGGGAAGTTCAGAAGTGTTGTAAAAGCCATTGCAGATAGCATAATCGGCCTGCAGTGCAGTGATTGCCCCCGCACTGCTTCCCATCACAACCACGTTTTCAGAATTGATGGAAATAGTTCCGTTTGCATTCAGGTTGTTGAGCGTATAGGCGATGGCAGAGATAAGGTCCTCCGTGGCTATGCGCACCGCCCTTTCATAGTTCTTCACACCCGTAACAATATTGAAATTGTCGGCATTCTTCAAACCTAATCTGTAATCAATGCCTATCACAACATAACCTTTGTCTGTATAGTGCTTTTTCACCATCTGTATCTGGTTGTCGTCACGAGATCCTCCTATATATCCGCCGCCAAAAACAAAAAACAGACAGGCTTTCCTATCATTCTGTTTCTCGGGAAGATACACATCCATATAGAGTTTCGATGTGTCTTTTACAGCATACAGATAGGTTTGTTTTGTTTGAGCTGAAACACTACAGCATGAAAGACATAGTAACGCTGTCAACAGATTATTTATCAGGTGTTTGCGAAGTTTCATATAATTGATTTTGGTTTTCTGTCATGTGGTTTGTCCTCAACATGAAAATTGGTATCATAATGGCAAAAAAATCAACGCCGGAGCGGATTTCAAACATGCATTCAAAGAGACAATTGAGTGAAAGAAGTATGAAAAGTGTCAAAAGATGCATATTCCTAAACTTAACAGCCAACACAAAAGGAACTGACACAAAGCATAGTAGCAGGAAAATGCCTGGTATTCCCGTTGTCAACAACGCTTGCAAAAACTGATTATGAGAGTTATAATGTTTTTCTGAAATGTTTTTAAATCCCTTCTCGACAGCCTTGTCACGGATCACATCGAAAGCGTCGCCTGTACCGACTCCGAACGGGAGATTTTCTTTTATACATTCAAATGAGGTTTTCCAGATTGTTATTCTGGCCTCACTTTTTTCATTGTTCCCGGCATCCTTGTCGTTCAACGAATACTTTGTTTTGGCGAATCTGTTCACTGGCATCACGTCTGTAGTCATCAACACTGAGAAAGAGCAGATGATAATGGCAAACAGACAGAGCAAACGTTTCCATCTTTTAGGAAAGACAATCAGGCTGTACATGCCCCATACTGCAAGCAGAGCGAAAAATATAAGGATTCCAGCGCGTGAATAGAGACAAAAAATTCCAAGTGCCAAAATAAACTCCACTGCATAAAGAATAATGCTTGACGTCTTGGTCGCATTCTGGATATATTTCTGTAAATAATTGAGAATCAAAAAGAAAGCAAAAGTAGTATAGAGTGTTGCGTAAGTTGGATGACGAAGGATGGAAAAATGGGAATAGTAGAGATAGATAGTGTCACGATGTATTACTGAAAGGGTTATACCTCGAGTAAACAGGAAAAGGATGTTAGCCACCACGCTTAAGACAAAAATCTTCATCAAAAGATTCAGATGTCTGACAGTCATCATCTTGTCACTTATAGTTAGGAGTGTAATAGGGGCAACCAAAAACCACATATAGCACTCAATCTCAGCAAGTGCCACCCTGAAGTCAGAGGAATAGAACAATCCGGAAACAGGAATCAGGTAGATTCCAAGCAGCATCAAACCATAGGGGACACCTAAATTCTCCTTGAAATATTGCCATTTTTCTTTCCAGTTGTTTTCAAGAAAGAATGACAGTACAAGCAATACGGCGGCAGGCCACATAAAAAAAGTGGTGAAAGGAAGCGTGAGCATTACGATTGCCATAATGCAGAAACTGACATTAAAAAAATGGTTTTCAGTCAGATAGCCCCGTATAAAATCTGATATCCTACTCATTTTGCAACAGGTCGGGTCTTCGTTCTTGAGTGCGTTGGAGTTGCTGGTTATATTTCCATTCATTTATCAGTTTCTCATTGCCGGAGAGCAGGACATCCGGTACCTTGTGACCCTTGTAGTCAGCCGGGCGCGTATATACCGGCGCTGAGAGCAGATTGTCTTGGAAGGAATCGGAAAGAGCAGATGCGCCGTCGCTGATAACTCCAGGAATCACCCTGGCGATTGCGTCGGTCATAACCATGGCGGCGAGTTCACCGCCAGACAATACATAATCACCGATACTGATATCCTCTGTCACATAGAGTTCACGAACTCTCTCGTCGATGCCCTTGTAATGGCCACAGAGGATCATAATATTTTCATACATTGACAATTCGTTGGCTTTCTGCTGATTAAATGTCTGACCATCGGGGGCAGTCATAAAAATCGCATCATACTGGCGCTCGCTTTTAAGTTTCTCAATGCAGGCGGCTATCGGTTCCACCATCATAACCATTCCCGCACCGCCGCCGAACGGATAATCGTCAACCCTACGATGTTTGTCTGTGCTGTAATCCCGGATGTTATGGGTGTACACTTCAAGATAGCCTTTTTCTATGCCGCGCTTGAGTATCGAGCAGCCGAGTACACCTGTGAACATCTCCGGAAATAGTGTCAGAATGTCTATTCTCATAATCACAGTTTTTCTATCATCATGATCCCATCCCTGAACGGGAGCAAAAGATTGTCAACCCGTGTGTCTTTCTGTACAAAATCGTTAAAAGCCATCACAGCTTTGGTGTCTCTGTCGTTGTGTGCAACTTCATGAACCACCTTGCCGTTCCATAAGGTATTGTCAATCAGAATGAAGCCACCCTTTCTGACATGAGGAAAAACCAAGTCGTAGAAGGTCTGATAATCTTCCTTTTCTGCATCAATGAACACCAGGTCCCAAGTCTCTTCCAGTTGTGGCACAACGTCTTCAGCTTTTCCTATATGCAGACGGATTTTTTTGTTCAGTTCTGATTGTTCGAAATAACTGACTATTCTCTCTTCGTATTCCTCATTGGCTTCAACAGTGTGCAAGACGCCGGTTTCCGGAAGGCCTTCAGCAAGGCACAAAGCCGAATAACCTGTAAAAGTACCGATTTCAAGTATTCGTTCAGGGCGCAACATACGCGCAATAAAAGTCAAAAAACGTCCTTGCAACTGACCTGAGAGCATTCTCGGATTGATGGTTTCCAAGTTGGTCTGCCTGTTCAAACGATAGAGCAGCTCACTCTCAGGGGTAGTGTGAGCCTCGCAATACGCCTCGATATCGCCGCTAATCAGATCAAATGTTGACATCTACGAAAGATCTTCTATGGTTTTGTTTACGTCAGCCTCTATCTTCGAAAGCTTGTCTTTGCAAATCTTCATCAGATAAGTGGCTCTTTTCATCTTTTCAGTCAAATCATCCACTGCCACATCATCGTTTTCCAGCTGGGAAGCGATGCTTTTCAATTCCTCAAAAGCCTCTGTATAACTAATTTCTTTTTCCTTTTCCTTCATAACCTGATATTAATATTGGATTCCGAGTCTCACACCGGCAAAATGATAAAGGACTTTTTGAACAGAATTTGTGGAATATGCGGAAAAATCCTGTTCGTTTGGCTTGAGTACAGAATACCTGATGTCAGAATATTGGTTTTTGTAACAAGCGGCTATCATCATGGTCACCCTGTCGGTGAGACGTATCTTGACGCCCAATCCCGCTTCGCCCATCGGACCTGCTTTAGTACCATGGATCACACGGTCCATCTTCTCAGGGACTGACGATATGTACCATTTGAACCCGTAACCCATGTTTGCATAGAAAACGGGACTGATTTTCCTGTCGAGGAAATTAACAGTGAGGTTCAAATATACAGGGATGAATGCTGTATAATGCCAAAAGTCGAATCCCATTCCAATGCCCATGTGAAAATATGGATTGAACTGATAACCCAGAAGTTGGTTGACCGACACGTTGAAATTCTTGTTGATGACAGTCTTGTTCTCCAATTCGATCTGTCCCAACCCACTGGCATACCCGACAGATGTCATATAGACGAACTTGCGTTCTGGAGTTGGCCTGCGGTTCTGTGCATTGGCGGCATTTATGCAAAATATTGCGATCAAGGCAATTAGTATCGACTTTTTCATAACTGTTATGATATTATTTGGTTGTTGTTAGGATTCAAATCAAGCATCTCCTTGGCTGTCCTGATGGCTGCGTCAGAGTTGGAGTTGCCGCTCAACATAGTCGCAATCACCTTCACTCTACCCGAATAATCAAGCTGTTGCATCTTTGTTGAAGTGGTGTCGTCAGACTGTTCTTTGTAAACAAAAAGGTGGCGGTCGCCCATAGCTGCGATTTGCGGCAAGTGTGTTATTGAAATAACCTGATGATTTTCAGACAGTTGATACATCACTTTCGCCACTTTCGAAGCCGTTTCCCCCGAAATTCCATTGTCAATTTCGTCGAATATCACCGTAGGGAGGAGCACCGTGTCGGTGATTATGGACTTCAGGCAGAGCATAATCCTCGAAAGTTCGCCTCCGGATGCTGTTTTGGCAAGATCGGAAAGTTCGACGCCCTTGTTTCCGGAAAAGAGGAAAGTGACATCATCAACGCCGTTTTCACGGAATGAATCACGTTTATCAAGGCGGACATCAAACGAGCTGTTGTTCATGCCGAGCATTTGCAAACGCTCTTCAACAGCTTTCGCAAAACGTGGAATCGCATCCCGCCGAGCCTCCGTCAGCCTTTGCGCCGACTCCTCCAGAGCTTTCTGAGCAATTGACAGCTCTTTTGCTGTCTTGTCAAGCGCCTCCCTGTCATCCTCAAATCCCGACGCCTCGTTTCTGTATTTTTCCAGCAGCTCTAAAAGCCCTGCATTGTTCTCCACATGGTACTTGTTTTGAAGTGTGTAGAGCATATCAAGGCGTTGCGTCAGACTGTCAAGCAGCTCGGGGTTGATCTCTATCTGGTCGCTCTTTCTGGATATGTCGTACGACAAGTCCTGCGCCTCAGCCTTCAGACTCTCAATTCTGTCGTTAAAACCTTCAAAATCCGGTCCGAGACCGGCAATATCTCTTAATTCATTGCTGATTTCATTCAAAGAATGAATGATATTGTAATTTTCCTGTTCAGAAATGACATTCAAAGCATTGAAAAGATGCGATTTAATACTTTCAGCATTAGAGAGTTCGCGTATTTTCAATTCAAGTTCTTCCTGTTCATCTTCTTTCAGCTCTGCACTTTCCAACTCATTGATCAGGAAGTTGTTATAATCTTGGCGGGCGGCTGCCTCATCGCACTTGCTCTTCAGCTCCGCATAACTTCTCTTTTTCACTTCCCAATCGTGGAGATTAGTTTTATACTTTGTTATAACATCTTGATTCTTAGAATATTGATCCAACAAGGCAATCCTGAAATCAGCATTCTGAAGCATCAGTGTCTTGTGTTGTGAATGTATGTCTATCAGGAAAGATGAAAAGATTTTGAGAGTGTTAAGGTTTACCGGGGTGTCGTTGATGAAGGCACGGGATTTCCCGTTTTCGTTGATTTCGCGCCGCACGGAAGTCTCATCCTGGTAATCAAGGTCAGATTGGTTGAAAAAGCCTTGCAGATTAAGATTATGGATATCGAAAACACCTTCAACGATGCATTTCCTGTGTTTGTCAAACAGGACGTCAGATTCGGCACGGTTTCCGAGAAGCAGCGACAATGCGCCGAGGAGGATGGATTTTCCTGCGCCAGTCTCACCAGTAATAACCGTAAATCCGTTCCCGAACGAAACATTCAAAGAGCGGATTATGGCATAATTCTCTATTTGCAAAGATTTCAACATCTATTAGTTGGTCTTGTTGATAGTCTCGTATGCGGAAGAGTTTGTCGGGTCAATCTGCCTCATTATATTAAGCACCTGAGTTTTCTCAGATGGCATTCCTTCTTTAAAAATATTGATAATCTCGTCTTTTTTTGTATTCAGGATGATTCTGACCATTGCGATGTTGGATTTCTGGGCATTGACCTGCTGAAGGAGTTTGAGACTTTCAAGTATCACTGCACGACCTGCATCCGGAGTCTCGTACATAACATCCAAGCCAAGACGATGATATTGATATAAAAAATCGTGAATTTTGCTGTAAGTTGAATTTGTAAGGTTCTCTGTTATCCAATAACGGTTGTTCTGACCGCTCTCACCGACGTTCCAACCAAGCTGTGATGAGTTCTGGTTGACGATATTCTGGCATTTCGTATAATAAGGCGAGCCACCATTATACGAGAATGAGTCCATCTCCACACCCATGAAAAGGTTCAGATAATAGGCTATAAGCGATGTCAGGTCGGAAAGGCTCGTGCTTTCGTCATATTCCAACGGGTCGCCGTCTGAGTATTTGAACTTGATTTTTTTATCTTGGAAACTGATCAGCGTAGTCTTGTAACTCGTTTTATACACGGGACGTTGCAAAACCACCGACATTGTGCCTTCGTACTCATCGCCGGAAGCTTTTGTGAGGTTGATATTTATCGAGCATTCGATTCTTTCGTTCTGTTTAAGGTTATATTGAAACCATTTTCTTTCATGAATGAAGGAATATATTTTTTGACGAAGCTCGTTGTATCGTTGTTGGTTGCCGGAGCTCGAGATTTGGGTGGTGTTGATGGAAACAGAGCACTGGAAGTCCTGAGCACTTGCAAAATTTGCGGAAAACAGGAACAATAGTATTGCGAAAACGATCTTTATCTGCCTCATAGTATTCGATTATTTTATATTGTCATTAATAGTCTGAAGTATTTCAAATGCAATCTCCTGCTTGCTTTTCAGTTCGCTGTCGAATCTCCGTCCGTCCTTGCAGAAGATCGTGACCTGGTTTGTCGCCGTCTGGAAGCCGGCACCTTTGGTGCGCAATGAGTTAAGAACGATGAAGTCGGCATTTTTATTATGCAGTTTTTTCTTTGCATTCTCCTCTTCGTTTTGAGTTTCAAGGGCAAAGCCCACCAAGGTCTGGTTTTCCCGTTTTATCTTGCCCACGGAGGCGAGTATGTCTTTCGTCTTTTTAAGTTCAACCACCATGGAAGCATTCTCCTTTTTTATCTTCTCGCTTGCGGGGTTCGCAGGTGTGAAGTCGGCCACTGCAGCAGCCATTATGATAATATCCTGACCATCTACAAGTTTCATGCATTGCTGATACATCTCTTCGGCCGATCTGACATCGTATCTTGTTATTTTCGAGTGCTTTGTCTTAAAGGTGGTGGGACCTGTCACGAGGGAGACTTCCGCTCCTCTCTTTGCGGCTTCCTCGGCGAGACAGAAGCCCATAAGGCCTGAGGAGTTGTTACCGATGAATCTCACGGGATCAATCTGTTCGTATGTCGGACCGGCTGTGATCATAACTTTCTTGCCTTTCCATTCATCTGTTTGGGAGAGTTGTTCGTCAATGTGTTGAAATATCTCCTCTGGTTCCATCATACGACCGTCACCTGTAGTCCCACAGGCCAAGAAACCGCTTTGGGGCGACAAAACGGTGCACCCTTTATCCTCCAATGTGGCAATGTTGCGTTGCACCGATCTATCGGCGAGCATGTTGGAGTTCATCGCAGGGGCAATAAAGACATTGCACTTTGCGGCCAACAAGAGAGTTGAAAGTGCATCATCGGCAATTCCGTTGGCAAATTTACCGATGATGTTGGCTGTCGCCGGTGCAACGACAAGCGCATCTGCCCAATCGGCTATTGCAATGTGTTCCACCTCGAGGGTACGGTTCAAGTCGAACATGTCACAATAGAGCCTGTTCTGAGAGAGCGTCTCTATGGTAAGAGGCGTCACAAACTGCAGGGCGTTCTTTGTAGCCACGACCTTGACCTCATATCCGTTCCTCTTGAAAAGGCGGATCAAGAACATGGTCTTGTAGGCGGCTATGCCACCACTGATGCCTATTACAACATGTTTTCCCATCTTGTGATGTTTTATTGTTTGTTATTCCTCAGGATCCTTGAAATAGACCTGACCATTCTCGAACTCGTTGAGGGCCAAGATTGTAGGTTTCGGAAGTTGCTCATACATCCTTGAAAGTTCGATCTGCTCGCGATTCTCATAAACTTCTTCAGATGAACGGTCTTGGTTGTTATTGAGATGGGAATTCTCTTGGAACTCTTGTTTAAGTTCGGCGGCTATCTGGTCGGCACGTTTCGACATGATAACGATGCTCTTGTAAAAATTGCCGGTCTCCTTGTCGAACTTGCGGATGTCCTGTGTCTTAGCGAATAAATCCAATTTTAACTTTTTGTAGTCTGAAGCTTTCATTTTAATTGTTATTGTTTTTTGTTATATTTTTCCAATTGTTTTGTGACGTCGTGTGATATCTTATCGGTCTCCTTGAGATATTTAGATTCCGGATAGAGTGTGCTTAACTTCTGACATGCATCGAGACAGGCCTTGTAGCGCTCCGGCTTTTTGCGCTCGGTGCTGCGTTTTGCATACTCGTAGTTGTTGAGGACCAGATAATAGATGGCTTCCGGCATAAGCGGTGAGTAGGAGTAGTTGTTGAAGAAGTTGGCGGCCGAGATCTGGCAGGCCTCGTAGTGGTCTGTGTTGTAGTAGAGTTTCAGTATCTCCAAGTCTTTGCGCGCCAATTTCAAGCGCAGGTCGTCAAGCATCTGGTTGCATTCGTCAATATGCTTGTTCTCAGGATACGCCTGCACGAAAGTCTTGATCTGTTCAATGGCATAATCGGTATTTGACTGGTCAAGATAATATTCCGGGCATGTTTTATAGATGGCGCAGATGCAATAGTAGAAGGCGTCTTCCGTGCGATCCGAGTTCGGATAGCGGCGCACATAGTCGCGGAAATGGAATGCGGCCATGTTGTAGTCGCCGTTCTGATAATAGGAGTGGGCGAACAGGAAGAGGATTGTGTCGGAACGGGGTGTGCCCAAAGAGAGCGGGTACAGTTCCTCGAACAGCCCGGCAGCAGACAGCCACTGGCGATTGTTGTAGTATTTGAGCGCACGCTCGTAATGCTGGTCGAAACTCTCGAACGTGACGCGCTTCCCAACCTTGCTGTATTTGGTCGTTTTCGCCTTCTTAGCACCCTTCACGGTGTCGGACACGGCACGCCCATCGCCGATTGAATCGGCAAATACCACATTTTCAGACGCAGCCAAACCGCTCCCGCCGAATGCTAACAGTATAATAATCAGTATATTAAGTGCCTTCTTTGCCATATTTAAAAATATGGCGCAAATATAATGATTTATTTAATGCAAAAGGATAAAACTTTTACACGAAATTCCCGTTAGGATTTTCACTATAAGTTGAAGTAAACACCAAGGTAGAATGTGGTGCCGAACGCATAGTAGTATTTGTTGGCGTATTTGTTGACATTGTAGTTTGTATAGTCGAAGCGATACTGCTCCCATGCGGTTGTCACCAGTTTCTTGTTGTTGAGAAGGTTTGTAATGCTTGCGTTGAAACCGATAGTGTATTTTCTCTGGATGCGCCAAGACTTGCTGACAGAAAGGTCCAGTGTGAATTGGCCCTTGAGTCTTGTCTGGTCAACAACCTGGTGATACAATTCGGAATTTTCGTCCAAGGAACCGCGTGCGGCAGAGGTCCTGCGCTCCGGATTGAGGTCGCAGTATATCTTGTCGAAGTAGTTGGCGTTTATGTTCACCCACCAGTAGTTGTAGTTGAACTTGAGTCCTGTTGTAGCGGCGACTTGCGGGGTACCTGCCACATGGAAGTTCTTCCAATATACCGTGCCGTCCATCTCACCCTCGAAGTCGGTGCCGTTTTCAGCGTTCATCGCAACATTTGCCCTGTCTGTGTAGCGGTAATCGCCCCACGTTCCGGCCAAAATCAGAGAGAACATGCTGCCCAACTTGATCTCGGCACCCGCCTCCACTCCGAGATGGCGCTGGTCAATATTGGAGATAGCGTAGTTGACCATTGTGGAATAATCGTCATGATAGAAGCTGATCAGGCGTGTTGCGTCATAAATCTGGGTCAAGAAAGCGGTGACGCGCATCTTTATGACAGGATAGTTCAGAACGTAGGACAGGTCGCCCGAGAGGATTTTCTCGTTAGTGATGCCATTCACATAGTTATTATTTATACGTGGTGACAGGAATGAGTTGAGGATATTGGGCGCGCGGGTTTCAGCCATACCGTTGAATACTATGTAGTTGCGACCGTTTATCTTGTATGTGGCACCGAGGCGTACACCGTAGTCAATGTTATTTTTCAACGCCGATCTGCCGAGGGAATTCTCTTGGAAACGACCGTTTTGCATATTGCCGGTTCGCCAGAGCTGGGAAGCGCCGAGCTTGAGTCCGAAGTTGAGGTCCCAATGGTTGTAGCTGCCTTTTAGTACACCCCAGATCTTTTCCTGGAACATGTTGTATTTATAGTCATATCCGAACACATCCCCCTCGTGGAGAGTGTCATTTTTATGAAGGAGGTCGTTATACTGAACATTCTGATCCTCAGGAAAATCGCCCTCAGAATACTTGTCCACATCGATCCAGTAGGCACCACCGAGCAAGTCCTCGATGGTTTTGTAATTATGCTGTTGCATTCCCCTGAACGAATAGCCTGCATAGAGGCTCCAGTGTTCGCTGAAAGACCAATTAAGTATTGAACTTATACCGCCCTGTATCTGGTCGTAGCGTCTGTTCTCAACCATATACTGCGCACGTTTTCCCTGTTCAGCGGCCAAAAGGTTCACATTATACAGGTTATCCCAGTTGATCTGCGTATAAGATTCGTCGTTGCTTGTCCATAATCCGATAATGTCGTTGTAAACTCCTGATGTGTCGCCGTTGTTTATTTGGTAAGACGGGAGATATCTGTAGTAATCGGGACGCGGATCGGGAGCGTCGTACCAGTTAAGCGATGTGGTGTTGTTGAAACCGAAGGAAGTCCCTATCGTTGTCTGAACGCTCAACTTGTTGTTTGCAGGGGCGAATGTATGGGTGAGCAGGAGGGTCGGTTCGCACTGCGAACGAACACGGGCATTGCGCATCTTGCCCTGATACCAACCCCAATTGGCGTTGTAGTAGTTGTCACCGAGAAGGTCGTATGCCTCCTGCACTGAATTCGACTGCATCCCACGTTGTATATAAGATGCGAACCCTGTCAAATTGAGCCAGTGCTCGTCGTTTATCTTCTTCTCACCGGCCAAGAACAATCCAAAACCATTATATGACGTGCCTTTCACATAGGAAATGTTGTTGCCGAAACGGGTGGAGAGAGAGCCCGTAAAGGCCCATCCGTTCTTCATAAGACCGGTGGAACCGGTGATCATGATACGGTTGTTGTATGAACGGTTCGACAACGAGTATGTTGCGCGAAGCTGACGACGGAAGTTGCTGGCACGCAGGTTGTAGTTGCTGGCACCGCCTATGTCGCCGAAATCGAAAGTGGCCACATTCATGTTGGTGACACTCTCCGGATAGCGGAAGATATTGTTCAGACCGCCCCACTGCGAGTAGTTGGCACGGCCGGTGACCATGCTGTTCATATCGAAGCCGTTGGCGAACACCTCCTGATACTTGTTGTCGTAGCCACGAGCGCGGAAATAGGCTATGCTGAAAGTATATGAGGTGTTGTTGGTATATACATCCGAACTGCTGTGGAGCAGACCGGGCACAAAATTGCCGGTGCCACTGTCATTTTCATCGTCTTGGCCATCGCCAACCACAGCCGCGGCAGCATTCTGCGCTTCATCGCCTTGAGCGGCGTTAGCCTCAGTTTTGTTGTTTTTTTTCGACTTTTTATTGCCTTTGTCATCTTGGGCAAACAATACGGAATTGGCACAAATCAGTACAAGCAGAAAGAATATATATTTTCGCATACTCAGCATTTTTTTCAAGCTGCAAAATTAACAAATATTTGTTATTCAATCCATGTGTTAAAAAATTTAATCTAACCCTTCGAATTTGTATTTCTTCATTATCGCTGTCCGCTAAAACGAAATTATTATGAAAAATCACGTATCGACTCATTGTAAATCAGATTGTGTCAGCACTATGTCAAATTCCAAGCCCCCTCTTTTGCTGTTGATAAACGTTGGAATAATGTTTACCGCAATTGTAGAGACGGGGTGATTCGCTCATTCCGCCTAAATCGGGGCACACCGGCAAACAAAAAGTAGACTACCACAACAAATCATTGACGTTCAAATGGTTGGAATAATTTAGGTCTTTTATTTGATATTTTTTTCTTGATAAAAACTGCGATATCACAGTTTTCCTTGGGGCTATCAAAGAAAGTGAAGAAAAACAAACGGTCTGACATATTCCAACGTATTTGTCAGCCTCAAAGATTTTTTGTGGACAGCAATTATTTTTCTGACTTCTGTGTATTGTCAAACAAAGCTTCTTCCGCGAACTATTATAAACCTCCACATCTTAATACAGATTTATAATTTGTTTATTAACATTAACTTGATTATAATGCAAAAAACATAGGGATTCTTTAACTTTTGTACTTATTTCACTATTGCCTTTTTCAAGAGGACTGAAATTTTAACTTTTTTTTAAGAGTTTTCAATAAGAAAAAAATTTTTATATTTGCGTCGTTGAAACAACGAAACAAGTTGAAACAACGAAACAAGTTGAAACAACGAAATAAAATATTAATCAACTGATACAAAAACAATTATGAATGATTTAAACAAAATATTCAAGTTTTTTGAAATAGTTAAACATTTGACACTATGCGCCTGCCACGGGCGCATAGACAAATTCATGGCAACCTAAAAACTTAATTTATTCATAAACAAAATTTATTAAAAATGAAAAGATTCTTTATGGCTAATTTTATACTATTAGCTGTTTTGACAGTTTCCCTTTCTTTTTCTGGTTGTGAAAAAATAGAACTTGTCGATGAATTCACACCTGAAACTGAAACAGAAAATGTTGAAGATCGTTCTACAAACGTCGATGTCAGTGATTTAAACCTGGATCAGGAGAAGATAAACTCCTACATATCAGATGTTCACATTTTTTCAAAGTTAGTATCACTTTCCAAAATATCAGACAGACTTTTGGTTGTGACATACGACACAAAGTGGCATTTCACTTTTGTAAACAGCACTGATACCGAATACTCCAACTTAATGTCAAAATTCCAGTCAAAAGACATCGTTGACAGGATAACCACTGCCGATTATGACGAATTGACTATATGGATGAAACGACAAGTCGAGGCCGGCAATACTGTTGTGGTCTTCTATGACAATGATACGAGAACATACACGGGCATTGCCTACAATGAAGAATAAACAACTTTAGTTTTTAAAAGAAAGAGGCAGGTAGAACCTGCCTCTTTTTATTATCAGAATGTTCATTCTGTTAAAAAACAGACGCTATGGGGCTGGTTTGAATCCAGTCGGCGGCTGTTTCTATGATATTGTCTTTGCCTTGCGCCACTGCGGCGGGGTCAAGCAAGACGCGAACTGTAGGCGGAACTCCGTTTTCGTAAACGTTGCCGTCCAAAGCAATGGTGCGGGTGCAGCTGAATCTGTATTTCCAACCATTTGGCAACATTCCTCCGTTAGGCATCCCCAGACCGCCACCGCTATAGTCGCCAAAAAGCCTGATGTTCGGGAAAGCCTGTGTACTGATTGCAAAATAGGATGTTGCACTGAAGGAGCCTCTGTCGATGAGCACAGCCACAGGTTTGGTGTAGGGTTCATCAAGGACACTCTTGTCTGGAGCATAGGCCACCTCGGGCGCGGTAAAGTTATTATGTTCAGGACCGGCTTTTGTCACAACCGAATAAATCGGCTGGTGATTGCAGTCGAAGAGACTCAGCAGTTTACCGATATTCACGTCGCTGCCGCCGCCATTCTGCCTCAAATCTATAATCATGCCATCGCAGTCCGCATACTTTTCTGCTATATATTTCAAATCTTCGTCAGAGATCTCGCTGCTAAACGAAGAATACCGTATGTAGGCGACTTTCCCGTCGCGAATCGCATTATGCGAAAAGCTGCCGGTGGTATATCCGTGGAGTGTCAGATAGTTCAACTGTATCACCTTTGGATCGAAATTCGATCCTGCTATCATGTCATAGCTTAAAGATTCGCTGCTCGAGATGTTGAAATCCGACATCAGGTTAGTATGACCGTCATTCAATGTGCCGAGCATGTCGCCCAAAACATTGAAAAGGCTGTCGTCGCTCATCTCATCGAACACCTTTGAGCGATACACCGTGTGTATTGAATCCCAATTGACACCCTTAATATCGAAAAAAGTGTACTGTTGATCGACTTTGTTCCATAGATATTCAAAAACGTTGACAGGGTTCTTTGGCTCGTCTTCGTCCATGAACATTCTTTCACAGGATGTGAGAGAAAAAACTGCTAAAACACCAATTACTATAATATTTATTTTTTTCATAATGTTTATCTATTTATTTTGAACAAAAAAGTAAGGTAAAAATCGTGGAAGGCGTTGTCGTAGCGGTAGGCACTCTTTTTTCCCGAGGTTATATAGTTCCAGTTGTATGATAGACCTATTTTATTTCCGTTTCGAAGGTTAAGCCTGAAACCGAAATCGGTAGTGCAACCCGCAAACATCTTGAAATAACTCTCGTTGTGGCTGGTAAGTTTGCTGACCAGGCTGCTATTGCCAGCATCGTCGTGGACATAGATAAAGTCGGGACGGTTGCCAAAGCCGACAACGGGCACTGAGAGGCGGAGGAATAATGTCATCCAAGGATGTGTTTTTGTCTTGTCATATGCGAAGTTGCACTGCATCTGTTCAACAAGTGACAAATTGCCGAAAGCGGAAAAGGCGGAGGCGGCGTTGCCCAAATCTTGTATAAGCTTGAGGTCCATGAAGGATTCTGCGGCAACACCTGTATAGAAGTGCCAACGTCCTAGTTTTTCAGCCTTGTATGGCGCACAGTCAACGAGGAAGTCAAAATTGAGGCTGATGCCATAGACTTTTCCTTCCAAGTCATGGAGATTTGTCTTTGTTCTGCCACCATCAAAGTGTATGTGGTACCGATGCCACTCGTCGGTGAATCCAAATCTTAGGCTGTTGTTGAGACCGCGGTAGGCGAAAGGGATTGTCCCCTTGTCGTAAAGAGTAGAAGAACCAATGCCCGCCCCAAAATCAAGCCAAAAGTCATTGTGCCTGGTTTTCACTGTGCCCTGTGCAAAAAGTGCATCCGTGCACACAAAAAAAGTCATCGCCAAAAGCAGCGATGTTTTTAGTAATTGTCTGTGATTCATTTGTTTATAATTATTGTTAATTTTGAAATTTCAATGAATTTGGAAATGCAAAATTAGCCAAAATCCTTTTATCAAAGAAGGAAATACTCTTTTTTTAAAAGAAATATTCTCATGATTTCGTTGTTATTTTGTGAAGTTTAATCACTACAATACGAACGTTGAAATTAAACATACAAATAAAAATGTCGGGGGCACTTGTATTTTTTGTATCTTCGCGGCCGATTCTTAAGAAATATTTTTTCAATCAAAACTATTTGAAAATGGCAAAAAACGAAGTGAAGTATGTTTATACTTTTGGCGGAAAGACAGCTGAAGGTAAGGCTGACATGAAAAATTTATTGGGAGGCAAGGGCGCCAATCTCGCTGAGATGTGTCTGCTCGGACTGCCTGTTCCCGCTGGTCTGACAATAACAACAGAATGCTGTACAGCATATTATGGCAACAACTGCCAACTTCCAGCCGGCTTAATGGACGAGGTTTGGGCCGGAATGAAGAATGTTGAGAACATTATGGGCCTCAAATACGACGACTCTGAGAATCCGTTGTTGGTTTCCTGTCGTTCTGGTGCCCGCAGTTCAATGCCTGGCATGATGGACACAGTGCTCAACATCGGTTTGAGTTCCAAGACAATTCCAGGACTCATAAAGAAGACTAACAATCCTCGCTTCGTATATGATTCATACCGTCGTCTCATCATGATGTATGCCGACGTTGTAATGGAGAAGGCTGAAGGAATCGAGCCAGCCGACGGAAAAGGCATCCGCAAGATCCTTGACGACATGCTTGACGAATTCAAGGCAAACAAGGGCTATGCAAGCGACACCGAGATCACCGCTGAGGAGCTTCTTGAACTCGCTAACGCATTCAAGGCAAAGGTGAAGGAAGTCTTAGGCACCGAGTTCCCTGACGATGCAAAGGCTCAGTTGGAAGGCGGCATCAAGGCTGTTTTCAAGAGCTGGAACGGAAAGAAAGCCATATCCTACCGTCGTATCGAAGGCATCCCGGACGACTGGGGCACAGCTGTTAACGTACAAGCAATGGTATTCGGTAACATGGGCGACAATTCAGCCACTGGCGTTGCCTTCACCCGCAACCCTGCTACCGGAGACAACCAATTCTATGGAGAATGGCTCATCAACGCACAAGGTGAAGACGTGGTGGCAGGTATCCGCACTCCGAACCCGCTCAACGACGACACAAAGAACGAGCAGAACAAGCACCTCCACTCAATGCAGGAACTCATGCCCGAGACCTACAAGGAGCTTTGCGACATACGCGCCATCCTTGAGAAAAACTACAAGGACATGCTCGACATTGAGTTCACCATTCAGGAAGGCAAGCTCTACATGTTACAATGCCGCGTGGGCAAACGAACCGGCGTTGCCGCTATGACCATGGCCCTCGACATGCTCCACGAAGGTCTCATCGATGAAAAGGAAGTTGTTCTCCGTGTGGCTCCTGCACAACTTGACGAACTCCTCCACCCCATCCTTGACTCGACTGACGAGAAAAACCACACCGTCATCGCCAAAGGTCTGCCAGCAGGTCCTGGCGGTGCAGTCGGCAGAATAGCATTCGACAGCGACAAGTCAAAAGAATACACATCACAGAAGATAAAGAACATCCTCGTTCGTGAAGAGACAAATCCGGAAGACGTGGAAGGTATGCGCGCCGCCACTGGCATACTCACCGCACGCGGTGGTATGACCTCTCACGCCGCTCTCGTGGCACGTGGCTGGGGCAAATGCTGCATCGTAGGCTGCGACGCCCTCAAGATCGACATGGAGAACCGCACCCTCACCATCGAAGGCAAGACCTTCAAGGAAGGCGACATCCTCAGCTTGAACGGCTCAAAAGGCTGGGTTTATGGAGAAGAAGTGAAGATGATCGACGCAACTGAAAACCCACTCTTCCAAGAGTTCATGAAACTGGTTGACAAATACCGCACCATGGGCGTGCGCACCAACGCCGACACTCCTGAAGACGCACAAACTGCTCTCAACTTCGGCGCTGAAGGCATCGGCCTGTTCCGCATCGAACATATGTTCTACGGCAAGAATAGCGAAAAACCTCTTGAGAAACTCCGCAACATGATCCTCGCAAACACCCGCGAAGAGAGAGTTGCCGCCCTCAAAGAACTCGAACCCTACATCCGCGAGGCTGCAAAAGGCACCCTCAAAGTAATGGACGGCAAACCTCTCACATTCCGTCTCATGGATCCTCCATTGCATGAATTCGTTCCCCAAACAGAGGAAAAACAACGCATCGTAGCCAAAGAACGCGGCTTGGAATATGAAGAAATCAAGAAACGCATCGACGCCCTCCACGAAGTGAACCCGATGATGGGTCTCCGCGGTGTTCGTCTCGGCATCATCTATCCCGAGATCACAGAGACACAGTTCCGCGCCCTCTTCAGCGCAACAGCTGAACTCCTCAACGAAGGCATGCACCCTATCTTGGAAATCATGGTTCCACTTACCATCAACTCCAAGGAGCTCAAACACCAAAAAGCCATCGCCGACACAGTTTTGGCCGAAGTTCAACAACACTATAACGTCAAATTTGAATATAAATTCGGCACCATGATCGAGATTCCTCGCGCCGCTTTAGTCGCAGATAAGATCGCTGAAGTTGCCGAGTTCTTCTCATTCGGCACAAACGACCTCACCCAAATGACCTTCGGTTTCTCACGCGACGATGTGAACGCTATCGTTCACAAATATGTGGCCGACAAGATCATCGAGGCCGACCCATTCAACACATTCGACCAAGAATGCGTGGGTGAACTCGTGAAAATCGGTGTGGAAAGAGGACGCAGCTCACGCAACAACCTCAAATGCGGTGTCTGCGGTGAGCACGGTGGCGACCCAGCTTCTGTTGAATTCTTCTTCAAGACCGGTTTGAACTACGTTTCATGCTCGCCATTCCGCGTACCTGTGGCACGCCTGGCAGCAGCACAAGCAGCAATCAAGGCTGAAAGATAATGTTCTAACCTCTTATAATACCAGAGCGCGCCAAATACGGCGCGCTTTTTTTTGCATTTTTGTCACAGCCTACCCTTTGGCTCAGTTTATCAATATCACCAATAAAACCATTGTAACAAAAACGCAGGTTTTTGTTAAGCTGGCAGATGACTATGAAGGGGGATTTATTGATTGATTGGGGATCCCCTGAAGGGGATTGAATATTGACGGGGGGGGGGGAATCTTTTCCGTCCTACCGGGCTTTATCCCCTAACGGGGATTAATTTATTTCTTATGCGCGGTTTTAGCTCTTCTTCGGAGAGTTTGCAAGTTATCACGCACGTGGGCTGGGTAGGCCGACATTGGGAGGGGGCGGGGTCGCCGTGAATGGCGGAAGCGTTACAACAGTGTGCAGAGGCGCTTGCGTTTATAAAATGCAAATCGCCCGCGCACACTGCTCGGTTCGTAACAAGCCGTTTGCATTTTATACACCTCTGCCGCTGTTGTTAGGTTCCGACAGAGCGGGTTGGATTTAATGTCGGCTTGATTTTTTGGTTACTTTTTTATCAAGAAAAAAGTAACATAAAAACGCTTGACATAACCCACGCATGTCGCAACCGCGGGACGCAGTTGTCTCCACAAATATTGCTGCTCAAAAACCTACGTTTTTCCTATTACAATATTAGTAATGTAACAATCATAAAAATGCTGGCAGCGAAAATGACTAAAAAAATAACGAATGACATCATCCGATTATCAAGAAAAGTTTGTAATTTTGCACTTTGAATTGACTGTAACAATATTAAGGGATATAATGGACAACAATTACCTAAAAGCTGAAATCAGCAGACTGAAACAAGAGAAAAATGCTATCATATTAGCGCATTACTATACATTGCCAGAGGTGCAGGAAGTTGCCGATTTTGTTGGCGACAGCTTGGGCCTGGCGCAGAAGGCCGCCGCAGCTGAAGCCGACATCATCCTCTTCGCCGGCGTGCATTTCATGGCTGAAACCGCCAAAATACTCAACCCCACCCGAAAGGTGCTCGTGCCTGACATGCATGCGGGCTGCGTCCTCGCAGACAGCTGCGCCGCAGAAAAACTGGCTGCCTTCAAAGCATCGCACCCCGACCATAAAGTCCTGTCGTACGTGAACTGCAGCGCCGCCGTGAAGGCTCTTTCAGACTTGATCGTGACCTCCGGGAATGCCCTCAAACTTGTCAATCAACTTCCTCAAGACGAGAAAATAGTCTTTGTTCCCGACGGGAATTTGGGCGACTACATAAACAGGATGACCGGTCGTGAGATGATTCTTTGGGACGGAGCCTGCGCCGTTCATGACCACTACGAGACAGAACAACTCCTCAAGATGAAGGAACTCCATCCTGACGCCGTTGTGGTGGCTCACCCGGAATGCCGTAGGGAAATGCTTGAACTCGTTGACTTCGTGGGTTCTACAGCAGCAATGCTCAAATACATATCGGAAAGCGACAAAAAGGAATTTATCGTAGTTACCGAAAGCGGAATCCTTTACGAAATGCAGAAACGCAACCCAGACAAGACACTATACACCCTCTACAACGGCGATCCAAAACACGACTGCGTCAACATGAAAAAGAATAATTTGCAGAATATCTACGACGCACTTCTTAACGAAGAACCAGAACTTGTTATGGATGAAGAACTTAGACAAAAAGCTCTACTTCCTATTCAAAAAATGCTTGAAATGAGCAAATAACCTATCAGTGGCACATAATAAAATTAGTATCTTTGCAAGTTGAAAGTTAATCTATTATGGGATATTTGGCATTGGTATTGTTAATATTGTTGGGAATCTTCCTTATGATCCTCGATTTCCTTGTGATTCCCGGCGGCGTGGTTGCTATTATCGGCGTGCTTTGCATGGTTGGCGGTGTCGCAGGCGCATTCATCGAATACACAACAACCATCGGATTTCTCACACTCATATTGACCGCGATACTTACTATAGGTTCCTTTATTTTGATGATGCGAACCAAAACATGGAGAAAAATGCAGCTTAAAACCAAAATAGACAGCAAGATGAATGAAATCGACTCATCCAAGTTTCAAAAAGGCTTGAAGGGAGTCTCGATATCAAGACTTGCCCCTACCGGGACTGGTCTGTTCGGCGACAACGAGGTCGAGGTCGTGTCTGTGCAAGGGTTTGTTGAGGAGAACAAACCTATAGAAATATGCAAGGTTGAGGGCAGCAAAGTATTTGTAACAGAGATAGAACAATAAATTTATATCACTATGACTCAAACAATTATCACAATCATCATTGTATTGGCGCTGCTGATACTGTTCTTCTGGATGGTACCATTGCGCTTGTGGTTCATTGCCATTCTCAACGGAGTGCATGTATCCTTGATCCAGCTTATCCTCATGCGTTGGCGCCGCGTTCCGCCAGATATGATCGTGAACTCCATGATCACCGCCTCAAAGGCCGGCATCGACATCAGCCGAGACCAGCTGGAGGCCCACTATTTGGCAGGCGGCCACGTCAAACCCGTGGTCAACGCCCTGATATCCGCCGACAAGGCAAACATAACGCTTGACTTCAAGGCTGCGACCGCCATAGACTTGGCAGGACGTAACGTGTTAGAAGCCATCCAGACCTCGGTGAACCCCAAAGTCATCAACACACCGCCCGTCGCAGCTGTCGCCAAAGACGGTATCCAGCTCATAGCGAAGGCCCGTGTGACTGTACGCACCAACATCCGCCAATTGGTGGGCGGCGCCGGCGAAGAGACAATCATCGCGCGTGTGGGTGAGGGTATTGTGTCTGCCATCGGTTCAGCTGACACACACAAATCCGTGCTCGAAAACCCCGATTCGATTTCCAAACTGGTGCTGACCAAAGGATTGGACTCCGGCACCGCCTTTGAAATCCTCTCAATCGACATCGCCGACGTTGATGTCGGCAAGAACATCGGCGCCATGTTGCAGATGGACCAGGCCAACGCCGATAAAAACATAGCCCAGGCAAAGGCCGAAGAACGCAGAGCCATGGCTGTTGCCCAAGAACAGGAAATGAAAGCCAAGGCCCAAGAAGCCCGCGCTCAAGTGATCCTCGCCGAGGCAGAAGTGCCTAAAGCCCTCGCCGACGCCTTCAGAAGCGGTAACCTCGGCGTTATGGACTACTATAAACTCGAGAACATCAAGGCCGACACCCAAATGCGCGACGGCATTAGCAAAATGGGACATAACAGCCAAAATTCACAAAAAAAATAGTTGATGAAATTTTGTAAACTGTTCGTAATCATATTTTTGAGCATGACTTTCCTGAGTCATGCTCAAAATGTTTCTGAATCCAAGTTTCTGTATGACTATTCAATGGTCAGACTCGACTCATCCTACGACTCCAAAATCGACAAGCATCTGAAAAAATATGTCGACCACAAACGCCATAAGATGGAGAAACTCATGCAAGTTGTGGTGGTCAGATGCGACACTGAGCTCGAGTCCTACGCCCCGCAAAGCCCATTGTCTAATTTCCTGACCGACATTCTCCGCACTGAATCTCCAAAATACTCCAACGACACAATGTTCGCAAAAATCGATGTGTCTTTGCTGAATTTCGGCGGAATCAGGACATCCATGCCCGCAGGAGATGTGGTTGTGGGTGACCTCTACAGAATAACTCCTTTCGACAATTACCTGACTTTCATCCTGTTAAAGGGAAGCGAATTGAAAAAAGCCCTCGGCAGATTCTCCGAAAAGTTCAATGCCCCTTTCTCCGGTGCTGAAATCACTTTCCAAAATGGCAAAGCAACAAGAATTTTGGTGCATGATGAAGAAATCAAAGACAATGAGCTTTACAGCCTTGTGACCCTGAACTTCATCTCCGACGGCGGCGACCACCTTTTAGACGGCATTCATTATGAAAAAATTCACTACACAACAATCACTTTCCGCGATTTTCTTGTTATCGAATTGTCTGAAATGAATGCAAAAGGACAAAGCGTGAACTCAACTATAGACGGACGAGTTAAGAAAATATAGTTTTTTTTATTATCTTTGCGGTTTGATTATTTTTTTAGATTAAAACGCAATTAATTGAAAGTAAGGTAATTATATATGTCAAGAGATATATTGCTTGGTATAGATATAGGATCCACCACGGTGAAATGCGTGGTATTGGATGCCGAGACGTTGAATATTGAATTTTCCGATTATCGCAGGCACAACATGAATGTGAGGGAGACCATCACTGCCATGATGGCTCCTGTTGCAGAACGCTTTGCAGATGCCGAAATCAGGGTAGCAGTGACAGGTTCTGTCGGCATGGGCTATGCCGACTTGTGGGGATTCCCTTTCGTGCAGGAGGTTGTGGCAGCTGCCACTTTGGTCAAGGATTCGTTTCCGCAGACCCGCACTTTCATCGACATCGGCGGTGAGGACAGCAAGATGATTTTCTTCGACAAAAACCGAATGCCAGACATAAGGATGAACGGCAACTGCGCAGGCGGCACGGGTGCGTTCATAGACCAGACGGCAAGTCTGCTCAATGTTGACACTCAAGAACTCAACCATCTTGCAGAAACAGCACAGCGTGTTTATCCGATAGCATCGAGATGCGGTGTCTTCTCCAAGACCGACATACAGAATCTTTTAGCCAGAAATGTCAGCAAGGCGGATGTGGCCCTGTCTGTATTCCATGCAGTATGCATCCAGGTTTTAGGCACGCTGTCGCGCGGCGTTGATGTTGAAGCCCCGGTGTTCTTCTGCGGCGGACCTTTCGCATTCCTGCCCAAATTGAAGCAAGTGTTCCTCGAGAACCTCAAACTCTCTGAGAACGACTGCGTCCAGGTGCCCGATGCGCGCGTGGTGCCGGCAAACGGTGCTGCCCTCATGGCCCGCAACGCCTGCGAAAAACCTTTGTCCGCAGCTTCTTTCCTCAAAACTATTCAAGACAACTCCATGGGCGACGAGTCGAGACTGCTCTCCAACCGCCTCGAACCTCTCTTCTCTGATAACGCCCATTTCGAGAAATGGAAGAAAGAGAAACAGAACTTCTTCGTCTCACGAGTATCTTGGGATGAACTGAAAAACAACGAGATATACATTGGCATCGACTCGGGCTCCACTACCACCAAATTCGTGGCACTCGATTCTGAGGGCCGTCTTCTGTTCTCCGACTACAGATCTAACAACGGCAACAGTTTCGAAACTTTCAGAGAATCCCTGTCGCTGTTTGCCAAGACATGCCGCGAACACGATTTCGAGCCCAACATAATGAACAGTGCGGTCACCGGCTACGGCGAAAACCTGTTGAAAACCGCTTTCGGATTGCATCACGGTGTTGTTGAGACTATGGCGCACTACCTCGGCGCAAAACGGGTGTCGCCTAACGTCTCTTTTATCTTAGACATCGGCGGTCAGGACATGAAGGCCATCTTTGTGGAGAACCAGACCATCCGCCGCCTTGAAATCAACGAAGCCTGCTCCTCCGGATGCGGATCTTTCATAGAGACATTCGCAAAGATGCTCGGCTACAAGGTCAGCGACTTCGCTCAAATAGCCTGCGAGGCCCACGCACCATACGACTTGGGCACCCGCTGCACCGTCTTCATGAACTCCAAAGTGAAACAGGCAATGCGCGAAGGCACATCAGCAGAGGACATTTCAGCCGGTTTCGCATATTCCGTCATCAAGAATTGTCTTTTCAAAGTCTTGAAACTAAGAAAGATAGAAGAACTTGGCAATTATATTGTAGTTCAGGGCGGTACTTTCAAGAATCTTGCTGTCGTAAGAGCTCTTGAAATCATGACAGGCAAGGACGTGCGCTTTTCCGACATACCGGAGCTCATGGGGGCTTACGGCTGCGCCTTGTATGCCATGGAGCAAGAGGTCTCCAAGATCCTGACGCTCGACGACCTTCTCTCCATCAAACAGTTTGAGAACAAACAGCAGGTTTGTCCGGGATGCCCCAACCATTGCACAGTTTTGGAATACCATTTCTCCAACGGACAGACATTCTACTCAGGGAACAACTGCGAAAAGATATACTCCAACCATTCGGAAGTCAAGGTCAAGGGCTACAACCAGCATCACCGCCGCCTGAAGATGCTATTCAGGCGCCCGATGCTCAACGAGAGCAACGGAAAGCCTGTGATCGGCATCCCGCGTGCGCTTGGCATGTTTGAGCTCTATCCCTTCTGGCATGCCATGTTCCGTGCCTGCGGCATTCGCACAGTTCTCTCGTCCCCTTCAACGGTTAAACAGTACGAGAAAGGTATCCATACTGTGATGTCGGAGAATATCTGTTTCCCGGCCAAGTTGATGCACGGCCATGTGTTCGACCTCGCAAAACAGGGCGTTGACCGTATCTTTTATCCTTTTATCGTGATGGAGGCTCCTTCCGACAAGTACGCCCGCAACAGCTACAACTGTCCTATCGTCGCCGGCTATTCCGATGTTTTAAGGAATGCCATTGACACAGAAGAGCGCTTCGGAATTCCCACTGACGCACCTATCATCTCAATGAACAACGAGAAATTCCTGCGGGAAGGCTGCAGAAGATACCTCAAGACCTTGGGAATCGACAGGAAAACGGCAGACGTGGCCATTGAATCCGCCATGGTTGCCCAAAGGGAATATATCGAAGAACTCCATACCGAGGCCGTCGAAATAGTCCAGAAGGCCAAGAAGGAAAACCGTATGGTGGTGGTTCTTGCAGGCCGCCCATATCATTCAGACCCGCTCATACAACACAAAATTTCAGACTGCATAGCCGATATGGGAATTGACGTGGTCACTGAATTCATCGCTGGTGAAGAAGACACTGACGTTTACAAAGAACTGATGGCCGTCACACAGTGGACTTATCCGAACAGAATATTCAAGGCCGCACACTATGTGGCCAACAGCCAGGACAATGTCCATTTCATGATGATCACGTCGTTCGGCTGCGGACCAGATGCCTTCATCATAGACGAGACTCACGACATTCTGGACAGAAAAGGCAAGAGTTTCACTCTGTTGAAAGTTGACGACGTGAACAACATTGGCTCTCTTCACTTGCGCGTCCGTTCAATGGTGGAGAGCCTGAAATTCAGCAAGCAAGAAAAGGTCAACAAGCCTTACATCACGACTCCTCCATTCAGCGATGCCGACAAAAAGAAGACAATTCTTGCCCCATATTTTGCAGGTGGTTACTCGGAATTCATCCCGACATTCTTCAAAATGGCTGGCTACAACATGATCAACCTGCCACTCGGCGACAAAGAGTGCGTTGACCTGGGTTTGCAGTATGCCAACAACGAGGTCTGCTACCCGGCAACTGTCGTGGTGGGCAGCCTGTTGAAAGCCTTGCGCAGCGGCAAATACGATCTCAACGACGTGGCTGTAATCATAACCCAGACAGGCGGTCAATGCAGGGCCACAAACTACATCATGCTCATCAAGAAAGCCATGGTGGCTGCGGGTTTTGAAAACATACCTGTTCTGTCGATGGCCTTGGGCAACACGTTGGCCAACGAACAGCCCGGTTTTGTAATAAACACCAAAGAACTTGCAATTCCCGCCATGTGCACACTCCTGTATGCCGACTGCCTGTCGCGCATCTACTACGCCTCACGCCCGCGCGAGAAGAAAAAGGGAATAGCAAAAGAACTTCATCAAAAGTACATCGACCTCTCTCTGCCACTGATTGAGGCAAAAGACTACCGCGGCATGAAACGCCTGCTTAAACAGGCTGTTGAAGAGTTCTCCCAAAACATTGACACCGACAAAATATTGCCTCGTGTTGGGGTTGTGGGCGAAATCTACATCAAATACAACACTTTCGGGCACCTTAACGTACTCGACTGGCTTGCCGACCAAGGCGTGGAAGTTGTAGCACCTTCAATCTATAACTTCTTCATAAACAGCTTTGTAAACCGTCATATCAACAAGGAGAACAACATCAAACCTGTTGATTTGCCTTTGTTCCTCACAGATATTGTTTATAAAGTCATCTACAAGTATGCCCAATCATACGATGATGTGTGCAAAGACTTTCCATTCTACAGACCGTTTGCTGATATGTTTCACGAAGCAAAACTGGCCTCGAGAATCATCAACATGGCTGCGAACTTCGGCGAAGGCTGGCTGATTCCGGCAGAAATGTCCTCTCTGGCTGAAGATGGCGTGAAAAATATCATCAGTCTGCAACCTTTTGCCTGCATATCTAACCACATCATCTCCAAAGGTATAGAAAAGAAAATGAGAAAACTATATCCTGATGTGAACCTGCTCTTCTTGGATTTCGACGGTGGAACTTCTGAGGCAAATGTCTTCAACAGACTTCACTTTTTAATTAGTAACAAATAGAATCAGGCGGATAAAGCTGAAGATACTCGAATGTTAATATTTTCGTATCTTTGCCGCCCTTAAAAAATGACAATATGGGAGTTTTTATGCAAATATTAGGCCTGTTGGCCAGCCTCTCTTTCCTTGTGGTGACTCACGAGCTGGGTCATTTCACCTTTGCAAGGATTTTCAAGACGCGTGTTGACCAGTTCTACATGTTTTTCAATCCTGGTTTCTCCATTATGAGGATGAAGCGTTATGACGGAAAGATGCATTTCAGCTTTTTCTCCAGCAAGGCACCGGAAGAGTGGTCTGAGCATCCTGAATCCACCGAATGGGGATTGGGCTGGCTTCCTCTTGGCGGCTATTGCTCGATAAACGGAATGGTTGATGAAACCACAAAATCATCCGACCTCAGCAATGAGATTCACGACTACGAGTTCAGGGCAAAACCGGCATGGCAACGTTTTTTGATTATCATCGGAGGTGTGTTAGTCAACTTCCTGACAGCCATCATCATATACATTTTGATCTGTTTCAAATGGGGCAGCGACTATATACCGTTGGAGAATGCAAAGTACGGTCTTGAGTTCTCGCAGGAGATGCAAGACGCGGGCTTCCAGAACGGCGACAAGGTCCTGTACGTGGATACGATGAAACCCAAGACCCTCGGTGATTTTGCTAACGCTGTCCTCTTGGACGACATCAAGACAGTGACAGTGGAACGCGACGGCCAGGAGACAGAGATAGCCATTCCCAAAGACCTCGCACGCAAGGTGGTTGGCGCTGGCACCTCCTCACTATTCTGCAATTACAGGATACCCTTTGTGATAGACAGCGTTTTGGCAGGCACTCCCGCCGCAAGCGCCGGATTGATGAAGGGCGACAGCCTTGTCGGTATAAACGACTCTTCCCTTTTCTGCTTCTTCGATTTCAAGAAAATATTCGTCGAGAACAAAGGGCAAGAGCTGCAGATCGACTATTATCGCGGCGACAGCCTGTGCCACAGCCTGCTAACTCTCGACACTGCAGGCAACATGGGCGTGTCATATAAACAACCTTACGACTTTTTCGATGTGGTTCACGTTGATTACAACCTTCTACAGTCAATACCGACAGGAACAAAAATGGGGTTCACCACCCTGGCCAATTACGTGAAACAGTTCAAGATAGTTTTCACAAAGGAGGGCGCCACTCAGTTAGGCAGCTTCCTTACCATTGGCAGTATCTTCCCGAAGGTTTGGGATTGGTACAGATTCTGGTCGATGACAGCTCTGTTAGGCATCATCCTGGCATTCATGAATATAATACCGATACCAGGATTGGACGGCGGTTACATTCTCTTCATATTGGTTGAGATGATTACAGGCAAGAAGCCAAGCGACAAATTCTTGGGCATTGCAAACACTATAGGATTTGTACTTCTGATGATTCTGATGGTCTATGCACTGGGTTTGGACTTCAGAAGGTTTTTATTCAAGTGATGTTATCAGCCCAAGCTCTGCAGAGCTAATCCGTTAATTCCAAAATCAGACTATATGTACAGCAATACTATTTATATTACTGTACGATAATAGCGTAGGATTATGCGCAGCCTGAATAGACGCGCCACGGCGCATATCTACTATATGGAGGCAACCGCGTGGACGCGGTTGCAGATGCGAATGCTTCACCGAGAAAAACAATTATACCAAACACCAATAATTTTTTTTATCTTTGCAGGATATGATAAATATTTTCCATTTAGTTATTAAATAATTACTAATCAGACATTTATATCACATGGAAGAAGAAAAAAAAGTCAGCGAGCTGGCGGAAAACGAAATTAAGCTGCCAGACAACGCGTACAGAGAGCTTAAGGAAGGCGAAGAGTACAAGCCAATCCTTTTGAGCGACAGGAATTACCCTGAATTAAATGCCTGGACCATCTTTTGGGGCATACTGATGGCTGTGATTTTCTCAGCTGCCACCGCATACTCCGGCCTGAGATTCGGACAGGTTTTCGAAGCTGCCATTCCGATAGCCATCATTGCGGTGGGGATCTCAACCATCGCCAAGCGCAAGAGTCCTCTCTCAGAAAACGTAATAATACAATCCATCGGAGCAAGTTCTGGTGTCATAGTGGCTGGTGCAATCTTTACATTGCCAGCTATTTACATCATCAAGGAGACAAATCCTGTAGCCGGGGCTGAAATCCAGGTCAACTTCTTCCAGATTTTCATGTCATCGTTATTGGGCGGCTTTCTCGGAATCCTGTTTTTGATACCATTCCGCAAATATTTCGTGTCCGACATGCACGGAAAGTATCCATTCCCCGAGGCCACTGCCACGACTGAGATCATAGTATCGGGTGCCAAGGGCGGCAATCAAGCCAAACTTTTGTTAATCAGCGGTTTGATTGGCGGTTTGTATGATTTTCTTATGACCACCTTTCATTTTTGGGCAGACACGATCTCGACGCGCATGAGCGGCTGGGGCGAGCAGTTGGCCCAGAACCACAAATTTGTGTTCAAGATGAGTGCTGAGTCAATCCTGCTCGGCACAGGTTACCTTATCGGTTTGAAGTATGCGGCCATCATCTGCGCCGGCTCCGCCCTCTCATGGTGGGTGTTGGTACCGCTGCTCGGTCATTACGGAATGGTTGACGTTGACGGAGTGCAGACTGCAATGAGCACATTGGACCCAGACCTGATATTCTCCGGATACGTCCGCTACATCGGTATTGGCGGAATTGCTATGGCAGGAATTCTCGGTGTTGTGAAGTCTGCGGGCGTCATCAAGAAATCGTTAGGCGTAGCTCTCAAAGCCGGCAAGAATTCAACACAGTCGGAAGAGGTGAAACGCACCCAGCGCGACATCCCGATGAAGATAATACTCTTCGGATTCCTGGCTGTAATCGTGATGATGGTGCTCTTTTTCTTCCTGGGTGGAATGAAAATGAACCTGACTCAGGTTATTGTCGGTCTGTTGGTTGTCTTCGTGTTCGCCTTCCTCTTCACCACAGTGGCGGCGACAGCGATAGCCACTGTCGGCACAAACCCGGTGTCAGGAATGACTATGATGACGCTGATACTTTCATCTTTCATACTTGCTTCTGTGGGTCTGAAGGGCGGCACCGGCATCATCACCGCCCTGGTTGTCGGCGGTATCGTGTGTTCGGCTCTCTCCATGGCCGGAGGCTTCATCACCGACCTTAAAGTCGGCTATTGGATCGGCACGTCACCATTCAAACAACAGGCCTTCAAGTTTGTTGGCACCTTTGTCTCAGCCTTGACTGTGGGTGCTGTAATCATGCTTTTGTCAAAGACATACGGATACACAGGAGAAAACGCACTTGTTGCCCCACAGGCCAACGCTATGGCCGCCATCATTGAACCTATGATGTATGGCGGTTCAACACCTTGGATTCTTTACATCGTTGGTGCAGTACTCGCAATACTTCTTGATGTGATAGGTGTGCCAGCTCTCGCCTTCTCACTCGGAATGTTCATACCACTGCAACTCAACCTGCCCCTCTTGGTGGGCGGCTTCCTTGCATGGCTCGTGAAAACCCGCAGCAAAGACGAGAATGTCAACAAAGCCCGCAGTGAAAAAGGCACCCTGCTTGCCTCCGGTCTTCTTGCCGGCGGCGCAATCATGGGCGTCTTAAGTGCAATACTCAAATATGCAGGCGTTGAACCCACATTCATGGAAAACTATATCGGATCACCGATGTTCAACATACTCTCAATCGTGATGTTCGTGGCTCTGTGCGCTTATCTTGTCATACACGCAACCCACGACAGCAAAGCCGAAAATCAAAACTTATAGTCAAATTTCAAAAAACACATAATTATGCATATAGCTATTGCCGGTAATATCGGTTCTGGAAAGACTACTTTAACGAACATGCTCTCAAAGCACTACGGATGGGAAGCCTTGTATGAAAGTGTTGAAGACAATCCATATTTGGCCAGCTTTTATCAGGACATGCAACGCTGGTCGTTCAACATCCAGATTTACTTCCTGAACAGCCGTTTCCGCCAAGTCCTGGATATCAGAAGCAAGAAAAAAGTCATAGTGCAAGACAGAACCATCTATGAAGACGCCTATATTTTTGCGCCCAATCTGCACAAGATGGAACTGATGGCCTCGCGCGACTTCGAGAACTACGCCTCTCTTTTCGAACTGATGAAAAAATTCCTCCAACCACCAGACCTGCTGATTTATCTCAAGGCTGACGTGTCAACTCTCATATCCCAAATTCTGAAACGCGGCCGTGCCTATGAAGGCGACATTAGCCTATCTTACCTCGAGAACCTCAACACCCTCTACAACAACTGGATCGACAACTACAAAGACGGCAAACTGCTCGTGATCGACGTCAACAAACTGAAATTCGCCGAACGCCCTGAAGACTTCGGCGAGATTGTGGAAAAAATCGACGCCGAACTTTACGGCCTGTTCAAATAACGCACTTGATCATATAAACAAGTAGTATAGACCGATACTACTTGTTTATTTCTGGTATATTGAAAACATTTTTTACATTTGCGATATTGAACAGTCTGCAAATTAATCGGGCTCACACAATCAATCACAAAAAAACGCTCTTAAAATGAAGCATTCACTAACAAAGTTCACAGTCATGGCTCTCACCCTGTTTCTCAACCTTGGAAACGCAAATGCGCAAGCTCCAAACAATATCGCAAAAAAGTTAAAACATATAAGGGAAATCTCCACAAAATACGACAATAGCGCCGACTCCATCTTCATCTTCATCAACAAAGAGTTAAACAATTCAACAGACGACCCCGTTGCAAATTCCCTGTGGCACATCTTCATGTCCGATTTCCTCAATTCATACAAGGATGACAATTCCTGGAAGCTGAGGAACCGCACAACTATTGCCGACGCAAAGCCGGAAGACTTCAAAGAATGGAGCCTTGCAAATTTTGAAACCGAGGTGTCGAAACACACAATTCTTTCCATAAAAGAGAAAAAAGCCCTCCTAAACACGCCCGCAAAAGATTTTGCCATCCTTTTTCAAGACAAAAACGAGATCCCAAAATCTGAAAAGACAACACTCTATGACATACTCGGCACACATATAATCGGAACTCTAATCGCGACACTCCTGGTAAACCATGACTATGAATCAGACAATAACCTAAGTTATAATGACTTATGGAACAATTCAACATTCCTACGTTATCCGTTCATCATTTCCGAGAAAAGCTCCAAAACCGAGATAATACTCAGCATCTACCAAGACCTCACTAACTACCACACCGAAATGGGCAACTACGCCGAAGTGGCGAAATACACCCTGTCTCGTTTCGACTTCCTCCGCTTGAACAGTCTACTGAATGATGAATCCAACAGATGGTACATAAATCATCTCTCAGAGTACAAAAAAACGCTGCCTACGGATGCCACCGACTGCATAAAGTTCAAGATTGCCCAACTTTACAACGACTACATCAACTCCGACAAAAGGAATAGCGAAGAAACCGACGGAACCGAGCTGGCCAAGGCCCTGGCGTTGTATGAGGAGCTCGCCGCAAACAGCAAGTCAGAATACTATACATCTGCCAAAGAAAACATCAAAGAGATAAAAAAAACGGAGATCAGTTTAAGCAACTTCAAAGAGGCAGCCGGCGAAAACAAGAACTCGATCTGCGTGATAGAATACCGTAACACAAAACAAGCCTTTATAAGAATCTACAAACTGTCAAAAAATCAATATAAAGGAAGGCAACTCAGGACTGATTGGGAATCAATCTTGGCAAATAAACCAGTATATAACGAAAATATCGCGCTTCCGGAACACGACGACTACCTTACGCACTCCAAATTGCAGGTGCTGCCCAAGCTTGGCCATGGAGCCTATGTGCTGTTAGTCTCTGTAAACGGCGTCTTCGACCTGAACAAAGCCTTCGACAATTCCGTTTTCTTCCAAATTTCTGACATGAACATAGAGACAAGCGAGGGCATAAACAATACAACACTTGTCTTAGTCACCGACAAAATCTCCGGAGAACCTATCAGCGGTGTAGGACTAACTTATAAAGACTCGGAAAATAACGTGCACTCCTGCAAAACTGACGCATCTGGCATAGCCGCACTCCCGTCAGGCAACATTAAAAACTTGGAGGCGAATTGGAAATCCCAAGTCTTATATAATGACGCCACCATATGGAATTGGAATAACACCAGCAGCAACGAACGCAACGTATTAAATATCAGAATCTTCACCGACAGAAATATCTATCGCCCAGGACAGAAGGTGTTCTTCAAAGGGATTCTGTCAGCTGAGAACATGAGGAACAACACCACCGAGAAGATACAACTTTTGCAGAACGAAACCGTTATTGCAACTCTCTTTGATGCTAATTCACAAATAATAAAGAAAGACACACTCGTAACCAACGAATTTGGCTCAGTAAACGGAGTATTCGAACTTCCGGAATCTGGCATCACCGGCCATTACCGCATAGAACTCGGCATAGCCAAGAACACATACGAAAGCAAGTATCAATCCGTCTGGTTCAACGTGGAGGAATACAAAAGACCGGTTTTTGAAGTCAGGATAAATGAAGTGGAAGAGGCGGTGAAGCTAAACCAGCATATTGATATCAAAGGAATTGCAGAAGCATACGCCGGTTACCCAGTGACCGATGCCACAGTTTCCTACAGCGTAACGAGATCCACCTCGTATCCATGGTGGCGCTGGTATTCTGTGGAACCGGACAAAGTGATAGCAAAAGGCGTTACTACAACCGGTCAGGACGGACGTTTCGTGATAGGATTCACTGCCAAACCAGGCAGCTACAGGGCTAATAGCAAACCGTTGTTCGTTTACAAAGTGGAAGCCGTTGTGAGCGACATCAATGGAGAAACGCACTCCGCGACCTACTACTTGAAAGTGTCTGAACGAAGCACTATGCTCAATGTCGAAATTCCAGAAGAGGTCGTATCCAACAAATCAGAAAACAAATTTCCAATAACCATAACCAACCTTTACGACAAACCACAAAGCGGTAAGGTCCTATACTCTGTCTTCAGACTTACTATGCCTGACAAGTATCTCTACAGTCTGCCAGAAGCGACAGAATCAGCTGATGTTTTATTCAAAGAGGCGTTCCCCTATTACGCTTACGAAAAGGAGGACAACAAAGAAAACTGGCCCGCGAACCTGATTTCCAACGGTGACATATCACTCAACAAAGATAAACAAGGGCACTTTTCCATACATGATCTGCATAATCTTGACGATGGCTACTACAAAATAGTACTTAAAACACAAGATCCTTCCGGCGATTGGATAGAAGAGACCAAGATTGTTCACATTTACAACAGCAACAGCAAAAAATGCAGTGGATTTGACAACCTTTGGTGCAATATTCCATTGGAAGCCAATGCAGGCGAGGACTTGGTGCTTGAGTTCGGCTCGTATTTAGACAACGCCAACATTTTATGCGAGGTTTTCATCAACAACAATCCCGTACACTCAAAATGGTACAAGTTGAACAAAGAGAAAAAAACCATATCAATTCCTGTTGACGAGAGCCGACATGGACAGATCAAGGTTGTCTTGTACACCATTTCCAACAATTTCAGACATTGTGAGATGCGTTCCATCAGCATCGTCAACCACAACAGAGACATCAACTTTGAATTTTTGAAGTTCCGCGACAAAACCTGTCCGGGAAGCCACGAAGAGTATCAGTTGCGCGCCACCGACAGCAAGGGCAATCCCGTGTCAGCAGAAGTGCTTTGCACAATGTACGACTGCTCATTGGATGCACTGAAATCCGGTAACTTCTTATATTTGGATTTTCCTCTCACCTTCGGATATTTCAATCCTTCGTATAACCCAATCCTAACATCCCGAGTCAGATACAGCGGTGTCAACAGTCACCACTATACATACCCATATTTTTATTCGATTCCATATTTCTACGGTTCTTTATACTATTTAGGGTATGAAAACGAAGTTGTGCTTTCTGTTTGTGAAGATGCAGCTGTGTATAATGCTGACGTATCCTTATCTTCAAGTTCAAAGAAGATGGCAGGAGGACTTGCAAGGGCATCAAATTCTTACAATTCCGACGACACTGAATCAGCCAATGAGGTGAGGATTGTTGAAGAATACGATCAAGTAGGGACTGTGCCGCGAACCAATTTCAATGAGACTGCATTCTTTTATCCTGAGATGCGAACCGACAAAGATGGCAACCTGTTCATAAGCTACACCATTCCGGATGCCCTGACAAAGTGGCGTCTGCAGGGCGTTGCGCACACGAAGGACCTGCTTTCAGGCAAATTCATGAAGGTAGTGCAGACAAGCAAGGATGTGATGGTGGTTCCTAACCCGCCGCGTTTCCTGAGGGAGGGCGACACCATGCTCTTCTCGGCCAAAGTTGTAAACACGACCGGTTCACACCTGTGCGGCTACGTAAGCCTGGAGTTTTTCAACCCTGCCGACGGAAATCAGATAGACATGGTAATCGGCGAGAATCATCGCCAATACGACATAGAAGCAGGTGCGTCACAAGCACTGAGTTTCAAGCTTGCGGTGCCCAAAGGTTTTGAAGCCGCAACCTACCGAATCATCGCCCACAACACTGATCCACAAGGTTTTGCCGATGATGGTGAGGAGAAGACCTTGCCAATCCTGCCGAACCGCATGTTGGTGACAGAGACAATGCCATTCTACATATCCGGAGCAGGTTCTAAAGATTTCACCTTCAATAAATTAGAACAGAGTTTCCGGAACGGCGCAAGCGAAACCCTTGAAAATCGTCTGCTTACAATTGAATGCACTCCTAATCCTGTGTGGTATGCCATTCTATCTCTTCCGTACATGATGGAGTATCCATACGATTGTAACGAACAGAAGTTCAGCCGCTACTACGCCAATGCACTTGCAACCCACATTCTCAAAAGCAACCCATCTATAGAAAAGGTTTTCAGAGAGATGACGGAAGAGTCGCCTGACGCATTCTGCTCGGCATTGGAGAAGAACCAAGAGCTTAAGCAGGTGCTACTTGAAGAGACCCCTTGGGTTTTGGACGCACAGCGCGAGGGCGCTAACAAACAGAACCTCGCACTGCTCTTCGACTTCAAGAGGATGTCGAACGAAGCAAGCCGGACAATAAAACAGCTGAAGAATGCACAGAACAACGACGGCGGGTGGCCCTGGTTCGACAAGGGGCAAAGCAGCGACTTCATAACAACACACATAGTGGCCGGCTTCGGCCACCTCAACGCTCTCGGTGTGTCAACTAAGACTTCCCAGGATTTTCTCGACAAGGCAATATCCTACATCGATGCTCAGATGTACAAGAGATATCTTGAACGTAAGAAATACAACATCAAGGGCAACTTTGAAAGCCATTACCTGTACGCGCGCAGTTTCCACAAAAAAACACTGCTTTCAGCATACAGCACTGCCTACCAAAGCTGTTACAACGAGATGATAAAAAACTGGAAATCAGAAAGTTTCTATACCCAAGCCATGATTGCACTCACTGCTTGGAGAAACGGCGACAAAGCTAACGCCACCGCAATAGTGAAATATCTGAAAAGCATGGCACAGCACGACGAAGAAAACGGGATGTTCTGGAAACGCCAAGGCTCCGGTCTATTCTGGTACGAACAGCCTATTGAACGCCAAGCCATGCTCATTGAAGCTTTCAACACAATAACACCCGAAGACACCGAATCAATAAATGAGATGCAACTCTGGCTGCTCAAACAAAAGCAAACCCAGAACTGGGGCTCTACAAAGGCAACAACAGAAGCCCTTTACGCCCTGTTGCTGAACAATGTGGTGACCGACGGCAAAGATGATGTAACACTCAAAATAGGGAACACGACCTTGCCAGACGCCACTACTGAACAGGAAGTCGGAACCGGATACTTTAAAAAATCCTGGACGCCGGAAAAGATAAGTGCAGACAAAGCCAAAATAACCATAAACAAGAAAAATGACGGTCCGGCTTGGGGCGGTATGTATTGGCAATATTTCGAAGACTTGGATAAGATTTCCGCCAGCGATGACAAAAATCTAATCATTGACAAGGACTTATTCATTGTAAAAAACACCGACAATGGAGAAGTTCTGCAACAAATATCTAAAAATCAACAACTTAAAGTAGGCGACAAAGTACGTGTCAGAATAGTTATCACCACCGACAGGGATATGGAATACGTGCACCTCAAGGATCAGCGTGCTTCAGCGTTTGAGCCTGTCAATGTGCTTTCTTCATGGAAGTACCAGGATGGATTGTGGTATTATGAATCCACCAAGGATGCCTCCACCAACTTCTTCATTGAGAATTTAAGAAAAGGCAAATACGTGTTTGAGTACACACTTTTCGCGACACAGTCGGGAAGTTTCAGCAATGGCATCACGCAAATCGAGTGCATGTATGCCCCTGAATTCCAATCACACACAAAAGGCACCAAGATAGAAATCACAAGATAGGATGAAAGAGACGCCGGAGAACATAAAACTGATACTGAGAGCTCTGCCTGAGAAGCCTGGGGTTTACCGCTTCTACGACGAGAACGGGACCGTAATATACGTGGGCAAGGCAAAACGGCTTAAGCGTCGCGTGTCGTCATATTTCAACAAAGAGCACGACTCTTCAAAAGTGAGGATGTTGGTGACCAAGATCAGGGACATCGAGACAGTTGTGGTCGACACCGAGTGGGACGCCCTGCTGCTTGAGAACAGCATGATCAAGCAATTCAAGCCGAAGTACAACATTTTGTTAAAAGACGACAAGACCTATCCCTGGATAGCAGTGTCGCGGGAAGAGTTCCCCCGCATCTTTTCCACACGCAGGCCGGAACCGGCAAAGATGCAACTTTTCGGCCCGTACTCATCAGTGAAACAGATGAACGTTCTTTTAGAGCTTCTGGCCGACCTATTTCCACTCAGGACCTGCAAAATATTGAAGAACAACGACCGTCCTTGCATGCAGCACCAGATCAAGAAATGCGCCGCGCCCTGCTGCGGTCTCATTTCCAAAGAAGAGTACAACGACAACATACAGAAAGCTGTACAGATTATCCGGGGCAACCGGAAGGAGGTGATACGCCAGTTGCGCGACGAGATGATGCACTTCGCCGATGAATGGAAATTTGAGCAGGCCGCCGAAATCAAACGCCGCATCGAGGCTCTTGAAGTGTTCATCGGGAAATCCGTGGTGGTGAACCCTTCACTGACCAACTTGGACGTGTTCGGCATGGAGGAAGATGACAACTGCACCTATATCAGTTTTTTGCGAATCGTTGACGGAGCGGTGGTGCAGGCCCACACCTTCGAGATTGAGAACCGCATGGAGATGACCCGTGAAGACGCCCTGTGGACCGGAATCCTCGAGATACGATCACGCCTCGGCAACATTGCCTCACTCATACTGGTTCCTTTCCTGCCCTCCATTGAATCAGAAGGGCTCAATTTCCAAGTGCCGCAGCGCGGCGACAAGCACAAGCTTCTGGAACTCGCGACACACAACGCTCATTTCTATATGCTCGAAAAGAGAAAAAGGCAAGATCTGGTTGACCCCGAACGAAGAGGACAGCGCGTTTTGGAAGCCCTGCAAAAAGCACTTGGGATGAAGACACTTCCCCGCCGCATCGAATGCTTCGACAACTCCAACACACAAGGTGAGGACCCCGTTGCCGCCATGAGCTGCTTCATTGACGGCAAACCGGCCAAGAGCGAATACCGGCACTTCAACATCAAGACAGTGGTGGGTGCCGATGACTTCGCATCCATGGAAGAAGTTATCTACAGACGCTATCACAGACTCCTTGAAGAGGACAAACCTCTGCCCGAACTTGTGGTCATCGATGGAGGGAAAGGACAACTAAACGCTGCCTGGAAAGCTATTCAAGCCTTGAAAATCGAAGACAGACTGATGATGGTGGGCATAGCCAAACGTCTTGAAGACATCTACAAGGTAGGCGACGACCTGCCTGTCTATATCGACAAACGCTCCGAAGCTCAAAAACTGCTCCAGCATCTTCGCGACGAAGTGCACCGCTTCGGCATCACCCATCACAGGAAAAGACGCTCGAAAACGAGCATAAAATCAAAATTAGACGATGCACCAGGCATTGGCAAAACATTGAAAAACAAACTGTTGAGAGAGTTTAAGAGCGTTGCTAAAATCACAGAGGCATCTGAAAGCGAAATAGCCAAAGTGATAGGCCCGAAAAAGGCCGCGGCTTTAAAAGAATACCTTTCCAAGTAACGCAGCTATCTTCTCAAGCCATTCAGAGTCGGTCTCATCGAAAGTTTCAAGATGCTCGCTGTCGACATCAAGCACTGCCACCACAGTACCTTGATGGAACACAGGCACTACGATTTCGCTGCGCGAGGCGGAAGAGCACGCTATATGCCCCGGAAATTTCTCAACGTCAGGGACGACCACAATGCGACCCTGCTCCCAAGCAGTACCACACACTCCCCTACCCAGACGAATCGTTGTGCAAGCCAACGGTCCTTGAAACGGTCCCAACACCAAATTGTCGCCAACAACCCTGTAGAAGCCGGTCCACCAAAAACCAAAGGTCTGATGTATCATGGCCGCCACATTGGCCATATTGGCAACAGCATCCACAGATTCGTCTATAACGGCTTCAATCTGCGGCAGCAAGGCCGCATATTTTTCAGCCTTCGGCCCTTTTTCAATAAACAACTGCTCCATTACTTGTACAAAAATCTCTTGATAGAACGCTTTGGAGTCTTCTCAAACTCTTGCTTACGTATCTCAATATTGAAAATCTGAGCGTATTTCGGCAGTCTTTCATTCAATTTCTGAAGATTTTCCCTCATAAGTTCAGGTATAGACTGCTTGAACTTGAGCTCACCCTCATAATCAGGGAAGACGAGAGCCACGAGTTTTCCTTCGCGTTCAACAATCACAGATTCGGAAACGCCCTCCATGTCGTTGAGTTTGCCCTCAATCTCCTCTGGATAGATGTTCTGTCCAGTGGAGCTGAGAATCATGGTCTTGTTTCTGCCCTTGATGAAGATGTTGCTGTCCTTGTCGATGATTCCGAGGTCGCCGGTGCGGAGCCAGCCGTCCTCTGTGAACACAGCCTTGGTAGCCTCTTCGTTTTTGTAATATCCCTTCATCACATGTTCACCTCTGACAAGTATTTCACCCACCTCATTGTATGGGTCGGCCGAGTCTATTCGGATCTCGTTTCTTGGGAGGATGTGACCACCGGAGCGTTTCACGAACTCGTTGACATAGCATCCGCCGATCAAGGGTGCACACTCAGTCATTCCGTAACCCACAATAAGCGGGAAGTTGATATTGAGAAGAAGGTCTTCAACATCCGGATTTATGGCCGCGCCGCCCACTATGAAATACTTGAGTTTGCCGCCAAAGGCCTTCATCAGGCGTTTTCTGATCAACTTCACGGCCATCTTCCTGACAACAGGGAACTTAAGCAACCGTTTAACCGATTTTTTCTCCAGCACAGGCATCACAGCCCTCTTGCAAATCTTCTCAATCACCAGAGGCACAGTGACTATGATGTACGGATGCACCTCGGCGAAGGCTTTCATCAGGAGGGTTGGTGTTGGGGATTTAGTAAGGAAATAGATATGGCATCCGTCGGCCAGGGGGTACAGAAACTCGGCGAGCTGACCATACATGTGCGCCAGTGGAAGCATCGACACCACATTTTGGCGGTCTTTGCCCGGTGGCAGGAACTGCAGTCCCGCCGCTACGTTTGAGGAGACGTTTCTGTATGTCAGCATCACGCCCTTGGGCGCACCAGTTGAGCCTGACGTATAGTTGATAATGAACACGTCGTCAATGTCCCTGACCGTGAAAATATGGTTGCTCCTGGGTACCTGCACCGGGTCTTTCGGCACCTGCACGCCGTCATGTTTGGAATCTATTATCGAAAAATCAACAAGAGAAACGATCGCCTCGAGATTCGGCATTTTCTCGGCGTGCATGTTTTTCCAGACATATGGTCCCACTATAAGAAGCTTGGCATCGGAGTGGTTCACAAGGCCTTCTATGTCTTCACCTGAGAAGTCGTGCAGTATAGTGACCACTACACAGCCGTAGGATGCGATAGCCAAGTAAGAGATAGCCCATTTGGCACAATTTCTTCCGCAGAGTGCTATTTTATCGCCCTGTTGTATTCCCATGAGATAGAAGAATTTACGTAACCGTGCCACCTCCTCGGCAACCTCTTTGAAAGTGTAGTTGTCGGTTCCGTTATAGTCTGTCAGAGCCGGTTCATCCCAATATTTGGGGAATATTTCATTATAGTAAGACAACAAGTGTTTTGTCATATCAAGTCAGATTTCAAGACGCGCAATGAGCATCTTTCGGTTTCGGACTGCAAAGGTACATTTTTTTTTGTCATGGAATTAAAAAGGTGAGAAATAAAGACATTTCGGTATTGAGATATTTTTTGTACCTTTGCGGTTTGATTTTAAACATATACAAAGCAAGATGGAAAGAGTAGTTAGTGGCATTCGCCCAACAGGTTATTTACATTTAGGGAACTATTTCGGAGCATTGAGAAACTTCATAAAAATGCAGGAGGAGAACGAATGTTTCTTTTTCATTGCAGATTATCACTCACTCACCACGCATCCCACTCCGCAGGACCTTCACACCAATGTGAAGAACATTTTGGTGGAGTACATCGCCGCAGGACTTGATCCCGAGAAGGCGACCATCTACGTTCAGAGCGATGTGCCGCAGGTGTGCGAGCTGTCGCTGTTGCTTTCCATGAACGTCTATGTAGGCGAGCTCCAGCGCGTGGCCTCGTTCAAGGAGAAGGTGCGCCGCCAGCCCGACAATGTCAACGCCGGACTGCTCACCTACCCCGTGCTCATGGCAGCCGACATACTGCTTCACCGGGCCGACAAGGTGCCGGTAGGCAAAGACCAGGAGCAGCACTTGGAGCTGACCCGCGACTTCGCCCAACGCTTCAACAGGATCTACAAGAACGAGTATTTCAAGCTCCCCGTGGCATACAACTTCGGCAGCGAGCTTGTCAAGATCCCAGGATTGGACGGTTCGACCAAAATGTCGAAATCCGACAACGAGAACTCCTGCATCTACCTCGCCGACGCCCCTGAGGTCATCCGCAAGAAGGTGATGAAGGCCGTCTCCGACAGCGGTCCGCAAACCCCTGGCGAACCCAAATCGCAGGCTGTGGAAAACCTCTTCCAACTTATGCGCGCCGTTTCAACCCCCGACACCGTACAATACTTCGAAGACCAGTATCAGAACTGCTCTATAAGATACGGCGACATGAAAAAACAGCTTGCCGCCGACATCATCGCCTTCAACCAGCCCGTTTATGAACGCATCCAAGAGTTGCAAAGGCAGGACGACTACATCAGCAAAGTGGCACGCCGCGGCGCCGAAAAAGCCCGTGAAAGCGCAGCTGCTACCATCCGCGACGTCCGCGAAATAATCGGTATCAAATCCTTCTAACAACCTGAGATGTCACTCCTAACAAGATACCCGCTCTGGCTGATCGTATTCGTCATACTGCTTGGCGTAGGCTACGCCATGTTCCTGTATTTCAGAAACGACAACGTGGCCTTTGAAAAACGGCAGCGCGCCGTCATGGCCTCCCTCCGCGGTCTCGCCATGTCACTTCTCGCATTCCTCCTCCTCGCACCTATGCTCAAGATGATCCGCAAGGAGACCGACAAACCCATGATCATCATCGCCGCCGACAACAGCGAATCTGTCAGATCGACCAAAGACTCGGCATTCTATATCAATGATTACAACAAAAAACTCCAACAATTAGTCAAAGATCTGGAAAAAGACTACCAAGTCACCACCTACCTTTTAGGCGATGAGGACAAACTTGTTGACAACGGGGATTTCTCGCTTGATTTCTCCGACAAATCCACAAACCTGTCATCGGTATTCGACAATATCAACCTGCTCTACTCGAACAGCAACGTCGGTGCCGTGGTGCTCCTCTCCGACGGAATATTCAACTCCGGCGCCAACCCCCTCTACGCAGCACAGAAAGCCAACTTCCCCGTTTATACCGTGGGCCTCGGCTCTGACGAACAATCCAAAGACTTGCTCATTGCCGACATAATCCACAACAAGGAGGTGCTAAAGGGCAACCGCGCTCCAGTGGAAATCAAAGTGTCAGCAGGGAAACTTGCAGGCAAATCTGCCAATCTCACCGTGACTTCCGACAACAACGTGGTCTTCTCCAAAAACCTACAAATCTCGGGCAACAAATATTTCGAGACAATCTCTCTCTTTGTGGATGGCGAAAAACCTGGAGTTCAGAAGTTTACCGTAGATTTGGATGAACTTGACGGCGAGGTCACCCACAAGAACAACCACGCTCAGTTCTTCATTCGAGTGGTGGAATCGAAAGAGAAGATAGCCATTCTCTACGACTCGCCCCATCCCGATGTCGCAGCCCTGCGCTCTGCTTTGGAACTGTCAGACAATTATGAAGTGGAAGTATCTGATGTTCAGGAATTTAACAGAAATCCGAGCGAATATAGCCTTATCATTCTACACCAGATTCCGTCGCAGAAAAACCCTGCCGCATCACTTCTGAAGCAGATACGGCAGAGCGGCGTCTCAGCACTGTATGTCATCGGTTCAAAAACCAACCTCAACGCTTTCAACTCATTGAACACGGGACTGCAGATCACCCAGACCAAGAGTCTCACAAACAATGCGACACCCTCATTCAACGGAAATTTCATGCTGTTTTCATTTTCCGAAGAGGCACAACAGGTACTACCCACACTTCCGCCGCTTCAGACTCCTTTCGGCAACTACAAGACAGCTGTGTCTTCCAATGTGTTCATGTCGCAGAAAATCAGCGGTGTGGAGACAAAATACCCGCTTGTGGTATTCAACGACGCCAACGGTGTGAGATCGGGAGTGATCACAGGCACCGGAATCTGGTCTTGGAAGATATACAACTATGTCAACAACATGAACCACGACGCATTCAATGAGATCGTGAACAAAACAGCCCTGTTCTTAGGCAGCAAGGACGACAAGAGTCCGTTCAGAGTGCGTCACAACATGGTATTCCCCGAGAACATGCCCGTGGAGTTTTCGGCAGAGCTATACAACGAGAGTCACGAGCTGATCAACACCCCTGACGTGAAAATGACTGTCAAAGGCCGCGGAGACACCATCTACGAAGCGCAGTTCTCGAAGCAGAACAACGCCTATTACCTGAACATGGGCCAGCTTCCCGTTGGCACCTATTCATGGAAAGCGACCACCAAACTCGGCAACAAATCCTATGAAAAGAGCGGCACTTTCTCGGTCCAGGAGATTTTCATTGAAACAGCCAACATCGTGGCCGACTTCGACCTGTTGAAGAATATTTCCCAAACAACGGACGGCAAGTTCTTCAGCAGCAGAGAGTTGGACAAAATATCAAAAGAAATTAGGAACAACAACAACATAAAACCAATAGCTAAATACAATAAAAAATACTCCATGCTACTCGACTCGCCATGGTACCTTGCTGCTATCATTCTTCTGCTTGCAATAGAATGGTTCCTTCGCAAATGGCATGGTGGCTACTGATAAATCCCCGACACTATGTTTTTATGACATTGTTGCTTTAATTTGTGGTTTTTATTTTTAGTTTTTATATTTTTGCAGGTTAATTATAAATTATGGAAGAGGAGATTAGCAAATGTATCTCGCTTTTGAGAGAAGGAAAAGTGATATTATATCCCACCGACACCGTGTGGGGGATAGGTTGCGATGCCACCAATGAGGAGGCATTGATGCGCATTTACAAAATAAAGCAGCGCAACGAGAAAAAGAGCATGATCATACTCATTGACTCACCGCAACGTCTGCCCATGTACGTGAAGAGAATCCCTCTGATTGCCTGGGATCTTCTGTCACACGTGAGCCGTCCTACCACTTTCGTTTACGACTCGGCCTACAATCTTCCGGAAAAACTCATACACGAAGACGGCACCATCGCAATCAGAATAGTGCAGAATGAGTTCTGCAAAAAGGTAATCCGCGGTCTCGGGCACCCGATAATCTCAACATCCGCCAACATTGCCGGGCAACCCGCACCGCCCACCTTCGACAAAATCGACCAACAAGTCATCGACCAAATGGACTATGTGGTGTCCCAAGAACAGTCTTCCTCTGCCGAATTCAAGCCTTCACGACTGATCAAGTTCCTTGACGACTACAATTTCACAATAATTAGAGACTGAAAATGGAAAAGATTGCAGTTTTCGCCGGTTCGTTCTGTCCTTTCACCAAAGGTCACGAGGATATTGTGCGCCGCGCAAAACAGCTTTTCGACAAAATCATAATTGCAATCGGCCATAATCCCGACAAAAAAGACGCTTTTTCCGTCCAAGAACGCTTGGATTGGATATGCAACATCTACAATAACGACCCTAAGATTGAAGTGGCAGCATACGAAGGGCTCACCGTGGATTTCTGCAGGAAAAACAACGCCACATACATGATAAGGGGCGTCAGAAACGCTTCTGACATCACATCGGAAAGTGAGTTGGCCCTTATAAACCACGAGCTCTGCGACTCAATCGAGACTGTGGTGCTGTTCACATCACCTGAATTCAGGGCAGTGTCGTCGTCCCTGGTGCGCGAACTCTGGCGATTGGGGCAAGACTACTCCAAATATCTCTCCTACAAACTCCCAAAACTACCATGAGAACAAGCCCTGTAAAATATTTAGCAACGCTAATTCTGGCCATCACCTTCTGCAAAGGTTATTGCCAGTCGCCTGTAACAATCTCTGGCACAGCACCATTCGCCGCGGGCGAAGAGTTGCGGCTACTCATCTACGATGACCTCATCAACGGCACCCCCACCCTCGCCGCCACAGATATCATCGACAAAAATGGAAGATTCACACTCAAATACAAAACCAACGAGGTGAAAGCGGCTCAACTCGCAATCAGGACCTCCAAGGCTGACCTCTTCATCGCCCCTTCCGTGAACTACAATTTCTCCATTTCTGTTGACTCCGTCCTCTTTAACAAAATCAACCCTGAAAAATACGGCGGCATGCTGATGATCGTGAACAACAACCCCGACACAGCCGATCTCAACTACAAAATCAACAGATTCCTGAGATTCTATGATTCTGTGAACGACGAATATTCTTTCAGGATGATTTACGACAACCGCGCCGACGCCTTCGACTCCGTCAGGGCTAACATTTTCGCCAATTTTCCTTGCGAATACAATCCTGAAAACTTCTACCTCTCTTATATTTACTATTCTATGGGCAACATTGACATGCTTCAATACCGCAAGAAACCACTGTCCATCTACGAAAAATACTTCAACAACGACCAGATCCTTTACAACAACCCGGCTTATATGTCGCTGTTCAACCAATACTACAGCGGATACCTCTATCTTTCTCCCAAAATAAAGAAAGACCTGCTAACAGAAGCCATCAACGAAAACCCCGACTATATCAAGCTCTTCAACGAAGTGGGCAAGGACCCGAAGCTCACCAATGCACGCCTCCGTGAACTTGTGATAATCAAGAATCTGATAGAATTCTTAGACAACAAAGAATTCGACAGAAACAACATAATCAAGCTTTTAGAATACATAAAGCAGACATCTTCTTTTGAAAAACACATAAAAATAATAGAAAACACTCTCGAGAATATCAATTCATCTGAAGAAATCGCGTCTAATGTGACGTTCCGGGACGAAAAAAACAAGAAGGTAAATCTTAAACACTACCTCGGCAAACCTGTCTATCTTCATATTTTCCAGACCGATTGCATAGATTGTATAAGAGAGATGGCTATTATCAGCGAGTTAAACAGCAAATATGGTGAAAAAGTGCAGTTTGTAAGTCTCTGCATCGATCCTGAAGAATCTGACTATCAGAATTTCATAAAAAAATATAAAAAAAACTTCGATTGGCCGATATTATATTTCAACAAAGAGTATGACTGGATTATGAGGGAAGGGATAGAGGCGCTGCCCGACTACATATATTACAACTCTGACGGCACAGTAGCGAATCGATTTGTAGCATCGCCCGAGCATGGATTGCCGGAATTTCTCATGATGACATTCCCAATCGAAGAGAACAAAGACGATAATCCTCTGTTTCAAGAACGAAAATAACAAAACAATGAAAAAATTAGCATTAGCATTAGCATTTTTAGCATGCAGTTTTAGCATTTTCGCACAAGATGCAAACAAATCTTTGAGCAAGCTTCCTGAAGTGAACATCCAAACTTTAGACGGCAGCGTATTCAACACCAAGGACATACAGAACGACGGAAAACCGGTTATCGTCAGTCTGTGGGCCACATGGTGCAAGCCCTGTATAGCCGAGCTTCTGGCAATTGCCGACGAATATGAGGACTGGGTTGAGGAGACCGGAGTGAAACTGTATGCCATCTCCATCGACGATGCGAAGACATCAGCACGTGTGGCGCCGTTTGTGAAGGGCAAAGGCTGGGAATACACAGTACTTTTGGACGTAAACTCCGACTTCAAGCGTGCAATGAACGTCAACGATGTGCCTTACATGTGCATCCTGAACGGCAATGGCGAAATTGTATGGCAACACACTTCCTACGCCCCGGGCAGTGAGGAAGAAGTTTATGAAATCATCAAATCATTGGTCAAGAAATAAATCCACAAAATCAATATTTATGCATCTTAAAGCTCTAAAACACTACATTTCAATCACTTTACTGACACTATGCGCACTAAATGTCACAGCGCAGCATCAAATAGGCAACGGCCGAATCAGCGGTGACTTCGGGTTCAACGGGATGTATTACATTCCCGATTCAATCATCGGTGCCGAAAAAGTTGACTCAAAAGTCAGGGCCAATGCCTTCATAAACGTTTTATACAGCAATGGAGGATTCTCAGCAGGAGCGAGATACGAGTACTACCAATTCCCACTCATAGATTTTGAAAAAATAGGATACCAGGGACAGGGCATCAAGTACTTTTTCGCCGACTATCAGAACTCATTCATTCAGGTAACTGCCGGAAACTACTACGAGCAGTTCGGCAACGGACTCACTCTGCGTGCCTACGAAGACCGTCAGTTGGGTATTGACAACAGTCTGTTAGGTGCAAGGGTAAAGCTGACGCCATACAAGGGCATATATCTGAAAGGTGTTTGGGGCATTGAGAGGCGCAATTTCGACAGCTATATAGGAAGACGCGATTTTGTGCGTGGTGTGGACGCCGAGGTGTCATTTGGCGAAATCTTCGACGTCATCAGGGAAAAGGGCTTCATCGCCCGGGTAGGCGCCAACTTCGTGAGCCGCTATGAAAAATCCGATGACCCCTTGATTTTCACGATCTACCCGAGCACAAACCCAGACTCCACAATAAGCGCGCAAATTCCAGCCGACAAGTTCCCTTCAAATGTGGCCACATGGGCTGCCCGCATGTCATTCGGTTACAAGGATTTCCGCATTGACGGCGAATATGCGCGCAAAATAAACGACCCGAATATCAGCAACGGATTCATCTACAAGCCGGGTGAGGCGCTCTTCCTTTCAGCCACATACGCTCGCAAAGGCTTGGGAATCGCCGCATCCTTCATACGCGCCGACAACATGGAGTTCCGCTCACAAAGAATGGAGAAATCCAACTCTCTGTTGTACATCAACTGCATACCGGCCATCAACCGCCAGTACTCTTATCAACTTATCGGAGACTACAGCTATGCAAGCCAGCCGAACAGCCAGATTGGTGCTCAACTTCAGGTCAACTACCAAATCCCCAAAAAATCTGTGCTTGGCGGGAAATATGGAACCGACCTTACCTTCAACTATTCACGATTCCACAACATCGACCAAACTCCGGTTGAAGAAGCCATAGCAAACGGCACTCCTACGGGCACAGAGGGCTATACGTCGTCGTTTTTCAAATTCGGACCTGATCTGCTATATCAAGACATCGGTTTGGAAATCAGCCACAGATTCAACAACAAGAAGTGGAAATGGATTCTGGCCTACAACTATATCACCTATAATCTGGAGATTTTGCAAGGTCACGAAGGCATGATGCGCGGGCATCTGGTCGCCTCAGATCTCTCATGGAAAATCACCAACAAACATGCCCTGCGTTTGGAAGCCCAGCATCTTTACACCAAAGACGACGAAGGCAGCAGCGTTTACGCCATGTTGGAATATTCTTTCAGTCCGAACTGGTTTGTAAGCATTGGTGACCAATTCAACTACGGAAATCCTCTGAAAGAACACAAGACACACTACTACAACATCTCTTGCGCATACATCTGGAACACAACGCGTATTGCTCTCAATTTTGGCAAAACAAAAGAAGGCATACTCTGCGTTGGCGGTGTTTGCCGTGCAGTGCCTGCCTCCTTTGGCGTTGGTTTGTCAGTGACGACCTCTTTCTAAATTAAACGAGGCTGTTTGGTCTGACATCAAATCCGAAGATTGTCTCCGGGGCTATTTCCACTGGTTCCTGCCCATAACGGAGAACGATCATATTGCGCACGCCCTTGAGTGTAATCTGCTCTTTTTCAACCCAAAGAGCTGTGCTTTCGCGCAAGCCCACAACAGTAACCTGCTGATTTACTGCAAGAAATTCATTCAATCGAACTTGTCTGGTCTCTCCTCCATGACGAATAGCATCGTTGATGTCTTGTGGATAAGGATCGATGTAATGCGGGTTTATCTGGAATGGCACCAAGTCGAGGCATTGGAAGCTCTTAGGCATCACAATAGGCATGTCGTTGGTTGTGCACAAGGTTGGGCAGGCGACATTAGAGCCAGCGCTCCATCCTATGTACGGTGTACCTTCCATCACTTTTCGTCTTATAGGACCGATGAGATTGTTGTTGTGAAGTTCGGCGACAAGATGGAATGTGTTGCCACCGCCAACCATTATTTGTTTGGCTTCGTTAACGGCCTTAACGGGATCTGCAACTTCGTGTACAGAGAGGATTTTCTTGCCAAGTTTCTCAAACACACCGCGAACACGTGCTGTATAGCTGTCGTAGCTCTGCGGATATACTTTTCCACCTACATCCACACCGGCGTATGGTACAAATAATATCTCATCTGCTGAATTTTGCATGAATTCAGAGAGCAATGATTGACACCAGCCCAAATAGGGCTCTTTGTAATTTGTTGAATTACTGATTAATAGCAATTTCATAGTGTTATATATTTAAAATATGACTTTCAAAATGCAAAGTTAATTATTTTTCGTTGTTACGACTGTAAAACTTTTCGTTATGATATAAATAAGGATGTTAAAAATGAACAACAGCGTCTCCGCTGTTGCAACAAATCGTTGCACAATGTGAGTTACCTGCAGGGGATTAAAAAAATATTAACATTTTTTAAGAATAAGCCAAAAAAAATTGTACTTTCGCTTCTTCTTTTTAGGATACAAAAAATAAAATTTGATATGATGAATTACACAAATGTTGAGAACTCATTCTCTGGAAAGATCGAAAAAAAATTCAAAACTAATATTCCCTACATCATCGTTGACAATTTTCCCACGTTAGGTCTATTAACGGCATTGCGATTTTTGGAGTGGGTGGACAAGAATCCGGAAGGGGTCATCAGTCTGCCGACCGGCAAGACTCCTGAATATTTCATCAGGTGGGTGAAGAAGATATTGGAAGAGTGGGATACTGACGAGGGAAAAGCTTTCCGCGAGAAATATGCTTTGCGTGTTGAGAAGCGTCCGGTATTGTCAGGCCTTCATTTCGTTCAGATAGATGAATTTTATCCGATAGATCCATCACAGCATAACAGTTTCTACAATTATGTGCAGAAATTTTACGTTGAAGGGTTCGGCTTGGACGCAAAAAAGGGAATTTTCATCAATTGTGACGAGATTACTTTGGCTGAGGGCAAGCATTTCAGGGAAGTCTTCCCCGACAACCATGTGGATCTCTCGTTGCGTTATCGTGAGGCCAAGAATCCAGTTGAGAAGTTGCAGCAGGCCTCGATATTCAAAATTGACCAATGGTGCAGCGATTACGAACAGAAAATCAGGGATATGGGCGGCATCGGGTTTTTCCTGGGCGGCATCGGTCCCGACGGGCACATAGCGTTCAATGTGCGTGGCAGCGACTTCTTTTCCACAACCCGTCTCACAGCCACCAACTTTGAAACAGCCGCCGCCGCCGCCGGCGACCTGGGCGGCATAGAGGTGTCGAGGTTCCGCCCTGTAATAACCATCGGTCTCCAGACAATAACCTACAATCCAGATGCCGTTGCCATTATTTTCGCCGCCGGTGAGGCTAAGGCTGAAATGGTGAAATGCGCCCTCGAGAATGACCCCTCCAATGTATATCCTGCATCCGTGCTGTCAAAAATGCCTAATGCTCGTTTCTACCTTACCGCGGGTGCCGCCTCATCCTTGAAAGATTCCATCCACCAATATTATACCAAAACACCATGGAATCAGGAAAAATCCGACCGCGCAATTTTGGATTTGTGCAAGTCTATAGATAAATTCAGCGATAAATTGACAATCGATGATCTGAAAAACGACCAATATTGCCAGATGATTCCGAATCTTGGTATCGACTCAATTCAAAAGAGTATCGACTCTATTGTCGGTAAAATCAACAAGGGTATGGAACCGGTGCGTAACAAAGTTATCTACAACACAGCACCCCACCACGACGACATTCTGCTCGGTATGCTTCCGTATATCAGCCATATAGCCGGTGATAACTCAAACGAGCTCCATTTCTCAATTATGACATCAGGCTTCAATGCGGTCACTAACAATTTCCTTGTACAACATCTGACTAACACTCTCAACTTGTTGCGTGACAACAGAATACAGATGGTGTTCTATCCAGATTTCTTCGAAAAAGGCTATACTTTGAAAAGGGAAAAAGATGTTTATCACTCATTGATTAAGATTGCATCTCAGCAAAAGCAGGAGTTTTTGAGAGGATTTTCGCATCGCCTTGTTCGCGATATAGTTGAGATATATGGTGTGAAATCGGTAGAAGAATTGGATGCCAAATTAGTTGAAATCATCTCGTTCACAAAGAGTTGCTACGATGGACAAAAAATGCCGACAGACATCCAGAAATTGAAGGGAATGGTTCGCGAATTTGAGGAGGAGCTCATCTGGGCGCACTTCGGTTTTATGCAGGATCGTGTGCATCATTTGCGCCTCGGTTTCTACAAAGGGGATATCTTCACCGAAAATCCTAAGCGCGAGCGTGATGTGATGCCTATCCTTGAAGAACTCCGTACTATCAGACCTGACATTATAACCCTTGCTTTCGACCCTGAAGGCAGCGGTCCCGACACCCACTACAAGGTGCTTCAGGCCATTGCCGAGGCTGTAAGAATCTGGAGCAAGGAATATGACACCTCCAATCTCAAAATCTGGGGCTACAGAAACGTCTGGTACAAATATCATCCGGCCGAAGCAACTCACATCGTTCCAGTGTCACTGAATGACATAAACGCTTTCAACGAGGCTTTCTCCAACTGCTATCTCAGCCAGGTTGACGCCTCTTTCCCAAGCTATAAGATGGATGGCAAATTTTCGAGTTTGGCGCAAAGCATCTGGGTTGAACAGCTCAAGAATGTACAGCTCCTATTGGGAAAACCGTTCTTCTTCCAGAACCCGAACCACACAATTCGCGCAACCCACGGCCTTGTGTTCCTGAAGGAAATGGATGTTGAGGAATTCCTCTCTCATGCTCGCGAACTGGAAAAATCAAATACTTATCAGTAGTTTAGAATAAAATTATTAATTTTGCATTTTCAATATTAATTAAATTTTCATACTATGTCATTAATTAAAGAATTCAAAGAATTTGCACTTAAGGGAAATGTCATGGACATGGCAATCGGTGTCATCATCGGTGGTGCTTTTGGCAAAATTGTAACTTCCCTTGTTAACGACATTCTCATGCCGTTGGTTGGTGCCCTCATCGGCAATGTTGATTTCACAAAGCTTTCAGCTACCTTAAGAGCTCCTAAACTCAATGAGGCAGGCGAGGTTGTGAAAGAGGCCGTAACACTCAATTATGGTAATTTCATACAGACAACTGTTGATTTCTTGATCGTTGCTCTCTGTATTTTTGCTGTTATCAAGTTGATAAACAAGGCTACAAATTTGGTTAAGAAACAAGAGGAAGAGGCTCCGGCTCCTGCTCCAGAACCATCAGCAGAGGAGAAACTTCTCACTGAAATTCGTGATCTCTTGAAGAAAAACTAATTATCTGGACATAGTTCTGAGGACCTTAAGGGCGTATCTTTATAAGATACGCCCATTTTTATTAATGACATTGTGAACAATATCCTCGGCCATCTATACGTTATACCATCAAACAACATTCTAAAAGTGAACAGACTAAGTACAATCATTTTCTCAACAATCTGCCTGCTCTTAACTGGTAAACTGGCGGGACAGGACGGCGGTCGTTATTTGCAGCCCACATTCGACGAAGTGATAGTCACATCAGGGATACAGTACAGTAGTGGAATAAGGGAAGGTCAAAATGCCCCAACATCTCTATATTTCGATTTTTACGAGCCAGTCGGCGACACACTCACAGCGAGGCCGCTTGTAATTACCGTATTTGGCGGTGCTTTTGTGGCGGGGAGTCGTGATTTCGTTGACATGGCTGAGTACGGCAACCGTTTGGCAAAGCTCGGGTATGCAGTTGCTTCTATTGACTACCGTCTTTTGCAGCTGAGTTCGCTGAGTGCCGAAGGGTTTGTCAGAACCGCCTACATGGCGGCGCAAGACGTCAGCTCGGCAATCAGATTTTTCAAACACCATAACACCGAATACAGAATCGATACAAACAACATCTTCCTTCTCGGCAACTCTGCCGGTTCCATCGCGATACTTCATCAGGTTTTCCTGTCGGAAGACGAGCGCCCGTCGGAAACATTCAACGAGCCGGACTTGGGTCCTATCAACAGTGCCGGTTTTGAAGAATACGCCGGGCATTCTTCAAAAGTTGCTGGAATAATCCCTCATTGGGGCGGCGTGACGAACACTAATATCATCCAAGCCGACGAGTATGTTCCTGTTTGCATGATTCACGGCACGAACGACAAAGTGGTGCCTTACGACTCAGGTTACTGTTACTCATCAACAGCTGCCTTCATCATGCCTTACATGTATGGTTCTCATTCCATAGCAGAACATCTTTCATCGCTCGGAATTAACGACTACGAGTTTCATCCCTTTGAAAACGAAGGCCATTGTTTTTACATTTGGGGATGGAACGTTCTATTGGAAGACAAATTTGACAGTTGTTTTAACATCACAAGAGACTTTTTATACGAACATTTGAACCTGCAGAGTCCTTCCGCGATCACAAATGTTAGTATCGGCAGCTATCACATTTACCCCAACCCCGCCGACGATGTAGTATCCATAAACAACCTCAACAAAGAGAACACTACAAAGATAGAGTTGTTTGACCTTAATGGACAATTACGGAAACAGATTGTTTGTTCATCAGACTTAAGCAAGACAACGACATTATCGGTAAGAGATTTGCCTGCCGGAGTATATCTTCTTCACCTAACATACGGAAACAACCGCAAATTTGTGCGGAAAATAACAGTCTTATAAAAATTTTACATTAATTCGAAAAGTGAAATCCGACAAGAATCGGGTTTGAGGAGTCAGTTGATATATGACGGGCTGTGGCAGCTTAGAACAGGGCAATCCTGTTCATAACTATGCAAGCCCTGCTCTTGTCTATCACAATTCTCACCTTGTTTGTGGTGACTGTTTCTGTAAGTACAATGCGCTTATAACCGATTGTTGTCTCTTCAGCGATAGTGCGCCATTCACCTGCATCATCCACAACCTCGATATGGAACTTCTCAACGCGCTGTCCGAGAGGGATATATTCCTGCAACATCACTTTATTGAAAGTTTGTGGAGAATCGAATTGCAACTCCACGGTTGCAGTGGTAATGCCATCATCGGTAGCCCAATAGGTGTCGTAATTGTCATCAAAAAGATTAACTGGGTTATGACGTTGATTTCTTACTTCAGATGCAATCAAATGCACAGCGTTTTTCGTCAAATCGTGGGCAAAGACACTATCCAAGGCTGTTTTGAACTCCAGAAGTCTCAGTGAGTCTTCGGTTGGTATAAGGCCACGGTTGTCAGGCGGCACATTCAGAAGCAGAAGCGAGTTACGGCCAACGCTGTTGAAGTAGATATCCAGCAGTTCAGCAACGCTTTTAGGGTGTTCACTCTCTCGCCAGAACCACCCAGGGCGAATAGAGACATCTGTTTCGGCGGGAATCCAGCACTCTCCATTGTAATTGCCAGTATTTAGGGTATCCTGTGACGGGGCATCTTTTCCAGGAGCATATCCCGTGACATTGAGTCGCGACCAGCAGGTGCGACCACATTCTCCGTTTTCATTGCCAACCCAGCGGCATCCCGGTCCCACATCGCTAAAAATCACCGCTTTGGGCTGTAATTTCAGTGTTTGGGCATTAAACGATTTCCAGTCGTAATCCTGTTTTTTTCCGTTGGGGCCTTCGCCGTTAGCGCCATCAAACCATTGTTCAAAAATGGTTCCATAGTTAGTATGGGCGTGTCGTAAAGTTCTGAGAAACACATCATTGTAAGCAGGAGTGCCGTAAGTTGGGGCGTTGCGGTCCCATGGTGAAATGTAAATCCCGAACTTAATCTTTCCCTTGCGGCAGGCTTTTGAGAGTTCCTTCAGGACGTCGCCCTTGCCGTTGCGCCACGAGCTCTGCCGAACCGTGTGATCGCTGTATGGATTGGGCCAAAGGCAAAAGCCGTCGTGGTGCTTGGCAGTGAGGATTATGCCGCCAAACCCAGCACTCTTAGCCACATTCACCCATTGTGAGCAGTTGAGGGCCGAGGGAGCGAAGACATCCTCCGCTTCTTTTCCGCTCCCCCACTCTTCTCCTGTAAAAGTGTTAGGTCCGAAATGACAGAACATATTCATCTCCATACGCTGCCACGACACCTGAGCTGGTGTCGGGACGGGACCATACGGTGCAGGATCCACTTGTCCATAAAGCGAACCACAAAACAGAAATGTCAGACCAAAAATAAACGGTAGAATGTGTATTCTCATAATAAAAAAAAGAGACGCGGAACCCCGCGTCTCATCTATTGTTCAACGAATTATTTTTCCAGTCTTATACGTGCGTCAACAGCTGTGACGTAGCGTGGGTTGCCCAACAATGGGTTGAGGTCCATCTCGGCGATTTCAGGAGCGGCTTGAACCAAAGCGCTCACACGAGCTATCTGATCAGCATACATGTCGATGTTCACAGGCTCTTGACCTCGAACGCCTTGAAGAATCTTGTAGCCACGCAGATTCTTCAACATCTCTTTAGCATCTGCAGCTGTTATAGGAGCCAACGCAGACTGCACATCCTTGAGGACTTCAATAAAGATGCCGCCCAAGCCAAAGAAAATCTGGTGTCCGAACTTGTCGTCACGGATAGCTCCGATATAGACATCAGTACCATCCAGCATCGGATACATCTCAACAGCGTAAGTATCCTTGATAGCCATCAGGCGGTCGAACTCTTTGCTTACTGTATCCAAATCCTTGACATTAAGCGTAACGCCGCCCACATCCGATTTGTGGAGCGGACCCACAACCTTCATCACCAAAGGAGTGTCCTTGCCGCAACCAACCTCTTTTGCGAACTGCAATGCATCCTCTTTTTTGTCAACCTCAACACTGCGTTTGCGAGAAATGCCGGCGGCATCGAGAAGTTCGTTGTAGTCGGCGATTTCCATATATCCGTTTTCGCATTTGTCGATGGTCTTACGGATGCGAGCCACATCGATTTCAGGTTGTTCAACAACTTCTGGCTGTGGTTTTGGAGTATTGTATATCTTGCAGAGGGCATTTCCGAAGACGCACTCTTCCGGGAAGTTGATACGATGCTTGTTGTTTATAAAGTCTGCTATTTCGTCCTTCACATTGATGATTGAAGGAAGAATCGGGAATATCGGCTTCTTGCAGGTCTTCATCTTTTGGTCGAGCACCTCATACACTTCCCAGTTTGCGAACAGGCCAGGAGAGCCGAATATGACGCACATGCAGTCGATATTGTCGAAATCGTTCTCACAGGCATCGATGATGTAGCCAAGTTGCTCGGCAGTGCCTGTCGCGAGGAAATCGATAGGGTTCCCGACTGACGATCCAGCGAACAGTTTTCCAAGAAGTTCCTGAGCCTTAGGCCCTTCGATGTGAGGAACGTCCATACCGTTATTTGAGAGCACGTCGGTGAGCATCACAGCAGGTCCGCCGGCGTGTGTGATGACAGCCATATTCTTTCCTTTAACTTCAGGATGCATGAAGATAGCGCACACAGTGGTGAGTTCCTGACGGTTGTGGCAGCGCACGATGCCCGCCTTGCGGAAGAGGGCGTCAACAGCTGCGTCGTTGGTTGCCAAGGCACCGGTGTGAGAGGATGCCGCACGACTGCCGGCAGCCGAGCCGCCAGACTTGATGGCAGCTATCTTGCAACCTTTGTTGATCAATGAACGTGAATGCTTCAACATCTTCTGAGGATCTGTGATTTTCTCCATGTAAAGCATGATCACACGTGATGATTTCTCAGGGTCGAATGTCATGTCAAGATGCTCAAGAACATCCTCTATACCCATCTGAGCGGAGTTACCCACCGCCCAAACACTGTTGAAAGTCAAGCCATTAGAAATACCATATTCTTTAATAAACACTGCCGTGGCACCTGAGCCAGTGACGAAATCCACACCATGAGGGTCCAATGTAGGTATCGGTGCGTCGAAGGCACCACAATAGTTTGTATTCAGGAATCCTGTGCAGTTAGGGCCGATAAGAGAACCGCCGACACTGTTGATGGTGTCAACTATATGTTTCTCCAGACGGGCACCTTCCTCGTTCTCCTCGGAGAATCCCGCAGACACGATGATAAAGCCACCAGTGCCCTTCTCGTTTGCGAGCACGTCAACGGTGGCAGGACAATATTTTGCGGCAATGGCAAGAATGGCACAGTCAACCTGTGGCAAATCCTCGGCCTTTGCATAGCACTTCACACCTTGAACTTCTGTCTCCTTTGGGTTGACAGCGTAGATTTCCCCCTTGAATCCACAATCCAACAAATTCTTCAACACTTTTCCACCGGGCTTATGAATGTCGCTCGATGCTCCGCATACTACTATGCTCTTCGGTTCTAATAATTTTTTATTGATCATATCTAAAATTTAATTGTCAATTATCTGTTTAACACTTACATTTTTCACTCCCCATATCCCATTCCTATCTCCATAGAAGAATCACAATCCTAAATCATCTTTCAGTACCACAATACGGTCCTCCAACAGGGCTTTCACCTCAGCCACAGTCTGTTCAGAATCAACATTCTGACAAACACTGAAGTAGAATTTGATTTTGGGTTCGGTGCCGGATGGGCGAACGGTGACCAAACTGCCATCGGCGGTAACGAATTGCAGGACATTGGAAACCGGGAGTTCAATGCGTTCGTAGGTGTTGGCCGACACATTGAAGGTGTGCTGTAACTTATAGTCGTGGATCCGCACTACCGGCTGGCCTCCCAGAGTCAAAGGCGGATTCTCGCGGAAACCGTTCATTCTTTCATTTATAGCCTGCATACCGGCTTCTCCTGGCTCAGTGAGCGAAACCATGGATTCCAAATAAAACTTGTATTGACGGTATAGATTTTCAAGCTGTTGAATCAATGACAGTTTATGAACTTTCTTGTAATAAGCGGCCATTTCAGCGATAAGACAACAAGCCGACACGGCATCCTTGTCGCGAACAAAATCGCCTACCAGATAGCCGTAACTCTCCTCACCGCCAACTAAAAACTTCTTGGTTCCTTCATATTCACGTATCTTCTCGGCAATATATTTGAAACCGGTCAGCACATTGAAGCACTCAACGTTGTAGTCAGTTGCTATATTTTCAATCAAATCAGTAGTCACGATGGTTTTAACAACGAAGAAATTGTTGTTAAGCGGATCAATTTTTGTCTGAGACAACACATAGTGGAAAAGCAGAGAAGCTGTTTGGTTTCCGTTGAAAAGTTGATAATCGCCTGTTTCTGTTCTCACTGCAATGCCCACGCGGTCGGCGTCGGGGTCAGTTGCCAGCACAATGTCGGCTTTCACCTTCTTTGCCTCTGCGATGGCGAGCTCAAGAGCAGCGTGTTCCTCAGGGTTAGGCGATTTCACTGTAGGGAAGTTGCCGTCTGTAACAGCCTGTTCTTTGACAATGTGCACATTTTTGAAGCCGAAATCAGCCAATGCCTGCGGCACAACTGAGATGCCGGTGCCATGCAACGGGGTATATACAATGCATAGGTCTTTGGCCTGAGCCACTACATCGGGGTTCAGGGAAAGCCTGCGTACAAGGGTGAGATACACGTTGTCAATATCCTTGCCGATAATACGTATGAGTTCTGGATGACCATCCCACTTGACTTGGTCAACATCTGTGATTTTGTTGACCTCGGCGATCACATTTTTATCATGCGGTGGCACCAACTGACCGCCATCGTTCCAATAAACCTTGTATCCGTTATACTCTTTCGGATTATGAGAAGCGGTGATCATGATGCCGGCGTTGCACTGCAGATGGCGCACGGCGAACGAGAGTTCTGGTGTTGGTCGCAAAGAATCGAACAAGAAAACTTGGATTCCGTTAGCAGCCAAAATATTGGCGGAAATCCTTGAAAACTCCTCACTGAAATTCCTGGAGTCAAAAGAGATAGCCACTTTAATATCCTTCTTGAATATTTTTATAAGGTAGTTGGCAAGGCCTTGGGTTGCAAAGCCAACGGTGTATTTGTTCATTCTGTTGGTGCCGACTCCGAGTATGCCGCGCAAACCGCCAGTACCGAACTCCAAAGTTCTGTAAAATGCGTCTGAGAGTGCGGCCGGATCTTGCTTTTGCATTCTCATAATCTCATCTTTTGCGTCTTGATCGTAATTACCGTTCAACCAAGAATCGATATGTTGTTGGGTCAAGTCTTTCATAATGTGTCGTTTATAGTTTGTTTTTAATAAAATTTGTTCTACTTGCTGTCGATATTGTGCAGGGCGAAGCAGTAGGCGCCGATTGCGGTGGCGCGGCTGGTGCCCAAGCGAGAGAGCATGACACCAATACGACTTTGCACATCCACACAAATCTTCTTGTCGGAACCGAACACTTGTATCTCTTTCGTTTCACCTTTCACAAAATTCTCAAATTCGGCAGGATCCTCAAGGTTATAAACCATCGGGGGCACGCGTCGCAGACTGTTTCCGTCAAGGGTATGCATTTCCGCATTTAGTTCCGACATAAGGGAAGGCATGTAATATTTGGCGGCCTTGCTCACGCCACCTCCAATAACTATGATGCCGTCGAGCATGCAGGCTGCCTGCGCGATAGCATATCCGGCAGCTTCGCCGAACTTACAAAATGCCTGTTTCGCTGCATCCATATCACCTGCGAGAGAGCCCTCGGCAATTCTGAAAATATCGTAAGAATCAGTATAGTTTCCAGCGTTTTTGTCGTCGGCAGCCTCACGATAATAGCGCAACACAGCACGCAATGAGACACCCTCCTCAGCTATCAGATCCTGACCCCATTTGCTTGGCGTACAATATATCTCAGAACAGCAGTTGTCGCCTATAAACAACTGGCTGTCAGATGTTAGCCCAAAACCAAAACCAGTTCCGAAGGTGAATCCGATGAGGTTGTGATATTTTTTCACCCCGCCAGCCTTGTCGATCTGGTCGTTGAGTTGAGGCAGCGCGCCGGCCAAAGCCTCCCCATAGGTAAAGAGGTCTGCATCGTTGTTGATGAAGACTGGCAAATTGAACTCCCGCTCCAGAAAAGCTTTCAAAGCCACTCCGCCCTCAAAACAAGGGAAATTAGTCAGCCTCTTTGGGAAAACGCCGTTAGGATAATCCGCCGGTCCGGGAAACGCGAAACTGATTGCCACCGGCTTCTCCCCGATCCTGCCGATAATCTCACTAAAGCCCCGCTTGAGATCGCCTAATAGCAGACTAAGGTCGTTCGGATGCGTCGGCAATTCGTAAGTGTCTGTCACAAAGTCGCAACCTCGCATTGCCGAAAACCTGAAATGAGTGCCACCGGCATCCAAAGTCACAACAATTCTTTTATCATCGGTAAACATAACTCCTGTATAATAACGAAATGATATTTTTCGCAAAAATAGCATTTTATTTCTTATCTTCAAAAAAATGAAGAGAAATAAAATGCTATCTCGAAAAGTTTTGATAACTCTCCTTCAGAGAAATATCCTTTTATTTCATAAGTGTCACCGTTCCAGTGTATTCCTTGTCATCGCCGTTCAGGTTGATAAGACGGATGATGTACACATATACTCCATCAGGACACATCTGGCCTTTTTTGTTGCGGCCGTCCCAGTAGTCGAACGGGTTCTTGGTGCTGAACACAATCATACCGTTCCTGTCGAATATCTGCATTGAGTAGTTGTCAGGATCCACGCCAGAGCCCTGCGGTGCAAAACGTTCGTTTGTGCCATCGCTGTTGGGCGTGAAGGCGCTCGGGATGTAGAAGAAGTATGGGACTGTAACAGAGACGCGGTTCTTAACTGAATCGATACATCCATTGTCGTCGGTGGCGGTGAGTGTGATGGTGTAGTAGCCGGCACGGATGTAGTCGTGCGTCGGGTTGCTTACATCCTGCACAATGTTGGTGTTAGACTCAAAATCGCCGAAGTTCCATAACAATGAGTATGTTTCCTGTGACAGGTCGTTGCAGGTCACCGTCCCGACGCCGTTCTCCACGAATATTTCTGTCGGGGAGGCCATAAACGCCGGTTTTGGCAAATCGTTAACATAAATCGTGATAGTGTCTGTCACTATACAGTCGCCAATCATCTTGGCCTCAACCTTGTAAAGGGTTGTGACTTGCGGTGTGACTGTAATGGAAGCTGTTGTCTCGCCCGTGCTCCACTTGAAATCATTTGTCGTAGGGTGCTGTGCCACCAGAGTGGTGCTCTCACCAACACACAAGACTGTGTCGGTAGCCAAGATCTCAGGAAGCTCCAAATCTGTGACATCAACCTTTATGCTGTCAACCTTGGTGCAGCCGTTGTCGTAAGTAACCGTAACGAAATATGTCTTGGTTGAATCCGGGGCAACTGTCACAGTTTGAGTGGTGTCACTCTCACCTGAGCTCCAGCTATAATGCTCTGGGTGAATGTTCGGGAAATCGGTCTGGTTCACATTCACCGAGATCTGGCAATTCTCGTTAGGGCAGATGAAGTTGCTGCCGCTACTGCGTGATGTTGAGATTGAGGGTATTTGCACGCGTATCAACGTCGTGTCGCGAAGCGTGAAATTGTCACCGGCGGCATTTGTGTATTTATATTCGGAGATGATCTTGGTGGTTTCTGTAGGGCTGACTGCTATTCTGCGGTTTTTAGCGGTTGAGTCAAAGCTTATCAGATGGGCTTCATCTACCACATTCTCATACCAAGCGAGCGAGCCGAACTCGTCCAACGGGGTGATGGGAGTGAATCGCCAGCCTTCAGATTCGCCTTGGTTCTCATTTACGGTCCATCCGGTCATCCCACGACCGGGAGCGAGCAGAATCTGAGATGAAGTGTTGTTGTGAAGGCCAATGACACCTTCATGGTTACTGTTGTTGGTTGAAGCACAGCAGTTTCTATGTTTCACGAAGACGTCAATGATATTTGTACCTTCATAGATCACCATCTGATAGGTATTGTATTTATCGCTGGAACCATGATTGCCGAACAGACCGACATTAAGATAGTTGAACACGAATGCACGGCACGGATATTGTCCTAACACGCCGACTCTCACATTTCCCATCCCAAGACCATCGTTTTTGTCTATGTAGTATCCGCAGTCTATATCCTCGAACACGCCATAAATTGCATTTCTGTAAGGATTGGAAGACGCGCTGTTAGGATTGTACGGAACAGCCGAATAGGGCGGTTCTGTTTGCGGTTGCGGATAGCTATAATAACAATATCCGCTCTGTGCATTCATTGACACAAGACCGTTAGTGCCAGGATAGACCTTGGTGTAGGTTTTTCCGAAGAATGAGAACTTGAACGGGAGGTTGACGGCAGAAAGCCAAGCATCATCAGTACTTGCTCCTATAGGATTACCTTGGTTGAACTGGAAGATGCTTGAAGAGAAAGGAATAGACTGGACTGTATAGTCATTTGTGAATTTTCCAGTGGCGATCACACCTGCTTCGAGTACCACTACCGGTTTGCTGCAGTCGAAATCAATGACATGTATTGTCGATTCATCATCGCTGAGGTCTGCATAAGCACCAGAGGGCACATTGGTGATTTTCGGGCAGGCGCTGCCTTCAGGGCTTTCAAACAGAGCTGGCACACAAGAGATTGTGGCTTCCCATCCATCCTTGCCGGTGTCTCCGCTCTTGCCTATATAGACAAAAGAAAGTTGGTGAGTGCTTGAGAAGAGCACAGGAGGCATATTCTGAGTCGAGTTATCCAGAGTGGATGTGCAGAACTGGCCTATCAGACGTCCGGTCAGATTAGGGAAACCGGGCACATAAGGACCGTCGTAAATCTTCATTACACCATTAACTTGGAACTGGGTAAACTCACACTTGATATAAGTCTCGGCTGGAGAATAGAAAGTGACGTACGACATTCCGTTTGAGTTCTCGTTGTTGCTTGCAATCTTGCCGGTGGCACCGCCCGAGTCGTAGAACTTGGCATTACAGGTGAAGTTGACGCCGTTGTCGTTCATGAACTTGAATGCTGTGGCATTCGTCTTGTAAGCATTCACACGGGCAATCCAGCCTTTCGACAGTCCCGGGTCGTCAATATTGTCGGACTTGAACCTGAAAGTCAGGGAAGATCCGGTGGCATAGATTTCACCGGGTGAGTTTACGATATTAAAGAAGCCGATAAGCGGAGCGTTGACATTCTCGCCGTCGTATATCCAAAGAGTGTCGCCATATCCCATCACAAAATCATCGAACAAGGCGTACAAAACGTAGTTGCCACCCATACTGTGTTTCAATGTCATTGTCTGGTCGAGGTTTTTCTCGAAGTTTCCATCGGGATTGTCGGCATCATCGGGGTTTTCAGCGCCACCTGAATCAAAGAAGTAGCGCACCTCCTCCTGAATAGTGGCATCCAGAGGGGCACTTCCCATGATAATATCCTGGGCATTGACAGCCAAAAAGCCTGTTACCAACAAGAATGTGCAAATTGTACGTGCTAAATATCTCATTTTTGTAAATTTATTTTCAATCTTTTCTTTATTGTCCTTCAAACATATAAACAAACGAAAAAGAAAAACAAATGTTGCAAACATCAATCAATTTCTATCTCGTCAACGAAGAGCCACGCCGGATAACCATAGCCAGTGTGTTTTTCCGGTAGTTGGTGACCGGTTATGATTACCTTCACATAACGGGTTTTAACCTGGTCGAAATCGAGTTCGTATTTTTCGATGCTGTTCTGCGAGTCAAATGGGGCGAGTGGATAGTCGTCGGAGGCCACCTTCCTGAATGTCTTGCCATCGTTCGACACCATCACCACGCAGCTTTTAGGATTATAGATCCAGTCGTTGATATGGATTATCGACGAGAACTTGACGCTGCTCACCTCTGTCGGATTCTGGAAATCCACGGTAGCCTCGAGCGGTGTTCCCCAGAAGCCTATCCATCTGCCGGTGCGGTAGTTGCTGTTTCCGTGCAGGCCGTCCACCAAAGTGGGGGCGCCGGCATAGGAGTAGTTCTGATGCGGCGGTGTCTTCAGTTTGACAGGCTTCATGGAAGCCTTTGAGAAGTCGAATTCACATTTGTAGTCGTCAGTTTCACCATCTTTCCTTATCAACCTTGCCCAGAATTTAGTATTCTCACGAATCTCCACAGGTTTTGTATAACGATGCGCCTTGTCATCCGGTTTGGTGCCATCGAGAGTGTAGAAGATATCGCCTTCACCGAATTTCGACATATTGACCCTTATGCACTTATCAGAGAAATCAGGCTTTATATCGACCTGTAAATCAAAGATATGAGTGGCGTAGTTGTAGTTATACACAGCATACAGGTCGGCCATTCTGAAACAGCGGTCCACAAACTGCTTGTAATTGCGTTTCTCGGGTCTGCACCACTGGAGTTCAGCCAGGGCCGCCATTCTTGGTAGAGCGTCGTATTCTGCATGTTTGAAGTAGGGAATGTATTCCGACCAGATATTGGCTTGTACGCCCACGATATGCTTCTTAGCCTCTTCGGGAAGTTCATCTGGAATCGGGTTGAACGAATAGACGCGTTCCACGGGCAGGTAGCCGTCGGCGAACACGGGTTCCTTTTCGGGTTCGAGCGACTGTCCCTGGCTGAAATAGAGGTAGTCGCCTGGTGTCATCACGACATCATGTCCGTTATTAGCGGCTTTTATACCGCCTTCGGTGCCGCGCCAGCTCATAATCATGGCGCTTTGACTGATGTTGCCGTCCAAGACCTCATCCCAGCCGATGATCTTGCGCCCGCGGGCCTTCACAACCTTCTCCATCCTGTTCATGACGTAGCTTTGAAGATAGTCCTCAGGGGAGAAACCGCCGGATGCCTTAATGTGCAGTTCCTTGATTTTGGCCTGGCACTTAGGGCATTCATGCCAACGGGTTTTGGGGCATTCATCGCCGCCGATATGGATAATTTCGGATGGGAATATGTCCATGATTTCATTCAGGATGTCCTCCAGGCACTGCATGGATTCCTCGTTGCCTGCACAGACAACCTCATCGGTGACGCCCCAGCGCTTCCAGACCTCGTAAGGGCCGCCGGTGCAGCCGAACTGCGGATAGGCCGCAAGCAGCGACTGCGTGTGTCCCGGAAGGTCAAACTCGGGAATCACGGTTATATGGCGTTCAGCGGCGTATTCTACCAGCTCGCGCAACTGAGCCTTGGTGTAAAATCCGCCGTGCTTGACATTGTCGTATTTATTTGTATTCCTGCCTAAGACGGTGCCGCTGCGCCACGCCCCCACCTTCGTCAGCTTCGGATATTTGTCGATTTCGATGCGCCACCCCTGGTCGTCGGTCAGATGCCAGTGGAACTTGTTGATATTATGCATCGCCATCATGTCGATATACCTCTTCACCGAATCCAGAGTCATGAAATGGCGGCTCACATCCAAGTGCATCCCCCTGTATGAGAACTGCGGATAATCGCTGACACGACCGCTCGGGAAAAGCACAACGTCGATGACCTCATCCGCCGGAATGCTCTTCCTCAGAGTCTGTATGCCATAAAACACGCCGGCCGCGTCTCCGCCCGTCACCACTATCTTTGAAGAATCTATGTCGATAACGTAGGACTCTGCCTTGGGACACTTGTTTCTGTCAACGCAAAGATAGATGCCGGCATCCTTCATCGAAGTGAAGGTCTTCACCTTATGCTTGTCGTTTGTGATGTCCTGCACATACTCGCGCAAAAACTCAGCCTCCCTCTTGAGAGAATCGGATTCTTTGTAAAATATCGGAAGCCTGCCAGTGAATTTGAACTGTTTTTGATTCGACAGGACAATACTATCCGGCAATGGAATCACATTATAGTTGGCTGTAACAGGGAAAGCCGTAAGGTTGGCAAAGCCCAAGAACTTGCTGGAAAAATTCTTACAAGAACAAATTAATACAACAAGAGCTACGCTAAGAAGTGCAGAAAAGAGATTTTTCATAGATAAAAAAGCTGATTTTTAAGCCATTTCTGTATCTTTCACAAAATCGATAAACTCCTCTTGGGAATCTTCTTTGCAAAGATGCTCGTAAAATTTGAATTCAGTCATGATCATGTATGGCATAAGCCACAAAAGACCGAGACCAAATGAGAGAATTGCCAACAACATCCAACCCAAGAAGCTAAGATTCAAAAGCAGATAATAGAGTTTATGACCGCGCATCATCTCGCGGCTCTTTTTGAATGCATCCAATATTGACATTTCCGGATTGTCTATCAAGATGAATGGCACCATTGAGTACATCAGGGCAAAAATGATACCGGGAACAATCAGCAGGGCGAAGCCGACAACACAAATGACTCCGAGCAAAAGGCAGGTGCCTATAATTTTCAAGATATTAGGATAGCATGCAAAAAGGTCGCCTATTTCGGCCGGCATATCCTGCCGGGAGGCATTCATGTGGGCAAGATAATATCCAAACTGCATAGGAACCATCAAGAAAGAGATGACAATGCCGACACATGTAAGTATGACGGCCATTCTGTTCATGAAAGAACCCTGCATAAGAGAAGCAGCATTTGATGGAACAGCTATAACCATAGCAATGAGCATATACACAAAGGTAAGTCCTACAAATGAGGACCATTTGCCGTTCAACACCGCGATAGCCTCGTCTTTTAATTCTCCTATCCTTATCATAATGATTGAGTTTTAGAAATTTCAATCTGCAAAGATAAAAAAAATTATTTGAGTCAGGCAAAACTTTTCCACACCGGGATCTTCACTGCATGTACCATTCCTTGAATTCGGGGACGCGCGACTTGCTGATAGTGATCTCCTCAGGTACGGGCACCGAAAGCGTGAGGCGCAGTTTCCCGCCAAACCAGACGGTTATTCCTTCGATGGCCTTGTGCGCCACCACGAACTGGCGGTTGGCACGGAAGAACATCCCGGGGTCCAACTGCTCGGCAATCACATCCAAAGGTTTCCCTATCACCACGGTCTTGCCCGAGTATGTCAGCGCTCGCGATACCTTGTCCTCCAAGTAGAAACAGGCAATCTCACCGACCGCCAACGGCACTAATTTGTCCTTGACAGGTATGAGAAAGTATGACGGGTACCGCCTCGACTGCTGATTAAACATCTCAATAAGCGTATCAAGTTGCTGATTTCCAGATATTTCAATATCTTTACCCGACAAAGCCGCCCACTTATCTAACGCCCGTTGCAAATCCTCCTTGCCGATGGGCTTGAGCAGGTAGTCGATGCTGTTAACCTTGAAGGCCTGAAGGGCGTACTGGTCGTAGGCCGTGGTGAAGATAATCGGACACGGAAACGACACCTTGTCGAAGATCCGGAATGCGCTGCCGTCTGCCAAGTGGATGTCCATGAACACCAAATCGGGGAAAGGGTGTGCGGAAAACCACTCAACGGACTCTTCCACAGACTGCAAGACCTGCTCCACCACAGTCTCTGGCGACACCTCGCCAAGCAAATGTGTGAGTTTTTGCGCCGCAATGGCTTCGTCCTCTATGATTACTACTTTTCTCATTGGTGGATTCTGATTAATGATTAGAAAATTGAGACTTTAGAAATTGACTTTGTTTTCTCTCCTACCCTGCCTCCTCGCCAAGTTCAGAGAGAATGGTCTCTGCCTTTTGAGCCGTGATGAGGGGGATTTCCACAGAAAATGACTGTCCATCGTTGTTCACCGAGATATGCTCGCCTGCAATCAGCTGGTAGCGTTTGTCCATATTGGAGAGTCCGATGCCCTCGGAGGAAGTATCGTCCTCTTTTGGGCACAGCGAGTTGCTGATGCGCAGACTGCCATGGCCGGTGGACTCCATCATGATGGTGAGCGGGTGTCGGTTGCTGACAACATTATGCTTGATGGCGTTCTCAATAAGCAGCTGAACGCTGATAGGCACCACGTAATAGCCGTTTTGCACATCGTCAAGCTGACGAATGACCGTGAGATTATCGCCGTATCGAATGTTCATCATGTAGAGGTAGGCGTTAGCGAAAGCGAGCTCGTCGGCCAAAGGCACCAGCTTGTTCTGCTGAATCGTATATCGGTAAGTGGAGGCCAGCTGCATAAGATACTCCTGAGCCTTGTCATCGTCAGTCCCGATAAGTCCACTTAACGTGTTCAACGAATTGAACAGAAAGTGCGGATCCAGCTGGTTTTCAAGTGTTTCATAACGAATCAAGAGATTCTCAGCCTGCAGACGTTCGTTTTCCATCTCCATCTGATGACGCCGACTGAGCATGTAAATCAGCACCGTTATCATGATTGTGGTCACAGCAATCAAACTGTCTTTCAAAACGTTACTTCCAAGATGTTCCAACAGTTGACCTTCATACATCATGTTTTTCAACCAGTTGGAGAGCAGCGAGAAGGATGCGGCTATGGCCAAAGCCCCTACTGTGGCCAAAGCAAAACGCCATGCCACGCTCATACCGCTTTTTATAATACTGAAGACATACAGGAAGAGCAGGAAAAACAGCGCGCAATTCAACGAAAGAGTCAGCACGAAATGGAAATCCTGAGCCACTGTCCAGGTCTGCGTGTTAAGTTTCCCCAACAGCATGATCACTGTCAGGATGATGCCAGTCGGGATGGACATGAAGAGCGCATTCCTTACCGTGAATGGGGTGAATATACGCAGCGGCTTCAGCCTTTCAAGACTCTTGCGATTCAAAATAGCTGGTGTCTGCTTAACAACCGACTTAATGCGTTCTCTGCTCAACATAAAACTTGGAAATCTATATATGTTAACCCTTTAGCCACGTTTGTTTTTTTCGTAATCGGCAATAGCCTCTTTCAGCATCGCTTCAAATTGGTCAATGGAATTATCGATGGAGTATTCCTTTGCCGATTCAGAATAGATCTTCTCCATTCGATGCTTCTCATCAGGGTTGTCGAGCCAGTAGTCGATGGCGCGTGCCAGGTCCTTGGGGTCGCCGGCCCTGAAAAGGCTCCGGTTGTCGAGAGCGAACTGCTTCGTAGCCGAAAGACTGCTGTCGGAGATGACGGGCACGAGCCCCGTGGCGAAGGCCTCGATGCAGGAAATGGCCTCGGACTCCATGTCAGAGGCGTGGACATATAAATCACACTGTCCCAAGAGGTTAAGAAGTTCATCCTTAGTGAGATAGGTGAAGATTGGCGGGTTTTTGAGTTTTTGACCCAGTTTATAATACTGTTTGTATTTAGGTCCTTTCCCGGCGAACACCAGTTGGATTTTGTCACCGTATTTGGAGTATTGCAGGGCATTGATGATGAGGTCCTGCCGCTTTTCGCCGGCCAGACGTCCCACCATCATGATGAGGATTTTGTCGGCATATTCCGGGCTCTTGGGCGTTTTCGTCCAAGTGAAGTCCGACTGGATGCCGTTGGAGATGGGATGAATCTTGGCCGTGTAGCCGCGCTTCTCGATTTCGCCGGCCATGAACTGCGACGGAGTGTGCACATGGTCGTAATGGTTGTAGGTGGTGTTGCGGAACAGTCTGAAAATGGCGTTGTTGACCCAGGCGATGTTCCCCAAGCCGATGCTGGAGGTGATGTTTTCAGGCTGGATATGGAAGGCGGCTGTGGAGGGCTTGCCTAACTTGTCGGCGATCTTTTTCGCCTTCGCCTCCATCACGAACGGCATGTAGCAATGGATGATGTCTGCCCATTGCACCGCCTCGGTGATGGTTTTCCGCTTCCATTTGGCGAACTGGAAGCCGTGTTTTGAAATCAGCCCTTGAAAAAAGGGGACTTTCAGTTCCGGAAGTCCGTAGATATTGTCCTTTGCTTCCCTGCAAGTGGTCAGGATGCGCACCTCATGTCCGCGCTTGCGGAGTTCGTCCGCGAAACGCTGCGCGGAAATGCTTGTCCCGTTGTTGTTAGTAAAGTATGCGTCTATTACGAATAGGATTTTCATCTTCTGCTTTTTTTATAAACTGTTTTTTTGATGATTATTACGTACTTTTTTGTCTTATACATACCGAATGTCTGTAGCCCTGCGGTTTTTTTGAAGCGGCAAAGATACCTTTTTTCCTCTAATTTCGACAAGTTTCCCAGACTCTTTAAGTTTTTCATGCAGGAAAAACAGCCTGTAGAAGAGGCACGACAGCAGAAAATACCCGCCAGCCTGAATCCACAGCATGAGATATTCGAACTGCACCTGTTTAAGGTGTGCGCCCATCGAATTGATGCGGACGAAACCCTGAATGCCATGGGTGGAAGGGAACAGATAAGAGAAATAGCGCCAGAACGCAGGCATATTGGAACGGGGCCAAACCACGCCCGAAAGGAACAGCAGGACCACGCTGAAGAAGATGCAGGTGAGCACCACCGTGTCGCGCTCGCGGATGAACATGCCCACGGTCATGCTGAAAGCGACGGTGGCCAGCATGAAAGGCAGAAGGAAGAGGCAAAGGTCGCCGAGGCGGCCGATGTGGGGCAAGCCGAACACCCTTGGAAGCAGCACCAAATCAATGGCTATCAATGGGATATAGATCATGATATAAGCCAGGGCACGACCCAAAACAACCCTATAGACGCTTCGGTTGCGCAGCCGCTGCGGGATGACGTTCACCGTCTGTCCCTCCTCACGGATAGTTCCCGCCAGAATGCAGATACCGAGGAACAGCGTCTGGTGGATGACCAACGCGAGCAGCGCCGGTACAAGGAAACTGGTGAAGCCGCCTGCCGGCGAGAAGAGCTTCACATCATCGTATGGAATAGCAGCAATCATCTCTTCAGCATCCGCACCCGTAGCGCCAACCATGGCGTAGCGCTCCAACTGGATGTGGCGCATCTCATCGAGCATCACGCTACTTGCCCCTGTGAACACACTGCGGTAGTACAAAAAGCTGCTCATGTCGCAAAACAGACAAAGCCTTGCCTGCTCACCGTTGACAATCAAGTCGTTGTATTCCTTTGGAAAGTAGAATATTCCGTTGATTCTGCGTTGTCGCATCAGCGTTTCCGCCTCCTCTAAAGTGTTGCACCGGAAATTGACATTAACCTCTGGGGTTGCGTCTATTTTATGGATGAAGCGACGGCTTGCCGCACTTCGTGAGTCGTCAACCACTGCCACCGGAAGGTTGCGCACAAGCTCATGCTTGTAGATAGCCCCGAAAATCAACGGATAGAGCAGCGTCGCCACGAAGAAGATCAGCATCACGCCGCCATCTGTGAATATACGGTGCAACTCCAAGGTGAAAACCTCGAAAGTATCCTTGAGTCCGGTTGATATAGTCTTGAAAAATTTTCTCATAATCTCTTGTATATCATTGTTTTACAAAGACGATTGACAACTATCGGCAACACTCTTTCGAACAAGCAACAAACCTCCTGCCAATCCGGGAACGAGAAATAGCAGCAACAGACAAAGATGTGGCCAATAATCGGTAAAGGTGCTACCGAAAAGGGCTATCTTGGCATAAGAGAGATAGTGGTGACGCAAAGGGAAGATATAGCTGAGGGCCTGTAGTGCGGGCGGCATACTGTCAACAGGATAGGAGAATCCGGCCATGGAAAAGGAAAGCATGCCGTAGATGCCGCCCACGCTGACGGCCAGGTGCTGGTTTGGAATGAGCCCTGCTATGAAAACACCCATGGCCTGCATGGCAAGGACGAACAGGAACAGGGTGACCGACAGGGCAAGGAAGCTCCCCTGGCACACAAAATGACAGAACCCGAACATCACGATGTTCCCCACAATGCCCAACAAAGTGAACCAAAGTGTGTAAGGCAGCAGTTTCCCAAGCAAAGCGCTGAGAATATCACCGTTTGCCGTTTCCAACCAGATATGGTAAGTGTTGTGTTTCAACTCATTGGTTATCATATATATGGTGAATAGGAGTACCATCACTCCGATGATGCCTGGCAACATAGTTGTGAGCACGTACGGCAGATAGCTTCCCCAGGGGTTGCTTATGAGGTGCGCATCGATTTCCACGGGCTGCAGCATACCCATAATACGTGCCTCTGACATGCCCTTCTTACGCAGAACCTCGCGTTGTACGGCCGCAGAGGCCAATTTCCCGATGGTGCTGAGAGTCTTGTAACTCAGGGTACCTGACAGCAGGTAGGCGTTGTTGCTGTAGAGGGCGATGTGCGGGGCCTTGAAGTCGAGCATCGACGAGTATGTGCCGGCGGGGATTTCAAGGAAGGCGAATATCTCCTGCCGTTGCATTGCTTCGCGTGCCTCCCGGTGCGTGTCGTAAACGGCCACCACAGCAACCCCCTGCGTGGCGTTCAGCTCGTGACAGAGCCGGCGCGACAGATAACTACCGTCGTGATCGACCACCGCGATTGGCAGGTTCTCCGGCTGGCCCTCGTGCATGAAGGTCAGGAAAAAGACATAGCTAAACAGGATCCCGACAGTCAGGAGAATCAGGTAGCGTGGATGCTGGCGCAGCATCTGCAGTTCCCGTCCGAGTGAGTTTACCATTCTCTTCAACATGATGCTGTGGTATTACGGTTAGCGTTGCTGGAGGATGACTGTCATGCCTGGCCGCAAGCCCGGTATTTTACCTACAGGCACAATTTTCACATCGAAGCTCTTCACGTCGTATTGGCCGTTGGTCTTGGTGGCGCGCCATGTGGCGTAGGATGCCATGGCCCTGATCGTAGTGACCTTCGCCTTGTAGGTCTGCTCGCCCAAAGCCGGGATTTTCACTTCCACCTCCTGCCCTACGGACAGTCCATGGAGCAGATCCTCGCGCACGCTGAAGGTGAACCACACCTCGCTCATGTCGAGGATGGACATCACTGGCGAGCCTGTGCCGACGAGTTCGGAGCGCTTGGGGTATATCTCAGCCACTTCGCCGTCGCACGGGGCCACAAGGAAGCGGTCGTTGATGTATGCCTCCACCTCAGAGACGGCTCCCGAGGCCTGCATAACCAAGGCGTTGGCGGCCATCTTGTCCTCGCGCTGCGCCCCCTCGCAAGCCATGTCGTACTGTTCCTTCGCGGCGTTGGCGGTAGCCACAGCGGCCTTGTATTGCGCCTCCGCTTCGTCTCGCTTCTGCGCCGAAACCACATTCTTGTCATACAGCGCCTTCACCCGGTCGTACGACTTCTTGGCGATCTCCACACCGGCCTTGGCCTTCTGCCACATCTCGTACGCTGATGCGACCTGTTGCTGGCGCGCCCCGTTGGCGGCCTTGCTGCTCTGGGCACTGGCTGCCGCACGCGCCGCCTTGGCCTGAGTCAACTTTGCGTCCACCTCCGGACTGCTAATATATACCAACGTGTCGCCTGCCTTCACCTGTTGTGACTCATGCACATAAAACGTATCTACACGCCCTGGAACCTTGTTTGAGACCCTGTATTCGTTGGCCTCCACCTCGCCAGTCAGCAACTCCGGTTCCGGACGCAGGGCGATGATTCCAATCAGGGCGACAATGGCCACCACGGCAATCACCACTCCTATACCAATCCATAAATTTCGTTTCGTCGTTTCCATATTCTTTATATACTTGATTATTTGCTTGTTAATAAAGGGTATTTCCTATTATCTGCCCAAAGCCTGCTGGAGATAGAGGTAGTCCATCCTGGTTTCTATTTCCGCATCCACCACTTCCGACTTGGCGCTGAGCCATGCTGTCTGAGCGGCCATCAAGTCGCTGCTGCTGATAACACCCGCATCGAATGATTCGTCTGCCAAACGGAGATTCTCCTCGGCGTTTTCCAAATTGCTCTGCGCCTGCACTAACTTTTTGTTGGCCACCTCCAACTCGTAGTTCAACTTGTTGACCTGAAGCTCTATCATGTCTTTGGCCTCCTCCAACTCATATTGCACCTGATTGCGGCGATGCTTGGCAGCTTTAACCGCATATATGTCATCGACATGGCAGATAGGTATGTTGACCACCACTCCGGCAGTGAACATACCGCCGAATTTGTTCTGGTAGCCGTTGAAAAGGTTGGGGTTGCTTACCACATAGGATCCGCTGACAGCCACATTCGGAAGCAGTCCGGAGGTTGCGATACGCACATTTGTACGGGCCAACCTGTCACCGAGCTCCAACAACTTGATCTCGGTTCTTTTGTCCCACACCTGTTGCATGTCGAGCGCTGCCTCAGGCTGGAGCGACCGTATGGTGTTGTCCTCCGTGATGCGATAATCGCCGAGAAGGTCAAGGCCACATAGCTGATAAAGGGCCATTTTCGAGAGGGCGAGTCCATTTTCAACCTTGGCAAGACTCATCTGCGCCTCGTTGAGCTTAACCCGCACCTTGGTGACGTCACTCGGCGTGGCCACCCCCTCCTCCAGCATCACATCCACATCGTGACTCAACGTGTCAAGCAGGGAGCAGTACTGCCGTGCCAACTCCTGCTTGTGCTGCAGGGAGACCACCCGCCAGTATGCCTCGTCAACCTTGATCATCAATTCCTCCTTCTGCTTGTCAACCTGGAGCCGCGCAGCCTCGTTCGACAGTTTGGCGAGCTGGTACATGGCACGGATCTTACCACCCATATAGACAGGCTCAGAGACTGTTACGGCGCCCGCAAAGACGTGAGTCATATCTATATCGAAGGCATCGGTGATCTGATGCCCCATGTCGTTCAGCATTCCTTCAGGACTCACTGAACCGTAAGCATCCAACAGAGCCTGTCCGATTCGTGGATCAACCTGCGAGAGCCTTTCCGCCAAATCCTCAACAGAAGTGTTGTAAGACTCCATCATCGTGGTTCCCATATTGTTGATGGAATACTTCTGCTCATCACTGAGCAGGGCAATGCTTTTCTGATTCCAGTTATAAGTCCCGTTCGCAGTGATTTTCGGGAAAAAGTTAGCGATTGCCGCCCCTTTCAAGGCCTCCGTCTCTTCAACCTTCTCCTCTGCTATTTTCAACTTGTTGTTGGACTCGGCGGCAAGCCTGCGGCAATCCTCCAAACTCAAGGTCTGCTGCCCTTGTGCGTAAGGAACCGCAAAAATCAACGCCATCAAAATTGTCACATTCAATCTTTTCATCTTGCCTTTATCTTCTTTGATTCAGGCCGCGAAAATAGGATTGTATCATCATGTGATGATAATGAAAAGATCTGAAACGGAAAAAATCAGGGCTGAAACGGAAGCGTCCCCACCCCAAGCACCTCACGATTCACTTCTAATCAACTATAAATTAGTTCTGAAATCGTAAGGAACGGTGAGTTTGAGAACGTCTTTGAGGGTTGCGGATTTCACGTTGATGGTGAAGTTGAAACCGCGTCTTGCTCCGACAGGTATCCAGTTGAAGCCCATCTCCCAGCAGTGCATGTCGCGATAGATGTCGATAGATGTATATGAGAGAGATTTCTGCACGAAGTCATATCCGGTTGTGAATGACACCTTCCATTTTTTTGTCACATTCACATCACCTGTCACATTCAAAGTGTGCACCATGTTATGCTTGTATGGCTTGAGGTCCTGTCCCCAATAGATAGGACGGTAATAGTCGTAGTTGTCGTTGATGCCGTATGTGAATGTATAGTTGAAGGTGAGCGACCACGGCAGGCGCTTTTTCTGCCGTTCTTCATCCTTGGACTTGAATGTGTTTTGGTCGATTTTATAGTTCAAAGAGATACTGTAAGTACCTGAAGAGTAACGCAACAAACGATGATTAGCCTTCCATTCCGTCACATTCACCCTCCGGCCTTCACTGTTAATGCTGTAGGGATCAAACACGAAGCTGTAGGTAAGGTAGAGTTGTCTGAACAGGGTGCTGCGTCCCGACATGGTCAGCGGCGACCATCTCATGGAGTCGGCCGCGAAGTCGTAATACATCGAAATGTTGAAGTTGTCAATCAACGGTATCTTCTTTGTGCCTGTTATGGTGTCTTTCTTGGAACGGACCTTGATTTCCAAGTTGTTGCCGAATGAGACCTGAGCGCGGGCTGTCATCTTTTTGGTGGAGTTTCCGAATATTGAGTTATCGTAATATGAGTACTCCACAATCTCACCGGTCTGCGGGTTCACATACGAGGCGTTCGAACGTCCGTTCAACAGCGGCTGGAATGTGAAGTTCAGCGTCGGAGTGACTATGTGGCGTATGGCACTCAATCCTCCCTTCTTGAATGTGTACATGAAATAAACCTTGGTGGTGAGGTCTGACGAGAGACGGATGTCGTGCACTGCGCCGAACTTTCTCTTGAAGTACTGGAAAACCTGCGGTGTCTCCGACACGGCCGTATCCCATACCATGCCCCTTTCATAATGCTGCAAATACCACTTCTCGGTAAACGTCACAGATGTGTTCCAGTTGATGGTCTTGGCTATTTTTATCGGTATTGTCAATGGTATGGTGTGCATCATGCCTGTCTCAAAATCCCTCCAAGTCTGGGGCTTCAGGATCAACGAATCGTAAGTGTTCACCTGCCCGATGAGTTGGGAGGACCATTTCATGGAGATATTGTCATACCATTTCAGTGCACCGACCTTGTTTTTCTTTCTGAATGGATAAAACTGCGCCACCGACATGTTGATATTCGGGAGCTTCATGTTGACCGTCTTGTTGCCCGTGTTCTGTGAATACGACACGGTGGCATCGAAGAAGAATATGTTTCCGGCAGAGGTTGAAAAGTTGACACTGGAAGTGAATTGATTGGAGAGGTAGTCCTTTGCGGAAGTCATGTTATACTTGGCGTAGTTGGAGCTCTGTATGTCGATATGGGCGTTGAACCTAGTCGTGGGGTGCGACTTAGAGTCCTGCTTATGGTCCCAGTAAATCTTATAGTTGTTTGATCTCTTGAAGTTGGCGGTGTCGATTCTGTCGCCTGAGAGTGTTCTTGCGAAGGCTAATTCAACGGCGCCGTTGCATTTGTATTTGAACACATAGTTTGATTTGGCTTTCACTGCCCAGCTACCGCGGGTGTACAGGTCGGTGGCTAGCAGTAGATCGACATTGTCGTTGATGGCGAAGTAGAAGCCGAGGTCCTGCAGGTAGAAGCCGAGTGAGCCGGCGCGCCCGAACGAGGGCATCACAAGTCCCGACTTATGCTGGGCATCAAGTGGGAAGAAGCCGAACGGGATGGCCAATGGGGTGGGTATGTTGGCAAAGCTGAGATAAGCCGGTCCGATCACGATTTTGTCATGCTGGATGAACTTGGCCTTAGAAAAGGCAATCTCATAGTGAGGGTCCATGAGTTCGCAGGTCGTGTACTTGCCCTTTTTGATATACGCCACGTCATCGCCCATCTTCTTGACCTGTTCACCATGGATATATCCGTCGTCCTGAGTTGTGATCACATGGGATATCTTCCCTTTTTTTGTGTTGAAGTTGAATTTTATTTCACGGGCTTTATAGTTGGCGTCGGCCTGTATGAACACCGGGTTGCCGTGGAGAATGCCGTTAGAGTCGGCCACGCCGCAGGCATAAAGCTCGCCGGTTTTATAGTCGATCTCAATGTAGTCGGCACGCAGCTCCATGTCCTCGTATTTTGCAACAGCCCCCCCGAACAGGTATGTGTAGCGGCGCTGAAGGTCGTGCACCACGGAATCCTTCGCACTGTACTTGACTATGGAGGTCACGGCATTGGGAGATATCTTTTTGGGCGATTCCTCAGTCTTCAGCACAGAATCCGCCAACATCGGATTGGCAATCCCATGCACAGTGGTGTCAACCACCGCTCTGCGATTCTTCCTCGATGCCGGTTTCTGAGCATTGACATAAAAACATAACACACTGAATATGAACAATATAATCAGTCTTCCGAAATATGAAAAATCCAATGTGTATATTTTTTTAATCAATACAAAAAATCTTTAGTCTTTTATTTTATCTTTGCCACGAAAATCGGCAAAAATAGTTAAAATATCTTAATGAAATGAACTCAAAAATCAACTTGTTAGTATATCTGTTGATATTTTTTTCCCCGTTCTGCCTGATGGCCCAGAGCACAACAAGGCCGTTCAAAGTGGTGATTGACGCCGGCCACGGCGGCAAAGACCCCGGCTGCCACGGAGCCAGCTCCAATGAAAAGGATGTCACCCTGAGCGTCGCCTTGAAGACCGGCAAGTTGATAAGCGAGAACTGCCCCAATGTGAAGGTCATCTACACCCGCAAGACAGACGTCTTCGTGGAACTGTACCGCCGCGCCGAAATCGCCAACTCCAACCATGCCGACCTTTTCATATCATTCCACTGTAATGCCAACGACAACCATAACGCCAACGGCATAGAGACATACGTGATGGGATTACACAAATCAGAGGCCAACCAGGCCGTGGCCCGCGCCGAGAACTCCGCCATGCTCAAGGAAAGCAACTACCAGAACAACTACGACGGCTTCAACCCCAACTCCCCGGAAGCCGCAATCCTGTTCTCTCTCTACTCCTCCGCCTATCTCAACAACTCCATCCTCCTCGCCGACAAGGTGCAGAAAAACCTCATCAACAACACCAAACTCCTGAACCGTGGCGTGAAACAAGCCGGCTTCTGGGTGCTCTACAAAGTGGCCATGCCAAGCATCCTCATAGAAATGGGCTTCCTCTCAAACCCCAATGATGAAAAATATCTCCTCAACGATAAAAACAAAGACAATGTGGCCCAGGCTGTCTTCCAAGCCTTCACTTCTTATTACACACAGATTACAGGCAATAAAATTGATATCCCAGACGTTAACACAGGTGAACATACAAACAAAAATATAACAGACAAAAATGATAACAGCAACGATCATATATCTGATAGCAAGTCTGGTAAAGATGATCAGAAACCGGAGAAACCGGAAAAAACGACACTCAACGACCCAACGGGTGTGAGGTTCATGGTGCAGTTTATGGCCGTTCCTGAAAAAATATCCCTCACCGACCCACGTTTCAAAAACATACCAAATGTGAACAGATTCCATGAGAACAACCTGTGGAAATACACCGCCGGCAGCGAAAAATCCCTCTCGGAAGCTAAAGAAATCCTCAAAAAAGTCCAACAAAAATACCCGGATGCCTTCATCATCGCCTTCGAAGACGACAAGAAAATACCCGTTTCTGAAGCTTTGAAAAAAATCAAATGATGAACCGCATTGTCATTCTTCTTTCCCTACTGTTCTACCTCTTTCCGCTCGTTTCTTCAACGGAGAAAAACTCTGTGCATCACACCTGCACACAACCCTCCTCCGAAAAAATCTCCGCCGACAACCTGCCCAACAAAGATTATACCCTCTCCTCTGCACAATGCCTTATAAACTTCAGCGAACAAACCATCTCCACATCCTCATCCAGGACTTCACAATCGTCAAAAAGAACCTCCAACCCCGACAACAACCCGTTTCAATACATCAAATCCGGAAAACTCTTCAACGGACGCAACATTCACTTCCTCTCCGAATGCATCTACACCAAATCCGGTGAGTTTTCCCCAATAAAGTTCCTTTTCTTCCTGAAGAAAATCAGAATATAGACTTATTTTCCTCTCTTTAATTTTTTTAACATGAATTCGTCACTGACGGATTTATGCGTTTGTGCTGTCTGACTGATTATCAGGCACCGTTAGTTTGTAATATTTAAAAATTTTAAGATTAAATATAAAAAATGGAAAATAAGATTATAAAAACACATACAACTAAAGATTTGTTAATTTCTTCGGCAATAATAATTGCAGGAATAGGATTGTTTTTTGCAAACAAAGCCCTTGGCATTGTAATTGCAATGTGCGGATTACTGTCACTCTTGTTATACAAGAACGGCTATAAGTGTAACGGCACAGGTCCGCTTCTAACAAAAAAATCAATTGAAATCAAACGTATATGCCGCCAATCTCTGATCGACCTGCTGAACAACAAGCCAGTAGAGCCCGAAATCATTGAAGGCAACGAAGGCGGCACTGTCCTCTTGGAAATGTGGTATAACCGGAATGAGAAATTAGTTTATGCTCAACTCTCTGATTTCCAAGACTTCAACTTTCAACAAGCAACCGATATTGTAAAATTAGAACCAACTAACGCCGAAAAATTATTAAACAAGATAAAATAATGAATAAGATAAAAAACACATATACTTTCGGCGATATAGCCATAGTTGTTGGAATAGTCGCCATCGGCTGTATTTTTCTTCCCTTCGGCACCGGTTGGTTTGAAATGGGCCTGATCATCGTTGCCTGCGGAATTTCAGTCTTGCCGTTCCTAAGAAGAGGTTATAAAATATCCGGAGAACATGGCATATACAGACTCACGGAAGTGCCTATCTCACGCAATGACAAGCAAAAGGCTGTTGATTTTCTGGCTAAAAATACAGAAAACGCAGATTTCACAATAAATAACACTGGCGGCGCACTTATTTCAGTGTACCACAAGAAAAACTCATCCAAGTTTTTTGCAAATTATTTTGATTACGGTGAAATCCTTAAAGGCGAAGAGTCTCAATTGTATGAAATCGACCAATCACAATACGAAAAACTTCTAAATCTCAAATAGCAAAAGAGGGGGCTTAAGCCCCCTCTTTTTTTTTATTTTCTTCTGTCTCTAATGTTTTACAGTCTTTGCCAGTGTTCCGTCCTCATTGTAGAACCTCCACTCTCCCACTTCCTTGCCAGCTTTATAAACACCTGTATATCTGACATTTCCGTTTGGATAATAGACTGCATAGCGGCCTTCTTCCAAACCATTCTTATACACTGCCATGGTCTGTACTGTGCCGTCCGGATAGTATGCGTACCATAAGCCTTCACGCTTCTTGTTGCTTACATTGCCGTCAATAAACTTATGCTCGTTCTCGTAATAATGGGTCTCGTGAACAATCTCATCTGTTGGGTTTCCGGTACTGTCAACAGCGTAATAATAGACGTCTTTCGGAGTCTCTGAATCGTTGTCATACTTGGCTGTTGCGACACTCGCATAAAGACTGTCGGCAAACTCAATCTCTGGAAAGACATGAAGACTGTCAATGAGAGCTTGTTCATCGAAGGCGAGCTGCTGTTTCTGATTTTTGTTACTTGTGGCCGCAGCAATCAACCCGGCAGCTAACACTGCAAGACACGAAAGCAGCAACAAATAGTGGATAGGACGCGCTCCGTTTCCGGATTTCTCTTTCTTGATATTCTCTGTGTTGGACATAGTGCTATTTTTTCTTCTTGAAAGATCTGTTCAATTCATCCAAAACCTCTATTGTGATATCATGCGCGGGATCAGCATAGAGAAGCTGTCCGCCTGTCTGATAAGAGAATATGTATGAAGCATTGTGATTGGCATTGACGCGTTTTGCGGCGGCGTTCAACGAATCGGCAATAGTCTGCAAAGCTGTTTGGTAACGGAGTTCCAGGGACTCAAGGGCCTGTGCGTAATCATTCTGCAAACGTGTGCTCTCTTCCTGAAGACTCTGCTGTGCATATTGTGCCTGTTGAGGTGTGAGAGATCCTGAACTGTAGTTTTTCTCGAAGTTGGCAGCCTTTTGTTCGAGAGTTTTCTGACGATTTTGGAACACAACCGCCTGTTTTTGCTTCTCGGCATCAATACTGTCGGTCAGGATATGAACAAGTTCATACTTCTCGTTTATAGAGTCAATGTTTATATAGACAACTTCACCGGTACCCACTTCAGCAATTCTCGGAGCAGCCGGAGTGCTCTTCTTGGCACCACCGGTAAAATGCAGAACATATAGAACTGCAACGGCTGCGAGCAGCAATGCATCTATGATCCAATGGATTGCGTTATTGTTTTTCTTGTTGTTTGAATTATTTGCCACATCTTCCACTTGTTCCGGAACAGTTTCAATAATTTCTTTTTTAGGTTCTTCAATTCCCTCGTTAATCACTTCTTGTTTTTCCAAATTATTTTCTTCCATATTCAATAATTAATAATTCCTGATTAATTTCCCACGTCTGACAAGTATTTTATGCGCATGATGCGGATCTCTTCCATAGTGTATTCATCCTCACCGAGTTCCTGAAGGGCGACTTCGGCAGAATCGGTGTCGGCGGTAGAGAAATAATCGATGATTTCCTCCTGATGATACGGTTCAATCTCCTCGTCAATATAATATGATATGTCGATTTTAGCTCCAGAAGCCACGATATGTTCTATTTCCGTAAGCAGTTCGTCCATATCCAAGCCTTTGGCAATTGCTATGTCTTCAAAGCTGATTTTATGGTCGATGCCTTGGATTATGAACAATTTGTTGGCAGATTTCTTAGCGACTGTCTTCAGCACGAAATCCTGCGGACGGTCGATCTCATTTTCTTCAACATACTGCTTGATAAGTTCAATGAAGCGGCGTCCGTACTTTTGAGCTTTGCCCGGTCCTACGCCCACCACGCGTGTCATCTCCTCCATCGTGATAGGATATTGGATGCACATATCCTCCAACGAAGGATCCTGGAAGATGATGAACGGCGGCAGGTTCTCCTCTTTTGAGATGGTCTTGCGGAGGTCTTTGAGCAGACTGAAAAGCACAGTGTCGAAAGCCTCTTCCACGTTGCCTGATACTGGATCAACCTCTTCCTCGTCATCGTCTTCGCCCTCCTGTTTGGGCTTTATAGCCATTATAGGATACGGGTTGACCATATATTTCTTGCCCTTGTCGGTAAGTTTGAGCAATCCGTAGTTCTCAATGTCTTTCACAACAAGATTGTCAAATATGGCGAGGCGGATCACGTTCGACCAGAATTTCTCATCGTAGTCCATGCCTTCTCCGAACTGTTTCAGCTTCTCATGGTGAAACTTAAGGATTGATGTTGTCTTATTACCGCAAATAATGTCTATAATCTGGTCTTCCTTGAACTGTTGTTTGACGGTTTGCACCACTTCGAGGAAGAGTTGGATTTGCTCCGACACGTCCATTTTAGGTTTCGGATGGTTGCAGTTGTCGCAATTATGACAGTTTTCTTCTTCATAATTTTCTCCGAAATAGTGAAGAAGATGCTTTCTGCGGCAATTAGACGATTCAGCGTACGCTGCGGTTTCAGCAAGGAGTTGTTTTACAATTTCCTGTTCAGACACCGATTTCTTGGAAGAGAACTTCTCAAGTTTGTTAAGGTCTTTCTGGTCGTAGAAAGCTATGCAAATTCCCTCTCCATCGTCGCGGCCGGCCCGGCCGGTTTCCTGATAGTAGCCTTCAAGGCTCTTGGGCATGTCGTAGTGTATCACGAAGCGCACATCGGGTTTGTCGATGCCCATGCCGAAAGCGATTGTCGCAACAATGATATCTGCTTTTTCCATCAGGAAGTCATCCTGATTCTGCACGCGCGTCTTTGAGTCGAGGCCTGCATGATATGGGAGAGCCCTGATGCCGTTTTCTTGAAGTAAAACAGCAAGTTCCTCGACTTTTTTTCGGCTAAGACAGTAGATGATACCCGATTTTCCAGGGTGGTTCTTAATGAATTTTACAACATCTTTGTCTATGTTTTTGGTTTTCTCGCGGACTTCGTAATAGAGGTTTGACCTGTTGAACGATGAAATGAAAACTTCGGCCTTGTCCATGCCGAGGTTTTTCTGTATATCACTCTGCACTTTGGGCGTAGCGGTGGCTGTGAGGGCTATAACAGGGACATCTTTGCCTATCTGCTGGATGATATTTCGGATATTCCTGTACTCAGGACGGAAATCGTGTCCCCATTCGGAAATACAGTGTGCCTCATCTATGGCATAGAAAGAGATGTTTATATCCTGGAAAAACGAGACGTTTTCGGCTTTGGTAAGCGACTCTGGTGCAACATACAGCAACTTTGTTTTACCTGAGATGAGGTCTTTTTTCACCTCGGCTATTTCCGCTTTGTTGAGCGAAGAATTGAGGAAATGGGCTATTCCCATCTCCGTGCCGAAATTGCGGATCGCGTCAACCTGGTTCTTCATCAGGGCTATGAGCGGAGAAATAACTATCGCAGTGCCCTCACTCATAAGTGCTGGCAACTGGTAGCACATCGACTTTCCACCACCAGTGGGCATTATGACAAAACAATCCTTACCCTTCAACAATGCCTTGATGATTTTCAGCTGGTTACCCTTGAAAGAATCGAATCCGAAGACGTTTTTCAACGTTTTTTGTATTTCCTTATCCGTGATTTTACCCATGTATGTTGTATTTATATCAAGCCAAAACTATTCACTTTTTTACAAGTTTTATTTAAGTACAAAGATATAAAAATTATCGTATTTAAAACCACAAAAAAAAATATCACAAAAATATTTTTCAACAGACGAATTTTAATAAAAAAAGAAGCGGACACTTTGATGTCCGCTTCAGATATTTTTAAATTATGAAAAAGTGAAAATCAATTAGAACTCCCAGAGGTCGTTCTCGAAAGTACGCAACTTGTCAGTGATCTGTTCGGATGCGATACGCTGGTCTCGTGAATTTGCGATATATTCTGCAATATCACGATCGTAAACGTTTGATTCCTTGTAAATCAAACTTGAGAAATCGCGTTTCCAAGTGATGAGGTCATCGTATGAAAGGCGCTGGGCGTTGTTTTTCACATTGAAAACCTCCTGTTTAGCGAGGAACGGTCTCAATTCAGGATAGTATATGTAACCGACACGTTTCTTGACCATGCTGCCCTTTACATCCTCTTCATCTTCCTGTTCGTCGTCATAATATGAGCTGCTGTTATTTTGGCGTTCATATTCGAGAATAGGTTCGATTTCAAGGATCTGGCATCTGAAGGTGGAGTACTGTTTGTCGAAATACCATACTTCTTTCACATTGTATGAGATGATTTCCTTAGCCTCAAATTCAGTGATCAACTCTTTAGTGCCTATTTCCTCACCGGTTTCGAGGTCATAGTCGGCGATTGTTGTCACATTAGAGAGGATTCCTTGGAGTTCATCGCGAGAGTACGGGAGGGTGCACATCTCATCCATATAGAGAGGAAGTACATCCTCAGTCTTTTCAGGATGAGAGAAATCGATAGCGTCGAAAATCAGCTGGCCAAGGCTTCTCCATGTTCCTCTTGTCTCAGTCGGGAAATAGAGAGGATGGTTGACTTTCTCACGCAAATCGATGGTGCGCCAGATTGTCCAATAGTAAATCACATCGGCTTGGCGTACTGGTGGGAATGCCACGGGATCAGAAAACTCACCCACGTCAACTTGTTCCCAGAATGTTTCAGCCGGTTTGCGTACTGGCTGTTCCAAAGTGCTGCCGCCTAATTCGTCATCTTGAGCAAAAGAGAACGAAATAGCTAACAATAATGCGGCTAATAATGTGAACTTTTTCATAATTTATATTTTTTTGGTTTTATCTTATACGAACTGAAAATTCGTCCAATGTACGTGAACCTGCTTCAGAAGAAGCCTTGATATCGCTGAAATAGATAACGGTGTTGGCAGAAGCTTTCTGGATAGCCATCTTTGCCTTGTCACTGAGGGCAGCGCCTTGACAAACGATAGCAGGCTCTTCCATACCTTTAGACACGATGATCACGCGGAAAGATGTAACAGACCATTTCAAGTCATAGGCGAAATCCTCACCCATTGTAGCGCGGACGATAGGGTTGGCAAGCAACTCAGCTTTGGCGCGTTTACCGCCACGGATGTTACCACCGAGCACGGCGCGTGGGTCTGGAACACGTTTAACACGGAATGTGGTCTGACCGAGGGTCTTTGTTGACTCACCGACTTTGGCAGCAACAGATGCCTGAACAGTCTTACCTATCAAAGAGGTAGGAACTGAGACGTTGAACTTGCCACCGCCTTGTGAAGAAGCGCTACATCCTGGGAAAGAGACGCTCAATTTATCAGGAGAAACAGGACCTGACACAGAAACAGGGTTTGCAATACCTGCATACAACACGTTCATCTTGTCGGCAGCGATAGTTGCTGATGGAGTCAGCACTGTGTATTTGTCCTTGAATCCGTAGTATCTTGGCTGACCGCTCGGGTCCATGATCTTGATCAAACCTGCATAGCGTTGTTCGCCTGTGCCGCTTGTTCCGATTTTCAATTTAACGAGACCGTTTTCACCCTCGATTTTGGTAGCACCGGCAAGACCGGCTTCTGTAAGTGTATCGGCACCCATCTTGTACCAAACCTCAGGTGTTGACTTGCTGTCATAAGCAGCCACAATGATATCGGCTTCATAAGCGTCACCGGAGAACACCATTTGTGATTTCGGGATAGAACGTCCGCTCACTTCGTCAAACTTGAAGTCGTCGGCGCTGATAGAAGCCTTGAGGTAGTTGAGCATCATAGACTCTGCATTTCTCACCTCACCGACCATCTTGTTGAGAAGTGTGGCACTTGCAGCCGCGATGATATGGTCGAAGTTGTGCTCTTCCCAAGAAACTGTGTTCATGTCTTTTGTGTAAGTTGCATCAACATTGAGTCCCATACCTTCTTCGAGGCGTTTTTGGTCTTCTTTCTTGGCCAACTTGAGGATGTTTGCCTTGTATTTCTTGATCTGATCCTTCAGTTTCTTTGCATTGCCCTGACGGAGCATGAAATCTGAAGGAATGTCGAAGTTGTCCTTTTTCACAATCGTGGCAACGGTCTTTGCCTGTTTCACTGTCTTGCCATCGTCGGTTTTCACTTCAGTGAGGCTGTCGCCGTCAACGGCAAAAATGAGGTCGTTGCGCATTTTTTCAATATATTTCACCATTGCATCAGACTCCTTTTTAAGGATCTGGGCTTTTCCATAGGCCTCATCCACCTTGGCTCCGAGGATAGTCTTCTGTCCAATGAACCATTGGTAGTCGTTGGCGTTCTGGTTAGCCGCAATGTTTGTAGAAGTTACAAGAGTGTCATCCACAACTACGAAAGCATTCAGAATCTCTGCGGATACGTTCAATGCAAGCATAGCGGTGTACACCAAGTACATCATCTGAATCATTTTCTGTCTCGGGGTTTCCGGACAATTTGTTGCACCCATATCTTAAATTAATTTAGTTTGAAAATTAGGTTAGTTAATAGACAAACAATGAAAGATTATTTCATTGCAGCGAGCATGTTGCCATATACGCTGCTCAATTTAGATATGTTGTTTGTAAGTTTATCCAATTCAGATTTGAAGTTGGAGGTTTGTTCCAAAGACTTTGAAGTCTGTTCGTAAGCGGTTGCCAATTGGGTAACTGCGTTTGTTGCTCTCTTGAGGCTTTCGATATAGGAAGCTGTTGCACCGCCATCGGTTTCCAAAGAAGCGGCAACCTTGTCGTATTTGAGAGTAAGGTTACGGATTGACTCGGAAGCCTTCTGGAGGCTGCTTGTATAATTGTCGGTAGATACAACTGCATCGGAAACGCCAGCGAGTTTTTGTGCGTTTTCGCTGAGGTTGCGCATACCAGCTGCGAGGCTTTCCATCAATTCAGGGCCAATCTTTGCCTCTTCAAGCATCTTGTCTAAAGCTTGAGTTGAAGTGAGACCGCTTGATTTAACTTGTTGTTTTTTCTCACGACGGGAGAGTTTCTCTGTGTTTTCCAACTCTATATCAGTACCTGTAGCCAATTCCGGATAAACCAGAGCCCAGTTATACTCTACGTGGAGGGGTTCGAAAGCGGAGAAGAAGAAGATGATGGCCTCGATACCCATACCTAAGATAAGCATGATGTTAGCACCGGGTAAGTGCAAAATCTTGAACAAGGCACCGATAATTACGACTGATGCACCCCAGCCGTACAATTTAGCCATACCATTTTTGTAAGCTTTAGATCTGACGATTTGATCAATTTTACCCATTTGTTTAATTTTTTTGTTAATGATTTGTGATTATTAAATTTAACTATAAATATCCATTAGTAAACGTGAGATGCGCTTGTGCTCTTGTTGTCGCCTCTTTGGCGTCCCATGTAAGATTGAACATTGCGGAACCCAACATAAGATTTACAAGTGTCCTGATATTCGTAAGTTCTCGCATAAACGGTGGTATAGTAGCTGACATCCTTCCATGAACCGCCGCGGATCACTTTTCTCTTCTTCATAGGAGAGTCGTCCTTGGTTGCATAGTATGTGTATTGCGGGTTCATGTCGTGTGTGAAGTTGGTTGCTGACTTGTCGAATGCATCCTCGCACCATTCAGCAACGTTGCCGCTCATGTCGAACAAGCCCCAGTCGTTAGGATGGTAGTGGGCCACGATGCTCGGATAGAAGTTGTCGTCGGCGATATAGTTACCGCGTTGCGGCTTGAAGTTGCTGAGGAAACAGCCGTTGCTGTTGGTGGTGTAAGGACCGCCCCACGGATATGAAGTGAGGGCGTTTCCGCCGCGGGCTGCCCACTCCCACTCAGCCTCTGAAGGGAGACGGAACTCTTGCTCGTTGGCATATTCCTTGCCGGCCAACCATGACATGCGGAGTTGTGTACGCCAGCTTGAGAAAGCCTTGGCCTGGCGCCAGCTGATTCCCACTACAGGATAGTTGTCGTACTGAGGATTCTGGAAATAGTTGAGAACCATCGGCTCGTTGTAAGAATATACGAAGTCATGGGCCCAGCACAATGTGTCAGGATAGATGTTGACAACCTCGTGCTTGATGAATCTCTGGGAGCCGTTGCCGAGACTGCTCGGACGGTTTGAGTAGATACCGCCCAAGTCGCTGCCTTCCTTGTCGAACTCCTTGTAGGAAGCTCCGAAATTCTCAGGATCCTTAGGGTCTTTATAGTTGCGATAATCGAACCACCAATACTCGTAGTTGAGCATTGAGACGTTCATTCTGTTGCCTTGATAATGGTAGAAACGGGTGTTCATCTTGCTGAAAAGCGGGGAAAGTGCTGCCTGAACCTCCTCGTTGTCTGAATCCCATGGGATCTTCTCTTTCCAGTTGATGAGCTTTGGCTCCATTATTTCGCCTTCGTTCTCTCCGCTTGTGTACTTGAGATAATGGCCGTACTTTTCAGCCTCGGCTATCTCAGCGTCACCAAGAAGGGTGTGTGCTATTGAGTCGCGAACCCAATACACGAACTGGCGATATTCGTTGTTAGTGATTTCGGTTTCATCCATCCAGAACGCAGCAACTGTAACGTTCTTGGACTGTTGCGTCATAGCAAAAGGCACGTCCTGGTCGCCAGCACCCATGAGGTAGTGGCCTGTTGGAACATACACCATTCCGTATGGCTCCAATTCAAGCACGTCTGGACGATCCTTCACGCCTACCAATTGTCCGTCTCCGCCGTTTTGGCAGGATACTGACAATACTAATACCGCAGCAAGAAAAATTATTACCCGTTTCATATTGTTGTGTTTTTATTTATTTCTGACTTATTAACGTTCGAATGTTTGTTTTTAGTATCTGTTCTTATAAATATATCTTGAATTTCCGTATCCTGAGAAAATCTCCGGCTTGAAAATGTCGAAGCAATAGCGCACCACAACCTCAACATCACCGAAACTTCTGTGTTTCTGATATGCGAGTGAATTAGTTGTTATACTGTAAGATACGCCCAAATCAAGGCCTTTTAGATAGACATTTGACGAGTTGTAGAAAGGACGAGCACCGAAGCAGAGCGAAACGCAGTCTTGCAGACGGTATCCGAGGCCTCCCCAATACACTCCGTTGTAGCGTGCCAAAAGAAGAAGATCCCACTGGAACTTCTTGTAATCGGTCTTTATCAAAGTCTGCGGCATGAGCTCCCAGTTAGGGTTGAACGGCAGCACCCAAGTGTATCCGCCGTGCAGATAGAGCTGGGATGTTCTGTGCGGACCATACTCGCCAGAAACCCTCAAGACCTGGTTTTTGTCGAAGAGTGCGGCGAGTTGTGTGACGCCGGCGCCCACATACCAGTTGTCGGCCTTGTACAAAAGTCCGAAACCGAAATCTATGTCTAATGTCGATTCACTCAAATTGTCCAAGGTAGGGTCGCCAGGAGTTATGGGCTTGAATTTGTCACTCTCTATTGATTGGTTGAAAAGCGAAACGTTGAAACCGATGCCCAAAGAGCCGCCGCCTATACGCAACTTGTAAGAGTATCCGAGCTTCACACCGGTGTTTTTGTAGAAGCCCAACTGGTCGCGCACCAACGTAAGACCAAGAGAACCGTGCAATTTCTTCAAATATGACTCAACACTGAACAGAAAATCCTGAGGTGCAGTACGATACACAGAATCGTTGTTGATAGAGTAGGCATCGCCCCAACCGATATACTTGTTGTTATAATCGGCTGTGAAGCACAACGTGTTACTCTGCTCCCCGATGCCTCCGGCATTATAATAGGAGGTCACCCAAGGAAAAAAAGTAAATTGCGCATCATCTTGAGCAAAGCTGAACCCGGAAATCAGCATCGCCATAAGAAATACAACACCTATTTTCTGTACCTGTTTTACCATATTTAGAACATTTTGAGTCTTAACTTAACAAACTAATAATCAAAACGTTATATAACAAAATTGCATACCTTGCACAAAAATTTTCTTAACTTTTACGTACCTAATCTGCAAAAAGTTACACAACTCTTCAATCTTCAATTTTTTGAAGTGCCAAAAATAGCATATTTTTTTTTATATTCCAATATTTGAGACTTACAAAATTAAAAAAAAATATGAACATATTTATAAAACACTGAAATTCAAAATATTACATCAATTAAAGAGACGCGACATGGTTTGAGACGCGACATGGTTTGAGACGCGACATGGTTTGAGACGCGACATGGCACGTCTCTACTAGAATAGGGCGTTGATTGTTACATTTCCGGTGTGGATGACAGTTTTTTTATCAACAGCGCGTCCTGAATATTGCAACGACAGCTGAAGGAACTCGGTGATGGAGAATTTCATATCCGCCGTCCAAAGAAAGTTTCTGCCCACCGAAAGCCCATTCAACATACTGTATGAAACCGCCGAATTGCCACCTGCATCTCCCACTATGTCAACATATTGGGCAGTTAAAAACATGGTTCCACGATTCTTGATTCTCAAAGAATACGACGCACCAACCTCAAAACTGTTTATTTTCTCAAAACCGCCCTTATTCCTTGTCATTGAGTATTCCCCTGAAATGGTCGCCTCGTGTATGTTCTTGAACTGTAAACGAATTTCTCCGTCAACTTTGTAACATTCCGTGTTGAAGTTGCGACTTGACAATGTAGAGACATTACCCGTTTGTCTGTACCCAAACGACGATTTGACAAAAACCTGCTCTACCACAAGGCTTTTCAGCGTGACTTCATTGACAGTGATGTCGTTATGCTCGAAGCCATAGTACAAAAACTGCTTATTGGAGTTCTTCTGGACCACGTAGTCAAACGCGAATTTAGATGTGTTGTTGTTGAACGAAAAGTTGTTCGACAGGTTTGTTATGCTCGACACCGTCTTCTCATCGTCACCTCCGAAGTAGAATGGCGAGAACATCTGAGTCTGGTGCTTCAGGTTTGACCTGAGATTCGTGGAATTTGAAAATCTGGAGATGAATTTCCTGAACCCTGACTTATTGGACCACACTGCGCCAGGACGTATCAACAGGCTCTGTGTCAAGGTGTTGTTATACACATTCTGATACTGGTCATTCGCAATCCAGACTTTGATGTATTCTGCCTGGTCCTGGAAGGAGGCTATCTCAAACTCCTCAACCTCCTCGACGCCGTTGCCGTTATAGTCGTTCCAAACATGTGTGCCCTGCCCTTTCGCCACCTTGAGATACGTGAAAGTCTTTTTCTGCTCCAAACCGCTGCCCGCCTCATAATATGTGTTCCAAATAATAGCATTCTTGAGGAAACGGCCTGTATATGACAAACTTCCCACAAAATAATGCTCGTTCTTCTTATTCTTCAAAGAATCATACACGGACTGATTTCTGTAAATGACATTTGCGTTGAAGCTGTGATTTTTCACATTTGTCAGTTTATATTGCATTTTCACTTCATGAATCATATTTTTCATGGATAAAAACTGATCGCATGGCAAATATTCCACTCTGTTTTTGTAACTCAGGTCAAGGGCACTCTTTTTCATGGCTGTGCTTCTCATAAAGACTGAAAAATCATTGAACGAATAACTGTTTGCCCTCAAAAGTTCTTGTTTTGAATCCACAAACTTATTGTATTCCAAAAGATTATCAAATCCTAATGACAAATATTGGAATTTTTTTGAAAATCCTATACGAGACACCAAAAAACGGCTTTTTTGTATTGAATCTTCAGCAAACAAGAAACTGTTGGATGTCTTCAGCTGCCAATTATTCCAGCGATTGTCGGTTGTCACTTCATTCCTGAAGGCACGGCTGTCGTGGAGGCGCAGCAGGGCGTTGGTGTGGAGTCCGAATCTGTGTTCAGCGGTTTCCTTGTGTTTGGAGGCCGAGAAAGAGCCTTCCACTATCCATTCGGAATGACTGTCGGAATAGTCGGAGGCCAAATTAAAATCCCTCTTGAACTCAATGTTTCTGAACGACTCGAAAGGAGAGAAGTTTTTGTGCACAAATTGCGTTCCAAGTTTTGTTTGAAGGAGCCAAGGTGTTGTGTCAGACTTTGACGAAACAAGTTCCAAATCACTGACATTCAAGTTATAAGAAAATCCCACATTGTCTTTGTCATCGTTTTTCGAAAAGATGTTTTTGTCGAGATTTGAGAGAGCCGCCTCAGCGCGCACTTTGGTCTGTTTCCTCAATTCCGATTCAAATCCGAGTGTCAGCATCTGCTGCGAGATCGGAGCGGTAAGTGCCAAGTATGGCTCATAGTCGCCCTGCATCACGCCGTTCTCGGGAGCAACCCACTCGAAAACGCGGCCGTTCACAGTGTTTTCCGAGAGCCTATAGTTGCCTTGATGATTGCCTGTATAAGAAAAGGAAGGACTATACAATGATGATCCCGAATTTTGAGAATACCTATATATATTATATATGGTACCATTGCAATTTGTGTCTATTTTTTCGTAGAGGATCTGGTTCGGGGAGAAAGTAACCGTATCAAAATTGTTGAAATGGGCATTTGTATGATTATCGCCGACGGTTGACAGAAACAGTTTGTGCAAGTTTGTGAGTTCGGGTTGCACCGACTGGTTTTTTAGGTCCTGTTCGTGGTAAAAATTCACAAAGAGCTTAGTGGGATGCTTTCCGTTGATCACAGATTCGTTGTTGGAGAAAAGACCGTAACGCACATAGTGGCGGTCGGAGTATTCAAACTCAACCACGATACGTTTTTCCGAAGTCACAAGGATATTAGGGGTGAAAGAGATTTCTGCGGTATTATAATCCACGACGTAATCGTTATTTTGACCGCGGGTGAGCATCTGGCCGTCGAGATATACGCGTTCAGAGCCGGCGACTATAGATATATTGATCTCATTGTCAGCGCCATAGAGTTTATAAGGACCTTGAACGCCGTTTTGTAGGACGAGAGTTTGCCGGGTAAACTTGCCCTTTGAGACGCCGCCGCCGGCCGAGTTTCTGAAAACAGCCTTGCCTTTATACTGGGAGACCACCGAGGTTGACAGACCTAAGAAGTTTCTGCTATATCGAAGAAAATCATCGTCGGTTTTCCTGTTTTCGACATCACCTGCATGGATTTCGACCCTGTCTTTAATCTTCAATGTTATAAAAATACTGTTGATATCTTGAATAAACTGTGTATTTCCCTCTGGTTGTATTGGAATGTTCTTGTCGGAGATGGAGGCAAGAATCTCTACATCGTCGGATATTTTTCCAGAAAGTTGCAGATTCAGAGATGAATTCAGCACAACATCCTGATTATTTCCCACGGAAAGTCCGCGTGACACGGAACCGTTACTATAGAGCCGGTCGTCGGAGAAGACATCTTGGAAGGAGACAACGGGTATGTCGGGGGCGACATGTTGCCGTGCGGGGTTTTCGAGGAGAGGTGGCGGCTTATGGAAGACTGATTTGGAATAGTCTTTCGAAAGGGTTTTATATTCAGCAGTCAGTTTTTGATGCAGCAGGTTGGAATCTATCAGGAATAGGGTTGCTGAAATCGGGTCAAAAAGGTATTTATATTTGCTAACATCCTTAATCTCAAAAGATTGAGGAACAACAGAGAGTGTGTCAATCTTGACAATCATAGAATCTGGGGTGAAAAATTTCCGGCGGATGGAATCGTTCCCCTGACCGCAGAGAAGAGCGGGAAGGAGCAGTAGAATGAGGGTGCCGCAGAGTAATGAAAAATTTTTCATCCAAAAAGTTGAACAATAAAGGTTGCAAAGATAACTCACTTTTCGTAAATTTCGTATCTTTGCCAAAATTTTTTGGCATGTTAAATATTGACAATATCACGAAAAAGGACACCCGTTCAGGGTTCGGAGCCGGCTTGTTAGAGGCAGCGGCAAACAATGACAAGATTTTCGCATTGACAGCAGATGTGACAGGAAGTGTGAAGATGGGGGATTTCAAGGCAGCCCATCCGGAGCGCTTCATACAGACAGGCATTGCGGAGGCCAACATGATCGGCATCTCAGCCGGTCTGGCGCTCAGCGGCAAGATACCCTTTGCAAGTGCATTTGCAGGGTTCATTTCCGGCCGTGTATATGACCAGATAAGGATGACTGTTGCATATTCCAACCTCAACGTGAAGATATGCGCTTCACACTCAGGAATCACTGTCGGGGAAGACGGTGCCACACACCAGATGATAGAGGACTTGGGGCTGATGAGAATGCTTCCTAACATGGTGGTGCTCAATCCCTGCGACTACAACGAGACGAAGCAGGCTGTCATAGCAGCGGCCAACCACAACGGTCCTGTGTATCTGCGTTTCGGTCGTCCGTCAGTGCCGAACTTCACACCTGAGGACAAGCCGTTCGTAATCGGCAAGGCCGACGTGTTGGAAGAGGGCAATGATGTGACAATCATAGCTACAGGTCATCTTGTATTCCCTGCACTTCAGGCTGCGCACATGCTCAACGAAGATGGCATCCATGCGGAGGTGATCAACTTGGCTACAATCAAGCCTTTGGATGAAGAGACCATTTTGGCAAGCGTTCGCAAGACCGGCTGCGTGGTGACGGCTGAGGAGCATTTGCTGAACGGAGGCATGGGCGATGCGGTATGCCAATGCCTTAGCAGGAACCACCCCGCCCCAGTTGAGATGATCGGCATCCACGACCGCTTCGGTGAAAGCGGAACACCCGACGAACTGATGGCGCACTTTGGCCTCGACAAAGAACATATCGCCGAAGCCTGCAAAAAAGTCATTAACAGAAAATAACCACCTATATGCCCGAAATCACCGACGAATTCATCTTGTCGTTGTTCAGTAACGAGGAAACGAAGGAAAAAGCCTTTGAACTGCTTCTGAAAAAATACCAGAAGCACATATACTACTCTGCACGACGCATCACCTCCATTCACGAGGACGCTGACGACGTGAGCCAGAACGTCTGCATAAAGATCTGGAAAAACCTTGACAAATTCAGAAACGAATCCAGTCTTAAGACCTGGATATCAAGAATCTGCGTGAATGAGGCACTCACCTTCATAGAAAAGAAGAAAAAACTGCTGAACCTGTCAGACGACAGCTACACCGACTTCCTCCTCTCCACGCACGCCGACACCAGCACCCTCACTCCCAATCAGATTGAGAAACTGCTTCAAGAGGAAATCATCAAACTGCCTCCTAAACAGCGTGCTGTGTTCACCATGCGCTACTACGACGAGACTCCATACGCCGAGATGTCCAAAATTTTCAACACATCCGAAAGCGCTCTCAAGGCCTCCTATCATTTCGCTGCGGAAAAAATCAAAAAAAATCTTTCCGAACGTTTAACCTTTTAGTTTTTGCATAGTCAACAGATTTGTATTTTTTAACAATTATGGTAGATTTAGACAATATAAATAAGACTGAGCATTACGACATTCCCGAAGATTATTTCGAGAACTTCCCAAACAGAGTGATGCAACGAATCCAAAAGGAGAACGTGAAACGTAAAAGTTGGATTGCTTCGGGCATAGCAGCTGTGGCAGTTTTGGCAATTGCCACCACCGTTTTTTTTACCTTCAACTCTAAAAAAGAGACACCAGCGATTGCCGAGCAGACAACCGAAGTAGCAATCTCAGAAGAGGAAGCCCTTGAATCTCTGGCTACAGAGTATTACAGTGAGGAGCTTGCACTTATGGATTATTACGAAGATTATAATTATTAACCAAAAATAAAGGCACAATGAAAAAGTTTTTCATAACCACGCTGCTCGTATTTGCCGGAATCTCAACAGCAATATTTGCACAGAGCAAAACAAATTCGATGATACAGGAACGTATCGCATACATGAAATCGAACCTCACACTTTCAGGTACTGAAAACAACAATTTTTGGACTGCCTATGAGCAATATCTGAATGAGGAGCTGAAAATCATGGAGGCTTACCGCAAAAACCTCGCAAAACAAGGCATCAAGCTCGGCGCTCCAGGAACAAACAAAGAGGTGATTGCGAATCTTTCCGACAAACAAGTCACATACATGCAGGATCAGAAGTTTGAATTGCGCAAGAATCTCCTTAACTTAGAGACGGCATATCACAAGAAATTCAAGGCTATCTTATCCCCTCATCATCTCCAGAACTACTACGATCTCGAGTACAAATACAAGAAGGAATTGGCAAAGAAGAAAGCAGCCAAGAAGCCAGTTGAACCGGTGAACGGCGGCAAGAAAAGAAGATAACATAAACGAACGGCGGTTGAATTCAACCGCCGTTTTTTTTTGCCATATCTGTTTATATTTCGCATTTCACATCATCCGTCGCGATGTGGCGTAGAGACGCAAAATTTTGCGTCTCCACATTTTTTGCGTCTCCACATTTTTTGCGTCTCCACATTTTTTGCGTCTCCAC
>CAKUVI010000006.1 GCA_934699095.1 uncultured Bacteroidales bacterium | reverse complement strand
GGCTGAAACCACCAGTTTGCTAAACTGACGAAGGGGTAACTCTTCCGCGAGTTCGAATCTCGCTCTCTCCGCAAAAGTCCGAAACTCAATCAGAATCAGCAATTTACGCAAGTAGATTGCTGATTTTTGCGTTAAAACTGAGACAGAAACGAGACAAAGTGTATTTCTTTGGGATTTGTCAGATTATCACTGTGAATACCTGGCAAAACCAAAAAAAAAATGTCATTGAATCACAACAGGTTAGCAGTATCTTCCGAGTATTCCGCTGTCAACTACCTGCCGGCTACTCTGAAGACCAACAAGTCGGGATGGCTCATTGAGTACTATGTGGAGAATCCACAAACCCAAGAGCTTGCAAGAAAGAAAATCCGGCTTTCGCGGCTTATGAGCCGTTATTCCTCCAAAAGCGAGGCGAAGAAACACATCAACAACATCATCATTGCCTTGAACATGAGGCTCTCCACTGGGTGGAACCCGTTCTTCCAGGGCGAGGATTCGCGAATGTACACCCCAATCAAGGATGTGGCGGCGCGGTATATGGAGGATATAGAGAAGACACTCCGCCCTGCCACATACCGCACTTACAAGACCTTCATCAAGGTCTTCTGCGAATGGGTTGAGAAACAGCAGCCTAACATTTATTCCTCCATGATTTCCCACACTATGATTGTGCGCTTCATGGATTACATCTATTACGAGCGAAAAGGAACGTCGGGAAACGAAATCACCGCCTCCGCTTACAATTCCTACATCAAGCAGGGCAGCGCGTTCTTCTCGTGGATGATGGACAAATGCTATTGCAAGGAGAACCACTTCCAAAAAATCAAGGCGAAAAAGGTAGAGGATAAAAAAAGAATCCTTATTCCCGAGGAGACCCGAGAAAAAATAAACGAATATTTGAAGGTCAAGAATCCGATGTATCTGATTATGCTCAAGTTGATATACTCGGGACTGATAAGACCTCACGAATTGCGGGGGCTAAAGGTCGAGAACTTGTCGTTTGCCGACATGCAGATAAGGATTCCCAAGAATGTTGCCAAGAACGGTCACGAAAGGGTGGTGCCGCTGTCGAAGGAGATACTGCTTGACTTCCTGGACATCGGGGTGCAGAACGCGAAGATGTCGGACTACATCTTCGGCGAGCATTTCAAGACCTGTTCCACCCGTATGGCTGATGCCACAATGCCGAAGCATTGGGTGAAGCTGCGCAAGGCGTTGAACCTGCCGAAAGAAATGCAACAGTACTCCTTCCGCGACACGGGTATGACCGAAATGATAAAGAACGGGATAGACCCGTTGTCCGTCAAGCAGCTGGCCGACCACTCCTCCCTTGCGATGACCACCATCTACACGAAGCATGTTGACCCGAACCTGCGTGATATTGTGATTTCCAAGACACCCAAATTTGCGAAAGACAAAGACGAAGCAAAACCCAAGCCGGATTCTATAGAGACATCCTCATCTTTGCAGCCTCCACTTCTGCAATGACGGATTGCGCCCCTTCAGTGAACTGGAAGGTGATTTTGACGGGCAGGCTCTTCACTCCGGCGACCAGCAGCCAGCGGGTTTGGCTCTGCGCCCGCCCGTCCTGCGGCTTCAGCAGCCGCCAAAGGTTGAGGAACTCCGACAGCGGCAGCAGGAAGCGGTAGCGCACTTTCTCGTAATTGGCGAGGAAGTCCAGCCACGGCCTCACCCACAGCTGCCCCACAGAGTTGTCCCCACGGACGGTCAGCGAAACGCCGTCAAGGGGGTCGCCGTAGCGGGAATGCCGTGTCGGCTGCGCCACCTCTATGAACGGGTTGCCAGCCTGCGGGATTTCAAGTCTCCGGCTTCCAAGATATGTCTCCAGCACCATCGGGAAGTCCGTGTTACCCGTGTCGAAGACTGGGCTGCAGCCCGCCTGCTCGATGCGCATGACAAACTCGGGGTGTTCGGACTTCGCGTCCGTGATCTCCATCACGGGAACTTTCAATGAGGGTGTGATGCTCTCCTCGTCACCCTCCCCTGCCTCAAGGGTCTGGTCGGCACCGCCCAGCGGATTCCAGCGGAACACCCAGTTGGCGATGCTGTCGCCCTCCCGCTCCGCCCTGCGGTAGCGGTTCTCGTTCTCCACAAAACATATTTTTCCATAGTTGGCCGAAGCGTCGGGAAGCTGGTCGGCGGTCGGAACTGGCGGCAGCATCTTGGTGTTGTCGTTCTCGTCCGTGGTCACACCCTCCAGCTTGAACACGTATTTCCGCTCATCGGTCTTCTCTATGGCGGTCTCGCCGTCCACGGCGTATGCCGTGAGGTCGAGGCACTTGGACTTCTCCAAGATGTCGCGGACGAAGGCGAACTCCGCCCTCCTGGTCGTGGAGTCAAGGAAGAGGGCGAGGCCGAAGGTCTTGCACAGCGTGCCGATGAAGTCGGCGTTGGTCATGTCGGGGACGTGCTCGCCGTAGCGCAGTCTGTCGGCGAAACAGTTATAGACCTTGTTGTAGGCCGTCACGTCCGCTGTTATCGGCACGCGCTCGAAATCCTTGATTACCAGCATTTGCCCGTAGCCGCCGACTTCCTCCATCATCCCCCTGCACTTGGCGAAAGCAAACATATACATCTGGTTGGCTCTCATGTCGTTGACGGTGAAGTCAAACGTTATCTCGTAAAACCCCGCCCCGGCATAGCCGAACGAGGAGAGATGTTGGGATTTGAACGACTTCACATAATACGGCGTGTACCAGTGGCCGAACAGCGAATCCATGTCGTCCCAATTCCCGTAGAGGTTGGAGGCCGTGGCCTTCCACAAGTTGTTGAGCCTGTCGGTCATCATGAATACCAGCGCCTCCTCGTAGTGTTTGGTCACGGTGCCGCCGTTCTCCTCCACCTCCACGGAGCCGTTCTGTATCAAGTTGGCGGGCAGATAGGTTCTGACAACCACGTGGAAGTGGTGCGTGCCGTCGGCCTTGGGGTAGAACATATATTGCTCGTTGCCGTCCGAATCGGTGAACGGCTGCATAAACGAGGGCATTCCCCAAAACATGATGTGGTAGTAATCCACGGAGGGTGTGATTTGCGCACGGAATGCGGCCTCCTCGGTGAACTGAGTGAGAAGCCCGTCCATGGCGCGGAGACTCTGCGAATAGATCTTGGCGGTGTCGGGGCTGTCAAGGAAGCCGCCCTCCGCCAGATAGCCCCCGTTCGCCACCACCCTGTCCAGCAGCCATGTGAGCTGAAGGGCTGGGCAGAAGACGAAGCTGTTGGGGTTGTCGGCCTGCCGGTTGTTGAACACCCGCACGCCGCGGTTGCCGGGTCTCTCCTCAATCACATCGCCGCTGGCGTTGAAGAAGAGGCGGTTGACATAGCAGCGGTCAAGCCCGATGTTATTGTTGGTGTTCAGTGAGGCTTGGATTCCGCTGGCGTTCTCCGGCGCGTTGTCGTACTGCGTGAGGAACCAGCCGAAATCGTTGTTCCCACTGCCGTAAAAAGCCGTGTCCAGGAACAGCGGGAACTTGACCACGGAATCCGGATCGAGGGTGGACTTGAGGAACTCAAGCCACTTGGCGTTGTGTTCCGTGGCGTTTCGGCTGATGACAACATCGTCGCCGTAGTCGTTCTCTTTCAGCTTTTTGTCGGCGAATCCTGCAGGCCACGGGTTGATGACCAGCCCGCAGGAGTAGGTCGTCATGGTCGCCTTTTGGATGTAGAGGTCGCCGCGTGCAATCTCAATCCCTCCCGCCTTGACGGTGCAGGCGTACTTCTTGAGCCGCTGCACATAGACGAAGCGGGCGTGCCGGAACACCGTGTCGTTGCTCTTCGCGGGCACATCGAAGGTGAACATCACATCCCCCTCCACCCCGTCGGTGGAGAAGAGGCTGCTGTTCACCTCCATCTGCAGGGAAGTCCCCCGCTTGATGTGCAGCGCGTTTCCGTTGACCTCTATCGTTAGCATCAGGAGAAGGAGTATTCGTAAACGACTTTCACGCGGTGCACCGTGATGGCGGTGCTGTTGACCTGCAGCTTGCCGCCCTCGATGGCGAATGTCACGCCCTCGTTGACGATGGCGATTCCGTCTTTCCCGATGGTGAAGGCGATGACGTTGACCAGGTTCGTGGCGTTGATTTTGTCGTCAAGGGTGAGTGCAGTGGCTCTCTTGAGGATGGAGAGGTCGTTGTAGGTCACCACCTTGAGGCACTTGTCCTCAAGGTTGCTGTGGAGGTTTGAAAGGTTCGAGGCGTTGCTGTTGGCGGTGGTGTTGGCGGTGTTCGCCAAATCGTAGGCGGTCTTGACCGCCTTGGCGGTCGCCGCCAGCGCCTCGGAGGTGCTGTTTACCGCGCTGGTCAGCTTGGTCACGCCGTACTTGGAGGTGGAGGCGAGGTTTACGGTGGTGCTGGTCACCGATGTCCCGTCCGTGAGGACGACGGTGATTTTCGGACCCGCCGAGGAGGTGCCGTCTGTCAGCGTGACGGACTGCACCTTGGTGTCGGAGTCCGCCGGAAACAGCTGCTGGATGAGGGTGGCGAGACCCTCCACCTGGTCGGCGCTGGTCTTCGGATAGAGGATGTCGTAGTCGGGAGCGCCGTTCACCATCTGTCCGTTGAAGGCCTCCTGCTGGTATTTGATGATCTGTCCCATGAGGTTTGAGTTTTGGTGAGTTATTGGGTTAGTTATTTGATGACGCGCAGGTACTGGTCGTTGAGCTTCAGCACCTCGTGCTTGAGGTAGTCAATGAGGTCGCCGAGGGTGGTCTTGTAGGCGTTGCCCTTGTCGTCGCCGATGACAACGAGCATGGAGCCGCTCAGTTCGTACTCCCTCGGCTGCAGCGTGTTGAAGTTCCCGTCCAGCTTGGTGCGGACACTTGCCGCCGCCGCGCCCGCCGCCGTCTCTTCGGCGAGGGCTCGGATTTCGGCCTTGAACGTCCCGTAGTCGTCGATGCGGGACGCGGGGATGGTGAAATCGTCAAAAGTGGTCTGCGAGGTGAGCGTCACCCCGTTGATGGCGGGGCGGTTTTCGAGGTCGTCATAGCTGCCGGACACGCTGTCCAGCTCATTGACCCGTTCTATCAGTCTGTTGAGGATGCCCCGCACCTGGGCGAGACCCATTCCGTTCTCAATCGTCTCTATCATTTTTCTCTGAAGTATTGGTTAGCTATCTCGTTCTGCCGTGCGGCATTCCGCTGCAGGTCGTCAACCCATAGGAGCACGTCGTCCCAACGATCCAGCCTGTTCGGAAGGGCGGGCAGGTTGCCCGTGCTTGTAGTGGTGGCGGGCTTGTTGAAGCGGTACTGGAACTCCGCCTCAATGAGGTCTTCGGCGGTGTCGGTCACCGTGAGCGTGTCGGGGATGACGGCGATGGGGACGGTTCTGCCGCCGATGATGCGGTAGTTGTGGCGGCTGCGCATCGCGTCCGCCACCAGCTGGATTTCCCGCGCCGTCCTGTAGCCCGTGCGGGCGGTGTGGACGGTCGCCGTGTCGGTGATGTCCGCGCCGACAACGCCGTTCTTCACCGTGTCGCTGCCGTCCGTCTGCTCCTCCACGGCTGACGTGTCCGTGGAGAGGCTCTCCAATAGCCCGTAGCGGCTTTGCAGCAGGAACGCCTGCGCCCCTGTGGGCTTGCGCCCGAGGAGGTAGGTGCGCGTCCACTTCGCCCCGGACTCGTTGCGGATGGAGACCGTGTAGGAGAGCATGCCGGAGGGGTCTAACCCCAACGCCGCCACGGACAGCGGAAGCCGCACGATGTTGTAATTGGCCACGGTGACCTGCCCCTGGTTGGCCGTGTGGATGCTGCCGTCCCTCATCCGCACGATGACCCCGACATTGAGCTGGCGGGAATGCGAGGCGGATTCGAGGGTGTTGAAGAGCAGGAAATAGGCGTATTGCGGAAGTTCCGCGTAGGAGCGGACGGTCAGCCCCGTGGGGTTTCCGAAGTCGCGGATGTCCGTGTATTCGGACAGCTTGGCGGTTGCTCCCATGCCGGTCTCCCAGTCGGCGAGGTTGAGTGCCTGGTGCGTGTCGTCGAGCCTGCCTGCCGACAGCATGACCTCCTGCGAGTGTTTCAGAACCCCGACTTTGGGAATCTCCCCGGACACGTCCGAATAGGTGAGCCGGAACTTCAGTGTGGCATACTGCAGCGGATAGGCGGCGAAGGTCTCCGCAAGGCTGGGGACATCAGCCGCCGTGAAGTAGGAACGCAGGATGTCAAGGGGCAGCTCCACGAGGTCGTCGGCGTCAAGGTGCAGGATCATGTCGGGGGTCTCCAGCGTCTGCACCGCGCCGCCGCTGTATCGGGTGACCTCGAAGCGGGCGAACACGCCGTAGTTGGGGTGCAGCACCCGCGCCACACCCGCGACCTGCTCCAGCTGCTCGATGTTGCCGCTGCCGTTGCCGTCAACGGTCACCACCTCGCCGCCGTACTCCTTGGAGAGGAACGTGAGGGTGAGGTCGTCCGCCAACATCACATCGTAGTGGCGGGAGACGGTGTAATGCTCGGCTATCTTGCTCTGAAGCTCCTTTTTCAGCATGGAGGTGTCGGTGTAGCCCGCTATCCTGTCCGCCCTGTCGCGCGCCTGGTACGGCGAGGTGATCTGGAAGTCAAGGACGGTGTCGCCGAAGCCGACCGTCAGCACGGAGGACGGCAGCGCGTTCACGCGCCACGCGCTCCGGCTCTTGCTTCCGGCGGTGGAGACGGGCGTGCCCTTCAGCAGGAAGCGCGGGCGGTTTCCTGCGAAGTCAAGGGGGTGCGGTTGTTCTCTTATCGTTACTGCCATTGCTCACTGTTTTAGCGAAGCCGCCCTGCGGAGGAAGCTCTCCTGCTGCTCGAACTCAAGCTGGAGTTCCCGGCTGATGACCGCCTGCCTGTTCTTCGGGTCGCTCATGTACTGGCGCAGCGCGGTCAGCTCCTCCAGCATCCTGCCCATCGTCACGTCATCCGCCTGCGCGGTGTGGTAGTGGTTGCTGGTGACGGCTCTCTCTGTTCTTTCGGGGGCAAATGTACGGCTAATGGCGGTGGCCGCCTGGGACACGCTGCGGCTGTCCGGCACAGTCATTTCAAGCTCCCGCAGCGGGGCTTTGTTGCCCTTGCGGTACTCCTCAAGGGCTTCGATGACGGGCTTCGTCTCCGGATTCTCCACAATCTCGTTTGAGGCGATCCACTCCCTGCCGCGCTCCCCCGCCACGATGTTCTTCTCCCGCTCGATGTAGCCGCCCTTGGCGTAGGGTTCCGGCTGCGAGGCGATGGCAGCGACCTGCACGCCCGTGGCTGCGAGGGAGAGAGCCATGGAGATGAGACCCCACGGGAAGCCGCCGCCGTTCTCGAAGCTCTTCACGGCGGCTACGATGCCGGAGATTATGGCCTCCGCGATGGCCGCTTTCTTCTCCCTGCGGAACTGTTCGATTTCCAGCTGCTTCTCCTTGGCGTCGCGCTCCTTGTCCAGCTGCTCCACCTGCGCGTTGTAGTACTCCTGCGAGATGATGCCCTGCTCCAGCTGCCAGTCCAGCTTCTTCTTCCGCTCGTCATAGCCTTTCTTGTACTCGTTGAGGGCGGCTTTCTCCTTGTTGCTCTGAAGCTGGTTGATGGACTCGAAGAGCTGCATGGCGGTGTTGGCGAAGTCCTGGATCACGTCGGCGATGTCCGACAGGTTCTTCTCCCAATCCTTCTTGAAGTTCTTCCAGTCTATCTCAAGGAGTTTGCCGATGCCCGTGGTGGCCTTGCCCTTTTTGGCCGACTTTCCTATCGCGGCGGTTTCCTCGTCCACCTTCTGCTTGAGGGCTTTTATCTGCTCCTCAAGCTGCCGGATGCGGTCTTGGTTCTCCTGCTCGCCCAACGCCTTGAGCTTGGCGATGGCGGACTGGGCTGCGGAGATTTTCGCCTGGTACTCCTTTTTCACCGCCGCGATGCGCTTTTCGGTCTCCGTCATCAGCGCTTCGGTGATGTCGGCTTCGGCACGCTGCACGATGGCGAGTTCCTCCTGCGCTTCGAGGGCTACGGCCTGCCGCTTCTGCTCCAGCAGGTCTTCAAGCAGTCTCAGCTCGTCTTCGTTGAGGCCTGCCCCCGTTTCGGGGTTGTACTCCTCCTTGCTCTTGTTCTCGTAGTAGGCGATGGAGCGGTCAATCTCCGCGATGGTGGCTTTCCACCTCTGCTCCACCTGCAGCAGTTCCGCCGAGTAGCTGTCGGTGAGGTTCTGCCCGAGTTTCTCCTTGAGGGTCTGGAACTGCTCGCACAGTTTCTCGTACTGCTGCGTCACTTTCTTAATCTGTTCGGTGCGGGCGGCGCGGTCAATCTCTTCGACGGCGTTGGCCATATACTGCCGCACCTGGTCGGCGAGGTCTTTGGCCGCCTGCCCCTTGCTGGCGGTGAACACCTCGATGCGTTCAATGAGGTCGCCGTACTCCTGCCGGATTTTCTCCTTGTCGGCGGCGACCTTGTCAAGGCCGATGAGTTCGTCCTTTTGGAAGAGCTTCTTCACCTCCTTTTGGAGGTTCTCCCATTCGGTCAGTTTCTTTCCGGCGACCTCCTCGGCGGTCTCGCCGCCTGCGCCCCCACCGCCGCCGCTGCCGTCCGTCTCGCTCTCTATGTCGGAGACAACCGCGTCCAGCTGGTCGCCGATCCACGGGGCGAGGTTCTGCTTCACCTTCTCAATCTTGGCCTGCTCCTCCTGCACAATCTTGGTGACGTTGCGGATCCAAAACTCCTCCTTGTCATTCAGCTTCCTGTCCTTGAGCAGATAGCGGTTCAAGTTGCGGATTATGCCTTCGGCGTTCATGCCGCCCTCTGCCAGCTCCACGGCCTTGCCGCCGATTTTCGGCGAGAGGTGCTTGAGCGAGGTGCCAAGTCTGTCCATCTCCTTTTTCATAATCTCCGTTATCTGCTCCTGCTGGATGTCAAGGGCTATCTTGCGCTTCATGGCGGTGATGACCTTGTTGTAGGCCTGCTCGATGTCAAGGATGTTGCCCTTCTCGTCCAGCTGGTCCTGGAGTATCGTGGGATAGTTCTCTATGATTTTCTTCTGCACCTTGTTATACTCGTCAGTGCCCTTGCGCAGTTCCCGCAGTGCGCCGAAGAGTCTGTCGGCTTCCACTTTCTGCTCGGCGGTGCGCTCGTGGAAGTCCTTCATGGCCTTCTGCGCCGCCGTGGTGCGGGTCGCCAGCTTGTAGATGGCCGTGCCTGCCGCGATGACGGCGGTGGCGATGGCCACCCACGGAACTGCATTGGCCGCTGCGCCCATTGCCCGGACTGCTGCAGCCGCTCTGGTCGTGTTGCCCGCCATCTTCGCCTGCGCTGCAGCCACCGCATAGACCGCCGTCTTGTAGGCGGCTTTGATGACGATTCCGGCTTTCTCCGCCGCGTTGAGCAGCAGCAGGCGCGTCTTCAGCAGCGTCACTTTGGCAATGTACAAAGTGAGCGGTGCGATGATGGCCAGCACCACGCCCTTGTTCTTGCTTATCCACGAAGTGGCGGAGGATATGGCCTTGATGCCCGCCGTGCTGGTCTTGGTCAGCTTCAGCAGTATCGGGTAGAGCTTTTGGCCCAGTTCGAGGCGGGTGTCCTGGAACTTCTTGCGGGCTTTCTCCAAGTTGGCCTGCATGTTGTTGTTCTTGACGGAGAACTCCTCGTAGCAGGACACGCCCTCCAGCATTGCCTTGTTTGCGATGTTTTGCGCGGCCTCCACCTTGTCGAGGCTGTTGGCCATCGAGGAGATGGCGGCGGCGGCGCGTGCGCCGTCAAGCCCCAAGTCTTGGAAGATGGGCAGCAGCTTGTCGAAGCCGCCCGCCCCGGAGAAGCCCTTGAGCACTTTCTTCAGTGCCTCGTTCATGTCGGTCTCTATGAGCTGCTTGAACTTGCCGAGTTCCATTCCGGCAATCTTGGCGAACTCCGCGGGCTTGGATATGACCTTTTGGATGAGCTTTTGGAACGCCGTGGCCGACATCTCCACCTTCTGCATGTCCTGGTCAAGGGCGGAGGCGAAGCCGAGAATTTGGTCGGCGGCGAGTCCGGCCTGCACGGCGATGCCGCCGAGCCGCCCCGTGAAGTTGACCATATACTGCTCGTTGGCCGTGCTGGTCTTGCCCAGCTCGTTCACGGCGGAACCCAGCGAGAGCAGCTGCTCTTTGAGCGACTTGTCCTTGAGCATGTCCGTGGACTTTTTGTAAACGTCCACCATCTTGCCGATGGCCAGCGTCGCGTCATCACCAAGCACGTCCCCCATGGAAACGTTGATGATGTCCGCCGCCTCAACGAACTGCTGTACCAGTTCCTTGGAGGAGATGCCCAGCTTTCCGGCGATGTAGGCGAGGTTGTTGAGCTGCTCGCGGCTGGTGCGGGTGTCCAGGTGCTTGAAGCTCTCGTTGAGTTCCTCCACCTGCTCGCGGGTCATACCCGTGGTCTTGATGACGTCGGAATACACGTCGTCCATGGCGGCGAGGTCGGTGGCCACCTGCTTGAGGGTTGATGTCACGTTGTCGAGCGAGGAGAGGATCTGCGTCAGGCCTCCGATGCCCGTGCCGAACTGCAGCACTTTGTTGTACATTTCCGACCACGCGGAGGCGGCGGAGCCGATGTTCTGCGCGTGCTCCTTGAGGTACTGCCTCAGTTCCTTGATTTTCTTGGCGTGGGAGATGTACTCGTCCGAGCCGATGACCATGCGGTTCTGCTCGTTCACGAGTTTGTTCATTTCGGAACGTATCTGCTTGACGGAGGCCTCCACCTCCTTGCCGTTGATGTAGATGGTTACCCTGCGGGTGCTGCTCTTTGCCATAAACCTGTAGTTTGTGGCAAAGATGGCCTAAACGCCCGTCACGGATAGGGACGGTAAAAGAAAACCGCAGTCGTGCTGATTGATTGCGGTTTTGTTTGCTTTAATACCGCGACAACGATAGAAGTGGTTATAAGCACACAGTGCGCAGTTTGAACGGATAGCGTGCCCGGTCGCCCCAATAATTGAATAATTAAGTGCCCAACTGAAAAAAAGCAAAATTGTAGTATTGACTTACAACAATATAGTGTTAAATGCCGTTCTTCGCTTGCAGTAATTTCACAAGAAGATTATCTCTGGTGACTTGGTTTTTTCTATAATACGGACTTCCAAAAACATTCAGAGCACTACACCACCAGCTAAGACTACGTTTTATTTTTTTAAAGGTAATGTTATCGTTTTGATCGACATCAGCCCAGTCATTCAGATAATCTTGAAGTTTTTTTCCTGTTATAGTTCCTTTTGTTTTATCCTTGAAATAGTTTTCTAATGCGTACTTTAGCAAGTCATATTTCCCATTTCTCAAACGCTTTGGTTGAGGATCATCATTATCTTTTGGAGTTTTTTTAGGTGGTTCTACGAGCTTCGGAGAAGGAGATTGGAAGAAAGAGTCTATGTGTTGATCTACAAGTTTGTCAACATCCTCAACTCTGCATATTTTATCTCCATTCAGATTATGGAACCACCCTTTTGCATACGAAAGCCCCGCAGCTCTGGCTGTAGATTTTCTATTGATGCATCTTTTGTCTTTGTTTAGGACCACATAGGGCAATATATCTGTTGCTTTGGTTATAGTAGATAGACTTTCTTCATGCATTTGCAAAGTGTTGTCGTCTTGGTGAACACTTATATCTGTAGTACAAATCCCAGCAAGTTCTTCAATCTCTTCAACACGACATATTTTATCACCATTTTGATCATAGAACCAGCCGTTTGCATAAGATAGCCCTGCGGCCTTGGCTGTTTCACTTCTGTTTATGTGCTTTTTGTCCTTGTTTAAGATTACAAATGGTAGTAAATCAGCAACAGTAATTACAGCTTGCTCAAATATTTCAGGTTGGGTGTCTTCAACGAGTTCTGATTTGTTTTCATCAGTTTCAGCTTTTGTATCATTTGTGTAAATCTCCGCTAATTTTTCAAGTACATCGACTCGACATATTTGAATTCCGTTTTTCCTAATAAACCAGCCGTTTGCATATAAAAGTCCTGCCGCCTCTGCAGTGGCTTCTGCATTTATACTTTTGTCTATCTCATCTATGACTAAGTAAGGAATAATATCCGATGCACTTGCTATTTTGCTGTCATTCTGTTCCGATTGAATATTTTTACGTGACCGCGAAACTGCATGATAGAATGGTGACTCTATTTTGAAAGTTTGACAAAAAACGTCTATGCGGAGTGTTTCAATCTTTCCGTTTGTATTGTACCACTTCACTCTCATATCATCAACTGTAAAATAGTCAGACATTTGAGGTTGTTTGTCTGTTTCGTGAGAATTATAAAACGCAAGGTAATAGTTTCTTACAGCTTCTATCAATTCAGCTTGGGTCTTTATATTCTTGCGTTTTTCTAGATGCTCAACTTCAAGTTGTTTTACTGCATTTTCAACCTTTTGATTGCCAAAAAATTTTTCATTAGAAAAAGGAGCGGAGCTTACGCCGCTTTTCGCAGTCCTTTTCTTGCGCTGGTAACTTTCCGGCTTGACAGACTCATCGCGAACAATCGTCAGTTTCAAGCCGAGTTCGTGAAGCAGGATTCCGAGCGTATCGACCGTCGCATTTCCTCCATCCCTCGCCTTTGCGATTGCGAACGCGCTCAATCCAGTAAGTTTAGACATTACTTGCAAGCCTTTGTTCTGAGCCTCCATTTCTTCTCTGATGAGATTAACATTCTCTATCCCGTATGTCTTTTCTGCTTTTCTTTTACTTTCTTTATTTATTACTGAATCATTTTCTTTTTTAGCATTCACATGATTCTTTACATCTATTTGTTCTGTGACACTACCTGTGGATTGCCGATGAATTTCGGCAATGTTATTCAAATAATCATCTACATATCCTCCATCATTCCGTATCAGCTGAAACAACCCTTTTATATTTGGTACCCTTCGTTTAATTGTTGAATCTGAAAGGAAAGACAATTGCTCTACAATCGAGCATTGCCCCCCACTTGAAAGCTTTATCAATCTCTGAATGAAATTATTACGCAATATTGTTCTGCTCAATAATGATGTTTGTTTTTCCGTATCCAAAGACGAAAAAACTTTACCAAGGCACGTCAAATAATAGTGATCGTAACATTCTTGCACCAAACCAAATTCAAGAGCTAACTTAACATGATTTTCTCCATATTTGCGATACGCACCATCTTTTCGCTGATTTCCATCATCTAACAACATCCTGCCTATTTCTATAACATCATAACCCTCATCTCCTTCCTTTTCGAATTTACTGCATATTTTTGTAGTTGCATCTGTTATTGAACTATATTGTACAACAGATGTAGGTGCCAGATATGAAACAAGTTCTTTACTCGTTATATAATCGAAAAAAAGACGGATTGGAATATTTGTTAATTCATTGATATAATCCACCACTTTTTTTTCATCAAAATGATAATTTCGAAGAAAGAGATTGTCATTTATCTCTTGTTCAATTTTTTTTTCGAAAAAGACAGTAAGTTCTATCATTTGCTAATTTTGTCTATTATTTTTGAGAGGCGTCTTTGAATTTGGTTTATTTCAAACATCATACGTGTTTTAGACTCTTCGTCTGAATTTAATACAGATTGTATTATATCAACTGTACTGATATTTTTTCTGAATCGTTCAAATTGTTTAATAATATCGGATAATTGAACTTCAACATTTAAATCATTATGTGCCTCAACAATTGTTAGTGTTCCTGTCTTTATTTCATTTATAGCATTTTTTGAAGCGTCAGTGTCTATTGCAATAATATCACCGAGTTTTCGCATATCTTGGGCTTTCTCTATCTCACCCGATTTGATTTTCTCAACAATAATTTCATCTAACTCTGGATCTTTTTTTCGTTCTTCTTTTATGGATCGATTTTTCAAATATTCTTCATAATAGCTCCATCTATCAGGAGTCACATCATCATGTTCAACCATAAAAGAATATACATCAACGAAATTCTTTGCTGATGACAATGTTATACCCAATTCTTTGGCCATTTTCTCAACTGGATATTTTGTAGTCTTCATCCTTCTATAAAGGTACCCACCTTGTTCAAATGGACTCCAATCCTTTCGACCAACTATATGGTATTGCCCAAGTAATTGAAAAATTGCAGTATCAGGAATATCACTTGGCAATAGCAAACATTTAACCATCCCCCATTTTATTGGGTCCGTAGCACATAATATTCTATATGCTGCCAATCGGCTATTTCCCTCAAGGACAACATTATCTCCTTTACGCACTATTAACGGATCTATTAAGCCACCATTAGACTCAATTGACAACTTTAATTTTTTTACATGATCCATTTGTTTCATGCAGTCCTCAATTTCTTGTTGCGAAGGCTCTTGAGAAGTGTTATTCCACAATGCGCTATAGACACGTGGATTTTCTGGATAGAATTTCAATTCAGCTTGTCGCAACTCCGTTCTTTCTACATAAAAAACGGCTTGACCTATTGTTATTGTTTCTTCAGACATCTCTTTATATTTTTATATTCAAAACTTCTTTAACTAAATCCCCGAAGCTGTAGTCCATTTCTTCGTGAAATTTTGCCAGCTCACAGTCTCCCTGTGTGAGAGAAGCAGCATTTTGTTTTGCTCGTAATAAAACATCCAACCAAACATCAATACTGTCCTTTATCATCAAGTTATAAATGTAACAAGTTTTTGTTTGCGAAATTCTATGTATTCGATCTTGCGCCTGTAAATAATCATCTAAATTAAAACCTCTGTCATAAAACACCACATGATTGGCAATTGTAAGCGTGAGTCCCTCTTTGGCAGCCTGAGGTGTAGCAAAAAGGACACGACTTTTTCCACTTTTAAAAACCTCAACTGCTTTATTTCTATCTTCTATTGCCATTTTCCCATGAATTTTCACCGCATTAAGGTGTTTGTATTTTTTACAGAAGAAATCAACATTCTCAATAAAAGAACTCCATACTATTATGTATTCATTATTTTGGTCAACTGTATTAATAATATCATCAAGAGGATTCTCCTTTCCTGAAGGGCCTTCATATTTATCATCAATTAGCTTTGGGTTTGAAGCAACTTGTATCAATCTAAGTAATCGTTTTAACATTTCTTCAGACTCATCAATAATCATTTTGTTCTCTTTTGTCACCAACAATCTATATTCTTTCTTCAAAGTCTCATACATGATTGATTGCTTAAGTTCAAAGTCACACCAAACGGTTGAATACACTTTTTTAGGTAACGTGATTATGCCACTATTTTTGGTCTCCCTCACCGAAAAGCCCTGTATGCGAAGAAAAATATCTGATATTGCTTGCTCAAAATTATGTCTCTTTTCTTCTGAAAAAGCCAATTCATTCGTTAAATCGGTTTGATTTTTAAAAGACTCAAAGTCGGTTCCAAGACTATCACCATGATCTAAAAAATAGATTTGAGCCCAAATATCGTATGGTCTGTTTGCTACCGGAGTACCAGTCATTATTGTTCTAATTTTAAACAAAGACGAGAGCGAAAAGAAAGCTTGTGTGAGTTTAGTATATGGGTTTTTTATTTTTGTTGATTCATCTACAATTATTGCAACATTTCTTGAGCGCAAGAATAAAGAAAGTCGTTCTTCCTCTGAAGATAGCACTTCGAAATTAGCCAGCAAAACTCTCGTTGCGCTATTTAATATAAAAAAATTGTCTTTCTTATTCGTAGTTAACACTTTAGGGCGCAAATGAGTATGTATGGCCAGTTCATTTTCCCAGTTACGAACGAGCTGTTTTTTTGTCACAATCATTACAGTATCAATGTCTCTAAAAACCAACCAATAGAGCATTAAGTCAATGGCTATTTTCGTTTTCCCGAGACCTTGTTCGTGAAATACTGCAGAATAATCGAGGTCTTTTATAGCTTCAAATGCTTCCTTTTGATAAGGGAAAGCGTCCAGTCTGGCCTCTAAATTTGTATATGAATTATGTAATATTTTACCCATTAGAACTCCTTATATTTCCCTAATTCGTTTACAACTAACACTTTACTTTGATAAGAATACTGTTTCTTCATTCTAAGCAATAAATTACTTACCGTAGGTGATACAATCATCGAACAACTAACAATAAGGAGTGAATTGGCAAGTCCAAAAGATTCCAATTCGTTGAAATATGTTTTATATTGTTCAATACTATGACTCCTTGCACAATCATCGTCAGTTTTGGCTTCTCCTATAATATGCCAATCTTTATAATGGAGATATAAATCTGGCCTATATGCATCACTAAGTAATTGAGGAGGAATATCATTACTTGACGGTGAGTCCACTTTTAAATGAGGACACACTTCTTTCGGCAGTATTCCTATAACAAACCGTTCCGCTTGCCGCACATACTTCATATGAGTTTCAGATTCTGCCATATTAGTCCTCGCGTAAGTCTTGAACTAATTCATTTAATTCATCATACAGTGAAAAAAGTAGATTCTTTTTATTGGTGATTTCGTCACTTTCAGATTTTTGTAACAATTTCACTTCTTGAAAAGAAATTTTCCTCAATGCTAATAATAATGCCAGAGTAAGCTCCTCGTATGGAATTGTTGTTAAATCTATGTCGGATTTTGATGGTTTGGACAACAATTTAATGGCTTCAGTTAATCTACCTCCTGACCTAGTGAATTCTTTTTTTGCAGTTTCATCTTTTAACACTTGCGGAAGCTGTCGGACACTCTGTGCATTATCAACATTTCCTTTGATGACCCATTCAGCAAAATGTTTATTATCATATCCATGATAGTTTAATGCACGCTGAATAGTTGGTCGCTGTGCTTCTGCAAACTTAGAGAACTCTCTGAAGTCCACATCGTAACCAGCCTGTTTTACCATTTGAACATAATGTTCTTGCATAGTTACATATGTATCAATCAAATGGTTGATTTCTGTTTTCTTACCCCCACAATATGAAATTATCACCTCAATGGGTAAATAATCCTTACAGCTTAATTGATATAAGTACTTTGCTTTTGAATATGGATCCCAATCTCTTGGTCCAACTAAATGTGCTTGCAACCTAATTGCATGTTTTGCTTCATCCGACAAATTCTCATAAACAAGTGATGGTATTCTGTTCCATGTTCCGTCAGAATTGTTCTTTTTGAAATCTCTGTATATCTGGACTCGAGTATTTCCTTCTATTACGATATACTTATCATCAACAGTATGGTTAACCAAGATAGGGTTTATTAAACCTCTATTAACCTTTATAGATTCCTTTAATGAAGAGAATGTCGTACCGCTTTCAGAACTATTATTCAGCGCTAAGGCAACACCTTCGGCTGTGACTTTCCCCTCATACATCTCTAAATACATCTTGATGCGAGGATTTTCGTGATCAAGTTCGACTTTGTCAACATCTAATTCTACGTAATGTGATTCCATAATTCATTTATTTATTCCATAAAGTACTATCTGCCAATTCGTCCATTTTATAGTTGAACATTTCAAGAAGTTCCGCTTTGTTTTTAGGAAACATATTCAAAACATCCAAAACAGTTTGTAATGGTCTTGTGATTTTCATTTTTTCACCTTCATAATACCCCTTGTCGAACTGATACTCAAAATCACTAAAAGATATTAATTTTTGACCGTTTTTGATCTTTAAGGAAGTTTCTTCCCAGTACGACTGATTTCTGTAGCAAAACTCCCAAAACGACATTTTCTTGTAAAATGCCTGTTGGTTGCACCATCGGGCAATCTGAACATAAAAGTTTGGTATTGGAGCATTATGATAATCCTCATGTCTCATGACATATCCGACACACCTGTATTGCATCAACACTTTGATGCGCTGAAACAGTTCAAAAATGTCATCGTAAAAAAGAGATTCATTAGATTTTTCCTGCCTATATCCACAAAAAAGGTAAAATTTTGTGCCTTTTTTGGGATTATATTTTTTCCAAATCTTTAAAGCTTTTTCAATTATTGGTCTGTCTTTCCAATTATCGAATGCAAAGATAAAATCTCCATGATATTTTGACTTTGACAATAACTGAGCCATTTCCTCCCCATGTGGACTTTGAGCTATCATTCTTTCATCGAGACCCTGCCTAAATTGAAACGGTTTACCTGTTGACATCAAGGCTTCTAATGCTGGCTTCCACACCCTATATGGAGCTGCAAAAAAATTATCATCCCATAAATAAATGTATGGACGCTTCGGGTCTATAAAATCTTCCAAATTCGAGTATGATTCAGACTTCGTTTCATACCTGTTGACACAAAAGGAACACTTTCGAAAACAACCTCTTGTTAGAAATCCAATGGAATAATGAAGGTAATCCTTATAATGGCTGACTTTTATTCCCCTATTAATTTGTTGTGAGACATATTCATCATATAAGTGATAGTCTGGCATTTGAGTGCGCATATTTAACCCAGGAAGGTCAGGGTCGTTTTCTAATCGCATGACATCTTTCTGTCTTTCCTTAATAAAGTCGGATGTTTGATTCGCTCCCATATACCATCCAGTACCTCCAATCTTAAATAGCTTGTTTCTCTTGTTTTTAGGACAATTAACATAAAAATCGGGAAGTTGTGTGAAGGAGAAGACCCTGGACATATAAATTAGCCTATATCGTGAAATATCTGGGGCATCTTGAATAATAAGTTCATAAGGTGTTTTATGGTCACGAAGATAACCTGCAATTTTAAGCAATGCCAAATTTGGATGACGAGTACCATTATCCATCAGGTCAGCGTCAACCAAGCCTATCAATTGAGTTTTTTCTTCTACTATCTTTTTCATTTACTATACTGCAAATCAGCCTGCAAAAATACAAAATTACTGCTTTTGAACTGCACGAAAACTGCATAAAAAAAGTACTGACATTTGCTGTCAGTACTGGAATTGCGACAACGATAGAAGTGGTTACAAGCGGCCTGCCGCGCAGTTTGAACGGATAGCGTGCCCGGTCGCCCAAAAACAAAAGAATCAGACAGTTATGCCATATAACCTCTTGAACAGGAACTTCGCCCTTGTGGAGGCCTGCTCGCTTGTCTCTATTTCTTCCTTATATCTGAGTACCGCTTCATAAAATTCGGAATCAGTATTGGGGTCGCTGGGATGGAAATTGTATTTGTCGGATATTATACACAAATCATCGCGGAGTTTTTCACTCGGCGGCACGTTTTCCGGTGAAAAATAGACAATCACTCCGGCAATGAGAAAAGCATCCCTTTGCTTTTCGTCCGTCAAATCTGTATTTTTGCTCTTATTCATACAGTCATTGTTTCATTTGAAAAGCAAGGTCACCCATTGGCGACTTTGCAGCGGCAAAAATACAAATTTATCCATTCTTGGTCCCGAAGAAGTTGACCAGGCACTCATCACCCCAGAACTCGGCGGCGAGGTTGAAAAGCCGTTCAGCGTTGCGGCTGATGGGTTCATCAAGCCAGTCCACCATGGATCGGCGGATGTGTGGATGCGGGTTCACGTACTTGCCCGGAACACGGGGCTGACCATAACCTACCGCCCACTCCCGCCATATCCCGTGTATGGGTATCTTGAAGCTGATACTTTCGGGGATATGGCTGTAGTGCTCAATGGAGTAACGTATGCTGGCGGAGAGCTTGCGCTCCACCTTGCCCTCTTTCTTCCCGCTCTTGTAGGTTATGGATGTTTGCTTCTTGCCCTTGGTGAACTGCAAGGTGTTGCGCTTGGCAATGTTGCGCACCATGGAAGCCCAGCGGACGGCCTGCTTGTAGAACTCCTCGCTGGTAATGGTTTTGCCGTCTATGGCTGTGGTGACTGTGTAAGCCATTTTATTTTCGGGATTTGTGATTTGCTTATTTCCTTGCGGATTTCATCAATGGGGGTTTTCACGTTGATGATATAGACAAACGCGATAGTGGTTGTCCCGTCTGCCTCTTCCCTCACTTCAAGGATACGGTTCTCGGGAATGAAGTGCATCTCCCTTTCGTCTGATGTTGTTAAAACTAATTTCTTCATACTGTACTGGTTTAATAATTTGCGGGTCAAACTTACGGAATTAAACCGTACAAAAAGTGTTTCGGACGATTTTGCGGAAAGTTGCACTTTCGTGGATGTTTTTGACATTAAACGGAATGAAAGTTGCATTTTTGCAAAAAACAGTTCCGCTCTGCAGATCTGTTTTTGACATCAGAAAGCCTGGATTTCGCAGAAAAACGGCTTTCTTGCCGCAAAATCACCTTGCACTCCGCCCCTCTCGAATCACCTTGTCGAGCCTGCCGAGGATGACGTGGACGTTGGAGGCGTAGAACTTTGACTCGTCATAGAAGCGGTCGCCCATGAGGTCGCGGTGTACTGCCACCCATGAGAACGCGGGCGGCTGGTCGTTTGGCGAAATCTTAGGACGTTTCGGGGCGCGTGCGAACACGTTGGGGTACTTCTCCTCAAGGTTGCGCCTGCGCAGCGTCTTGTAGCACAGCACAAAGGCGGTCAGCTGGTCTTCGGGGAGCGTGGCCAGCGTCTTCATCCGGGTGTCCGCGCCGTAGATGGTGAACGGCACGCGGCGGTCGGTCTCGCCCGTGTAGCCGCCCCGCTGGGGTCGGTAGAGAACCGCCGCCGCCTCGCGGAAACGCCCTGCCAGCATGTAGCCGTCAGCGTAGATGAACTCCTCCCACGTGGTGTTGGAGAAGGAGGGCTGGTAGCCGATGAGCCGCACTCCGTCCGCCTCTATCCAGGGCAGCAGCTGTCGGGAGAACTTGGGTTCCTTCTCAAAAGCGAAGTCGAAGAGGCGCATCAGGAAGTAGCGTTTCCCGAACGGTATCTCCCGCCACGTCTCTTCGGGGATTCCCGACAGGGCGGAGTAAAAGGCGGATTCGGAGAGCGTGCCGCCGACTGCGGCGCATACGGCCAGAAGCTGCTCGCGGGTCAGCTCGTCAAAGCATTCGGGCGCGTTGTGGACGGTCTGAACGCCGTCAATGTCAACCTTTATCTCGTTCATGGCCTCCAGTTTCTCGTGTCAATCTCGTTCCAAAAGGGTGCGCTGGTGGTGAACGTGTAGCGCATCCCCGCGTAACGTTCCCGGACGTTCTGAATCGGGATGGCCGTCACCTCGTCAAGGCGGAACTCCTTGACCACCATGCAGGCGGCCTCGTACTTGTCGAGGTTCATCCTGCGGATGATCTCGTCGCCGATTCTCTCGCAGAGGTCGAAAGCCTCATACACCGCGTCATAGTCGCCATCCTCCTCGTAGGACTGCACGACCATAAAGGAGGACTCGCGCTCCTTGAAGGCGTTGTCGGCGTTGTCCGAAGTGAAGCGCACCTCGCCTCCCTCCTGGACGAGGGCGGGGAAGTTCACGCGGTCTCTGAAGCCCGTGTAGAACTCCTCCAGCTCGCCGCGGAAGAAGTGCGGCTCTTCGGGTGTGTGGTTGAGCGACTTGTGCCGTGCGGCCAAGTCCTGCAGGTAGCGGCTGAACGCCTGCGGGGAGTTGTGCAGGTCTCCCCGGTAGTCTTGTTCACACTCTCTCATATCTCTGTGGTTTGGGTTGTTTTCCTCATTCTGTCGGGGCAGTCCTTGCGGTGGCACTCGTAGGCCTGCGAGATGGTGAGCCGCCGTTCCAGTTCAATCTTTTCGGCCTCGATGCGTGCGGAGTTGCGCTTGAGGGTGGCGATGAGTTCCCGCTGCTTGTCGTCAAGTTCGTCTTTCGCCTGCTCGTTGCTGATGTACTCGGCGATAAGCTGCTTCTGGTACTCTATCTGTTGGGTGAGCGCCTCGAAGCGCTGTGTCTCAAGGCTGGTCTCCTTGCTCTTCTCCTCAATCTTGCGGAGTCGCTTTTCGGAGAGCCACTGGATGATGCTCCATACCGTGGTGCCGCCCAGCAGGAAGTTGAGGACGGCGGAGCCGATGGTGATGTAGTCTAAAGGTTCCATTATGCAAAGAAGATTTTGCGGTTGGTGTTGTCGCGGCGGAATACCTCGTTCTTCGGCGCGTTGTCGCCCGCGAAAGCCCTGTATGCCGGATAGTCGGCGATGTGGGCTTTGAGGGTGGCCACAACGCTGGCCATGTACCGCTCCGCCTTTCTGCGGTACTCTGCGGCCATCTGCTCCAGCTCCTGCGGAGGCACTACGGAGACGGCGGTGTCGGAGCCGGAAGCCGCCTGCGCGGTCTCGAAGACCATGCCCTGCTCGGTGGGAAGCCTGTGGAGTTCCCCGATGCCGTCGGCCACTGACCAGAAGACGGTGAACTTTTTCACCTCCGGCAGGATCCTGGCGTAGCGTTCCTCGCTGGGGTCTGCCGTCAGAAGCTCGTCACAAAAAGCCCTGCCGAGGCGGTGGCGCAGCTCCGTCTCCTGCGTGGTGCGCACGAAGTGGCGCATCTTGAGGAACACGAGGCGCGAGCCGCCAATGTGGAAGATGTCGTTGAACTCCTTTGTCGTGCCGACGATGAGGCTCTTCGCGTCCGTGTATGCGGGGCTTTGCAGGAACTCCGGCAGCTGCTCGATATTCTTGTGGCAGTACTCCAGCACCGAATCCAGCTGGTCGAAGCCGCCGTTCTTGAGGGCTTTCTTCAGCGCGTCGGCCTGGTACTTGTAGAGCCTGCCCTCCCCCGCGTTGTCCGCCGCGCCCTTGTCGGACATGGAGACGGAGAGCAGGTCGTAGTCCTGCCAGTAGGCGAGACGGACAACGGCGTACTGGCTGCGCTTCAGCAGCACTTCCAGCAGGTCGCTGTCGTGCGTGCCAGCCTCATAGTACGCCGCCAGCCGCTCGAAGAGCGGTTCGCCCAGCACGGGCAGCAGGTACTTGGTCTCGCACTGCGCGATGGCCGGAGCCAGCGAGCGGAACGAGCAGGTGACATTTACGGGGAGGAACTGCTTGAACTCCTCCGCCTTGGTGTTGTTCTCGGGTGCGAAAAGTCTCGGTGTCATAACTATGATAGCTTTTCCTCGGTGGACTTGCCCTTGTCGAGGGTGGTGAGTATGATGTTGCGGTACACGAGCTCCACATCGTGGATGCCGTTGTATTCCAGCATCAGTTCGATGGGGTCGAGCACCTGCTGCTTCTCTATGTAGTTGAGGATGAGGGAGACCAGCAGCCCCTCGCGGATGTCGGAGCCGCTTCCGGCGTTGCCCGCGTAGGGGCCGCCTGGTAACCCGGCGCCTAACACACTCGGGTTCACCATGAGGGAGAAGAGGATCTCGGAGTTGGCGGCGGCTGACGTGGAGAGGCGGTCTTCCGCCTTGATTTCGTTCTCCAGCCGCTCGATGACCCATTTCTCCTCGGCCTTTCCGCTCTCGTTGAGGGAGAATCCCGTGGTGAGGGTCTTGGCGGGGTTCTCCTCGCTGGTCAGCTGCTCCTCGAAGCTGTCAAGGTATGCGTTGATGGCCTTCTCGCGGTCGGCGGTGGACTCGAACGACTCCTCGGGGAACTTCTTCTCCCAGTAGGTGTCGGGAATCTGGATGTGCCACATGAGGTTCATGGCGTTGGAGTACGCTTTCTTCAGGAACGTGGGTATCTTGTGGGCTATGTCTATCCAGCCGCTCTTCCAGGCCGTGTCCCAGTCGGGAAGCGCGTAGTAGTCGTTGCCGGAGTAGTAGTTGCGGATTCGCGGGAAGGCCACGCAGCGGCCTTTGAGCTTCCCCTGCTCCTTGAGGATCTGCAGGTGGGTGAACGGGTCGGCCTCGTCGAGCATGGTGACGACCTTGGCGGTGTGGTCTGGGAAGCGTCTGCCGAACTCCCCGAAAAGGAGCAGACGGGACTTGTCTATGCTGATTCTGCAGTGGCGTGCGTTGACGGCCTCGGTGCGCAGGATGCGGCTTCCGTCCGCGCTGAAGACGAACACGGGGAAGCAGTTGCCCAGCTTTATGAGGTCGCGGAAAGCGGCGGTGTGGTAGCTGCGGAAGGTGTAGCCGCGCAGGAAGTTGAGCACCTCGGGGCGGTTGACGGGGGTGTAGATTTCGCGGTTCTGCTGGTCAAGACCCGTGATGGTGGCGGGAAGCACCCCCTGCCCGTAGCAGCAGCGGCACTTGTAGTTGAGGCCTGTGGAGAGGACTCCCGTCTTGCCGATGACATCCAGCGCCTCTTCCGGATAGCGGTTGGAACCGCCCCAGCAGGCATACTCCACATCGTTGAACGAGAATTTCTCGAAGATTTCCTCGTTCACGGTGGGTTTCTTCACGGTGCTGCCGTATGAGACCCTGCCCAGGAACAGCAGCGGCGTGCCTTTCTTGTTGAATGTTATTTCCATAATGCTATATCACTACTTGCATCCCGTTGAACTCTCTTAGATTGTCTATTGAGACTGCGTGGATGTGCCCGACGGGGTTCCCCTCGGAATCCACGGGCTGGATCCCGCGCAGGCGGTTGCTCTTCATGTCGGCTTTCAAGCCTCTCACAACGGCTCTCGGAAACGAGACCAGCTCACCGTTTTTCAGATAGAACTGGACGGAGAAACGGGCGGCTCTGCCGCTGGACTTCTCGCGGGTCTCCATTTCCCGCAGCGCGTCGGCGCGTCTTATCTTTGTGGCCATAGGGTTGGTTTTTTTGCGCAAAGATAAGCCGCTTGTTGAAAAACGTATGGGACAGATATGGAGTAAGGGGAGAATGACGCCTCAAAAAATAGATGCTGACCTCCGGGAAGCGGCTGTCATTTCCCGTTACGGAATGCCGCCGTAATTTTTTCCGCCGGATGGCGGAAAAAATTTTTTTTGGGGGATATGGCACTAAAAAAGGCGCAAAAGTTCCGTTTTTCGGATCTTTGCGCCTTGTTGGGGCTTGTCTCCGCCCTTATTGGGGCGGCTGTATTACAATTCTTTTCGGGGCGTTCAATGTGGCATAAACTACGTATTTTCTGAACGCTTCCACCGTGGCGGCGGGCGCGTGGTTGGTTTCCAGCATTTCCGCGAGTTGTGCGCCCGTGTACTGTCCGACTTTCGGCAGGTGGTATTTTTCCGCCGTGAGTGCCTTTGTTATTCTGTCCATCATCGCCGCGCCTCCTTTCTAAAAAATGTTGATGGGTTCGGGTTCGACGATGGCGGCGGCGACCATCACGGCGGCGGCTTCCTCGGCGTGTTCTTCATGCGGTTCTGCCGTCTCGTTTTCGGTCGGCTGGGTCGCGGCGGGTTCTCTGCGTATTACTTGCAAGTTGCTGAACAAATAACACATATTGAAACGCTCGCGCCCGCTGCGGCTTTCCTCGCCGTTGTCCTCGCCGTTGGCGTTCTCCATCATTGCGGGCTGGGGTGCGCTCTCGGTCTCGCCGTCCTGCTCTTTCTTTTTGTCGCGGCTGGTCGGCTGGCTCCATACTGGGAACGCTTTCGACCCTTTTTTTATGGTGCATCCCTCTTGTTTCCACTCGTTGAACTTTTTAAACTCCGTTGTGCCCTCCTCGGCGGGTGCGTACACGAAATTTAATATAAAGTAGTTCAGCGGCTGGGATTCCAAAAACATAGCTTGTGCCATACTTTTGGCCTCGTTAATCATTTTGTCGCGGATTTGGCGGGCTAATGCGCTGGCGGCTAAAAGTCTGTCAAATTGCGCGGCGCGGTTCTTCTCTTTTTCGGTTAACGGCCTTGTCTGCACATTTTCGGCGGTTTCCGTTATTTCTCCTGTTTTTGTATTGATATTTTCCATATTTTTGCAAATTGGTTTTGGTTCTTGTTTGGAACTGAAATTTTATGTGAAAGGGCGGCGGCGCGGGTCTGAAAATTGCGCCGCTGCCCTCTTTTTTACCTCTTTAGGCGGTCAGTAGTTCGTTTTCAATCTCGCCGACTTTGGCGCAAATTTCCGCGCTCATCGCCTCGCAAAACTTCTTTACTATCGCCGTGTTTGATACGGTCATTACCTTTTTGAACTCCTCGCGGCTCAGTCCGTCTTTCGTGAAGCGTTCAAAGGAAAGGCGGCAGATACTTGTTTCAAACTCCGTTTCTTCTTCAAGTTCGCCGATATAGTTTTCTATATCCTCGCGGCATTTGATGAACATTTCCCGCTTTTCTGCAATTTCGCGCTTGTGGTTGAGTTTTTCAAGTTCTTCGTCAAGTCGTTTTTGCATTTCCGCGAGGGATTCGCGGCGTTTGCGGTCGGCTTCCTCGGCGGCGCGTATCGCGGCGGCGGCGGCTTCCTCCGCGCTCATCGGCGCGGGCGCTGGGGCTGGTGTCGGTTCTGCGGGCTTCTGCTCCGTCTCAGCGGCGGGTGCGGGTGTTGCCTCTTTCGGGGTCTCCTTGGCGGGCTGCTCCTGCTTGGTCTCCGCTGCTGGTTTTGTCTCCACCTTTGCAGGGGCTGCGGGCTTGGTTTCCGTCTTGGCGGGTGTCTCCGTCTTTGCGGGGGTTGCGGGTTTCGCCTCGGCGGGTGTTCCTCCAATCGGGGGGACGATTACCGACTTAACAAGCCGTAGCGCGGGGGCTGCGGGTGTCGCGGCGGCTGGTGCTGCCGTGGCGGTCGGGGTTGTGGTTTTCGCTGCGCTCTTGGCGGCTGCGGTTGCGGTTCTCGTTGCGCTGGTCGCGCTCTTCGTGGTTTTTTCCATTTTTTTGAAATTTTAAGTGAAAAAATAAGGTTATTTAATGCGGGCGGGGGTCTTTTCCGCCCTTTCTTTGTTGCTTATATTATGCCCTCTTCGGCAAATGAAAAATAATTGTCGGCGGTTATTATCACGCTGTCGGTCAGTCGGATGTCGAAAAGTTCGGCGGCTTGGCGTATCTTCTCCGTCAGTAGTTTGTCGCTTCGGCTGGGCTTGGTGCTGCCGCTCGGGTGGTTGTGGCACACTACCAGCGCGGCGGCGTTGGTCATTATTGCGCCCTGCATTATAAATTTAACATCTACGGGGGCGGCGGTGGTCGTTCCCTCGCCTATTTTGTGGAGGGCTAAAAGTTTGTTCGCCTGGTTCAGGTAGAGGGCGAAAAACATCTCTTTGTATTCCATATTTCGCGCCATTTCGCCGTTTTCGGTCATTGTGTTGTAAACATCGGGCGCGCTCTGGATTTGGGGGCGTTGCGCCGGCCTTACGGCGGTTTTGTAGTGGATTTCGATTTCGGGGGCTTTCGCCGTCTCCGGCTCTCTGTAAATTGTTGATTGGTTCATTGTCTTGAAATTTTGTGTGAAAATGGGCGGCGGTTGTCGTTTGTTTTTCCGTTTATCAACGGCGGGGAGGGTCTGAAGTTCCCCGCCTTGGGGCTGTGTAGTTTTATTTTTCGTTTTTGTCTGCTAATCAGTTTTTTGCACGCTTTTTTTTTGAAAAAAAAGCCGTTAAAGTGTAACGTGTCCCGCCTCTCGCCCTGCCCGCGCTGTTGATAAACGTTTCACCCATCGCGGGAAATATGAGGGAGGGCGGCGGGCTGGGTCAGTCCGTCACGCTGCCCAAATATTCGTATCGGTAGCCGTTTTCATCGTCTTCGGCTTGTTTCAGCTCGTACACGTCATTTTGTTTATAGAAGTAGATGCCCGCTTTGACGGTTTCCGCTCCGCTGGCGGTGTTTATCCCGAAATATTGTGTGTTGGTGGTGTCGGGATAGTCTTCGGGGATAAAAAACACGTCTTCGGGGGTTACGCTCTCATTGTTCAAAAAGGTGCAGAACGTTGCAATGTTGTTGAAAAAATTGTTGTCGGGCTTGTTCATCGCTTCGGGGTTTAGGGGGTTACAATGAAATAAGGTTGTCAATTACTTGGGTGTAGGTGTCCGCGCTCATTCGGGATTCAACGCGGCAAATATCCGCGTAAACGTCATTTTTGCGGTCATCGGGGATTATAGCGTACAATCTCCAAAGGTTCTTCAACAGGTTCGTGAATCTCAAAACATCGTCAACTTGCATAATCTATATTTTTTAAGGGTTTGAAATTGTCGGGGTTTGTTATCCCCTTTGTTTTATGTCGCTAATATACAACTTTTTACGGAAACCACCAAATAAAAATGCACTTTTTTTGAAAATTATTTCATTGAGTATCAGACAGTTAGAAAAAAGTTTGAGAAAAATTTGCTGATTTACAATAAATTAACGGAATTTTTCGCAGATTTTCGGCACTTTGGGCGCAAAGTTATTCTATTGATATTCAGTTGTTTACACAATAAAAGCAGCATAAAAACAGCATATCAACGGCACGCGGGCGGCAAAGGTCAGTTTTTAATTGTAAACAAAAAATTAAGATACAGCGGCGGCACGCGCCGCCGTCCACGTTGTAAATATCAGACCGTCCACATTCAATTATTATTTGTTCCTTTTCGGCGGTTCAGCCGTTGCAAAACGGCATCACCACCGCCGCCGTCCACCGCCTGTAAAGCGGTGTATTCAGCAGCATTCATCCATATTGAAAACGGCTTGTTTTGGGCGCAAAACAGCCAGTCTCGGCGGCTTTTGAGCCGCCAATGGCACATTTGTGTTGTAAATATATAAACGTCCGAAATTCCCGATATTTGGGCCTTTTATTTACATATACAGCAAAAGATGGGGCTGTCCTTGTTTTGAATAGGTGGGGCTTGGAAAAGGACAGTCCCGCTCACCTTGTTGAGTAATTGCCAAATTACTGGTCTTGAAGACCATAGGTGGGGCTACATTGCCGCTATAACAACAGAAAAAGCGGCGCTTTTATTGTGCAGAAGACATAATGAAAAGAATTTTAAACTTTTTATTTTCTTATATTGCTGATTATCAAACAATAAAGCCATATCTCGTAATGCAATGCGAATATGGAGCTATGGCATAACTCCATAATAGATGTTGTTTTTTTATAAGTGACTTTCAAAACAAAAACGCAGTCGTGCTGTTTGACTGCGTTTTTGTTTTTCCTATTGTATCGCGTAAGGGATTGGAGCACGTTATCGTAAGGAGGTTGCGCCCCGAAATTTTCGACAGAAAAAGAGGCGACCAACGGAAGCCGCCTTTTTCGTCAGAAAATCGGGGCGGAAACCCTTGCGATTAAGGCGGAAAGCCCGACCCGTCAGGGTTACGCCCAAAAAGAAAACAATGGATATGACAATAAACAGTAAAATACAGAAAATCAAATAAATACAATCAATAAAAATCTTCATTTCCCCACCCTTGCCGGAACAAAACTTCCTCCTTTCTCTTTCAGTCCGCCGCCGAATTTTGTCCAAACGATTTTATCCGCCGCGTCCGAAAAATGTGTGGCTTCTTCCGGCAGTACGCCGGAGGTCTTCCGCTCGCTGCTCTTGTCCTTCTTCAGCTGGCCGTCCACGTCCTTGATCATGGCGTTGTTCATGGAAATGAGCGTGAAACGGCATTTGTCGCCGTTGAAACGCACTAAAGGCAGGTTCTCGCGTTCCTCCCTCAATATCAAGCCCCACAGCAGGTACTTGTCCGACTGCGGCGGCTCCATCCCCTTGTGGGTGTGTTCTATCACCTCCCATCCGGCTTTCTTCAAATAGGAGATTGCCAGCTGATTATAGCTCATTGAGTTGAGAACATTCGGGTTTCTTGAATCGCCGTATTTGTCGCGGTAGTAGTGTATCTTTTTGCAGCGGTGCGTCTTGTAGTAGTCGGTGAGCTGGCCGCAAAGTTCCTTGATCAAGATGTTGGAGCTTTCGTCCGGCTTGACATAGAACTCGTTGATGAAATTTTGGCATTTTTTCTTGGTGGCATAGTTGTTCACGAAGTCGTAGTTGCGTTCCTGGCACACGCAGAAAAGGGATATTGCACTTCCCCAGTCGGCCACGACTTCTAACGGCAGGTCGGGGTTGCAGTCGCGGTCGAATGCGCTGCTCTTGATGGAAAGTTTGTCCAGGTCAAAATTGCTCTCCTTGGCCAGCAGCAGAAGCCGCTGGTCGTCCAGCCCGTTGTGATAGACGTGGCGGTCGTCGCTGATGGAATAGAAACAGTCCTCCACCTTGTCAAAAAGGAAGTTCATGATTTCCACGAGGAACACCAGCGAAGGAAGCAGCTCGCGGTTTTTCTTGACGTAAGAGAGACCGAGAAACTCTATGTTGTCGAAAGCGTTGGAGACGGTGAAAAGAAGCCCGTCTTTGGATACAAATGGGCGGATTCTGCGCTTCATCCGGATTATTTCGTTCCAGCACTGGGCGAACTGCTTGGGGTCGGTGATGTCGAGCAGTTCCAGCTGCATCTTCACGATGCGGTTCCAAATCTCAAACAGCCTTACTCCGGCCTCCTCCTCGTAATAGTTGGCGAACTCCAGCACCCACCGTCCGTCCCTTGTGGGCGGCATGGATGTTGAATACTTGTAGCCGTGGTGCAGGTGAACGGGGTTGCCGGACTTCGCCCCGAAAAACTCAAGGTTGCCTCGGTTGGTGGGCGCGACCTCCTGGTCATACTGCTCCTTGTTGAGGGTGAGGGTTTCGTCCGCTATCTCGAAGTCCACGTTTGCGCCGCGCCCGCTTCCCGGCTCGCTCTGTGAGATGAGCGCGAAGCGCGTGCCGTTGCTGACGGATATGACGTTCTCGAACTTGTTGAGTTCCTCGTAGGAGGTTTCAAAATAGGCGGGCGGACGCTTGCCGATGACGTAGTTGGCCTCCTTCTCGTAGCCCATTTGGTTGAGCATCTTGAGAGAAGAGGGCAGCGTGCGTGTCAGCAGCTGGCCGAAGGTCTTGCCCGTGAGGGCGATGACCGAGCGCGGCATCAGCCGGATGAGCCTGTCCATCCAAAAGCCGATGTCCGCGCTCTTGCCCGTGCCGCGCCCCTCCACGGAAACGTGGCACTTGGGCTGCAGGATGAACGAGGGCAGCTGGGCGCGGTTGCCGGATAGGTTTATCTGCATGGGGCTATGAGTTTATGATTTCGCAGGCGGTCTCCTCGGTGATTTCGTCGTCGAGGCTTCCCAGCAGCTGGCGGCGTATGTCGGCGGGCAGCTTCATGAGCACCGTTTCGGGGATTGAGACCTGCTTGTTGTTGATGTTGAACTGCACGAATATCTGGTTGGCCTCCATCAGTTTGGGGTCAATCTTCTGCGGCGGCAGCTGGGAGAGGTACTTCTGCAGGGTGGCGAGGTTCTTGGCACGTGCGCCGTCCGATGTGGCGGGGTCTGAAATCTCTTTCATGAGCCAGTCAAGGAACCAGCCCTCTAGGAAATCCCTGTCCACGGGGTCGTATTTGTTCCAAAGGCGGCAGGCGTTGCGGATGTCGCAGTAGGCCTGCTCCCTGGAGATTTCGGGGAAGCGGGCTTGGAGTTTGAGGGCGGCCACGCTCTTGCGCGGGTACTTGCGCATGACGGCATGGGCGGTGCGCAGCCGTTCAAGGATGCGCTGCTGCTGCTCGGTCAGTGCGGTGCTGTTGCCCGTTGTGTAGTATTCGGATATGGCTTCGAAGTCATTCTCCCGTATCTGTTCTATGCTGGTTCTCTGCTTGGTTTTGCCCGGTAGGTTCATAGTCGAAAGCGTCAAGGTTAGTCTGTTCAGTCATTGCGTAGTATTTGAGCATCTGGAGTATTGCGGGCTGCGAGGAGTTGAGCGCAGCGTCCAAGACGGTCTGCCGTATCTCCGCCTGTGCGGAGAGGTAGCCTTGGAACCAGCACTCGTAAACCTCGCCTCTTTCCTGCTGGAACTGCACGGCGACTTCGGCGATGTCGAAGCCGAAGTTGAGGGCTACGTCACGGTAGGAGAAGCCCAGCCGTCCAAGGCGGATGATGTCATCTTTCTGTGTCTCTGTCAAACTGTTCATCGAGTATCTTTTTGTCGCTGTAGAAAACGTGGTCTATCACTTGGATTACGCCCCTTTCGGGCTGCGGGTTGGTGGTGAAGTTCAAGGAGCCGGACACGGAAATCCGCCACTGGTCGTTCCATATCACGGCGACTTTGGCGTGTACGGGCGCGATGGTCACGGGGAAGTTGGCGCGGCACATCTGCAGGGGCGCGGGGTTGCGCACCTTTACGCGGGGGTCTATCCACAGCCGGAACTCCTTTATCAGCCCCTCTTTCCGGCGGTTGAGGATTTGGGTGACGGCCTTCTCGGTTATCGCCCATGTGCAGGCGGTGACGTTGCAGGGCCCGATTTGTCGGCAGATGTGGGAAATGAGGTCGTGCATGGCATACCGTCCGAACGTCCAAAAATTGATGACGGCTCCCTGCTCGATGCGTCCGATGTGCTTGGCCAGTGTCGTCCACGGCTCGCCGATGAACGACACGGAATCCGGAAAGTAGGTGTCGTAGGGGTAGGCTTCGGCCTCCTTGGTTTTCGCCTGCTTGCGGGCGTTGTAGCTGGAGAAGTCTATTATGCTCATCGTCTTGATTCTATGATTTCGGTTATGATGGTGTATTGGGAGCGCAGGTCTGCCAGCTTCGCCTCCAGCTTGGAGCGCAGCGGGCTTTCCGGCATCGGGTTCGGGGTGTCCAGCTTCTTGTTCGCCTGGTACTCCAAGCGGTTTCGGGTCTTGTTGATGTTGACCTTGATGGAGTGCTCTTTTTTGAGCAGATCCATGTCGGAGAGCTTTTCAATTTCCGCCCTGCCGTCCACGGGGACTGGCGCGGGCTGCTCCACAATCTTTTCCCTAACCATGCGGACAAGTTCGTCGGGCACTTTGCCCGTGTCGAAGTAGCGTTCTTTGAGCGGGTAGAGTTTCTCATACCTGCGGATGAGCGGCAGTCGGTCTTCAAGGATGCGTTTGCGCTGCGCCACCACCTCCTCGGAGTTGCCCTCCCCAAGCTCGTAGAGCTTGCGGTGGGCGGTGGAAATGGCGGTGAACAATTCATAGAGTTCGTCCTTGGCCTGCGCTATGATGTCGGGGATTCCGGCTGCAGGCTTCGCTTTCTGCCGTTGGAAAACGTTGATAAACGGTTTTCGGGGTGCGGGCTGTTGCGGTGTTGTCTGCCTGCCTTTGAGGAGTTTGCGCAGCTCGTACTCCAGCTTGGCGGCGGCGAATTTGGCCGTGGTGTGCCGGAAGTGCTGCACAAAGGTGCGGTTCTTGTGGTGGCGTTCCAGTATGGAGACGCCCGTGTTGTAGTCTTTGCCGTTGGTGAGCCATTGTAGTATTTCGTCCATATCTTCAGTCTTGAGGATGCAAAGATAGGCGTTTATCAACGGAAGATATAGGACAAAGAAAAACACGGTCGTGCTGTTTGAATATGTTTACACACGATTCCAATCGAAAGCTTGTTTTGTGTTTTGCAAATATATTAATGAATTTCACAAAACAAAGTAATTAAACAATCCTTAAATCATATGTGCATTAAATGGATGCAACAAATTATCAAGTAATTTTTCATCTATTGATGGGTCAATTCCTAACAACAATGATTTATCAAACTTAGAGATGTATGGTTCTCTTTTTCTTGCCATTTTGATAATATCATCATTTAACTGAAGAAGATTTTTTACTAAATCTCGTGCTGTTATATATTTAGGATCGTTTGTATAATATGTTGAACCATATTCTTTAGCTTTGATTTCTGAGAAATAAGTCGCAAGCCCTTCCTCAAGAAAATTAGAATTTTGGCAGGGACCAAGGCAATGCACCACTTCGTGAGATAGTTGGAAAATCGCCCTGTTAATATCTTTCAAACAATTGTCTGTCAATCGGATTATTACTGATTTTTTGTCATTATTATATTCAGGGAACCAAATATATGGCTCCTGATCTGTGGATAATTCAACACCAAGAATACGATACGTCTCATCTCTTTTCCCATATCTGTCTTCTGCATCGTTTAATATTTCGCCAAGCAGAGAGATTATAGAGTATGCGTATTTCCTATCATTAATACGTTGTGTGTGAAATATTGTTTCATTAGCATTAACCATAATACCCTATAAATCTTTAGTGCAAAAATAAAAAAAAATCGGATTCGTCAAGTCTTTTTACAAAAAAAGCCGTCACAAACTGCAACGGCTTTCAAAAACTGATCAAACAACCGAAAATGCGATTTTGGGTTATGGGGTCACCTGCTCGTCATCGAGGTTGGTGGACTGTCCGATGAGGGAGTCCATCTCACCCGTATAGACCTGTGCGGTGGGTGTGTCATAGACAAAGGAGATGGTCGCGCCGTTGTTGTCGGTGACGGCCTTGCCGGAGCTGGCCTCCACGTTGTCGCCGATTTCCGCGCCGCGGTCTTCATCGCCGAGCATGTGGATGTCGCCGTTGTTGAGGCGGGCGAGGATGATGGCCTCGGAGTTCATCACGGAGGCGATGAAGCCGAGCAGTTTTGGCTTGAAGCCGGGATGGTAGATCTCAAGGTTGGCCTTCATGGACTTGCCGCCGAAGGTGCCTTGGGTGGTGTATTTCAGCTCTCCCATGTCGCGGGAGCAGTAGATGTGGTAGAAGCGCTGGCCATTGACCATCACGATGTTCCCCTCCAGGACGGCGAAGTCCTCGTAGGAGGTTCGGTTGGTCGGCAGCTTGGGGAACTGCGCCACATTGTCCTTGAGGGAGATATAGACGTTCTTCACGCCGGACATGTTGTTGCCGCAGTTCGCGCCTTTGTTAAGGTCTTCGAGTTCGAGTGCGCATATTACTTCTTCGGGCATGGCTCTTGGTTTTTGGTGTTCGTTAAAAATGTGCGTTGGTAAGGAAGCCGCACCCCTCCCGTCAGCGTATGAAAAAATTTATTACCAAAGGGTTCAGTCTTGGCCGTTGTTGTCGTCATCGTTGCCGTTGTCATCGTCGTCGTTGCCAATGTACTCCGGCGGGTTTTCGTTGTACGGCGTGGTGAAGCGCATGATGTCGCCGAGGTACTCCGCCCCTTTGTAGTGGACGGCGGCGCGGTAGAAGACTTCGGTTTCGGAGGGCATGTTAGTCTCCATAACGGCATCCATTCTGTTGCCGTCCAGCGTTCCCGGAACGAAGAAGGCTTCGTGCGCGGGGTCGCTGTCGTGTTCGCGGTTCTCCGCGAAACCGAGATGGCGGCCATGGACGGGGATGAGCTGGGAAGCGTCCTCGGCAATGTAGAAGCCGACCTCGCCCTCCGAAAGCAGCGGCACGTCATCACCGAAGATGAGCGCGTGCATGGAGAGGGAGTCCGTGGTTGCCTCCGCGTTGTCAAGGGTGTGGATGTTGATGGCCAGTTCGGGAGTGTCGGTCTGCCACGTGATGCGGTACTTGTTGCCCTCCTTGACCACTTTCGCGCCCTGGTCGATGGCGCTGATGATGAGCTGGATTTCATCGGTGATGGTCTCCACCTCGCCGTTCGGTCCGCAGGAGCAGCGCGAGGCCTCCTGTCCGACAGTGCGGGCGGAAGTCCATACCATGGCGTTGCAGCCGAAGCCGACACCCTCCATCCAGTCGGCGAGAACCTTGATCATGCGGTTCTCCTTTTGGATGTCGAAGTCGAACTTGTTGCGGTTGACCAGCCAAAGCAGGTTCTCCTTCATGGTGGAGAAGATGTCGTCCGTGCCTTTCATGGAAGGAACGCCGCAGACAACGTGCTTGGTGAAGTCAATGTCGGCGTTGATCTGGTCGGGGGAGTTGATGAAGTAGTAGCCGGCTGCGCGTTTGGCGGTCTTCATCGCGCGCACCCACTTGGGGGCTACGAAGTGGATGATGTTCTCGCCGTCATATAGCTCGTCAATCTTGCGGTCGTAGGCCTCTATCTCGTCGAAGATGTTCTCCTCGGTGAACGGGTCAACGCCGTGGATGACGTTGATGGGGTTGTCGGCGTTGTTCGCGCCCTCTATGAGTTTGCGTTTGATGCCGTCCATGCAGCTTTCGGGGGTCGTGCCGTTGTCGTCGCGCACGCCCTTATAGACGGCTTTAAGTTCGCGGTTGTTGTCAATCTTCTTCTTCAGATAGACTTCCACGAAGTAGCGGGTGATAGGCCAGTCCTCGATCTTGTTCTGCCCTCCGGCGAGGAAGGCCATCCAGGAGTGGTACACTCCCATCGGCGAGAACTGCGCGTCCACCTTGATGTGGTTGAGGACGATGGCGTTGGGGATGAACTTGACACCCGCTTTCGGCTCGAACTGGATGCGGAACGGCTGGAGCACGTCCTCCCATTCGTCCGTGGCCATCTTGTAGATGTCGTCCTTGGTGTTGATTCTCGTGGCGTACTTCTCAAGGGTCGTGGCGGGAACGGTCAGGGCTCTTCTGAGTCTGTCCATCCCCTGCCCCGAGTTCTCGTAGAAGCGGCCATACTCCTCAAGTATGAGGTCAACGTTGATTTTGGTTTCGATTACTTCTGGCATTGTGGTCGTTTTTGGTAGGTTAGATTTCGCGTTTGATGGCCTGGTAGAGCGAAGAGCCGTTCACATAGGCCTGCATGTTGTCCTTGGGTGCCTCCTGCGGATCGCCGCCCGAAACGGCGGGGGTCTCCGCGGGCACTGCGTCCACGATGCCTTTGAGGCGGTCGCGGTCTGCGGTGAGAGTGGCCAGCTGTGCGGTGAGAGTCGCTTTCTCGTCCACAAGGGCTTGCTTCTCCTTGACCAGCGTCTCCCGTTCTTTGAGGAGGGTGTCGAGTTCGGTGAGCTTGCCTTCTATGGCCTTGAGCTGCGTGTCGGTGAGGCTCGCCCCTTTTTCAGGGTCGTATGCGGCGGTGTCCTGCAGTGCGAGGGCGACCGCCAGCAGCGGGAAGAGTTTCTTCATATCTGTAAGGGTTTGGTTTTGGGGATTGTCGTTGCCGGAGAAGTGCTTGGTGAGCAGGTCAACGAGAGACTGCCACGGGGAGCGGGTGTCTTCAGCCGCCACCATGTCGGCGTAGGCTTCGGGCAGTGCCGGAAGCCCGTTGTCCGAAAAGGCGGACTGCGTGAAGCAGGCCGTCTTCCGGCTCTCGTTGTAGATGTCGGTGACGAAGCCGAAGTCCTTGGCTTCGGTTGCGGTCAGCCACTTGCCAAGTCCGTTGTTGGCTTTCAGAAGTTCGGAGATTTCCGCCTCCTTGCCGTTGCAGGCGGCGATGTAGATGTCGAGCATCCGCCCGTTGACGGTCTTATGCGTCTCAAGCTCCTGGGCGAGCTGCTCCTGGTTGGCACGGCCTACGTAGGCGGAGCACTGGTGTATGAGGAATAGTGCGTTCTTGCTCATCCTGCGCTCCTTTCCCGCCATCGCCACTATGGTGGCGGCGGAGGCGCACAGGCCGTTGATCTGGGTGGTCACGAGTGCGGGGTGCTCCGCCAGCAGGTCGTGGATGGCCAGCGCGTGGTTCACGTCACCGCCGAGGGAGTTTATCTTGACGGTGATGCGTTTCGCGTTGAGGGCTTTTATGCGGTCAAGCTCCCCGCTCATCAGCCGGGCGGTGTTCTCGTCGTCTTCTCTGTCCCATCCCTCATAGCCGATTTGGCCGTAGATCTCGATCACGGCCTCTTCGCTGTTCTCGTTGAGGAATCTGATGGCGGGTTGTCTTCTCATCTCTGCTGTTTTTCGGCAAAGATAACCCCGCGTGTCCGATTCCCTGTGGACACAATATTATATTATAGGGAGGTGGCGCAGAGCGGCTCGGTCATGTCGCGCTGCAGAGTCACCTCGTAGAGGTGTTCGCCGGAGGCCTCCGCCGCCCCGAGGTGGCGGAAGGAGAGGTGCAGCGGTTCTTCAAGGCTTCCCGACAGCCACACCGTGTCCGTGTTGTCCACGATTTTCGCTATCCAGCCCCCTTTGGCCATGTCCGCAAGGAGGCGGTCGTATTTGCGTTTTGTTCCGGTGAGGCGGCAGGTGATGCCGTGGGAGTACGCCCCGCCGTCCTCCGTGACTTCCACTTGGATGGATTTCGCGGAAATCTCCGCGAAACCGCATCCCGTCTTCATGGTCACGGTTTTGGTCGCAAAGTCCGTCAGTTCAATGCGTTGCACCTCGTTTATGTCTGCAATGAGCAGCCGCTTGTTGCCCGCCATGACGTGGCAGGAGCCGTTTTTCATCAGATTTTCCATAGTTTTCTCTTGTTACTTGTAAAAAGGGACATTTTTGACAAACTTATTTATGCTGTGTACAGGCTGCAACCCTCCCGTGAACGTGCCGCATTCGGTCTTGACCATACGCTCCGTCTCCATCCAGTTGCGCTGGTAGTACTTGCGCAGGGCGGCGTAGTTCAGTTCCTCGTCCTCATAGAGGTTGTCAAGCAGGTACTCTTTGATGGCTGTGTCGCGGGGCACTTTTGCCGCCGTGTGGGCGAACAGCACCATCAGGCAGGCCGTCTGCCGGATGTACCTGTAGGCCAGCCGCGAGAAGTCCTCCTGGAACGCGGCGGGCAGTTCCGTCCCCAGCCGCTGCCCGTCCCTGCGGCTGACGGACACCTTCACTTCGGGAAGCGGTGACGGCTCACGTCTGCCCTGCGGTTCTTTGGTCAGCCCAGCCCGCAGGAAGTCGTGGAGGAAGTGGCCGCGCAAGTCGTATGCGCCGCCCGCTTTCGGGAATGTGTTCTCCATCCACCGCCGCACGGCGGGGTGTACCCGGATCGTCACTGTATCGGTTTCGCTCTTTCTCTTGCTCATATTTTTTAAAATTTACGCCGATGTTTCACATTTTCCGCTCTGCCGTACAAGACAAAGCCGTTTTTATACTTAACTTGTTGTCTTATAAAAACATAACATATAAGACAAAACCGCTTTTTCTGTCTTGTTGTACTCGCAGGATTTTCGCCCTGCCGTTTTGTCTTGTTCCGTCTTACGTCTGTCTTGCAGGTGTCTTGTACTTTTCCGTTCATAACTCATTGATTTTCAGCTTTGTCTTGTTTGTCTTGTATTTCTTGTTAAAAAATATGGACTTACCCTGTTGAACTCATATTTCAAAAAAATAGGCGGTTCGGGTTTCCGCGGATTCCCAAACTGCTGGCTAATAAGGAAATAGCGTTCCCACGCTATCCTCCGGTTCGGGAGGTTTGCCCTTTTCGGGCTCCTCCATCCCGTTTTGGTGCTCCGGGGCGAGGGGCTTCACCTCGCCCTTGGGCTGCCACATGTAGTCGGTCTCAAGGTTCAGCTCGTTGGCGTCGGCGAGCATGTCGTAGTTGAAGCACCATGCGTATGGCCGCTCGTATTCCAGTGCTTCCGTGCCGTCTCCGGGGAAGTACTTCACCGAATCGCGCTCCTGCAGGTTCTTCATGTTGCGGCGGAAGCGCTTCTGCTGCTGGCCGAGATACTCCGGCGAGTTCTTGAGGTAGTATTTGAGCGAGTCCTTGGGAAGCCGTTTCTCGTTGGCGTTGCGCTTCTGCTGCGCGTAGAGGCCGAAAATCCTGTTGGGGTTCATGAACAGAACCTTGACGCAGCCGCTGACCGTCTGCGTGTTGGTCTTCAAGTCCTCCACCGTCTTGATTTGGAAGTCAAAGTCCTTCTCTATGACACCGCTGCTGAAGAGTTCCTGATAGACGTTCCAGAAGTCGCTCACCTCGTTGCCCGCCACCACGTCGCCGTTCTGCCGCTTTATCATCTCCGCAAATGTCCTTACCGCTTTCTCGTATGAGAAAGGGAGTTCCTCCTCGCGGGTCACTATCCGCAGGGCGGCGAGCACCACGCTCCAGTTCTTGAGGATTCTGTCCTCCACCTGTGCGCTGATATGCGGGCGCACGTCCGATATGGCCTCGTTGAAGCTCGTTGTATAATCTTCAAGGAATCTCCTGCGCAGCTTCAGCAGGTGGTTTGTTATGTGGGTCAAGCCCTGCTTCTCTATGCGTTTCAGATCCTCGAAGCGCAGACGCTCGCTTTCCGAGAACTCCTTCTTGGACACGGAGAGGAAGAGCACGCGGGAGAAGAGAGCGTTGTCGGCGGTGGTCATCTCCTGCCCGGTGAGCATGATGCCCGCGTCCACGGAGGTCATCTCCTTCTTCCTGTCCTTCTCCATGTTCATGCGGCTTCTGCCCACGCCGTCCCACAGCCCCTTGAGGAACTCTATCTTCTCGTAGTCAAGGGAGTTCTTGTACTCGTCGATATGGCACAGCGTGTTTCGTGTATGCGCCACATGGTCGGCCATCGCGGGCACGGTGCTGTTGGTCATGTTGATGCCCACGGGCAGGTCGCCGAACAGCTTCAGCAGCGTGACGGCCATCTCGCTCTTGCCCGTGCCTTTCGGGCCGAAGATGTTCAATATGGGGAAGAAACGGTGCTGCGCGATGATGATGTCCCGGAACAGCGTGGCGAAGTAGAAACCTATTCCGGCTATGGCGTTGTCTCCATAGACTTTCAGCATCTTGTCGGTGAAATCGAAGAGGCTGATGTCGCCCGCCCTGTGGACGAACTTCCGCTCGAACTGGAACAGTGTGTCCTCCTCCTTGTAGAACGAGGAGAGGGCAGGAATGTAGTAGTGCTGCCCCTCGTGTTCCACCACGCCCAGCTCGCCGAGCGGGCGGAACTCGCCGTCAACAGTGATGCCGTTCGACCAGGCGAAGAAGCCCTGCTTCTGCCAACCCAGCTGTGTGACCTCGCGGCAGGTCTTCGTGTTGTCGTAGAGATAGGCCTTTATCTTGTTGAGGCCGTGGTCGCCGCCTTCAAATAAAAAGTTGCCCAGCGACTCGCACCGCAGCCGGAACGCGGCGATCGATATGAGGTCTTTCTGGCTGAACTCCAGCACCTCGCTTTTGCCGTACACGTTTTTGAGGCGGTAGAGCCGTTTGGCGTTGATAGTGCTGACGATGTGGAAGAGTGGTTCCATGGTGAAGTTCGACCCCTTGAAGAAGCTGTCGCCCTTGAGGGAGTAGAACCAGTAGCAGTTGTTCTCTATGTAGAACCCGTACTTCCGTATCAGTTCCTCTTGCTCTTGGGTCTTTCCCTTGAGAGACATCCTCGCATTGTCCTTGTCGAGTTTCGCCTTCCTGCGCTTCTCGTCGTCTATCTGCTTGATGGTGTCCTTCCACAACGTCTTGCCGGGGATTGTCTGTGCAAGCAGGTTGGCCAGCTCGCCGCGTTCCGCAGGGTCGCGGTCGGCGAACAGCCTGGCGATGTCCTTGACCGTCCTCGCCCTTGTCATGGGGTCGTTTACGCAGGCCTCCTTTTTTGACTCGGCCAGCGCCACGAGGAACATTTTGGAGTGTTCAGCCTTGAACTCCTCGAAATGCTCCTTGGAGGTGAAGAAGCTGTCGGGGTCCTGCTTGCTGCCGTCTTCCGCCTTGGGGATGGTCAGCACATAGACGTAGAGGCCGGATTCCACAAGGCGTCTTCCGTTCTTGTCCGTGGCCTTTTGTCCGGGCTCGTCCCCGTCCAGCATGAGGGTGATGTTCTTGGAGGCTTTGCCAAGCTGTCGGATCTGCTCGTCCGTCAGCGATGTGCCGCAGGTGGCGACAACGTTGCACACGCCCAGCTGGTGCATCTTCACCACGTCCGCGTTGCCCTCCACCAGCACCGACATGTCCGCACTGCGGATGTGGCGGAAAGCGAAGTTCATCCCGAAAAGGACGGAGCCTTTCGTATAGGTCACACTCTCGGAGTTGTTGAGATATTTGGGGTTGTTTTCGGACGGGTGCAGCGCACGGCCGGAGAAGGCGACGACCTCCCCCCTGGCGTTGATGATGGGGAACATCAGCCTGTCTCGGTAGAAGTCGTGGATGAAGCCTTTGCGCTCTCTGAAGAGGTTACATTTTTCAAGAGCCTCAATAGAGAAGCCTTTCTGCCGCAGGTGGCTGTAGAGTTCGCTTGGCTCTCGTGGGGCATAGCCAAGGCGGAAAATCTCAATGGTCTTGTCATCGAAGCGGCTTCTTGCGTATTCCAATGCTGTGAGGTTCTCTTTGAGTCGCCGCTGGTAGAAGTGTGCAGCCTCCTCGTGGATGATGAGTTGGCCGCTCCGTTCCCGTTCCCGCTCTTCCTCTTCTTTTGTGGGCTGGCGCTCCTCAATGGTGATGCCGTGTTCCGCTGCCAGCAGCTTCACCGCATCCGGGAAAGACAGCCCCTTTTTCTCCATGACGAGGTCTATGGCGTTGCCGCTGCGGTCGCAGCCGTAGCATGTCCAGCGGTTGGTGTTGGTGTTCACGAAGAAGCTGCCGTCCGTTTCGTTATGAAACGGGCAGCACGCCTTATAGAGCACCGCTCCGGCACGCCGCAGTTTGAGGCCGCAATCCTCCGCCACTTTCTTCAGGTCGGCGGCGAACAGCACGTCATCGATTTTGTCTTTCGGAATCATATCGCATATTGTGGTTTTTGGTCAGTTTCTGAATATCTGGTACTGCCAGCCGATTCGCGGGGTCATGTTCACGAAGTCGTAGCCGGCATACACTTGGTTGCGCCGGATGTTCACGCCCAAGACAAGCTCAAAGCCTGGCTTGCGGTCGGGGATGCTGAACGTCAGCCCGCCGCCGAGGGTGACGGCCAGTTTCGGCTCCGTGCGCACCGTCCTTGTGGTCACGGTGGTCTTGTTCAGCAGCTCCCAGTCCAGCGTGACGCGCTCCACGGCGTTGCCCGTGACGATGATGTCCGTCACGGCTTTCACGGCGGTGTCCGCATAGGGGATGGTGTAGCTCTTCCTGGAGTAGTAGTCGCGGATAACCGCCGCCGTGTCTATGTCGGCGGGCATGGTGACGGGGTACGTCACCAAGTACGGCGCGGGGAAGAAGACCGTGTCCGTGACGTGCAGTGTGTCCGTCCGCGTGACGGTCGTGACACGCACGGTCTCACTGCGCCCCCTGCAGCCGCGCTGGAGCAGGGCGACGATGACAACGGCCATCATCACGATGGCGAACCACTTCCAGTCAACTTTCATAGCTATAGGGCTTTGAGCATGTTGTCAAGCTCCACCTGCGGGTGGACGTCGCTCTTGTCCTGCCTGAAGGAGGCGTGGGCGAAGATGCCTTCGCCGCCAATGAGGGCGCGGGCGGTGACGTTCCAGATGTCGCTCTTGTAGTTGGGGGATATGTGGTGAGTGTCCATAAGGTGTCGGAGCAGATCCTTGAGGGTTTCCAGCTGCGCCGTGGTGTACCGCTCGTAGTACTGGAAGCCGCGGTACTTTTGGTTGGAGCAGTACTCGTATATGTTCGGCACGGCCTTGCACTTGAGGTTGGGGACAACCTTGCCGTCCTTTCTTGTGACGGGGTAGAACTTCCCGTCTGTGTGCTGTACCAACGCGCCCCAGCTGTCCAGCTCAATGCCGATGGCGTGGGGGTCGAGTTTGCGGTAGTTGAGGCCGAACTTGGCGAAGTGGTGGGTGGTGAGGCCGAGGTGGTACGCCCAGTACTTGTCATCGAAGCATCGGTGCAGATGCCCCTCGCGGCTGATGACGTAGGCGGTGGCCACCCGCTCCGTGGTGTGCAGCCACCACGACATGTCGCCGTTCACGCTGTCGCCGGAGACAGTGTGGTGCAGCACTATCTGTCTCTTCTCGGTCGCTTCCCGGACATACTGCGTGTCGGGGAAGTTCCAGTCCTTGTATATCTTTATCATTGCTCCTTGGTTTTGGTGGTTTTGGTGCGCCGTTCAAGTCGTCTTTCGAGGGCGGCGTTCCTCTCTATGATGTCGAGCAGGGCTTCCAGGATGCGGTAGTCTGTCAGCTGACCCGTCACCACGTGATAGACCTTGCTGACGCTGCAGCCGAACTCGTCGGCCAGCACCCGCCCGTAGCCGTGCGGCAGGAACCGCCGCAGCTCCTTACTGATTGCTTTTCTTGCTCCCATGCTTCTCTATAATATATTGTGTGAGTAATACGGTGAAGGCCGCAAGCCTCGCCGCCGCCACTACCAGCAGCGGGGCGAGTGCGAACAGCCATCCTTTTGTCAGCCATCCGAGAACCTTGAGGATGACAAGGTAGCTGGACAGTAATAGCAGGTGGTTCATCACCTTCTTAATGGTTTTCTCCATCTTGTTCATTTTGGCGTTTTCTTTGCTTGTATTCCGGCATTGTCCTGTTTAGTGCGTCCTCTTCTTCCGGTGTCAGTCTGCGGTAGATTGACTTTTCGGGCAAATCGGGTACAAGAAACTGTAACAGTTCCTTGACATGAATGTTCATCAACGGACCATACGGAACGTTGTTTGCAATGTACGAATCAATGGTTCTGGCATCTCTTACTCTAAAAAATACCATAAGCATCGGTTTTACATCAGGTCTTTTTAGCACCTTTAGTGCCTGCTCTGTGAGCACGTAATTTTTTTTTACCATAAGGCTGGAATTTAAAATGTTAATTCCAAAAAACTATGTATTTTTGCAGCAAAATTTGTAGCAAAAAAATGCAGCAAATTTTGCAGCATTTTTTTGTTGTAACTTGCTGGGTGCAAGATAGTTATTTTTCAAATACAACCGCATTCAACGAAAAAAAAATTACGCTCTTTGAAAGATTATAAAAAACGCCGTTCTTACCACGGTAAAAACGTCGAAATCAATATGCTGATAACTGATTGAAAATCAGTTATTTTTATTGCTTTGTACTGAGACAGAAATGAGACAAAGCAATGCAAATTTGACTAAAAGATAAAATTGTAAATAATTAACATTCAGATATTTGCAAAAATAATCTTGACAATATGGAGGGGGCGATATAACCGCGAGTTCGAATCTCGCTCTCTCCGCAAAAGACCGAAACTCAATCAGAATCAGCAATTTACGCAAGTAGGTTGCTGATTTTTGGTTTTAGAATCGGGACAGAAACGGGACAAAGTGTATTTCTTTGGGATTTGTCATTAGGGGAATTCTATTTTTTACTTCTTCGCGTTGCCGCCGACCTTGGTGCGAAGTCCGTTAAACATCAATATAAGCGAACAACGCTGCAAAATTAAAACATATTTCTATACATAAGATGGAAAACTTCCAAAAGCTTACAGTTTGTTAATATATTTTTGTTTATATTTGTTCAACTATTTGATTTTTAATTGGTTAATTCATCCAAAGACGTAGTACTTGCTCGTAACGGCACAGGTTGTAAACCAGGTTTGTCAGGGTGTTGTAGGCCGCGTTCCGCGCAAAGCCGACCACTCGGCTGGACATTCCGTGAAGGCTCTCTTCCATGAACCCGAACACATGTTCCACCCTCACGCGCAGCTTCGAGTTCTTCCTGTTGATGGTCTCCTGCCATTTGCTGATTTTCTTGCCTCTGGTGTTCCGCTTGATCACCCTGTCCTTCATCCCCAACCTCCGCATCACCCTCTTAACACTTTTCTTGATGAACTTGCTTCCCTTGTCCACTTTTGCGTGGTTTTTGTAGCCGAAACGCTTCTCGCCGCCCCTGTCTTCCTTGATTAGCTTGTTCTCCTTGAATGCCCATATCGTTTTCTCGTCGGGCACCTTGTCGCCACTGGCCAGTCCGAGGAAATCGCGGAACGAGAGCCAGGCCAAAGGGTTGCCCATCGAATTGGGCTTCACCAATTGTCTCGTCGTTGTCAAAAAGGGTGATGTTGCCCTGCTTCTTGTATGTCGGTTTGGTCTGTTTCACAGTCCATTCTAATCTGCTGCAAATAATTCTTTGAACGACAATGAGTTGTTCGGAATTTTCGTCGTCGAAATTTAAAGACGGCCACTTGGCTAAAACGGGAATCTTAGATACCATTATATATGGATTTTTGCTTGTAAGAAGCTATTAGTCAGAAAGAAATAATTAGAGGTCCCACCAAATAATGCTTAAAAAAACACGCATGTCGCAACCGCGTCCCGCAGTTGCCTCAACAAATATTGGCTGCAATTAAACCTACGTTTTTATAAAGCAGTTTATATGTTACTTTTTGCTTAATCGCAATTTTCTTTGGGGTTATCAAAGAAAGTAAAGGAGAAAATTTGGATTAATTTAATCCTACACTTTTCAGTGGCAATGACGGTATGCTTTTGGATGGTTATTTACACTATTAGTTCACCATAAAAACAAGCACTCACAATAATTATTGCAAGTGCTTGTTATTCAGTGTGATTCCGTTGCGACTCGAACGCAAAACCTGCTGCTTAGAAGGCAGCTGCTCTATCCAGTTGAGCTACGGAACCGCAACGTTCTTTGTCGGGATAGCAAGATTCGAACTTGCGACCTCCTGCTCCCAAAGCAGGCGCGATAACCGGACTACGCTATATCCCGTTTTTTCTGACTGCAAAGATACACTTTTTTTTATTCAAAAATCATTCAATGATATTTTTTTATTTATCAAATAATCAACATCTTACAAGGCTACCATAATAGAATTCTCAGAATCCACCAATCTTTTTTGGCAGAAATCTGAAGTTATGCTACATGTTTCTCGCAATAGAGTGTATCTGATGTGAGATGCCGTGCTCGTCAAGAATCGACTTGACTCGAGTCTCATCAGTGTCAGAGATGATAACCTGTCCGAAATGATCCTGCCCAACCATGTTCAGAAGCGCAGATATCCTCGTCCTGTCAAGTTTGTCGAATATGTCGTCCAAAAGCAAGATGGGCTTTTTGTGATTGTGGCGGAAAGCATAGTCGAATTGCGAAAGACGAAGAGCCAACGAAAACGATTTCTGCTGGCCCTGAGAGCCGAACTGCTTCGCAGGATTGCCGTCAATAGTGAACAAATAGTCGTCTTTGTGGACGCCGAAAGTGGTGAAACCGCATTTCGAATCAGCGGCAAAACTTTTCGAAAGGCCTTCTTCAAATGAAACCTCATGTAAACCAGACTCATAATCGACAGCCACTTCCTCAACACCATGCGAAAGCTGACGGTAATGCTCAACGAACATAGGCAGTATATCTTCAATGAAAGCCTTTCTCTTAAAATAGAGTTGATTACCGTCTTCTACAAGCTGATAATCAATAACCTGAAGCAATGAAGGGTCAAGTCCGCCCTCCTCCATCTGCTGACGCAGAAGTGCGTTGCGCTGCTGAAGGAGTTTTTTGTAATGTATCAGATTCTGAAGATAAATCTTGTCGAACTGTGATATTATCTTGTCGAAAAACCGGCGGCGGACCTCGTTGCCGTCGTTGATAATATCACTGTCGTAGGGCGAGACCATGACCACCGGAAAGAGCCCCACATGGTCGCTGAGACGGGAATATTCCTTCTTGTTTGCCCGCATGGATTTTGCCCCGTTCTTGTAGCTGCAACTCACATGTGTGACATTTCCCGACTCTTCATCCTCGAAATCACCATGTATGGAGAAAAAGTCGGTGGTGAGTCTGACCGATGTCACATCCTTGGCCGAGAAGCAGCTCTTGCCAAACGACAAATAATGCACCGCATCTAAAAGGTTTGTTTTTCCACTGCCGTTCGGTCCCACAACACCGTTGACATTATTGTTGAATGAGAACTCGGCCTCGTGGTAGCTTTTGAAGTTGCTGAGTTTTATGTTCTTGAGATACATTCGATTCTGATTGAAAAAAAGTGCCGGTTCGCTTGATCGCACCGGCACAAAACCACAAAGTTATGAAAAAAAACTATCTAAGACCCAATACCTCAAGGCCTTGATTAAAGCGTATGTCTCTTGGAATGCCCGACTTGTTGATTTTGTCGAGGTCTTTCTGGAGGGCTGGAGTTATAGTACCATAGTCTTTGCTATACTGAGATGCAAATTGGAAGTCGCCTTCGGCCTGTGTCTTGAGGATGAGGGCAATCCAGCCTTCCATAGCCTTGCGGGCTTTGTCGTAGTTGATATGATAGGTACCGTTCCCGTTGCGGGTGAAAGCGCCGTTTTCGAAGAAATAGTTGTAGCACATCATGTTTGCTATGCCGTGCGCCTCGGAAGCGCCGAAGCGTACTGAGCGCAGCAGTCCGACAATGTAAGTTGTGATGGCTTCCTCAACGGTGATGTCAGTGATTTCACCTTTGTCGATGAGACTGCACACGAGGTTGAGTCCGATGATGTCGGCCTTAGCCTCCTCCCAGCTCGAGTTCTCAGTCTGCATCGCCTCGTCAACAGAACCCTTTCCGTTGATTGTCTGCTTAACGCCCAATCCGTGAGCCACTTCGTGGAAAGTAACGTTCCAGAAGAATGCGTCGAATTTGATGTTGTTCTGTTCTGACGGCTCTATCACGATTTCGCCGATTGGTTTCATAATCTTGTCGAACTTGGCCTGCATGGCGTTTCTGAGCTGGAACCGGCGTGATCCCTTTTCAGCCTGCACCTTGTCGTCATTGGGAAGATTGATGGCGATGGTTTTGCCGCCTGCGTTGCAGTCGCCGCCGTAGAAGACAACATCATAGAGGTTCATGTCGCTGGAAGTGCCGGGTACATAGTTCTTGTATTTGGCCTCGCACGGCAGCTCGCGCTGGAGCTGCGGAAGCATCTTCACGAATTTGGCAAGCTTGGTGCTCGCATCAACATCTTTCACCAACACAAAAGCCTCAAATGAGGTCTTCACTGAATTCAAGCCGTCGTCATAGTTCTCTATAGGACCGAAAACGAAATCGATATTTGAGTCGCGGAGGTCCATCCACGCCATGTCGCTCGGATAATAATCGTTGGTCATGAGCGATTTCTTTCTTTCGGTGAGGTACTTCTTCATAGACGGATTGTCGGTGATTCCGATAGCCTTGTCAAGAAGTTCGCACACACGGTCAAGTTTCTCCTTGTAAGCTTCATAATAGCCCACGGTCACGAGGTTGCCTTTCTCATCACGCCTGAGGACAGTATAGTGCGAAGACTTCAACGGGTCGGTGTATGCGTCGAACTCCTCCTTGGTGATGTCCTGAGGATAGTAATTCCCCATCACAGGGCGTTTGCCATAGCCTGGAACGAAGGGCTTCTCCTCATCCAGACGGTCCCAAGGACCATAGTTGATCATGGCATATTCCTTCATCCATTGGTCTGAAATTGTGTCAAGAAGTGACTTGTCGCCGAATGTCTGCTCCCAAAAAAGGTCGTCCATGATTTGGCCGATCTCGAAAAAGATGGGCAGAAGTTGTTTCTCGCTTTCACTAAGTTTCGACAAATCCGCCGTCAAGTCGAAGTAAGCATATTCTTCAACTTTCTGCTGCATCTCGCTCTTAGTCTCTTCATTAGGACTTTCAACTTTCTTGTTTTTGCAGGAAGTCGTGAGAGCTACACATGCCAATAAAAGTACCACTGTGGAAATTTTTTTCATAAATATTTGATTTGAATTATTCGCAGTATTTTTTACAGCGCAAAGATAAAACTTTTTTTTATATTGTGTATTTTTGCACTTTATTTTGAAATTATGTTTTACGACAACATTATCAGACCTTTCATAGCGGAGATGACGGCCAATCCCGACAAGACAGCCGCTCGCCTCGGACAGAAGATTGTGACGAATTCTCAGATAGCCCAGCATGTGGCCCCCATCATGAACGAGCTTGACGCCATGTCGGTGCAGCGGGTGGCGGTTCTGCTCGAGCCCGACATGAACGTATATGCAGCCATCATCGCCGCCATGTTCAACGGGATAGCTGTCTATCCTATAGACAACGCCATGCCGCAAGAGCAGAGATACGGCTTGTGCAAGGCGCTTCAGATCACTGAGGTGCTCACAGCTCAACGAATGCACTACTACTACTGGATGACCTTTGAGGACGCTCTCTGCCGCATCGACAACGGCCTCTACGACATTCCAGACGACAGGGAGCTGTGCGTAATCACACAGACGGCCATTGGCAATGAACCTCGGTTGCGCAAACTCCACGCCGGCGACTTCAAGCCCATGAAGCGATTCTCATTCTCTGATTTCTTCAAAACCACACTGCCCGAAAATCCCGAATTATGCTCCATATTCTAAACAAAAACATCAGAATCCAGATCATCCTGCTCACCCTCCTGGCCATCTGGTCGGGCTTCACCGTTTTCACGCAGATGACCTTCGACACGCCTGAAGGCAAGATGCTGCTTTTCCAACAGCTGTTAACATTTGCGCAGGGCAATCCGATGATAGTCAGGATTTTCGCATTCCTCATCGTCATGTTCAGCACTTTTGGCATAAACAGGCATTTCAACAGGCAACGTTACGAGGAATTCACAACCCTGATGCCGGGCATCTTCTTCCTTTTGGTGATGAACTGCGGGCATTTCATCGACGTTTTCACGCCGGCGCTCATCTCAATCCTCTTCCTGTCAATCGTGATGATGGTCTTTGTGCCCGGCACACCGCCAGCGAAGATGAAAGGCAAGATACTGAGCCTTGGCATCTTGATCGCAATCGCCACGCTCATCGATTTCTCGGCTTTTGGCATTGTGTTGCTGCTGTTGTTCATCATCGGCACCAACAGTGTGTCACCCGTGAAGGACTCCGTCATACTGCTCGCAGGCCTGATGCTGCCATATATTTACGCCTTCTCTATCGCATACCTCTGCAACTCCATGCCCGTCTTTGTGCAGTCTTGGCGACAGCTCCAGTTTTTCACGCCATTGAAGACCATCACCGGACTCAGAGTCATCGACTACATTTGCATAGCATATATGTTCGTGGCCATCATCATCTTCTGGATACGCGGCCGCAACTATTTCGAGAACAAGCTCATCATACTACGACAAGCATTCAACAGCATACACCTCCAATTCATATCAATGGCCATCTTCTTGACGCTCGGCAGTGGCAGTCTGATGATTGTTCTGAGCTATATAGCTCCGATCCTTTCGGAATACATGTCAATTGCGATCGCCAAAAAAAGATACAAATACGTTTATGACATCATCATTGTTGCTTTATTAGTGTTGTTATGGCTTTAAAATCCAATTATTCGAATACTGCCGTATTGGAATGCGGATGCGACGAGGTGGGGCGCGGGTGCCTTGCCGGACCGGTCTGCGCCGCGGCCGTTATTTTCCCCTACGGGTACTGCAATGATGAAATCAACGACTCCAAGCAGCTTTCCGAAAAAAAGCGAGAGGAACTGCGCAACATCATCATGCGTGACGCTGTGGCCTGGGCCGTGACCGAGGTTTCCGAATCCGAGATCGACAAGATAAACATACTGAATGCCTCAATCAAATGCATGAATGACGCGATAGCACAACTCAAGGAACGCCCCCAATTTCTGCTGATCGACGGGAACAGGTTCCTCGATGTGCACAAAATACCCTTCAAGTGCGTAGTCAAGGGCGATGCCACATATCTGTCCATCGCAGCCGCATCCATACTCGCCAAAACCCACCGCGACGCCCTCCTACGCAACCTCGACACCGAATTCCCGCAATACGACTGGAAAAACAACAAAGGCTACCCCACCCCAAAACACATCGCCGCCCTGAACAAATACGGACTCACAAAATACCACCGCAGAAGCTTCCACCTTAAAAACCAGCTTTCGCTCGACCTCTGATTTTTCACTTTCGTTTTTTTTGCAACAATTGTCAACACATTTCGTCTATCTAAAGTAGAAAGGATTTTATGACTGAAGATGAAAAAGAAATCATAGAAGGTTGTAGGCGCGGCGATACCGAGTGCCAAAAACGTCTCTATCTCAATTTCGGTCCTATGATCAAAGGTGTCTGCACACGCTACACATCAGACCCGTCTGAGGCAGAAGATCTTTTCCACGACGTTTTTGTGTTTATTCTGACAAACTTTGATGATTTCAACAAGGTTTACTCTTTAGGAGGATGGCTGCACACCGTCACCGTGAACAAGGCCATAGACTATGTCAGGAAAAAGGGGCTTTACGGGGTTGACCCGATGAGCAAATACGACATCGACATCCCCGACACCCAAGGCCGAAACTACGATGGCCTCTCTATGAGCGAAATCCTCGGATTTGTCAGAATGCTGCCCGACAAATACCGGACCGCCTTCAACCTGTTCGTGATAGACGACATTCCTCAAGAGGAGATAAGCAGGCTTATGGGCGAAAGCCGCACAAACGTCAGGACTCTGGTTTCACGCGCAAAAGCCATGCTGCGCGTGAAAATAGACGAATACTTGAAAAAAGACAATCTCATAAATAAAGAATATGGACGATAACATATACAAGAAACTGAAGAATCTGGAAATCCCGGTGAGTGAGAGCGAATGGAACTCCATCCTGAACGACCCTACAATGAAGGCCAAGTTCGGCAGCGGTGCGCCGCGCTTCAAAACATCACACAAAATACTCGCCGCCGTCGCCGCCCTGTGCGTCATCACCGCCATTCCCTTCATTGTGATGAGATCCGCTCAGAAAGACAACCAACCTCTCACTGAGACCGCACCTGTTCACTCAGATTCCTCCTCTGTCAAGAATACCACAGAACAACACACCGCAACATCCACAACAACTGCCACAAGCATCCCGAACGGACATAATGCCACAGAAAAACCCGACATTCCAAAAGACTCATACTTCGACGACCGCTTCACCAAAGACGAGCCACTATCAGTTCTGAACACCACAACAGAACCATCATCACCAACGACCCTCACACCTGAAACCGATAATCACGCCGCTACCTCTTCTATAACTGCCCCTAAGACCAAGACTTCAAACAGCGTCCCAGCCTCCGCCACCACTTTGCCTTCCGCAAAAAGTGTTCAAGCCGAGAAACCCGCTAAAATTGAAATCCAACCCGACAATGAGTTCAGGTCTGATGCGAGATTCACAGAAGAAGATCCGGAAACATCTGAGAATAAGTTCTTTATACCATCAGCCTTCACCCCGAACGGCGATGGTCTGAACGACATATTCTACATAAAAGCCAACTTTGAGCCGAGAGATTTTGAGATGAACGTCTATAGCCGCAACGGTGACATGCTCTTCCGCTCGAGGAACATTGAAACCGGCTGGGACGGAATGTTCCACGGCAAAGTGCTGCCTCAGGGCGTTTATATGTACATCATAAGATACAAGAATTCTGAAGGAAAAGAGAAAAGAGAACAAGGACAAATACTACTGATACCATAAAATGACACAAATAGACAGAGCAAATTCACCAAAAATAAATGAAATAGGCAATTTTTCGCTGCCTTCACCAAAGAGAGACAAACTAAAAAACGGAATAAAGACATACTGTTTTGAAAATCCTAACCTTGACTTGATATACATCATGTTGCAGATCAGGACAGGTTCTTTGCACCAACCGAAAAAGCACGTGTGCCAGTACGCCTATATGCTGTTGCGCGAGAGTTCTCCCCGATTTTCATCAGAGGAGATCGCCGAGAAACTCGACTTTTACGGCTCAAACATAACCACGACAGTCAGTCTCGACAAGGTCCAGATTTTGATATCTGTGCCAAAACGTAACATCGGTGACATACTTCCCATAATCAGCGAATTTCTAATCCACCCCAAATACAACGAAAAGAGCCTCTCATTATTCAAGCAAAAGGAGATAAAGAACCTCGCTTACAACGAGCAGAAAAACGATTTCTGTTCATGGCGGCTGATGTGGAGGGACATTTTGGGAAACACTTTTCGCGAGATAGGACGATTTTCATCGCCAGATCTAATAAATTCTATCGGATTAGACGAATTGGACGAGTTTCACAAGAGGAGTTTCTGTGCTGAAAACACCACATTATTCTACACAGGGGACATAGATTCCGCAACCGAGAGCACAATCACCAGTGCGTTTGCCGAGATTCCGTCGGGCATAGCCTCCCCCACCCTGCCTAAGGCTGTTCATGAAGGCCGCCCTGACCCCATCTTCCAGAAAATGCCAGATTCCATGCAGTCGTCAATCATCATTGCAAGGCTTTCCGACAGTTACAATTCTCCTGAGAGGACCCGTTTCTCGGTGCTCAACACCATAACTGGCGGCTATTTCGGTTCGCGCCTGATGCAGAACCTGCGCGAACGGCAAGGCTTGACCTATGGGGTATTCTCCTCTTCATCCTATTTTGCCGACCAATCCGTGTTCGCCATCAGCAGCGAAGTCAACGCCAAGGACACCAACAAGGCCATTGACGCCTGTTTCGAAGAGATGCGCAAATTACAGGAAGAACCCGTCAGCGAAGAAGAGCTCGAGACAGTCAAAAACTACATGTACGGCCTGAATTTGAGAGCAATCGACACAAGTGTCAATTCTATGCAAAAATTTGCGTATTTTTGCCACTTCGGATTGGACGAGCACGAACTGACTCGTTACATCTCTGAAATAAAAGAAGTTACACCGGAAGACGTGCAGCTTCTTGCAAAAAAAAACTTCAACTACAATAAATTTAGCAGGATAATCGTTGGAGAATATTGTGAAAAAGAATTATAATATATTACGGAATATAGTCGCATTGATAGCCATTTCGGTGGCACTGGTTGCCGAGACATTTGCCTTGGAGCCACCTAAAATGCAGTGTCTCAAGTTATTGAACAACAACCAACGAATGAAAATCGCTTGGAGCAACTCGCCGGATTGCGCCGATTTTGCAATCTACTACTTCTATATCAACAACCAGCTTTACGACAGCTTGACGATATCATCGGGCACTTCCGGATACACCTTTTGCGACTACGGGACCGTTGAAATCAACAATATCCCGGCAGCAGAGCACTACAACTGTTGGATTGTGGCCGTTGACTCGTTCGGCAACAGGTTCAACTCCGACACCATCCACTCCATATCTCTGACGGTGACGCCCATCGCCGACCTGCTGACAAACGCACCAACGATGGCGCTGCTGAACTGGGAGTCGCCCACACAGGTACTGGACCAGGGATGGGGCAATGTCTTCAACATATACAAGAAACGCGCCTTCGACACCGACTTTCCTACCTCGCCGTTCGCTACTGTGCCCAACACGCAGCTGCAATACACCGACACTTCAGATGTGTGCAACGACACGCTTTTCTACCAGGTCAGCATCACCAACTACTACGGCTCCAACGAACACTGCCCTTTCATGACAACTATAGGGTCGGCTTTCCTTACCGACGGAGCATCCCCTGAGCCACCGACACTCGACAGCGTGACCGTGACACCGACCAACGAAGTGATGCTCGGTTTCCACGAAAACGAAGCCCACATGATGGCGTACATCATCTACTATGAAACCCCAGACGGTTATCTGCCGTTGGATACAGTATATAACCAGACTTTCTGGGTTGACCCTAATTTCGACCCGAGCGAAGGCACCAGATACTACCGCATCGCCGCCATGGACTCATGCGAAAACAGCTCCCCGCTGATACCAACCTCAGAACAGCAGTGCAACGTTAAGTTGCAAGTCCTCAACAAGGACGGATGTAACAAAAACGCAGTGGTCTCCTGGAACGCCTATGAGCACCTCAGTGGAGGAGTTGACCATTATGAAATCTATATCAGCCAAGACCCGGCACAGAGTTGGACATACGTGGGGGAAACCTCCAATCTGTCTTATATGATTGACAATCTGGAACTAAACCAGAACTATTTTGTGTACGTGCAGGTCAAAAACACCGCTGGCAACATCACGGCAAAATCAAACAGGGTGTCATTCGTAATAGAGGCAAACGCTTCGACAGATTTTTCATATATCAGCACAGTGTCTGTCATCAACAACAGCTATCTGCAAATCAAGGTTCTGACCAGCGGCGACACACTCGGATTTGTCAGCATCACACTGCAAAAGAGTGAGGACGGCATCACATTTGAAGACTTCAAGACACTTCCATACAGCAACAGCACGGCTTTGTACTTTTTCTATGACAGCGCTGCCAAATTCGACCGTAACACGTACTATTACAGGACTTATCTGATTGACAACTGCGGCACAAAGGTGGCGCAATCGAATGTTTCGCACAACATCCTCCTTCTCGGCGAGGCACTCACTCAGAGCAACATACTTTCATGGAAAGGCTATGACAACTGGGACGGCGGTGTCAAATCCTATTACGTGATGCGTAAAACAGAAGCAGAAGAGGGCTTCAACACCATATCGATAGTCCAGCCAGGCACCTTGAACAGCTATCAGGACGATGTGTCTCAAGATTTCGAGTCCGGGTCAAAATTTGTCTATTACGTTGAAGGTTCTGAAAACACAAACAACTATGGCCTTCAGGAGTATAGCGTCTCCAACCAACTCACTTTGGTTCAGACACCGACCCTGTTCATCCCGAATGCATTCAGGCCATCAGGTTCCAACAACAGCGTCTTCCGCCCCGTCAACTCATTCGTTTCCATCGAAAATTACAGACTTTCCATATTCACCAGAACTGGCGAACTCATATTTGTCACCACAAACCCACAGGAAGGATGGGACGGTCGCAACAAGGAGGGCAAATTGCTCCCTGTTGGCGTTTACGTTTACTATCTCGAATACAAGATGCCTGACGGCACCATAATGGAAAGGAACGGAACAATTACACTTGTTAGATAAAAACAATCTGAATTTTATGAACGACAATATCACCATCTATTGTAAAAACACAAACAACAAGATAGACATCCCATACGGCACAACACTTCAGGAAATTTTATCCAAATGCAAGGAAGTGTTGGAAATCAACAACTCTGAAGAGCCCTTCTTAGGGGCTTTGGTAAACAACAAGGTGCGCGACCTGTCATACAGGGTTCACAAACCCGCCATCGTTGAGTTCTTCGACTACTACACGACCTACGGGCGCGACATGTACGTGCGTTCGCTCTTCTTCCTGCTGTCACATGCCGTTGACGAGGTCATGACCACGAATGTGAGTCTGCGCATCAAGCATTCACTGTCAGGCGGCCGCTTCTGCACTTTCGAGAACTACGACAAGCCCATCACCGACGATCTGATCGACAAATTGCTCAAGAACATGCGTTCCACCGTTGAGAAGAACCTCCCGATAGAACGTCTTGAAATGCTCACAGAAGAGGCCATGAAAGAATTCCAAGAACATAACCTCACCGACAAAATGGAGCTTTTCAAGTCGTCAAACAGAATATTCTCGCCGATTCACAAGTTAGGCAACAGCATCAACTTCTACTTCAGCTATTTAGTTCCTTCAACAGGTTATCTGAAGACCTTCGGATTGGAGAAATACGAGACTGGGATGCTCTTAAAGCTTCCGTCCAAGAAGAACATCCGAACAATGCCTAAAACCCGTCCACTGCCTAAATTATTCTCTGTTTACAAGTATGACAAAGAGTGGGCGGAGAACATGGGCGTTCCATACGTTTACAACATCAACCAGATGACATCAAAGCGCGAGCTGCAGTCAAGCATCCTGGTCGCAGAGGCCTATCAGGAAAAGCGTATAGCCGCTGCCGCCGACATGATACACAGCAATCCTGACATCAAGATGGTGCTAATAAGCGGCCCTTCGAGCTCTGGAAAGACAACCACATGCCGACGCCTCTCCGTCCAACTTGCAGTTTTGGGCTACAATCCTGTACAGATCTCCGTTGACGACTTCTTTGTAGAACGCGACGAGACACCACTTGACGAGAATGGCGAGAAAGACTTTGAATCACTGTATGCCATTGATCTGCCGCTCTTCAACAGAACCCTGAACAAGCTCGTTGAAGGTGAAGAGGTCGAAATTCCAACTTTCGATTTCGCGAAAGGCAGCAAAATATGGAATGGTAAAAAATTAAAGTTGAGGGAAAACTCGATTTTGGTTATCGAGGGCATACATTGTCTTAACCCCGAACTCACCGCACAAATCGCCGACAATATCAAATTCAAAATATTCGTATCTGCACTCACGTCAATCTCCATTGACAGGGAAAATCCCGTATCCACGGCTGACAACAGACTTCTCAGACGATTGGTACGCGACTACAATTACCGTGGTTATTCAGCTATCGACACTCTGCGCCGCTGGAGTAGCGTGAGACGCGGAGAAGAAAAGAACATCTTCCCCTTCCAGGAAAATGCCGACTACATGATCAACACCTCCCTGATATACGAGATCGGAGTCTTGAGACCTTATGCGATGAAAATCCTTCTTGAAGTGCCGCAGACGGCTGAAGAGTATGCATACGCAATCCGTCTGATGGTTTTACTCTCATTCTTCAACACGATTCCAGAGTCCGCGCTCCCGGGCAATTCAATACTCCGCGAGTTTGTAGGCGGAAGCAAATTCTCATACTGATGGTCACGCTCATAGGCTCCGGAAATGTGGCCACTTGGATGGCTCAGCGCCTGCAGTTCTCCGAAAAATACAGGATAACACAGGTTTTCAGCAGGAATATTGCCCACGCCCGAACCGTGGCCCGCTATTCGCAAGCCGAAGCCATCGATAACTTATCCGATCTTGACCGGAATTCCGACATGTACATACTCGCCCTTAGCGACAATGCATACGATGAATTCCTGCCATCCCTGCCCTTCAAACTTCCTGCCGCCTTCCTGACGTCAGGAACCGTCTCGTGTCAGCGCCTGAAACCCTTCTCAGAACAATACGGAGTGATATACCCTCTGCAGACATTCTCAAAATCGCAGGACATGACCGACTGGGAAGTGCCTCTGTGCGTTGAGTCAGCATACGCCACTGCTGTTAAAGACGATCTGTGGGAACTTGCCCGAACACTGTCTGGTAACTGCCACGAAGTGTCGGAAGAGCAACGCTCCATATTGCACGTGGCTGCTGTGTTCGCCTGCAACTTCTCCAACGCCATGTTCTCTGTGGCACATAAACTGCTTGCCGAAAACAACATGAAATTTGACATCCTGTTGCCGCTCCTGAAAAACACCGTAAACAAGCTGCAGACAATGTCTCCTGCTGAAGCGCAGACCGGACCGGCGGTGCGCGGCGACCACAATGTGATGGAAGCACAAATGCAATCACTTGATGATAACAGACTGAAGATCATATACAAACTCATGTCTGAATTAATTGGCGAATTCAGAATTGAGAACAGGAACGCACAATAATGAGTCATATAATCCATTTCTTCACCCTGAAAAACTCTCACGGCCTCCGAGCAGACATCACAAACCTCGGCGGTCGCGTCATGTCGTTGTTTGTGCCTGACAAAAACGGTCAACTGCACGATGTAGTGCTCGGATTCGGACAGCCAGAAGAGTATCTTCCAGAGAATCACCTCTCCGATTTCGGAGCGGTCATAGGCCGATATGCCAACCGGCTGAACAACGGACAAATAACCATCAACGGAAAAACGTACCACCTGCCGCAAAACGACGGCAAGAACTGCCTTCACGGCGGTCCCGACGGCTGGCAATACCGCATCTTCGACGTCGAAGAGGTGAGCGACAACCATCTCGTGCTAAGCTTGGTCAGCGAGGACGGCGACAGCGGATTTCCAGGCAAAGTATTCGCCCGCGTCACCTATACCTTGACGGATAACAATGCACTAAAGATTGAGTACGAAGCGGTAACAGACAAGCAAACGGTCATCAACATGACCAACCACAGCTACTTCAACCTGAATGGAGACCCTTCCACAGACATCCTCAACCATCTGCTGACGATAGACGCCGACAATTACACCCCGATTGGGGATACTTTTATCCCAACAGGCGAGCTGGCAACCGTGGAAAACACCCCCATGGATTTCCGGCAGGCCAAGGCGATTGGCCGCGACATTGCCGCCGATTTCAAACAACTGCACATCGGCCGCGGCTACGACCACAACTGGGTGCTGAACTCTAAGGGCGACGATTCACACCCGTGCGCCCGTTTGGAAAGCCCTGTGACAGGCATTGCCATGGAGGTTTACACCACCGAACCCGGAATCCAGGTGTACACCGGAAACTTCCTGGATGGCACAGTGTCAGGCAAATACGGAACCATCTATAACAAACGCGCTGCCGTCTGCCTCGAAACTCAGAAGTTCCCTGACTCACCTAACCAAAACTGGCCCGAATCGAATGCTCTGCTTCTGCCAGGGGAAGTGTACCGTTCTAAGACTAAATTTCTCTTTTTGCCACATTAGAGACACCTCATGCTTAAAAAGTAGAGATTTTCTCATTTTTCGTGATTTCCAAGCAGATATTCAATGCTGAAATTGTAAAACACCATTGAGTAATCAACGCCGTTATTTTCATCTTCTTCCACATAAAGGCCGATGGAACCGTCAGGGAGCTGGCACAGCGACGAATAGGCTGATGAGTAAGGGACTATGGTGCGGTGCACTGGCCATGTCCTGCCTCCGTCAAAACTTGCGAAGACAGTCACATTTTTGCGTTCTTTGCCGTAAGGAAGCGAATGCAGCAGTATCTCGCGTCCGTCGGGGGCAATGCACTGGATAATGTCACCGTTGCACGCCGGAGCCTCCAATTCCGGCCATACGGAAGTGTTGTCACGCCATGTCAATCCTCCATCTTCGGAGATGTTGAAAAGCCGGTGCCCATCAGAACGGATGCTCATCAATATGCGCCCGTCAGAGAGCTCCACCAACTTGGCCTCGTCACCTCTCGGTGATGCTTTCCCTGAACACTGCCATGTGTCTCCGTTGTCGTCTGAGTAAAACACATAGTTGCAGGCTTTCCAGAGCGAATCCTCGCGAACGGCAGCCACAAACATGATACGTCCAGACCTTGTCAGCAAGCCTGAACCGGAAGCGAAAAACGAAGACCACCACCCACGATGCTCGGCAACCACACAGTCACGGCCAAGTACAAAATGCGTGATGTCCCTCGGCGCACTCCATGTGCGCCCGTTGTCAGGGCTAGTGCAGAGGTATGTACGCAACGGATTGTCAGGGCGCGACTGCCAAAAACCAGCACCGCCCACAAAAACTGCAATCAAACCGCCATTATCGTTGGTTCGTGCAAGGGCACAATCACCGAAACCTCGCCCAATGCCAGTCCCTTCGGCTATGGTCTGCGGCTCGCTCCATGTGCAACCACCATCCGAGCTCCTTTTAATCAGAATATCAATGTCTTCAGGCAGATCCCTGTCGTTGTATTTGCGCTTGTCTGTCGCCGTCACTATGGTGCCATCGCTTGCTGTGATAACAGCCGGTATGCGATAATTCCTTGAGTTATAATCACCTGGACGGAAAACAACAGTGCGCCTTATCACTGTGTCAGCCAAAGTAGTATCACCATACGCTTGAGCATACGCAAGATTTTGTGTTGAGATAAAGACGACACACAGAAATATGACCATTACAGATAGTTCACACCAATTTTCTTTCATAATCCTCATAATTGACGACTTAACTTTTTTATTGCAAAAATACAATATTATTTTTATGCGAATTCTTCTTTGTTTCTTGCCGTCTGATATAACACTTTTTCTGTAAAATACTTTAATCAGTTATAATTCATAAAAAAAGCGGCCGCTTTTGGCGACCGCTTTGATATTTTAGCTGTAAAAGATTATTTTACAACTGTAAATTTCTGGTTAGAAACACCGTTCTCTGTGTAGATCTTCATCATGTAAAGACCATTTGAGAGGTTTGCAGTGTTGATTGTAGTGTTGTTGTCACCAACTTGGATGTCGTTGATCTTCTGACCGTTAACATTGAAGATTTCGATGCGGTCGATTGAAGAAGTAGCTTCAACATTTACAACTGAAGATGCTGGGTTAGGATATACGCGAGATGATGCCTCGTTCTCTTCAATGCCAGTTGTGTAGCTGAGATTGATGTTGTCGATAGCCAAAGTAGCACCGTATGATGCAAAGTAGTTGAATTTGATCTTAACATTTGAATTGCCCTTGAAAGCGGAGAGATCAACAGTTGTGTTTGTGGTTGTGAAGTTTGCGAACTCAGGTTCGTTCTCTCTCATATTGTAAACAGGAGTAGCTGAATAGGTTTGGCCACCGTCTGTGCTTACGTAAATGAGGAGGTTGTGTTGTTCACCTGTGCCATCACCATCGTGGAGATAGTAGTAGCTGGTGTTGAAATCGAATTTCAAATAGATGTGGCGGTATTCCTGTTTGAAGTTGAATGAAGGTGAAATGAGGTCTTCGTTCTGATCTTCAACATCATAATTTATGAAAGCCCAATTGCCGTCTTCACCAGCAGAAATTGTCCATGTAGCTGTTGGGTTAACTTGGTTAACAGCCCAGCATCCGAAACCGCCTTCAAAGTTCTCTTCATAAGGAAGCTCATTAATAGCTGAGCAGTCAATTGCAGAACCATTCAAAGCGATATTCTTTGTTGTTGTGCCAGAAGTGATTGTCATGTTGCCGTTGTGTGAACCTACAGCTGCAGGATTATAGCGAACATAGATTGTACCACCTTCTACAGGAAGTGTGAGGCTTGATCCGTAAGAAGTACCGTTTGAAGAAACTTCGAAGTTAGCAGGAGCTGCAACTGCGATTTCGTCTGTCAACAAAGCACCAGTTACAGAAACTGTCTTAGGAGCTGATGGGTTGCCGAACACGATTTGGCCGAAGTTAACAGCTTCGTCAGAAACTAACATTGTGGGTTCTTCAAGACCTGTCAATGTGAAGTTGTCAACATACATTGCATCGGCCATCTCAAAAATTCCATAATAGAGACCGGAACCAAGTTGTGTCAATTGGATAGCAGCGTACTTTGTGCCTTCAGGGAGAACTGAGGTGATTGAAGTGAATGCGTCAACTGAGCAGAGTTGCTCGCCTTGCCATGTGAAATTTTCAATATTGTTGTCTGTTGTGGAATAACCGATACGGAAATAGGTAGGAGCTGTAGCCGCTGTGCCGAAGTCGTTGAGGTAGTCGAAGCTGATTGTCATTGCTGAGTTCACTTTGATTTCAGGAGTGATGAGAACGTCAGCAGCTTGCATACCGAGAACTTTGAGTGAACCGTCCTGGCTTTGAGCGAAGAAGAAGCTTGCAGGGTCATTTACTGTCCAGCATGTAGGAGGAACAACGCCTGAGTCGAAATCTTCTGTGAATGGAAGAGCGTCGATACCTGCTGAGCAGTCAACTGAAGAACCAGTCAAAGCAACAGTATTTGTGATTTCGCCGGCTGCGATTGTGAGATTTTCTGAGAAATCGCCAACAGCTGTAGGAGCAAATCTTACATAAACTGTATGGTTAACAACAGATTCTGTGCTTGCAGGGATAGTTGCAGTTGCAGCGTAAGAAGCGCCGTCCAATGATACTTCGAAAGGAGCTGTTGTTGTCAATGTAACAGGATCAGTTACGTTGATGCATGTCATTTCAACAGTCTGAGCATCAGAAGTGGTGTTCATAGGAACAATGGCGAAGTCAATAGCTTCAGGATTTACGGTCATTGATGTGCCGTTGATGTCAATCTTGAAGTTTGAGATGTAGAAATTGTACATGTTTGCGTCAGAGATGCAGTGGAAAACGATTTTGTAGTTTCCGTTCAATTCTGAGAGGTCGATGTACTGGGTTGTGGCAGTGGAGGTGGTTACATCGATAGGGCTAGTGAGTGCTATGGTGTCTGCACCCCATGCGAGAACTTCGAATCTTTCAGGATAGCTTGTGCTTGCTGCGCGATAGTCGAAAGAGAGAAGTTGGTTGCCGTCGAGTGCGAAAACAGGAGAAACGAGATAGTCGTTAGCAGCTTCTGTTGAGCTGTAATTGTAATATGCATAAGCTGAACCGGTTACGATTTGGAAGAGCTTACCGTCTCCGTTAGCATCGATTGACTCCCAGCATGATGCCATTGCATCGTTGTCGAAGTTAAAGATGTAAGGGATCGGGTTGTTACCGCAGTCAAGTGCTGCACCTGTGAGGGCAACAGTAGTAGTAACATCGCCGGCTGCGAGAGTGAGAGTACCGTTGTCGCTGCCAACTGTTTCAGGAGTGTAGCGAACGTAGAGTGTGCCGCCTTCAGAAGACAATGTAGCTGTTGTGGCAAATGTTGTTCCATCTGTAGAAACGCTGAAAGGAGCCTCAACTGTAGCTGTGATACCTGAAGTGATTTGGTAGGATGAAACTGAAATAGACTGTGTTGCATTGTTCCCTAAAATAACGTTGCCAAAAGCAAGAGCCTCAGGTGAAGCGATGATTGTGGGCTCTGTGGGGATAGTTGTAACAGTGAGTGTCACCAAGTCGTTGTTTCCATTAAGAGTAACTGAGAAGTGGTAAATCTTACCGTTCTCGAATGTGTAGTCGTCACCGCGGCTTTCTGTGCCTGATGCAATCCAAACTCTGTCGTCGGGAGTCGGGTTAACCACTACATAGTCGTAGGTACCTGCCGGAATTTCGATTGTTGCAGTTCCGTCCATGACCATGTTTTGTGTTGTAAGTGAACCGTCGGCGTTTGTCGGAACCTTGTATTCGAATTGAGCGTAAACTGAAGCATCAGCGTCACCTGAAGTGGTAAGCGGACCTGTTTCAGGGATTGTAGTACCATAGGTGCTATGGTCTGCATCGAGGAGAAGTTGGTAACCTGTTCCATCATTCCACACATTGTGTGCTTCCAAGATGATGGTTGCCTGAGCGCGAGCACTTACTGCGAAGGCTACGAGCGCAACGAAAAATGTAAAAATTTTCTTCATCTTTTTTGGTTTTTGTTAATAAAAATTGTTATTGTGTTACGTTAATGTGTCGATTTTGGAAGAAAATACAGTAAAGTCAGCGTCGTTAAGTTCTGAGATCCTTGTAGTTAGTAGCCTTTTAACAAATATTAGTTAACCTGCAAATATACATTTTTTATTCATACAACACGCTTTGACATTTTTTTGTAAAAAAAGTTTAATCGATGTAAATGTAGGCAAACGCGTCCCGCGGTTGTCATCAAGCATCACCAATACTGTTTTGGGAAAACGTACGTTTCTATCAGAAATATGCCGAAGACAAACAGTCAGAAATACAATATGGAAGATATCGTCCTCATGAGATTTTTTTATTTGGTATAATATATCATTGAAGCTGGAAAATATTATTTTTGCAGTTTAAAACAAAGTGGACTGTTTTGAACAGTTTATTGTTTTACATAGAAAGAATAAAAGTTTCACAGAAAGAATAAACAAACAATTAAGTATATGAAATTCAGACATTTAGCATCGATTATTATAATAGGATGCCTTTTTCTACAAGGTTGCAACCTGGAACCTGACATTGCCCCGGTGCCTACATTTGACGGGGAAGCAAACATGACAATTGCCGAATTGCTGTCGCTGCATGAGTGCGGGGATTTGGATTCCTACGACACCATTCCAGCGGGCACAATCATCACCGGAATTGTAACCACCTCCGACGAGTGGGGCAACAACTACAAATCCATCAACATCGAGGACGGCACCGCCGGAATCCAGATCAAAATCAACAGCACCGCCCTATACAACAAGTACAAGGTCGGACAGCGTGTGTATGTGAAGTGCGACGGACTGCACATCGGCGACTACCGCAAGCTACATCAGCTTGGCATGTGGGTTAACGGTTCTATGCAGGCCATACCGAGCAACAAGGCCTATAAGTACATCTTCATAGACGGAACCCCGCAGCCTGTCTCCCCTACCATAGTCTTCACGAGCATACCTGGCGCCAACGACATTCCAACCGAATATTACAACCGTTTGGTACGATTGGAAGGAGCGTCATTCGTAGAGGGAGGCATCGCCACCTTCTCCGAGCCGAATGCAGCCACCAGCCATGACATCAAGATGACGGACGGGTCAACCATCACCCTGCGGACCAGCAACTACGCGAAATTTGCAGGCACTACGCTGCCCGTGGGAGTCGGCAATATCACCGGCATCCTCACCCGCTACAACAGCACAGTCCAACTTGTCATCAGCAGTCTTGACGACCTCGAGAACTTCTCTGTGCCACAGACGATGCAGACCATCTATTCTGTCAGCGACTACACAACAGCTTTCGACAACGGCTGGACGCAGAGCGGAACTGGCAATGAGTGGTACACTTTGAGCAACAGCAGCTTCAGCGGCTTCTCCATCAATCCATCGGAGGTTCAGGACAAGTGGCTCATTTCCCCGGCCATCAACATGAGCGGTGTGCAAGAGCCCACGCTCAACTTCACGCACCGCGCCCCGAAAACATTCTTCCCTGAAAAAATGCGTTGCTACTACACGACCAACTACACCGGCGACCCCACCACAACCCAATGGACTCAGATTGACCTGTCTCAGTACTCCGGATCAACGGCCCAGAGCGATGTTTCTGTGGCACTTCCTGCCGAAGCCGCTTCACCGACGTTCAGAATGGCCTTCCGCCACGACTGCGACAAATCATCGTGGTACATATCCAATATTGCAATCAAAGGCTTGTCAAAATAATCATTAATCATCATAACAAATTGAAATTCAAACACCTATGAAAAAATCTTCATTATTCATAATATCATTGGCAACCTTGTTGTTCAGTTGTAACCGTTGGGAGGCCCCAGAATTGGAGATACCCGTTTATGACGGTCCGGCTGCCAACAAAACCATTGCAGACATCAAAGCCATGCACCCTTCGTTAGGGACCGGCAGTCAGGATTCCATTTGCAGATATGATGAAACCTTTGTTGTGAAGGCTGTGGTTGTGAGCTCCGACCAAGGAGGCAACTGCTACAAATATATCACTGTGCAAGATGAAACCGGCGGCATCGAGATAGCCCTCGACCGCACAAGCCTTTTCAACGAATATCCTGTCGGCCAGACTGTTTACCTTAATTGTGCAGGACTTATTGTCGGCGATTATCACAACAAATATCAGATTGGATGGAAATACGATGGTTCAGTAGGCAGGATACAACAGCATTTCATATCAAGATACATCAGCAAGGATGGTCTGCCAGATCTCAAGAACCCTCTCATCGCCAACCCGATAGAAATCACGGGTGCCAACGACCTGACCGCAGAGAACGTCAACTGCCTTGTAAAGATCAACGGATGCAAGTTTGATGCAGCCGACAACGGCCAGCCCTTGGCAGACAATGATTTCACCACAGACCGCAACATCACTGTCAACGGAGCCACGGTGGTGGTGCGCACCAGCAACTACGCACTTTTCCGCAACACTGTGATTGACGCCTCAAAGGAGTATTGTCTCTATGGCATCCTGAGCGTTTACAACAGCGATTATCAGCTCACTCTCCGTACAAAGGACGACATACAACCGAGTTCAGTTGTTCCAGAATCCACCATTGAAGACATCACCTTCAACAACAACAGTCTCACAACCGGTGGATGGTCGCAATATCCTGACAACCAGTCTTGGAAATTCCAGACCTTTGGAGGCAACGACTTCATCTATCACAACAACAGCAGTTCCGAGTGCGACGACTGGCTGATTTCACCGGCTTTGCACATTGATGAATTTGCCAATGCCGTGCTTTATCTCGACCATCAGAACAACGTGGGCGGCAGTCCTGCAACATATTACCAGGTTTACTATTCCACCACATACAATGGCGGGACATTCGACGAGGGCGATTGGCATGCCTTCACGCCGAACATCAACAACTACCCGAGTGCATTCGCCCTCAGCAATGCTCTTGCTTTAAGCCAAGTCAACAACAGCAACTTCCGCATAGCCATGAGATACAGGAAGAACGGCTCGGCTGACGGAACACGCTGGGCCGTAAGGGGAATCAAGATAATGAATTCCGGAAAAAACAACTAAAAACCATTTGTCATGCTCAAAAAAACAGTCATCATCTCATTTGTAACTATTGTAACAATATTCACCGCCACTTCTCAAACTGATTATTGGAAGACAGTTGAACAGGATTTCAATAACAGGGACGGTGTCACTGAAGCCTTAATCACGAAAATCAACTCATACGACAAAGAGACTGCAAATTATCTGAAATTCTTGTATGCATACATGCCGCAAAGCGATCTTGCCGACTACGATTTGTCGTTTTTCGAGCAGCAAGTGGCGATAGCATGCGAAGCACGCAAGACATTTTCATGGGGTGCTAAAGTTCCGGAGGATGTATTCCGTCATTTTGTATTGGTTTACAGGGTGAACAACGAGAATTTGGACACGGCGCGCTCATACATCTTCCACCAGCTGAAAAATCGCATCAAAGACATGAGCATGTATGATGCGGCACTTGAGGTGAACCACTGGTGCCATGAATATGTTGACTACCAGCCGGCCGATGCCCGCACATCGGCGCCTTTGGCCACGTTGCGCACATCGCACGGGCGTTGCGGCGAAGAGAGCACTCTCACTGTGACTGCCTTGCGCGCTGTGGGAATTCCCGCACGCCAGTGCTATACCCCGCGCTGGGCACACTGCGACGACAACCACGCCTGGGTGGAAGTTTGGGTTGACGGCAAATGGTACTTCCTCGGCGCCTGCGAACCTGCACCAGCTCTTAACATGGGCTGGTTCGCAAACGTATCCACCCGAACAATGATGGTTCACACCAATGTTTTCGGCAAATACAACGGATCTGAAGAAGTGAACAAACAGACCCCCTATTATTCCTGCATCAATCTCCTTTCAAACTACGCCGACACAACCACCGCATACGTCACCGTTTACGACAAACTGCACAGACCGGCCAAAAACGCATCTGTATGCTTCAAACTATACAATTACGCCGAATATTATACGCTTGCCGAGGTGAAAACAGACAAAGACGGGCGTGCCAAGCTGAACACCGGACTCGGCGACCTGTTAGTGTGGGCCAAACAGAGCAACGACTTCGCTTGGTCGAAACTTGACCTGCGCAAACAGAACCATTTAGTCTTGATTCTCAAAGACTTTGAGGAAGCGACCTTGTCTAGCGAGATCTCTATTCCTAAACTTTTAGACATGAACCCGCCAGCAGGAAAGCCCTTGAATTCTTTTGTAAGTACCTCAGCTCAAGCAGCTTGCGACAAAAGATTAGCCAAAGAAGACAAAAAAAGAGAGGCCTATCGCGCCACATTCCCCACAAGACAACAGACAGCCAAGTATCACAACGAATATTTCAGCGATGACGAGTTCTTTGATATAATACATCGTAGCGAGGGCAATCATGCTGAAATCATAAAATTTCTCCAAAATCACAGCAAAAAAGAGGACGGACTATATCTCAAAGAGTTCGTTAACGCTTTGGCAGACAAAGATTTGCGCGATACCGAGGCAGAAACTTTAGAAAAACAGCTGAAGTACCACAGAAACACCAAATTACCAAAAGACATATTTGTAAAAGGTATTTTGCCGGCCCGTATCTCAAACGAACTGATCAGAGATTGGAGATCTGACCTTTTCATGTTTTTCTCTGAAGCACTCCCCGATCCTGCACCTACCGCTCAGTCTATCTTCAACTGGACAAAAAAATTCATCACTGTTGACCCGCTATGCAACTATTACAATTGTCCTATCAGCCCGATGGGTGTGTTGAAGACCAAACGTTCCGATGCTCACTCCCGTGACATTTTCTTCGTTGCGGCATGCCGCAGCTGCAACATTCCATGCTACCTCGACAACGCCTCCAACAACATCTACGTATGGACAAACAGCACTTGGCAGGAGTTCACATTTGAAAACAAAGAGGTTGTTCCGCAAGACAAACTTGCAAATCTCACAATCCATAATCCTGACAACTACACCTACTATATCCACTACACTATCCAACGTTTCGAAAACGGTGAATACGTTTCATACGATTTTGAGGGAGACCCAAGGGTGGAGAAAAGTCACTATACGCTCAACCTTCCAGCTGGCAACTACTGCTTGTCAACCGGCAACCGTTACAGCGATGGCGAAGTACAATCTCAACTTAAGTTTTTCACACTCAAGGCCCAAGATCACTACGATCTGACAGTTACCATACCAGAGTTGACACCTCGCACCAACAACTTCGGCAGGATAAACCTGACAACCGCTAAAATCAACGGGAAGAGTTTGGCGCAGCTGATTTCTGAATCGGGCAAAGACAAGATGATCCTCTGCCTTGTACTGCCAGGATCGGAGCCGACAAACCATTTGGCGAAAGAGATGGCTGCCAAACAGAAGGATTATGAGACGTGGGGAGGCAAGATTTTCTTCGTGTCGCCCAACAACAATTGGAAGAAGGAAAAAAATCAGCCGGCAAATTTGGAAGTCATCACCAAAGCCACCGGAGATGTCACTTCATGCATTACCGATGCTTTGAACAATGCCGTCCACGACGGATTCATGAGCCACACCACGGGAGAAAGGCCTGTTTGTCTTGTTGTTGACAAACTCGGCAACATACTGTTCGTGTCAGAAGGCTACCACATCGGCTTGGGTGAGATGATGCTCAATGCCGTGTTGAAATAGACTTTCTGTACCAGAAGTCAGACACAAATTCAGCATAGCAGGAAAGAACCTGTTATGCTGTTTTTGTTATGAGCCACTTGCAAGGGTGTGCCGGTGGCAACGATTCTTCCGCCGTCGTCGCCGCCGCCAGGCCCCATATCAATGATATAGTCAGCGGCTCGGATAACGTCAAGGTCGTGTTCAATAACCACCACTGTGGCACCGTTTTTTATCAGAGTGTCAAACACTTGCAACAGTGTACGTACATCCAACGGGTGGAGTCCGATTGTAGGTTCGTCGAACACAAACACCGAATCATGCTGGAGGCGGCCCATCTCAGTGGCCAACTTCAGGCGTTGCGCTTCACCGCCCGACAGGCTTGGGGTCTCTTCACCGAGGGTAAGATAGCCCAACCCGAGACTGTTGAGGACCTCAAGTTTTGGGTAAACATTTTTCATATCCCTGCAGAAATCCATTGCAGAACGCACGTCCATGTCCATCAATTCGGGCAGCGAGCGTGTTTCATCGCACTTGTTCGTGTGGTGCACACTATATGCCGCCTTCGAATAGCGCGAGCCCCTGCAATCAGGACAAGGGATATCAACATCCGGCAAAAACTGTACATCAAGGCTTATCGACCCTGTCCCGTCGCAGACGGGGCAGCGCAGGATTCCGGTATTGTAGGAGAAATCGCCAGCATTATAGCCGCGCTTTTTGGCTTCTGCTGAACGGGCATATATCTTGCGCAGTTCGTCATGTACGTTTGCGTATGTAGCCACCGTGGAACGCACGTTTACGCCTATAGGCGAAGCATCGATGAGTTTTACATGTTCAATGCCGTCCGCTGATATTCCGGCTACATGTCCTGGCATCTGCTTCTTTGCTGTCATCGCCTCTAATGCCGGCACAAGGCTCTCCAATATCATTGTGGTCTTGCCGGAGCCCGACACGCCGGTCACAACCGTGAGTTTTCCTTTGGGAATATCCACCTCCAAAGGCTTTACGGTATGTATCATTTTTGTTGAAAGATGAATCTTTCCGAATTCAAACAGACTGTCGGCATCAGACTCATTCCATCCGTGAACTTGATTTTTATTGAGGAAAGGTCCTATTTGGGATTCAGGATTAGCGACAATGTCATCAACAGTACCTTCAGCAATCACTCTTCCTCCGTTGGCACCGGCTTCCGGTCCGAGTTCAATCATCCAATCGGCTTCTTGAAGTATCTGTGTGTCGTGGTCAACCAAGAGCACCGTATTGCCGTCGGCCACGAGGTCGTGCATCACGCCATTGAGGCCCACGATGTTAGATGGATGCAGTCCAATGGACGGTTCGTCAAGGACATAGAGTACTCCTGTTGTGCGGTTGCGCACTGCGCGTGCCAATTGCATACGTTGCCGTTCGCCCGTTGAGAGAGTCGAGGCGGCGCGGTCGAGGGTAAGGTATCCGAGCCCGAGGTCCATGAGGCGGGCGGCGGCAGTGCGGAACGACTCGCAGATGCTCTCGGCCATCGGGCGCATCTCTTCAGGGAGCGAAGCCGGCACACCGTCAACCCATTCAGAGAGCTGCGACAGAGTCATGGTACAGGCCTCGTCAAGACCGATGCAGCGCAGACGTGGTGCCCGAGCCGCTTCCGAGAGACGTGTGCCGTGGCATTCCGGGCAGACATCCTCCCTGAGGAACTTCTCAACCCTCTTCATGCCTTTCTCATCTTTCACCTTGGCCAATGCATTCTCCACAGTATATACTGCATTATAGTACGTGAAATCCATCTCCCCAGAAACATTCGAATTCTTCGACTTGTAGAGAATATGTTTTTTCTCAGCAGGTCCGTTATAGACAATATCCTTCTCTTTGTCAGTAAGTTCGCAGAAAGGGACATCGGTGCGGACACCCATGGCGCGGCACACATCGGTCATGAGCGACCACATGAGGCTGTTCCAAGGTGCCACGGCGCCTTGGTCGATAGAGAGCGACTGGTCTGGCACGAGGGTTGCGATGTCAACGGTGCGCACCATGCCTGTGCCGCCACAATGTCGGCAGGCACCCTGACTGTTGAAGGCGAGTTCCTCGGCTCCCGGCGCGTAGAAATGTTCGCCACACTCCGGACACACCGACTCCTGACCGGCCGCAACAGCCAACGACGGACGCAGATAATGCCCGTTAGGACAGCGGTGCTCCGCCAAGCGTGAGTACATCAGGCGCAGACTGTTGAGCAGCTCCGTGCCGGTGCCGAAAGTGGAGCGGATGCCAGGCACCGACGGCCGCTGGTGCAGCGCGAGAGCGGCCGGCACATACAATATCTCGTCAACATCCGCCTTTGCTGCCTGCGTCATGCGGCGGCGGGTGTAAGTAGAGAGCGACTCCAGGTAACGGCGCGACCCCTCGGCATACAGCACACCCAATGCCAACGACGACTTGCCAGAACCTGACACACCCGCAACCGCCACGATCTTGTGCAACGGGACGTTTACATCTATGTTTTTGAGATTGTGCACCCGTGCTCCATGAACTCGAATGCTGTCCGGCTTTTGTTCTTTACTATAATGTTCTCCTTCCTTATTTCCTTCTGTTATCATCACTATTCCTCTATTAGTTCTGTTTCTTGATCTGATGTACCTAAAACTTTGCCTTTTGAATCTATATAATACTCCACCCCGCCTTTCATCGCCTTGAACCCATATTTGTCCTTTTCAAAACTATCAAATTGAGGTTGAAATATCACTCGCCCGCTTTTGTCAACACAACCTTTCAAACCATTTTGATTCACTTCATAGTAGAGTTCCCAACTGACAATATCGTCATAAATCGGGGCGATTATATTCTTTCCACGTGAATCGCAAATACCCATTTTCCTGTTTTTCGAGAACCAAAAAGTATTTTCAAATCCATTGTAATTAATGTAGTCATAGCCGCGGTCGGGACCTATCAAATAATCACCTTGTTTTGTAAGAATTACATCGTAAAGTCTTTTTCCTGAATGGGTTCTGCCCTTAAAAAAGCCATCTGTATAGTCTAACCGTGTGAACACGAACGGTGTTATGGCCTTTCCCGAAGAATCCCCGACAGCGTATAGGTAGTCCTGACGAAGTTTTGTCCATGTAAAGCCTTCGTTTTCTTTGTGTGTTTCAACAACAACTTCCTTTTTTCTGTTGTAGATACGTATCTCCTTTATTATTTTTCCATCATCTTTCCTGATCACCTCAACAAAATAATCACCAACAGGAAGCGAGGCAAATATTACATTCTCATCTCCAAGCAAAACTTCCTGTAGCATTTTCGATCTGTCTGGTTTGCTAATCCTGACAATATATTGATTGAGAAATTCTTGCGGTATGTCTAATGTATTGTCTTCAGAAGAGCAATATGAGATAACAGGTATGGTGTCAAGTTCATTAACCTGCAAATCTCCAGGCGTTGTGAACCAGTGCACTGTAGTGTCGCCTGGCACTCCATCGGCATTTTGGCCGAAGGCAATCATGCAATAGCGCGTACCGTGGTTTAGCAGAAGGCGTCCCCACCTGTCAGTCTGGTAGATCGCGGGAAATCTGTTAATTATACTGCATAACGAGTCAAGACCGAGTTTTTCGTACCAAGATGCAGATACGATACCATTATGATATCCACAAGTTTCAGCGTTAGGCTCGCACACCACATATGAAGCAGTGTCTGTTATAAAACTGCTGTACACCTGTATTGAAGACTTACCATGCCCACCTATAGGAGCGGTCATAAAAGAGGTGCCGACAAAATTGAAAAGTCGGTCTGATGAATCTGCCGGAACAGACCAAATGGTGTATTCTTTTCTTGGCTTTAAGTCAGTCCAAAAGTGAGACCATATAGAATCGAAACGCCATCCCCAATGGAACACGACATCCTCGTAAGACAGCCCGAACATTTTTGACATCAACTCAACTTCGTCACCTCGGTCTTTGTATATATACACATGATGGCATTCGTCATTATGCAATAATCGGTACTGGATATGATATGGTGTCACATCTTGGATTTCGGTTTCTATATACGGTATGTTGTCTTGAGCATCTGCCATAGTAAAACCAAGGATCAGCACACTCAAAAACATCACACATAAAACACTATTGCTCAGATGTTTAAGCATATCAAACATTAAAACTCAACATTATTGCAAAATTACAATAATAATCATTACCGACCGATTCAAACGTACGATTTAAATTCAGTCAATGTTTTATCTCAGCACTTTTGAAAGTCAAAAGAACGTTTTGATATTAGGTGTTTAGAGATAATAGAAAAAAATGTATTTTTGCAGGGTTGATCTATGGATGGCTAACTATCTAATTAACACTACTTGAACGCACTTGACAGATGCAAAGAAAAGAAGAATTTATTTCTTTTTTTCGAGAGTTTTAATACGTAGTTCAGCATCAATATGTAGAAAAAACATTAAGAGATGAAGATATTATTTGTTATTGACACCTATTACACAAACAACAACGGCACAAGCATTTCAGCGCAGCGTTATGCCAAGGAATTGAGAAAGCGCGGTCACGAGGTGCGGATTTTAGCGGCGAACGAATCGGGGGAGACAGACGTCAACCTGTTTTCCGTACGCTATTTCCACATGCCGATTTTCCAGCCGTTGATGAACAAGCACAACTTCAACTTCGCCAAGTTCTATGGCAAGGAGACTCTCAAGACCATCCACAAGGCAGTTGAGTGGGCAGACATCGTGCACTGTTTTCTTCCGTTCCGTCTGGAGATTGTGGCCCAGCGCTATGCCATGCAGATAGGTAAGCCCTGCACCGGTGCCTATCACATGCAGCCTGAGAGCCTCACCGCTAACATCGGCTTGCACAAAGTGACCTGGATCACCAACATGCTGTACGGCCTATTCCGCCGCCACATGTACGACAACTTCCAACACGTACACTGTCCTTCCCAATTCATGGCCGACACCATCAAGGAGAGAGGCTACAAGGCCAAGCTTCACGTCATCAGCAACGGCATACAGTCGGAGTTCATCGAAGCGGGCAAGCGCAACATCCAAGAGACACGTCCAGAGACTTACAACCAATACAAGGGCAAGATACTCATCATGATGGTGGGCCGTCTGACCCGCGAAAAGCAGCAGGAACTCATCATCCATGCAGTGCCATATTCGAAATATGCAGACCGCATCCAACTGATATTCGCAGGCCGCGGACCAATGTTGGAGAGATACGAGCGCCAGGGCAAGTCACTGCCGCTGGAACCGCAATTCGTATATGTGAAACGCGACGAGCTGATCACGCTTCTGTCTCAGGCCGACCTTTACGTCCATGCTGCTGACATGGAGTCTGAGGCCATCTCCTGCATTGAGGCTTTTGCAACCGGTCTTGTGCCGGTAATCGCCAACAGCAAGCTCTCTGCGACAACCCAGTTCGCCCTCGATGAGCGCAGCCTCTTCAAGGCAGGCGACCCTAAAGACCTCGCCCGTGCAATCGACTACTGGCTTGACAACACTGAAGAACGCCTTAGAATGGAAGCTGTGTATTCGAAATCAGCCGAAAAATACAGCATCGACAATTCTATCACAAAATTTGAGGAAATGTTGAATGAAGCCATCAGGGATCATGAAAAATCTAAATTGGTATAGGTTAATCGCACTTATCACTTTCTGCCTGACACTCACTACCACAGACGCACAGACGCACCACACAGACTCCACAGTTGTAAACGAAGACGGGTCTGTAGCGTTCTGTTATGCCAATCCTAAGGCGCGCAGCGTGAAGGTGATATGTGATTGCAGGCTGCGCCGTGAGACCAGAACCATCAAGAGGGAAAACTACCATAAGGCGAAGATGAGCAAGGACTCCACCGGCAACTGGCACTACACCACCCCACCGCTCAGCCCTGAAGTTTACACTTATCAGTTCAACGTTGACGGCCGCAACATGCCTGACCCCACAAATCCGGACTCCGTACGCGTAAGGACCGAGAAACTGAGCATGTTTGTGATATCCGGCACACCTCAGTCAAACCTTTATGTGACTGACTCCCTCAAAGGAAGGGTGGACACCGTAGTGTACAAGAACCCCAAGGGCGGCAAAAACCGCAACATGCTCGTTTACACGCCTCCTCAATATTACAACGACACCACAAGCACTTATCCTGTATTGTACCTCATCCATGGCCTGAATGGCAATGAGAATGCCTGGAGCGAGCGCGGTCGCGCAACCCAGATACTCGACAATCTCATAGACGACGGACGAGCCATACCGATGATTCTGGTGATGCCCGATGCAAACCCGGAATGCCTCATCTCCCAAAAAGAGAATGTTGGATTGGTCAAGAACATACTGCTCTACCCCTCTTGGAACAAGAAAGAATTCGAGTATGAATTCAAAGGCATTGACAGCTTTCTCTGCTCAAAATACCGTTTCTCGCCTGTCAAAGGCGGCCGTGCAGCTGCCGGACTGTCGGCTGGGGCGAAGCAGGCGGCTAACCTGGCAAACATGTACGACAGCACATTCAGGTACGTTGGCCTTTTCTCACCAGTGGTGAAGAAAAAACAGCTGCCGCACGACCTCTTCTCACGCTATTGGATCGGAGGCGGCGTAGGTGACCTGTTCCACCTGCAGATCAACATCTTCAGAAAAAAAATGCAACGCAAACACATCCCGTACACCATGTACAACTCCATAGGCGGGCACACATGGCGCAACTGGCGTGTCTATTTCTCGGAATTCGTACAGACAATAAAATTTTAAAAATCACGTTGTCCTACAATAATTTTCACAAAGATGAACAAGAAAAAACTTATTCTCGGACTTCTTGCGGTAACTTTAGCAAGTTTCAGCATTGCCCAGACACAGATGCCCAACAGTAATTTCGAACAATGGACATCCACTGAAAACGGAAATGCAATACCAAAATACTGGCACTCGTTTGCCGAAGGCGACTGTCAACTGAAAGGAGTATATTCTTGGGGTTGCGGCCCTATGCGTAAAAACCACAGCAACCGTGTCACCGGTCACAGCGGCTACGGATGCGAACTCTACGCCACCTCTATAGCCGGCAACCTCGTTAATGGGGTGATCACAACCGGACAGATGCTATTCGCCACTCCCGACAACAAAAGCGAGGCGAACTACAACTACACCGACAAAGACAACAAAATGGGCCACAACGCAGCCATGAAGTTCACCGGACGTCCCGATTCTGTTTATTTCTGGCTCAAATTTGACATGAAAAAGCCCTCTAACGTTGCTATCGCCAAATTCCACCTGCACACCAACACAGCTTATCGCGACATATCAGTCCACAACTCAGCATCAGCCCAAAAAGGTAAGATAGGCAACGCTTTCTGTGAAGTCAAGGATCCCAATGACAAGAAATGGCACCGCTATAAATTCGCCTTCAAATACTATGACGAGCAGAACAATCTCGTTAAATCCACCACCCGTACACCTTCTTACATTCTCGCCTCATTCTCTACCAACAAGATCACCAAAGGCGGCAGCAACGGCGACAAATTAGTGGTTGACGACATCAAAATGATATACAACAAGCGGCTTTCATACATCAAGATTGATGGCGAGAATCTCCCTAACTTCAACCCGGATGTGCTTGTTTATGACCTATACTGCAACAACAGCTCAGACATACAACTAACAGCTGAACCGCAGTCACCGCACGCAAAAGTGGTAATCGAGAATCCTACAGTTGAAAATGGACACACCGCTACTTTGACGGTTGTTCACGATGACGGGGAGCAGACCTACACAGTGAGGTTCCACAACAACGAAGAATTACAAGCCGAAAGATAAAAAAAAGCCCGCGTTTGCGGGCTTTTTCATTATTCATCTCCAAAGACCATTCCGATTCCCTTAGCGGCCTTTACCAAATAGTCATCGGGACTTACCAAATGCGGTTCTTTAATAGCCTCTTCTATCGGCACGTATGAAATATTCGGATGTCTGTAAACCACCAAGTTCCCATATTTCTTCTCCTTGACTAATTCAAAAGCTTTCACACCGAATTCGGTTGCAAGGATACGGTCGTAGGCCACAGGCGTGCCGCCGCGTTGCAGGTGACCGAGAACGGTGACGCGGATATCGTGTTCAATGCCAAGGGCCATGAGTTCCTGGCGAAGCACGTCGCCCACGCCTCCCAATTTGATATGTTGGTCGCCGACAGCTGTAGGGGCCTGTCCTGTCACGTCTCCGCCGATGCGCTTGGCACCCTCGGCAATCACAATATTGCAGAATCCCATGCCGTTCTTGTAGCGTGTTTCGATCTTGCGTGCTATGACTTCAGGGTTGTACGGTATTTCAGGGATGATGCAGACATCGGCACCGCCTGCAAGGGCCGTGTGCAGGGCAATCCAGCCGGCATCACGTCCCATGACTTCCATAATGAAGACACGGTTGTGACTCTCTGCCGTTGTAACCAACTTGTCGAAAGCCTCAGTTGCAATCTGGACGGCCGTCTGGAAACCGAACGTGAAGTCGGTGCTCGAAAGGTCGTTGTCGATGGTTTTCGGCACACCTACAACCGGAATGCCCATATTCTGAAGCTTGAGGGAAATGCTTTGAGAACCGTCGCCGCCAACATTTACGATAGCATCGAAGCCCATGTTCTCGAAACGTTTTTTCATGAGCATTGACCTGTCCTCCATAACCCAAGAGCCGTCCGGCTGTCTCACCGGGAAATGGAATGGGCCGCCCTTGTTGGTAGTCTTTATGATTGTTCCGCCCTTGACATGAAGACCGGAAACCATGCTTTCCGTAAGTTCCACTATCTCCACATCATCCTTTAGGATTCCGTTGAAAGACTCAATACATCCGTAAACTTTCCATTCTTCCTTTTCGAGACTTGCCCTCTTGACTATGCCGCGAATCACTGCATTAAGTCCAGGGCAGTCGCCACCACCAGTGGCTATCAATATCTTATGTGCCATAATCAAAAATTTGGCAAAGATAACATTTTTCAGGCAAGGATTGATCTGTTTTGAAAATATTGTGTACCTTCGCGGCCAATATGAAGCCGCAAAGACTATTCTGTATTCTGTTGATTATATGGATGATTGCCGATTTGCTGCAGGCTGTTTTCACACCTATACATGCAGATGAGGCTTATTATGCCCTCTATGGCCGTCACCTTGATTGGGGATATTACGATCATCCACCGATGGTTGCATTGCTCACGGCATTCAGCTCAATTCTGTTCCACAATAATCTTGGCGTCCGCTTCGCCACAGTTATACTCCATTGCGGGACTTTGCTCCTCACATGGAAATCACTTCCCGGGAAAGAACGCAGCTCACGCGATGTGTGTGTATTCTTCATTGTGGCTTCATCGCTAATAATGTTCTCTGTATATGGATTCATAACAACTCCCGATGCCCCACTGCTCTTCTTTACAGCCCTGTTCTTCTTTCTGTACCGAAAATACACCGACAACCCGTCATGGCCGGTCGCTGTGGCCATGGGCGTTGCACTCTCCGCCATGCTCTACAGCAAATACATGGCCGTGCTTGTGATAGGTTTTGTCCTTCTTTCCAATCTCAAGTTGCTGAGGGACAAAAGAGTATGGACTGCCGTGCTCGTGGCCGCCATACTTTTTGTGCCGCATATCCTATGGCAGGTTCACAACGGTTTTCCAAGCTTCCAATACCACCTGATAGGACGAAACTCTGGTTTCAATATCAAGTACTTGCTTGAATATCTGCCCAACCAACTGCTCGTTTATAATCCTGCAAGCCTCTGCCTCGCCATTTGGTTCTGTTGGAAAAACCGTAAGTCAGGCAACACCTACGAACGGGCAGCAATCTTCACATTGACCGGCTTTATAGTTTTTTTCTGGCTTATGACCCTGAAAGGACATGCAGAGCCACACTGGACGGTTGCAGCCTCCATCCCGATGATCACGATCCTCTGGCAGGAACTCCGAAAAGACGAGAACCGAAAATGGCTCGCTTACGGAGTGACACCCTTCGTTTTCCTGATTTTGATTGTTAGAGTGGCAGCTCCGTTCATGCTAAGCCGCGGACTTTCCAACGAATTCGGCGAAAAACATGCCTATGATGTGATTCATGAATATTGCGAAGGAAAACCCGCCGTATTTGTCGGATCATTCCAGGCACCTTCTCTATACTCTTTCTATACTGGAGATAAATCAATGCAAATCAGCTCTTTGTATAACAGAAAGACCCAGTTCGACCTATGGCAATTCGACAGAAATCTCCAAGGGAAACCGGCCTGCATCATAAGCTATAGCCCTCACAAATACAAAAATCGTAAAAAAGAAGGCTTTGAACTGGTTAAAACGCAAAGAATTGAATTTTATATTCATAAAACAGAATCTTTTCAGGGCACCAACAGAATCCAAGTCATTGTGGACAATTACAGTGTAGCTGACAACTCACTTCACCTTGATATGACTTTGTTAAATCCATACGATGAAGATTTTCACTTCGGGAACCAAGAGTTTCCGGTAACAGTGCACACAGTATTTTTGAAAGACAACAAATCTTTTCCGGTGACCTGCCCACTGCCGGCAGACCTCGTGATACCCGCGGGCGGCAGTCTGAAATGTACTACTACGGTAAGATATATTCCTGATGCCCAGGTGGTTATTTGCTTGGACAACGTCATCAACCGATCCGTAAACTCAAAACCATTTAAGATCAAAATCCATGATTAACAGCGCTTTGATATTCAAATTCCTGAAATTCAGTGTGGTTGGGCTGTCGGGCACTGCCGTTGACTTCGGCATCACATGGTTTTGCAAGGAGAAGCTAAAGTGGAACAAATACCTGGCTAACTCAATAGGCTTTGTGCTTGCCGCCACAAACAATTACATCTGGAACAGAGTATGGACATTCCAAAGCACCAACAAAAACATCACACTTGAATACGGAAAGTTTTTCATAGTGTCACTAATCGGTTTGGGAATCAACAATTTGGTGGTATATCTTCTTCACGGAAGAATGAAATTGAATTTCTATCTCTCCAAGGTTCTGGCCATCGGTGTGGTCACAATATGGAATTTCACAATGAACTATCTGTTCACCTTTTGACAATTTTAGTCTGAAGATTTTTTTTATCTTTGCATTCCGAAAAAAACAACATTATGCGTTACGAACCATTAGCTCAAGATTTTTACATCAGAAACAGACAGAATGTAATATCGGAACTGCCGCAGGATTCAATTGCGGTTTTAGTCTCACACGATGAATATCCGAGATGTGGCGACACCGCACATCCCTTCCGTCAGAACTCTGACCTTCTATATCTTTGTGGAATAGACCAGGAGGACACTGCCCTCGCCTTGGCTCCATGGCACCCTAATCCCGATTATCGTGAGATTCTTTTCATCAAGAATCCATCTCCTGAAAAAATAATATGGTTCGGTCACAGGCTTTCCAAAGAGGCGGCTTCTAAGCTCTCCGGCATCAAGACTGTCATGTTCATTGATGATTTTGAGGACATATTGAACGACCTGCTGCTCCATTCGCGGCGCGCCTACCTAAACATCCACGAGGATCCGCGCATGAGGAGCTCCTTCCCGACCAAGGAAGTCCGATTTGCCGACAAGTTGGTTCACGAATACCCTTTGCACAAATTCTGCCGACTCGCTCCGATCATCAAACCGTTGAGAGTGCAGAAAAGCGCAGAAGAGCTGGCCACTTTGAAAAAGGCATGCGACATTACTGGGAAAGCCTTTCTTCGCGCAGCAAAGGCTGTAAAACCCGGTAAATATGAATACGAAATCGAGGCCGAACTGACTTACGAGATGATTCGCAACGGAGCAACAACTCACTCATTTGCGCCAATTGTCGCCTCCGGTCCCGACACATGCATCCTTCACTATATCAAAAACGACAAGATCATGAATGACGGTGATCTGCTTCTGATGGATTTCGGCGCGGAATATGCAAATTATGCCGGCGACTGTTCTCGTACAATTCCTGTCAATGGCAAGTTCTCTCCACGACAACGTGCCGTATATGAGGCTGTTCTTTCCATCTACAAGGATACAATACCGCTCTTCAAACCAGGTATGACTATCCACAAAATCAATGATTTTGTTTTTAAGAGAATGGATGAAGAGCTGGTCAAATTGGGGCTTTACACTGAACAAGATGTTGAGAACCAAGACCCTGAATCCCCACTTTTCAAAAAATACTACATGCACAACACAAGTCATTTCATCGGTCTTGATGTGCATGATGTGGGTGAACGCCACTGGACGTTCCAGCCGGGCAACGTGCTCAGCTGCGAACCGGGCATCTACATTGCAGAAGAAGGCATCGGTGTCCGCATTGAAACCGACGTGGTGGTGGCCGACAAACCTATCGACCTGATGGCCGAACTCCCCGTGGAAGTTGACGAAATTGAACAACTGATGAAAGACAATTTCTGATTTTGAAATGCCTTTGATCGACTACATACTGCCTCACCGCTCCGTATCTATAATCGGAATGGCGAAAAATACGGGCAAAACAGTCTGCCTGAACTATCTGTTGTCTGAACTGAAAAGACTTGGCAAGATAGTGGCGGTCACTTCTGTCGGTATCGATGGCGAAAAAACCGACCTGGTAACCCACACCGAAAAACCCGAAATAGAACTTGCCGAGAAATCAATCTTCGTCACAACAGAATATCATTATCGTCAGAAACTATTGACTTCCAATATTTTAGATATATTGGAAAACAGTACATCCTTAGGACGCCTTGTAACGGCACAGGTGCTGATACCTGGCAAGGTTATTCTCTCAGGACCGTCAACATCTTCAGGGGTGCGTCAATTTGTGGAGTTTTCTGACGAGTATGGCGCCGACATTTCAATTGTCGATGGCGCACTTTCTCGCAAGAGCCATGCCTCTCCCCTACTCACCGACGGACTGGTACTCGCCGTGGGAACCGCACTCGCCCCAGATCTGAACTCCATCGTAAATAAAACATCTGCACTTCATGAATTAATGGAACTTCCTGAATATCAGGTTGCTTTTTCAGATTCCTTGATGCAGGAAGAGAAAGGAATCTTTGCCGTACACGAGGATGGGTTCGTATCATTGGATATTCCGTCATCATTGCTGACAGAGAAGTACAGAGACCAACTTTTCTCATCTGGCACAGTCTTTTTTGTAAGCGGAATCCTGACTGATATGATGTTGAATTTCTTAAAGCAACAACCTGAAATCAAGGACACTGTGGTGATCGTGAAAGATTTCACGAAGATATTTGTAACCCCGATGGCCCTGCGCCTGTTCCAAAGCAAGGGCGGAGAGCTTTATGTCCTAAAAAGGCCAAAACTTCTGGCGGTAACAGTGAATCCTGTTGCACCAAGCGGTTTTAAAATGCCTTCAGAAACGCTGAAGGAGGCAATGCGAGGCGTCTTCAACGTGCCTGTCTATGATGTTGTAAGTGACACTAACATTTAAATCAAATAAATACTAAGAAGATGATCAGAATAGCAATTATTGGTTATGGAAATATAGGAAAGGCTGTTGAACAGGCAGTTCTTGCCTCTGGCGACATGCAGTTGGCTGGTATTTACCATCATAACGACAATTTGGACAATATTGACGCCGATGTGGTGGCGCTCTGCACGCCCACTCGCGAGGTAAAGCCGTTTGCCGAAAAACTTCTGGCAAAGGGAATCTGTACAGTTGACAGCTTTGACATTCATGGGCAGATACACGGTTTGAGAAGCGATCTCATGGGTGTGTCGAAAGAGCACAAGGCCGTGAGTGTGATAGCTTCAGGATGGGACCCCGGCACAGATTCAGCAATCAGGGCACTGCTCATGGCTATGGCTCCTAAAGGATTGACATACACCAACTTCGGACCAGGGCGCAGCATGGGTCACACCGTGGCCGCCAAGGCTATTGCAGGTGTTAAAGATGCCTTGTCGATGACTATTCCTTTAGGCACCGGAATTCACCGCAGGATGGTGTATGTGGAATTAGAGCAGGGTGCAGATTTCAAGACTGTTGAACAGGACATCCTAAAAGACGATTACTTCGCACACGACGAAACCCATGTTGTTGAAGTCGAGTCTATTGACAAACTCAACAATGTAGCGCATGGTGTGAATTTGGTCCGTTCCGGTGTCAGTGGCGATACACACAACCAGTGTTTTGAGTTCAACATGTCAATCAACAATCCGGCGCTCACTGGCCAGGTGCTGGTATCGACTGCGCGCGCAGCGGTACGCTTGCGCAGCGAGGGCCGCTACGGATGCTACACGTTGATAGAGATTCCGCCGATCTACCTTCTTGAGGGTGACGAAGAACAGTTGATTCGCTCGTTGGTTTAAAAAAGATAAAGCGGTGCTCGTTACACACCGCTTTATTTTTTAAGATAATTATTACTAATGGTTTATTATAGGGAAGATTATGCGTAGAGCTCAGTGAAGAGGTCGCGAAGTTCTTTGTTTTCGCGGAGCTCTTGGAGAGTGATCTCAGCATGACCTTTCGTATAACCGTTACCGATGATCATGGTAACATCAGCGCCAACGCCTTCAGCACCGAGGGCGGCCTTTGTGAAAGATGTTGCCATTGAGAAGAAGTAAACGAGGCCGTCGTCCTTTGTGCAGAGCACAGATGTCATCTCAGTGTCAGGAATATTGACATTGTTGATGGTGATGTCGGCCATTTTGCCGTTTGTGAGTTCGGCGATTTTTTCCATAGAAGCAACTGGGTCAGCTGCATTGCCTGCGAACACATAGTTGCAGAAACCGAGTTTTTGAAGACGCTCTGTTGATTTCTGGCTGTGGCACATACCGATGACGCAACCTGTCACGCCGACGCGTTTCATAGCCTCATAGCAGCAAAGCATACCAGACTTGCCGCCTGCACCGATGATGAGCACAGTGTCGCCTGGTTTGCACAACTTGGCGGTCTGGGCAGGAGCACCTGCAACGTCCAATGCCGACAAGGCGAGCTTTTCAGGAAGATCATCAGGAATCTTGGCATAAATACCGCTTTCGAAGAGGATAGCCTTACCCTTGATGTCAACTTGGTCAACATCCTCGCGGATTTCAAGGATTTCGTCAATACGGAGAGGGGTGAGTGACAAAGACACCAATGTGGCTATTTTGTCGCCCTCTTTGAGGTCGATTTTGCCTTTAAGGGCGTCACCGATTTTCTCAACGCGTCCGAGGAGCATACCACCTGAGCCTGTGCGGCGGTTGCGGTGTTTGCCCTGCAACTCAACGTTAAGAAGCATCTCTTTCTTCACTTCTTCCATCACAGCCTCTCTGCTTGCGCCTTCACCTGCCTGTTGTTTGGCATAATTGTGGATGTCGGTGAACGAAGCTGAGTCAATGTTCAAGGTCTGAACGTCTATGAGAATCTCGTTGTCATAGATCTCGTCCATGTTATTGTCAATCTTATTTGCCGGCTGTGGAAGAACACCCTTTGGTTCAATCACGCGGTGGGTACCGTATTTATTACCTTTTTTCTGCATAGATGTTTTTTTTTGGTGTTTATTTTAATTCTTTTGATACGTCTATTTTTTGAGGTTGCAAAGATAGATTTTTTTTGTTAAAAATCCAAATCATTTTATTCTTTTCTTGAAATGGAAAAATAAATGATAAGTTCAAATAAAATACTATTTTTTGTGTTTTTTATAATAATCCAAGCCTCTTTGGACGTTTTCCTGCACTGCTTTTGAAGAATATGTAGCGCCAGTCACGGCATCAGGTTTTTTCTTCGAGAATTTTTTTACAGAGATATTGGAATATTTTGAGATCATTTCCTGTTTGACTCTGTCAAAGAAACGCGGTGTCTCTTCGTTTTTGAGCGGCACTACTTTGGTTATGACATCGTTCTTGATGTATATTTCCACCGGAGTGGCACCGTTGTACCCGTTCACGTCTTTGGCTATCGTAGTGGTGTTCACAACATAAGTGCCGTCGGGAAGTTTTTTCATAACATCCTGCGCGTAAATGCAGGTGACAAATAATGACAAAATACTGATTATCAATACTTTCTTCATAAGAATACCATTTTTTAAATTGTTTGCGAAGATACGATTTTTTAGACAAAAAATTATTTCTTTCTGCGCATCTGCTTCCCACATCATAAATGAATAGCAACATTTTTTAAGGGTATGGAATAATTTTTTTTATTTTTGCATCGTTATAAATTTTAGTGTAATTTTTGTAGATTTGTATTTTCGACATTATATCAATAATCACATAAAAAAACAATTATGAGAAAAACATTCAATTTAATCGCATTTTTGCTTGTCGGGATTTTCTTGTTTTCTTCCTGCCACAAGGAAGGCCAATATCTTCCCAAGAAAAAATTAGACAAAATCGAACGCGCATCCATCACTGATGCAGGAACAATTGTTTCCGAAGTTGAGGAATGGCAATGGGATGGAAAGCTGCTTTCCAGCATAATCACAAAGACTGGCAGTGGCGATTTGATCAGCACTGTGAATTTCAAATACGATTCTAAAAAACGCATCGAGTCTTTGCATGTTAAATACTCACAGTTTTCTAACGACTTCAAGTTCATCTACGAAGGCAAGGATCTGGTGAAGATCACCCGTGTAAGTGAAGAATTTGACGAAGAGGATGTTTACACTTTCAAGAAAATTGACGGAAACGTTACAGAAATCACACTGAGTCCTGTTGAGTCGAAATCCATGACAGGCTTGAACATACTGAGATTTGTACTTCCTTCTGAAGTGGCTGAACAAATCAAACCTTCTTCTACAAAATCCACCACAACCTATAAACTCACTTGGGACGGCAATAATGTCACAAAAATGGAAACCTATTCAAACGGCGTACTGAGCGTAACAAACACCTGGAAGCATGACGATATGATCAACCCACTTAACGGCCTCTACACCGACAACTCACTTAGGACAATAGAAGGTCTGTATTCTGCCAACAATGTCATTGAAGAGACCACAGTTCTTATGATCATGGGCATGGAAACCATCGTCCAAAATAAATATGAATACAAGTACGATGACAAATATCCAACAGAACGCACTTGGAATGTTGAATCTTTGGGTATTTCTATGAAGCGCATCGAGACATACTATTACAATTAGGAAGACGAATGTCAACAAATAACTGGAAAGCCCCGTGGGGAGTGACCCACGGGGCTTTTTTTCAACCAGTCCACTCTTCCCAGTCCACTCTTCTAATTAGGAGGAATATTGTAATTGGTTAAAAATAAACGTACGTTTTCAGAATATTGATAATAAAAATGTCTTGGTAATCATCACACAAAACTCTCCACCAGCAAATCCCGTATTCGCTCAACCACATAAGTACGTTGCTTCTCGTTGAGCTTGAACCCGAACCGGATTTTGCGAGTCTTTTTATCCGGAGTTTTATATGTAAGACACACAGTGGGATCCTTAGTGGGGACAAGCGCTAACCAAACCGGCTCGTCATACGGTTCAACACTCATCACACATTCCCACGGAATCACCACATCGCGACGCCACATCCTTTTCTGTTGGATGTAAATGTCAGACTTTGAATAAAAAACGGTTTCGCCGCCAAATAATTCCCAATGGATATTACTGATTACCAAGAATATACCATAACCAGGTGCGACAATTAAAGACAAACATAGGAAAAAATCCCCGACATCGTATAAAAACCAGTCCCAACCGTCTTCGAACATAAATACGACGAACGGGACATAAAACAACAACACCATACCCAACCCGATGCAGTCGGCTATCGCTCCACCAGAACTCGGTTTGTTGCGCAGCAGGACATGTTCGTCAACTTCCTTATCGTATCCGTTCTGCATAGTCCAAGTGACTGTTAGTGAATCTCAAGTGCCGCACCCCCGCCCGGTGCCAGCTCCACTTTCAGCTTCCCGTCGGCGGGAACAGCCACGGTTTTCTTTTGGTAGTCAATGCCTTTCTTGTGGGCGTTGGGACCATCGATGAACATCGTCACGGTGCCGGAGGTGATGCCTAAGGCCTTGATGTCGATTTCGAAAGTGCGGCGTTCCCAGTCGGTGATGGCGCCGATGTACCATGTGTCGCCCTTGCGCTTGGCAGAAACCACATATTCTCCTACCCTGCCGTCCAAAATGTGTGTTTCGTCCCACACGGTGGGCACCTTGGCGATGAACTCCGTACATTCGGGCTCGCGCAGGTAGGCCGTGGGTGCGTCGCAGAGCATGGCAAAAGGCGCGTCAAAAATCACGTACTCAGCCAATTGCCGGCAACGGGTGCCCTGGCTCATCGGCTCGCTCCAGACTGGGGCGTAACACCACTTTGCGGCGTTGCGCATCGCCCCCTGCGTGAAGTCCATCGGTCCGGCCAACATGCGGATGAAGGGAATCGTGACCTCATACTTCACCATATCGGTCTTGCTGTCGGCCCATTTGCACTGCTCCAACCCGAACACGCCCTCGTAGTTGAGCACGTTGGGATAGGTGCGGCTCAGTCCCGTGGGCTTGTACGCCCCGTGGAAATCGATGAAGAGGTGGTATTTGGCAGCGGTGGCGGCCATGCGTTCGTAGAAGTTGACCACAATCTGGTCGTCGCGGTCCATGAAATCGACCTTGAAGCCCTTCACGCCCATGTCGGCGTAGTGCTTGCAGACGCGCTCCATGTCCTGATCCATGGCGGCGTAACCTGCCCACAGCACGATGCCCACGCCCTTGGATTCGGCGTATTTCACCAGCATCGGCAGGTCGATTTCAGGCACCACCTGGAACAGGTCGGCCTTGCCGTTCACCGCCCAGCCTTCGTCCAAAATCACATATTCAATGCCCTTTTCGGCCGCGAAATCGACATAGTATTTGTAGGTTTCGTTGTTGATGCCCGACTCGAAGTCCACGCCCCAGATGTTCCACATGTTCCACCAGTCCCATGCCACTTTGCCAGGCTTAATCCACGAGATGTCAACCACTTTCGAGGGTTCGGAGAGCAGATAGACGAGGTCGTTGTCAACCAAGTCCTTGTCTTCCATGGTGATGGCAATCACGCGCCACGGGAACGCCCGCGTGCCGGCAGTCTTGGCAATGTAGTCGTGGCGTTCATTCACCACATACTGCAAGTTGTTGTGCCCGCCCTGTTCCCAGGTTTTCGGCAGCGGCGCGAAATAGCCAATCATCGAGTTGCCCTCGGTGTGCTTGAGGTACATGCCAGGATAGTCGTGGAGGTCGGCCTCGGTGATGACGGCGAAGCGTCTGCGCAAACTACCCGATTTACCCAAATCACTTTCACCAATCTCGTAATACTCTTGTCTGACCAACAAGGGCAAAAAGGCCAGACGGTTGTCTTCCATGTGGCGAAGCAGCGTGTCGGTATAGAGGTTTTCAAAAGAAGTACAGTACTGTTCCGAAAAATCCCCATTCTCCGCAGGTTTCCTGTTAACATACGGTATAAAAGCCTTGTAATAGTCAAATGGAAAATTGAACTCCGCTATTTCGTGCTTCACAAATAAGGAATCCTTCCTGTTCGTGACAAAACGATAGGCGACACCTGAATTGTAAGCTCTAAAAACAACTTGATAGTTTCCTTTAAAGCTGATTTTCAGCTCGTTGTATTCGTCTTTCACTTTATTCTTCCGATAGAAACACGCATCAACCTCCCGATTGACACTTCTCCGTTCTGTTTTGGTCACTTTGGGGTTTCGGCCCAACAATGTTCCGTCGCCCAGTTCCATACCTATATCGCAGTTGCTCAACAGTGGCGAATTTTCAACAAAACCAGCCGTATAGACTGAATATTGAAGCTGGCCGGACGCGTTATATATCAGCACAATCAGCTTCCCGTCCGGTGAAGTAAGGCTCTCTTTTTGCGCGGACAAGGCAAGGGACAGTCCGCAAAACAGCATCAGAAGGAGGTGCTTTTTCATAACAGAAATTTTCATTCAGCAAAGGTACAAAAAAAAATTGCTTTCCGTTAAAATTCTTTTGAGATAATATTTTTGATTCCTGACAATAACATTTTCATCAATAATTCCTAATTAAATTCTTCAAAAATGTCATTCTGCGATAAACAGGACAATTAAGGGTAAATAGTCAGGAAATTACAGTCAACGCTTAGAAACCTTCCGTCGAGCGTCTCTGTCACTCACTACAAAGACCGAAAAAAATCCACACCTTTCTATTTCAAAAAAAATTTAGGATGTTATTGTTTTTTTATTATTTTTGCAACAATATCAAAATGATATCATTTTAATTATTAATAAAACACTTAACATTATGGAATCCAAAGAGTTTAATAAAGAAATGACCTCAGCGAACAACGGATTTACTCATCTGTTGATAAACTTGATTTTATTGATTTTTTCCATCTGGCTTGTCTTCCGACTTTCGAAGCTCGATTTAATCACAGACCCTGACGGCAGTGTAAACTCGTGGGTTTTGTTGCCAGTACTGGCAGGCTTTCTGCTTTTTATTGCCTATATTTTGCATCTGATAGGATTCATGACAGTTCAGCCGAACGAATCCAGAGTGCTTACTTTCTTCGGAAAATATTCCGGAACAGTGAAGCAGAACGGCTTTTTCTGGGTCAACCCATTATACAGCAAGGAAAAGTTGTCTTTGAGAGCCAAGAACATGGATATTGAGCCCATCAAAGTAAACGACAAGAACGGCAATCCGATAATGATCGGATTAGTCTTGGTGTGGAAGATAAGCGACACCTACAAGGCTTGTTTCGAGGTTGATTCCGAAGTACGTAGCACTATCACGGAAACATCTTTGAAATCGGTGAAAAGTTTCGATTCATTCGTGCGGGTGCAGAGCGACGCGGCTCTTCGCAAAGTGGCGGGTTTGTATGCATACGACAACATAGACCGCAACGACACTGGCATGACCTTGCGCTCCGGCGGTGACGAAATCAACGAAGTGCTCGAAAATGAATTGCGCAAGCACTTGTGGATTGCCGGAATTGAGGTTGTGGAGGCCCGCATCAACTATCTTGCATACGCCGCCGAAATAGCAAGCGTGATGCTGCGCCGTCAGCAGGCCGACGCTATCATCTCGGCCCGCGAGAAGATAGTCGAGGGCGCGGTCAGCATGGTGGACCTTGCCCTGAAAAAACTCTCAGACGACAAAATAGTGGAATTGGACGAAGAACGGAAGGCCGCCATGGTATCAAACCTCCTGGTGGTGCTCTGCGCCGACGAATCCGCTTCTCCCGTCATAAATACCGGCACTCTTTACCAATAAAATGAAAAAAAACTTCGCGCTCAGAGTTGAGAAAGAGATATTCGATGCTATTGAAAAATGGGCAACCGACGATTTTCGCAGCACTAACGGACAGATAGAGTGGATTCTACACTCAGCTTTGAAAAAGGCCGGACGGCTGCCCAAGACAATGAAACAGGCAAAGCGGAACGACTAAAATCCGCCAAACTCGGTATTGAATATTTGGGGATTGGCAGGAAAATTTGTATCTTTGCGGTTCAAAATGACTGTTGTTGGAACCCTACAATAATTCACATATCACCCTGCGGAAAAGTCCGTTTGATTGGCTTGTCTTTGGCTGTTTTGCAACGATGATGCTGTTTGTCACCCTCATTGTCCTCTTCGGCGACAGCTTCAAATTGGTTAACAGCTACTGGTTTTTCCTGCAGACCTCACCCCCCCGTCCAATACTTGCAATTATTGGATTCTTTTCAATTTGTCTGCTTTTCATCCCTTTCCACCTTGTTTTCAGGAACAAAGGCGCCAACCCGAAGATGCAAAGGAGAAACCTTCTTGTATATGGAGTTTTGTTCTTCGTTCTCACTTCAGCTATTGTTTTCAGCTACTTCTTTTCCACCGGATGGGATGTTCAGATCATAATGGACACTGCACGCTCGATGGCTTATGACGGCACTAAAGCCAACCAATGGTATTATCAGGAGTGCCCTAACAACATCTTCATCACTGAAATTTACGCAGTTATCCTATGGATCTGCAAGCCTCTTCATCTCGGCAGATACGACTTCTTCTCCGTTCTTGTCGTCCAGAATATTTTGAGCACCTTTGCCATGCTGATGATCTACCAGACCGTCTTCGCAATATTCAGGAAAAGAGATATAGCGGCATATTCAGCATTCCTTTATACTATCGTGGCAGGTCTGACCCCATGGATGTCTATACCCTATTCCGATGCATTCAGCATCATTTTTCCCACATCACTGGTATGGATTTACACCTGCGATTGTTTCGGCAGCCACCAGAAGCTGAGATGGTTTTTGATGGCTGTGGTTGCAGTCATCGGATTCAAGATAAAGCCTCATAACTCCTTTGTTTTTATAGCGATTGTGTTGTATGAGACTGTGAGAATCCTGCAAAACAGACATCGTTTCCGCTCATTCAAAAGGATTGTCGTACATAACACCTCAGCGCTATTTTTAGGCATTGTAATCAGTCTTGCCTTGACAACGGTATGTTGCAGAATGTTTCAAAGCGGGAGCCAGAAAGAATTCGGTGCTGCGCATTATTTCATGATGGGGATGAACAAGAGCGGGTACGGGGTTTGGAATGCTGACGATGTGACGTATGCTCGAGAGTTCTCCACCAACCGCGAACGCAACAAGGCAGAGTTCAGTAAGGCCTTGAGCAGAATCCACAACATGGGGTTCAAAGGGACATTCAGACATTTAAGCGGCAAGACCATGCTGACATTTTATGACGGCACCTTCAATTGGGGGTATGAAGGGGAATTTTACAAGGAACTTCACCCTGAAGTCATCCCATCTTTGTCGAAATTCACCAAAAGCATCTACTACAACAGAGAATTTGAAGGCAGGCACTATGATTTATGGAGCAATTTCATAAATGCTATCTGGTACGGATGTCTGATTTTGGTTTTTCTTGCAGCATTTAACAGATATCACAAGAGTTTCAGTATTATCATGATAGCATTGATAATGCTAATACTGTTCCAGCTCACATTTGAAACGAGGTCACGATATTTAATATCGAGCTTACCATTGTTCATAATCATGTGCACTATTGGCATGAATTTGATTTTCAACATAATAGAGATTTTAACAACTAAGAAACAACTATCATGAATCATTACGCAATCGGAATAGACATAGGGGGCACCAACACCGTTGTGGGTTTGGTCAATGCGGAAGGCAAGGTGGTTTCGCGCGAGGCCCTCAAAACGCAGGATTACTTCAAAGGTGATGTTTTCATCGAGGACATCATATCAGTGATAAGGAGAATACTCAGAGACAACGGCGTTACTGATGTAAATGGCATAGGCATCGGTGCGCCGAACGCCAACTATGTCACGGGGCAGATAGAGGCTAACACCGCTAATTTGCGCATCAAGGAGTGCATACCGATGTGCGATGCTATCGGGCGGGCGTTGAACACAACCACCGTGCTGTCGAACGATGCCGACGCCGCCGCCTTGGGCGAGCGCATCTACGGCGGGGCAAAGGAGTGCGACAACTTCGTGATGGTCACCCTCGGCACCGGAGTCGGCAGCGGCTTCTTCACCGACGGCCGCATCGTGCACGGCCAGAACTGCATGGCAGGCGAACTCGGTCACATCACCATATTCCCAGATGGCAGAGAGTGCACCTGCGGACGGCGCGGATGCCTCGAGACATACACATCAGCACGCGGCATCTGCCAGACTTTCAAGGAGTTGACAGCACAACACCCGGACAATATCCCATCCAATATCGACCTTGACAACATAACAAGCCGCGATGTTGGCATGCTGGCCAACGAAGGTAATGCCATTGCCATTGAGACTTTCAACAGAACTGCCAAAATACTTGCCATTGGTCTGGCCAACGCCGCTGCATTCTCAAATCCGGCGAAAATATTCCTCATGGGCGGTCCAACTAAAGTAGGCGCTCCCCTACTCGACCCTTTGAAGAGATATTTCAAAGAACAACTGCTCTTCATTTATAAAGACAGAGTTGAAATAGAATTATCTCAGTTAGACGACAATGACGCAGCCATATTAGGCGCTGCAGCCCTTGTTCATCTGAAAAAATAGTCCGCCTATGAAGACAAACTTCAAGATACCCAACACATTCACCATCGTATTCGCCATCATCGTGGTGTGCGCAGTGCTCACATGGATAGTCCCCGGCGGACAGTTCGACCGGCAGACCGTCAGTGTAGATGGCCATGATCGCAACATTGTGGTGCCTGATTCTTATCACAAAGTTGAACAATCACCACAGACATGGCAGGTTTTCACCGCTTTTTTCAAGGGCTTTGAGAGAACGTCATCAATAATAGTTTTCATTTTGATGATTGGCGGTGCATTCTGGATAATGAACCAGACGGATGCCATTAACAGAGGCATCGGTTTTTTCCTGAACGACATGCAACGACTGCAGAAGAACCGAATTCTCGGGAAAATAGGGATAAACAACATACTCATCATAGCCATCATGCTGATGTTCAGTTTGTTCGGTTCAATTTTCGGTATGAGTGAGGAGACAATAGCCTTCATTGTAGTGTTTGTGCCTTTGGCCGTCTCCATGGGTTACGATTCGATAGTGGGCGTGCTGATGTGCTACGTGGCAGCGCACGTGGGTTTTGCCGGAGCGATGCTGAACCCCTTCACAATCGGCATTGCCCAAGGTTTGGCCGGACTGCCAACATTCTCAGGCATCGGCTACCGCTTTATCTGCTGGTGCATACTCACACTTATCGCAATCATCTTCACCATTATTTACGCCAACTATATCAAACATAACCCGCAAAAATCCCTGACCTACGATATAGACAGCTACTGGCGTGACAAGGCCTCGTCCAATGAGGACAATCAATCAATGGTGAAATCCGGCACAAAAGCTTGGATTGTTTATTCCGCATTGTCTCTTCTGCTCGTCTTTCTTGCAATTAAACTCCCCACAACCAACATTTCTGTAGGATTAGGCTCGAGAAACATTGTTGTTTTCCCGATCATAGCAGCATTATTCGTCATTCTCGGCTTCTTTGCCACTAAAAAATCTGTCCATCATCTGGTGCTTATGATATTGCTCATCACAATTCTCGGACTGGTCGCCGGAGTTCTGGGGTATGATTGGTATGTGATGGAGATAGCAGGTCTGTTCTTCGTGATGGGCATCTTGTCGGGATTTGCTTTCGGAATGTCGTTTGACACCATATTCAAGGAGTTCCTCAACGGGTGCAAAGACATCTTGTCGGCGGCCTTGATTGTTGGATTGGCAGGCGGTATAATTGTAATTTTGGAAGACGGAAAAATCATTGACACAATTCTTTACGCTGTAGCCGAAAGTCTGCAAGGGGCAGGCCGCATTGGCAGCACCGCCACCATGTACGTCATGCAGAACCTGTTGAACCTCATCATTCCGTCAGGTTCGGCGAAGGCTGCGCTCACAATACCCATGATGACCGAATGGTCAGACTTGATGAGCATACCACGCCAGCTCACGGTATTGGCATTCCAATTTGGTGACGGCTTCACCAACATGATAACCCCCACATCAGGTGTCCTGATAGGTGTGCTCGGGGTTGCGCGCATCCCCTACTCAAAATGGTTCCAGTTTATCTGGAAATTCATACTTGCCTTGATAATCCTCGGATTCTTCCTCCTTTTGCCGCCTCTTTTCTTCAATTTTGCAGGTTTCTGACATAAAAATCATATCTTATGAAAAAGCATTATTTCTTTACAATAATCTGTCTTCTTTTAACATTCATAGCAGATGGGAAAGTATCCGACAGCAGAGACAAGATTCAAACCAAAACATCAATAGAGATAGTTAACGCCACGGTAGAAATGCAGGATGGACGGATGCCTTTGGCAACCGGCACACCGCGTTTCAGTTGGAATTACCGTGCAGAAGGCGCCTTCAACGTACATCAGACATCCTATCGTATCATCGTGGCTTCGTCGAAGCAAATGGCTGAGAGAGGCGTCGGTGATCTATGGGATTCAAAGACGGTGAATTCTGATCAAATGCTGTATATTCCATACGAAGGGAAAAAGCTTCACAGCAGGGACAGAGCATACTGGCGAATTTACGCAACGGTTGACTATAGCAAATCGGCGAGCCCTTCAAACGGAGAAGTGGGGAAATTGGAATTATCAAGCTCAATCAACTATTTTGAAATCAGCTTGTTAGAACAGGAAGACTGGAGTGCATTGTGGATAGGTCATGAGTTTGACGACGACAGTTTGGTGCGTCGCACGCGCATTGCGGCGCGCTACATACGAAAAGAGTTCAACCTGCGCGACGAAATCAGCGAAGCGCGGCTCTATGTATGCGGTTTAGGGCAGTACAGCGCATTTCTCAACGGCAACGAAGTCGCGACGGAGGAGATTTTCAAGCCTGCGCTCTCTGATTACCGCAAACGCGTCTATTTCAACGCCTACGATGTGACAGAGCAATTGCACAAGGGTGACAATGCGCTCGGCATAATATTGGCCGGAGGGCGTTACTTTGCTATGCGCTACAACCGCGGCGAGAACGAATGGGGCGGCGAGACGCACGTCATGCACTACGGCCGGCCCCGAATGATACTGCAACTGGAGGTCACCTATAAAGACGGCAGCACCGAGCGCATCGTCAGCAACGACAGCTGGAAAATCACCAACAACGGCCCGATACGCTCCCTCAACGAATTTGACGGGGAGACCTATGACCAGCGTTTGGAGCTCGGCGACTGGTCAACTGTTGGATACGACGACTCATCCTGGATACCCGTATTCACCGTACACCCTCCGGAAGGCAAATTGGAGGCGCAGTCGAACCCCAACATCAAGATACAAGATGAGTTGACGCCCGTTGCGGTGTTCAGAAAGGGCGACAAATGGATCGTTGACATGGGTCAGAACATGGTTGGTTATCTGCAGATGAGAGTTGCGGGGCAACGCAGCGGTGACACTATAACATTGCGCTTCGCAGAATCAATCAAAGCCGACAGCAACATCTATCGCGACAATCTGCGCGGTGCGGAGACCACCGACCGTTTCGTATCCTCATCGGCAGACGCCACCTGGCACCCCACGTTCGTTTACCACGGATTCCGCTATGTAGAAATCAGCGGAATGCGCAACACGCCATCTGTCGGCGACTTCAAAGGGCTTGTCTTCTACGACGAGATGGCCACAACCGGTGAGTTTGAAACCTCCAACAAGGTCATGAACCAGGTGTACCGCAACGCCTACTGGGGCATCCGTGGCAACTATAGGAGCATGCCCACCGACTGCCCGCAGCGCGACGAGCGCATGGGCTGGACTGGCGACCGCACCACCGGAAACTACGGCGAATCATATATCTTCAACAACCATCATCTTTACGCAAAATGGCTCACCGACGGCGAGGACAGCCAGTGGCACAGCGGTTCTCTATGCGACATCTGGCCCAATTACTGGAGGCACTACACCGACAACATGACCTGGCCAGGCGCTATCATCACCGTAGCCGACATGCTATACACACGCTTCGGCGACATACAGCCCATCAAAGAGCACTACGACGCCATGAAACGCTGGATTCTGCACATGAAAAACAGCTATATGCACGATGGCATCCTCACCCGCGACTGCTACGGCGACTGGTGCATGCCACCAGAATCGCTTGAACTGGTGCACGCCTTAGACACCGCACGCAAAACCAAAGCCGCTGTAATCTCCACCCCCTTCTATTGCTTCTTAGCCAATAAAATGGCACATTTCGCAAAACTCCTCGGCTATGACGATGATTCTGTCCTATTCAGGAACGACATAAAATATGTGACAGAATCCTATAACAAAAAATACTTCAACCCTGACACATACCGCTACGACAACAATACGGTGACTGCAAACATCCTTCCCCTTTGGTTCGGCATGGTACCGAAAGGCTTGGAAGACAAGGTTTTTGCCAACATCATAGACAAAACTGTAGGCGAATTCGGCGGGCACGTATCCACAGGCGTGATCGGAATTCAAGTGCTGATGCGCACACTGACGGAGATGGGACGCGGCGACTTGGCCCTGAAAATCGCCACCGACGACACATACCCGAGCTGGGGCTACATGGCCAAGAACGGGGCCACCACCATCTGGGAACTCTGGAACGGCAACACCGCCGCCCCTTACATGAACTCAGGCAACCACGTGATGCTGCTCGGCGACCTGATTCTTTGGGAATATGAATATTTAGGCGGAATACGCGCCAAAGAGCCCGGATACAGCAAAATAGAGCTCAAACCCTACCCCATCAACGGTCTCAACCACGTGAACTGCGCCTATAATTCAGTTTCAGGAAGGATCGAAAGCAAATGGGTACGCAAAGGCAAGAACTTCACCTGGAACATCCTCATTCCTGCAAATACATCCGCAGATGTTTGGCTGCCAACCCGCGAAGGCTACAAAAAACAGACTCTCGGAAGCGGCCGCCACACCATGAAATCTTCACTATGACTCATATCTGAATGAATTCTGAATTTTCCAACATTTTAAAACTGATTATCAGACAAAAAATGTATTTTCGCAGCCAAATTTATCAACTATGACTGAAAACCTGTTTTTACTGATCTTTATCGTTTTTGTATCATTTCTGATGTTCCTTGACCTTGGAGTACTTCACAAGAAAGATCATATTGTAACCTTCAAAGAGTCAGCGGGTTGGACTGCACTATGGATTTCACTCTCATTGATATTCTTTATCTTTTTGAGAACTAAGGGCGACTTTATCGTGAACGTGCACGACAAAGACCATCTCATCGCCCAGAATGAACTATATGAACATGGCGTGACATACGATGACGCCTTGTCATTTGAAGAGAATCTGAAAGCATACAAAAAGCAACTTTCTCTTGAATATATAACAGGTTATCTCATAGAACTCTCGCTTTCAATCGACAACATCTTCGTGATGATCATGATCTTCATGTCGTTCGGGGTTGAAAAGCAATACTACCACAGGGTTCTGTTCTATGGTATTTTGGGGGCCATTGTGCTGCGTTTCATATTCATATTCACTGCCTCCGCACTCATCCAGCGATTCCATTGGCTGCTGCTCATCTTCGGTGGTATTCTTATCTATTCCGGAATCAAGATGTTCCTTGAAAGGAACAAGAAAGAGACTGTTGACGTTGAAAACCACCCGGTTGTAAAATTCATGACAAAGCACAAACTCAGCACTTCTGCTTTTTCCGGTCATGATTTCTTCACCAAAATCGATGGAAGATGGCTCTGCACACCGCTTTTCGTTGTGCTTTTGATCATAGAATTCTCCGACATCATATTCGCATTCGACTCAATCCCTGCCATTTTCTCCGTAACTCACGACCCGCACATTGTCTTCTTCTCCAATATCTTTGCTATATTGGGCTTAAGATCAATGTTTTTCATGTTGGAGAGCATCATGGACAAATTCGCATATCTGAGAATCGGCTTGTCGGTATTGTTGACATTTATTGGTGTCAAGATGTTCCTGCCTCTCCTTCACATAGAGATAGGAATTGTGACATCCTTGGTTGTCATCATCTCCATTCTGGCCGTCAGCATCTTGGCTTCTGTTTTCTTCCCTCCTAAAGAAAACAGGACATTTTAATTGAAGACCGCGATTTTCCCTTCTCTTTGAAGAAACTCTGAAAGCACATTCTCAGCCTGTTGACGGGCTTTGTTCCTGTTGTCTATAGTGTTGTATTTCGACTCGATTTTTCTCTCAACACGCTCAATTAACGGTTTGGAATCGTACTCCACGGCACGTTCCTCGCTTTCGCTGTCGGATTTGAACCAGGAACCGATTGTTGACTGTGAAAAATCAACATCAGGGAGGCTCACGATCACAGTGTCGGTGTTAGCAATCGGCTCGTACTTAACACTATTCATATCCATGGTCAGGTTAACCTGTTGCTTCAGTATCTGCACGCAGGAATGCTTGCGTTTCAGCACTCCGTTGCCTTTGCCTAACAACGAGCTTCCGATGCCACTTCCATAGAAGGCATCATTGGCATACTCTTCCACGACAGCTGTGTATAAATAAAGCACACCTATCGGGCGGGTTGATTCTATAACCGCTGGTGTATCCTCTATTTTGATAGCATCGGGATCATCCTTCGATGAAAATTTGGAATACAGACAGAAAGCGGCCAAAACAAGGCATATCAAACCGAATATCTTGAAAAATCTTGTGTTCATAACCATCTTATTATTCATATACGAAGACAGGTGTCAAACCCATTTGTGATAAAACAGAAGTGAAGACAACCTCTGTATTGTTTTTGATTTCATCTGAAATCTTGTCCTTAATATCCTTTTCCTGTGCAATAACATCTTCAAATGCAAGGTTTTTAATCTCCTGGATTGTGGATTCGCCCACATCATCGCGCAGGCCTGTCTTCAACACCACAACCTCATTATTATCGGTTGTAGGCACAAAGCCCTTGTCGATTATTTCAGGGGACGGAAGATGAATTCTCACAGAGTCGCCCTTCAGAATCTCAATATCGCTGTCGTTCAGTTTTTCGAGATCAATACCATAACGGATTTTAACATCCACGGGCACTACGCACACACGCATCCCAAGCTTCCATTTTGACGGGTTAAGGGATTTAATTTCCGTTTCTGAATCGTAAACGCCCATTTTCCTGATGGAGACCTCAGTGGTGGCTATTTTGCTCTGTTCTTTGAGAACTCCGAGTATCTCCTTTTTATTAAAGGATTTTTCCTGAACTCTCTTGTACGGGACAAGCAGAGCCGTGAAAAGCAGAAGGACGCAGACCAGCAGGAAAATCACTGATTTTTGATTGGAATCTAATTTCATTTCAAATCTTAAGTTTTATTTGCAAATATAGACAAAATTTCATATTTTTGCGTTTAATATAAAAAGAAAAAAAATGAGCAAAAAAAGGATTGTGTTTTTAACAGGGGCAGGAATAAGCGCTGAGAGCGGAATCAGCACTTTCCGCGACAGCGATGGGCTTTGGGAGAACCATAACGTTGAGGATGTCGCATCAATTGACGGTTGGTACAGGAATCCGGATCTCATAATCGACTTCTACAATGAGCGAAGGAGGCAGCTTGAGGGGTGCAAGCCGAACAAGGCTCACCTTTTGGTTGCAGATTTGGAGAAAGACTTTGATGTGACAGTTGTCACACAGAACGTTGACAATCTTCACGAGCGTGCAGGTTCCACGAAAGTCATCCACCTGCATGGCGAGTTGACGAAAGCCTGCAACGAGAGCAAGACTGACGTCATAGACATAGGCTACGACGACATCGTCAAGGGGTCGCGCGCTGCCGACGGCTCGCGCCTGCGCCCGTTTATCGTGTGGTTCGGCGAGGCCGTCCCATTGCTGGAAGATGCAGCCCGCGAAGTGGAAAAATGCGACATACTCGTAATCGTCGGCACCTCACTGGCCGTGTACCCTGCCGCAGGCCTCGTACACTATGCTCCGCATAACGCCAAAATATACCTCATAGACCCTAAAATACCAGCGTCCGCATCTCCAAAAATATCCTTTATTGAGGAAAAAGCCACAATTGGCATGGATATCTTAGTGAAAGAATTACGAAAATAATAGCTGAAAATGAAAAAGACATCAAGAATAGCCCTTATCGTCCTGACCTTCACAGCCATGTTTGCACTCTCCGGCTGCGAGAACTATCCGGAAGGTGTCCCCAGTCTCTACTCAAGCGAATACAGGATAGTGAACTCATGGCAGGTCACACACACATTCCTCAATGGCAAAGAGATTGAAGATACCGAATACACCGCCTATAAACCCGAGACCTTCTATTATCTCTATGCCGACCACGTCATGAGGGTTGTCGGCAAGTTCAACGGCGAGATCCGCGAATCTTCATTTGCAACCTACATCCTTGACCCTAAAGCCAAGACCATCGACTTCAACTACACTTTCTGCGGGAAAAGATACATCTACACCGCCAATGTGATGAGACTCTCGCGACGCGACTTCATCATTGAATTCAACGATGAACACGGCGACCACTGGCGCATTGAAATGTACTCCAGGTCATATTAGTATGCAAATAACACCTTATAACGGCAAAAAAACGAACGATGATGAATCCCATTACGGATTTTTCATCGTTCTTGCTTTGATAATTATAGCTTTCCTCTCCGGATTATATTTTTACTGGCGTTTCTCGATGAAGAAAATGCGTGAGGAAGCCACCACCCAGACCACCTTAACCACGAAATTCAAAGGCTCAGAATTACTCTCCTTCACCGAAAAAGACATCGTGATTGACAAGAAATGGACTCTGAGCTCAGGATTTCACCCAACGGTGACTTTCAATCTGACAACATCCCCTTCGGTAAACAACACAGATCGGGTCTCTCTGTTTTACCGCTACAGCGGCACAAAAGAATGGAATGTCATTGATGCAAAAGAACAGGAATCACACAAATACAAGATTGTTTTGAGGGATTTGGAGAAAGATATGCCTTACGACTATCTCTTTGCCGTGCGCACCTCCGACACAATCTTATACAGCAATATCGTGCATTTCATATTGAAATAATCACTTTGCGGAAACGATAATGCCGCCTCCCAAGAGATCGTCACCGTCATAGAAAACAGCACTCTGTCCAGGGGTTATGGCGAACACCGGCTCGCTGAAAACAACTCTTACCGAACCATCATCAGCGTGGAGAAGCTTAGCCTCGCAACCTTCGCTACGGTAACGTACCTTACAGTTGACCATGATACCGTTTTCGAAATCTTGATTTTTGGTAAGATTAAGCTCGCCAACAACACACGAGGAAGAATAAAGCTTCTCACGTGATCCAAGTACGAGAGTGTTGTTCTCCTTATTCAAGTCAACAACGTATGCCGGATAGCCAAGCGCCACGCCGAGGCCTTTGCGCTGACCGATAGTATAGTTGTACAATCCATCATGCTCGCCATATTTCTTTCCTTCGGTATCAACAATATCTCCTTTGGGAAGGATTGAACCAATGTCAGGGACTTCGCTTTTGAGAAAATTACGATAATTGTCATCGGTCACGAAGCAGATCTCTTCACTCTCCTTTTTCTGCGACAGCTTCACATATCCATGATCGGCGGCTATTTTCCTGACTTCCTGTTTTGTAAGATCTCCAAGAGGAAATATGGTACGCTTTAGCTGTTCCGATGTCAGTTTCCACAGAAAATATGTTTGGTCCTTGAGGGTGTCGGCTCCTTTTTGGAGGAAACAACGGTCTCCGCAAGTGGAGATTCTGGCATAGTGGCCAGTAGCTATATAGTCGCAATCAAGTTCGTCGGCGAGTTCAAGAACTCTGCCCCACTTTATCACTGGATTGCACAACACGCAAGGATTCGGTGTTTTGCATTCAAGATAACGATCGATGAAATCTTGTATGACGGTGTGCCTGAACAGGTCGCGGACATCGAGGATATGATGCGGGAATCCAAGCTTTTCGGCCAAATGTTTGGCTTCGAAGATGGCATCCACAGAACAGCATCCTTTCTCGCGTGCCATACAGCTCTCAGTTATGGAGTCGAAAGTGCGGAAAGTGACACCCTCAAGCTCAAATCCCTGCTCTAATAAAAGCAACGCAGCGACACTGCTGTCAATGCCGCCGCTCATCGCCATAAGTACTTTCTTGCCCATTTTGCAATACTATTGGACAGTTATTTTTCTTATTGATTTACCTTTTTCAGTATTGATTTCCAGAACGTAGATACCATTTGCAAGACCAGAAACATCAAATGAAACGTGATTGCTGCCATTCAATGCTTGGGCATCCATGCTGCGAAGCATTTTTCCTGTCATATCGAACAGACTGAGCACAACCTTTTCTGATTCGTTCATTGTAAAATCTATGTTCACATTGTCGGTTGCGGGGTTCGGATACACGGTAAGATCTTCCAAGCCGTTGTAATCTTCAATTGCAGCCAAAGCATAATATCCGAGAGAAAAACCGTCTTTTTGATCCCAGTTGTCGGCCACAAACTTAACTTGCATACGTTTGAAAGGCACGTTATATACGCCTTCCGGCACATTGTTAATGTCGAAACGTTTATAGAAAGTTGCGGGGTTGGTTCCGGCATTATAGATATCAACGAAATCACCGTATCCGAGGTCAAACTTTGTGAATGTAAAAGCATAGCCAGAGATATATTGGTGTCTGATGTTCCAAGTGCAATTAGTTTCTGGCATATAATTCTCGCCGTCTTGAGAGCCGTCCGAGATTGTGGTGGTCCATACATTCTCAACCTGAGTTGTGCCGGAGCATGTTCGGGCGGGGAGAGTTGAGCTATAGGATATCAAAAAGCCGTAATGGTCTGTATTGTTGGTATTTCCCTTGAAGGTAATCAAAACACTGTCGGCAGAGACGTTGAAGCTGTTGTTTTGAGGGAGTTCAGAGCCTGTGAGAGACACCAAAACCCCGCTCTCCTCTGTCGGGCCGTTGTAGATAGTGACATAGTCGCCCTCATTAAGGTCGATTCTGTCGAATTTGAAGTTATATTGATAAGCATCTGGCACGGCTACCATCCAAGAGCAATCGGGATTAGACTGGTAGGGTTTAGTTGTTGGGGAGCCGTCGGCAACATATCCGAAGCTTGCTGTATTGCGCTTATGTCCCTGGCAATAAGTCGGTTCCACAGCACCTGACGGAAAAATGTTCACAATAGTTTCGGAGCCAAAGTCAAAGTGAGTAGGACCGGCAACGAAGTTATCAATCGCATAGTATCCGTTTGACGCGCCGCCCCATCCGTAATTCAAGCTGAAAAGGTCGTTTTCATCATATCCGTCAAGGAGGTATGCGTGACAAGAATTATAACTTGAGTTACAGCCCGAGTAATAAACCACACGTCTGTTATTTATCTCATTTTTAAGCATTTCGATAAATTCAGTCACCAATGTGTCAAGGTAGTTGCCACGATAATAGGTTGTGATGCTTTGGTCGTAGTTGAATACGGATTGAAGTTTTGCCTTGGCCTGTTGACTTTGGGCGCCGGAGCCGTCGTAGTTGTAGTTCATTTGGATGGCCACTCCGAAGTGGTAGGCTAACTTTGCGATTTCGTTGGCATAGTTGGTCGGATGGTCACACATGGCGTCGTAGTTGTATTTGTGCTTGTAGAAATAGACGGTCTGTCTCGGATAGCCTTGAGGAACGTAGGTGGTCACGCCGATACCGCTTTCAGGGAAGCGGTGGTAGTTTATAAGTTGAGAGCATGCGAGGGCAACACATCCGTTAGGCACGCGGTAGTCGTAGTATGCACCAGCATTGACGTCCCAAGGACAGTAGGTATTATAGTAACGGCCTTGGTCCCAAGTGGTTGTAAGCAGCGGACCGCCTGTCAGGCCGCGAGTGTCCCTGGCTTTGAATTCATCGGCAAGGAAGTGGTTCCAGTTAGCTGCAGCTTTTTCACGGGCGTCCCATTTGTTGGCTTCAGCCTGTTCTATTTCAGCCTTATAAAGCTCAAAAAGGTCACGCACCGGGGGTATAAGTTCAAAATTGTTCGACAAAGAGTAGGCCAAGATTGGAGGAGTTGTTTTTGAGGCAGAAACAATCACGAAGCCCCCGTCGGGAATATCGAATCTATAGAAAGCTGATTCGCCGTTTTCTTGGGTAAAAGTTTCTGTTATTCTTAACTGATAGTCGGGAGTTTTTCCTTTTTCTGTGAGAAAATTCTTGCACACTAAAGATGCCTGAGATTCTGAGACGCGCTGGGCGGAAGCCACGAACGCCGCAAACAGCAGGATAATGCTTAATAAGGAGAGTTTTTTCATACGAAATATTTATAAAAAAAACGTGCAAATATAGCACTTTTTTATTTAACATTCAATCTTTAAATCCAAAAAATCGCCGAATATCCTTAATATTATTTTCAACTATTCAACGGTGTATCTTTATGGCTGCCACATGGTGATTTGCGTATATACATTGTTTCGGGTCAAGATAGGCAAAATAAAAGAAGCCTCCGTTGTACAGCGGAGGCTTCTTCAGTTATGACTCTGTATTACAGAGTGTGGTAAGGTTTAAGCAATTGTTTACCGATTTCAACGGCCTCTTCGTTTTTAGGGATGAGGGCGTGGTGACGGGCAGGGAGAGATTTCTCCAGGCCTTTGTGCAACATTTCAGGGGTAACAAGAGGTTTAACTTTCAGGAAGCCGCCCAACACGATCATGTTGAACAGTTTGCTGATACCCATCTCGTTAGCCTTGTCTGCGGCTGCCACTTGGTAGATGTTGATGTCCTTGCGGGTCGGGTGGTTTGTGATACCGTTAGGGTCATAAATCAAGAGACCGCCAGGTTTAACAGCTGATTCAAACTTATCCATTGACTGTTGGTTAAGGATGATGGCTGTGTCGAATTGGTTCAAATAAGGGGAGCAGATGCGTTCATCGCTGATGATGACGGTGACATTTGATGTGCCGCCGCGCATTTCAGGACCGTAAGAAGGCAACCAGCTCACTTCTTTATCTTGCATGATGCCGGCGTAAGCGAGAATCTTACCCATTGAGAGCACTCCCTGTCCGCCAAAGCCTGCTATAATGATTTCTTCAGTCATTTTCTTAAGGATTTTAGTGAATTATTTTTTTCTCAATGAAAAGATGGTTTCATTCGGTTGGTCGAATGTGCCGACGCGTTCGATGAACTTAGGATCGTATTTGCCGTCAACTTTCATATCACCGAGTGGGAAGAACTTAAGGGTGTTCTCTTCCATCCATTTATTGGCTTGAACAGGTGTCATCTTCCAGCCGGAGTTACAGTTAGAGGTAACTTCCACGAAAGAAACGCCCTTGTTGAGTTTTTGGTTTTCGAAAGCCATGCGGATAGCCTTCTTGCATCTGCGGGCAGCTGCCGGTGTGTAAACAGCCTGACGGGTAACATAGTATGTGCCAGGGAGTTGAGCCAGCATCTCTGTGATACGCATGGTGTGTCCCATGATTTTCGGATCACGGCCGTAAGGGCAGGTGACGGTTTCCATACCTTCGAGGGTAGTAGGAGCCATCTGACCGCCGGTCATACCATAGATACCGTTGTTGATGAATATCATGGTGATATTCTCACCGCGGTTGCATGCGTGCATTACCTCGGCGCAGCCGATTGATGCCAAGTCGCCATCGCCCTGATAAGAGAACACGAATGTGTCGGGACGGAGACGTTTGATGGCAGAAGCGCAGGCAGGGGCTCTGCCGTGAGCTGCTTCCACGAAGTCAACATCAAAATAGTTGTAAGCCAAAACAGAACATCCTACCGGTGAGATACCGATGACATTGTTCTGGATGCCCATCTCTTCGATCACCTCGGCGATGATTCTGTGAACAACACCGTGACCGCAGCCTGGACAATAGTGCATTGTGGCATCCGTGAGGACGGGAGTGCGTTTATACACCAAATTTTCGGGTTTAATTATATCTTCTCTTGTCATTGTTTCAAAAACTTTAAATTATTTAATCATTTTTTTCAAAGCATCGAGAATTTCTACCGGTGTTGGGATAACGCCACCGTAACGACCGTAGTGTTCAACGGGAACATTGCAGTCAACAGCCATTCTCACATCTTCGATCATCTGTCCGGCATTCATTTCAACGCTCAAGATTTTCTTCATGCGGCCGCCGATTTCCTTGATAGCTTTGGTCGGGAAGGGCCAAAGTGTGATTGGGCGGATGAGGCCGACCTTGATACCCTCAGCGCGGGCCAATTCCATTGATTTCATGCAGATACGGGCAGCTGAACCATAAGCCACGAACAGATATTCGGCATCCTCGCATTGGATTGCTTCGTAGCGTGTGTCTTCTTCCTCGCATTTTCTGTATTTTGCCTGGATGCGGTCGTTGATAGCCTCTTGTTTGAGTGCCTCAAGTTCGAGTGAAGTCACGATTCTGTGCTTGCCTGTTGAACGATGACCTGTTGCAGCCCAAGGGCAATGTTCTTCGATATATTCGTTTGTCCAGCGTGGTTTGTAGTCGTCAACCATTACTTTTTCCATAACCTGGCCGATCACACCGTCAGAGAGGATTGCGACCGGATTGCGGTATTTGAAAGCCAAGTCGAAACCGAGCTCAACGAAATCGTACATTTCCTGAACGGTTGCCGGAGCGAGGGTGATGAGACGGTAGTCGCCGTGACCGCCGCCCTTGGTGGTCTGGAAATAGTCAGACTGTGAAGGTTGGATGGTTCCGAGGCCAGGGCCGCCGCGTACGACGTTGACGCACACTGCAGGAAGCTCTGCGCCTGCGATGTATGACAAGCCCTCTTGCATCAAAGAGAAGCCGGGGGATGATGATGATGTCATGACGCGCTTGCCTGCTGCAGCACCAGCATACACCATATTGATTGATGCCAATTCACTCTCTGCTTGAAGAATTGTCATTCCTGTATAAGCTGGGGAATTCTCATCGTATGGTCTCTCCGCCATCAAATGCTCCAAAACCTCTGACTGCGGCGTAATAGGATAACCGAAGTAACCATCTGCACCGCAACGGATCGCAGCTTCTGCAATGGCTTGGTTTCCCTTCATTAATACTAATTCTTTTGCCATTTTAATAATGTTTTAATTAATTGTTGTTAATAATCCGAAATACTTTTGCCCTTGATTAGTCAACCTTGGCGCGATAAACCTCTATGACTCCGTCTGGACAGATGACAGCGCAGCTGGCGCAGCCTATACATGAGTCTGGATTTGTCATTTCCAAATAGTTGTAACCCTTGGCATTCACCTTCTTTGAAAGGCCTATGCACTTAGGATCTTGAGGACAACCGGTTATGCACACGGCACAACCTTTACACTTCTCAGTGTCGATAACTAAAGCTCCTTTAAATGCCATAATTCTTAAAATTTTGTTAGTTATTTTATTGATTTTTTGTTGTTTGAATCTTTCTCTAAACAATCTGCAAATATACTCTTTTTTTTATATTATTGGCAATATTCGCAGATTAATATTTTTTATCTCCACTCAACAAAAATACGACACAAAAACCACAATGTTGGCAAAAACCCTAAGGGAATTTATTTAGTCGTAAACATTAAACAATTGATCATTCAAAGCACTAGGTACAATCATTGGTATAACAAAAACGTAGGATTAATTGCAACAATATTTGTAGAGACGTGCCATGGCTCGCGTCTCTACGGCAAGGACGTAACCGCGGTTGCCTCCATACACATCGGGCAAAAAAGAAAGGATGCATCGTTTGGTGCATCCTTTTCTTGTATTATTACTATTCTGTATATTGTTGATTATTTTTGGTAGAATCTGACGCGGTTGTCGATAACCTTTACCTTTGATGTGAGATAGTTGAGAAGAGTTCCCTCATTGCGCTCTCTGCCAAGCACTGCATTCTGCAGGTAGTTCTTCTGAAGCATTATGTTGTCGGTGCTTTGTGCCGGACGGTTCTCAACAACATTCACAACGTATGCAAAATTGTTGCCGCTCACTGCTGTCGGTTTGTTTACAGGGAGGTTGAATATTTTGCCGATGGCCTTTCCGTCAACGCCACGGTTCATGTAGTAGTCGCCTGCAAAACTCAGCACAACGCTGTCGGAGACGCTTACACCGTATTTAGAGGCGACAGTTTGGATATTGCCTGACTTGAGGTCGTTGTTAAGTTGCTCTGCCACCTTTTCAACTTTTGCACTGCGTTCGAGGATGGTCTTGATTTCATCCTTCACATCCTTGTATTTCTGTTCGCCCTGCTCTCTTACCTTCGCAACAGAAGCAACGGCAAAATACATTCTGTCAACATTGAACACATCAGAGATGGCGTCTTTTTTAACGTCATCACCGAAAGACCAGCTTACGATGTCGCGGCATGAAGGGAGTTGACCTATGTTAGCGGCCATTGATGTAACACGCTCACCGTTCACAACTTGAATACCTTGTTTTTGGGCTTTAGCCACAAGTTCCTCATTATTTGTCACGGAAGCGGCGAATTCATTGGCTTGTGAGCGGAGGTTCTTAACGGTTGCCTCGGAAGCAGTGATATCGCGATCGTAGAGTACAAACTGGCGTTTTTCAACTGGGGCAGTGCGGTTCAAAGCCTGGAACACAATGTATCCGTTTGGAGCTTTGTAAACATAGACGCCACCATCAGGTGTTGTGAGAAGGTTATTGTAGAGTTCCGGCATTGTGCCGCGTTCAGGAATCCAGAATGTTGTGTCACCCTGCTCACGACCATAGAGGTAGTTCGGCTGGAGTGCAAAGATTGAAGACTGTCCAGATGTGATGACCTGACGCAGACTGTCGGCCAAAAGACGGGCTTCTTTTTTTGAATATGGAGCCTCTTTGTATTGGGCTGTCTTGAATGGGAGCTCGATGGTGGCCACGAGCACTGAGTCAGGACGGAGAGCTGAGCCGAACACCTTGCCATAATACCATTTCACATTCTCGTATGAGAAAGGTTCTATGAAGCTTCCGACAGCTGTCTTGAAGATGAGGCTGTCAAGTTCGGGAAGAGTGATGTCTGATTCCTTGTAATAGGTACTGTCAACAAATCCCACGCCCTTGGAAGTGGCGAATTCAGCCAAAGAAGACTGTTGGAAAAGAGCGAAGTCTGCTCTTACGCTGTCTTCAATGTCTTTGAGGTCAGCAGCAGTAGGATTAATAGGGAACACAGCAACATTGATGTCGCGGTTGCTCTCTTTGAGGTCAAACATCTCTGCTTTGTGGTTTTTGTAGAACTCTTTGATTTCGCTTTCGGGAACATCAACCTTCAGGTTCTGGAATGCTGCGAGCTCAGGATTTACTGTCATCACGGATGCCATCACCATTGTGTTGTCCTGCCCGAGTTTTTTTGCCAAATTGTCGGAGAAGTTCACAGAATTTTGTGCCAGAGCGAAATATTTCTGGGATTTTTCTGCGCTGAGGGCGAACCGTAACAGAGCCTGATAGGCGTTGTAGATATCCTGAGCGCCTTCCTGATTGGCATAATTGTCGATATTTGAAATGATGGCCATCGCATTCTCAGGACCATAGTTCTGGGCAAGTGCCTGTGCGAACTGAGCGATGAACTGGTTAGGTTGTTTTGTGCTCAGAGATGCCTTGAGGTTTTCATTGAAATCCTCGATCATTTGAGGGCTGTATGACATACCCAATTTCTCCAGTTGCTTGTCAATTGTCTGGTCTTGGAGAAGCTGCTGCCATGTCATCTCATGAATTTGATAAGTCTCATTGTCTTCAAAAGAACTTTTGTTTTGCAACAGTTTCATGAGGGCGGTGTTCTCCTCATATTGCTTGCTGTAAACCTGATCCAACTTCTTACCATCGATTTTGGCCATTGTGTTCTTGTTGGAAAAAGTTCTCGTAACGTTGGAAAGGTCTCCCAATATAAACGCTAAAAGGGCAAGACCTATAATCACCATTAAAAGCACACCGTGCTTACGAATTGAGCCTATTGCTGCCATAGATTATGATATTTATTTAGTTATTTTTATTATTCAAAAAAAGCGTGCAAAAGTAGCATTTTTTTTGCTAAATAGCAACATTTATTTATTTTAAATTTTGTATATATGGAAAGCGGCCGGATCACAGATAGAGATTGGCGTCGCCATAACTCAGAAATCTATATCCGTTTGCAAGCGCATGACTGTATATGTCTCTCCATTTGTCACCGACGAAATCCGAAATCAGGAGCAGGAGTGTGCTTTTCGGCTGGTGAAAATTTGTAATCAGCCCGTCAACAATGTGCCTTGTGAAAGTTGGAAGGATGATCAGGCGGGTCTCGGCGTGAAGCACATCCTCACCTATCGAATCAAGATGGTTGACAATTGCCCTGAGAGACTCTTCTTTGGAAACATTCCCGAACTTCGGGTTATCGTAGAACTCCCATTGTCCAACGCTTAACGGATTGTCCAGCCCCAGATGCAGTTTTGCGCCAACAATAAACAACGACTCCAAGGATCTGGTAACGGTGGTACCAACAGCAACCAGCCTCTTATCTGTGTTTTTCAAGAGGTTGACAACCAATGTCCTGGTTATCAGGATTTTTTCATCATGCATATAATGTCCGCCAATCGTTTCGGAAGAAACAGGCTTGAAGGTGCCAGCGCCAACGTGCAGTGTGACGTATTCGGTTTGAACCCCATTGTCCTTCAACTTTGAGATGAGTTCCGGGGTGAAATGCAGGCCTGCTGTAGGGGCCGCCACCGAGCCGTCGAACTTGGCATAGACAGTCTGGTAGCGTACAGTATCATTTTCGTCGGCGCTCCTGCGTATGTATGGGGGCAAGGGAATCTTTCCGTAACACTCAATCCATTCGGCAAAAGAGACCGAAGTGTCTTCCCATGAGAATGTGACTTCGAAGACGCCCTCCTCTGCCTGTTCTTTGACCGCCGTGACAACAATTTCCTTGCCATTAACCGGCACGTTGATTGTGAGCGGGCGCTTCCACTTACGTGCATTTCCGACCATACACTTCCATGTCACACATCCGGAAAGTGAAAATGCAACGGCAGGGTCGTCTGAAGGGCGGAGCGGTTCCAGACAGAATATCTCTATCGCAGCGCCCGTGTCGTTGTGAACGAGAAGTCGTGCGTGAATAACCTTTGAGTCGTTGAACACTATGATGTCGCCATCTCCGAGATAGTCTGGAAGTGAGCTGAAATGGGCATCAGTTATCTTCTGACTGCTCTTGTCATATACCAGCAACTTGGAGCTGTCGCGCCGCTCTGCCGGAAAAAAAGCTATCCTTTCTTCTGGCAGGTCATAATCGAAGTCGTCAATTGAAATATCTCTGTTTTTATCGTATTGTTCCATAATGTCTATCTGTTGTGTATCTGAGCGAAGAACTCAGAATGTTCTGCAAGATCATCCGCATCATATTCCGGGGTGATGCATTCCGGGCACCAATGTCCGCCCTCGAGCACGAGCTTGACTGTTGCCTCAAACTGATGCCCTCTGTGACACCGCCACAACAATTTCTCCTCCGGGTTTCCCGAATAGGACTCCGACACAAGAGTACCTCCACGGAACTTTGCAGCAGAACGCAGTTCCGGCAGACTCAGTTCCGACAAAGGCTTGCTTTCATCGTAACCATGAGATACATGAACAGACTCGTCGGCGGATGGCAATTCCGAAAGATCAAATTCATCCCAGTCGGGTATCGCCTTGTATCTGTCAACACTGCCATAATATGTCCTTATTTCTTTTTCCATGTTATGCTTGATCCAATACTGAGTGCCCTTATCCTCTTTGTTCGCAAGCCTTCCCAACACTGCCTTTATAATCGAAGGCGGTACAATCTTAGCCAGCTTAAAATACCATGGCAGGCTATGCTTCAGTCTTTTGAAATATTCATCGAGAGACAAATACTCTCTGAAATGCAGTATTTCGTCCAATTTGTCAGAATCGAGGAAATAGTGTCCGTGGAAATTCTTGAGCACGAACCAGTTGGTGTTGAAGATTTTTTCTGGCGGCGGACAGTATGCCGCATCGAGAAGCCTGCGTTCAAACTCGTAGTTAGTCATCCTGTACTGCGGGCCGCTGCTTATGTTATAAAAGTGGTTCCAAAAAGAGTCTGGCACTTCGTCGCGGCACAAGTGCTCCAACAGTCTTCCAGAATCCTCGATTGTAGTCCACTCCAAGCAGCCTTTGAGGGGCACATGGAACATTATCGGGTCGAAGTTCTTCACGATTTTGGGATAGAGCACACCAGACTGACGCAGGCTGACCCATTTAGGCAGGCCAGAGTCGGCAAAGATCCTTTCGGCAACAATTTTGCTGACGCCGTAGTAGTCGAACTGGCTGGGAGACACCGGATCCCCTATCCTCCCCCAATGTGCAGGCGCCTGCCTGTCGGAAGTTTGCGCCACAGAACCAATATAGACAACCTTCACGTTCTCCGGTTTATCCTGGGCAAGTACGGCGTTAACCACATTTTTTGCCGCATTGACATTCACGTGCAAAGTTTTTTCAGGATAATAGTCGGCGGCGGGAGAGACCAAGCCCCCGAGGTGGAGCACGTAATCAGCGCCCGATACACCGCGCAGCACATCGTCGTAATTCAGCAAATCGCCCCACACCACGTCAATCTTGCCGGAAATGGGAGCGAGTTTCTTGACGTTCTTGTCGCTTTTTCTGGCGAGGACAACGACACGGTACTTGTCCGGATACTTCAGCAGTTCCTGAAGCCCCTGCCATCCCATCAATCCGGTTGCACCTGTCAAAAAAACTTTTTTTACCATATTATATTTTAATAGGCCACCGCGTCGAATCCGTCTGATTTCAGTTTTTCGACAATAGTGTTCAGGAAATCCTTGTCGAATTTATGGAGGTTGAGGGCTGGCGTCTCGCGGTCCAAAGAGTATATCATCAATCTTTCGGGTTTGATTTTGAGGATGCGGTCATACCATCTCTCAAACTCCTCGCCTTCTGCGTTGTTGAACGGAATTCCGTCCTTCTCACCGCTAAAGAAAAGGGTTTGGATCACCAATTTCCCATTAAACGAACAGAGTTGATCGGTCACGGCCTCAATGTCAACGGGCACGATGGGAGAATTGACGATATCGAGCATTTTTTGAGAGCCGGCATCGAGTTTAAGAATCGGGTTCTCTATTTTCTTAAGTGCGGAGCAAACCTCCGGACGCAGGAGTTGAGTGGCGTTAGAGAGGCAGGAGATAACGGCTTGTGGATAATATTTGTCGCGCAGTGCGAGCAGATTCTCTATCACCTTGTCGAAATACGGGTAGAGAGTCGGTTCTCCGTTGCCTGAAAAAGTGATGCTGTCAACTGGTGTCCCGTTTTTGCAGCAGTCTGACAGTTTGTGTTCTATGGCCGCAAGCACTTCATCCAGCGGATAAGGGGAACGGGCGTTGAGGTTTTTCTCCAATGTCCAGCCGCATTCACAATAAAGGCAGTTGAAGGTGCATATTTTCTCGTCTGTAGGCATAAGGTTAATGCCCAAAGAACTCCCGAGCCTGCGACTGTGGATCGGGCCGAAAGCTATTGATTCCCAAAGAAATGTTGACATAGTTATTGGTTTTCGTATTTTACAACTTGGTCGGAGAAGAATTCCAATTTGACGCCGGCGTCTTTGAACATCTGTTCAGATTCTGCTCCGGCGTGGTATTTGCTTCCGCACACAACTCGCACGATGCCGCAATTTATGATAAGCATAGCGCAGGTGCGGCAAGGGGTCATTCTGCAGTAGAGCGTGGCGCCGTTTAGCGAGATGCCGAGCTTGGCTGCCTGGCAGATCGCGTTTTGTTCGGCGTGAACTGTTCTCACGCAGTGCTGCGTCACATGACCGTCCTCATGGATCATCTGTTTAAGCTGATGCCCGACCTCATCGCAGTGCGGCAGGCCTTTAGGGGCGCCCACATAGCCTGTGACAAGTATCTGTCTGTCGCGAACCACCACACAGCCGCTCCTACCGCGGTCGCAAGTGGCGCGTTTGCTCACAGTCTCGGCTATTTCCATAAAATATTCATCCCACGAAGGACGTACGTATTTCTTCTCTTCCATTTTGTCTATTTGTCTTTAAAAGAAAAAAATGTATCCTCGAAATGTTCCTGAGCATATTTCTTGTCAACCGCGATTTTCTTCCTGTTGTCACTCGGAAACTCGAACATGGCATCGGTCATTATCTTCTCCACGATTGCGCGAAGGCCACGCGCCCCGAGCTGCAACTCCACAGCCTTGTCAACGATGTAGTCGATACAGTCGTCTGTGAATGTGAGGTTGATCTTATCCATTTTGAAAAGCAGTTGATATTGGCGAAGGAGAGCATTTTTTGGCTCAACCAGAATCTTCTTAAGTGCGTCGCGGTCGAGTGACTGCAGCGAGGTGATGACCGGGAAGCGGCCGCAGAGTTCAGGTATCAACCCGAAGGTCTTAACGTCCTGTGCACTGACATATTTCAAGGCTTCCTGTGGGTTGAAATTCACATTTTTGGTGTTAAAGCCCACAGCGTGCGTATTCATGCGCTCACAGATTATGTTTGAGAGATTGTTGAATGCGCCGCTGCCGATAAACAGGATGTTTTTAGTGTTCACCTGTATGAACTCCTGTTCAGGATGTTTTCTACCGCCTTGCGGAGGGACATTCACCATGGACCCTTCGAGCAGTTTGAGCAACGACTGTTGCACGCCCTCACCGGAAACATCGCGGGTGATGGATGGGTTCTCAGAGCCCTTGCGCGCAATCTTGTCAATCTCGTCGATGAAAACAATTCCTCGCTCGGCACGGGCAACGTCATAGTCGGCTGCCTGCAACAGGCGTGTGAGAATGCTTTCCACATCCTCTCCGACATATCCGGCCTGTGTGAACACCGTGGCGTCAGCTATACAGAAGGGCACATCAAGAAGATTGGCTATAGTCTTGGCCAACAATGTCTTACCTGTTCCCGTCTCGCCTATCAGAAGCACATTCGACTTCTCTATTTCAACTTCTTCTGCCTTTTCGTCACCTTGGAGCAGACGCTTATAATGATTATACACAGCCACGGAAAGCACCTTTTTAGCCTCCTCCTGACCGATGACATAGTCATCGAGACGCGCCTTTATCTCCTTCGGCTTCAGGAGCTTGACCTTGAATTCCTTCTGAGACTTTCTCTTTGTCTCGGCATCATATTCTTTTAAAAGGTCGTTGGCTATGGTGATACAATCCTCGCATATCATAGCATTATACCCGCCGACAATATATTTGCCAACGGGTATCTCGCGTCCGCAGAAACTGCAGACTCTGTCTGTACTATTTTTTTTCGCCATTATTTGTTCATCTCACGATTGAGGACTTGGTCGATCATACCATATTCCTTAGCCTCAGTTGCAGTCATCCAGTAATCGCGGTCACTGTCTTTCCAAACCTGGTCATAGTCTTTGCCTGTATGGAAAGCTATGATCTCGTAGAGTTCCTTCTTGATTTTCTGTATCTCCTTGGCTTCGATTTCAATATCGGATGCCTGTCCCTGGGCACCGCCCATAGGTTGGTGGATCATGACGCGTGAGTGCGGAAGCGCATAGCGTTTGCCTTTTGTGCCGGCGCACATGAGCACCGCCGCCATAGAAGCGGCCATACCAGTGCAGATGGTGGAAACATCGGGCTTGATGTACTGCATTGTGTCATAAATACCGAGACCGGCATAAACAACACCGCCAGGACTGTTGACGTAGATCTGGATGTCACGCTCTGAATCCTGTGATTCAAGGAAAAGCAATTGGGCTTGTATGATGTTTGCCACGTCATCGTCTATCGGCACACCCATGAATATGATCCTGTCCTTCATCAGACGTGAGAACACGTCGAGTTGGGTGATGTTCATTGGGCGTTCCTCTATGATGTAAGGGGTTATATAGTTGCGGGTCATAGACACGTAGCGGTCCATTTTCAGACTGCTGATGCCGTGTTGTTTGAGCGCATAGTTCCTGAATTCGTCTCTCATAATTACTCTTTGTCGTTTTTCTTTGTTGTTTTTCTTGTCTTTTTCGGCTTTTCCTCGGCTGCAGGTTCCTCTGTGCTCTCCTCAGCCTTTGGAGCGGCCTTTTTTCTCGTGGTCTTCTTAGGCTTTGCCTCTGTCTCTTTTTTATCCTCTTTAGGTGATACCTCATCGATGAAAGCCTTGAAGTCGCCCTCTTTGTGCTCGATATTCATCTTCTTGCGGAGAACACCCATAAGCTTTTGGTCGTAGAGCATATCGTATGCGTTCTTTACATACTCTTGGTTGCCCATAGCCTGTTGAACGAGTTTGTCGAGCTGATCCTTAACGCTGTCGGCGTTGAAGTTGCCGAAATAATTCCTTACGAAATAGTCGCGGAAATACTCCTCGATATCGGCGCGGTTAACCTGTACATCTTCGCCTTCCACAACCTCGTTTTCAAGTATTTGCCACTTGAAAGAACGGATAAACTTGTCAAAATCCTTTTCAAGTTCTTCGTCTGACATGTCCTTTTGTACAGCCTTGATATAGCGTTTTGCAAAATCCTCAGGGATATCGATTGTGACATTGTCGAGAAGAGTTTCTATGGCCTTGTTCATGAAGAGGCGGTCTGCGTCAGGGACGTATTGCTGGGCAAGAACGGATTTAGCCTCATTGTTAAGTGCTTCTTCTGAAGTAACGCGGCCGTCAGGGAAGGCGGTCTTGAAGAAATCCTCGTTGAGTTCGGCGGGTTCAATGCGGCCGATGCGCTTGATAGTGAGGTCATACTTGTAAGGGTCGTCATCGTTGAGGTCTTTCATCTCGACATTGAAAGCGCGAGAGAACTGTGCGTCGGTTGCGAATGCTTTGCGCATCTCAGCTGAGAGTTTGTCATTAACCTTTTTGCCGATGAACTCTTTCTTGGCTTCATCCTTGAGATCTCTTATGAAGAAGAATGCTTCTCTTTCGCCGCCGTAATCTGCAGATATGCTGTCATTTTCAGCTACTTCTTCAGGGTTAACATATTTGCCGTGGCGTTCGCGGAGCTGGCCTACATAGGCATTGATTTCCTCTTCTGCCGGAACGATTGTGAAGTCGGTGACTGCCGGCATGGCTTTGTAGTCAACCTTCACATCGGGGCGAAGGGCGTATTCGTAGGTAAACACAAAATCTTCAGGGTTGTCGAAATCAACGGTGGATTTTTCCTCCACGGGCATTGGTTCGAAGATATATTTGACCTTGTTGTCCTCGAAGAACTTGTTGATCTGTTCATTGACAATGCGGTCAACCTCATATACGAGGATGTTTTTCTCATACATTTTTTTGATGATGCCCATCGGGGCGTTGCCTTTGCGGAAGCCCGGCACAGAAGCCTCACGGCGTTGTTTTTTCAGGGCTTTTTCTACATTTTCAGCGTAATCTGCTTTTTGGATTTCAATGACGAGTTCCTGGATCTGGCCAGGAGCATTTTCGTGTTTTACGTTCATTATACTACTATTTAATTATCTACAAAAAAAACACACAACACCGGCGGCGTTGCATGTTTACAGCTATAAAATCTCTATATTTTATTCTTCGGCAGCATCTGTTGTTTGCTCTACTTGAGTGTTGTTGCCATGAATGCTGTTGTATTCGCTCTTTGATATGAAGGCGCATACGAAACAGAGCAGCATGATGCCAGCTGCCAAGCCCCAAGTTGTCTTTTCAAGCACGTCGGCAGTCTTGCGGACACCCATGACTTGGTTTGATGATGCAAAATTTGACGCGAGGCCGCCGCCTTTGGAATTCTGGATCAGAACAACAAATCCCAATACTATGCTTGCCAAAATGATTAATACCACGCACAATGTAAACATATTCTACTTCTTTTAGTTAGTTATTGTTATTATTTTTACTTATTTTCGAACCATTATTCTTTACAAATATCATGCCAAAATCACCCTTTTGACACCTTACTTTGCAACTCTTCAATTCGGGCGGCAAAGATACTATTTTTTTCCGGAAAATGCAACTTTAATATTTCATACATTTGAATAGCTCTCTCATAGTAGCCCTGTTCAGCGTAAACATCTGCTAACGAAGCACTTACAATACTCATATCCTCTTTTGAGCTCTCAATGCCGTAATCAGCTTCGGCATCATGGACATCAGGAGAATATATGATTTTCGGTGCATCTTTTGAAAATTTCTCGATGAGTTGGTCTATGAGAGCCTGGCGGTCGTCGTGGTTGGCGACGGGATGTTTAACAAAAATAGGGTTAAGCTCGTGGCTTTCGTGTTTCTTGTGTTCCACGACATTGATTGAAGGGGCCTCGCGCTGTGCGACCACAGGTTCAACTTCGAGTTTGTTGGCCAAGAGACGCTTTTTGTCGAAGATGGTCATCAACATCCTTGCGCGCTGTGTCTTCTGTTGTGGCGCACTGCTGAGACAGAACATGTTAAGGAAAGCCGAGGCCGGGTATTTCCTCTGAAGCCGCATCAGGTTCTCCCTGACATCTCCGTCGTCTTTTATGAAATCTGCAAAATAAAACTTTTCCATCTAAATAGGGATAATAGGGCTTTTCTATCTTTCAGAAAATCAGGCGCAAAAATAATAAAAATTCAGTTTTATTGTTCAGATTTTGAAAATTCCGGGTATTTTATGTCGTTTGGTGAAAAAATCCTACCTTTGCGGCGCAAAACATTTTTCGTATGTTGAAAGGGAAAAAGATTGTTGTTGTATTACCGGCCTTCAATGCGGCTCAGACCTTGGAGAAGACCTACATGGAGATACCATTGGACATTGTTGACGAGGTGGTTCTGGTTGACGATGACTCCGGTGACGACACGCTTCTCAGGGCGAGGGAGCTCGGCATCGGCACCATAGTGAAGCACGCCACCAACAAGGGTTACGGGGCCAACCAGAAGACCTGCTACCGGAAGGCGCTGGAATTGGGAGCCGACATCGTGGTCATGCTGCACCCCGACTACCAATACACTCCTAAGCTTATAGAATCGATGGCCTACATGATAGCAAACGGGCTCTACCCCGTGGTGTTGGGTTCGAGGATCTTGGGCGGCGGCGCGCTGAGAGGCGGAATGCCGTACTACAAATACTTCTTCAACAGATGCCTCACTTTTGCGCAGAACCTCATCCTGGGCGAGAAGCTCTCGGAATATCACACAGGCTACCGCGCATTCTCATCCGAAGTGCTCAGAAAAGTGCCTTTCATGAACAACTCTGACGACTTCGTGTTCGACAACCAGATGATCGCGCAGATATTCCACGCAGGCTTTGAAATCGGGGAGATGACCTGTCCCACCAAATACTTTCCGGAGGCCTCCTCCATAAACTTCAGGCGCAGTTGCAAGTACGGTCTCGGTGTGCTTGCCACATCGTTGCAATACCGCCTCCAGAAATGGCATCTCGCCAAATTCAGGATTTTCGACACGAAATAATTTTCACCTGCCAGACGCGTTATTTTTTTTTTTGCCACATTCTTGCAAAAAATGTATTTTTGCACATTTTAATGTTGATATTCTATATGGTAACACTATATTACAAAATAATTATGAAAATACTGAGATACAACAAGTTATCAGCTATTGCATTGTTAATGGTCCTCGCAGCGTTGTGCGGAGGCGCCAATGCACAGACAACCGACACGGTATATCATCCGGTCTTCGGATGCGACAGTTTGGTGTTGCCGGCCAACGGCGTCACATACCGCACCGACACGACTGTGAGGATACCGCACTATTCGACCTCGCAAGGGACAGTGTACATGGACGTGCTCAACGTTTACAACATCACATTGGGCAAGAGCTACAGTGTTCACGACACTGTAGAGGCCAAGATATGCAGCAGCAACCTGCCATACACCTTCAGCGGTCACTTCTTCTACAAGTCGGGCGACTACGAGCTCGGCTTTCCCACGACCAAGGGCTGCGACAGCGCTTTCATCCTGCTGAAACTCAACGTGATGCAAGGTCAACGCGACACCATAAACCTCGGTATCTGCCAGGGTGAATCCTCCATCCAATACGAAGACATCACGTTTGACACCCCCGGTTCGTTCGACTTCATCCAAGGATACGACTCGGAGGGATGCCCGATTGTGAAGACCTACATAGTCGAGACATATCCGACGGTAAGCGACACCGTGAATGTACAGATCTGCCAGAGCGAGCTACCATACTCCTTCGCAGGCCAGAATTTCAACAGTCCTGGCACCTACATGGTGCTCCACACCACAGAGCATGGTTGCTTGGCCACAACACGGCTGATAATCAGCACACTGCCTTCATCGAAGCTCCGCGCAACAATCGACACTACCATTTGCGCTGCAGACGCTCCGTTCATGTGCCACGACATCCCCTACTACACTTCCGGCACCTACTACCAACCTCTCAAGAACATCCACGGCTGCGACAGCCTCCTACTGACAATCAACCTCACCGTCAACCAGCCTGTTTTCGACACTGTTGCGGAGGCTCTCTGCGAGAGTTCCCTTCCATATATATATAATGGTATCGAATACAACGACTTCGGACAGTACTATATCGACAACAATCCTGACACCGCATGCTCCAATTTCACGGTATTGCAGCTCACCAGAAAGCCGTCATCAACCGACACCCTCGTAATCTGCACCAACGAAGATTCTTACACCTTCTATGACAGCACTTTCACAGCATCCGGCACATACACCATTGAAACAGCCAACAGTTATCAATGCATCGACAAGCACATCCTGATTCTCACAATCAAGCCAGCCATCGTCAACGACACCGTATATGCAACCATCTGCAGTTCGGAGGTTCCGTATGAGTTCTTTGGCAGCAAATACTACTCAAGCGGCACATACACCAAGATGGTGAAGAACCAGCTCGGCTGCGACAGCGCGCGTGTAAAACTGATGCTCACAGTCAACGAGCATCCAACGATAAACGATGAATTCACCATCACCAGAAACGACATTCCGTTCACCTACCGTGACAGCTCTTACACCGAGAGCGGCGTTTACACTTTCAGAATCCCGGACACAAACGGAGGTTGTGACACTCTTGTGACTTTGAATTTGAACGTACTTCAGACTTACACTGTGAGAATGGACACTGCCTTCTGCGCCAATGAATCCATCAGCTTCCTCGGCGAGACTGTTTCAACAGCCGGCGAGCATGAGTTCACATACCATTTGGCCGACTATGACAGTGTGATCGTACTGAATGTATCACACTATCCGACATACCAAGACGAGACGATATACCTTACCGTGGGTGAATACGAGATGCCATATCATTTCGGTGACAGCGCATACACCACTGACGGTTATCATGAACAGACGCTTAAGACAATACATGGTTGCGACAGTGTAGTTTCCATTCATCTCACAGTCAATCCTGCAATCATAAACAACGACACAATATTCAAGGAGATCTGTTCAAACGACCTGCCGTACACCATCTTCGACAGTGTGCTCACAGCGGCTGGTGTTTACAGATTCCTCACCCCCTCGGCAGTTTCTGACTACGATTCTGTATTCTATGTGAAACTGAATGTAAAAGAGTCGCCGGCGTTGATTGTTCCCGACACCACATTCCTGTGCACTGGCAACACATTGACGCTAACAGCCCAGTCAACGGGCAGTGTGTTCCAATGGTCGAGCGGCGAGACGACGCCTTCGATCAATGTGACCTTGGCAGGCACATACACCGTCAAGACCACTAATGCCTACAACTGTTCAACGACCGCAAGCGTGCATGTCATAGACGCCGACATACCGGAGATCAACATTTCGGGCAGCACCACACTGTGTAAAGGCAGCAGCACCACATTGCAGGCCTTTGGCGGCAGCGACTACGTTTGGAGCAACGGTGCCACCACCGACACCACGACAGTAACCCCGCAGTCAGCCACAAACTATTCAGTGACGGTCACCAACATCTACGGCTGCAAGAAGACCGGCAACATAAGCATAAACGTGAACGACCTGCCCACGGCAGAGATCACAGGCAACACCAGCATTTGTGCAGGAGGAAACACAGTGTTGACCGCCACTGGCGGCAGCCAATATGCATGGAGCAACGGGACCAGCCTTGCGAAGATCACGGTTTCAACCGAGGGTGTTTACACAGTGACTGCATCCGACATCAACGGTTGCAGCAACACCGCCACTGTCAACGTCATTGTCAACCAGCTTCCTGAGATCAACGTCTTGGGCCGACTCACATTCTGTCAAGGCGGCAGCACCACTCTGACTGCTACTGGCGGCACATCATATCAGTGGAATTCAGGTGAGACAACACAAACCATTAGTGCTTCATACGCAGGAACCTATACAGTGACCGGTACAGACAACAACGGCTGTTCCGCCACCAAGAATGTGAATGTAACTCGCGATGAGGTTAGTGCAACCATCACCGGCAACAGATATTTCTGCCATGGGCAAAGCACCACACTTGCAGTTTCAGATCCGGGGAACTATTCATATCAGTGGTTTGACGGAAGCACTACCAACAACATTTCAATTTCAGCTCCAGGGCAATATTCGGTGACAGTCACAAACTCTAACGGATGTCAGAGCACATTGTCGGCAACGGTAAGCGAGTACAACATGCCTGCTCCTGTAATCAACGGCAACATGACGATCTGCGAGGGTCAGTCAACGACACTCAGGGCGTCGGGCGGCAACAGCTACATCTGGGATGACGGCAACACATCTGCACTCATCAGCGTTAACGCAACCGGCACATATGCCGTAACCGTCACCAACCAATACGGATGCACAGCTTCCACATCAGCCACGGTGCTTGTGAACCCCGCGCCAGTTGTTACATTGCTCTCCAACGACAACATCTGCAGCGGAGAGTCGGTAACACTCACAGCCATCTCAAACGGCAGCACATACAACTGGTCCACCGGTCAAACCGGCGCGACCATCAACGTCAACCCGACTACAACGACCACATACACCCTGTTAGTCACCGACAATAACGGATGTACCACAACCGCGTCGAAGACCGTCATCGTAAATCAGCCGCCTGCAGCTTACATAACGGGAAACACCACTATCTGTCAGGGAGACACCGCACATTTGCAGGCCAACGGCGGCACACAGTACAAATGGAGCACCAATATCTATTCACCATACTTGAGCACAGCCACTGCCGGGTTATACACAGTGACGGTGACCAATGACAACGGGTGTTCAGCAATATTGAACGCAAATGTGGTGGTCAACGCCGTGCCTGCAGCAAATGTTCCGGAGAACATCGAGATCTGCAACGGTGAACAGACAGTCTTAGCGGCAGACGCACCTGTAGGCTGCAGCTACTACTGGTCAACGGGCAGCCACCAGAGCCAGATCACCGTCAAAGATGCCGGGACCTACACCGTGACGGTGACCAACCCCAACCAATGCTCTACAGTGTACAGCACAAACTTGGTGGTAAGGAGTCTGCCGCAAGTCAGCATCGTAGGCAACGGTGAGACTTGTCAAGGCAACAGCACGATGCTCACGGCCACCAGTGGTGCGGGCACCCAATTCACATGGAGCACCGATGAGACATCGGCAACTATCACTGTATCAGAAAGCGGCCAGTACACTGTAACCGCCACCAACAACTACGGATGTTCAGCGACAGCCAAGAGAAACGTTGTTGTACACGCGCTTCCTACGCCTCAAATCAGCGGAGAGAGCAATGTCTGCAAGGGTTCATCAACCACACTCACAGCTACTGGCGGTGTCCTGTACAACTGGAACACCGGCGATGCCACCGGCAGCAGCTTGGCAGTATCTCCTGAAGCAAGCACCACTTACATAGTGACTGTCACAAACGCTTACGGATGTTCCGCAACTGCGTCCAAGTCTATAGTTGTAAACGAGTTACCGACAATAACATTCAGTGGAAACAGCACCATCTGTCAGGGCAGCATGGCAAACATAACAGCATCGGGAGCCGTCAATTATGCATGGTCAACCGGAGAAGCCACCGCCACCGCACATATCTCCACACCGGGATATCACAAGGTGACAGCTTCCAACAGTTACAACTGTGTCAACACCGACTCTGTGCTGATAGTTGTCAATGCAAATCCTGTTGTGACAATAAGCGGCAACGACCACATCTGCGCCAACACCCCCACCCTGCTGTCGGCTGGCGGCGCGCAGACATACGTATGGAACACCAACGACAACTCGTCGTCAATCACAATCTCACCTTCTATCTCAACCTCATATTCAGTAACCGGCTATGACGCTAACGGGTGCAGTTCAACAGTGACCAAGAACATCGTAGTGGAGGCGCTTCCTGTTGTAAGCATCATCGGCCAGACGACAATCTGCCGTGGCGAGAGCACTGTGCTTACCGCCATGGGAGGCAACACCTACCAGTGGAGCACTGGCGCCCAGGTGGCCAACATTTCTGTAAGTCCTAATCAGACAACCACATACACTGTAATGGCATTCAACACATTCGGATGTTCGTCACAAGCCACAGCAACCGTCAATGTAAACGTGCTTCCGTCTGTCATCTTCAGCGGCAACGCTTCGATATGCAATGGTGAGACTGCCACAATATCTGTCACTGGCGGCAACTCATACACTTGGAACAACGGCAATACCGGCAGCACACTCACAACCGGCACTGCAGGTGTTTACAAGGTTACAGCCACGAACAGCCTCAACTGCCAGCGCAGCGACTCAATAGAGATTGTTGTGTGGAGCAAGCCTGTCATCAACATCGACGGAGACGGTATGATCTGCAGCGGTTCTTCCGAAGTGCTCACAGCCACCGGCGGTGTCATGTATTCATGGAGCACCGGCGAGAACACACCATCCATAGACATCATGCCTTCCCAGACCACAACATACACGGTAACCGGCTACGACGAGCACGGCTGCAATTCAACAACGAGCAAAGTGGTGAACGTGGAAGCGCTGCCGGATGTCCACATCAACGGCATATTGGCAATCTGCCATGGCGACTCAACAGAGCTCACAGCTTCGGGAGGACACACATATCTCTGGAGCACCGGGGCCACTTCACAGAAGATCACAGTGTCTGAGCACAGCGCATACACCGTGACCGCCACCTCACTCACAGGTTGCCAGGCCACCGCCTCGGCCACCGTTGTGAACAACCCTGTGCCATACATCACACTCAATGGCGTTGAGACGATCTGTGAGAACACCACCGAAACGTTATCCGTCTCGGGCGACTACGACTTCCTTTGGAGTACCGGCAGCACTGAAGACCATATCGACATCACCACCGGCGGAAACTATGCTGTGACCGCCACCAACGATTACGGCTGTACCTCGATAGCAGCAATCAACGTTGCGACCTTGACAGCCCCGTTCGTACAGATTCTGGGTGTAAACTCACTCTGTCAGGACGAATCCACAACGCTAATCGCCTCCACAAACGCAATCAGCTATGAATGGAACACCGGCGATAGCACGCAGACCGTAGTAGTCACCCCTGACAACACCCTTTATGAAGTGACAGTGACCGGCACAAACGGATGCAGCGCGGTGGCACAGCACATGGTATCAACGCTTCCGACCTACAACTATACTGTTACAGGCAGCATCTGCGAACACCAGAACTTCTCCCAATACGGTTTTGAAATCCCAGTGATCGACACTGCAGGAACATACACCTTCTCACGCTATCTTCAGACCGTCTCCGGTTGCGACAGCACCATCAACCTGCTCCTTACTGTTAACCCGCTGCCGAGATTGGATTCAATCACAGGACCTCAACACATAACCCAATACGGAAACTCCTACTACAGCATCAACAATCCTCAGTTTGTCAACAACTATGAATGGCGCGTTTCCAACACACACTGGACATTGATCAACCCCGACTACTCAACAGTGACAATGACTGTCAACACAAACGGCAACGGAATACTCACCGCCCGCGGCATCAACAACTGCGGATACACCGAGACATCAATCAACATCTTCTGCAATGTCGGCATTGAAGACCACATCGACAACCCTGTCGTGAAACTCTACCCCAACCCAGTGCACCAATCTTTGTTCATCAACCTTGAAAATGCCGCCGACATCAGACTCGTTCGCCTATACGACGAGACCGGACGTCTTGTATTCTCTGGTTCATGTGATGACACTACTATGGAAATTGACTGCACAAGATTCGCTAACGGCCACTATACCGTACATTTTGTCAATGAGAAAGGCAACATCTCAGAAACACGAAAGGTTATAGTCAACAACAGATAAACGACAATTAAATTTAAGAATCTCAGGTAAGAATTGTTAATGGAGACCAACAAGAAAAGAAATTCAATCAAAGAGGCAAAGAGCATCAAAGTTGCGATATTCTGCATAATTGCGGCTGTCTTGTTCTATTTCGGAGCCACTTTCCTGAAAGGAATCAACATCTTCGGGCAGAAAAGATATTTTTATGCCGTGTTTGAAGACATTGGCGCATTGCATGAAAGCACTAATGTTAACCTCAACGGATACCAGATAGGAAAGGTCACTGACATAAACATGATCAGTTCAAACCCAATCAGAATTTGCGCTGAAATACTCATCACCGAAAAGTTCGACATTCCTGAGGACTCATACTTCGAGGTTGCCCAAAAAGATGTTCTCGGCGGCATGATTGTGAACCTGAAATTAGGGACCTCAACTGAAATGGCGAAAAAAGGCGACACCCTGAACTGCTGCCTCGCAGCAGGGATGCTTGACGGGGTTGGCGATTTAGTCACCCAGCTCAAGAGCGTGGCCGCTTCTGTTGACACCATAGGCATGAATCTCAAAACAGCGTTCCTGCCTTACGACTCGATTAATGGAGGTATCATGATAAAGAACACTCTTGAGAATCTTCAGAACACCACGCACGACCTGTCTGCTATCCTTGCCCAAAACGGCGGAAAAGTCAACAACATAGTATCTCAGCTTGACAGATTGTCGAAGACACTGAGCGACGCATCACCCAAGATTGATGCTATTGTGGCCAACGTTGACAACATAACCGACTCAGTGGCACAATCCAACATCAAAACCTTGGTGTTTGATGCCCAACAGACAGTCAACAACACTAAAAAAATCATCTCCGAAGTCGAGAACGGTCAAGGAACTGTAGGACAGCTCGTGCAGAATGATTCTCTGTACAGAAACATCAACAAGACAATTGAAAGTCTGAACCTGCTTATCACCGACTTGAAGGCCAATCCTTCAAAATACATCAACGTGTCGGTTTTCGGCAGGAAAGAAAAGAACAAGAAAGATTAAAACAAAAAAATATGGAACTTAAAGTAATAGGCACATTAAAAAAGAAGACAGAACCACAAAAAGGCATCGCAAAGAGCACAGGCAAGGAGTGGGAGAAGATAGAATTCGTCATTGAAACTATAGAATCTTATCCGAAAACCATTTGTTTCACCCTGATGAACGACCGAGTTCACATGATCGACCCGTTCCAACTCAACAGTCTGATACAGGTCTCTTTCGACATAGAGTCGAGGGAATTCAACGACAAGTGGTACACAAGTCTGCGTGCATGGAAGGTTGAGCCCGCACAACCAGGACAGTTACAGGGAGCTCCCAACAATTTCGGGCAGCAGATGTATCAACAGCCTCAGCAACCGATGTATCAACAGCCAATGTATCAGCAGCAGCCGATGTACCAACAGCCACAACAACCTGTTTACCAGCAGCAGCCTGTTTACCAGCAGCCCCAGCAGCCCCAGTATCAGCAACCGCAATACAATCCCCCTGCACCTGCAAACGACCCTGTGAACGGTCTGCCGGAACAACCAGGATATGACACTTTCACAGACAATCCAGGCACAGACGATCTTCCTTTCTAACCACACACACCTCATATCACGATGGACATTGGAATCTGCAGGTTGGCCGTAATCCCAGTCCGGGCCGAAAACTCACACCGCTCGGAAATGGTAAGCCAGCTCCTTTTCGGAGAATGCTACAACATACTTGAAAAAAACGACGACTGGATTCATATCTCCACCATCAACGATGACTATACGGGATGGATCCAGTCCAAACAGCATCATGAAGTTTCGGAACATTTCATGAACGGATACATTCATGGCGAGAAGTTCAGGGTTGTAAGCCCAGTGCTGAGCTATAACAGCTCAATGCTGACAATGGGCGCGGTACTCACCGAGGATGAGCTTCCTGACACACTCACTTCTGTGATCAGCGAGAAGCTCCTGCATAGTCTGCCAATCACTGAAAAGAGAAAATTTTTGGAGAAAAATGCCTTCAAGCTGATGGGTGCGCCATATCTTTGGGGTGGCCGCACTCCTTTTGGCATCGACTGTTCCGGTTTCTCCCAACTCGTATATTCGCTCATCGGAGTGCAACTTCCCCGCGACGCCTCACAACAGGTCAACCACGGAACCCCTGTGGATTTCTTGTCTGAAGCGCAATCCGGAGACTTGGCATTTTTCCAAAACGAAGATGGCAACATTGTGCATGTTGGAATAATCCTTGAAAACTCCCAAATCATACATTCGAGCGGACAAGTCAGGATCGACAAAATCGACGAGACCGGAATCTTCAACAAAGATGTCGGAAAATACACCCATTATTTGAGAATCATCAAGAAAATCCTGTAATCCGAAAAATGAATAAATCAAACAAGACAAAGATTGCAACGCTTCTTGCAGTCTGTTTTTTTGCGCTCGCTGCAATGACGGCATTCTGTATTGTTCTGTTGTTCAACAACATCAAGGACAACAGCCGGACTTTTGTAATCGAGCCGAACTCGACCTACGAAGAAGTCGTTGACGGTCTCGTCAGCAACAGCATCATCAAATCTGAGAAAAGCTTCAGGATAGCGTCCAGACTCATCGGTTACAGCAAACCCAAAACCGGACGTTACAAACTATCCGATTGCGAGTCGAATTTGGACCTTCTGATGATATTGCGAAGAGGGCAACACTTCCCCGTGAGGTTCACATTCAACAACATCAGGACCAAGGAACAGTTCGTGAAGAAGGTCGGTGACAAATTCTTTTTCGAACCTGAAGAGTTGTCGGCGCTTCTACAAGACAACCAATATCTCGAAAAATATGGGCTTAACGACACCAACATAGTCTCTATGTTCATCCCTAACACCTACGAATTCTACTATGACATAACGGCGGAAGTTTTTTTGGACAAGTTTTATGGATATTACACAGACTTTTGGACGGAAGATCGGATACGACTTGCAAAAGAGGCTGGATTATCGAAAGTGGAAGTCTCCACTTTGGCGTCAATCGTGGAGGAGGAGAACTCGCGCGCTGCCGAGAAGGCGATCATTGCGGGATTATATATCAACAGACTGCGCAAAGGCATGTTGTTGCAATCTGATCCGACCGTCAAATTTGCCTTGGGAGATTTCACCCGACAGCGCATACTTAATGCCGATCTGCAGGTTGACTCGCCATATAACACTTACAGATACAAAGGTCTGCCACCTGGACCTATCCGGATTCCGGAGGCATCCACGGTGGATTCTGTCCTTCACTACCGCCACCACAATTTCATTTTCATGTGCGCCAAGGAAGATTTTTCCGGTTATCACAACTTCACCGACAGTCCGGCAGTGCACATGCAGAACGCAGCCCGTTACAGAAAGGCGCTTAATGAAAGGAACATCACAAGATAAAGGGAAGAAAAACAGGTTGCAAAAAAAATTTCAGAAAGTCGGCTCAGGTATTAAAAAAAAGTGTATTTTTGCAGCGTTGTTTCAAACAACTCAGATGGCGATTGTAGCTCAGTTGGTTAGAGTACCGGATTGTGGTTCCGTGGGTCGTCGGTTCGAATCCGACCTGTCGCCCAAGAAGAAATACAAAACATTGAAGAACAGCGGATTACAATAGTTTTCCGCTGTTTTTCTTATATTTACTTTTTATATTTTCCAAGTCTGTCTGATTGCAGTTTTCAGGTTTTACACCAACAATCGCCATTTTTATTGTGGAATAATATTTTTGACATATATCTTATCTTTGGGATAAGATGATAAAGTTATTTTTATTAATTTTGCACTTTCTAAGAGAGGAATTATAAGTTATTAAAACACAATAAATTAAGTATATTATTATGTCAAAGGTATTATTTTTAGGTGACGAAGCGGTGGCACAAGCTGCTTTGGACGCTGGATTGTCAGGAGTTTATGCCTACCCGGGCACTCCATCAACTGAAATCACAGAATTTATCCAAAACTCAAAACAGGGTAAGGAGGGACATGTACACAGCATCTGGGCTGGCAATGAGAAGACCGCCATGGAATCTGCCATAGGCATGTCATACGCCGGCAAGCGCGCCATGGTATGCATGAAGCACGTGGGCTTGAATGTGGCCGCTGACCCGTTCATGAACTCATCCATCACAGGAGCGAACGGCGGATTGGTTGTGGTTGTTGCCGACGATCCTTCGATGCACTCTTCACAAGACGAGCAGGATTCACGCTATTATGCAAAATTCGCCCTCATACCATGTTTCGAGCCATCAAACCAGCAGGAGGCTTACGACATCACCTACTATGCTTTCGAGATGTCAGAGAGAATGCGCACTCCTGTACTCATACGCCTCACAACACGTCTTTCGCACTCACGTGCAGGTGTTGAGCGCAAGGAAGCACGTCCTCAAAACCCGTTGAATGTTGAGAAAGACCCGAAACAATTCATCCTGTTGCCGGCAAACGCACGCCGTCACTATCGCAAACTGTTGGACAAACAGCCCGAGTTCGAGAACGACTCTCTCAACTCACCGTTCAACAAATACATCGACGGAGCTGACAAGTCTATGGGTATCATAGCATCTGGTATTGCGTACAACTATCTGATGGAGAACTTTGAGGGTGGCAAATGTCCATATCCAGTGCTCAAGATCTCACAATATCCGCTTCCGTCGAAGCTCATCGCGAAGATGGTTGACGAGTGTGACAAGGTGCTCATCGCAGAAGAGGGTTATCCGTTCATCGAGGAGCAGGTTCGCGGCATCCTCAACCGCACTGGCAACATCATGGGCCGTCTCTCCGGCGAACTTCCACGCGACGGGGAGCTCAACCCCAATTTGGTTGCGAAGGCTCTCGGTCTTCCCGACACATACGGTTCCCCGGTACCCGAACTCGTTGTTCCGCGTCCACCGGCATTGTGCGTAGGCTGTCCTCACATCGACTCCTACACCGCGCTCAACGCCGCCATGGAGAAATACGGGAAAGGCAAGGTGTTCTCCGACATCGGATGCTACACATTGGGTGCCCTTCCTCCATACAACGCAATCTACACCACCGTTGACATGGGTGCGTCAATCACCATGGCCAAAGGAGCCGCAGACGCAGGCATGAGCCCTTGCGTTGCAGTTATCGGCGACTCCACATTCACACACAGCGGCATGACATCCCTTCTTGACGCCATCTATGAGAACACACCAATCACAGTTCTCATCCTCGACAACAGCACCACAGGTATGACCGGCGGCCAGGATTCCCATGCACTCGGCGTATTAGGCGAGATATGCAAGGGTCTCGGTGTCAAGGAAGATCACATCCACCGCATCACCCCTCTGAAAAACAAGCACGAGGAGAATGTCGCCATCATCGAGAAAGAACTCGAATACCAAGGTGTGTCTGTCATCATTCCTACCCGCGAATGCATCCAGACACTCAGCCGCAGAATGAAAAAACAACAAGCACAGAAAAAATAATCCAAAAACAGAGACAATATGAAGATAGATATAATTTTAGCAGGTGTTGGCGGTCAGGGTATCCTTTCAATCGCCACTATCGTAGGAAGCGCAGCCATCAAGAGAGGCATGTACATGAAGCAGGCCGAGGTTCACGGAATGAGCCAACGCGGCGGCGATGTGCAATCACACTTCCGCTTGTCTGACACAGAGATCGCATCCGACCTCATCCCTATGGGCAAGGCTGACATGATCATCTCAGTAGAGCCGATGGAGTCGCTCCGCTACCTCCCTTGGCTCAAGAAAGACGGCTGGCTCATCACCAACGACCAGCCTTTCATCAACATCCCCAACTATCCGGACTTGGAAGCACTGAAAGCCGAACTCGGAAAGATCAAGAACTGCGTCGCCATCAACGCCGACCAGATCGCAAAAGACCTCGGCTCCGCACGCTCTTCGAACATGGTCATCCTGGGAGCAGCCTCACCTTACCTCCAACTCCCTTACGAGGAGATTGAAGCCGCAGTGCGCGAGAACTTCGCACGCAAGGGTGAAGACGTTGTAAACGTGAACATCGCTTGCCTCAAAGCCGGCCGCGAACTCTCTGAAAAAAAATAGTTTCTCCCCTGCCCGATGAATAATCTCATTGAATTTTTCAAGAAGGCATTTCATATCATCATACTCGCCGTTCTTCTGATTCTGAGCCTTGTGATGCTCGGCAAGTCGCTGTCGTTCAATGAACACCAACTCGCCAAGTTCGTTCAGAGCATCGTGGGCCCGATTCAGAAGACCGGTGCAGATATGATACACAAGCTTAAACTCGGCCCTGAAAACGAATCCTTGGTACAACAGAACATCGCCCTGATGCGCGAGAAAGAGAGCATGTTCATCACAAAAGAAGACACCGTGATGACAAAAATGAGCGAGACCGACTCGCTGCACACCAAACAGGAGCGCATGTACGACTACACATACGCGCACATCACCTTCAGGACGACCGACAAAGCTTTCAACTACCTTATTATCGACAAGGGCAGCAATGACGGCATCGACAAGGACATGGGCGTGCTGTCACCCGACGGCGTGGCGGGAGTTGTAACCGATGTGTCGAAGAATTTCGCCACCGTCAGACCTATCCTTCACCCTGAATCCCGTATAAGCGCGGTGGTTCAACCCGCCAAACAGAACGGCACCGTGGTGTGGGGCGACAATGACCCGCGCGTTGCTTTTCTTGAAGACATACCACAGCACTCCGAGATCAACATTGGCGACTCCGTGTTCACCAACGGATACTCTAATATATTCCCCGCCGGACTGTTGATAGGCACAGTCAAGGAAGTGCAGATCGGCAAGAATGCAAGCTTCCTGACCATCAAAATCAACCTTGCAACCAAATACACCGACATCTACACCGTGTACCTCATCAAAAATCTTTACAAATCGGAAATTGATACACTAAAAGCTAATTTCAAAGATGAATAACATACTGTCAAACGTATTGAGATTTTTGATTTTACTGATACTGCAAATAACTGTGTGTCAGCATATTTGTCTGTTTGGATACATGACACCAGCCATATATCTGCTGGCTCTCCTGTTGCTGCCGATGGAGCTTCCCCTATCTCTGCAGTACTTCATAGGCTTCGTTTCCGGGCTCGTAGTTGACGCCTTCGCGCACACCCTTGGAGTATGCTCATTCGCCGCCACACTCATGATGTTCGCCCGCCCCTATGTGGCGCATTTCCTCAACGGCAGCGGCAACAACATCTACGAGAACATCGACCGCCCGGTGCCAGGCATCAAAGACTTCCGCTGGATATTCCTATACACACTCTCGCTCACAACACTATACCAAATCACCGCGGTAATCCTCGAAACCATGACATTCAAGAACTTCGGACACACACTCCTCGTAATCTTAGGGAACACCGTCTTCTCCGTATTCGTGATTCTCTGTGTAGAATATATTTTCCATCCCACTGTGAAAAATGAATCGTAAACACAGTCTGGTCCCTTTTATTGCACTTTTCTTAGTCTTGATGACTTCGTGCAGTTCTGTGAGGCACCTGCCTCCCGGAAAAACCATGCTCGTAAGGAACACCGTGGAGGTAAACGACGCCAAAAGCCCCGACTTTGACAATCTTAAGTCTTACGTGCGTCCTGTCACAAACAAGAAATTCTTAGACCTGTTCCGGGTAAAGACCGTGTTTTATGACATTGGACAGCCTTCGTACAACAAAAAAGGGGAAACCAAAGACAACGGCTTCAAAAAAATCCTCAGGAACAAACTTGGAGAGCCACCTGTTCTCTTAGACTCGAACGAGATCACAAACTCTGTTGACCAGCTACATATCGTGATGAGGCAGCTCGGGTATTTCGACAACAAGATAGGTTATACTGTCACGTACAAGGACAAAAAACACAAACGAGCGTCCGTGACATACGATGTAACCGCAGGAACACCTTATACAGTGAGCAGTATCACTTACGACATACCAATACCTGAATACAAAAAGATTGTTGTTATTAACCAGAAAAACACCCTTTTGCACGAGGGCATGCAATACAACGAAAATGTCATCACAGAGGAACTCACAAGAATAATCAACCTCATACGCAACGAGGGTTACTACTACGTGGAAAAATCAATCATAAAATGTGACGTAAGCTACGACCAACCCGACACACTTGGTGTTGACCCTCACAGTGTTTCACTAGAAATCATAGTCAAGATACCTGAAAACGAAAATGCCTCCCGCTATTTATACAAGTATTTTTTCAACGACAACTACGTAAGCCACGACTCACGCTCATTCGGTCAGCAGAACACAACTTTCGACACGACATATTACAAATGGAAATTCAGGAACGACAGCACTGATATCTATTTCATACATCCTCAAGACGAGGACGTTAACTCTTGGAAATACTTGAATAACAAAACTTTAGCAAATGCAATCTATAGTCATACCGGATCTGCTTACTCACAATTGGCGAGAGCCAAAAGCAGCCGTACGCTAACCACCTTGGACAATTACGAGTATATAAACATCACTTTCAAAGAAAACGAGTCTCTGATAGACACTCTGAACAAGATCGGATACTTGGATGTCATATACAGTATGATCAGGAAAAAACAGCACAGTATAGGCGGGCAGATAGACCTTCGCAACGACAAGTCGGCGATTTCGCTTTCCTACACCAACAGGAACCTTTTCCGCGGCGCAGAACACCTCACCATAAACATCTCTGGAGGATATTTCTACTATTCGCTGAACAATCTTTTCAAAAAAGACAAAACATATTCCTATCCTGAATTTGGTGTTTCAGCGACTCTTGACTTTCCTAACAGATTGTTCCTGTTCAACAGAAGGGTGAGCGGAAACTCAATATCAAAGGGGACAACATTGAACTTCGGAATCAACTATTCAGGACTTTACCGCAGGCTGATGTACAATTCATCCATCACTTACAAATGGAACCCCACATACTACATTTCCCATAGTATCAGTCCTATCGATGTCAGTACCATCAACAACAGCAATAAAAGGTTTGCGCGCATAATCAATTACGACAGTTATCCTGAGAGTTTCCAGAACAGATTCGGGAAATTCTTCATGTTGTCATTCAAATATTCATTCAACTACTTGATACCCAAATTTATAGACACTCGAAACCACAACATGCACCTTAATGTGAACTTTGAATCGTCAGGGCTGTTTTTAAAAGGGCTGAACGCATTGTTTTCTCCGGGTGAACGTTGGGTGTTGAGCAAAAACAGATTAGACAGCATCGGATATAACTACACAAGCTACGAAAAGCTTGAAATATTGTGGAACTACACATACAAATTCAACAGTAACAACTCAATTGCAATGCGTGCCGACATGGGAGTATTCATTCCACTGGACAAAGACTCCTACGTGCCATTCGAGAAAGGCTTCTACATGGGCACGAGCAACAGCATGCGTGGATGGAGCTACCGTGGACTGGGACCCGGAAGCTACGAGCATGGCCAAGACAGTTTATACACAGGCGACATAAAATTGGAGCTTAACATCGAATATCGCGGCACACTGTACCGTTCGTTCAAGTATGGAATCTTTGTTGATGCCGGCAACATCTGGCTTGCCCGTGCTAACGATGACATGCCCGGGGCCGAGTTCTCACCGAAGCGCTTCTACAAGGAATTGGCCGTTGACGTAGGTTTAGGGCTCCGTCTTGATTTCGATTTCTTCGTGATAAGAATTGACTATGCAGTGCCAATCTACGACCCGACCCGGGTGTCGCAAGGACAACTGATCAACTCGTCTTGGTTCAAACAGCCTCACAAAGTCAAATGGACCAACGGTTTGAAGATAGCCATAGGCTATGCTTTTTAACATACGGCTTTTAGTAACTTTACTCAGACGGCTGACCGAAAGCCTCGTATATTTTTACTATATTTGCAACCTCAATTTTTAAGTCAGATATGAGCCTTGAACTTCTTCTTGAAAAAATAAAAGATAAGAAAATTATCATACTTGGATTCGGCAAAGAGGGGATTTCGACGTACAAATTCATAAGAAGGCACTTCCCAAAGCAAAAACTTACCATCGCCGACCGAAATGAAAATCTGGTTACGGATGAGTTCAACGACAAGCATTTAAAATTCGTCAAAGGCGAAAAATACGACCGTAACCTGAACAACTACGACCTGATTTTCAAGAGTCCTGGCGTCAGTTTCAACAATATAGACTACTATATCGAGTCAGAAAGGATAACATCGCAAACGAATCTCTTCCTTGAATTTTTCGGGCAACAGACAATCGGAGTGACTGGTACAAAGGGCAAAAGCACCACGGCCTCGCTGATCTACCACATACTGAATGACAGTCATAAGAACGTCTATCTTGCCGGCAACATTGGGACACCCTTCTTTGACATAGTCGAAAACATAAACAAAGAGACTTTGGTTGTAGCCGAACTTTCAGCACACCAGCTGGAATTTGTGCAGGCATCGCCAAAATATGCGGTCTTGCTCAACATTTACCAAGAACATCTGGATCACTTCAACTCATTCAACAACTACCAGATCGCAAAACTTAACATAACCAAATTCCAGAAAGAGGGCGATTTTCTCGTTTACAATGGCGATGACGAGCATATCCCAGCATTAGTCAAAGGATATAAGATCGACAATGAGAAGTGCGTATTCGGGTCAAAGGTGCACACCGGATACCACGTGCGTTGCTCAAACCACATCATCAAATTCATGAACGAGGGAGAGATAATCGACGAATACGACCTGATTGACTACAAGAACCTCCCCGGCACCCACAACTACTACAACATCATGGCAGCCATTGCAATCTGCAAGAGGGTTGGCGCCACCCATGACATCATACTAAAGAGCCTGCAAACATTCAAGGGGCTTCCACACAGGATAGAATTTGTAGGGAAATATAACGGGATAGAGTTTTACAACGACAGCATCTCAACAATACCGGAAGCAGCGATCGCGGCATGCCACGCACTTCGCGATGTTGAGACTCTTATTCTTGGCGGTTTTGACCGAGGCATCGACTACACACCACTTGTAGATTTCCTTAAGGAATTCAAGATTCAGAACATCATCTTTACCGGTCCGGCAGGAAAACGCATCCTTAAACTCTGCAAAGACAATAGTGTGGAACTCGGAAACGTTCTGGAAACAGATGATTTCGAACAGATGACCGACTTTGCATTCGCAAACACACCTGAGAACGGCACCGTATTGCTCTCCCCTGCCGCTGCAAGCTATAACCAATTCAAAAACTTCGAGGAACGCGGCAACCACTTTAAAAATTGCATAATCAAATCATACAAAAAAATACAAAAATGAAGAAAAACATTTTACTGATCCTGGGCATATCACTTGTTTTTTCAGCATGTGGTCAGAAAAACAACGACAATAATTCAACAGGCACCGACAATACAACGGAAAAATCATCTTCAGAATATCTATACGTCTCCCCTACCCAGGCTGAAGATGCTCCCGTGCTCGAAGAAGACCTCTCAGGAAAAGTCATCTCCCTCACATCTTCCGAATTCATCGAAAAAATCACCGAAATAAACAATGAAAAAGGTCTCAGCTACAAAGGAAAGACACCTTGTATGGTGGATTTCTACGCTGAATGGTGCCGCCCATGCATGCAACTGAAACCCGCAACCGAACGACTCGCCGAAAAATACAAGGGACAGTTCATAATCTACAAAGTCAACGTTGACAAGGCACAGGACATATGCCAAGCCTTCGGGATTCAGAATATCCCTACCCTTATCTTCTTCAAGCGGAACGAACAGCCTAAGGCAATGGTGGGCGCTCCGTCTGAGGCAGAACTCGAAAACACTATCAAAGACTTTATCAAATAGCAGGTGAAAAGAATTGCCGCTATATTTTTGTCATTCTCAATAGCCGTCAATGCATACTCGCAGTCGGCCGGCATTTCTCTGTCTCAAAAAATTGACAAATGGCAGACACGCAGCGGTGAACTTAATCACAACGACCCTGAAATCCTATCTCTTCACTGCATATACATGGAGGAGATCATAAAAGAGATGCAAAAGACCAAAAAGGAGTTTAACAAAACTGTCTCAGCTGACAAACGTTCAGACTTCTACGCGTTAAAACATAGATTTGATTACGTCTATTCAAAAATTTTATCCAAAAACGACACATTCCAATCTAAAAAAGGAAGAATCAGTGATATATTTTACAATATAGCGAAAGAAGATCTTGCATTTCGCGATACATCAAAAGCAGTGTATCATTTGGAACGAGCGTTACAATACAACCCCAACCATCCCGAATCACTGCTTGAATATGCAAAAATATCACTCGCCACCGAAAAATATTCTGAAAGCGTTGATCTTATACACAAAGTATATTCCCAAGATGGCCTTTCTGACGAATTGGAGATGAGGATTTCCGATTTTACCCTGCAATTGTACGAGCGTCTATACTCACATGGCGACAATCTGGTCAAGAGCGGTCGTTCAGCTGAAGCCCTGGAAGTGTTCACCGTTTTGGAGCATTTCTGCAACAATATGCCGAGCGGATACTGTAACGACGACTATTACAAGGGCCTTATGCTTTCGAGGGAAGGGGTTTATGAATCATACATAAGCATAGCAAAAGAAGCTGAAAAGCGCGGCAACCATGAAATGGCCAGAAAATTCTATCAATACGCCGAAGAGTATCTTAAAAAAAACGAATAAACCTATCTGTTTCTTTCCCCATTAAAAGGCAGGTCTTTGCCAAGACTTAAATATATTTTTTTATTTGATTTGATCACTCAAAAATAAGTAAAGGAGATAATGTTGGTTTTAGCAAAACCAACATTTTTTATTGCAAAGTAACAATAGGTATATCAACGTTGTCGGCATCAATATTTTTTATAACTTTGCGTTCTGTTTTTTCATCTGTTCTACCTTAGAAATGTCGTACAAATCTCCCATTATCGCTTTATTGGCAGTACTATCTGTCTTCACTATTAATGCACAGGATTTCACATCCTCACATCTTCCGATTTTTATTATCCGCACAGATATCAATCCGGAAACAAACACCCATAACCCGATACTTGACGAACCTAAAACAGGAGCCCACCTTAAAATTCTCTACGTCAACGATACTACAGTAAACTATCTTTCCAATCAAAACGACAATGCCTATCTGAACTACAATGGTCGAATCGCTATCGAGCTGCGTGGCTCCACCTCGCAAAACCATGAAAAAAAATCCTATGGCTTCGAAACACGCCAGGAAGATGATGTCTCTAACAACAACGTGCCCCTTCTTGGACTGCCAGCTGAAAACGACTGGATTCTCAATGCCATGAACGACGAGCCTTCATATCTTCGCGACTGCCTATCGTACCATCTCTATGAACAGTTAGGATACTATTCACCCCGTGTTAAATATTGCGAATTGATTGTAAACGGCACGTATATGGGGTTATATATTCTTGTTGAGAAAATAAAGGTCGATAAGAATCGTGTTAATATTGAAAAAATGGCTGAGTCAGACAACGAACATCCAGCCCTCTCCGGCGGTTACATCATAAAAGCCGACAAGACTACGGGCGGTGATTCGATCGCATGGTCAACGTCGGCATACAACTACTATGAGGATGTGAACTATATTTTCCACGCCCCTAAGCCCGAACTTATTTCAACTCAACAAGCCTCATATATCCATGATTATTTCGACACCGTCACATCCCTGATCGCTGCTCATGATCAAGATGTTGTACAAGGCTTCCCTGCATTTATTGACGTGAGTTCATTTGTCGATTTTATGATAATGGGTGAGTTTTCTTCAAATGTGGATATTTACCAAAAAAGCACTTTTTTCCACAAAGACAGGGGTGGCAAATTAAGGGCTGGACCTATATGGGATTTCAATCTTACATATGGCTATGATTTTGGAACGGTTGGACGTTCGGGGTATGACGTCCTGCAGTTCTACAACAATGACAATACAGGTTCTGATTTCTGGCATCAGCTTTACGAGGACGATATGTTCAGATGCGTCTTAAATTCCAGATGGAACGAACTCTCCATAAGTGGAGCGCCGCTCAGTCACTACAATGTGGTTTCTATCATAGATTCGCTCAGAATCTTCATCCTGCCGGCAGTAAACAGGGATATGCAGCGTTGGTCAAAGTTTTATAGCTACACTTCCCATATAAACGAAATGAAACAATGGCTTGTGAACCGATATATTTGGCTAAACAGCGAATGGACCGATAATGAGGTCTGCTTTGACGAGAGCATTCCGCCCTTGGTCATTTCAAAAATCAACTATCATCCCGAATCGGGTCACGGTTATTCTGCCAATAGTTTGGAATTTATTGGAATAACCAATAACAGTACCGATACAGTGGATGCGTCAGGGTGTTATTTCAGTGAGCTTGGCATATCGTTTATGTTCCCTGGAAACTCGAAGTTGGCACCGTATCAAGAGGTCTATATTGCATCCTATCCCGAGGCATTCACCGAATGCTACGGTCAGCCTGCCTTGGGGCAGTTTCAGCGCAATCTTTCTAACAAGTCGCAGCGACTTCAACTATCTGATCCGTGGGGACGTGTTATAGATGACGTCACGTACTACGATGCGCTTCCCTGGCCAACGGAGGCAGACGGTGATGGCGATTTCCTGTCACTCTTAGACCTGAATCTCGACAACAATTTGGGTGAAAGTTGGACATCAGCATCAGAGATTGTTGGAATTAAAGATTATGATTTTAAGCATGGTATTGTCGTGGCCCCCAATCCGACCAATGGTGAACTGAAGGTTAAAAGCGCTAACGGCAAGATTCTTTCCTACCGCCTTTTGGACGTGTCCGGTCGAGTTGTTGATGATGGTAAAACCATAACAGACACTCTATGCTATGACATATCGAAGCGTGTGTCAGGAATCTATTTTTTGACTCTGATTTTGGAAAACGGGATTTCAGAGACGGTCAAGATTATCAAACGTTAATAGCAAAGAGTGATCGCTATAATTGATTTTAGTATTGTAGAATACAGAAATAATTGTATGAATATCGGCCTGATAGTTCTGCAATAATTTCACAGCCTTTCGAGGCGCAAAATAAATCATATAGTACGACAACAAATAACAATATTAGAATTAAAAAAAGAGCGTAAGAGCCGTTATAAAAAAACAAAAAAGCTGTCGTATTACTACGACAGCTTCTCAGCATAAAATCATGAAAAAAATATATATTTAATTACTTCGAATTAAATATTCTTATTTAGAACCTTTGTCTTTCTGACCTGCGTGGCCGCGGAATATACGGGTTGGGGCAAATTCGCCGAGCTTATGACCAACCATATTTTCGGTTACATAAACAGGGATGAATTTATTACCGTTATGCACAGCGATGGTAAGACCAACGAAATCCGGGGAGATCATAGAAGAGCGTGACCAAGTCTTGATAGTTGACTTCTTGCCAGACTCCTGAGCTGCGATAACGCGTTGTTCCAGTTTGTAATGTATATAAGGGCCTTTTTTTAATGAACGACTCATAATTGTAAGCTTTTAGGTTATTTTTTTCTTCTTTCAACAATGTATTGGTTGGAGTTCTTCTTCGGGCGACGAGTTTTGTAACCTTTAGAAGGCATACCATTACGTGAACGTGGGTTACCACCAGATGCGCGGCCTTCACCACCACCCATTGGGTGATCTACAGGGTTCATAACAACACCACGGTTGCGAGGGCGGCGGCCCAACCAGCGGCTGCGGCCGGCCTTACCTGAAACCTCAAGGCTATGATCGCCGTTGGAGACGATGCCTATAGTGGCTTTGCATGAGCAAAGGATCATACGGGTTTCACCTGAAGGGAGTTTGATGATGGCATAACGGCCGTCACGTGACATGAGTTGTGCGTAAGAACCGGCGCTGCGGGCGATTTTGCCGCCTTCACCTGGACGCATCTCGATGTTATGGATGATAGAACCGAACGGAATCTCACCGATAGGAAGACAGTTGCCGAGATCTGGGGCAACGCCGCTTCCGCTTACGATTTGTTGGCCGACCTTGATACCATGAGGAGCCACGATATAGCGTTTTTCGCCGTCAGCATAGAACAACAATGCTATGCGGGCTGAACGGTTTGGATCGTACTCGATTGTCTTAACGGTTGCCGGTACACCATCTTTGTTTCTTTTGAAATCTACAAGACGATACATCTGCTTATGACCGCCTCCGCGGTACCGTATCGTCATCTTACCACTGTTGTTTCTTCCGCCTGTCCTGTGTTTCGGACACAACAAACTCTTTTCTGGCTTGTTGGTGGTAATGTCATCGTATGCGCTAATAACCTTGAAGCGCTGACCCGGCGTTACTGGTTTGTATTTTTTTAATGCCATTTTGATTAGATATTGCTATAAAAATCAATCTTATTGTCCTTGTCTACGAATACGTAGGCTTTCTTGAAATTGTTCTTCTGTCCGAAAATAACACCTGCCTTGGTGTTGCGGGCTGTGGTTTTTCCGCGTTGGATGAGTGTGTTCACACGAACCACTTTCACACCGTATAACGCTTCTATTTCGCGCTTGATCTCCGGTTTGGTAGCCTCACGGTTAACCATGAAACCATAACGGTTGTACTTTTCAGACACCAAATTCATCTTTTCGCTGATGATGGGCTTTATGATTATACTCATTGTTTCTGATTTTTATTTGTTCGAAATTATTCGCCTAACATTTTTTCCAACTCCTTCAAGCTGTTTTCGCAGATGATGAGGTGGTTAGCATTGAGCACATGGTATGTGTTGGCCTCGATTGCGCGCATAATGTTGGTGCGTTGCAAATTACGTCCTGAAAGGAACACGTTCTTGTCGTTATCCGGCAACAGGAGAAGGGTCTTTTCACCTTCCAACTTGAGGTTCTTGAGCATGGCTCTGTATTCCTTGGTCTTGGGTGCGTTAAATGTGAAGTCTTCCACGATTGTAATCTTGCCTTCCTGTTGTTTGTATGTGAAAGCAGAAAAACGAGCAAGTCTCTTCACTTTCTTGTTCAACTTGAAACCATAGTCGCGAGGATGTGGTCCGAACACTGTTGCACCGCCGCGGATTGTGGGCGACTTGATGCTACCTGCACGTGCACCGCCAGTACCTTTCTGGCGTTTGAGCTTGCGGGTGCTGCCAGAAACCGTGGAACGTTCCAACGTGTTGTGTGTGCCTTGTCTCTGATTTGCAAGATATTGTTTAACGTCAAGCCATATTGCGTGATCGTTCGGTTCAACATTGAAGATCTTATCGTTCAAGGTAACCGTCTTTGCAGTTGCGCTGCCATCTATTTTATAAACTGTTAGCTCCATCTCTCAATAATTATATATGAACCATTAGCTCCTGGAACGGAACCCTTAACTAATACCAAATTCTTTTCCTTGACAATCTTCATGATCTGAAGGTTGATCATCTTCACCTTGGCATTTCCCATCTGGCCTGCCATGCGCATGCCCTTGAAAACACGTGAAGGATATGAAGACGCTCCCATAGAACCCGGAGCTCTGAGACGGTTGTGCTGACCGTGTGTGGCATCGCCAACACCGCCAAATCCGTGACGCTTAACAACGCCCTGGAATCCTTTACCCTTGGAAATACCGCTCACGTCAACAAATTCGCCCTCTTCGAAAACTGTCACGTCAAGAACATCACCCAATGATTTCTGGTGACCTTCCTCAAAACGCGTGAACTCACGGACAATCTTTTTCGGTGTTGTGCCCGCCTTCGCGAAATGACCCTTGAGCGATTTCGTGGTGTTCTTCTCTTTCTTCTCGTCGTAGCCCAATTGGATAGCACTGTAGCCGTCCGTCTCGACGGTTTTTACTTGCGTCACTACGCAAGGACCAGCCTCTAACACTGTGCACGGCACAACCTTGCCGGAGGCATCGTAGATGCTAGTCATTCCAATTTTTTTTCCTATTAATCCTGACATTTTTGGTTAATTTTGAAATTTAAATTACTTTTTTCGCATGACATAAGCACTATATTTGCTTATCAACAACTTGTAAATCAAATAGTTATCAACAAGAACACAGCACTTCTATCAAGCGTGCAAATATAATACTTTTTTCTTTCTAACCAACACTCCGAACACTTTTTTTTATTTTTTTTTCAAAAATTCTTGTTTTCATGCGCCGTGTAAATGGCAAAAAATAAGTCTGCCTCAGAAAACATACCGTACACCGAAATCAAGGCCCAAGTCGATTGTGTGGTTTACTGTGGTTTCTCCATTGAACTGGAACCGGTAGCCCGGACGGATGTCGATCTGTAAGGATAGTGGGATGTCGAACTTGTACTCTAATCCGAAAATGCCGTTGGCTCCGGCCTTCCCCATGATATTCCTGACAACCAGACCAGGCACCTTGGAACTAAAGTAACAAACCTGAGGTGCAAAACTGAGCCCGAGACTCAGTCCTCCGCCAACAAAACCGTACAAACCCTTCACGAAATGTCCTTCGTACATGAAATCAGGAGCGACTTCCATCGACCAACACGGGGTGTTGCAGTAGCCACCGACACAGACCACACTGTATTTGGTACCCAAATCGAGTTGAACGGCGAAGCGGTTGGTGAGGAAGGTCTTGTATGACAGAGCTTGTGTTGTGCCCAATGTCACGCCGATGCTGTGTTTGTATGGTGACTGAGCATTTGCCATGTACGACACTGTTGCGAGGATAGCGATCAGAAATGGGATGAATTTAATTCTGTACATAAATAATCATTAGAAAGTACACTATTATTATCGGGCGCAAAATTATAAAAAAAGTTGGTGTAAATCATTTCCTCTTCTTTTTTTCGGAGAAAATCAGCCATCCCATCCACGGGATATGGAGGGAATGGGCTGTGGGCTACGGCCAGCCCCGCGTTCCCGGCAAATACGTGAACCCGCATCCCCGCATCCGCCGCTCCATGGTGGACTGGTTAGACGAACCCATTGACCGCAACGCTGAACGCCTCTTCGACCTCGCCGCCGAGTTTTGGGGTGACGAGTGCCTGGTCAACTTTTTCGGAGTAAAGAAACAGTAGAAAAACTAACACAGCGCCAAACAGTTGCCGCATTGCAAGAGACCTATTCCTTGGATGACGGTTCTGCGGGCTTTCCCTTGTCAGGTGTTTCTTGGACTAATTTTATTGTGGTACCCTTTTCCTCCTGTTGTACAGATTCCACTCTTTCTCTTTCCGGGCGAGGACTGACCACATCGTAACCGCCATTTCTTTTACTGCCAGAGTGTTTGATGAGTCCTTGCTTTTTGAGTGAGGAAATGCAACGCTCGACAGTACTCAGCGGGATTGCTGTTCCTGTGATAATTCCACCCGTATTGCAATTCGGATGACTTTCTATGAAGGAAAGTACCTTTTTAACTTTCTCGTCCGAAGGTGTTACCGGTTTCCGCTTGACTTTTCGTCGGGCTGGTCTCTTTGGGATTCTCTCCCCGGCAACAATCTCTTCTTTATATCTCTGAAAGCCCTCTGTCACCTTTTTTGAAATCTCTTTTTGAGTCTTGGGCTCCAAATGGAATACAGTGGGCTCATTTTCCCAAGACATCTTCTTCATAATCACCATGTTGTCCTTACACTCTTGGATGTAACGGAACGGCACCAACACATTGGTTGTGATACGGATGAAATCTCTATTTCCGAATAGTTGTTCAAGATGCTTCATGGATCCAAGCCGGGAATAACATATATTCTGCACCATATAGACATCGGTGCTGTTTCGCTGCTGATAACAATAGAAAATGTCATCAATGCTGACCAGATGTAACTTGCTCTTTTTGTCTGTGACATCAAACATTCGGACTGTTTGGTAAACGACCTTGACCTCTTTCTCTAAGGACTGTTGGAAATGCTTCCTTTCTCTGAGCAAAAAAGGAAAGAAATTCATGGCAAGATTACGCCCGATGATAAAAAACAGAATCATTGAGAAGAAACTGAAGTGACCAATATATTGGATTACTTGGGCGTTGCAAGACATGATGCCATTGTATGAAATGGCCAGATCGATAAAACCCACACCCACTGCCAAGATCACTATCGCCATCCAGTAAATAAGCGGACTGTTGTGGTGGATTTTAGGATACAACAGAAAGTAATTGGCGTACAATGACCCTAACAACAGTGAACATGCGAGTATTTCCTTGAAATAGCTGCCTGAAAACGGGCGCAGATAAGAGTTGCGGGCAAAAAGCCAAAGCAACACGCCGCAGAACAGAACATTCAGCAGAATAGTCACAGTGGTTTTCTTGCGTTCCATATCGATTTTTTATTGAAAACGGCGGCAAAGATACCCATTTTTTCGATACAAGAAGCCAAAATTATGCAACCCCTCGCACAAAAACCCACAATCCCCTCGCAAACATGACGATATGCGAGGGAATGACAAATTAAATAATACGCTGAACATCAATATACTACCCCCTCCTAAAGGGATAATGGTTCATATTTTCGTTACGAGGGGTTCATATTCACGGTGTGAGGGGATTGATGGTATTTAAACAGTTTGTACTTTTGCCGCCGAAAAAGTAATGAATTAACATCAAAATCAAAGCGCAATGAAAAAAGTAATGACATTGACACTGCTCGCGGCCTTGTTGCTTGGAGCGTGCAGGAAAGAGGAGAACCAGACAGCAACGTATGAACAAACACGCAACCGTGTGATAGCAATACCCAATGATGGAAAAAGCGGGAACTCAACACACCTATTGGCATTAGCTGTTGGGCACAGTGGTAAAGATTGCAAAGGATGTATAATGATGTACGGTCAGCTTGTTCATGTTAATTGTATTGGTACAGGTGACGATTGCTTGAGGACTGCAGCCGTCCAGCTTCAGCAGGTTGGTACAGAAATTTCTGCTACCACAACGGACACATTCGATCTTACTTCAGATGATTTTTTCCTTATGCCAGACCGCTCGTTAAGTTATACGGACGAAAAGAATAACCGCATCTTCCTGAACATTCCAGAACAGATGGTCTATCGTGACACAGCAACATTACAGTTCACCTTTACTGGACTGTTCTTCAGCGAGACAGCGGCATATAGCAATTATTAGTAAACTTATTCTTGACAACCTATCACAGAATATGACTGCAAAAACACTCCATCATAGACATTCGTGTCAATTTTCGGTAAGAAAAATGACACTATTGTGCCCCAGAACAGGGCGCTTAATAAATACTGTTCTCCTGTTGAGCTCCATGCGTTCAAGGATTATTTTTACAGCTAAAGCAAAATAATCAGGTATGCCTAATAACAGGATTGTTTTCGGCCTTCGTTGAGAAACGAGGGAGAACGACACGAATCAGATTAGAGTTTTTATTTTCAATTAATATAGTAAATATGAAAAAAATTTTTGTTGTAATTTTGTCAATTTCAGTTTTTCTCTTCAGTTGCGAAAAAGAAAGCCTTTCCCCAGCATCAAATCAAAGCAACACGAATTATAGCCAACTAAAAGCGGGGGTAAATCCCGAAGAGATTGGATGCCAACCTTATGTTACTGATTGGTGCGAAGACTGTCATGAGTATTGCAATAATCCTGGACTAAATTGCGCCCCCTGTGTTGTCATCACACCTCCTTCTCAACCTGGTGGAGGTGGAATTAAAGGTGGAAACAATCTTGAGGATTTATCAGATCTCCTAGATAACGATCCCGAAGAAATTGCTTTGTTTTTTAATGACAAGTCTAACTATGAAGATCTTTTCCCAGCTTTGCATGAGACTGACTTCCTTGTAAAACTTAAATCAGGCAATTACTTCTTGTCAGAAATTTTTGTTCAAAAAAAATCAAATAACAGAGTGTTTGTTTTCACAAATAATTCTGACAACTCTACAATAGCTCTTCCTTATGTGGTTCAATAATTATATATATAAAAGGGCCAAGGCAACAGTATGTTGCTTTAGCCCTTTATTGTTTCTTTCACTACTATGGAACTCAACATCATATAATCGTACTCTTTCGAATATTGTTCCATGTGATACCATTGTGATAAAGCACAATATTGGAAGAATACGCTCTTTCTATTCTAAAGAAGAAAAAGAACAAGTAAACATTTATTACTACAAGAATAATAGTGGGAGAGTTGTTCTTAATTATTGTGTTGGTTCATTAGCCCCAAAAACCACTTTCACTTTGGACAATTCATTTTCAAATGTGATCGTTGAAAACGAGTCTAATATTTTAGTGCAGTTCTCTTCAGATCCTTTCTTTTGTCGTATCAACAATAAATCTATTATAATTGACACCGTACATATGAATATGAGGCAGGAAAATGGAGAGTTGTTCACGATAAATACAACACCATACTTTTGTTATATTCCTATTAAGAAAGACTCTGGCACATTGTTTTGCGAATCTTTTCTGGTTAGCGAATCTAATTATGCTATAAATCCATCGTCTAGAAAGAAAATGTTCTCAAGACCCATTTATACGAAATTTTCTATAGGAAAACAAGCTTTATCTCAACAAGAAGGTATTGGGAAGTTCCCAGAAACACACTTACGAGAGGATTCAACCTACTACAAATATTGGTATTGGGTTGCCCCTAATAAAAAATTAGAATTAGCAACCTTATTTTGGTTCATAGACTCCATCTACGTTGTTGACACTAAAACAGGGAATCAAAGCAGTTATTATTTTAGAAGCAAATACCAGCACCACGTCAATCATACAATTGATACAAGTAAGATATTTGATTACAATTACTTGAGCAAAATGGGTTGTGAAAGCACATCCTATATGTATTTAAGATATGATTCTTACAGAGAGTATTATTATATTGTCGTTTCTCGAGCTATGTCAGCAGAAAACGAGGATGGAACTCGCAACAGTGCGGCGGATAAACCTTGGTCATTAATTGTTTTGGACAAAGAGTTTCATCAAATCGGAGAAATAGATATGCCAAAACAATATAGCAAACACGACTTGATGGTTGTACCTGAAGGTATTGCTATTAAAGATTTATCAATATCATCCGACAAACTATCATCATTTGTAATTTGTAAATTATTATGAAGAAAATAATAGTTATTTCATGGTTCGTTTCAGCGTATTTTATTATTTTCACAGGAGGACATACTTTGTCTATAACTGATCCAGAACTTCAAAAAAGAAGTAGTTATTTTATAACATATATGCAAGAAACATTTCCGGATTTTGCAGTCACAGACGGTGAATACTTGTTTATATTACCCAACGGTTGTTTCAACTGTAACAAATCAACATGCCACTTCCTTACTCTTAATCCGACAGTCATAAAAAATAAATATAATGCAATACTTATTTCTCAATCCACTTTAGATGCTCTTCCCGAAAACATTTTATCTATTGACAACAATTTCCTAATAGACAAGACTAATAAATTGGACCACATGGCATTGGGTATTGCAGGAATTTCAATACTTAAAATAAAAAACAAACAAATCGTCGCATATAAAAGTATGAATGTGAAGGATTTTCAAAACGGACCAGAAAAGTTTTTCCAACCTATCCAATAATAATTATCTGCAGTCACTTTAGTGCTGCATAAACAAAATATGCATGTTTAACATTGTTTGTATGATCAGATGTTGTTTGTTGTCAACCAAAATCTATTGGTTGGGCAAAGTGGGCTGCTTAATACTTTGCTCTCTGCCATTACAGCACGTGCCGATGGCAGAGAGGCAGGTACCGCGCAGGGAAATCGCCATTCTTTCGCATAGGACAACGAAATCCCTGCTATAAGACAAGTACCCGTATGGCATTGTTCTACAACACAATCTTACGATATTTCCGTACTCGTAAGGCGTGCGTGACAAAGTGGCGGCAAAGATAACTTTTTCTTGCTGTTTTGTGCAGAAGAAAAAATTTTTTTTCATAATGAAATATTCAGGAGAAATGAAAAAGAAAGCATTTTATACAATAGGTTTAGTTCTCGTTTTTTGTGGAATCTGCGTTGCAATTGTCTCATGTAATAAAGAAAAGTACCACCACGACATCCAACCAGAAATCTCCAAGGATTATTCTTCACGTATTGATTTTAATACTTATTATGCGACTTCAAAAGAACTTGCAGTTGATTTTTGGGCCGCCTGTGATCGCGCCTATGGATTGGATAGAGAAATGTTTTTAAACATTTGCGACAATGAAGACTTTGAAGGATTCAAAGAGATTACGGGTTTGGATTCTGCCTTTTTCGAAGGTTTTAAAGAAGAACTTCTAAACGTTTTACAAAACCTTGAGGAAGATTATCCTGGTATTTGTGAACAATACTATGAATCTCCCTGCGAAGATTGTTCCCGAAGAGCTCTTCAAAGAGTGGGCCAAGTTGTACACAATTACAATGGGAATAGTGCGGTTGCGATAGATAGATTAGATCCACGGGATTGTTTGTTTATTTGTTCTATGGCATGTATGTCACTTGCTGAAGCATACATTCCTTGTGTGCTTGCTTGCACTGAATTGTGTATACGCCTTAATAGTCTTCATAGTTAGTATTGTATGAAACAAATTGCGCTTTTACTCATGCTGTTGACTGTGATTGCAGTCAACAGCATTTCATCCCAGTCATTATTCGAGGGCCGGCTGACATACGTGCAAAAAACGTCGGGAGGGATGGCCTCTGAATCGAAGTTTGTGGAATATTATAAAGGAGATAATGTCGTGTCTGACATGCCCGATATAAAATCAAAAATCATCTATAGGGGTGATTCACAAGAGCTTGTGAGCATCCAATCCATGATGGGAACTCCGATTGTCACCAGAAAGACGATGGGAAAAAGCTCCGACGACACGCCACTGCTGTTTTCTGACACCCTTGTTCCCGTCAACGGATACTCCTGTCTCCGGGTGGAATACGAGATTGAAACGGAAATGATGCAAGGGAAAAGCACCGTTTGGATCGACACCTCTTTCAAGATACCATTCAATTATGGGGTTTTCGCAGACCTTCAATATGGGCTCGTGGTGAAATCGGAATCCGAACTGACGATGAAAGGGATTAGGATGCGCACCTCCAAGGAGTTACAGGACTTGCGCTACGGAGATGTGGATATGGCGCTGTTCGCCCTTCCCGATGAGGAGAAGGCCATCGTGATCACCCAGGACGAAAAAGGCAATATTGTCTATCGGGAATGCGACAGCTTGAAAATCAACGAGATGCTTGCCCCCAAAAAGGGGGAATATGTGGAAAAAATCACCGATGAAGTTTTCGACAAGAAGGTAAAAAAGGGCTTTGTGCTGTTGGATTTCGGGGCGAGATGGTGTGGCCCGTGCCGACTAATAGAACCACGTTTGGAAAACCTCGCACGTCAGCATCGAAAGACGGTAGCTTTTTACAAAATAGACATTGACGATTCTCCTGTGACAGCAGATAGATTCAAAGTGAAAATAGTGCCAACCATTATTTTATTGAAAGACGGAGTGGAAATTGACCGCCTTGTCGGCGGGCTCCTATCTGAAAAGGAAATCACAGATTGGATCATAACGAAAGTGCAATAAATGTCCTATATTTCCGTTTACTATCAATTGCATTGGTTTCAAAAGAAACAATTTAGTGGGAATGCGGTGGTGAATTGAATAAGTAACATTTTTACTTTACAATGATTGAGAAATATTTTTTGTGATTTCGCACTCAAAAAATATTATAATGAGAAATACCAATAAACATCGTAAATTTAGTGAAATCAAATTATCTAAAAGCATGGCCATACCTAAAGTTGTTATAGACACTGGCCATAGTCAAGTTTCTAATGTAGAAATCTTTAGAAAAATCAAGACTCTGTTGCAAGGAGAGGTCCTGTTAAATCTTCTTTTATTTTTAATACAGTAATAGGTGATGCTGTCATCCCGACAAGTGATATTTCAGCCACAATTAGAAAAAATTTAAAGCATGTCACAAAATGGTAATTATATTAAAAATCATTGGGATTCTTTCGTTAAGTCCCGCTACCCTGATGTTGAATATCTTTCAAGTTTTCCTGATGGGATAAACAGGGAGCATCCTTTTTCAGTCTGCAATGAATTTTCAAAAGGAGAAAAGCATCCTGAATTGTTGTGTTATACATATTTTGTCTACAAGGATAAAAAAGTGGATGAAATAGAGAAAAGGAATTTAGACACACCTCAAAAACGAATGAAATATATTCAAGAATTAACGCCCAAGATTATAATGAATACGTATTTCAAGCTGTTAAGTTTTTAAACGAGGATTTAGGTAAAATCGTTAATGAACGAACAGAATCTATAAAAGAAAAATATGAGAATAACGAAAAACAAAAGATAATCAACGAATACTCTTCGAAATACGATGAAAAAGTAAATCTGCTTAAGGATTTATCCTTTTCTAAACCTGTAGATGTTTTGTTAAATCTTGCTTATGGGGTATTGACATCTCTTCTTGTGCTTCTATTATCCTTCAAATACGAAAATAATACAGTTTATAGGGTATTGTTGGTGTTCGTTATCCTTGCGGTTGCTGTGTTGATTATTAGTTCGATTTGCTTGCAAGCTTCAACCAAAAGAAAAATGAAAAAAAACGAATAATTTTTTTTTTTGGGGGGGGGGCTACCAGGCACGCTATCCACTCAAATTTCGTCCTAACGTCCTCATAACCGTTTCTATCGTTGTCGCGGACATCAAGGAAACAAAACCGCAGTCAATCAGCACGACTGCGGTTTTCTTATGCCGTCCCATACCGTGACGGGCGTTTAGGCCATCTTTGCCACAAACTACAAGTTTATGGCAAAGAGCAGTACCCGCAGGGTAACCATCTACATCAACGGCAAGGAGGTGGAGGCCTCCGTCAAGCAGATACGTTCCGAGATGAACAAGCTCATCAACGAGCAGAACCGCATGGTCATCGGCTCGGACGAGTACATCGCCCATGCCAAGAAAATCAAGGAACTGAGGCAGTACCTCAAGGAACACGCGCAGAACATCGGCTCCGCCGCCTCCGCGTGGTCGGAAATGTACAACAAAGTCCTGCAGTTCGGCACGGGCATCGGAGGCCTGACGCAAATCCTCTCCTCGCTCGACAACGTGACTTCAACCCTCAAGCAGGTGGCCACCGACCTCGTCGCCATGGACGATGTCTATTCCGACGTCATCAAGACCACGGGGCTGACCCGCGAGCAGGTGGAGGAACTCAACGAGAGCTTCAAGAACCTGGACACCCGCACCAGCCGCGAACAGCTCAACAACCTCGCCTACATCGCCGGAAAGCTGGGCATCTCCTCCAAGGAGCTGGTGCAGCAGTTCGTGGAGGCGGCGGACATCATCAACGTCTCCATGGGGGACGTGCTGGGCGATGACGCAACGCTGGTCATAGGCAAGATGGTGGACGTTTACAAGAAATCGACAGACATGCTCAAGGACAAGTCGCTCAAAGAATGTTTGTCCCGTTTCTGTCCCGATTTTAAACAAAAATCAGCAACCTACCGCTGTAAGTCGCTGACACTGATTGTTTTTGGAACGTTTGAGCGGTAAACGGGGTTCGAACCCGCGACCTGCGGCTTGGGAAGCCGCCGCTCTGCCAACTGAGCTACTACCGCAATACAGTGAGTAATTAGTAATTAGGAATGAGTAATTACTAACTACACGTTGAACCTTATATGCAGGATGTCGCCGTCCTGCACTTCGTAGTTCTTGCCTTCAACCGCCAACTTGCCGGCCTCCTTGCATTTCAGTTCCGACCCGTATTTCACCAGGTCGTCGTATTTGATGACCTCGGCACGAATGAATCCGCGCTCCAAATCGCTGTGTATCACACCAGCCGCCTGCGGTGCAAGCATTCCGCGATGAATCGTCCATGCCCTGTTTTCCTTGCCACCGACCGTAAAGAACGAGATCAGATCAAGCATCTTGTAGGCTGAACGGATAACCTTGTTCACTCCAGGCTCTTTCAGCCCAACATCCTCAAGAAACGCCTTTCTGTCTTCTTCGCTCTCAAGTTCAGCTATCTCCGACTCTATCTTTGCAGCTATGACCAACATTTCACCACCATGTTCCTCAACATACTTTTTAACAGCTTCGGAATATGCGTTGCCCGTTGCAGCGTCATCGTCATTGACGTTGCATACAAACATCACAGGTTTTTCAGTGAGCAGCATCATGTCTGCCACAACAGCGTGCTCGTCTGGAGTGACTTCCAAAGTGCGCACATTCTGGAAACTTTCAAGATGTTCCTTGTATTTTTTCAGGACCTCAAAATCGTGTTTTGCTGTTTTGTCTCCAACTTTGGCGGCCTTCTCCACCTTTGCTATTTTGCGCTCTATCTGTTCGAGGTCTTTGCACTGCAACTCAAAATCCACTATTTCGATGTCGCGCACCGGGTCTATAGAGCCCTCCTCGTGCGGGAGAGCATCGTTATCGAAACAACGGAGCACGTGAATCAGAGCATCGCACAGGCGCACATCGGCAAGAAAACCGTTGCCTATGCCGGCTCCCTGGCTTGCACCTTTGGCCAAACCAGGAATATCGACTATATCAAGGTTGGCATACACCAATTTGTCTGCCTGGATAAAGCTGTTGATATGGGCGAGACGCTCGTCTGGAACAGCGCACACACCAATGTTCGACTTGTTTGTGCTGTACGCAAATTCAGTCACCGCCGCCTTTGTGTTGGATATGCAGTTGAACATCGTCGTTTTACCTGAATTGGTAAGTCCCACTATGCCACATTTCAAACCCATGATTGTATCTCCTCTTTATTTAACTTTCTTTGAATACAAACAACTTTAAAAACCTAAGACAACGTCTTCAACACGCTCAATCTCAGGAAGATAAGTTTTAAGTGTCTGTTCCACACCATTCTTGAGTGTCATTTTTGCATGGGGGCATGTTCCGCACGCACCCTGAAGGCGGACTCTCACCACATTCTCGGGTGTGAGTTCAACAAACTCAATGTTACCGCCATCTTCCTGCAGATAAGGGCGAATCTGATCAATTATTGATACAACTTTTTGTTCTAAAGTAGGTTCGTTCATATCCAAAAAATTTAGGCTGCAAATGTACAAAATTTATGCAATGTTTGTCATTCCCTCGTAAATTATTATTACAACCAAAAACATAGAATTTTGTTAAGCATTTTAAATGTTACTTTTTGCTTGATCAAAACTGCGGTTAAGCGAGAGAAAAGAAAGTAAAAGAGAAAATTTGACTTAATTTAAACCTATCTTTAAATTAAGTCGACAAATAAACCCCTTCTGTTTTTAAAAGAGGTGACTGGAGGCCAAGGCAAAACATTATCGTCTTTCGGAGAAAAACAGGCTTGAATCAGCTTGACAACTATGGTGTTAACCGTCAGGATTTTAAAAATTGAAAATAGATTTAATCTTTTCAACACTTTTTGTATCTTTGCAAATCGAATTTAAAATGATTGATTCACACAAAAAACAAGGATAAATGGCAAGAGTATTGATTATCGGAGCAGGCGGTGTTGGATCCGTGGTTGCTCACAAATGTGCTTCCGTCCCGGAGGTTTTCACTGAAATCATGTTGGCTTCACGCACGAAGTCGAAATGCGACGCCATCGCTGCACAAATCGGCGGCAATCGCATCAAGACAGCTCAAGTTGACGCCGACAATGTCGAGGAGACTATACATCTGCTTGAGAGTTACAAGCCCGACCTTCTGATTAACGTGGCACTCCCCTACCAGGACCTTCCTTTGATGGACGCTTGCTTGGCGACTAAGACCAACTACATGGACACTGCCAACTACGAGCCACGCGACAAGGCAAAGTTCGAATACAGCTGGCAATGGGCCTACCACGACCGTTTCAAGGACGCCGGCATCATGGCTCTCCTGGGATGCGGTTTCGACCCCGGTGTGACGAGCATCTACACGGCATACGCCGCAAAACACTATTTCGACGAGATGCACTACCTTGACATCGTTGACTGCAATGCTGGCGACCACGGCAAAGCTTTCGCCACCAATTTCAACCCCGAGATCAACATCCGGGAAATCACACAACGCGGCAAATATTGGGAAAACGGCCAATGGGTCGAGATCGACCCGATGTCCATCCACCGCCCGGTAGAATATCCGAACATCGGCGACCGCGAATCTTACCTTCTCTACCACGAAGAGCTCGAATCTCTCGTGAAAAGTTATCCTACAATCAAGAGAGCACGTTTCTGGATGACATTCGGGCAGAAATACCTGACCGTGCTCAATGTGCTACAAGAAATCGGCATGACCAGCATCAAGCCCATCAACTACAAAGGCATGGACATAGTGCCGCTGCAATTCCTGAAAGCGGTGCTGCCAGAGCCATCTTCGCTTGGTGAAGGCTACCACGGACAGACTTCCATCGGCTGCCAGATCAAGGGAATAAAAGACGGCAAGGAACGTACTTACTACGTATGGAACAATTGTGACCACGCTGAATGTTTCAAGGAGGTGGGAGCTCAAGCAGTGTCCTACACGACTGGCGTGCCGGCAATGCTCTGCGCCAAAATGATCCTCACCGGGACATGGCAGGGCAAGGGTGTGTTCAACGTTGAACAGTTCGACCCAGATCCATTCATGAAGGAGATCGGCGGCTACGGTCTGCCATGGAACGAACAGATAGACCAACCGCTGCCCGTGTACAAACACGAATAGAAACAATCAAAGCACTTTCGCTATCTCCCCGGCATTAAACATGCCGTCGCTTGAACAGATAGTGTGATGTGCCATCTCATAGAAAGGAGCGCGACGCGACAAAGTATCATGAATGTACTGCCGCAGTTGCGCTTCTTCCATTTTGTCGGTCAAAGGACGACGACGTCTCGATTTTCTGAGATTGTTGAACAAGATCTCCTCAGACAATTTAAGGTAAACACTTGTGGAACAACTGTTTATCAGTCGCATGGCATCACTGGAACATGGTGTGCCACCGCCCGTGGAGATCACACACCGCTCTCTTAGCAAAGACTCCTCCAAAACCTTGCGCTCGCACTTCCGGAACACATCCTCCCCGTATTTTGAGAACAAAATAGGAATGGATGTGCGATATTTCTCCTCTATTGCAAGGTCAAGATCCACGAAAGGCACGCCAAGCAATTGTGCGACCTTTGCGCCTACAACACTCTTCCCCGCCCCGGAAAAGCCAACTATGGTTATTATCTCTGACATTTACATGACCTTCAGCATCGCCTTCACCAGATTGTCGGCACAGGCAGCGATGTCGGAGATGCGGGCTGGCAACATATAGCACGGCGTGGTGAAAACAAGGTTGTCGATATCGCAACAAACCTCCCTCTGATTGGTGACTTCGTGTTTTGAGCCGAACGAGAGAACACTGTCAATCGTATTCTTGTCTTGACCTACAGTGACTTTCACGTCGCCAAGGACTTTTGCAATCATAACCGGGGCAATACAAAGCGCACCGATAGGCTTTTTCGCATTATGGAAGGACCTGACGATTGAAGCCACATCATCTCTAACAGAACATTTCACTCCTTCTGTTGCGTATGTGAAGAGATTTTTCGCCGAACCGTTGCCTCCCGGGAAAATCACGGCGTCAAAGTCGGAGACATTGCATTCCGACACGGGCTTGACGTTGCCGCGGGCGATGCGCGCCGCCTCCACTAACATGTTTCTGCTCTCATCCATCGGTTTGCCTGTCAGATGATTTACCACATGAAACTGGTCGGCTTCTGGCGCAAATATCTGATATTCGCAATTGTTGCTGTCAATCGCCAACAATGTCATCACTGATTCATGGATTTCGCTGCCGTCAAGAGTGCCGCAACCGCACAAAACTACTGCTATCTTTTTCATTTCTATCTGTTTTTTTAAAAATTTCACATTCTACTTTGAAACAGCAAAGATAATCAAATTTAATAATAGGCTAATGTTGTTGAAAGAAAAAAATGTTATCTTCGCAGCGAGTTTTTACTGATATGGAAAATAACACAGAGATACTTGAACAAAAGCCGAGGCGATATTTGGGCTTGGCTATCATTTCGACTCTTTTTTTCTGGCCATTAGGCATCGTGGCTATCATAAAATCCCTAAAAGTTGACGACTATAATGCCCTCGGAAACACAGAAATGGCATATTATGCATCAAGAGACGCCAAAAGATTCGGCATAATGGCTCTCATAATAGGCCTGATTGGTTGGCTGTTCATTTTCGGGCTTGTGCTGGCGGCAGTGCTCGTTTCAATATTTGCCGCCGCTTAGTTTAATTTCAAGAAATTCATCATCATGTCATACAGAAATTTATCAAGAAGTGCAAATAATTCAAGAATCGCAGGCGTTTGCGGCGGTTTGGGCGTGTATTTGGACATTGACCCCAATGTCTTGAGGATTATCTTTCTCCTGTTGTTGTTCTTCGGGACCACAGGTCTTTGGATTTATCTGATAATGTGGATCATTCTTCCAATAGATCCGACCATATAACATTAATCTTATGAAGAATTTCATTTTGACGGCCACTATTTTATTGGCCGGATGTTTTTCTGTGTTTGGTCAGGATCTGAGAGGACGGGTTCTTCAGATCAACGAAAATGGCGACACCGCGGCAGTGTCGATGGCTTCGGTGCAGTGGCTTCACACATCAGTCGGTGCACACACCGGTCAAGACGGCACATTCGTTTTACTACGTTCCAGAACAGACACCTTAGTGGTCTCCTTCCCCACTTATCTTCCCGACACCGTAGTGATCCCAAGTTCACAGAACGACGTCACTTTTTTTCTCAACTCTGCCCACAGCCTCCACGAAGTGAGCATTGTGTCTCGCGACGGCTCATTCATCTCCGTCCAGCCCATCCTCACACAGATCATCAGCACAGAGGGACTTAGGCGCGCGGCCTGCTGCAACCTTTCGGAGAGCTTCGAAGGCACCGTCTCTGTTGACGCCGACTATCCTGACGCTGTGAGTGGAGCACGACAGATATCAATGCTCGGCTTAGCCGGCAAATACACCCAGATACTGCTCGAAAACGTACCATTCATCCGCATCCTCTCCCATCAATTCGGTCTCGGATTCGTACCTGGGTCATGGATGGAATCCATCAACATATCAAAAGGAAGCGCTTCGATAGTGAACGGTTACGAAGGAATCACCGGACAGATCGACGTAGAGTATAAGAAGCCTGAAACCAACCTCGAAAGAGTCTTTTTGAACGTTTACGCCAACTCGATGGGACGCGCCGAGGCAAGCTTCAACTCCAGAATCCCCATTGGAAAAAACGACAAGGCGAGCACCAACTTCCTCGTGTTTCTGGCTGACCAGTTCGCCCAGATGGACATGAACAACGACAAATTCATGGACGCGCCAAGGAGCAGACAAGTGAACCTCGCAAACCGCTGGGACTACAAGGGCAATCTCGTGGAAGGCCGCTCCATGATCAATTTCGTGTGGGACAACCGCTTCGGAGGCCAAGTGGGCTTCAAGCCGAATCTCCAAAATTCAAATATCCCTCCTTATTACGGCTTTTTGGCAGACAACAGGAAACTCCAAATCATCTCAAAAAACGGCTTCATTCTCAAAGGCGACAATGAAAGCATTGGCACTATCGTCTCTTTTGTCGCTCATGGGACAAATTCAAAATATGGAGACAGAAAATACGACGCCACACAGTACTCAGGATATGTCAACGTCATGTATTCCAACAAATTTGGAGCTAAAAAGAGACACAAGCTCACATCTGGAGCAAGTTTCCAATTCGATTACCTGAGAGACCACTACATCGGAGAAGACTTTCTTGAAGGAGGTAATTCAGTGTTACTGGATATAAATGGCACAAACAGTCTTAATATAGAGGCCGTGCCGGGTGTTTTTGCTGAATATGCCTATATTATTGATCCGAAACTTGTACTTATGGCTGGAATGCGCCTCGACTACAACTCGATGTACAACAAATTGTTCTGGACCCCTCGTTTGCATGCAAAATGGCAAGTCACAAAAGACTTTTCACTGCGCGCATCGGCCGGCAAAGGTTACCGAACCTCACACTTTTTCCCTGAAAACTTGTCACTGCTGATTTCAAGCAGGAACATCCGGATTGACGAGCAATCACAAGCCGAAGAAGCCTACAATTATGGAGTGAGTGCAGTATATCAGTTCAATATGCCAGGAGGCAAAGCATCTTTAGCTGTTGACTACTTCTATACCACCTTCATGCAGCAGATGATTGTGGACCTTGACAATCCCAGAGAGATTCACTATTACGCCTTAAATGGGAATCACAACGGTTTCGGCAACCATTCGCGCTCCCACTCGGCTCAGATCGAACTCACACTAAAGCCATTGCAACGTTTTGAAATCCTTTTGGCTTACAGATACAACGATGTTCGATATTCCCGCAAGGGCATAATTGTGCAAAAGGAGTTGATGAGTCCGCACAAGGCTCTTGTAAACCTTAATTACAGCACTCCATACGACAAATGGAAATTCAACATCAACTGCCAGATTTTCGGTCCGATGCCGCTGCCCGACACAAAGGCAAATCCGGAACAATATCAGCGTCCTGACTACTCAAAGCCATACTGCATTCTGAACGCGCAAATCACAAAGAAATTCCGTCGTTGGGAAATATATGTCGGCGCCGAGAACATGCTGAACGTCAAGCAGAAGGATGCCATTGTCGCCTCAGATGCACCTTTCGGACAATATTTTGATGCCACCATGATATACGCACCCATCACCGGCATCATGGCTTACGCAGGATTCCGATTCATTCTGAAATAGAGAATCGTGAGGTCATTTTTTCGAATTAACACCGTATCCGAAAAGTGCGAAGTCACCGCGCAGCGGGTCGTCAGGGAAAACCTCAGAGAGCGATGAGGTGAGCGCGCGAGCCGCCGACATGGATGCAGTCTTCGTTGATAAAAGTCCCAAATTCACGGCCTGTTGCGACACGTGCGTGTCCATCGGAATGATTAGACTCCGGCGGTCTATGAAATGCGACCACAGCCCGAGATCTACAGGTGAATCCGAACGCACCATCCAACGCAAGAACATACACACCCTCTTGCACGCCGACCTGACATCCTTCGGGACAATCACACTTATCCCCTCCCCTGCGAAATATTCACAGATTGATTTAACAGCACCAAAACCCGTGATGATTTTTTTTCTCTCAAGATATTCGCCCATTGAACCGTGTTGGATTAATATCTTCTGATATGCTTTCATGAAATCAGACATCTGCCTATTTGTGTAAAGTCTGTAAAAACAGGAGTTGTCATCCTCCGCGAAAAAAGATGAAAAACATCCTGACTTCGTCCATAAATAAACATCATTGCCGGACTCGTCAAGTATAGATTGTATCTTGGGCATAAACTGTTTTCTGCTGCCATAGCTCAATACAGATGCAACAAAAGCTATAACTTCCTGGTTCTCTGCACCTTCGACTTGATGCATAAAAAAAGATGGATCGCCGATTATGAAATCAGGTGTCTCATATTTTTCGGCGAGTGATACAAGTGTCTGCTTTAATGAATCAGTCATAAGCTATGATCTTGACGAACCTTTCACTGTATAGCTCTTGAGCTCGGCGTTATCGCGACGGCCATGATAGAAAAGAATTCCCTTACGTGTTGTCTTGCAGTCTTTGATTATGATATCATTGGCTGTACCGTAGAAACTCACAAACATCTTCGGATCGCAAGGAATGAAAGTGCACTTGTTGTAAACGGCTTGGTTGTCGATATAATATCGTGCGTCGTCAGCATTGTTGAGATAAAGCGAGCATCGCGTATAGTGACGCTTTGTGCCATTGGTTTTTGTATTGTTACGCACCATCCCGATCTGACAGTTCGTGTACCTGATGTTGTATTGGCTGTTACTGTTGATATTGTAATTCAGACGTGAATTGGCTATGTTTATCTCGTCTTTATTGCTTTTTCTTAGGTTAAAAGTGAGACTGCCAGGATATTTGTATTTCTTTTCTGCCTGGCTCTTCATCTGATCAACACTCGGAATCAACTCTATTTTTTTCAAGTCATAGTTGATTGTCTTTTGGGTGATTATAGGTGAGTTCGAAATTACAAAATCAGACAATGTATTTGTATCAGAATAAATCATCCTAAGACCGTCAATCTTGATGCGGGAGATATAGTCTATGTGAACGTTATTGGCAATTTTCCCTTTCGGATAGAAGAGAACCACTTTGGAGACGTTTCCATTGACCTTTACGATTAGGTTTTGTATATTGATATTTGGCCAGCATTTGTTTGAGAGTTCCGGACGGGAGTTCTGCTGGTCGTTGACCTGTCCTATGGATATCAGGAAGTTATGGAGCGGTGAGGCCTCGAATGTACAGTTCTTGAAAGTAAGATCGAAACCTGTGTATGCATTGTAGGAAGTCTCAATCAATACAGGAATGAAATCGTAAAATCTGCAATTGTCGAACAGGACTGTGCCGTACATTGAGGAGAATTGGTTATATAGTTTTGAGAATTTGCAGTTGTATATAAAGGCGTCCCGGCCGTAACAGTGAACGTCGAAACGATTTATGTCGCAATTTCTCAAAGTGGTGTTATTCAAATTGTTAGTACCGAATATCCCCCAATTGGCGGTGGCTTTGAGTCTTACGAAAGCGCTATTCCACACATTGTTCATCATAATACCATAGCCATAGTTTGAAGTTCGGGAGTATGTGCCGTTGATGGTAAGGTCCTCAACCAGAATATTTGCACTGTTGATTATTGTTATTGCCTCGTCGGCATACATATTACGGGTGTTCGGGGTGGCAATGCTGATTTTTGAGATCTTCAGGTTATTAACCCCATCAACACGGAAACAGTACGTTTTTTGAGTTGATGACGTATCGCGTGTTATCGAAATATTTGAGATGGTTTTGAGTTTGTCGTCAGTTTTGCAGTAATAGGTCTTTAATTTGGTCGAATCTGTTGAATATGAAGCAATTGGTGCGTTTACAGCAAGTCCGTTTCTCACAACCAGTATATCCTTGCGTGTAGCACCATAGCTGTATCCGGCACGGTTATCCACCCACGGATGCTGGTCAACGAGCTGAACAAGATATTCACCTGTCGCAAATGTGTCGATGGAAGAGAAGTCGCCACCGTCAACAAGATTTTTGTCCATTTCTATCGAATCCCACCGAGGCTGCACCATTTCGAAAAGACAAAGTTTCTTGGTGTTGTTCTTAACCGTCAATTTCAGGCCGCGGAAGTCGTTATGTTCGGTAAGAGGAATAGGCAATGAGTTCTCCGACACCTCAATTGTGAGAGCCTCGACCTTTGAATAATCCACATCCACGCCGAGTTCCTTGGCTCTCTGATGAGTATTGTAGAGCACTTGGTAGCGCATGGCGTCTGTAGTAGCTTCAGAAAGACCGAATTCAAAGGGAGATAGATTCTTCACGGTGTCAGTTTTTACTGTGTCTTGTGCAAATACAATATTGGAAATAGTGATTATTGACAATGCAATTGTTAGTACAATTTTTTGAATATCAGACATATACCCAAAAGAAAATTCAAAGTTCTATATTGTGTGATAATTTTTGCGAAAGTAACATTTATTTTAGAATCTCGAAATCAAAATCTGAAGGTCCACATGACAGAAGGAATGATTGGGAACAGGCTCATTTGATAGGCGTGATTTTGCATCTTGAAAGAGGTTATGTCGCCATTTTCAGAACTTGCCGATGTTTCAAAGAAAACCAAGAACGGATTCTGCCGATTGTACACATTATATACTGAAAAATTAAGACCTGTCTCGAATCTGGATGTTTTCTTTATAGTCCAATCCACCGAGAGATCCAATCTGTGATACGGGTTCACTCTATATTCATTTCTGCCGCTGTACTCGGTAACCACAGAGCCCATGTAGAGATAGTACCCAAGCGGCACTGTCATTGTGTTGCCCGACTGGAACACCCACAAAGCCGACACGCTCAACTTGTTGCGGAGAATCTCGTATGTAAGGCTGATGGACACGTCATGACGACGGTCGTACTTGGCCCAGAATGGCTTTCCGCCGTTGAGCTCGTCGAACTGTCTGCGGGTAAAGCCCAATGTATATCCGATGAAACCCGTGAAACGGCCCTTCGATTTTTTGATATAGAACTCGGCACCGTAGGCATATCCCTTGCCGAAGACGAAGAGTTGGTCAGGATTAAGGGTGACATCGGTTATGCTTATTCCTTCCCTATACTCAGCAAGATTGTACATGTGTTTGAAATACAAATCGATATACGTTTCAAACATATCATGATGGAAATTCTTGAAGACGCCAAGTGTGTATTGGAACACGGTTTGAGGTTTGATCAAGTCTGTGGAAGGCATCCACACGTCGGTGGGCAAGGATATCCCCGCTATTGAAATCTGATGCATGAATTGATAGTTGAGAGTAGCAGATGCCTTGATTGACAGTGAGGAATCAATAAGCCAGCGAAGAGCGAAACGCGGTTCCACCCTGTTGTAATGGGATATGCTTGAAAACTTGTTGTATTTGACAGAATCGGTGATATTTCCGAATTCATCAACCACAAAGCGGTTGAATGGACCGAGGTGCGTGAAGTATGTGTATCTCAGTCCGAAATTGAGTTTCCAGTGACTGTTGATGTCGTATTCGTCATGTGCAAAAAGACTGAATTCGTTTCCATAATAATGCTGAGAAGGAGGTAAGTTGAAGTTGTTGTTCACTCCGGCCTGCACTGCGAACTGGCCTGGAATGCAGTCGTGCAGGGTTTCATGGAACCCCATTCGTATGTTGTGTTTTGGTGTTGGCAACCATGTCAGCTCGCTTTTAAGTGCATAGTCGCGCACTCCGGACACAATATTCAGCGAGTATGGATTGATACGCATCTCAGTGTCAAAGTCATAGTAACTGAAAGTGGCGGAAGTGTTGAGGAATAGACGGTTGGCGATTATAAAGTTCCAGCGCGCCGAAGCCGCCGCATTGCCCCAGTTGAAGGTCATCAGTGTGTTCTGCGAGTTCGACTTGAACCCGTAAACGTCCTTGCCGTAATATGCGCCAAAGTAAAGCCTATGCCTGTCGTTGATGACAACATTGAACTTGGCGTTTATGTCGTAGAAATAGAAATCCATGCCTTTCAAGGGGGATGTCTTCTTGAGAAAAGGCTGAATCAGGACATCGGCATAGGTTCTGCGTGCCGAGATAAGGAGTGACGATTTGTTCTTCTTGATCGGACCCTGAACAGTGAGATGGGAGAATATAAGGCCCAAGCCGCCATCCACCTCCCAACGCTTGAGGTTGCCCTCCTTCTGAGCGACATTGAGTATGGAGGCAGCCCTGCCGCCATAATAAGCTGGCATCCCGGATTTTATCATTTCTATGTTCTTGACCGCATCAACATTAAAAACAGAAAAGAAGCCGAACAGATGGTTGGCGTTGTATATCGTGGCCTCGTCAAGGAGTATCAGGTTCTGATCGGTGCCGCCTCCGCGGACATAAAAACCAGAATTCCCCTCCCCTCCCGACTGCACACCTGGCAGCAACTGAACCGACTTTATGACATCAGCCTCTCCCATAAGTGCGGGTATCGCCTTTATGGACTCCACGCTCATGGTCATCCTACCCACTTCTCCACTGTGAACGTTGTTACGCGAACTCTCGCCTTGGATCACCACCTCCTCCCCTTCGATAGCTGCCGGCTCGAGATCGAACTTCATCATCTTATTGCCCGTCAACCTGACCGTATCAGTTATTGTTTTATAACCTAAATAATTGACTGTCAGCCTGTATGTACCTGGAGCCACTGATATGGAATAGTATCCCGACTCATTGGTCACACCTCCTTGCACATCAGATGCCGCAGCAAGGTTGTTAAGTACAACATAAACTCCTAACAGTGATTCCCCATTTGAAGCATCCCTTATGGTACCATACAAAGTGATACGGGTTCCCTGTCCGAGTGCAAACCCACACAACGAGACCAACAATAATACCAGATACGACGCCCTTTTCAGCATTTTTCCAAAATAGTAAAATCAGGCCGCAAAGGTAGTAAAAAAACAGTAACGAACCGTTTCGCCACAATTGTCATTGTCGCGACAATGATTTTTCATGGAAATTCCTCTGAAAAAAAACTCACTTTGTCTTTTTCACCGGTTCACATGTAAGGCCTATTCCTAACTTTTTGAAAATTTTATGGTCCACCTCACTAAGCATAACGGTGGAATGTGCTTGACATCCATCAAGTTGAGGAAGGCACTCCAAGGCCTTGCGGCAGTTGTCATCGTTCAAGCTGAGCATGGAAAGGGCAACCAGCACTTCATCGGTGTGGAGCCTCGGGTTGTGGCCATGCAGCAGACTGACTTTGGTTGCCTGTATAGGTTCTATCATAGCTTGAGGTATCAGTTTGACACTGTGGTCAATGCCGGCCAGATACTTGGTTGCATTCAGCAGGAGTGCGGCGCATGGACCTAATAGCGGACTTGTCTTGGCAGTAATGATTGTGCCGTCGGCAAGCTCGATGGCCGATGCAGCAACACCTGACTCTTCTCTCCGCTGACGGGCGGCGATGATGGACTTGCGGTTTTCGGCCGTCACCTGAGCACGCTTGAGCAACAGAGAGATCTTGTTTACCTCATGTTCCGTGGATTTCCCGTCCACCACGTTGCACAATGCTGTAAAATAACGGCGTATAATCTCATCTTTGGAAGCATCGCAGCACACCTCGTCATCCGAGATGCAGTAACCGGCCATATTCACCCCCATATCGGTGGGCGATTTGTATGGGTTTTCCCCGTAAATACCCTCAAAAATGGCATTCAAGACAGGAAAAATCTCAATGTCACGGTTATAGTTGACAGCCATCTTGCCGTATGCCTCAAGATGGAACGGATCAATCATATTCACGTCATCCAAATCAGCAGTCGCAGCTTCATACGCAATGTTGACAGGATGTTTCAACGACAGATTCCAGATGGGGAAGGTCTCAAATTTGGCATAACCAGCCTTGATTCCCCTTTCATTCTCCTGATATAGCTGACTCAAACACACCGCCATCTTACCACTGCCAGGTCCCGGAGCTGTTACAACAACCAGAGGACGTGTAGTCTCAACATACTCGTTCCGCCCAAAACCGTCAGGCGAATCTATCAGGTCAACATTGGTGGGATAGCCTTCTATCAAATAGTGATAATAGACTCTCACGCCCATACGTTCTAATCGCTCACGATAGGCTATAGCACTCGCCTGTCCGTTGTAATGGGTGATAACAACACCACTGACTATAAAGCCTCTGGCTATAAAGATATCGCGAAGGCGCAAAACATCCTCATCGTATGTGATGCCTAAATCGCCACGAATCTTGTTCTTCTCAATATCAAAAGCACTTATTACGATTACAATCTCAGCATCATCCTGCAACTGAGTGAGCATTCGCAATTTGCTGTCTGGTTGGAAACCTGGCAAAACCCTGCTGGCATGAAAGTCATCATATAACTTCCCGCCGAATTCCAAATAAAGTTTATGCCCGAATTGAGCGATGCGCTCTTTGATGTGTTCTGATTGAATTTTCAGATACTTCCCGTTATCAAAACCTGTCTTCATAATAAAATGGATATTAAGAGTTGAGAATACGGGGTGCAAAGATAGTCTTTTTTTTTAAACAGGAGAATATCACCAATTTTTTTCATTCGCGGCCACCATTATAAAAAACGGACGGCCGTTCCCCCCGTAATCGTATTTTCGTGGGATTATTTCCCGTTGAGACGAACGGCCGTCCGTCTCTGCCAATAAAAAAATTGCGGTTATTATATAAAAAACGGACGATATATAAAAAAAAAGAGACGGACGATTGTCCGTCTCTACAAAATCGTATTTTATGTGGGATTATTTTTTGATGAAATTTTTGGTTGCGACACCGTCGTTGGTGATTACCTTCACGAAATACATGCCGCTTGCAAGGTTTTCAACGTTGATTCTCGTTGGATTCTCGATTACCTCAACCTCGTTGATGAGCTTGCCATACACGTCGTAAACCTCAAGACGGCTTACTGCGATGTCGTTGTCGCTCACGCGAACGTCAACGTAGTTGCTTGCCGGGTTAGGATACAGCGAGATGCTGCCCATCAGGCGGGCGTTGATGCCCGTGCTCTGGCTGATCATCGTGCTCCACGGACTTGTTGCGCCGTCGCACACTGCCTGTACCTGGATCTGGTACTCGGTGGCCTCCGTGAGGTCGGTGATAGTGTAAGTCGGGTTGCCCTCGACTGTCACGGTGCTCCATGTGCCGTTTACAACGCGGTACTGCAGGTTCCACTTGCTTGCGCCGTTGGCATTCCATGTGATGGTCATGCTCTCCTTGGTGATGTTGGATGCAGCAACGTTGGTAGGTGTGTTACATGGCTCAACAGATGAAGAGTTGGTGGTGAATGCAATAGCTTCTGTCCATTGGCTCTCGTTGCCGTCACCGCAAACAGCCTTGACGCGCACCTGATACTCGGTGCCTGCGGTCAGACCTGTCATCTGGTAGGATGGAGTCGTATTTACGTCAATTTCTGAACCCCAGCTGGTGGCTGCTGCGGTCTTGTATTGCAGCTTCCAAGCTGTCTCATTGCCACCTGCTGTCCAGGTTGCGGTTGCTGCGGTCTCTGTGATGCCGTTCACTGCCAATGCTGTAGGAACAACGCACTCTGCAGGACCTGAACCCTGACAATCGGTTGTGAATGTGTGGATTGCAGTGCCTGAAGCAAAGTTAGCCATAGAACCTTGCGGTTGTTCTACTATAACGGTGCCGTTAGGATCGTAAATTGTGAAGCCTACTTCACTTGCCCATGATCCTTCAGACCAAACAAACTCGGTTTCAATGCCGTCGCACAAGTTGAATGTTTCGGTTATTGGAGTTCCAGCGCCGCCATAGTCAATAGTAAGAACAGCCAGCTCGATACCATTTTGTATCACTATGACTTCACAACCATTCCATCCATCGCCATATTCATCGGTCATTTCTATAGAGTATGTACATTGATTTTCTGCTCCACAGATTGTAACGAAGCTACCGCTGGTATATGTGGATGTCTCGTCTCCACAATCAGCTTTAACTCGTACATCATAATATGTCAATGTTGTCAAACCTGTAAGCTGAACCTCAGGGGTAGTTACAGTCATCTCTTCCCAATCAGTTTCGCCAGCCTCTTTATATTCAAAGATCCAAGATGTTTCCTCGCCTTGAGATACCCAAGTTACAGTTGCTGAGTTGTCAGTAATTTCGGAAATAGACAAGTTCGCAGGAGGCATGCAAGTCGGCATCTCGTCAACTGAGACATTGTCGATATGCAGATTATTGTCGCCGCCATCAATTGTTGATTCTCCATAGAAGGCGATCTTGATGGTTTGGTTAGCGTATTGAGTCAATGGAATGTAAATGGTTTGACCCGTAGAAGAGATATTGTCGTAAGAATAGTCGCCGTTACCAGTGTTATCCCAAACTATTGCATTGGCAGCGTTCCAAGTAAGACCGCCGTCGGTTGAGACAGCAACGATGAATTTGTCATCAGCCTGGTCACCAGGTGTAATCGGGTTTGTAGATGCATACTCGGTAAGTGCCAAGTCAAATGAAAGAGCAGGATTGGCAAGATTGCTCAAATCTATATTCGGAGTGACAAGCCAATCGTACTTACTTGTCCCGTAAATGTTCAAATAGTAGTGGCCATCTGTAAAGATGTAAGAAGAAGAGCTATACCAGCCAGCAGATGTGGAAGTGAAGCCTTGTCCATTGAATATATCACTGGCAAGGCCCTTATACATCTTCCAACATTGTGGCAGGGAAGATGAAGAGAACTCCTCCAAAAACGGAGCCTCGAAATCTGCACATTCTGTCGTGAATACAGCTACCAGACTATAAACGACAGAACCATCTTCGCAAACATTTTCGACTCTCCAATTATAGGTAGTTATTGGTTCGAGGTTCTCGATTGTGTAATTGCCATCCTCATCTATGGTAATGCCCTCGATTGTAGTCCATGCCGTTTCAGTGCTCTTTTTGTAAGAGATGTTGGTGTTTTCTGAAGCATTATTCCATGTCAAAGTTGCAGTTGTGGCCGTCGTGGAGAGTTTTTCGAGATCTGATGCCGCATCACATGCAGGAATGGGTTCAACGGTTACATCATCAACAAACCAATACCAGTTAGTGGTACAATTGTATTTGAACGCGATGAAGCGTGGCGCTTCTGGGTCATAATCTTCGTCTTCAGCCAATGAAGAGAACTCAACAACCTGATAGGTATAGGTTGTTGTGGCGGCGCTGCCGTTTGTTGACCAAAGTTCAACAAAAGTGTTTGCATTTGAAGGATCAGTCATATAACCAACGCTGAATGTTCCTGATGAGGAACCTTCTTTGCGGTGCCAGAATGTTACTTGGAGTTCAGAGAGATCTTGTGCAAACTGCGGGAACACGGCGTAAGATGGAGTGCCACCGCCAGAGTATGCGTTTCTAATTTCTAATTTCTTAGCCGAACCGTTATATGTATTGCCGGTTGTAACCTTCGGGAATCCGTTGTACGGGTTGATTTGAGACCAGCAGAGCGGAGGATCATTGGTGACACTGTTGTCGAAATTGTTGAAATAAGGCATTTCGGTAATGACCTCACATAATGTCAGGAAAGTTTTTACCTGGCTTGTCACAACGGTGTCTTCGCAAATGGCTCCGACGTACCATTGATACCATGTTGCCGGAGAAAGTTCTTCCAATAAAAAGCCTTCTTCGTCCAAGGATACATTTTCAATAACAGTGTATTCTTCTGCATCCTCAGACTTGTAATATACATTAACTTCATCTGACACTGACTCCCAAGACAAAGTTGCAGTTGTATTTGTCACGTTGGAAGCTGTCAGATTGAAAGGCTTAGGACATTCTGGGATATTTTCCAAAGTAAGGTTGTCAATGTAGCTACCAGAGCTGTTTGTAGATTTATAGCGGAAAGCCAAATACATGCCGTCACCTTCTTCGTAAAGTGACAATGGCACTTCATAAAAGTCATAAACATTTGATATGTGAACAGTTGCAAGAGTCTTGAATGTTTCAATGTTATCCGGAGACGACATAACACCAATGATTATGCTGTCGCCATTAGCGAATGTTGTCCTTGACCAGAATGAAAGTTGAAGTTCTGCAATATTGAGTGCGTCAGGATCCACGCCTCTCATCACTACTATGTTGTCATTGTTTGCATAGTTATACAAACTATATGAACCTTCGTATGAATTGGTTGAACTGACAGCATAAGGATAATAGTAGCTTACACCTGTTCTTAGCCAACATTCAGGAAGCGGGTTGTCGTATGTTCCGGCAGTGTTACCGCTTTCAAAATCCCAATAAACAGGAACTTCTGTAATAGGAGCACAAGTGGTTGCGAAAGTCTTGACTTGAGTTTGGAGCAATTCTTCACCACATTGCATCGACAAACGCCATTGATATTCTGTAGATGCTTCAAGACCATCGATATGATAAACGCCATCAGTGAGTTCCACATTTTCCAAAACAGTGTATTCGGTTTCAGAGATTTTCTTGTATGAAAGAGTCATTGGAGTTTCGGTGGCATTCACCCAAGTAAGATCAACAGATGAAGATGTTACGGCTGCTACTGCGAGGTCGAAAGGAAGCAGACAGCTTATTGGATTCTCCTCGTTATATACCGAAAGGTTGTCTATGAAGCATCCGTCAGCATCATCGCCATTACCTAAGAGTTCGAGTTTCAATTGGATTGTGGCCAAACCTTCCGGCAATGGGATCTTATAATTGGTGAATTCAACATTCACATCGCTGACACCATAAAGTTTTACCCATTCGCCTGTCTCATCACCGTCAACGGTACGGTAATAGATATACATATGGTCAGAAACACCACTGTCGTCATAGTCTGAGGCTTGTTCGTCGAATGAAACGTAAGGGGTGGTTACAGCGGTAACATCGATGGGAGGAGTTATTGCCTCGGCAGTGTAGTTTCCATAACCATGGCCAATGTAACCATCAGCATAGAAACTTACAACTTCTTCACCACTTTCAAAATCCCAGCAGTTTGGTTGGGATTCGAAAGACTCAAGCCAAGCATTCTCGTCAGTAACAACGATTATGCCGCACTTGGTTGTAAATGGAACACCATAATGGAAGATTGATGTATCTGAGCCACAGAGTTGTGCAATCCATACGTAATAGTCAGTTGCAGGCTGGAGGTCTTCAAGGGTGAAGATATTGCCGCTTACCATTGTGGATTGGTTTCCGGCAGCGCCGTCAGATGCCTTGCGATAAAGTACATAATAGTCGGCATCAGCCGGACCATTGTGATATATCGTTGCAGTGTTCGCGGTTGTCACTATAGAGTCAACGGCAGGAGTGATGCACTCGGTTTCGGTGATTGTGATGTTGTCGATGGCCGGGAGCACCTCATGGGCACTTTCTGCCTGCAATCCCCAAACCAGGAACTGGAGTTTCATGACGCCTGAGAGGTTGTCTGTCTGGAACTCGGCGTGCTCCCAGTCAAGCATTTGGGCGTCAAAGAGGGAGTATTCGTTAACGTATGACGGCCAGCCTGACGGGGTTGGCTCATCACCTGGACGTAGATATGCTATTATGCCAGAGGTCACACTATTGCCATTCTGATTTCCTGAAGCTTTCCAGTCAACAGTAAATGTGTAGGAACTCGGTGTTTCACCGAAATCAATAAAGCGTTCCGCATAGTAGAATCCTGTAATTGTATCAGCAAGATATGTGCCGATGGCGTCATTACTGATATAGAGAGATTTGTCGACCCCATCGTTTTCATAGGAAGTGGCAGTACCGATAAACCAATGGTTAGAAGCTGTAGAGGAGAGCTGCCATTGTGCATTCTCTTCATCATCCGAGAAGTCGTTGCTGTATGGAATTGTTGCAAGGACGGTATATGTTTTGAAAATTTTTGTCACCCATATACTGCTTTCATCTGAGCAGTCTCTTTTAATACGGAAATTGTAGGTGGAGTTAGCTGACAAAGAGGTCAACTCAACTTCAGAATCAAATGTTGTGTATTCAGCTGCGTCTTCCCAATCCTGATCTGGGGTTTTGTACTGATAGATGAAGTTGTCGCCTTCTTCGTTGTTCCAAGTGATGGTACAATCGTAAGTGCCTATGTTGGCAATCTGGACGCCAGCCGGTGGCATACAGTCGGGGTTTCCGATGAGGAGTTTCACGTTAGGTCTCATGCCTGATAATGTACCTGAAGCTGTAGGGTATTCTGCATATCCTTCATCGGAGTCACTGTAACGGTACAAACAGGTATTGGCCATTGAAGTGTAATAGACTGTCAAACTAGAGCTCCAATTCGGTGCTTTTTTGGCAAAAACTACCACTAAATTGTCGGTTCCGTCATAGAGGAACGGATTTGTAAGCTCATACTGGTTCCAACCGCTCTGGGCACCTATTGTCATGTTGGCTCCCTCATAAACCAATGTCAGATCTGCCAGTGGAGTCCAATCGGTATTGTTGGCGTGCGTGGAAGTTGACCTGTGTCCCATGTAAATCCGGATATCCGAACATGTGTACGCATACGACGTGGAATAATTGAGCGACAATGAGGTGATTAAACCCGGCTGTCCGATTTCATCCGCGGAATAAATTGCCTCAAACCAAGTGTTCTTGTAGTACGGGTAGAATCCCGGCGTATAGGACGTCGAGGTTCCCGTACCGATGGTCACTTCGCTGGAGTCCTGAGCCTTCATCAGGAACGGCGCGACAAGTACCATTAACAAAATCAGTAGATTTTTTTTCATAAGTTTTTGTTTTTTAGTGAGTGATTTATTTAATTTTTTTGACAAAAATTCGAACGATTTCTACCCTCAAAAATTTGAGACTTCAAAATTATTCATTTCTAAAACAAAATAAAACAGCATTTTAGAATAAGTTTTCAACAATTTATCAACATGATTTTTAACATTTGTTTTTTATGAAAAAAGATTACCTTTGCAAAAGAAATTTCTAATCAATCAATTTTAATTCATGATTTTGAGAATCAGCAAAATACTAAAAACTGAGTGTTTTGGTTTTTGTATAATTTTCGTATTATTTCTTCTATTTCCCATCTCTGTCTTTTCACAAACAGACACAACTGCCTCCGAAATTCCTAAAAGAAAGGATTTCAAGTTAAGTGATTATTTGAAGATTCATGGATTCATTGACGCGCAATTCGGTTATGACTCGCAAATGGAGAACGACGGCTCACACACACGCAACAGCGTGTTCATGCTCAGGCGCGCCCGTTTCGACTTTTCCGGGAATATAATCCCGATGATAGACTTCCGTCTTCAGGCCGACATGGCGATAAAGCCTCGTCTGCTTGACACCTGGGTCAGGTTCAAGTTCTGCAAGTATGCGAATCTGCAGGTCGGCCAGATCAAGACACCGCTGACGATGGACAACTTCTACTCGCCGATAGACCTTGAATTCATGGAGTTGTCGCAGGTGGTAGCGGCATTGGCAGGCTTCAACGACATCTCCGGCATCACCGACTACTCGTCCGGCATTGAGATCGGGGCAATGCTGTCGGGCATACTCATCGACTTTGAGAAAGGCGATGAACGTATCCCTATTCTGAAATACTACGCGGGCATCTTCGGCGGAAGCGGCATAAACATAACCAAAGACAACCTCAGCAAAGACTTCTCCGCACGCATCGACTTCTACCCGTTCGTCAAAGAACTGCGGTTTTCAGGCTCTTTCTATTACGGCAACTACAACCTCAAAAACAAAATCAAGGCCCCGCGCACACGATATTCTGGCGGCTTTGAATATATGGGCAAAAACTGGACATCCCGTGCCGAATATCTTTATGGCGAGACTGGCATTGAAAACCAAGATCCAAGCCTGCCTGATTCCATGTATATTGTAAAAACCCACGGCTTTTATGCCTTTGTGGGCTATTGGTTTCACGGCAGATGGGGCAAGGACAAAGGCATCGAGACCAAAGTGCGGCCACTGTTCCGATATGACTACTATGTAAGGGACCTCCGCGACTACAGCACAAACTCCAACTGGTACTCTTTCGGGCTTGAATGGTGGCCTGAAAAGCACGTCCGCCTTCACCTCGACTACACCCTGATTCAAAGGAAGACACACCACGAACTTGGGCATTCGTTGGCACTGAAAGTGTCGGTCAAATATTAATCATTATTTTTGATATCTTTGCGCCTTAAAAATCAACATCTATGAAGAAATATCTGTTTTTAACCTTAACATTGTTATTATCAGTTGTTTGCAGTTTTGCTCAGAAAAAAATCACTGTAGAGGAGATCTGGGACAACTTCTCATTTTATCCACGAGGAGTGGCAGGATACACCGCAATGCCCAAGAGTGACGAATACACAGTCATCAAGCGCGCCGGCATAGAGCGCCATAACTTCAGTGATGGCTCAGTCTCCGGCATGGCCCTCACCCACGACGCCTTGACCTCAGCCAGCAACGGCCGCCTTAGCGTGTCGGAAATCAGCGACTACTCGTTCTCTTCAGACGAGAAAAAGATAATGCTGGCTTTTGACTTGGAGAGCATCTATCGTCGCTCGTCGCTGGCTCATTACTATGTTTACGACATCGACGCCAAGAAACTAACCCCTGTTTCCGACACATCTCATATGTTGCGTTTTGCCGAGCTCTCGCAAGACGGCACCAAGGTTGTCTTCGCACGCGACTGCGACCTTTACTATCAGGATCTTACCAACGGAAAGGTTGTGCGCATAACCACCGACGGCAGACCTAACCACATCCTCAACGGCTTCGCAGACTGGGTTTATGAAGAGGAACTTGACATGTCGCAGGCCGCCTCATGGTCGCCTGACGGATCCAAAATAGCCTTCCTGCGTTTCGACGAGAGCCGCGTGAAAGAGTTCGTGATGCCCATTTACGACGAGCTCTACCCCACCGATTTCAAATACAAATACCCGAAGGCCGGCGAGGACAACTCCCTTGTTGAGGTCCACATTTACGATCTCGCGACGGGCACCGACACTCGTCTCGACCTCGGCGACAACAGCAACTGCTACTTCCCACGTGTATATTGGCTCCAGAACAGTCAAGATGCTGTTGTGCTCAAACTCAACCGCCACCAGAACAGACTTGACTTCATCAGATACAATACCGCCTCAAAACAACAAGACATCATTTACACTGACCTGAACGACAAATGGTTGGATGTAACTGACAACTACTATTTCCTTAAAGACAACAACTCGATGATAGTAACCTCCGAACGCGACGGTTTCAACCATATATACAAGGTAACCTTCGGCGGCGAGATCAAACAACTGACAAAAGGTAACTGGGAAGTCAATGAGATACAATTTGTCAACGAGGCCAAGAAGCAGATCTATTACCTTTCCAACGAGTCTGGCGTACTTAACAGAGATCTATATGTGATCAATTTTGACGGAAAGAAAAAGCAGATGCTGAGCTCAGGTGATGGTTGGAACAGTGTCGAGTTTTGTCCTACCGGAAACTATTTCCGCAAGCAATATTCCAATCTGAACACTCTACCAAAATACACCATCAACGACAAGAGTGGCAAGGAGTTGCGTGTACTCAACGACAATCAGGCGATACAGAACACAATGAACGAATACGGTTTTGCAAAGCGTGAGATCATCAGCTTTACGACTGCCGACGGAGTCACCTTGTACGGTTGGATGATGAAGCCGAAGAACTTCGACCCCAACAAACGCTATCCTGTAATGATGAACTGTTACGGTGGTCCTGGTTCACAGCAGGTCATGAACGCCTATAGCAGTGCCCAGGACCTCGCCTTCTACCAGATGTTGGCCCAGCACGGTTATATCTCTGTATGTTTTGACGGACGCGGCACAGCAACTCGCGGCGACGCTTTCAAGAAGGTCATATATCAGCAGATGGGCAAGTACGAGGCCATTGACCAAATAGCCGCCGCCAACTGGTTGAAGACTCTAAGCTATGTTGACGGGAATCGTATCGGAATTTGGGGTTGGAGTTTTGGTGGCTACCTTTCAGCTCTCTCAATGTTCCGTGGCGACGGTGCCTTCAAGATGGCTATTTCAGTGGCACCTGTGACAAATTGGCGCTATTACGACAACATCTACACCGAACGTTTCATGCGCACCCCGCAGGAAAACCCCGACGGCTACGATCTAAACTCCCCTACAACATACGCCAAACAACTGAAAGGCAAATATTTGCTGATTCACGGCACCGCTGACGACAACGTCCATTTCCAAAATGCAATGGAGTTGGTCAAAGGTCTGAATGAGGCAGGCATTGAGTACGACCAGTTCTTCTTCCCTAACAAGAACCACTTCATCATGGGAGGAAACACAAGGACTTACCTGTACAACAAACTCGCCAAATACATCCTCGAAAATCTTTAAACCTCTATCCTTTTACCATAGCGGCCATTTTCTCGCGTGCGCCTTCCACCTGCCGGAAATACTGTAGTTGGTTGCGCGCACGTGTGATGTTGTGCTCTGGATATGAAATCTTATAGTATTTGTCACCATTAAGATAATCAGTCAAGAAACGGACTGCCTGCATCATCGGGAATAGTTCCACTGCATAAGGCAGACACCTGCGCTCAACAGGGGTCAGGAACGACGAAGTGGACTCCAAATAACCGCTTGTAAACGCCTCGAAAATATCCCAACGAAATTCAATGCGGTCAAATTCAGGAGAATCCTCAGACTGAGTACTTGCGGCCGTGCGCAAAAAATCGCCATAGTCGGAGAAGACAAATGCCGGCATCACGGTGTCGAGGTCTATAATGCAAAGGACTTTTCCGTCTCTGTCAAATAGAATATTGTTGACCTTGGTATCGCAGTGACAAACACGCTTCGGTAACAATCCTTTCCTGTGCAGCCGTTCAGCGGTGCACATCTCCTCGGCATGTTCTTCTATAAACGCAAGTTCGCCTGCCACCTCCTTTGTGCGCCCTGCCAGGTCATCTCTCACCGCCTGACGCAGCTGACGGAGTCGCAATTCCATATTATGGAAGTCGGGAATCGTCTCTCCCAATTGTTTGTCAAGGTCGATCAATTGCTGTTGAAAACGACCGAATGCACTTCCGCAGTCATAACTTGTCTGTGGTGTAACCTGATCCATGGTGATGGTATTCGGAATGTAAACACTTGTGCGCCAATAGTTTTCCCCATCAAAAAAGAACGACTTTCCTGAAATTGAATTCAGATAACGAAGCACACGTCTGTCAACATCAGGGATACCTGCATCCAGCATTTTTTTTCGAAGATGTGCAGTGACTATCTCTATATTGCGCTGCAGAAGTTCAATGTCTGTAAAGATATTCTTATTGATTCTTTGTAATACATAATCAGGCTTGTCAGACTCCTCTGTCACAACCCGGAAAGTGTCGTTAATGAGACCGTTTCCCAATGGTTCGACTATCCTTGCTGTTCCGTCAAGCAGGAAATGTCGCGTTATATTCAACAATTCTTCACGATTCATAGTCAGTGGTGTTGACATCAATCCTCTTTAAAATGGTAGCGAAAACCTTGTATTCGGTCCCACGCGCCCCTGGTGAAGTCAGGAATGGCCACGGGAGCGGAACCATTCTCCAGGGAAAGGCGTGTAAGAGGTCCCAAGCAGCACCATTCAGCCATATCATACACATCCATGTCAAGGGGCAGTCCGTTCAGCAGGCAATAGACGAGTCGGTAGTCCATCAGGAAATCCATACCGCCGTGCCCGCCCACGCGACGGGCTTCCTCTTCCAATTCTTTCACGAACGTAGGCAAGTATTTTTGCAGCATAGCTTCGCAAAGTTCGGCTGGCATTGCAGCATGGGCATTCAGGTTCTGATAGTCGGCAGACTCCGATTTTTCAAGCTTTTCGTTTCTGAACAAAAGCTGGTGTATCGGGTATTTGCTCGCATAGCCGTCGGAGCCTACCACTTGGAACATACGGCTGTATGGCCGAGGTGTGAGTACGTCATGTTGTATGAGCATTGTTTTGCCCTTCAAGGTTTTGATCAGTGTAGATGTCTGGTCTCCGTTTTGGAAATCGGAGCACTCTTTGCCAGTAAGTTTACTTGCCACTTTTGGACCGTTATATGGTTTTGTGTCCATAGCCACCAAATATTCCATCCTGTCGCCGCGGTGGATATTAAGCACTTGACAGTCCGGTCCGATGCCATGGGTCGGATATATGTCGCCGCGATGTTTCATGTTGTAGTCCAAGCGCCAGTTGTTCCAATACTCTGTCCAGAAATCATCCAAATTGTGCAGATAAGAGCCCTCCACGTGCAGTATCTCGCCGAACAACCCTTGTTGTGCCATGTTAAGTGCAGCGATTTCGAAGAAGTCATAGACGCAGTTTTCAAGCATCATACAATGCTTGCGGGTACGTTCACTGGTGTTTATCAGTTGCCAAATCTCATCCATTGTTAGAGCGGCGGGCACCTCAATTGCCACATGCTTCCCGTGTTCCATTGCGTAAATGGCCAATGGCACATGGTTCACCCAGTCGGTCGCAATATAGATCAGATCGATGTCGTCGCGAAGGCACATTTGCTTGTATGCTTCGGTGCTGCCGCTGTAACTTGCGGCACGCGGGCGTCCGAGTTTCACCAGTAGTTTCTGGCAATCCTCCACGCGGTTTGCCTCCACGTCGCAGAGTCCTTTTATGGCGGTGCCGTCGATCTGGGCAAAGCGTTCCACAGCACCAGGACCTCGCATTCCAAGACCGACAAAGCCTACCCTTACAGTGTCCATTGGTGGAGCCGTGAGCAATAACGCATCTTTTTGTCCCTTGGGCCGTTTCGGGACTTTGGTCTTGATCAATTTTTGAGGCTGGGCATTAGCGCAAATTGAGAGTACAAGACTAAACAAAAGCAATAATGAGGTTATTTTTTTCATCACAAATGATTTTTGGTGTTAAAAAAAGGCAAAGATAACAAAATAAGAGATATAGACACAGAAAACATCAATATGACATTTCAGCCTAATCATGAGGAAGGTATCAATAAATCAGATTTTTTATTAACTTTTTACTTTTGTTAAATATTTTTTTTGTATTTTCGCCGATGAAAACAAAAATGGAAATGATATGTTGATAAGAACAAACAATTGTGCATTGATGGGCGTCACAGCGGTGCCCGTAGTTGTTGAAGTAAGTGTTGACACTGGTATCGGGTTCCACCTTGTGGGCCTGCCCGACAGTGCTGTCAAAGAGAGCCAGCAGAGAATAGAGACAGCGCTGAAGATTTACAATCTCAAGATTCCAGGACGCAAGGTAGTGGTGAACATGGCCCCGGCCGACATCCGGAAAGAGGGGTCAGCCTACGACCTCACATTGGCCATAGGGATACTGGCAGCCTCAGAACAGATCTCCGGAGGGGAGCAGTTGGAAGACTATTACATCATGGGGGAGCTGTCGTTAGACGGAACTCTTCAGCCAATCCGCGGCGCATTGCCAATAGCCCTGGAGGCCAGAAAGAACAAGAAGAAAGGGGTGATACTTCCGATCCAGAACGCGCGGGAGGCAGCCATAATGGATGGTATCGACATATTGGGGGTATCCAACATCAAACAGGTAATCGACTTTTTCGACAAAGGTGTTCCGATAGAGCCCACAAAGATAGATGTGTCGCATGAGTTCAGTGACAGTCTGAGTCACTATGAATATGATTTTGCAGACGTAAAGGGGCAGTCTAACATTAAGAGGGCCATGGAGATAGCCGCAGCTGGCGGTCACAACGTCATACTGATAGGGCCGCCTGGTTCAGGCAAGACAATGCTTGCCAAACGCCTGCCTTCAATATTGCCACCCCTATGCCTTGAAGAGGCCCTTGAAACCACAAAAATACATTCTGTAGCAGGCAAGATGAACCGCTACAAGTCGATAGTCTGCACCAGGCCGTTCAGGGCGCCCCACCACACGATAAGTGACGTAGCCTTAGTGGGCGGCGGCTCGAACCCGCAGCCGGGCGAGATCTCGCTCGCGCACAACGGAGTGCTATTCCTTGACGAACTCCCCGAATTCAAGAGACAGGTGCTAGAGGTTATGCGACAACCGTTGGAAGAGAGGTGTGTTACAATCTCAAGGTCTAAATATACCGTCGACTTCCCTTCGTCCTTTATGTTCATAGCCGCCATGAACCCTTGTCCCTGCGGCAATTACAACCATCCAGCAATACAATGTACCTGCAAGCCTTTTGAAATACAACATTACATGAGCAAAATATCCGGACCATTGATGGACAGAATCGACCTTCATGTCGAGGTGGTGCCGGTGAGTCACGAGGAGCTTTCCTCTGACAAGCCCACGGAGAGAAGCGCAAGCATCAGGACGAGGGTTGTCGCGGCACGCGAGATACAAAAGGAGCGGTTCGCCAAGCAGCAAGGTATGTTTTGCAATGCACAAATGAGCAGCCGCATGGTACGCGAATTCTGCAAAATAGACGAAAGCTGCCAGCAAATATTGAAAAATGCCATGGACAAATTAGGCCTTTCGGCACGTGCCTACGACAGGATTCTCAAAGTGGCCAGAACAGTCGCTGATCTCGACGGCAGCTCAGAAATAGGGATAGGACATTTGTCAGAAGCCATAAACTTCCGCAGTTTAGACAGGGACAGCTGGGGGAGGCGGTGATGTTTCGCCCCTGAAGGGGCATTGGGAACCCGTCCGTGAACGTCGTTCCTACCGAGCTTGTGTCCCTTCGAGTCAAGGTGTCCGCCTGGTGGCGACCTTCTACCGGGTTTGTGTCCCTGCGGGACATGTTTCGCCCCTAAAGGGAACCCGTCCGTGAACGTCGTTCCTACCGAGCTTGTGTCCCTGCGGGACAAGGTGTCCGCCTGGTGGCGACCTTCTACCGGGTTTGTGTCCCTGCGGGACATGTTTTGCCCCCGAAGGGGCATGGGGGGGGCGGTCGGGAACGCCGTTTCTACCGAGCTTGTGTCCCTGCGGGACAAGGTGTCCGCCTGGTGGCGACCTTCTACCGGGCTTGTGTTCCTGCGGGACATGTTTTGCC
>CAKUVI010000005.1 GCA_934699095.1 uncultured Bacteroidales bacterium | reverse complement strand
GACACGATAGTGTCGGTGATTTGCGCAGAAGCCACCAATGAGCCAACCAACGCAATCGCAAGAATAAGTAAACTTTTCTTCATAATTACTATAATTTTATTATTGAATGAAATTTCAAAAAAACATCCCGCAAAGATATATATTTTTTTTTCTAATTCAAAACAAAAAAAAACACGACAATAAAAATTATCGTGTTAAGATTTTACTTGAATTCGTTGTAAGTCACATTTTCGGGAATCCATTTGTCTTTCGGTTGCGGTGATTCGTTAGGATAACCAATCACGATAACACACAGAGGGACAATGTTTTCAGGAAGATTAAGCACCTTTGTCACCGCAGTGACGCGGTCTTCCATGGGATAGCATCCGGTCCAGACTGCACCGAGGCCCAAAGCGTGAGCTGCCAAAAGGATGTTTTCGGTGGCGGCGGAGCAGTCTTGTATCCAGTATTCCTGGCCTTTGCCTTCCAAGGCCTTGGTCATATCGCCGCATACAGCAATTGCGAGGGGGGCTTCCTCAAGCATTTTCCCATGGCGGTTGGTACCTGCCAATTCGTCTAATTTGGCCCTGTCGTTGATAACCACAAAGTGCCACGGCTGGGCGTTGCGAGCTGTAGGGGCTGCCATGCCGGCACGGAGTAGCATCTCCACGGTATCGGAGGCCACCTTCCTGGAAGTGTAAGAACGAATGCTTGTGCGGGTCATGATGTTTTCAATAGCGGCATTTCCATTTCCGCCACCGTTGTCTTTAATTGCACTAGGCACCTCGGCGTTTTTGCATGACACAAATGCAAAAGCCAAAAGAGTCACTAAAGTCAGAAATTTACCAAGTCTGTTCATTTTATTGCATTTTTTATTGTTAGAATTTACACTTACGTTCAAAAATCCTATTTTGCACCGCGAAAATAAAAATATTTTCAATTCAACAAAACAGCCTATCTTGTTAAAAAATTCAAAAAAATGCCCTTTCATGGGATTAAGTCGGGTTGAACGCAGAGGCTTTCCCAACAAAAAAATCCCCTGACGGGGATTTATATCTAGAAACCATAAAAATCAGTGTTTGAAGTGTCTGATTCCTGTGAATATCATTGAGATACCTGCTTCATTGCAAGCTTTAATGGAGTCCTCGTCGCGGACGCTTCCGCCGGGCTGGATGATGGCCGTCACGCCGTATTCTTTAGCCATCTTAACCACATCGTCGAATGGGAAGAAGGCGTCGCTCGCGAGGCAGAGGTTAGCAGACAGTCCCTTTGCCTTGGCTTCTTCAAGGGCGATATGGGCAGCGCCGACGCGGTTCATCTGTCCTGCGCCAATCCCCACAATCTTGCCGTCGCAAGCCACGGTGATGGCATTGGAGCGCACATGCTTGCAGATAGTCATAGCCAGTCTGAGATTGTCGAGTTCCTCCTGCGTGGGGGCCTTCTCAGTCACAACCTTGATGTCGTAGTCCTCGTAACGTTTGCGGTCGAGCGACTGACAGAGCAAACCGCCAGCAACACTGACGTACATCTTGTCGTCGGCGTCAGACTTGTCGCAGCTGAAGGTCATCAGGCGAATGTTTTTCTTTGTGGCTAAATGTTCATAGGCTTCCTTGGTGAAACTTGGGGCAAGGATGATTTCCAGGAACACAGGTTTCATCGCTTCGGCGGTTGGGAGGTCGATTTCGCGGTTTGAAGCCACGATGCCACCGAATATCGACACGCTGTCGGCCTCATAAGCTCTCGTCCAGGCTTCCAGTGCACTGGTGCCAACACCCACGCCGCAAGGATTCTTGTGTTTTACCGCTACCATAGTCGGGTTATCGAACTCGCGCAAGATCTGAAGTGCCGCATCTGCATCTTGTATATTATTGTAAGACAATTCTTTACCATGAAGCTGTTCAGCCCAAGCCACTGAATAGCCCTGTTTTTTCCCAGCGTAGAAGGCTGCCTCTTGATGAGGGTTTTCGCCGTAGCGCAACGACTGCTTCCGGCTGAATGTCAATGTGAGGCTTTCCGGTTCCTTCTCTCCTGTCTTTTCGGTGAGATAGGTGGAGATGTAAGTGTCGTAGGCAGCAGTGTGGCGGAACACTTTTGCGGCGAGGCGACGGCGCGTATCCAAAGTTGTGTCTCCGTTTGCCTCTATCTCCGAAATCACTGTGTCATAGTCGGCATTATCCACCACAACAGTCACGAAGGCATGGTTCTTGGCCGCACTGCGCAACATCGAAGGACCGCCGATATCGATGTTCTCGATGGCATCTTCGAATGTGGTTCCGGGCTTTTCGATAGTCTGCTTGAAAGGGTATAGGTTCACAACCACCATATCAATCGGAGTGATGTTGTTATCTTCCATCTCTTTAACATGAGCAGGATTTGTTCTGACTGACAGAAGGCCTCCATGCACCTTCGGATGCAGGGTTTTGACACGGCCGTCCATGATTTCCGGAAAACCGGTCACGTCGCTGATACTGATGGTGGGGATTCCTGCCGCATCCAAAGCCTTACGGGTGCCGCCAGTTGAAATTATCTCAAAACCTAATTCTGACAGTCTTTTGGCAAAAGGCACCACTCCGTCCTTGTTGCTGACACTGATAATTGCTCTTCTTTTCATATTGTCTGTGTTTATATATCGTTCAATTGAGGATGCAAAGGTACACAAAATTCCTTTATGATGCTGTCGGCTAAAAAAAGGTACGTTTTTGTGCGGCATGTGGAGACGCGCCAGGGCGCGTCTCCACAAATTTTCCACATAGCGTGGCAAAGAGATTGTTTTTTATTCCACGAGGTCCCTTATCGTCTTGCCAACATTGATAAGGTGGTCGGCGATACGCTCTGAATTCTGTGCAAGGGAAATATATTCAGCTCCCACCTGCGGGTTGCACACGCCCGAAGAGAGCCTTTCTATATGTTTCTGCTCCATAATGTCTGTGAAGACATCCACTTGATCCTCTATTTTGTTGGCTCTTGCCAGGGCATCGGAATCAAGATGCTTGTATGCCTGCATGATCTCAGTGTATAAATTGCACACCAAATCCTGCATTTTCAGGATTTCTTCCACAGCATCATCTGAAAAAGATGCGTCCTGCTGTTTCAAAGAATCTGCATACTCGATAATATTCTCAGAATAGTCGCCAATTCTCTCCAAGTCGCTTACCGACAATATCGTGGACGACAGGAACTGGTTGTCGAACTTGTTGAGCTGATTGCTCAGAAGCACAACGGAATAGCGAACCAGCTCTTTATTCAGGAAGTTGAGTTCAATTTCTGTATTCCTGAAAGTCTCCAAATCGGAGTAATCCATAGTAGTCACAATATGTATCGAGCGTTTGAAATTCTGTATGGCAAGGGAAGCCATATTAATAACCTCCTCTTTAATCTGCCGGATAGCCACGACGGGAGTCCTAAGCATCTGTTCGTCAAGAAAATATAGATGTGGCTCGATTTGTCCTGAGCTGGCTGGTTTATCATCTTCCTTGATAACGGAACATGCGAATCTGACGAGAAGATTGGTAAGCGGCAGCGCTATCAGCATTGTGCATACATTGAACACGGTGTGGAACATCGCGAGTTGTAGCTGAGGTGCGCTCGGGAAGAGATGTGCGAATATCGAGCCGAAGCTAACCCTGCCGCCTGTAAAGAGCCACAATCCAAGGGCTCCGAACATAAACAGCACAACCCCCATCACATTGAAGGTGAGGTGGATAACAGCTGTGCGCTTGGCGTTGGTACCGCTGGTTATACTCGCTATGATAGCAACCACACACGAACCTATATTGCTGCCCATAGTGATGTAGATACCCTGAGTCAAGTTGATGAGCCCGCTGACAACCATGGTGATAGCCACGGAAGTCATGACTGATGACGACTGGATTATGGCAGTGAGAATAGCGCCTATCACTACAAGCAGTATAGGGTTGCTGATGCTGGCAAGGAAGAGTTTAACTGAATCCAAGGATGCGAAATCGTCCATGGCCGATGCCATCATGCTGAGACCGACGAAAAGCATGCCAAAGCCTGTGAGGATGCCGCCGAGCTGCTTGCCCGACTCTTTTTTGGCGAAAAGACTTATGAAAGCCCCCACCCCGGCAAAAGACGCGAATATCAGAGTAGTTGAGATGCTGTTCTTCCCAAACATACCCAATGCCACCAACTGGCCGGTGATCGTGGTGCCGATGTTAGTGCCATATATTATTGTTGCCGCCTGAGACAACGACATAATACCCACATTGACGAAACCGAGAACCATCACCGTGACAGCCCCACTGCTCTGTATTGCCGCTGTACCGATGGTGCCGATGCCCACACCTAACCACTTGTTGTTGCCGGTCTTGGAGAAAAGATTCTTGAGACGTTTTGAAGATGCGCTCTCCAAATTGGAACTCATTATTGTGCATGCCACCAAGAAAACACCTATACCGGCCATCAAGGTAAGCACCGCAATAATGATCAGTGTAATATCCATAAAGTTGTCAAAAAAATTTTGCGGGCAAATTTACTATTTTTTTGCGAATCCACCAAATTAAAAATGACAATATCTTCTGAAGCATATTTTATTCCTCAAAACCGGCTTTGATTGACGAAAACTTGTTAATTTTGCAACGTTTTTAAATATGACGATCACTATGGACATCAAAAAAACTATTTCAATATTATTATTTTTTATAATTTACTTATTCTCAACTTCTTACGCTAACGATGGGGTCTATTACACCAGCGGCAGCATGTTGATTCCCGTGCAGGAAACCGACATCACAGTGGAGAAAGAAATCCTCACAATCAGTCTGTGTGACGACGGTTATGCGCGGGTTGACGTGCAGTATGTGTTCAACAACCGCGGTCCAGAGAAGGTTTTGAAGGTGGGATTTGAGGCTGCTCGCCCTTACAACACGATCGACACCATAGACCCTACAGGGCGTCACCCATACATCTCCGACTTCACCGTCATCATGAACGGGCAACCCCTGCGTCACAGCAACGCCGTGGTGGTGGCAAATCGCATCAACGAGATCTACACCGGTCCGGAAGAAGGCGTCCCGGAGGAGTTCGGAGCCTATGCCTACGCATACTATTTCAGAGCTGAATTCAAGCCTGGAATCAACAAGGTGCACCACACCTACAAGTACAAGATGTCATACGGCGTGGGACGCACTTTCGAAGTTCCCTACTGGCTCACACCCGCCACTCGCTGGGGCAACGGCCAGATTGACGACTTCACACTCAGAATAAAGGCCGAAGGCACAGAGAAGCATTTCGTCATCGAAGACTCCATTTTCAGGGCAGCTGAATTCAGAATCGTCGATGGGACAGGCAAAATCCGCCACTCTCAGTACGGATGGAGCGGCAGCCTGGTGGAAGTGGCCCTCAGAAACGGCACAGTGGAATGGCACTCTGTAAACTTCAAACCCGAAAAAGACATGAACATACAGTCGGCCGACACTTACATAGCCTTCAACAAAGAGTTCCCGCTCGGCTCTTTCTATGACCGCAGCGACAACTTTTACTTCTGGACAGACAAGAAGATCCCCAAGACTCTTGTCAACGCACTGCCATACGCACACCGCGGCTATGTGTTCAGAAAGAAAAAACTGCAAAAACTCTTCTCCTCTTTCTGGTGGTATATGCCCGACCCTGAATACGTGAAATCAACTAAAGATTTTACCCCTCGTGAACATAGACTTCTTCTGGAACACAAATAGCAATATCTATCCAACAAATTATGAACAAGCGAATTGCAGCCTTTTTTATCATGGCATTGGCATGTGTCACAGTCATCCTTTCATGTGACAACAAAAAAAAAATCACCCCTGTAAACGGGGTGTTGGATGAGACAGTTGTGTCTAAAGCACCCGAGACAGTAAAGAACACATTGAAAAGAATCACCATTGACGATCGTTTTGAAAACATCCTCAATGATGAGAAAAACGGGATATCAGTTTGGTGCCTCATGCGCTGCGACGACAATAACTCATCGGAAGGCTATGGCGTGGTTGTGCGAAAAGGCAACCTTCTCACCGCCTTCCCTGACATAAGACACGGAAACAATCCGAAAGCCCGCTACGACAGCTCCTCAAAGAGACTTTTCTTAGCAGGCGGAGCGGTTGAAGGCACCGGAATACTGGCCGAACAGCTCCACATAATCGGATTCGACGATACCGGTAAAGCCGCAATATTGGCAAAAATAAACCCGTACGACATGCAGAAAGCCTTATGCGGGAAATTGGGGCACACAGTCAACGACAGCCTTGTAACGCTCTATGACGGGACTAGAAAGATATGTGCGGTGGTTGACACCACAACAGACATGGGCGGCCTCGACAGCACTCCGGTTTGGATAGGAGAACAGATCGCCTACGATATAAGCGGCAGACAGCCACGCGTCCTGGTCATTCCAAGCCTGAAGCACGTGACAGGACTCGTGCTCGACTATAGCGTGATGCCCACAATTGAGGCTGAAATATCCATAGGGGACGGCAACAAGATTGCCATCTCAGATCTGAAGGTCTTTAAGGACAGATTCGAAGGCACATACTTCGACATGGACAACCACGAACCGAACCTGACCATCACATACAGGAGGGATGACGGCAGATATGACGTCGAGATAGGCATATTCCGCCTGACAACACTCGACGATGGTATTGCAACAGAGAACAATGGTAAGCTGCACTTCACGGCCACAGATGCAGCCGGAAACCCGATTGGCGGAACCATTGCCGTCCAGAACGACACAGCCACCGTCACCTTCACAAAATCAACATGGCCGCTACTTGAAAACGGGTCTTCTTTCCAATATTCACTGAAATAATAAGAAGAAAATTGTAAAAAGGCCAAGTCTGGAGTAACGAAAAATATGTATTTTTGCAAACTTTAGTTTAAAACGAACCCACATACTATGAAAAAGCATCTCATTTTTGTTTTGGCTTTATTTTCATACTTTACAATTTCAGCCCAAGTTGCTGATTATGAGGTCGGAGGTATGGAATGTACGTCAATAACGGTGGGCAAAAAAGCCTCTGCTGACGGTTCTGTGATGACATCACACACCGATGACAGTCACCGCACACGCACAAACATATATGTCACGCCAGCCGAAGAGCACGAGAAGGGCGACAAGCAACATCTGTATCGTCGAGAGTGGGCAAAGCAGCGCCAGCCTGGACAAATGTTGCGCTACGACAACATACCTATAGGGGAGATAGACCAGGTTGAGCACACATATCAGTTCCTGAACACAGCATATCCGTGCGTCAACGAGGCGCAGTTGGCCATCGGTGAATCGACATTCGGCGGGCGCGAGGAACTGAAATCCGACAGCGGCCTTATCGACTGCCAAAGGCTCTGCATGTTGTTGTTGCAGCGTTGCAGCAGCGCGCGAGAAGCAATAGAGACCGCCGGAGAACTGTTGAAAAAGCATGGCTGGATTGATGCCGGAGAGTGCCTCACCATAGCCGACAAGGACGAAGTGTGGCATCTTGAGATATTGGGACCCGGCAAAGGTAAAGTAGGTGCCGTATGGGCAGCGCAACGCGTTCCCGACGACCATGTGGCCGTCAACGCCAACGCATCAACCATCAGGGAGATAAACCTCAAGGACAAAGACTACTTCATGGCTTCCGACAACGTTTACTCGCTTGCCAAGGAGAATGGCTGGTGGGACGGCAAGGAGACCTTCCGCTTCTCCTACGCATACGCCCCGCATACTCGCACCATGATGGCCTGCCGCCGCCGCGAATGGCGCGTATTCGACCTCGTGGCTCCATCTCTGCACCTCGACCCTAACGCCGAAAACTTCCCTTTTTCAGTCAAACCCGACTCTCTTGTCACCATCGAAAAGATGATGAGCATCTTCAAAGACTACTACGAAGGCACCCCTTACGACATGAGGAAAAGCCTCACTGTGACCGACAAAGACGGCAAAACTGTCATCTCGCCCATGGCTAACCCGTTTATGAAATATGACGAACTGCAGCTTCACAAGATCAACGGCGGCTGGAACGACCGCGGTGAGAGAAGCATAGCCGTCCATTTCACTGTTTATGGCACTATCATCCAATGCCGCGACTGGCTCCCCGACGAGATCGGAGCCCTCTGCTGGTTCGCCTTAGACAATGTCGCATCATCCATATATGTTCCAATCTACGCTAACGTCACCGACCTGCCCGCAGCTTACAAGACCGACGGACGCGTCACCGGATTCAGCAAAGAGGCCGCATGGTGGGCCTTCAACAGAGTGGGCACTATCGCAGCGCAACGTTGGGGCGACATGCAACCCTTCGTCAACAAGGTTTGGGAACCGATGCAAAAAGAGTTCATCGACCAACACTATATTGTTGAAAAGGAAGCAGCCAAACTGCTCGACCAGGACAGATACGACGAGGCTATCCGCATGCTCACCAACTTCACCGACAACTGCGGAAACGCTGCCGTTGAACAAGCATGGAACCTCGGTGACCAATTATGGACTATTTTTGACGGAATGTGGTAATATTATGAACGAAAAAATCCCTTTTCTTATTCAAAAAATGGAAATCCCTTCTTATCTTTCAGACTGCAAGGGACTTCTGAGACTCGACGCCCTCTTCATGCTCTTGCAGGAGATGAGCAATAAACACGCATCACTGTTGGGTGCAGGCTGGCACGACCTGCAAAAAAACAACGCCTTCTGGGTTATCACAAAAATGTCGCTCAAAATCAACCGAATGCCCCGCTGGACTGAGAATATCATTCTCAGAAGTTGGGTTAGACCATCTGAGATTGCCACCTCGCCACGTGACTATGAAATCGAGGACGAAGCCGGAAACATCTTAATATCAGGTAGTTCGGTTTGGGCTATCCTTGACACTGAACATGGAAGGCCGCAACGGATGTCAAACTACGACGGGGTATTTCCGAAACAAGACAGGATGGCCGACTGCGAAAAACCAAAGAAAATCGCACCGCTCCACATCCCTGAACAGGCATCATTCGCCAAAGACGTCGAAACATCCGACATCGACATGAACCTCCACGTCAACAATGCACACTATATCCAATGGGCACTTAACTCCGTTGACACCGAATACTATAAAACCCACAACTTCAACCAAGTGTTCGTGAACTTCATAGCACAGGCAAAATTGGGCGACAAGTATTCAGTGCACTCCGAGAAGACTGCGGAAGATGCTTTTTCAACTGCAATATTCTCTCCAGAATCCGGAAAAGAATTCTGCAGAATTGCCACAAAATGGATTCCTTTGGTTTAACTCCTCCATCATAGCACAGCAATATGTACTTGAACGAGGATTTATTCATAGATTTTCTCAAAGAGCACGAAATCCTATGGGTTGGGATAAACTTCAGCAAGGCTAAGTTCACCCGGGACGGTTTCAATTATACCCAGGAGATAATGCACCACTATTTCCATGAATGGAATCTTCTGATACTCAACGACCAGAAAAAATACGATGTGCGCATGAGTTTCCGCAAGCCCATGATGCAATACGATCTCTCTTCGACCACAAAGATAAACAAATCCACAAGACTCAGCAACATGCTGACCAAGCGTATTGACATTCAGGATGTTTTGAATGAAGGACAGATCTGCGAATATGTGAGAACCGTGGAGTATCCCAAAACAATGAAGTATGCTCTGACTTTCATAGTCGAATCATTCGACACCTCCACTAAGACAGCATCAATCTGGGTTGTTTTGATAAAAACTGAAAGCAACGAAGCGGTCCTTTGCGAAAAATTCTTGAAAAAGCCATCCGGCTTCGGGGCAAGGAACTACTGGGCAAGAACTTTCTATAATGTGTTCTACGACATACAGACAAGCGCGTATCTGCGCTGGGAGAACATGGTCAAGAACAAGATAGAGGAAGGGTAAGGCTTATTGTTGGTTTACTTTCTTCCGGAGTTCCATTCCGCCGGTAACCTCAAAAATCTTATTCACCTCTGTCATATCCTCATGAGAGATTGTGCGCAACGCGCCGGCACCGTCTCCATGGTAGTTTGCACCCAATTTAGGGGCTATTTCTTCGATATTGTCGACAAACCATCTCCAAACTGGACCCTGTTCAACATGTTTGTCTGGATCCACTCTGTCGGGATGCACGCAATAGCCTATCTCAAGAATATTTGTGCCTATACCATTCATAAGCTCTACCTGCTGGCGTCCCATCTCGGAATCCTTAAAATAGCCGGTTTCCTGAGATATTTTGCGGAGGATGTTGATGATTTCGCCCGGAGCGTTTCCGCGTGGGCAGCGCGGCTTGCACGACATGCATTGTCCGCAATACCATATCGTGTCAGTGCGAAGAAGATTTTCAATGACACGTTCGTCGTTACGCTGCACCATGTCGCAAATCCTCCTGGGGTCGTAATCATAGAACTCGGCGGCGGGGCACACTGCTGTGCACATCCCGCAATTCATACAGGCCTTGAGAGCCTCCTCGTAACGCAAATCCTGCTTGATTCTGTCTATTAAAGTACCCATTTTAGTCAAATTTAACACGATTCAACTTCATCAGTCTGAAAAAGAATGTGGGAAGCGCTCTTTTCCTGTCGCGCTTCATCAAATCGATGCAGATATTGAATTTGTTGCTTATCGGTATTTTATGTACCTCAACAAACTCTATCAGGGTTCCATCCGGGTCTTCAATATAGGCAAAATGCCCCGAAGCGAGTCCCATGTCAAAATTCGACACATCCTTGCAGCTGTCAACCGTGAACGGGAAGCCCTTCGACTGGCAGAATTCCTCGAGAGCGCGCATATTAACCACCTCGAAGCAGATCTGAATAAATCCGGGATCGCCCCATTGGCGCGGACTCTGGAAAATTTTGCGAGGCTGGCGGTCGATAGCCTGTACCAGTTCGATAGTGCTTTTGCCGTAGAGTTTGGAGAAAGGACCCACGAAAGGCTCCGTGCGGGCAAGCAACACTCTTCGATACTGTTGGTTCCCGCCGCGCAGTGTCTGCCAATCGCTGAACACACCCGACTTGTCATATACTATCTTGTCATATCCGAGGATATCCCTGTACACAGCCAATGACTTTTCAATGTCACTGACACCTATCATAGCGCCGATAACACCGCCTGAATAACGCTTTTCATCTATAAAGACGTAGTTATCCTCAACCACTTGGAACAGGTTTCCGGACGGGTCGTAAACATAGAATGTGGGTATTCCATTGGGGTCTGTGAAAATTTGTGACACATTGGGGCTTTTGGAGGCCAATTCTGCATGATAAGCGTTGATATCGTGCGACTTCACTTTAGCGCAGAACACGCCCAAGTCACCTATCTGCACTTCAAAATCCAAAGGAATAGGTTTTCTTTCGGAATACTGCCAGATTTCAAATCCGCCGCCACCCTGGAGATTTGCAGCGATGCATGCATGGCGTTTCTCAGGTTTGCCATTGGTATATGGCAGCATCTTTGCGGCCACAGTGTCGTCTTCCAATATCCTAACATTCATCTGAAACATATCGGCATACCACTTCCAAGAATCAACCATATTCTCAGTACCTATGCCAATTTGTTGAATACCACCAAGATAAAATTCATTCATGCGCATTAAATTTTTAAACTGCAAAGTTACACAATTTTAAAATACAATGGATTTTTTTTTTGATTATTTATTGAAAAAACAAAACGACATATCTAATTATCAGCTTTTATTTGAAAATGTCTGATCTCACCATTATAAATCTAAAAAATGTAACTTTGCAGATGTATAAAAACTCGTTTCAATGATGCCTGAACACAATGCAAAAAACAGTATGTTGGTGAAGGAAGACCCTTTGCTGAAGCCATTTGCCAACACATTACAGAAACGCATGGAGCGCGCCGCACTGCGCGAGCTGCAACTCACCGGCGGCTCTCAACATCTCTCCGACTTCGCCAACGCCCACCTCTATTACGGCCTCCATAAAACTCCCGACGGCTGGACATTCCGCGAAAAGGCGCCTAACGCCACCCAAATATTCCTGTACGGCGACTTCACAGATTGGCAAATACGGCAGGACTTTGCACTCAAACCTTTGGGCAACGGCGACTGGGAAATCAAACTGCCCGACTTCGCCATAAAAAACGAACAGCTCTACAAACTCTGGATGGTCTGGCAGTCGGGTGCCGACGAACGCCTGCCCGCCTACGTGCAACGAGTGGTCCAAGACAACACAACTAAAGTCTTCTGCGCACAAGTGTGGGAACCGGAACCATACACGTGGAAACACACCGCCCCTGCAAAACCTGAGCACCCTCTGATCTATGAAGCTCACATTGGTATGTCTTCTCAAGAAGCAAAGATATCTTCTTACCATGAATTCCAAGAAACCATCCTTCCGAGAATCAAGCAGTTAGGATACAACACCCTGCAACTTATGGCTATCCAGGAACACCCCTACTACGGTTCCTTCGGATACCAGGTGTCGAATTTTTACGCACCCTCCTCAAGGTTCGGCACCCCGGAAGAACTCATGGAACTCATCGACAACGCACATGGCCTCGGCATCTTCGTGATTTTAGACATCATCCACTCACACGCTGTAAAAAACGAAAAAGAAGGCATCAGCCTCTTCGACGGCAGCGACTCTCTCTACACCCACCACGGCGAAAAAGGCACCCACAAAGTTTGGGACTCGCGCTGCTTCAACTACGGAAAAGACGAAACTCTGCTTTTTCTGCTCTCTAACCTCAAATATTTTGTCGAAAAATTCCATTTTGACGGTTTCCGCTTCGACGGAGTGACCAGCATGTGCTATTTCGACCACGGATTAGGCGTTGATTTCCTGAATTATTCACAATATTTCGACAATAATATCGATAATGATGCACTTGTATATCTGACTCTTGCAAACAAAATGGTCCACGAGATAAACCACAACTGTATCACCATTGCAGAAGACGTCAGCGGAATGCCCGGCCTCGCCTACCCTATCCCCAAAGGCGGCATCGGCTTCGACTTCCGCATGTCTATGGGAATTGCCGATTTCTGGGTCAAAACCTTCAAAAAGACGAAAGACGAGGATTTCTCTATGGGTGAGATTTTCTTCAAAATGACCGACAAACGTCCTGAAGAACAAACAATCAGTTATGTGGAATGCCACGACCAAGCCTTAGTCGGCGACAAAACTCTGATTTTCAGGATGATAGGGAAAGATATGTACGACCAAATGTCTATTCTCACACCCAACATCAACGTTGACAGAGGTATAGCGCTTCACAAACTCACCCGTTTGGTTACCCTGACAGGCGCATCTGGAGGCTATCTTAACTTCATGGGCAACGAATTCGGGCATCCCGAATGGATAGACTTCCCACGACAAGGAAACGGCTGGTCGTTCGCATACGCCAGAAGACAATGGAACTTGGCTGACGACAAACTGCTGAAATATCACGGATTGAACCTCTTCGACGTTGATATGATACACGTGGTGACTGAACACAAACTGCTCGCCGATAAACCTCATCTGCTGTGCGCCAACGAGAATGACAAAGTTTTGGCCTACAAACGCAACAACTGCGTGATTGTATTTAACTTCAACCCTTCTAAATCTTTTTCCGACTACGCAATAAATTGTATGCCAGGAAGTTATAAAATCATACTTAACAGCGATGACCCTGACTACAATGGGTTTGGCAATATCGATGACAGTATTACCTACTTCACAAACAACTTTGAGGGGAACAGTCGGCTTCAGCTCTATCTGCCACCTCGTACAGCACTGATACTCAAATTGTCAGACCACTAATTTCGCACCACTTTAACCTCGCTGGTTCCCTGACTGACAGGATAGACGTTGATTTTTGTAGGAATAACCTCTGTCAATTTGTCTAAATGACTTATCAAACCAATGTTGCATTTGATAATGCTGTGCAACTGTTGCAGTGTGTTCACAACATTATCGCAGCGTGTACCATCCAACTGACTGATACCCTCGTCAATAAAAATGAAATCTGAAGAGATTCCCTGCATCGACATGTTTGACAAGCCAAGTGCCAAAGCAATCGAAATGATGAAACTCTCACCGCCCGACACCATCTCCACTGGCCGCGGCGAGTCATTCAAATATCTGTCCTTCACCAAGATAAGAAGATCTTTACCTGGATTTATCAGCTGATATCTGTCTGACAACATCCCGAGGAAGAAATTGGCGTTCTCCAATAACTTGTTCAAAATATAACTTTGGGCAATCCTGCAGAACTTCATGCCGTTTGAATCTCCAAAAACAGTATTCAGACGTTCCCAATCGTCACATTCTAATTTTAGTTTGTCCAATTTCTCCAAAGTTTTGGCATATTTCAGCTTGTTTTCGACATCTTCTTTCAAAATTACATTAATCTCACTCTTCCTCTGGATCTTTTCATCACGTTTTTCCTTCTGCAAGGCGACAGCTTCTGTCAGATAATTAAGAGTCTCTGCTTCAGTCATCTCTGGCTTTTCACCATTGTGCATCTCCACTGTCCTTTTGGCATTCTCAACTTTTCCCTGGGCATTTTGGAAGCACTTCCGAACAGCATCGATTTTATTTCTTTTACTCTTTATCTCTGAATGTTGCAAACGAGATAGGGATTTTAATACTTCAAGGTCAATATCTGAATTTGATGTAAGAAATTCTTCTAATTTTTGCTTGTAATCTTGAATTATGTTTCTCTTTTCTGTGATTTTTTGATCAATCAAATCACAATCCCTGTCTAACTGACGACATTTTTGTGTCAAATCCTTACATTCACATACAGTATTATTGATTTTCCACCCGTATTTATCCGCAACTCTTTCAATAATTATCTCACTTTCAGATATTTCCTTCTCAATACTATCTGATTTATTCTGGTTTTCTGACAATTGCTTTTCTACTGATTCAAAGACAGACTTGTCGTTATCAATTTCAGAAGATGTTTTTGAAATATTTAAAGCCCAATCTGAATAAAACTCAGCCAAAGATGCAGAAATCGAAGTCTCTTCCTCTTTAATTTTAGTGTTATATTCTTTTATTTCAGTCTCTTTTGAAGAAATTTTTTCCTGCAAAGATGAAATTTTACCATTGATTGTTGTTAAATCAATGGCGGATTTGTGAATACTTTCATTCAGCGATTTTATACCTTTTTCTAAACTGTCGTATATTATTTTGTTTGATTCGTATGAATTTATTAGTGATTGATTATCAGAGAGTTTGTTATTAATTAGTTGCTCTTTGGCGGAAAGCTGGTCGTACAGGGTTGGATCAACAACAATTTGCAATTCTGTTGAAATTTTTTGCATGGAATCCAAAAGTTTGTCCTTTTCAGCACATTTATTGTTATAATCTGTCTTTTTCCCCTCATTTTCTGCTGATATCTGGGAAATAAAGGCAGTTATTGACATCAGATCCGAGTTTATTTTGTTATAATTATTCTTTGCTTGTTCATACTTATTATACAGTGCTGCAACACTCGCTTCTACTGCCTCATTTGAGAGAACATGATCAATAGTGTTCCCGCAAATCGGGCACGAATCACCTACCTTCAAACTGTTTCGAAGTTTTTTTGCAAAATCATGAACGCTATTCAGCGATGCCTCGTACAAAGTGTAAGCGAGATCCCTGTTTTTTTCTGCTGTTTTGAGATCATCTTGCACTTTATCCTGCTGATTCTTAGATATTTCCAATTTTCTTTCATTGGAAATAATCTGATCTTTGAGATTCTTTATGTCGTTCTGATATTTTTTCAGGTTGTCAGCAGTTGACCTGATGTCTGATATTTTCGTCAAAGCACTATTGTCATTGGCAATTTCCTGCAGAATCTTTTGATAGTCAACATCTTTTATCTTCTTATAAACATCTTCTCTTTCAGCGGTTTTGGAGTTTAACTGTGAATTTGTTTTTTTGATGTCACTGTTTATATTCTCTAATTCGACTTTCTTATCTGCGAGATTTTTATTTATAGTTTTAATTTCAGAGCTTGCTGCATCTAAATTCGACTTTAGTTGTTTGAAATTTTTCAGTTTTTCCTTCCAATACGATGATTGTGCAAAGATATCTTTACGTGAAGAGTATAATTTATATTGTTTGTCTAACTTTGATTTTTGTTGTTTCATGCGTTCGGATTCAACATTAAGGAAGTTTCTGCCTGCCACAAGATTATCAAAAGTTTTGCATATATCAGAGAGTTCACCGTTAAATGAGGCTAATTGAGCTTTGGCTGATTCAAGATTTACGTATAATATTCTCTGTTCTTCTGTCTTTTCCCAAAGTTGAATCTCCATCTCTGTCTGAGAAATCTCTGGATTTTGCAAATCACTGGTAGCCTTTTGTAATTCTCGTTCAGCTGCAGACAAATTTTCCTTGTTAATCTTTTCTTGGTTAAGCCAATTAATCTTGACATTGATTTGATTTTCGACCTGTTGAATTGATTCAATTTCCTCCCCTATCGAAGTCAACTCGCCATTATACACTGAAATTTCATCATCCGACAACCTTTTTACATTTTGATTTTCCTTCTGAAGTTCATCAAATTCTTTCTTTTTATTTGAGCACTTATCAAAGATCTTTCTGCCAATGGAGGAAAAAATTCCCGTATCTGTCAGTTTTTCAAGAATAGCAGCCTTACTGTTTTGGTCGCTCTTCATGAACTTTGTAAACTCACCTTGGGCGAGAAGTGTGGTGCGGCAGAACTGGTCGTAGGTCATGCCAGTCACATCTTCAATGATAGGTGCTATTTGGGTTGTCTTATCGAATGTTTCCGTCGGGGTTGTCAACAACCATTTTGCATCATTCAGATTATTGTTCTTGTTTATTGAGAAATTCAGGCTCGCGGTATATTTTTTTCCGTCATTTCCTACGAAATCCAACGAGCAATAACCGCTTTTTTTACCTCTTTTGAGATATTGTCTAATATCGTCAGTGGAAATAGAACGTCCTTTCGAACCTGAAACCTGATATTCCGAATCTTCGTATTTACTGTTTTTATTTGGAATTCCTTCAAGTCTTGGCACTTTTTTAAATAATGCAAGCGAAATAGAGTCCAAAATTGTTGATTTTCCCGATCCTGAAGGACCCCAAATCAGAAAAATATGTTCATCGGATGGCAAAAGATTCTCAAAATCTATTGTAACCTTCTCAAGAGAATTGATATTGCAAATGTCTAATTTTAAAAATTTCATGGCTATTCTTATTTAGAAATTTCGTTTCTAACTTCCTGAACAACAGATTGTAATAATTTAACAAGCGACTCATCCATCTCATGATTATACACAGTCTCAAAATAATTTGTCGCTATTGAAACCGGGTCTTTTTCCTTAAAGCTTGACAGCGACAAATCAGGCATGGTTCTAACATCATTTGTATTGTTGTCAGGACGAGTGACCTTGAATTCGCAATAGAGGAGATCTTTGTTGCTTTCCAAAACATTGCGAATCCTATTCTCAGTGTCAGCGAGCAGCGGCCCGTCAGCCAATATGTTAAGTTGCACATAACCAGGCTCTTCAGGAAGATTTAACTGAAGAGTTTTAAGTGCTTCGTCAAGTGGTTTGGGGTTAGCTGGAATGGTGTAAAACCGTTTCAATGGTTTGAGTGGAAGTTCTTTTATGACAGGCTTTTCGCCATGCTCGCCCACGTTCACCAATGAGACGGAATGTTGAAAACTCTCCTTGAAATTAATTTGCACCGGACTGCCACAATATCTGGCCTTCCCGTTTGCAAGGGTTTGCGGGGTGTGTATATGTCCGAGCGCCAAATAATCGTACTTGTCGTTTATAGCACTCAGTTTCAAACAGTTAATACCGCCAACAGATAGAAGTCCATTAAAGTTTGAAGTCTCATGACTGCCGAAATCCGAATCGCCTATAGTGGTGTGGGCCATCAAAATTACTGGCAAATTATCTGAGTTTCTTTTTTCAACCTCGTCAAGAATCAAGTTGTAAAAGTCGCTGTTGTAACCTTGCAGATATGGCACCGCAACGATGAAGCCTTTGTCTTTGAGCTCAATTATATGTTTGTCAAACAAATAGGTGTCATCTTCACGCACAACTGCACCGACAAGATGGGCGTTATGCAGTTTCCACACTCCGTTGTCAGTCTCCAGTCGTGAACTGCTGTCATGATTTCCTGATGTAATCACGAAAGTTGTATCAGGTGCGGCTTTTACCAATTCCAAAATATTGTCATAGAAAAACCGCATAGAGTTGTTGCCGGGAGTGCTTTTATCAAAAACATCACCGCTCACTAAAAGGGCATCCGGTCTCTCATCTTCTACAAATCCCTTCAGTTGATCGAAAAAAAATTGATGTTCTTCCTGCCTGTCGTAATGGAAATTAAAAACTTGTCCGACATGCCAATCAGACGTGTGGATTATTTTCATAAGATATATATACTACAAAGATAACTGTTTGTCTTTTGGGTATTTAACCGAATATGTTATAACAAAAGTCTTGGTTTCTCCTGCTTTAAGTTCAGCATCCCAAGTGATAATTCCAGTATCTGAATTATTGATATTCGGTGCCGGGTTGATGTCAACCACCTTCACTTCTATGTCCTTGTCTGAGGATATCGGGTATTGGTCTTTAAGCTTAACAGTGACAGCCTTTGTCTGATTGTTTTTAACAGTAATCATATAAGACTGAGTTACAGTTGTGTTGTTTCCAACGGATTTAGTACTGCAGAATTCAGAGCGTTTTTCACGTTTAACAGCTATGCGCGGCTCTGTTGCCAAAGTCAGACGGAACTCTTTCTCCGCTGAATTAGGCTGTATATAAGTCTTCCCGACAAATGTGTTATTGTAAGACACTGTTGCATAGCCTGGCAAGAGGTTATACTGTTGATAATCAGACAGCACAGCCATAAGATATGTCTCTTCAGCGGCTTTTGGAACAGAATAATAGTGAAAATCAGACTTGATCTGATATGATTTAAGGTCAACTAACTGCGATTTACCGTTACCTGGTACGTTATATGGGACCGAGATATTGTAGTTGACATGAATTTCCTGTTCGTCAACGTCAACATAATCATCCATCATAATGGGTTCGAGTGTAGCGGGTGCAGCATCATAAGCGACATCCTCTTCAAAGGCAGCTTCGGCATTCGCGGCAGTTGTTTTGGCAAATGTCACGTTGTTTTTAACGGCTAACCCAGGTCGTCTGAAATTATTGAAAGACAGAAACCAAGTTGAAAGTACAGGCGCTTCGCTGCTTCTGTTTGGCACGGCATTCGACAAAGTGAGCTTTACATTGTTCCAGTCAAGGCCGGTGGTTTGGCGCACTTGGGCCTTAGCTTGGAGTGTTATGGTGTTTGCCATTGATGGAATGTTGATATCATAGCAAGGAGTCCAAGCGGCATTGGAGGTGAAGTAGGTAACCGTGAACTTTGTATTCACCTTTTCCGGCACACTCACAGCAATTCTAAGCAGACCTGTCTTTTGTCTGTTTTTGGTTTCATCCTGGGCAACCTGCTTGCTCAAGCGACCAATTGTCGCATTCAACTTGTCAATTTTGTTATTATCCTGATCAATAAGTTTTTGAATAGATGCGGCTTTTGACTTATAGAGTTCCATGTTAGCAGTTATGTCAGACACAGACACTGTATGCTCTTTCTGGTTCATGTTGCTGTTGGTTGCATCGGTGAGTATCTTCAACAACTGACGTTGTACAGCGAGGTCGTTTTGCACATCGGTAAGTTGGGATCGATAAAATTCAAGAGAGTCTTTCAGTTTCTGAATTTTCTGAGACTCCTCTTTGGGTGTCATAAAGTCGTTTGAAAATTCGACAGCGGATATCAAAACGCCATTAGCCTTGACTTTCAAGCTATTGAGTTCAATATTTGGACTAATTCCATCAATATAGACATCGTAGCTGCCGCTTTTCAGAGCAGCTGAAGTAGTGTGTTTCAGTTCCGCACCGCGAAGATAGACTGTGGCTTCCTCAAGGGAAGCAGAAAACCTTTGTTGGGCATCAGACATAAAAATAACGAACAACAAGAGAATTGTTGAAAATATCTTTTTAGTCATAATTGAATAATTATTAAATGATGAATATCTAAACAAAGAAGAGAGCAGTGCGAAGCCCTAAAGTTTAATCAAAATTCCTAATAATATCATCCATTACGGTGTCGCGTTTGGTTTCATTACATCCGGAAGGGTCTCCTATATAAGAGCTTGGGATGATAAAATTATAGCCATCTTTAGAACCGCGATTTTCAGAGTTCACGATTGAGTAGTATTTCAGTTTAGGATCTGAGTAGACCTTGCTCATGAAGAGGCCGAAAACGGGCATGGCGGTGCGGGCGCCCTGACCGAGGGCAGTGCTGCGAAAGTGCGCAGCGCGGTCTTCACATCCGACCCATACGCCGCATGTCAGCAGAGGAGTATATCCCACAAACCAACCGTCAGACTGATTGTCGGTGGTACCGGTCTTGCCTGCCAGCGGGAATGTAATTCCGTACTGGCTGCGAAGACGACCGCCAGTACCATAGTCCACTACGCCTTGCATAAGCCGAACCGTCTTGAAGGCAGTGATCTGGTCCAGCGCCTCGTTGGTCTTCGGAAGGTTTGTGAATATCACGTTACCATCCTTGTCGCAGATGTGTGTCACGAAGATAGGTTCCACATAAACACCTTGGTTGGGGAAGCAGTTTATAGCTCCAACCTGCTCATACAAAGAGAGTTCGCAAGCGCCCAAACAGATTGAGGGCACAGCAGGAATCTCAGAAGTCATACCCATATTACGAACCAGTTTAATAACCGCATCCGGTCCGTAGCGTTTCATGAGGTATGCTGAAACTTGGTTCAGCGACTGTGCCAGAGCCTCGCGGAGAGGCAGCATCTGTCCTTCCTTGTAATGACCTGAATTCTTCGGAGTCCAAGGGGCACCCGACTCAGTTTGGATTGTGACTGGCACATTCGGCACCATGGTGCATGGGTCAAAGTCACCGCTCTGCATAGCCACGGTGTAAACGTATGGTTTGAAAGTAGAGCCGACCTGGCGTTTTGAGAGTTTCACGTGGTCGAACTGGAAATATTCGTAGTTTGTACCTCCGACGTAGGCTTTCACGTAGCCTGTCGAGGCTTCCATACACATCAAACCGCATTGCAAAAACGACTTATAATAGCGTATTGAATCCATAGGGGTCATCACAGTGTCAACCATGCCCTTGTAGCTATATACCGTCATTTTTGTTTTGGTATTGAAGGCTTTTTCTATTTCAGCGTCAGATTTGCCGGCATCCTTCATTTGTTCGTAGCGGTCGCTTTGCTTAACCGCGCGCCACAGGATATTATGAGTTTGTTCTTCGCTAATATTCACGAATGGTGCATTTTTGGCGCCTTTGATATGGTTAAAGAAGAGAGGCTGCAGATAGTCGCAAACATGTTCTTTCACGGCGGCTTCAGCATGACGCTGCATTCTGGAGTCAATGGTTGTATAGACCTTCAGACCATCGCAGTAGATGTCATACCTTGAACCGTCATTCTTAGGGTTCTTGTCGCACCAGTCTTTCAAGAACATCCGCAAATATTCGCGGAAGTATGTGGCGATTCCCGCAGTATGGGCCTGTGATTTGAATCGGCTCATGTCGATTGGAATTTGCTTTATGGAATCGTACTGAGCTTCTGTTATCTTGTCGTATTTAAGCATCTGGCCGAGCACTGTGTTTCTGCGGTCAAGGGAGGCTTTAGGGTGACGGCGGGGACTATATTTTGAAGGGGCTTTGAGCATTCCGACCAAGAGTGCTGCCTCTTCGGTATTGATTTCTATTGGATCTTTGTCAAAATAGGTTCTGGCAGCCGACTTTATGCCGACAGCATTATTGCCGAAGTCAACAGTGTTGAAATACATCGCCAGGATCTCGTCCTTGGAGTAAGAGCGTTCGAGTTTTGTTGCCACCACCCACTCCTTGAATTTTGTAAAGACGATCTTAAGTTTCCCGGCCTTAGGGTCACGTGGGAAGAGGTTCTTGGCCAACTGTTGCGTTATCGTACTGCCTCCGCCCCTGTGATGACGGGTCACCACACCGAATGCCACACGGAACAGCGCCTTGACATCAACTCCGGAATGTCTGTAAAAACGCGAATCTTCAGTAGCTATAAGGGCGTTCTTCAACTCGTCTGATATGTCGGAATACTTGCAATTCGATCTGTTCTCGCGATAATACGTGCCCAAAAGCTCACCGTCGGCTGAGATAACCTCAGTCGCCAAGTTTGAATCCGGGTTTTCCAATTCTGCGAAAGAGGGCATATAGCCCATCCACCCCATGGATATGAAGAAAAACATGAGACACACGAGACCGACCAAGGAAAAATATACTTTCCAGAATATCCTGATCTTTTTATCACCGTCCCCTTTACTCTTCTTTACTGTATTCTTTTTTGTAGAATCTTTATCGGCTTTATACATTTCGGAATGGTTTTTTCAAAGTGCAAAATTAATAAAATAACACAGACGTCACTCCACAGACACTGATTTTGCCAAATTGCGAGGTTTGTCAACATCGCAATCGCGTATCAATGCCACATGATAGGCCAGAAGTTGCAGTGGAACTGTAGCCACCAGCGGGGTGAGCAATTCTTCGGTCTTCGGAATCTCGATACTGAATTTAGACATGTTTTTCACTACAGTATCGCCCTCGGTAACCACGGAGATAATTGTGCCTTTTCGGGCGATGATTTCTTGTATGTTGCTGACAACCTTATCATAAGTATGCTGTTCGGTGGCGACCACGATGACCGGCATGTTAGTATCAACCAAGGCAATAGGTCCGTGTTTTATTTCGGCGGCCGGATAGCCTTCAGCGTGTATATAAGATATCTCCTTTAGTTTGAGGGCACCCTCGAGAGCGACCGGGAAGTTCACGCCGCGTCCCAGGAACATCGCATTAGGCTTAGTGGCAACATATTGGGCTATCCTTTGGATCTGTTGCTCATGCTGGAGCACTTTTGTTATCTTGTCGGGGATAGTCTCCATGTCGTTCACTAACTGGTGATATTGCGACATTGAGATTGTGCCCTTCGATTTGGCAAGGCTTAGTGCCATGAGAGTCAGCACGGTGACTTGCGCGGTGAAGGCCTTTGTGGAGGCCACGCCTATTTCGGGACCGGCGTGGGTATATGAGCCGGCCATAGTCTCGCGTGCCAGAGTTGAGCCCACCACGTTGCATATTCCGATCACCGTTGCCCCACGCTTCTTCCCTATCTCAACAGCCGCAAGGGTGTCGGCCGTTTCACCCGACTGGGATATTGCAATCAAGACATCGTCCTCATATATTATGGGGTTCCTGTATCTGAACTCTGATGCATACTCCACCTCTACAGGCACTCTTACGAGACTCTCGAAAAGGTGCTCAGCCACAAGCCCGGCATGCCATGAGGTTCCACAGGCAACTATGATGAATCTGCGCGCCTTGAGGAGCTTTTGTTCGTACTCGATGATTCCGCCAAGCGACACAACATCCTTCTCCAGATTAATACGACCGCGCATGCTGTCGCGAATCGCTTTTGGCTGCTCGTAAATTTCCTTTAACATGTATGTGTCGAAACCGCCCTTCTCGAGCTGCTCAAGGCTCAACTCCAATGTCTGGATATAAGGGCTTTTTCTCACTGTAGAGTCATTTACATTCCTGATTTGCAACGGTTTGTCACGAGTTATCACGCCCACATCACCGTCTTCAAGATAGACCACCTGCTTGGTATATTCCACTATTGGTGCGCCATCGGAGCCGATGAAATACTCGTTCTCGCCAATTCCTATCAGTAACGGACTACCTTTTTTCGCAACTATCAGCTGATCAGGATCTTGTGTTGAAATTATTGCCAAGGCATAAGTACCCTCAACCATACGAAGGGCCAACGTGACAGCTTCACTCAAAGAGACCTGTTCTTTATCCTGAACACTTTTTATAAGGTGTACCAGAACCTCGGTATCTGTTTCACTTTTAAACGTAACACCTTGTTTTACAAGCTGTTGTTTAATGGTAAGGTAATTTTCTACAATTCCGTTGTGTATCAAGGCGAGAGTGCCGTCTTCCGACACGTGTGGGTGAGCGTTTTGCTCGCTCGGTTCACCATGAGTAGCCCAACGGGTGTGTGCAATTCCAAGTGTACCAGAAGTATCCAACTGTTCAGAGTATTTTTGAAGCTCGTCAACACGACCTTTTTTCTTATACATTCTGATGCCGGTTTTCTGCATCAAAGCAATTCCGGCACTATCATAACCTCTATATTCCAAGCGGCGCAATCCGTTCAAAAGAATCGGATAGGCGTCCTTTTGACCCATATAGGCCACTATTCCGCACATTGCTAAAAGGATTTATGTTTGTTTAATATGTTGAATATGACAATTCGAGACGCAGACGGGAGCTGTTCTCCTCAGTTCCACCAAGAACGAGCCGGTTAGGGCGGATACCCGCACCACGTACAACAAGGTTTAGTGAGTTGGTCAAGTCGCCCTGCTTTAAGACGAGTTGCTGAACGTATCTTGTTATTCTGAATCTATATTCATGTTTGGAAGCATCATACACACCTCCGTAGTAGGATGCGCTTGTATAGTAGTCATCATCGGGAATAAAGTTCACCTTACCGTCCTTTGTTATTCCCTGCAGTGTCAGTCCGGCCGGCTGAATCAGGAACTGTTCGTCAGGACGCACATTTGTTATGACCAATTCTGCCCGGTGTATTACAACTCTGTCGTTGATGGAGGCAAAAGCATCGGCAAGATGAGGGAATGTGATTCGCGTCTTCACACCGCCACCGCCCTGCAAGAACAAAACCTTCTTACCCAAATCCTTGTTGCCGTTCAAGACCTCGCTCACAAAATCAGAAGACTGGGATGCAGAATAGCTGTGACTCATCTTTGTATAATGTGCACTCTTGGCTGTGCATGACAACTGGTAACGCATGTTCTTGTCGCTATTGTTATGATAATATAGCATAATACCGCTCAAGGCACTGTTGATATTGGTCAGAAACATGTAACCAACAGACCCTGTGTGGGATATCGCATCTATGCACAGTCCCTTGAACACGGAGCTTATGTTGGTGTTCAGGGCATTCTGATTGTTTAGGAGGTATTGCCCGAAACTTTGAGAGAGTCGTATTCTCAAGTGTGGGTTGTATGCTCCAGTATCCACAACTACCTGTGTATTAGGAGAAATAGGGTAACCTTGAAGACTATAGTTCAATGGTGTGGGATCATACCCCACCTCACTATTCTGGTAATAAGATACATCAGTGCCCATGTCCTCAGTCAGCCTATACACACGAATGCCGCACATGGATGTCGTATCACCGTAATATCCAGATATTTGAAGTGTCAACACCACTGAATCAATCACTGGATTCTCACCGAAATTCACGGATGCGCCGCTCAGTTGGAACTGCGCCAACGTGGCAGCATGGGAATTGCCGAAAACAGGGTCGGAGATACAGCCGACAAGGTTAGCAGACAGATTTGAAGTCACAACCGTGTCCTCTAACACCGAATACGCTTCCACAGTAACAGTGTCGGTGAAATCGGTGCCTACAAGATCATCCATCAAGTCAAGACCAATCGGGGATGACTGGTTGGTGCAGGATGCCATTACAAACAGAAAGATGGTTACAAGAACACTGACAAAAGAAATATTCCGCTTCATTTTGTATTATTCGTTTTGATTGTCCTCAAGAATATGGTCGTAAAACTCATCGTACAGGTCAACATAATTGTCATCGTCAGGGTGTTGCAGCACTGGTTTTCCAGACTTTTCGACATAAGTGATAAGTTTCTTCTTGATGTCTTTTGTCAAGGCTATGGCATCGGAATAGTCCACAGCGGCCTGAATAATCTGATCATAGCCTGGGTTCTTGAAATGTTTCAAACAGGAGGTCGGAATATTAGTCTGTTTAAGTTTTTTCGCAAAATCAGGTGAAAATTTTTCCGGAAACTCGTCGGGCATGACAGAGAACACCACTTTTGTGCCTTGCAGAAGCGGGTCGTCCTTATAGACTGTCTTCACAAACATTGGAACCAATGCGGAGATCCAGCCGTGGCAATGAATGATGTTAGGGTCCCATCCCAACTTGCGAACAGTTTCAATAACTCCCTTGGCATAGAAGATCGCACGTGAATCGTTATCCGGATAAAAAACACCGTCAGCATCATAATATTGGGTTTTTCTCTTGAAAAAGTCCTCGCTGTCGATAAAATAGATCTGCATCCTCACATTCTGCAAAGATGCCACCTTTATTATCAAAGGATGGTCTGTATCTTCAATGATAATGTTTTGACCTGAAAGACGAATAACCTCGTGAAGCATGTGCTTGTGGTCATTAACGCACCCAAATTTAGGCATGAACGTCCGTATCTCATTCTCCCTCTCTTGAATACCTTGTGGTAAGAACCTGCAAATATTTGAAATATAACCTTCAGGAAAATAGGGATATATCTCAGGTGTAATAAATAAAACCTTCTTCTGTGCCATATTATAAAATTAACGTGCAAAGATACGATTTTTTTTGATATAAATTTTTTTTTGAAAAAAGTGATACAACGATAGAAAAAAAGTGTATCTTTGCCGCCGAAAAGATGCCCAGGTGGTGGAATTGGTAGACACGCTACTTTGAGGGGGTAGTGGGAGTACTCCCGTGCAAGTTCGACTCTTGTCCTGGGCACTGCAAAAGCTTCAACGATTGTTGAAGCTTTTTTGTTAATAGTCAACTTGTTACAATCACGCACACGAATCTAATCACAGTTTGTTTTTTCAATGATTTTATCATATAAAAGTAGTCCGAACACGCCATAGACAATTATATCCTGCTTCATTTTCACATCAATTGTCGAAAGATTTTCACACACGACACGACCAAAAATTGCAATTTTCCAGAATCCGCTTCGTTAATTTAACAATCGCATATATTAGATGTCTAAAAGATTAATTAGTAAAAAAATGAAACTAAAGTATCTATATAAGGCCATAGTGCTCTCATTACTGTCGATGGCAACATATCAATCTGTAGGCCAATCATACGACACAACAGATATGCCGGCAGACACATCCTATCTCCCGAAAGCCAGCAACTACGATTGGATCACATACAGGGGCAAGGCCGACATTTCCGACACAGGAGGCACCAGAACTTGCAATTTTTATGTCGTGAACCGCACAGACAGCATATTGTACATAAACATACACGCCTCCGGAATTGAGATTGCCCGGGCTGTGTTCACTCCTGACAGCATAATATACGTCAACAAACTGACGTACCAATATTTCAAGGACACCTACGATCCCCTGAACAAACATCTTCCCTTTAATGTGACTTTTGAAACTGTTCAAGCCCTTTTCAACGGAGACACCGAAAAATTGCCACAGGGCAAAAAGCTCGCGTTCGAGTATCTCTCTTTCGCTCCTGTCAGCGACACGAGCTCATTCTTCACTGAGTTTATATTCAAAGAACTTGACAGAGTGATTGAGGTGCATGGCTTCATCAAATTAGTACGTTTCAACAAGCCCGGCGCAACATCAATCAAGATTCCCGAAAAGTTCGAAAGAATAACCTTTTAGCACATCAGCGATGGTTTTGAGCTCTACTGACATCAAGAAATGTGCCGATAGTCTCGGTTTCGACAGATGTGGAATCGCAAAATCCGAATTTTTAGAAGACGAGTTCTGGAGGTTTTGCAATTCTATCAACGCCAACTACCATGCCGGAATGCGTTTTCTGGAGCGCGACACAAAAGGGCGCTTTGACCCAAAGACGCTGCTGCCGGGATGCAAGAGCGTTGTAGTCGCAACATACAACTATCTTACATCGAGTCGGCAAAAATCAGACAGATACCTTATCGCCAGGTACGCACATATCGAAGACTACCACGTCATAGTGAAAAATCTTTTGGAGAGTCTCGCACAACACATTGTAAGTATATGTCCGGAAGCCAAATACAGGACCACAGTTGACAGTTCATCAATAACAGAAAAAAACTGGGCTGTCAGAAGCGGCATCGGCAGATTCGGAAAAAACGGGCTCATCCACAACGAACATGGCTCATTTTTTGTCATTGGAACGCTGCTTTTGGATCAAATTATTGACGAATATGACAAACCCTTGTATGGTTCCGACTGCGGGAATTGTTCCCTATGTGTTGAAAATTGCCCCACTAATGCCCTTGAGACCCCTTATATTGTAGATGCAAACAGATGCGTTTCGTATCACAACACCGAGGACAAGTCGCCAGATTTCAACAAGTTAGGCGAAGAAAAATATATATTCGGATGTGACATTTGTCAGGAGATATGTCCGAAAAACAAAAAAATTATTAGCAATTTGCTGAATGAATCAAAAACTTCATTATTTTTGCCGCTCGAAAATGCCTTCTATGAAAATCTGACAGAAGAGGATTTCAAGAGGTATTTTGCCAACACTTCGATAATTCGCCGGAAGTACAAGAATTTCATGGGAGTTATTGAAGCAAAAAGGCGGAAATAGTATCTTTGAGGTATGAATAGTGAAGAGATTATCCAATATGCTACAAAAGTGCTAAAGGAGGAGGCTTCGGCCGTCTCCAAGCTTGTAGAGTATTTGGATGACAACTTTGTAAAGGCAGTTGAGGAGATAAAGAGTTGCAAAGGACGTGTGATTGTGACCGGCATCGGAAAGAGCGCCATAATAGGTCAGAAAATCGTAGGCACCTTCAACTCGACTGGGACGCCGGCCGTTTTCATGCATGCAGCTGACGCAGTGCACGGAGACTTAGGGATAATCCAAAAGGACGACATAGTGATTTGCCTTTCAAAGAGCGGAAACACTCCGGAAATAGCCATTTTAATTCCTTTTTTGAAGGAAAATGGCAACACGTTGATTGCAATTGTGGGTTCTATGGATTCACTTTTAGCCAAAGAGGCGCACTACGTGCTCAATTGCACGGTCTCCCGAGAGGCAAGTCCTAACAACCTGGCACCTACAAGCAGCGCGATGGCACAGTTGGCAATAGGAGATGCATTGGCGTCAACATTGATCAGCATGCGGGGCTTCACAACTGAAGATTTCGCAAAAGTGCACCCCGGAGGGATCTTAGGTCGCAGAACCCGACTTAAAGTTTCCGATCTATACAAGTTCAACGAGGTTCCGTCCGTGAGCAAGGACGCTGACATGGAATCCGTGATCTTGGAAATATCAGGCAAGTGCCTTGGTGTCACCGCCGTTGTGGAAAACAACAAAGTTATCGGTGCGATCACAGATGGCGACTTGAGAAGGACTATTCAGAAACACTCCGAAATAATGTCGTTGCGAGCCGGCGACATAATGACTAAGGAGCCAAAGACCATCTATGAGGAGACCCTCGCCGTAGATGCTCTGGATATGATGAAAAGACACCATATCACCAATGTGTTTGTCACAGACAAAGACGGTAAATATTTGGGAGTCATACATATCCACGATATAATAAAAGAGGGAATTTATTAGCCCGGGTGGCGGAATGGTAGACGCGCTACATTCAGGGTGTAGTAACCGAACGGTTGTGCAAGTTCGACTCTTGTTCCGGGCACTCAGCAGAAAAGACGGTCTTCAACCGTCTTTTTCGTTTTAAAGTTTCTTGTTTATGGCAAAATTGACAATTGTACCCACGCCTATCGGCAATCTCGAAGACATAACCCTCAGGGCGATAAACACCCTGAAGGAAGCGGACGTCATCCTCTGCGAGGACACACGCACCACCAAGAAACTTCTAAACCACTACGAAATCACCGACAAGAAGTGCCTGGCGTATCATATTTTCAACGAACACGCCCAGATAAACAACTATATCAACATCATCAAACAGAACACATCCGTTGCACTGGTGAGCGATGCCGGCACCCCTGGCATATCAGACCCTGGATTCCTGCTCACCAAGACCGCCATAGAACAAGGTATCGAAGTGGAATGCCTCCCGGGGCCGACCGCCTTCGTGCCTGCCCTGATACAATCCGGTTTCCCTTCCAGCAGCTTCTATTTTTATGGTTTTCTGCCTCATAAAAAGGGGAAAGAGACCCTACTTAAAAGAATTGCTCTGATGGAAGAAACAGTAATCCTCTACGAATCCCCACACAGACTTGTAAAAACTCTTACAAAAATGGCTGAAATAATCGGCGGCGACAGGCAAATCGCCATTGTCAAAGAACTTACCAAAATCCATGCCTTGACCTTCAGAGGCACCCTGAGCGAGTCTCTTTCGTTTTTCAATGAAGAGAACACAAAAGGAGAATTCGTGCTGATACTACACGGGGTGAACGCATAGCGAACCCAAAACAAAATATTCTACAAACACCACTTCCAACTGAAACGAATTCAAAAAGCAATGAAAGATTTGACGAATTCTCCTATTCGTATTCCTTCTCAAAGACTATGATTTAAGCAAAAGCTTCCTGAAAAGCACACCTCCACCACGTTTTACCACAACTACAACATAGCTTCCGTGATGCAAATCTCCTATGTACAACGAAGCCCCACAGGTGATGTCTGACCATGTTCTTACCAAATTTCCCCTTAAATCGTACAACAGAACCTCGTCCGCATTGTAAGGTGAGATTATCCCAAAAGTTGCGCCCGCAGGGTTTGGACAAATAGCATACTCATCGTACAAACTATGCCTGTCTATTCCAACATCGTCAGGAATAGTGTCGTGTTTTGTTATTCGTATGTTGTTCAGTTTGGTATTCCCGGAAGCGGCAGAGAGCAGCTGCCAGCGGATATATCTCGCCTCTGAATCCAACTTGTAGCCTCCAAAAACCGAATACCCGCTGACACTGATATCTGTCTCATCCAATACTGCAACTTCCTGCCATTCATCACCGTCTTCAGACTGACTGACCACAAAAGTGATTCCAGAATAGTCTTGAGACGACATATACCCCTGAAGTTCAAAGAAGATGCTGTCTGGCTTACCGTCTAAGTGAGCCGTCAATGTTGCTGAACCTGCATTTTTCGATTCAAATTTGGCCCCGCCGTCAGCATAGGAACTGCCAAGCTTATACGCTGTGAAACCTGGCAATGTCTTGACATCGAGCCTTTGTGTGCTGCTGTTTTCCGAAATGTCAAACGGCAACACAACGAGATCTGCAGAATCAGTATTCTTTGACCTGCTCAATAAATAGTCATTGTAATAAACATCCCCGGAATAGGAGACCTGAGATACTATGTTTTCATTAAATCCAAACAGGATTAACATTGACACTGCCAAAAAGTGCCTGATAATTAAATTCTCTTTTTTCATGTCAGTTTTCTTTTAGTTTTCATTTTGTGTTTTCAGTTATCAATAGTCAATGAATAAAGACATGACAAAGATACATTACGAAAATAGCTTTGTCAAGGGGTTTTGAAAAAAAATCTAAAAAAAAAATTCAAATCTTTGATTCTCAGAATATTGACAACTTTTAATTAACAACTTTTAATACATTATTCACATACGGTTTGCAATAAATGTGTTAAATACAGTTAAAGAAAAAAAAGAAGGATTTTATTTTTCGGAGGAAATCGTGCAAAGGTCCGCAATTTCACGCATCAGCCACATCGGTGTGGAGGTAGCACCGCAGATGCCTACTGAGGAATATTTTGAGAAATCAATGCCTGATAGTTGGTCGGAATTGCTCACAATGACAGTATTTGGATTGTTTTTTTTGCAGATATCTGAAAGATAGAGACCGTTTGAGCTTTTCTCACCGGTCACGAAAATCACGAGGTCGTACTCTTTGGCGAAAGTTTCGATTTGATGGGCACGAGAGGCTACTTTTCTGCATATTGAATCCTCGAACTCAAGAAAATCCGGGTTGCCGACAGCTGCGAACCGGTCTTTAAGCATCTGTATTATCTCAAAATATTTGTCAAGGTTTTGGGTCGTTTGTGAATAAATTTTTGCGGGTTTTTGATAATCGACAAGTTCCAAATCTTCGGCGGAGGATATAACAATTCCGTTATTGTATGTTTGTCCTAACAGGCCAATAACTTCCGCATGGCCCTTCTTCCCAAATATAATTATCTGTTTATCAGGGCATTTCGAATATTCCTCTGAAATCCGCTTTTGAAGTTTGAGTACCACAGGACAGGTGGCGTCAATAAGAGAGATATTATTTTCCCTGGCAATTTCGTAGATATGGGGAGGTTCACCGTGAGCTCTGATGAGTACAGTAGTATCTTTCAATGTGGAGAAAAACTCGTAGGAAATGATCCTAAGGCCAAGATTTGAGAGTCGCAGCACCTCTTCATTGTTATGGACTATATCGCCAAGACAATAGAGCTGAGGGTGGTCTTTAAGATAATTTTCCGCGGTTCTGATGGCGTTTATCACGCCGAAACAGAAGCCAGAGTTTTCATCAATGGTAACAGTCAAGGGCATTTCTACCAATTATCAGGGAAGAGGGAGTCAACAAACTCAACGCGGTTGAAGATTTGGAGCTGATTTATCTTTTCACCCACGCCGATATATTTGACGGGAATGTTGAACTGATCGGAGATACCGATAACAACACCGCCCTTTGCAGTCCCGTCCAACTTAGTGATAGCAAGCGAGTTAACTTCAGTAGCTGCAGTAAACTGCTTAGCCTGTTCAATAGCATTTTGTCCTGTGGAGCCATCCAACACAAGCAGAATCTCGTGAGGGGCTTCGGGAATGAGTTTACGTATCACATTCTTGATTTTCACAAGCTCGTTCATGAGGTTAATCTTGTTGTGGAGGCGTCCAGCTGTATCTATGATAACCACATCGGAATGGTTGGCCATGGCGGATTTAACGGTGTCGAAGGCCACGGCGGCGGGATCGGATCCCATCTTCTGGGCAACCACAGGCACTTCGCAACGGTTAGCCCATTCCTTCAACTGGTCGATAGCTGCAGCTCGGAAAGTGTCTGCTGCGCCGAGTGTTACGGAATATCCACGTTGTTTAAACTGATAGGCAAGTTTGCCGATAGTGGTGGTCTTCCCCACCCCGTTGACGCCGACCACAAGAATCACGTACGGTGAATCCATCTCAGGAATCACAAAATCGTTGGCTTTCTCAAGGTCGTTTTCAAGGAGCAACCCGGCAATCTCCTCTTTCAGAATTGTGTTTATCTGGTTAGTACCAAGATATTTGTGTTTTGCAACACGCTTTTCTATCCTATCTATGATTTTAAGTGTGGTTTCAACCCCGACATCGGAGGTGATGAGAACCTCCTCAAGATTGTCCAAGACCTCGTCATCGACCTTGGATTTGCCGACAATAGTCTTCGCCAACTTTTGAAAAAAGCTCTCCTTGGACTTCTGCAAGCCTTCGTTGAGGTCTTTTTTCTGTTCTTCGTTGATTTCGTTTTTCTTGTCCTTTGAAAATATTGATGAAAGGAAACCCATAAAACAATAATTTAAATTACGGCTGCAAATATACGAAAAATGGAGGACAGGCGTCCTCCATCTTTCAACCATGAAAACAAAATATTACTTTTTAGCCAAAAAGTCTTTAACTGATGAGGATTCAACTACAGCTTCCTTGAAAGTGTAGGCTCCTGTTTTGGGCGAGCGTTCCATTTTCACAACGCGTGTGTAGGTAACACCGCCTTCTCTCTTCAATGATGCAACAACCTTCTTTGCCATCTCTCTTAGATTTTAATTATTTAACTTCTTTATGAATTGTCATTCTCTTCAGATACGGATTGTACTTTTTGAGTTCCAATCTGTCTGGTGTATTCTTTCTATTCTTAGTGGTTATATATCTTGACATTCCCGGAACACCACTTGCCTTTTGCTCTGTGCACTCAAGAATTACTTGTTGACGTGCTTCTTTAGTTTTCTTTGCCATTTCTCATTGTTATTTTACAACCGCAAAAATACACTTTTTTTTAATACACAGACTTTTCTTTAATTTTATTTTATAAATTTTATCAACAATTGTTAATTTATTGATATTCAATTTATTACGATAAATATACTTTTATAACATCTCCCAAAGTTTGTCTTTTAACTCTGTTAAATTGAAATTTGTGACAGCAGAAATTGCGATAATTGGCAAATCTTTTTTCAATTTGGTCACCAATTTATCAACTTCAGACTGTTCAGCCAAGTCGCATTTGGTGATGGTTATCAGGAAATTTTTATCAAGGAGTTCAGGATTGAAGTTTTTCAACTCATTTTGAAGGATAAGAAACTCATCTTTGATTTTTTTTGCGGATTTGATTTCGCCATCGTCATCTATTACAGGAACCATATAGAGTAGAGCCGCGTTGCGTTCAATATGTCGTAAAAATCTGAGTCCCAGCCCTTTGCCTTCCGAAGCCCCTTCTATAATACCAGGGATGTCGGCTATCACGAATGATTTGAAATCGCGATATGCCACCATTCCGAGGTTCGGTTTCAAGGTCGTGAAAGGATAGTCTGCTATTTTGGGGCGGGCATTAGACAGTTGCGAGATGAGGGTGGATTTGCCGGCATTGGGGAAGCCCACAAGTCCGACATCGGCCAAGACCTTGAGTTCTACGCAGATCCAGCCCTCAGAGCCCTCTTCGCCAGGCTGTGCAAAACGGGGAGTCTGGTGGGTTGCATTCTTGAAATGCACATTACCCAAGCCCCCGCGACCGCCTTTCATGACCACAAGTTCCTGACCGTCCTCAAGCACTTCGCCGACATACTCGCCGGTTTCTTCAATTTTAACCATGGTGCCGAGTGGAACTTCAATATAGGCATTGTCACCGTCTTTTCCAAAACACTGGTTTTTCTGACCGTTGCCTCCGTTTTCCGCAAATATATGCTTGGTATATCGAAGATGCAGCAACGTCCAAAGGTTGCGGTTACCTCTCAGAATGACACTTCCCCCCTTTCCGCCGTCACCGCCGTCGGGACCGGCCTTGGGGTTGTGCGCAGTACGTGCGAGATGTGCCGAACCGGCCCCTCCGTTACCGGAGCGCACAAAAATCTTCACATAATCTATAAATTGTTCTTCACTCATGTCTATATAATATATGTATATGTTTAATAGAGGAAATTATTATAAGGGTAAATCTGAATATGAAGTTTTTTTATTTCCTCATAAAGAAAATCCTTCATTTCATTGATATTCTCTTTGGTTTTTGCCGAAATAAACAGGGTTTTAGGCCCGCATTTGGCCATCCAAGTGGCTTTAAGTTCATCTAAAGTCACATTTTCCTTAGTCTTTGGAGTGAGGTCGTCTTCAGCTTTTTCAACCCATGAATATTGATCAATCTTATTGAAAATGATGATGGTAGGCTTGTCGCCAGCATCAATCTCCTCCAAAGTCTTCTGAACTGTCTGTATTTGTTCTTCAAAGTCGGGATGACTGATATCAACAACATGAAGCAGTAGATGGGTTTCTCGTATCTCGTCCAATGTTGACTTGAAAGACTCAACAAGGCCATGCGGCAGCTTTCTGATAAAACCGACAGTGTCGGCCAGAAGGAAAGGCAGGTTTTGGAAAACGACCTTTCTGACTGTAGTGTCGAGGGTTGCGAACAGCTTGTTTTCGGCCAAGACTTCAGAATTACTCAAAATATTCATTATCGTTGACTTCCCGACATTGGTATATCCGACGAGGGCGACTCTCACAAACTGTTCACGGTGACCGCGTTGTGTCCGCTTTTGCTTGTCGATTTCCTTTAGTCTGCCCTCCAACAGAGAGATGCGGTTCCTGATAATGCGTCTGTCGGTTTCGATTTCCTTTTCACCGGGCCCGCGCATTCCGATACCGCCGCGCTGTTTCTCCAAGTGTGTCCACATACCGGTGAGTCGTGGCAGCAGATATTTGTATTGCGCCAATTCGACCTGCGTTTTGGCATGGGCCGTTTTGGCGTGTTTTGCAAAGATATCAAGGATAAGGTGGGTTCTGTCCATCACCTTGCACTTTGCAATCTGCTCTATATTGCGTTGTTGTGACGGAGGCAGCTCATCGTCAACCACAATCATGTCTATATCATTTTCACGGACAAACTCAGCCACTTCGGCAATCTTTCCGGAACCGAAATAAGTTCTCGAATCGGGGTGTTGAAGGTTTTGAATATACTTTTTCACACACTCACCACCAGCTGTCTCTACCAAAAAGGCGAGTTCATCCAAATATTCGGCAGTCTTGTCTTCGGAAACATCTGGTGTCGAAACTGCAATAAGGACTGCTTTTTCTCTATATTCTTCTTGTTTTTGTTGCATATTTTACAATTAAGATGGTAATGTAATTGGAGAATTAGAAATAAAAACAGTTAATGGTCATCAAATTGAGGCCTGCACAAATCCGAGGAACAGCGGGTGCGGGCGGTTAGGGCGTGACTTGAATTCTGGATGGAACTGGCAGGCCACGTACCAAGGATGGTCTTTAAGCTCAATCATCTCCACAATGCTCTCGTTGGGTGAGGTTCCGCAGATGACCATACCGTTTTTCTCAAGCACCTCGCGGTAATCGTTATTAACCTCGTAGCGGTGGCGGTGGCGTTCGTAGATCAGATCCGTCCCATAGGCTTCGTGGGCTTTGGTTCCGGTTTTGAGCTTACAGGGGTATTTCCCGAGTCGCAGGGTGCCGCCAAGCATGCTGTATTCGTTCTGGCCAGGCAAGAAGTCGATCACCGGGTAAGGGGTATTGGCGTCAATTTCACGGCTATGGGCGTTTTGCAGACCGCAGGCGTTGCGGGCAAACTCAATGATAGCTATTTGCATTCCAAGGCAGAGTCCGAGGAACGGAATGTTGTTTTCGCGGGCGTAGCGGGCGGCATTGATTTTGCCTTCGATGCCGCGGGTGCCGAAGCCGCCCGGTATCAGGATGCCTTTCACACCTTGCAACATTGTGCCGGCGTTTTTCTCAGTTATATCCTCTGATGCAATCCATCTGATGTTCAATTTGCACTTGTGGAAAATAGCCGCGTGTTTCAGCGACTCCACAACGCTGAGATAAGCATCTTGGAGTTCAATATATTTGCCAACGATGGCCACAGTGGTTTCGCATCCGATTTGGCGGCTGCGAGCCACCATCTCCTCCCAGTCGGCAAGATGTTTCTCGCCACACTTCAACTGGAGGCGCTTTATCACCTGCTCAGCCAGTCCCTCCTCTTCAAGTGCGAGCGGCACATCATACAGGGAAGGGAGGTTGTTGTTTTCGATCACGCAATCCAGAGGAACATTGCAGAAGAGCGAGAGTTTTTCCTTGATTTCCTTAGTCAGCGGGTGGTCGCAGCGGCATACGAGAATATCGGGGTGGATGCCGAGACTCAGCAGTTCCTTGACGCTGTGCTGCGCTGGTTTGGTCTTCAGCTCGTTGCTCGGGGTCAGGAACGGAACCAGTGCAACATGAATGTACATGCAGTTTTTAGTGCCTTCCTCGCCTGCGAATTGGCGTATGGCCTCCAAGAAGGGAAGGCTCTCGTAGTCGCCCACAGTGCCCCCTATCTCCACAATGGCGACCTCGGCATTGCTGGACTCCGCATTGAGACGGATCTGGTCCTTTATCATGTTGGTGATGTGCGGAATCATCTGGATTGTACTTCCGGCATACACACCATTGCGTTCATTCTCAATGACGGAATAATAGACCTTACCGGCTGTCACGTTGCTGTGTTTGTTGAGATTCTCGTCTATAAAACGCTCGTAATGGCCTATATCAAGATCTGTCTCAGCGCCATCATCCGTCACAAAGACCTCACCGTGCTGGTAAGGATTCATCGTGCCAGGGTCAACATTAAGATAAGGATCTAATTTCTGCATTGTAACGCGTAGGCCGCGAGACTTCAACAATCTGCCCAAAGAGGCGGCCGTGATGCCCTTGCCCAATCCGGAAACGACACCACCCATAACAAAGATATATTTTATAGCCATTATGCTTGTATTTACTTCAAAATTTAAACAAAGAAAACCGTCCGCTTAAAAAAGGCGAACTTCTACTTCCAGCTGCAAAGATACTCAAATAAACAATATCGAGGCAGTACTTGCAAAATAAAAAATCACAGTCTATTAAAATCGTACTATTTGTTTTCAACCAATGGCATTTCCCCTTTAATGTAGAATGGGTGATTTGAGGCTGGGGCAATTTGACAATGGGGAAATGTGGAGGCAACCGCGTCCCGCGGTTGCAATTAAACCTACCCTCAATGCAAATTTCCTTCTATGTAGAATGGGTGATTGGATGTCGGGGACAATTTGACAATGGAAAATGTAACTGTCATAAAAAAGGACGACCGCAAATTCGGCCGTCCTTTAAGATGCATAAGCACTATATAATTATCACACTAACGTCGTTGGATGATAATCTTTCCGTTCACTACCCTATTATCTTCCAAGATGACCTTAACCAGATAGGTCCCTGCAGGATAATTGACAACATCGATCCGTGTATTCTCAGGTGTCTCAGCGTCGGCGCGGTAAATCAGGCGGCCGTTCATTGAGAAGACCTCAACAGTGCGCATCTGCTCACCGCAGATGTTGAGCACTGCACTTGTAGGATTCGGATAGAACGAGAACTCTGGAAGAACGACATCGTCAATACCATAGTTGAAGGCAACATACAATGACAAGTGGACAATACTGTCGCAGTTTGCAATTGTGTAGTATTGGATGTCATAGCTGAAGTTACCGCTATCGACAGGTGTTATCACAAAATTGTCGCCGAAAGTATATTCGTGGTGGCGGAGTGCCGTATCGTTCACATAGATGTCATAAACAGGGTTGAGCGAGAGGTTGAGCACATAGACGCTGTCGCAACCGTATTGGGTTGTCAAGCTGTCGTAATAGGTTCCCGCAGTGATGTATTCGCCACCGCGCCATGAGAACGGAACATTCTCACATGTGCTCTCGTCTGTGACGAACTCGTATGTAGGCATTACGCTCAACATCACGTTCACTGTACTGTCGCAGCCGGCTGCATTCTGGAGATGGTGTTGCATGAACATGTTTCCGGCCTGTGAAGCCAAAGTGTCGAAGCCGTTTCCAGTGTAATAGCCGCCCTGGCAAATAGTGTCATACAATGTCACCAAAGAGCTTTCATTGACAGTAAGGTTGAGTTCGAAGAGATCAGAACATCCGAAGGTGTTCGGAACTGTGTCGAAATAGCTGCCAGATGCTGTAATCTCGTGGCCACGCCATTCGTAAGGAAGTTCTGAATCACAGACAGTGTCGTTCAAAACTGTGTGATTTGAAGGATTAACAGTGAAAGTCAATGCAAATGTACTGTCACAACCATTCACTGTGGCAAGTGTATCATAGTAAACACCGCTTTCGGTAAGGGTCTGTCCGTGCCATGTGAACGGCAGTTCATTGTCACAAACCGACTCGGTTTCGTTTGCATGATAAGATGGGTTTACTGTGAGTGTAAGCACATAAGCACTATCACAACCGGTAACAACAGTCTGGAGCCTGTCTTCGTAAACACCAGCGGCGGTGATGCTCATGCCACGCCAGCTGTACGGAAGCTCATCGCTGCAGATTGTCACATTCTCACTGAAGTTGTATGATGGAGATACCATCACGTCAACTTTGTAGATGACATAACAGCCTGTTGATGCAAATGTCGTGTCGTAATAGGTTCCGGCCTGTGAAAGCTCTTTTCCACGCCATGTCATGGTCTCGCCTTCGCAGAGGAGGATGTCGTTATAGGTGATTATCTGGGTCGGGTTAACTGTGAGCTGCAACATATACACGCTGTCGCAACCATTAACGGTGAACAGTGAGTCGTAATATACACCGCTCGCATTCAAAGACTTGTTACGCCATGAGAACGGCAGTTCGTGTTCGCAGACCTCCTGTTGTTCTGTAAACATATACTTCAGAGCCTTTGTCAAGGTAAATGTCACGATGCTGTCGCAGGCGTTCTCACGCTCAAACACAACCTCATAGACGCCTTCTTCGTTATAAGTCTGGCCTGCGTATTCAACAGGGAATTCGTCCTCGCATACGGTCATCGCATACTCGCCATGTGCTGTCGGGATGACATTGAGGGTCAATGTTACAACGCTGTCGCAAGCGGCAACTGAATTGAAATGCACATCGTAAACGCCGGCCTCGTTGAATGTTGAACCGCCGTAAACGAACGGCAATTCCTCTTCACAAACGGTCACCATGTCAGTGCCATGGTAGGTACTGTTCACATAAAGAGTGAAATGTGTAATGGTTGTACAATTGTCAGCATCCTGCTCTTCAATGTCATATACACCAGCTTGCGTAAATGTTTGACCAAGATATGTATAAGGAATTTCATTATCACAAATTGTCATTGAAGTCTCGAATTCAATGTTCGGAGTAACAATGAGTTGCAGGCTCCAAACACTGTCACAACCAGCCACAGACTGCAGGTTAACGGTGTATTCGCCGCCTTGAGCATACTCATAACCGTCAGCGAATGTGTACGGCATTGCTCCCTGGCAAACAGTGACTACAGTGTCGCGGTAATATGACGGGTTGACGTTCAAATGCAAGTTGATGATGCTGTCGCAGTTGTTCACTGTCTTGAACATGATTTCATAGTCGCCTGATTCGCTGTAACTGTAGAATTCATCGTTATTCCAGAAGAATGGCACATCCACATCGCAAACATTCACAACAGTGTCTTTGCTGAATGTAGGATTTATGGTAAGATTGATGGTGGTGACACTGTCGCAGCCGTGGATATTCTGACCATTGTGTACCAATGTGTAGGTTCCCGGTTCGGTTATCAGAGTGTCGAATCCGTGAATGTTCAGGGCTTCACCTTGACAGAGCACTACATCATAATGCAGGTCTGATTTTGGATTTACAGTGAGGTTCAATGTAAGGATGCTGTCGCAGCCTGACACTGTCTGGTATGCGTGAACAAGAGTATATTCACCTGCAATGTAGGCGATGGTGTCGAAACCATGGCCCGAATAAGCCTCACCTGCACAGATTTCCCCATTGTAAGTGAATGAATAAACAGGATTTACTGTCAAGTTGAGAGTGACGGTGCTGTCGCAACCGGTTGCCACACACTGTTCCACTTTGGTGTATGTCTTTGTTCCGACCTCGTCAGGAGTGATGTTGAAGCCGTTTTCAGAATATGTTTCGCCAAGACAGATTGCAGCATCAACGGTTGTGGCCTTCACATCGTTGATTGTAAGATTCAAGGTTACAACGCTGTCGCATCCAATCACTGCAGTGAATGTGTGTACATAGGTGCCGGCCTCACTGATCTGCTGCCCTGCAAATTCGTATGGAAGCTCATCGCTGTTGCTGCACAATGCAACATTCTGCTCTATCTCGTACTTCTGCAATACGTTCACTGTCAATGTCACGATACTGTCGCAACCGTTGACGGTCTTGTATGACAAAACGGTGTCACGGCTGCCTACCGCAGAGACATTGAAGTCGATATTTGAAGGTGCATAGTGATAAGGATCTGCTGATTGACATGTGTTGATTTCAAAATGCTGGTTGTAAACAGGATTAACCGTGAGGTTGAGCTTCACGATGCTATCGCAACCGAGATATGAGACCTCTGTGCGTGTGTATGTGAATGATCCAGCCTCTTCAGCTGCAACATCAAAGCCGTTTCCTGAGTAATTGCCGCCCTGACATACAGAAGCTGCAAAAACAGTCTCAACAGGTTTCACAACAGTAAGATGAAGCACCGTGGTGCTGTCGCAACCGTTAACATCCGAGTTAACCACTGAGTAATAGGCAGTCTCTTCAGGAGCATCAATGTTGAAGCCGTTTTCTGTGTATGATTGGCCGTAACAAACATATGCTGAGATGGTGTCGCGTTTCTCCGGATAAACCGTCAAGTGAAGTCTCACGATACTGTCGCAACCGCTTACTGATTGCAGAGTCTCGTTATAATCGCCACTCTCATTCAACTCAACGCCGAAGAAGTTATAGGTTTCATTGTAACAAATAGCGGCTTGCAATTCTGTCTCATATACAGGATTTACTGTCAATGTGAGGGTTGTGGTACTGTCGCAGCCATACATGTTCTTGTCGTTGTGCACCAAAGTGTATGTGCCAGCATCCATAATAGTGGTTTCAAAGCCATAGTTATTATATGCTGTTCCGACACAGACCTCATCCTCAAAAACAACATTGGATACAGGATTTACAGTGACTGTAAGATTTACGATGCTGTCGCAACCGAGATGTGAAACAGTTTCAAGGGTATAGTTGAAAATTCCGGCTTCTACAGCATTCACATTGAAACCGTTTTCTGTATAGCTTTCGCCGACACAAAGTGTGGTTTCAAGGTTGGTCTCAACCGGCTCTACAACTGTAAGATTCAAAACCGTGGTGCTGTCGCAGCCATTCGCATCTTTTGTCACAATACTGAAGACACCAGATTGTTCAGGAGTTTCAATATTGAAGCCGTTTTCTGTGTATGATTGTCCTTTGCAAACATAATCAGAAATAGTGCCATTCTTTTCTGGATATACAGTAAGATGCAACTTGATCACACTGTCGCAACCGCTTACAGACTGCAATGTGTGCTCGTAATCACCAGCTGTTGTAATATCCTGGCCTAAGAAGTTGTATGTCTCGTTGAAACAGATAGCAGCATTTACTTGAGTCTCATATACTGGGTTAACCTTCAATGTGAGTGTCGTTACGCTGTCGCAGCCATATACATTCTTGTTATTGTGAATCATTGTATATATGCCTGCATTCACGATAGTGGTGTCAAAGCCGTGGTTGCTATAAGCATTGCCGGCGCAGATTTCATCCGACAATTTCACATCATTGGTCGGGTTGACAACCACGTGCAAGACAACAGTGCTGTCGCAGCCGTAAACTGTTGAAATGTCACGAATGCTTGTAAATTCGCCTGCTGATGTTGCTTTGTAGTTGAATCCGTTATCTGTATAACTTTCTCCAAGACAGAGAGTTGTATAAAGATCTTTGATTTGAGGCTGATGAACGAAGATTTGCAGAACAGTGATGCTGTCGCAACCGTTTGTAGCCTGTCCTTGATTTACAAGTGTTTGAGATTCAGTTATATTTTGAACATTGAATCCATTCATGTTGTATGAAGAACCTTCACAAACGTGGGCGACGATTGTATCTCTGTACTCAGCGCCAACAGTAAGAGTGAGGTTCACAATACTGTCACAACCGGTCACCGTCTTGAAGTTGCCGGTGTATGTTCCGGGTTCTGTGAGGGTCTGCCCGTTGAAACTGTAGCTACCGTTCTCGCAAATCATTCTTGAGATGTTCATGGTATATACCGGGTTGACCTTCAGCGTGAGGGTCGTGGTGCTGTCGCAGCCGTGGATGTTCTGGTTTTTGTGCACCAAAGTGTATGTGCCTGCATTCGTTATCAGTGTGTCGAAGCCGTGGTTGCTGTATGCACTGCCGGCGCATACCTCGTCGCTGAATTCAACATCGTTAACTGGATTTACTGTCACTGTGAGAATTACCGTACTGTCGCAGCCCCATACTGTCTTGAGGTTTTCTTTCGTGTATGTGAACTCGCCGACTTCCGTGCCTGTCACGTCAAAGCCGTTCTCAGTGTAGCTTGAGCCCTCGCACAACGTTGCGCTGAGCTCGGTAACTGCCGACTCGTGAACGTTAAGACGAAGCACTGTGGTGCTGTCGCAGCCGTTAACGTCTTCGCTGATTATTGAATAATAGCCGCTCTCCTCTGCATTTGTAACGTTGAAGCCCTGCTCGGTGTAGCTCTCGCCCTTGCAGATGTCGGCGCTGATGGTGTCGCGCTTCTCAGAATATACGGTCAAATGCAAATTGATGACGCTGTCACAACCGCTTACAGACTGCAATGTATGCTGGTAGTCACCAGCTGTTGTAATATTCTGTCCGAAGAAATCGTAAGTTCCATTGAAGCAGATTGCAGCATTAACCTGGGTCTCATATACCGGGTTGACCTTCAGTGTGAGGGTCGTGGTGCTGTCGCAGCCGTACATGTTCTTGTTGCTGTGAACAAGAGTGTATGTGCCAGCGTTCACGATGGTGGTGTCGAAACCATGGTTGCTGTATGCAACGCCGGCGCATACCTCGTCGCTGAATTCAACATCGTCAACTGGATTTACTGTTACTGTGAGGATTACCGTACTGTCGCAGCCCCATACTGTCTTGAGGTTGTCCTGAGTGTATTCGAACGTTCCCACTTCAGAGCCTGTCACGGCAAAGCCGTTCTCCGTGTAGCTTGCGCCTTCGCACAACGTTGCGGTAAGCTCGGTAACTGCCGGCTCGTGAACGTTGAGACGAAGCACTGTGGTGCTGTCGCAGCCGTTAACGTCTTCGCTGATTATTGAATAATAGCCGCTCTCCTCTGCATTTGTAACGTTGAAGCCCTGCTCGGTGTAGCTCTCGCCCTTGCAGATGTCGGCGCTGATGGTGTCGCGCTTCTCAGAATATACGGTCAAATGCAAATTGATGACGCTGTCACAACCGCTTACAGACTGCAATGTATGCTGGTAGTCACCAGCTGTTGTAATATTCTGTCCGAAGAAATCGTAAGTTCCATTGAAGCAGATTGCAGCATTAACCTGGGTCTCATATACCGGGTTGACCTTCAGTGTGAGGGTCGTGGTGCTGTCGCAGCCGTACATGTTCTTGTTGCTGTGAACAAGAGTGTATGTGCCTGCATTCGCTATCAGTGTGTCGAAACCGTGGTTGCTGTATGCACTGCCGGCGCACACCTCATCGCTGAATTCAACCACGCTGTTGCGATTGATTGTGAGGTTAAGTGTCACCACGCTGTCGCAACCATTCACGGTTTCCAAAACGAAATCCTGTGTTGTGAAATCTGCTGTGGTTTCATCAAATGTGGTTCCGTTGTAAACGTAAGGAAGGTCGTTCTCGCAGATTACAACATCCTTCACAGATGCTGCCGGCTGATTTATTGTAAGATGTAATGTAACAACACTGTCACAGCCGTTCTTTGCGGTGAACACCTTTTGATAATCTCCTGATTGAGTGTATGTCTCCTCGTTCCATGTGTAACTGCCGCAGGCTTGCTTTGTCTCTTCGGTGGCAACGCTGTTGTTGATTGTCAAATTCAAGGTCACAATGCTGTCACAACCGTTAGCAGATACAAATGTTTGAGTGTAAACACCTGATTCTGAATAAGTTTGATTATTCCAAACAAAATTATCACAAGCGGTTTCTGCGATTGTCTTTGTTGCCTGAGGTTTAACATATACAGCCAAGGTCACAAGACTGTCGCAGCCGTTTTGCGAGCTTTCGTTTATCACGAAGGTCTTCTCGCCAACTTCATCCATAGTCTGGTCTATACCATAATTGCTATACTGTGCATACTGACAGATTGTGTCACGAATGACTTGCGGTTGATACACCGGATTGATGGTTATGGTAAGAGTGGCTTTCGGTCCTTCACAGTTGGTTTGTGGTTCGTAACCGCTTACCAAGTATGATGTTGTAGTCTCTACGGTTGTATTATAAGATTTTTGGTCGTTAATGAGTTCTTCGTTTTCATCATACCAGCGTAGAGCTGTTGCATTTGAAGTCACGAAGTCTGAAAGGTCAGCCTCCAAAGTGCCGCAATTGGATTGAGCGGTCACCTGCGGAGCTGCAGGAACCGGGTTCACCGTTGCGATTGCCGCGATGCGTGAGCTCTTACATCCGGTGGTGGCGTTGTAGCTCTCGACATAATAAGTTGATGTGTTGACCACGTTTCTTGTATATTCAGCACCTTCAGAGAGAGCTGTCTGGGTTGTGTTGTTCTGATACCAGCGGCAAGTGGTGGCATCGGCGCCGAATGTTGCGCTCAAGGTCACCTCACCGGCACCGCAACGCTCAACATTGGCAACTTGAGGTGCTTCAGGAACCGGGTTGATTTCCACGGCAATCTCTATGCGATCGCTTTCGCATCCTGTATTGGTATTATAGCTTGAAACATAATAAGTGGTGCTCTCTTCAAAATTCTTCTGATAGCTGTTGCCGGTCTGGAACGGGGTTTCGCTGTCTTGTGAATCATACCAGCGGCAGGCGTTGCCATTGGTTCCGGCTGCCACGTTTATTGTCATCGGGCCGGGACCGCAGCGCTTTGTATTGGCTGTTGTCAATGAAGGCGCCGCCGGCTGTGGGTTAACAACCACTGTGAGGGTTATCACGCTGTCGCAACCTGCTGTGTTCTCCAAAGTTATGGTCTTTGTACCGGCAGATTCAATAGTCTGACCAGCGTAGCTGTAAGGCAGCTGGTTTGCACACAATGTGAGTGTTTGTGCAGATTGTGATGACTTGTTGACCGTCACGTTATATGTAACGACACTGTCGCAGCCAGATGTGCTCGTCAGATTCTTAGTTACTGATTGTGATGTAGTATATGTTTCGCCTTGCCATACAAACTGGTCGCATACGGTTGTGTCTTTCGTTATGTTGAAACCGTTGTTGATGGTGAGGTTGAGTGTTACAATGCTGTCGCAGCCGTTAACACTGGTCAGAGTCTTGGTATAAGTACCACTTTCAGTGTACGTAGTTCCGTTCCATGTATATTCACCGCAAGCTGTCTTTGTGTCTGTGTTGTTGTATGTAGGATAGACAAAAGCTGTAACGTTCACTTTCTCGCTCTCACAGCCTGTTGTTTCATTGTATGAAGACGCCTTGAACGATGTTGTAGCGGTGACAGCTTGTGAATAGCTGTTGCCTGTGTGAAGCAGTTCATCGTTTGAAGAGTACCAACGGATGCTGTTGGATGCGGTGCCCGTCATCATTGCGGTACCTTCGCCGCAGAGCGGTTCGCAAGCCACTGTCGGAGCATCCGGAATTGAATTTTTAACAACCTCAACGGCAATCTTTTCACTTTCGCAATGCGTGGTGTTGTTGAATGTTGTTGCATAATATGTTGTAGATGAAGCTATATTCTTGGCCTGATAGGTATTACCCTGGGCGGTGTAAGAGGTTGCGTCCTGCTGATACCATCTCACAATGTCGCCGCCGTTGCCAGGTGCGGCAGTCAGGGTGACGTTCACGTTGTCGTTTGAGCAGATGGGTTCTGGGGTCTGCACAGCAGGTGTTGCTGGAACAGGATTTACAGTCAATGTCATTGGCACGAGCGCGCTTCGGCAGGTTCCGTCGATGGCGGCAACATAATAAGTGGTGGTGCTTTCCACATGTTGGGTGCTCTCTATCTCACTGTTGCCCTGCTCGTCTGAGAACCATTTCATCGTGAATGCGGATGTTGCGCTGAGAGTTACATCGCTTTCGCCGCAAACATTTGTGTTAGAAACTGTTGGGGCAGCTGGAAGTGCGATCACAGTGGCGGTTACTGCTGTGCGTTCTGATTGGCAACCGTCAGCATTTTGGGCACTTACGTAGTATGTAGTGGTGATGTTCACTGATGGTGTGTATGTTGCTTCTGTTGAGAGCACGTTCTGTGAGTTGGCTGATGCGTACCAGTTGTAGGTCATGCCCTCCACTGGGGTGACGCTGAGGGCGATCTCGCCTGTACCGCAGCGCGATGCATCGGCGGCTTGCGGTGCGTCAGGTATCTGTGATGTCACAACAGTGTGTGTCGCGGTGTTGGTACAACCGTCATGGTTGGCCTCTACGGTGTAGGTGCCGCCTGCGTTTATCTCCAATGTTGCGCCTTGTGTGCCGTTGTTCCAGGTGAAGGTTGTATTCGGCAGGTTGCTCGATGCGGTGAGGGTCACCGTCTCGTCAGAGCAGATCTGCGACTTGCCGCTGATCGACACGGTGGGCTGCTCCTTGGCCGTAACGTTGATATTGGCCGTTGCTGTACATCCGTTCTCAGAGGTTCCGGTAACGCTGTACGGGCCGCCGGCATTGATATCCAAGGTTGCGCCTTGTGTGTCGTTGTTCCAGACAAATGTTGTATTCGGCAGGTTGCTCGATGCGGTGAGGGTTGTGGGCGTGCTGCCGCAGATGAAGTTGTTGCCGCTGATGGTCACTGTTGGTGCCTCGTTGGCTGTAACAACTACCGACTTTTCGGCAGAGCAGCCGTTGTTGTTGGTTCCGGTCACTGTGTAGGTGCCGGCAGCGTTAACGGTAATGGATGTGGTGTTGCCGCCTGTTGACCAGCTGTATGAGAGTGCGTTGTTGGAGGCGGTGAGTGTTGTGGAAGCGCCCGAGCAGATGGCGGTGGTGCCGTTGATCTGGAAGTCGGGGGCGGGGTTGATGTTGACGTATGCGATGGCAGTGCCCTGACAGCCGTTGGCATCAGTGCCGGTCACCGTGTAGTTGCCGCTTGTGGTCGGGTGCACCGTTGCGCCGCTGCCCAAACCGTTGCTCCATGTGTAGCTCGACGCACCGGCAGCCGTAACGGTGATCTCATCACCCTCACACGCAGTGTAAGTGTTGTCACTGCTGTTCAAAAAAGTGATGGTGGGACCTTGCAAAGTATAATTGATAGTATAATATTTTGTGACGTCCTCATCGTTTTCCTGATTGAGGTGGGTCACTTTGATTGTAGTGTAAGGCTCAGCTATTGTAGGCTGGTGTGATATGGTTGCGGTGGCGTGCGCCGACTTTGCGGTTGCTGTAACTGTTGGAAAAGCCGCACCGCACACAACAGGAGTAGGATATGTATAAGTGGTGACATCTGGGTTGAACCCTGCCAAATCCGCACCGTTCACCTTCAACGACGCCAAACGGGTGTTATAGATGAGGACGACATCGTCGATTAATAGATAATCGCCTTCTTTACCACCTCCTGGTTCCACGTTTGTTGAAAAAGTAGCTAATATGTATGCTGGAGTTGCACTATTATTTGTGTATACGAACGGTATTTTTTTCTGCACCCATGCGCCATTAGTGTTAAAATCATGTTGAGCATATGCAACTTGTTTTGCCTGGTTTTGGTCGGCATTCATTCCTCCAGCACTCGCACTGGAGCCTGTGCCAGATGGGTCGGGGTCTTGATAAATAACATTATTACTTGCTACTCCGCCTCCATGAACTTTAATACTTATATGGGACTGTGAACTTGTTGAATTATTGTGAGAACTAACCCAAATGTAAACAGAATCCGGGTAGGCTGTCAAAACTTGATTATAGCCCGACACATTACTGGTGTATGTACAGTTGCCTGTTACAGAAACATTCGTAGATGCTATAGCATTAAAACGACCCGAAGTTAAACTGCCATTAGCTAGTTTAGATATAAACAAAACAGTTTTTTTTACAGCTTTTAATTTAACACTTTTATTGCCAGAACTACCAGGACGAACATCGGTACTGCTACTAACAAATCCTTCATCACTTGCATAAGAAGCCCCACTTCCAGTAGCTGTGCAAATGGAATGCCAATAAGTTGGAACGTGATAATTGGAACCACCTTCCGTTGTCCAACTCTCGAAGTCGTTGTTTTGCATTTGTTGGCCCACGCCGAGCTGTGCAAAGAGCATCGGGCACGAAATGCACGTAATCATTAATAATAGTAAAACTTTCTTCATAGGTATAATTATTTTATCAATTCTCAAATACTAAATATTAATTTCAAAATACTAAATAAAAAACGGCGGCAAAGATACAAAAAGCATTGTTAACTCGGTCAAAAAATCTTAATTTTTCTGTTTAAATATCTGATTTTTAAAGAAATAAAAGTGTTAATAAATGTTAATTTAACATATATGGAGGCAACCGCGTCCCTGAGATTAGGATTACTCCTTATAGATATCATTCGGTTAGCAAAATCGCAGGTTTTGTGCAACCTGTGGAGACGCGCCATGGCACGTCTCTACATAGCGCCGTATCACACAGAATGGGGCATCCGCGAGGGGCGCTTGCAATTAATCGTCCATCGTTGTGAATTCCCTATTTCAATTTTCAATTTTTACGCCCCACACCCTTCACCATATCTACGGCGGTGCGCAAGTCGATGAGTTTCGTGAGGAATCCCACAACTATGGCTGCAACACCCGACAACAGGATGGCTACCACAACATGAGAGGGCATAAGATATGACAACATATATGATATTGAAATGACAAGGGCAAAAAAGACCACAGTCCTTGCTATAGGTATCTCGCGAAGCGGAATGTCCAGAATCTTGACAGCGGAGAAAAATTGCATCAGCGAGATAAAAATCTGCGTGCTCAGACTCGCGATCGCCGAGCCGCGCGCCCCCATCCGCGGTATCAGAACCAGATTCACCGCCACATTCACCACTATGCCCATCGCAGATATGATGTTCATCTCCTTCAAATTGCCATTGGCGGTAAGCAAAGTGCCGAAAATATAAGTAAAGGAGAGCGGTATCAGTCCGAAAATAATCAACCCGAAAACCTGTATGCTTTCACTCACATGGTCGGTGTAGAGGGTCTGCATGACCGGTGTGCGGTAGGCAAACAAAATGGCGGCGGCTGAAATAGAGAAGACAGCCATCAGCGCAAACGATGTGTGCACAATCGGCACGACATTCTCCCTGTTTTTGAGCATCTTGGAGAACAAAGGAAGCAAAATCACCGAAAAAAGATACGCCACAATAGCCAAAGCATCCATGATACGGAACGCCGATGCGTATATCCCCGACTGTGTCACTGCAATATTCTCCGGAAGCATTCTCTCCAACATGACAGAGTCTATCCTGTAATACGAAACCATCAAGAGCGTGATCAACGCATACGGAAAACTCTTCTTGATAATCTGCCATGCAAATGAAAAACTGAAATTCAACCTCTTGAACGGGGCCTTGCGCAAAACAATTACGGATGCCACCATGATGGTGAGCAGATACGCCACCGTCTGGCACCATATAAACCACTCGATCCTGAACTGCGAGTCGGTAATATTTCCCCATAACAACATTCCGCAGAACAAAATCATGAGGAGTTTGTCCAAGACGGAGATCACACTGTCTGTCTTGAACATCATCAGGGCCGATATGTTGGAGCGCACATAAAGCAGGAAAGCGTTTAGAAACTGGTTCAGGGCAATCCAGAACAGCAGTTTGAGGTGTTCACCGGTGTAGCCGATAATGAGGGCAGCCACAAAAACGACCGCAAAATACGCAAATCCCAATAGCATCCGCAACACAACAAATCCCGAAAACTGGTCGTCTAACCGCTCGGAATGGCGGGCTATGTTACGGTTGTTGTAATTGGTGGTGCCCATGTCGAGCACCATATTGAAGAGCATCGTGAAACTGAGTATGGAGAAGTAGAGGCCGTAAACATCCGCCCCCACCCTGTTCTGAACCCCGATGTCGATGCCAAGTATCCAAAACGGCTTGACTAAGAGGTTCAGGAAGATAAGCAGACAAAGATTAAAGACGAAATCCTTCTGTTTCATCTTTAACAGTCTTTTTAGAACACAATGTTCACAATCTTTTTCGGAACGATAATGACCTTTTTGGGTGTCTTGCCGTCCAGCCATTTCTGCACATCAGCACTTGCCAACACTGCAGGTTCTATCTCCTTGGCGGTGTATTCTGCCGGGAAAGACATCTTAAGGCGCATCTTTCCGTTGAACGACACTGGATACAGATACTCGTCATCCTGAAGATACTTTTCATTGTATGACGGAAACTCAGCCACGGTGATTGTCTTGTCATGGCCGAGGAGTTCCCAAAGTTCTTCAGCAATGTGCGGTGCATATGCCGACATCAAGATGCAGAGCGGTTCGAGAACGGCGCGCTTGTTGCACTTGGCATCCTGCAACTCGTTGACACATATCATGAAAGCACTGACAGCCGTATTGAAGGAGAAGCGCTCGTTGTCGTCCTCGATCTTCTTGATGGTCTTGTGCAGGATTTTAAGTTCGGCTTTCGTGGGTTCTTCGTCAGAGACATTGAAATTGCCCTCGTTGTCGAAGTAGAGTTTCCAGAATTTACGGATAAAACGAGACACACCCTCGATTCCGTTGGTATCCCACGGCTTAGCCATCTCCACAGGTCCGAGGAACATCTCGTACATACGAAGCGTGTCGGCACCGTACTTTTCGACAAGGTCGTCAGGATTCTGCACGTTATATTTTGATTTCGACATCTTTTCAACCTCCCAGCCACAGATATATTGGCCGTTTTCAAGGATGAATTCAGCATCTTTGAAATCGGGCATCCAATTCTTAAAAGCCTCAATATCGAGAACATCATTATGAACGATATTCACATCGACATGTATAGGAGTGGTTTCGTAGTCTTTTTTAAGATTAAGCGACACGAACTTGTTTGTACCGACAATTCTATAGACAAAATTAGATCTTCCCTGAATCATGCCTTGGTTTATAAGTTTCTGGAAAGGTTCGTCCTTGCAGCTCACCTTGATATCGTAGAGGAATTTATCCCAGAATCTTGAATAGATAAGGTGTCCTGTTCCATGTTCCGCACCGCCGACATACAGGTCAACCTGTTGCCAATATTCATCAGCCTCTTTCGACACCAATGCAGAGTCGTTTTTCGGGTCCATGTATCTCAGGTAATATGCGCTGGAGCCGGCGAATCCTGGCATTGTGCTATACTCCCGCTGATATCCGTTGTATGTCCAATCCTTCGCACGTGCCAATGGTGGCTCGCCTGTCTCGGTTGGCAGGAAGTTGTCTATATCAGGCAAGGTCACAGGCAGTTCAGATTCAGGAACCGTGTATGGCATCCCGTCTTTATAGTATATTGGGAATGGTTCGCCCCAATAGCGTTGGCGGCTGAAGATGGCATCGCGCAGGCGGTAATTGACTGTTCCGTAGCCGATACCGAGTTCTTTAACCCTTTCAATTATCATCTTGCCAGCTTCTTTCACTGTTTTGCCTGTAATAAAGTCTGAATTCACGCATACGCCGTCTTTTGTCTCGAAGGCCTCCTTTTCGATGTCGCCTCCGGCAATAACCTCACGGATGGGCAGTTTGAAATGTTTTGCAAATGCGTAGTCGCGTGAGTCGTGAGCAGGCACTGCCATGATGGCTCCGGTGCCGTAGCCTTGAAGCACATATGCGGAGATCCATATCGGAATTTTCTCTCCATTGAATGGATTGATCGCATAAGAACCTGTGAACACGCCTGTCACAGTCCTGACCTCGCTCTGGCGTTCAGTTTCTGAACGGTTGCGCGCCCACGCAACATATTCGTCAACCTCGGCCTTCTGTTCTGGAGTTGTGAGCTGTGCAATTTGCTCGTGTTCAGGACACAAAACCATAAACGACACTCCGAATATGGTGTCGGGACGAGTTGTGAAGATATCCAAAGTCTCTTTCTGATTCTCGATTTCAAACTGGATAAAAGCGCCCTCGCTTCTGCCGATCCAGTTGCGCTGGATCTCTTTCAAAGAATCAGACCACTCCACAGTTTCCAATCCTTTAAGCAGACGTTCGGCGTAAGCGGACACGCGCAAAATCCACTGTTTCATAAGTTTACGCTCAACAGGATAGCCACCGCGAACCGAAAGTCCGTTCACAACCTCATCGTTTGCAAGAACTGTTCCCAACTGAGGGCACCAGTTTACCCAAGTATCAGCCAAATAGGCCAAACGATAGTTCATCAGAATCTCCTGCTGCTCCTTCTCCGATGCCGCATTCCATTCCTCGGCAGTGAACTCCATTGGCTTTGTGTGGGCCACCTGCAAACCTTCCGTTCCGTTTGCAGCAAATGCCTCCACCAACTCAGATATCGGTCTTGCTTGGTCGGCCTGATAGCAATAATATGAGTTAAACAACTGAATGAAAGTCCATTGTGTCCATTTGTAGTAGTCAGGATCACAAGTCTTGAACGATCTGTCCCAATCGAATGAGAATCCAATCTTGTCGAGCTGCTCGCGATAACGGTTGACATTTTTGTCAGTGGTTATCGCAGGGTGCTGGCCGGTTTGGATAGCATACTGCTCTGCGGGAAGTCCGAAAGCATCATAGCCCATAGGATGGAGCACGTTGAAGCCCTTCTGACGCTTGTAGCGAGCATATATGTCTGATGCTATATATCCTAATGGATGCCCGACGTGCAATCCTGCCCCTGATGGATAGGGGAACATGTCCAACACGTAAAATTTAGGTTTGTCTTTGTCAATCTCGGCTTTGTAAATCTTCCCTTCATTCCACTTTTCATGCCATTTCTTCTCTATTTCTCTGAAATTATATTCCATATACTGTTGTTTTTTCTTTCATTTTTACAAAAGTGCAAAAATACTAAAAAATATCGCTGCTTGAGGAAATAAATTTTTAACAATTATTAACTTGACAAGGCCTTTGTGTTGGCGTATCTTTGCATTGAAAACAAAAAAGAAACATAATGAAAACGAACAATATCCTTAAAGTATTGATATCTATTGCTTTATCTACTACAGCATTCACACAGTCGAGTGCTCAGGATGATGTGATCAGGCTTGTTGCCTACAAGAACTTCAACAATCTGCCGGCATTAGGCGGACTTTCAGGTTCATTCATCGGCTGTTCGCTTGAAAACAAGTTTTTCTTCAAGGAGTTATCGGAGGCAGAGGTCAAAGGGTGCTACCTTGTAGGCAGAAACATACTTCCATTTTCGATAAGACACTATGGTTCAGGTGCTTACGGGAGATTCGACTTATGTTCTGGCTACGGGCGTTCTTTTGGCAAGAGTTTTGCCATGTCTTTCAGGATTTTCTACATTTTGGAACATGCGCGGCACTATCCTTCGAGGCACTCGTTCTGTTTGGATGTTGGTTTCCTTTACAGAATAAACAGGAAACTACAACTCTCGGCCAATGTGTACAATCCCTTCATGTTGAACTACGGACTTGTGTCAAAGCAGCCGATCCCGATTGTTTTCACCGTCGGCACAATGTATCAGTTTTCTCAAAAACTAACAGCAAACATCCTGATTCAAAAATATTTACCCGGAAATTGGATTATCAAAGGGGGCATTTGTTTTCAGCCAACCAAAAAGATTCTGACCAATCTGGAATGTTCAAATTATCAAGTGGGTCTCGACTTCGGATTCGTCGTCAGGTGTATCACATTCTCCGTAGGGGTTGCCTGGCACTACCGTCTTTCGTTTTCACCGCATCTTGATGCATTATATTCTTTCAACAACTATAAAACCTCGATTTTTGATGAATAATAACACAACATCGTACTCAATCCTGCTGATTCACATCATAATTTTCGCCTATTCAACGGGATATGCGCAAATCGACACATTCTCGGTCATAGAGAATCTTATTGATGATGCGATAGAGCTTGATTTAGGTGAAGGAGATATGGAAATAATCTCTGAAGATCTCATCGAAAGACTTTGCGAAAGGGAGTCCGGGCGACCCAATCTAAACAATCTCAGTTATGAAGATGCAGTTAAAATACTGAAACTCACAGACTTTCAGTATTATCAGCTACAGCTTTACATTGAGGAATATGGTGAAATATACAGCATCTACGAGATACCAGCAATAGAGGGTTTTGACGATTCTGACATGAGGAGACTTGCTAAATTGACGAAGATTGAACCGCCGCCCAAAGCACGAAGATCGTTCAAGGAAGTGTTGACATCCAGCCGTAACACATTCTGGTTCAGATATGGACAGATTCTTGAGAAGCAAGTAGGATACGACACCTCGCGAAGGTCGCACTATTCAGGATCTCCGCAGCACATAGTGTTCAGATATGAGTATCGTAACAGTGACAAGTTCGGGTTCAAGATAGCTGGCGGCAAAGAGCCGGGGGATTGTTTCTTCCGTGGAGAGCAACGATATGGCTTCGACCACTATTCGGGGTCTTTCCATCTCAACAACTTCGGGATGTTAAAACGGGTGGTGGTGGGCGACTTCCGGGTCAATTTCGGGCAGGGTCTTGCATTTGGCACATCGTTGTTGTCGGGGAAGGGCGGCGGCGCGGACGGGTTGCGCCGCTTCGCCGACGGTCTGCGCCCCGTTGCCATAACCAACGAGGGAAACGTGTTCCGAGGTGCGGGCTTCACAATAGGCACCTCAAAAATCAACGGCACGCTGTATGCCGGCGACATCACGAACAGCAAAAACTCCGGATTTGGCCTGTCTGTGAAATACACTGGCAAAAGGCTCAGAATCGGAGGCCAGCTTGGAGGTTACGGCACCATCGGCGACAGCACGTCAAAAAACGTCAAATGGCACGCCCTCACCCACCCCGACTCGTTTACGGGCAGCCTCGACTATTCGCTGACAGCCGGCAAACAGTTGCTGTTCGGAGAAGTGGCCGCCGACCACAAAGGAAGGATCGCAATACTGCAATCGGCTCTCCTCAACCTCGCCCCTGACCTCAAACTCAATGTGACATTCAGGCACTATCCCAAGAACTACAAGCCGGTTGCTGCAAGCCCTTTCAGAGCTCTCTCGCTGGGATGCGGCGAAACGGGCCTGTACCTCGCAGCCAGCATGGTGCTCTCACGCAAACTGGAAGCCAATGTCTATGCCGACTACTTCACAACCTCCTGGCTTAGCTACCGATGCGACGCACCGAGCAGGAATCTTGATTTCGGTTTCTCCATCTTTTGCAATATAAACAGAAACAACTTGTTTTCAATAACTTACAGATATAAAAACCGGCAAAAAAACAGCACCGACGATCTCTATATGCACTCTATACTTCAAAAAAATGAACATAGGGCACGACTGCAATGGCGAAGTTCCCCATCTAAACACCTGAAACTCAAAACCGAAGCCAGCATTGCACTGAACAAAACCGAAAATGAGAGGTTGAAAACAGGCTTTTTGATCTATCAGGACGCCGCATTGACTCTATATGATGACAGATTCAGTCTGAACCTCCGAGCCGCTTATTTCGACACCGACACATACGATGAAAGGCTATACGCATACGAAAACGACCTTTACTACGCATTCAACATAGGATCATACTACTACCAAGGTGCAAGATGGTACCTGATAGTGAGATACAAGGTGTGGAAGCTGAGCTTCTGGTTGCGCGCAGGCAGAGTTCGCTATATCAACAAAAACACTGCTGGCAGCGGACTGAACATGATAGAAAAACCGCACAAAACGGAAATAAAAGCTCAGATTTTACTTAAAATATGACTACCTCTGGCTGGATATAAAACGATCCAGCTCGTCTTTACTTGAGCTGTACTCTAAAACATCATTCATCAAATAATAGCGTTCCTTGTCGATACAATGGTCATAAGCACTCTTAGCGAAATCGAGCTTTGTATTTTCGAAAGTGAATAATTTGCAGATTTTCATGATTTGCTCTACGGAAAGAAGGTTGTTTGCAACAACTTGCTTTGCGGTGGTGAGCTTATTGGATTCGAATGACTGTTTTTCAATAACACTCAGAGCTTGACTGAAGGCTGCGTCGTTCATATTCACCTGTGCCGGCTCCAATACTACATCCACTTGGGTTGAGGGTGGAAATTGGATTGTAGGATTGATTTGGTTTGCGGGCTGATTGGCAGAAGGATAGTTCGGATTGTGTTGTACTGATGCAAAACGGACAACCGCATCAGTACGTGCTGTGCCGCGCCCTAACGAGATGCCATACATATTTCTCTGATTATCAACCCAATAATAGTTATTATTCCGTGACAACATAATATACTGTCCTATTGTCACATGGTCTCTGTTATCCATCTCAACACGAAGATAGTGCTCGCCAGTTGGAATAAACTCAACTTTAATGGAGCGCACCGACTGCGTGTTCTGTTGAACATCGTCTATGAAAAGCCAGAACGATTCAAAATCAGAAGATACAATGACTGATGTCATTTCAGGACGTCCGTAATTATGATTCCCTTGAGCTTCCACAACGTTGAACGAAAGCATCAAAAACATGATAGCAAAAAATAATTTCAAACTTTTCATATCAAAAACAATAAAACGTGCAAAATTAGCATTTTTAGATATGATACGTTAAAATCATTAAAAATTTATATTTGCAAAGTTTTTCAGAAAGACAAGAACATGAGACATCTTTGGATAATATTGGCATTCACATGCATCGGCAATTTGCTCTATGCGCAGTTTGAAAACACTGATATTCAGCTAATTAACAAAACCTATTCGGATGATATACAGAGTGTAAGCCTAAAAAACACAGGCGACTACACGCTGAATCCGGTGGGGATACTTGGCGATTGCACATTTATTTTGGACTTCGACGACCTGAGTTTGGAGCCTCGCTATTTGAAATACACCTTCATCCACTGCACTCATGACTGGCGCCCCTCTGAACTGAACCAGATAGAATACATCAACGGTTTCACTGAGGACGAAATCACCGACTACGAGCACTCTTTCAACACAATTGAGCCATACATGCACTATCAGGCAGTTTTCCCAAACAGCAACATATCATTTTCAAAATCAGGCAATTACATATTATTTGTATATGATGACACTCCTGACAACCCTATTTTGACCCAGCGATTCATGGTTTTGGAACCCACGATGGCCAATATTTCAGCTGAAGTACATGCTGCAACAGATGTGAACGAGAGATTCACCAGCCAGGAGGTTGATTTTGTGGTGTATCCGGGGAGTTATCAAATCAGGAATCCCCAGCTCACCTTGCACGCCACAATCCAGCAGAACGGCAGATGGGACAACGCAAAGGTTGGGCTCACCTATCTTTCGGGCAATCCGATGGAGCTGTCGTTCAATCACCGCGACGGCCGCAACATGTTCAAGGGCGGCAGCGAATTCCGTACTTTTGACCTCACCACCCTCCGTTCAAATGCCGACCACATCGTTGGAATATCCTACGTAAACAGGCATAACCACGCATACGTCCTTCAGGACGACGCGCGACCATTTGCACCTTACGAGAGCCGCGGCAATATGAATGGGGCAAGATATTTCCACAATAGAGACTTAAACAACAGAAATTCAGAAGATTACGTATTTACCCACTTCACTCTTAAGAGTAACTTCGACTTCACTGATGGCAACGTCTATGTTTTTGGAGAACTCACCGACTGGCAAATCAAAGATGAAGCCAAATTGCGATACAACAAAGAATTTCAATTTTGGGAGACGGATATTCTGTTGAAACAGGGTGCTTACAACTATCAATATGTACTTGTGCCCTATGGATCTAACTTAATAGATGCCACATACATAGAAGGCTCGCACTACCAAACGAACAATATTTACACAATCTACGTATATTTCAGGGAAGAGGGAACATCCTACGACAAACTAATCGGCTGCCACAGATGTTCCATCAATGGGAGCCGTTAATCATTTTTCACACATCTGACGGAATAGAAGGCATCCTTAGGAGTGCAATTAATCTCTACCTTTGCACTTTGACTGTAGAAAAAATGTATCGGTGATGTCTCCTCACTGCCGTTTGAGCAGGTCCAGAAGCCAGCCTCAGTGCCAAAGCCAGCATACTGGCCATTCCAGAAGTTTCCGGCAGGAAGCACTGAAAATCCGGTTGCATTGTTGGTTTTCACATCCTGAGCGACAGAACACTCGGCGGCGTTGTCTGTCTCAGACTGCCATTCCTCTTCTGCGCAAAGGGCCTTTGCAACATTATTCACATCTTCACCGCAGCGCAGATAGTCCTTATAACCCACAACGTCCTCCAAATTCATCCATTCGAAATTTGACGGAACATGCCATCCGTCTGGACAAACGCCCTGCACCCTGCCGTCAGTCTCTTCTGTGGGCTCTGATCCATTTAGCACTGAAAACCAAGTATATAAAAGTCCGAAACGCAGAGTTTCAGAATTATTGCCATTAGGAATTTGCGGATTGGGGAGAACATTCTTGCCATCGGAATAATGCGTTGTGCGAAGATTTTCGCGCATCCAGCATTTACCGCCTATCACAATGGTGCTGTAAACATTGCCATCCACATCGCTGACAGAACCACAGTCAGGAACAGTCTGCGATTCCGCAATGAAAAAAATAGTCACAAAAACCGCTAAGATGGTAAATTTCAGAACTTTCATATTAAAAAAGGGTATTTCGACCTATTTTATCCTGTCAGAAATCAGATATTTGTTTCTGTCGGAGCCGTTTCGTGCTATCAACTCCGCCAAAAATCCGGCTAAGAAAAGCATCAGACCGAAAATCATGGCGAGCAGTGCGAGATAAAACAGCGGTTGGTCGGTAACCTGTCTGAATCCGACTACATGATTGGCCAAATTGTGGAATTTCTGGGCAATGAGAACAATTGTTATCACAATACCGATAAGAAAAGATAGTGTTCCCAGGGTGCCGAAGAAATGCATAGGCTTTTTGCCAAATTTCGACATAAAACTTACAGTCAACAGGTCCAAATAACCGTTAATAAACCTGTTCCAGCCGAATTTTGACACACCGTGTTTTCTTTTCTGATGTATCACAACTTTTTCACCAATATTGCTGAATCCTGCCCATTTTGCAATCACAGGTATATATCGGTGCATCTCGCTATAAACCTCAATTGATTTCACAACATCCTTTTTGTAAGCTTTGAGCCCACAGTTGAAATCGTGCAGCTTTATGCCTGACATTTTCCGTGTTGTCCAATTGAAGAACTTGGAAGGGATGTTTTTTGCAATTTTGGAGTCGTAGCGCACCTTTTTCCATCCTGACACAAGGTCATAACCATCTTCTCTGATCATACGGTAGAGTTCTGGAATCTCGTCGGGGCTGTCCTGTAAATCGGCATCCATGGTAATCACAACGTCACCCTCACAAGCTTCGAAAGCGGTATTCAAGGCAGCTGATTTTCCGTAGTTCCGACGGAATTTTATGCCCTTTACCGCCGGATTTGACTTGTGCAAGTCTTGAATCACATTCCAAGAGCCGTCGGTGGAACCATCGTCAACCATCAAAATCTCGTATGAAAAGCCATGTTCCGACATAACCCTTTCAATCCAGGATGTGAGTTCCGGCAGTGATTCAGCCTCATTCAACAATGGTACTATTACTGAAATATCCATAATTTGCAAATTATTGTTCGTCAATATTTTCCTGTTCTTCTTCCACTAACTCGTCTTCAGGGATCGGCTCGATAGGATTTTTCGACCGATAGTGGAACATTGCCACAAAAATCCCGAAAAACATGCCGTAAAGAAGATAAATAAATGCACTCACAAGGGCGTATTGTCCGTTTTTGTCATATCTCGGGACCTTGTTTTTGGTGTTTAGAAACCTGATATCCAGAGGATTGACATTTTCTATAGCCTTGTTTGAGTTTTGGATGATGGTCTGTATTGAGCTTGTAGATGGTTTAGTCTGATTCTGTTCGGTGTAGCTCACGAGAGTTTCCATCAAAACCCTGCGTGCATAAGGCAAAAATTCTCCAAGTTTGTAATTTTCCTTGTCGTTTTCCGGTTTAGAGATTATTTTGTTGGTATAATATTGCCGAAAGATAAGAATTCCGCTTTCGATCTCGGGTGCTATAGAGTCGTCGGGCGCGAGTTGTGACAGTAGAATTTCCTTCTGTGAGTCGATGATACTGTTGGCTGAATCGCAGAACAGTCGCATCTCCTCGGCGGTGATAGTGTCTTTTGCAAGGTTTTGTCTGTATTTTTCAAGGGCAACGTTATATTTTTGTTGCAACCCATCCTTCTCAAACACCGAATAGTGGAGGTTGTCGTAGCCAAATATCACCACAGTGCCTATCAAAGACATCACCACAGTGGAGAGGAAAGCCTTTGCAAACGAAAGTCTTTGCGGATAGTAATCCTTGAACTCGCGAACGCCATAGAAGAGCACAAGTATAAAGCCGATAATCATGGCGATATCAAGAAGTTGGCTCGCCTGATAGTCAACCTTACGGGCGAACATCTTCAGCACCTCCATGGCAATCAGCATACATCCGAGGATGATTCCCCATTTAAGGTGAATACGCCAGAAATTCTTATCTTTCAACATATTAGCTATATAAGATTATTCACCTTTGGGGCAGCAGAACTCAGTAAGAACGCCGCCAGTTGCTTTTGGATGGGCAAATCCGATCATGAGGTTCTCGGCTCCCGGACGTGCGGCCTTGTCGATGAGGCGCACCTCTTTGGACTCAAGTTCGCGGAGAGCAGCGTTTGTATCGGGCACTGCAAATGCGATGTGGTGGATGCCTTCGCCACGGTTCTCTATAAATTTTGCAATAGTACTTTCAGGTGAAGTTGGCTCCAAAAGCTCTATCTTAGTCTGCCCTACCTTGAAAAAAGCTGTCTTGACCTTTTGGTCTGCGACCTCTTCGATGTTGTAACACTTCATCCCGAGGATGTTCTCATAATAAGGGATGGCTGTTTCTAAACTTTTCACTGCGATACCTAAATGTTCGATGTGTGTAATATCCATAATAGTAAAAATTTATGTTTTGATTAATCTCTGCTTGAATCTGCATCAAGAAGATGTGTTTTATGTTTAATAATCTTGACAATCAACGCGAAGCAAGTGTAAACAACTGTCACCCAAAACGATATGCGAGGTGTAAAGGAAAAGTTCGGTCTTTGAATCAAGTATTGAATCAGATAGTCGATCACAGTGAAAGACACAATTGTTGACATGAGGGTTGCATATTCGCGCCTGATAAATGTCTTGAAAGAGAACTGGAGCATTCCAGGCTCAAAATTGGAGAAATGCGGGATGAATGCCGGAACTTTCAGCGACCAGTCTTCGAATTGTTGGCCGAATTTTTGACGTAGGAAAGACTCTTCAGCCATCATTATGCGCTCATAGTAAATCCAATACACAAGAGAGACTATCAGGAAGGCAAAGATATTGAGAGTATAAATCAGCAATCCGGCCCAGATAAGATAGTTGGCCAAGTAGAGCGGATGTCTCACCACAGAATATATTCCTTTAGTATTCAGCACATTGGCAACCTGCCCTTTGGTGTTTCTGCCTGAGGTTCCCTTTGGGGTGGTGCATACCGTATAGGCACGTAGTGCAAGTCCTGCGATGACAAGCAGCAAAGAAATGACGGCGGCACAAATGACGGGTGTGTTATTGTTGCCAAGTGAGGAGTATAGATCGGAATTGGATATAAACAGTATCGGTATTGCGCACAAAAAAATCAGCACAGGTATCTGACCTCTGTATTTAAAGAGCTTTGATCCAGTTGATTCCATTGTATCTCTTAGGGCCATAGTTTACATTTTTTCGGGTTGCAAAGGTACAAAAAAAGGATGGACAAAATCCATCCTTTTTTCATTAACCATTAAAATCTTTTTATTATGATTACCCTCTACGTTCTTTGATACGGGCTTTCTTACCTGTCAAATTGCGGAGATAGTAAATTCTTGCTCTGCGAACCACGCCGCGTTTAACAACCTTAAGGTCTGCAATCATCGGTGATGTGAACGGGAAGACTCTCTCCACGCCAATGCCACCGGAAATTTTTCTAACGGTGAAAGTCTTGTTCACACCGCTTCCTTTTACTTGAAGAACAACACCCTGGAACTGTTGGATACGTTCTTTTGAACCTTCCACGATTCTGTAAGAAACGTTAACAGTATCACCCGCCTTGAATTTCGGAAATTTCTGGGTGGTAATGAAATTATCTTCTACGTACTGAATCAATTCGTGTTTCATCTCTATCGTTTTTTTCTTATTATACTTCTAAAATTTAAGGCTGCAAAAATACACTTTTTTTTAATAAATCCATACAGTCGAGATATTTTTTATTCAAAATGTTGTCAACATCCTTAAACAAAAGAGAATTGGGAGCTGAGCATGGGGTGTCATCGCCTTTTAAGACGTGAAAAAAGGATTGGAAATTGGAAATTGAAAATTATAATTCGGAAAAAAATTGGAAAATCATGGAATGTCATGTCGATTTGTTTTCGCATTGTGGTGTTGGACGAGACGAATAGGCAAGAATATCAGACACTTGTAGAGGGCTATTTTACATAAAAATTATAATATGAAAAACATACGACAATTTTTGTATATTTGCAACCTTGAAATTTTTATGCGAAAAAAATTATAAATATTTATAAATCAAAACATTAATAGAAAGAAAGATGAAAAACAAAGGACTGATTTTATTCTTTACAATTCTGATCGCCTTGGTTTGTATCTACTGTTTGTCATTCTCATTTTCAACATGGAGAGTGGAAAACAAAGCGGAAAAGTTCGCCAATGATCCCACAGCCATCGCCGAAGTTAAAAAAGCAGCTAATGGTGACGTAATGCTGGAGAAGCACTTAGTTGACTCATTAGTAGAGGCTCGTACCCGCCAGTATCTGACCAACATGAACGATTCTGTGGTGTATTTGGGAAACACTTACAAACAGTGCAAATACAAAGAGTTGAACTTGGGTCTTGACCTTAAGGGTGGTATGAACGTAACATTGGAAATCTCCATGCCCGACGCTGTGAAGAGTCTGGCTGTCAACACCGACGACCAATTGTTCAAAAACGCTTTTGAGAAGGCGCAGACCGAATTCGCAAACACAGTGAACGGCGATTTTGTTGACATTTTCGTAAAGAACTTCAATTCCGAGAAGAAAGCGTTAAAACTCAACAACGCCTACTTGCGCACATATTTTGGTGAGCGTTCCGGCATCAAAAACGCTACTGACGACCAAATAATATCATTCATCAAGAAGGAGAGTGCCGAGATCGTTGACCGCACATTCAAGATTTTGCGCACACGTATCGATCGTTTCGGCGTGGCACAGCCTAACCTCCAGATGCTCCAGGGCGGCAGAATCCTTGTCGAGCTTCCTGGCGTCAAGGAGCCCGAGCGTGTCACCGACCTCTTGAAGAGCACCGCGAAACTCGAGTTCTGGGAAGTTTACAACGAACTCGCTGGCGGCAAGTCAATACAACAACGCTTTGCCGAAGCTGATGCCCAGCTCGCACTTCAACTGAAGAACAAGAAAGAGAATCCGGCAACCCCTGTGGACACCGCCCTTGAGGCAGCCCTCGCCGACACAACCCTCGCGGCAGCAAACGCAGCAGCCGATGACGAGGATGAAGACGAAGAGGAAGAAGCTATCGGCGAAGGCGCGATCCTCGCCCATGCTTCAGCAATGGTCAACGGCGGAATAGCAGTTGCCTACTTCAAAGAGGCTGACATGCCTGTTGTTGACAAACTCCTCCCTGAACTCCAAAAGATCCTCGGTGATCCTAACATCGTCTTCTACTGGGGCTCTCCAGAGAAGGAATTCGGCAACGCATATCCTCTCTATCCTCTCAAAAGAAAGAACGAGCGTTTCGGACCGCTCTTGAGCTCCGAGACTATCGGCGGCAACCGCGTTGTACGCACCGCCCGCCAGGATGTTGACCAAAACAACCGCGTAGTGGTTACCATGTCTATGGAAGACCAAGCTGCCGACGAATGGCGTAAGATAACCCGCGAGGCTGCAAATAACAGCTCAAAGCTCACCTGCATCGCCATCGTCCTTGACCAGTTCGTTTACTCAGCCCCGACCGTTCGCTCTGAAATACCTAACGGCAACTCGGAAATCTCCGGTAACTTCAGCATTGAAGAAGCCAAGGACCTTGCTACCGTCCTCAACTCCGGCAACCTTGAAGCAGGTGTCAACATTGTTCAATCTGAAATAGTTGGTCCTACATTGGGTAAGGAATCAATCCGCTCTGGTTTGCTCTCATTCTTGGGCGCATTCATCCTCGTAATCCTCTATATGGTATTCTACTATAGCCGTGCTGGTGCCATCGCCGACCTCGCCCTCTTCCTCAACGTGTTCTTCATCATAGGTGTGCTCGCATCTATGGGCGCAGTTCTCACACTGCCTGGTATCGCCGGTATCGTCCTCACCTTGGGTATGGCTGTCGATGCCAACGTTATTATATATGAACGCGTGCGCGAGGAGCTCCGCGCAGGCAAGGGCATCCGCGTTGCTGTTGACGAAGGTTTCAAACACTCCTATTCCGCCATCCTCGACGGTAACATCACCACCTTGATCACAGCTATCGTTCTCTACATATTCGGTTCCGGTCCTATACAAGGTTTCGCAACCACCCTTATCATCGGTATCCTGTCTTCTCTCTTCACGGCTATCCTCGTATCAAGAATGATTATCGAGATCCGCCTCAAGAAAGGCAAAGACCTTACCGTTGGCAACTCTCTCACCCTCAATGCTTTCACCAACACTCACTTCGACTTCCTTAAAATCAGAAAGATATGCTACTGCATCTCCGGTGCACTCATGCTCATCTCCATTATCTCATTCTGCACCTTGAAACTTCAACCTGGTGTTGATTTCACCGGCGGTCGCAGCTACGTTGTACGCTTCGACAAAGACGTGGTTACCAAGGATGTTCGTGAAGCTGTCATCAAAGAATTCGGCGGCTCTCCTGAAGTTAAGACTTTCGGCAGCAACAACCAAGTGCGCATCGTCACCAACTTCAAGATCGAAAGCAACGACGTGAAGGACGACGCTCTCTGTGAGCACAAGCTCTACAATGCTTTGAAAGGCTTCTACGACAAGAAAGACCTCTCTGAATACGACTTTACACACCTTACCAACGATGTTCGTGGTATCCAGTCTTCATCAAAGATCCAGCCTACAGTTGCACGCGAATTGCTGACAAATGCTATATGGGCAGTGCTTGCATCTTTGGTTTTGATCTTCATCTACATTGCCATCCGTTTCAGAAACTGGCAATTCGGTATGGCCGGCGTATTCGCCCTGTTCCACGATTCGTTCCTTACAATCGGTATGTTCTCACTCCTTTACAAGATCATGCCGTTCACAATGGAGATCGACCAGAACTTCATAGCTGCTATCCTGACCGTTATCGGTTACTCTATCAACAACGTTGTCGTTATCTTCGACCGTGTTCGCGAGAACCTTTCTCTCTACCCGAAACGCTCCAACTACGACAACTTCAACGCAGCTATCAACGGCACCTTGGGACGTAACTTCAATACCGCAATCACAACATTGGTAACCTTGCTCGTGATCTTCATCTTCGGTGGCGAAGTAATCCGCGGCTTCGTATTCGCCATGTTCCTCGGTATTGCATTCGGTACCTATTCCGGTATCTTCGTTTCCAACCCATTGGCATTCGACTTGCTTTCTCTCAAGAAAAACAAATCAGCCAAGACTGCTGAAGCAAAAAATTAATCAGCAATATATTATGACAATTCCAAAAGCGTCCTTTTCAGGACGCTTTTTTTGTTAATCGTTGTATGGTATAATTGATATAACCTGTAGAGACGCGCCATGGCGCGTCTCTACATTGTCCATTGTAAAATTGTCCCCCCGCCTCCAATCACCCATTCTAAATAGAAGGGAATTGCAATTGACTGTAATTAATCGTACGTTTTTATTAAGAAGACAGAAAAAGCATTCATTACATCACCAAAAATTTAGTATCTTTGCCACCGTTTTGAAAGGGGTGCCTTAAGGCTGAGATCAGACCCGTTGAACCTGATGCGGATAATGCCGCCGTAGGGAGATTCACAACGTCCTCTTATCCCTCTTTCAGTATTGTTTCAATTATTTATAAACCAAAACTGTAAGAGTTTATGCTTAAAAATCAAGTATCAAAAATCAGAAACGCTGTGCTGGCACTGGCGCTTATGCTGTCGCTGCCCACGCTACATGCGCAAAAAAAAGACACTATCAAGGTGCAAGAAGTGACCATTGAGTTCACCAAACCCACAGTACAACAGGCGGCAAACGTAACCACAATGTCACTCCCCCAAATCCGCCTTCAACAAGGTAACGGGAGTGTGAACAACTTGTTGGAACTTATGCCGTCAATTGTAACCTCATCGGAATCAGGTAATGGTCTTGGTGCCACCTACATGTTCATCCGCGGTATTGACCAGACCCGTATCAACACCACACTTAACGGCGTCACAATCAACAACGCCGAGTCACAGGGTTCATGGTTGGTAAACCTTCCAGACATGGGCACATACATAGAGAATGTCAGCGTTCAGAGCGGTGCTAATACATCAGACGGCAGCACATCATACGGTGCCCGCATCAACTTCGAAACCCGCAGCATACCTACTAACCCCTTCGCGGAGGTGCGCAGCGCAATCGGATCGTTCAAGACATTCCACAACACCGTGAGCGCCGGCACCGGCCTTATCGGCAAAAGATTCTCTATGCTGGCTTCCTTCTCCGACATACGCAGCAACGGCTTCATCGACCACTCAGGCGTCAGACTCAATTCCGGTTTCGTCACCGCACAATACCGACTTCTCAATTTCAAGAAAAACAAAGACTATGGTACAATAAACTTCAACCTTCTCTATGGCAACGAGAACTCCGGTCTTGCCTGGAACGGCATACCTTACGATATTCTTTTCATAGATGGAAACCGTACCTACAACTCCTGCGGCGAATATTGGGATGCAAACGGCGACCGCCACTACTATGAGGATTCGTACGACCATTACCGCCAGACATTCTATCAATTGGAATATGTGAAGAACTGGGTTCGCAAAGACGGACGTCAGCACCACACCCTGAAGGTCATGCCCTACCTCACCCGCGGTTACGGTTACTATGAGCAGTATAAAGATGACAAGAAAATCAACAAATACGGTTTGACGCCTCTGTACGAAGACTCAGTCCGCGCAGATTTTGTAACTCAAAAGTATCTAGACAACTATTATTATGGTGTTTTAGCTCAAACAATCGGAAGCCTTGTCTTTAAAAACGACCAAAATCAAGGACTGCGCTGGGTAGTAGGAATGGACTTCAACAACTACAACGGCAAGCACTACGGTGACATAGTATGGGTTGAGCCAAGACGCGTGGTGGAATGCCCGCCCATGTACGAATGGTACCGCGGCACGGGCAACAAACTGCAGACCAAATTCTTCGGAAACATCCGCTATTGGTACAAGAATTTCAGCGTGACAGCCGAAGCCCAGTTCCGCAGAATAAACTATGTGATCGACGGTGTAAATGATGAACTGACACCAATACCACAGGAATACACCTGGGCTTTCATCAACCCGAGAATCACCCTGCACTACTTCCTCCAGGGCAACAAATTAAAACACAGCTTCGACCTCTCCTTAGCAACAGCCAACCGCGAGCCTACCCGCAACGACCTCGTTGGTGCACCTGACAGCCGCAAACCCGTTCCGGAGACCCTCTTTGACGTGGAATTCAGCTACATGAACTACACCGACAAGTTCTTCTTCAACACAACATTGTACGGCATGTACTACCACGACCAGCTGGTGCGTTCCGGCGAGCTCGACCAGACTGGCGATCCACTGATGGTCAATGTTGACAGAAGTTACCGCGCCGGCATCGAGCTTTCCGCCGCTTACCGCCCTGTAAGATTCTTCACATGGCACATCAACGGCGGTTTCAGCCTGAATCGCGTTATCGACTACACCCACTACACTGAAGACTGGGGCGCTGGCAATGGTTACCGAGTTGAGAAACTCGGCAACACCCCGCTCGCCTACTCACCAAACGTCGTTATCGGCAACGACTTCACATTCACACCCCTCAAAGACTTCAACATTTCTCTCATAACCAAGTATGTCAGCAAACAATACCTCGACAATTCAGGTGACGACAATGAGAAAAACATCTTGAAACCATACACCTACACCAATCTGCGCGTCTCCTATACATTCCACTTCAAATGTCTCAAAGATCTGGAGCTTTTCTTCAACATCAACAATCTTTTCAACAGCAAGTATCAGAGCAATGCCGCAGTTTACACTGGATATTATGGCAGCGAAAAAATATACGATTCCTATTATTTCCCACAAGCCGGAATCAATTTCCTTGGTGGTATAAGAATCAAATTCTAACAAAGCATACTGATAAAGCAAAAAAGGAAGGGCAAGACCCTTCCTTTTTTTTTGCAAATATCTTCAGTTAACTATTGTGTCGATAAAAATGTCCTATCTACTTTTGGCGCGATATACAATCACAGGCGATTCATTATTGGATGAGATCTGAAAAGACGGTCCGGTTGCCTCATTCAAACTGCCTTCCCATAACCAGACAAAAGAACGGTCATTGACCGGATATTTTAGTCCCGAGAAAGAGATCTCTGTCTTGTCATCTCTTACAAATACCGAAACCTGCATTCCACAGAAAGATCTGAACTCGCACTGTTTCCTCATCACGTTGAAAATCCCGTGCTCGGTCAACATTATAATTTTGTGGAAACGGACGCTATACATCACCCAAATGCTCAGGTTTGCGATAAAATGATCCTCCCGAAGGCCCCCAAAGCCGAGAAGAACTACATTGTCGAACATGTTAGACAAGCAATATCTCAAGGCTTTCTGCAGATCGTTATATTCCTCGCTTGCATCAGGAAAATATGGAATACCATGTTTCTGCAACAAAGATTTGTCCATAGAGTCGCCATCACCGACGACGACATCAGGGATTATATTGATTGACAGAAGCTTCTGGACTGCACCGTCACAGCAGATGACGCGCGCACCACCTGTCAACAGCTTCAGCGACTCTGGTGAATCCGTAAGCTCTCCATTCCCGACCACAACGGTCTCGACATCTTCAAACTCCCGCTCCCAGAACAGAGATCTTTCGTTTACATCCATCTTACAATGTTAAAGTCCATATCATGCGGCAGCAGTGGATTTGTCGGTATGATTCTTATTGCGCAATCATAGATACCTATGTATTTGGTCATCTGTTTGCAGGAGTATGTATAGACATCCCCATCTGTTTTTTCGACCTCGAACGGAAGTTTGTGGACCAATTTCGCCGGTTTGTTGTGCTCTTCCGGTGTCACAAGTATCATCTCTATTTTTAAATCTTCTGGTGAGAGGTTGCCGATAAGGAGTCGGATTTTAAAATCGACATCATCCCCCACGCAGAAGGTGTTCTTGTCATCTTGAGGGCGCACGACTTCAACGCATTCAATATTATTCCATTCAGAAAGCACCTTTTCTTCCCATTTCAGCATGTCTTTTATATTTTCATTGTCGTTGCTTCTCAAAACATGATATCTGTCCATCAATTTATGGTAGAATTTGGAATAATAATCATCCAATTGGCGTTTCATCGTGAACTTGGGTGAAATTTGGGTGAAGCATTTCTTCATCATATCGACCCAAAGAGATGGAATATTGTATTGGTTGCGTCTGTAGAATGCTTCTGTGATTTCCTCATTGATAATGTTATACAATGTTTCAGCATCAAGTTCATCCTGGAGACGGTTGTCTTTGTAGGTCACTTCTTCTTTAAGGGCCCATCCTGCGTTAGGAACATAACCCTCGGCCCACCAACCATCGAGAACGCTAAGGTTGAGTACGCCATTCATAACGGCCTTTTCACCGCTTGTACCTGAAGCCTCCAAAGGTCTTGTCGGGGTGTTCATCCAAACGTCGCAACCTGAAACAAGCTTTTTAGCCAATATCATGTTATAGTTTTCAACGAACACTATTTTGCCGATGAATTCCTTGCGGCGGCTGAGTTCTATGATGCGTTTTATAAGGTCTTGTCCTGCCTTGTCATGAGGGTGTGCCTTTCCTGCGAAAATAAACTGCACAGGTTTCTCAGGATTGTTGAGGAGGTTTTTGAGTTTTTCCTCGTTCATAAAGAGCAGATGTGCACGTTTATAGGTTGCAAATCTGCGAGCGAAACCGATAGTGAGCACGTCATCGCGGAGTGATTTGAGTGTCTGTTCGATCAAGGCCGGGGATTCGTTACGGCTGCGCATCTGCTCTGCAAGCATTATTTTGATTGCAGATATCATCTCCTGACGAAGCTCCTGCTTCAAATTCCAGATCACAGACTCGTCAACGTTATTGATCTTGCTCCAAATATCCGGATTTGAAGCGTCTTTTTCAAAATCTGGTCCGAAAACCTCACGATGCAGTGTCTGCCAACGCTTGTGTGCCCATGTAGGATAGTGCACTCCATTGGTTACATAGCCGATATGCGATTCCTGAGGGAAGCGTCCTTCATAAAGATCTGAGAACATCTCTTGTGAAACACGGCCGTGAATGCGGCTTACACCATTGATTTCCTGTGAAAAATGGCATGCCAAGATACTCATCGAGAACTTATCGAACGTGTTCTTGTCGTGTTTTCTGCCAAATCCCATGAAGGTCTCCCAGCTGACATTTAAGAGTTCGCAATAATTTGCGAAATATGTTCGCATAAGGTCCTCTGTAAAAGCGTCATGGCCGGCAGGAACAGGTGTATGGGTAGTGTAGAGTGATGAAGCCTTAACGATTTCGGTTGCAATTTGCCGGTTGACATGCTCGTTTTGCATCACCTGACAAATTCTCTCCAGATTCAAGAAGGCGGCATGACCTTCGTTAAGGTGGAATATTGAAGGGTTCTCCCCTATTGCTTTGAGCATCCGTACGCCGCCGATTCCCAGAAGAATTTCCTGCTTGAGGCGGTTTTCAACATCTCCACCATACAGAGTGGCGGTGACGCCGCGGTCTTCTTGCCAGTTTTTGTCAAAATCGGTATCCAAAAGATACAAAGGGATACGTCCTACATCGACGCGCCAGATCCTGGCGAAGAGATTTCTGCCTGGCATTGGAATACTTACATAAAGCCAATTGCCATTCTCGTCCTTGTATGGTTTAATAGGGAGTTTTGAAAAGCTTTGCGGCGGATAGAGGTTGACCTGTTCACCGTAAGCCGAAATCTGCTGTTGGAAATATCCGTAACGATACAGCAGCCCCACTCCTATCATGTTAACATTGCAGTCGCTGGCCTCCTTTAAATAATCGCCTGCCAACATTCCGAGACCGCCGGAGAAGATTTTCAGCTCGTTGCTGATGCCGAATTCCATGCTGAAATAGGCGATTTTGTCCTCCTTACGGGTTTTTGGCTCGTTGATATACCGTTGGAAGCGATCGTACACAGCTGCGAGCCTACTGATGAAGGCATCATCGTTAGCGAAGGACTCGAGACGTTCCAAAGGCAGAAGCTGAAGAGCGTGGATAGGATTCTCCTCGCACTCTTTCCAAAGTTCCGGGCCGGCTATTTCCTCGAATAGCTCGCGCGCTTCGAAGTTCCAGCTCCACCAGAGGTTTTCAGACAGAGTCTCAAGCTGTTGCAAAGCCTCAGGAAGTTGCGATTTCACCGACACACGGTGCCATTTTGGCTTCTCAACGCACAGTTCTTCCACCATCACGCCCATGTTTGATGTCTTGTTCTGATATTGAGAGTAACGGCTTTCACTCTTGCCAAGTGCTATCTCATAGGTCTTCTCATAGTTGTCGAAAAGATGCTGCCAGAGGGCTTTTTCTGATATATTCATGGCATTGGATCGTATCTCTCGCATTGCCTGCGGTGTGCAGTTGCCGTAGAAAATTATCTTCTCGGCTATGGCTTCCACAACCTCAGCATCATTGTTGTCGTTGCGAGGGATTACACATACGCTCTGCTGATTTGTGAAATGCTCTTTTATCCAAGCACCGAAACCGGCAAGGGATGTGGTAATGGTTGGTATCCCGAAGGCTATGCTCTCCAGCGGAGTGTATCCCCATGGCTCGTAATAAGACGGAAATACAGAAAGGTCGAAACCTATCAACAGGTCGTAATATTTCATATTGAAGATTCCGTCTTCGCCGTCAAGATAGACTGGGGCGAATACAATTTTCACATTCTGGTCTGCGGCATTGTGGAGACCGTTGTTACTGATTTCATTGAGTATAGGATCATGATACGGATCATTCAGAACATGGGTCAAAAAACGGTCTGACATCGGAATTCCGCCTACTGGCATATTCATCTGCGATGCGAGTTCCTCGTCTTTACCGCCATGTCCGGCCGGGACGGTGATAAAGGCCACCACGGTGCGTTCAGGATTGGCTTCGGCAACCTTGGCCAAGCTCTTCACAAACACGTCAATACCTTTATTCTTAAACTCATAACGACCGCTGTTTATGACCAAAAGGGCATCGTCAGAGATCTGGGTCTGGGTGAGTGTTGACGCCACTTGGAGAAGTTTCTCGCGGGCCATCTTACGTTTGTTGTCAAAATCCTCGCCTTTGGGCACAAAAGCATTTTCAAATCCGTTGATGGTAATCACATCGGCAGGTTTCTCGAAGAATGCGGCGCACTCGCGATTGGTTATGTCACTCACCGTTGTGTAAGCGTCGGCATGTTTTGCAGAGAGCGACTCAAGAGAGTATTTCGACTGCACGCCAAATCGCTGGGCGGTTTCAAAAGGCTTGTATTGCAGAGTGTTGGAATATAACGGAAGACCGTTGCCCGCGATACAACGCCCGAGAACAGTAGCATGGGTGGTGAACACGGTAGCTATCTGAGGCGCAACAGATTCGATATAGAGAATGCCTGTTCCGGTCATCCACTCGTGGAAATGCGCCACTATCTTGTCCATCGAGTTGCAGTAGAAGTTATAGAAGCTCTCTATAACCCTCCCGGCAGCGTAGCCGAAAAGAGCTGGTTCAATATAGTCCCACTGCCCTGAAATTGAGTCCAACTTGAAATTAAGCCAGAATTTAGTCAAAATCTCATTCTTTTTTTCAAAGAAATTAGTAAAGTCAACCAAGAAGACTATCGGGGAACCCACTATCTGCCATCTGCCAATGCGCACCTTCAAGCCGTCGCGCGCAACCACCTCCCGCCAGTTCTTGAATAACGAAGGGTCTTCTACAAAATCATCATTGTACTCCTTGGAAATATCAGGCCCGATACAGATATAACGATCATGATAATTCTCTACAACTGTTGCCGCTTTAGTGGAAAGTACGGTGTAAATGCCGCCTACTTTATTACATATCTCCCACGATGTTTCAAAAATATAATCACTATGTCGTTGACTCATAAATAGTTACTCGAAAAATTTTAAAATAATACTAAAAAGTGCAAATTTAACAAAATCCACTGATTTTTCCAATAAAATCGCAATATTGTTGATATTTTTTATTACAGTCAGCAACTCCGCTTTAAAAAAAATTCCAAAATATCATTTTTCGAAAAATGTGGTGATTACTGATAAGAATCTGAATATTGCAATCAACCTGCAGACGTGCCACAATTCACTGCAGCAGCCTTTCTTCAAACTATATGGAAGAGTTGGTTAATATAAACGTAGGTTTTTGAGCAGCCGTTTTTTGTCTCCTTTACTTTCTTTGATAACCCCAAAGAAAATTGCGGTTAAACGAGCAAAATAGAAGCTCGCTTCTATTTTCGAGCGAGAGCAATTTATTAAAAGTAAAACAAAGAAAGGGTTTGCGCTGAAGAAATATTTTCTAAAAATGGGGAAACCTTTCCGCTAAAATTGCTAAACTCATTCCTGACGTCAGGGCTCGCTGATTTTGCATCATATTTCTTGTCGTGCAGCTTGAAATCATATCGCAACGCGCAATCATTCAGACAGACGCAATTTTTTAACGCGTAAACGTTTCACATTTTTTACGAAAATATTTCTTAGGCGCGTTTTAACTCTCCTTCGGAGAGTTTGTTAGTTATTTCGCACGTGGGCTGGGCTGGCCGGCGGACTCTCTCCTCTGCCGCTGTTGTTAGGTTCCGACAGAGCGGGTGGGCTTTAATGTCGGCTTGATTTTTTGGTTACTTTTTACATAAACTGCTCTCGATCGGAAAAGCAAGATAGCTTTCTTTTCTCTCGCTTAACCGCAGTTTTTATCAAGAAAAAAGTAACATGAATAATGCTTAAATAAAACCTACGTTTTTTTTCGGACCCTATGAAAAAAACGTTCCACCTTTTTCATAAGCGGAACGTTTTTCAATATAGGAGGGGGTAAAAGTTAGTCGGCGATAATTCTTGTACCGCAATTCGGGTCCTGAAGACGACCGGCCTCAGTGATGATGCAGGTCTTGCCACTCTGCTCTACGTAATAGATGGCGGCGCGAACCTTCGGCGCCATAGAGCCTTCGGTAAATTGTTTTTCTTCAAGATATTTTTTAGCTTGAGACACTGTGATTGTATCCAAGGCTTTCTCATCGGGTTTTCTGAAGTTTATGTACACCTTCGGTACATCGGTGAGAATATAGAACTCATCGGCTTGGATTTGCACTGCAGTAAGAGCAGAGGCCAGATCCTTGTCTATCACTGCCTGGACGCCTTTGAGATATCCGTCCTGCATTGCAACAGGAATGCCGCCGCCACCTACTGTGATCACGATGATGCCTTGTTCTGCAAGCTGTTTCACCAATTTGATGTTCTGTATCCGTATTGGCTTAGGTGATGCCACGACCTTGCGCCATCCGTTGCCTTTAGGGTCTTCGCGGTATATGTCTCCAGTCTGCTCATGATACTGTTCTGCCTCCTCTTTTGTGCAATAAGGACCAACCGGTTTGGTAGGATTCTGGAACATAGGATCATTATCGTCAACCTGCACATGAGTAAGAAGAGTAACCGTGTCCTTGTCCCAGCCTTTTTCCGCGAAGATATGTCTGAGTCCTTCCTCAATCAATGCACCAATAGAGCCTTGAGTTTCTGCTACGCAGAAATTAAGAGGCATATCTTCAACTTGGAATGTCTCCTTGCCAGCCTTGTGCTGGAGCATCACGTTGCCCACCTGCGGACCGTTGCCGTGGCCTATAACAATATTATATCCGTTTTCAATCAGAGGGATAAGATTGCGGCATGTCTCAGTCACATTGTCAATCTGTTCCTGATAGGTGCCTTTTTGCTTGCTTTTCAGAAGCGCATTGCCGCCAAAAGCAATAACAGCCAATTTTTTATTTTGAGTCATATTTGTATTCTTTGTGACTTTAGTTAAGAAATAATTACCAAATTCTTGAGCGTTTTTCAGTTGGCATCCACATAGGGTCGCCAGGTTTGATTTGGAAAGCGTCATAGAAAGCGTCGATATGGCGCAATGTAGCATTTACACGCCAGCGTCCGAGTGCATGCGGGTCGGATTTTGTACGGCGGAGAATTTCCTCATGACGGATGTTTGCGGCCCAAACAGCTGCATACGCCAGGAAAAATCTCTGTTCTGGGGTAAACTCATCCATCACACCTTTTATCTGGCCTTCTTTCTTGGCCTTTTGGAATGCTGAATAAGAAACGTTAAGGCCTCCGTTGTCAGCAATATTTTCACCGAGAGTGAACTCGCCGTTTCCGAAGACGCCGGGAGCGACCTCAATGCTGTTGAAATGGTCAACGATAAGCTGGGCGCGCTCCTTGAACACCTCGGCGTCCTTTGCTGTCCACCAATCAGAGAGGTTTCCATCCTTGTCGTAATTTCTGCCCTGATCGTCGAAACCATGTGTCATCTCATGACCGATCACAACACCGATAGCGCCGTAGTTGGCAGCGTCATCGGCATTCATGTCAAAGAATGGGGGTTGCAGGATACCTGCCGGGAAACAGATTTCGTTAGTTGTGGGATCATAGTACGCATTTACGGTTTGAGGTGTCATCTGCCATTCGGTAGGATCCACTTTCTTGCCTATCTTTTGAAGATTATACTCCATGTCGAAACGGCGGGCGCGGAGAATATTGGCGTAATAACTGTCTTTTGTGATATTGAGGGCACTGTAATCGCGCCATTTGTCCGGATAACCGATCTTCACCTTGAAAGCGGCAAGTTTGTCAAGGGCGTTTTTCTTGGTCACGTCTGTCATCCAAGTGGAATTCTTGATCCTCTCGCCAAGTGCCCACTGCAGGTTGGCAACAAGCTGCTCCATACGAGCCTTTGCCTCTGCCGGGAAGTATTTCTTCACATACATCTGGCCAACGGCTTCTCCAAGACAATCGTCGATATTGCTGATGACACGTTTCCAACGTGGACTGTTCTCCTTTCTTCCTGAAAGGGTCTTTCCGTAAAAATCAAAACTTGAGTTTACAAATTCCTCGTTAAGATATGAAGATGCACTTCTGATGACATTCCAAGCCAAATATGCTTTGACAACCTCGAAATCAGTGATATTAATCACATTGTTCACACCCTTTATGTATTCAGGTTGAGCAACGTTCACTGTATCGATGTTGAGGTTCAAAGTCTTGAAATACTGGTTCACATTGATTGCCGGAATCATTTTTTGGAAGTCGGCAGGTGTGCACTTGTGAATTGTCTGATATGGGTCACGGAGAACGGTCTTGTCGATGGCATATTTTGCAAGCACTGTTTCCAGGGCGAGTATCTTCTGGGCCATCTCGTTTTCAGTTCCCTTGAAGTTTGCCATTTGGCTGTACCCGGATATGTTGAGCATCTTGGCAACAAGGGCCACATATTGGTCTCTGATATTCTGCTGTTCCGCATCAAGATAGTAGTCGCGATCGCCGATTCCAAGACCTGATTGCCAAATGTAGGCGATATTCATGCTGCTGTTGTCGGGATCTGCCGAGCCGAAAAGAGTAAAGAACGGACTTGTGCCGTTAAGGAGCATTTGCGCAAGCTTTGCGGAGAGATCCTTACGCTGAAGGGACTTGATGGAGCTAAGCTCGCCTTGAATTGGCTGTGCTCCCTGTTTTTCTATCTCCTCGGTGTTCATAGCCACATTGTAAAAATCCCCGATTTTCTGTTCGATTGTGCCTTGTGCATTCTTCTGGGCCGCAATCTTCATCACCAAGTCCTTGAGCTGCTGCTGATTGTTCTCGGCAAGAACGTCAAAGCTGCCGTATCGTGCATATTCATCACCGAGCGGATTGTTCTTCATCCACCCACCACACGCATATTGATAGAAATCCTCAGATGGTTTCACAGACTTGTCAAGATTTGACAAAGTGACCCCAGAGGTGTTCTTTTTCTGTTTTTTGGGTTTAGCTGGTGTTGCCATACTTGCATTTGTACTAAATAAAACAAAACCGAGTGCAAAAACACTCGCAAAAATCAAATTCTTTTTCATCTGTAAGTTGTTAAAAATCAGTGTTATATAACAAAAATACCCCTTAATCCAAGGGGAGAGCAAATATATAAAAATTTATATATCTTCCCTCTTCTTTCGCAAAAGAATTATACAGCACGTTTTCACCTGCCCTTATTCTCCATTTCATACACATATTCTGCATTAAGACGCAGATTTTCTTCAACTGAAATATGTTTCTCCTTAGCCTGCTTCTCAACTTGCCTGAGCCACTTCGGATCGCTTTTGATGCGCTGGATGATAAAATTTATCTTACCTTCATAATTGTCACCGGCACTATAACCTTCACCTCTTTCAAATGCCTTCAAGGCAGTTTCTGCAAAACCGAAAAGATAATCATATGCAAACATCGTGGTGAACATGATTACCACAACGTCTGCCTCTTTGATAATCGTATAATGGTCGAGATATTCCACCGGACCGCTTCTATCTGTCCTCTTCGAGAAAGATGTCTCGTTGTATTTCCAGTAGTCAACATTCTCAAAAGCCTCAGTAAAAGGACTGTTCTCCAATTGTGTAAAATAACTGTCGGCAACAATTAACAAATTGGGTTTCTGATAGTTGGCTGGTATATCCGAGAGTGTGTAAACGGGCATTGGCATTGGCGGGTGCCTCAAAGGGAACATCAGGTTGCATGTAGCCTCCAATTCTTTGTCTGAAGGTTTGTACTTACGAGTTATATTACTATCAATCAAAGTAATATGTGGCATCGGCTTCTGAATGGCGCTGCTTATGCACCGCAGCAATGTGTCGGCTACCATCGGCATTGTGCCATGACTCCAGTGTGTGCCATACTTTGTGTATAGCGGATATCCGGCCTTTTCCTTAAGTTTGGAAAAAACAGGCTGAAAATCAAGACATGGTATTTGATATTTATCGAAAAGTCTGGCATATTCGCGCTGAAGCGAAAAGTCTGCGGGCTTTATGCTGTCGGGGAGGAACTCAGGATATACAGAAGTTTTTGACGGAGCAAGGACAATCAATACAGGAATATTATGGGCCTTGAGCGTGTCAATCAGTTCTTTAGTGCGGGTAATGTTCCGTAAAGCCACATTTCGGGCGCTGTCAACTGTCACAAACTTCTCGCGCAATGTTACTCCTGACACGTCATCGGTGTACTGCTTCAGGAACATCTCCCCACCCTTGCCGATTACTATATTATTGTTAGTCACAACATGGAAACAACTGTACATCAATTGGTTATAGCAACGGACATAAAAACTGCGTCCACCGAAATCAGCTGCAGTCAACGCATCAAGATAACTCTGATAAGTACCATTTAACACATTTTTTGCGTTGAATTCTTTTTTTTCTGCAGGAGGTGTATAGCCTTCAAGTGGTCTAATAGCCGAAATATGACATATTTTAAGTGTCAACGGCAACGAAAAGAGCACCATCAACGACACAAACAGGAATTTATATGTTTTGTCTTTCAGCATCAGAATCGGAAATAGATGAATGGATTGAAGTTTGTTGAGGCGAGAGAGCCAACTGAGAGTGGCAAAATGATTGCAACAGTGAGGACCAACATAATTATCATGGCCTTTTTGGAATGTGTGTCAGCGAACAGTGCATCCATGGTCTTTTGGCCGATATTAGAGGCTGGAAGGAAAGAGAGTATGGCGGCGAGAATGAGGAAAAGGTGTTGAGGCTGCCAAGCCAAGTTAGCGTCTCCTTGTAACGAGAACAAGGCTTGATAGACGTGCAGTGCGTCGCCTAACGACTCGCTGCGGAACAGCACCCACCCCATGGCCACGACCACGAATGTCAGAATCATGGAAGGTACTCTCCCGAGCCGGTCCAGCACTTTTGTCATGCACAAGCGGTCGGCTATTTGGAAAAATCCGTGGTAGGCCCCCCACAGCACAAAGTTCCACGAAGCGCCGTGCCACAAGCCAGACAGCAGGAACACAATGACGAGGTTGCAGTATGTGCGGGCGGTACCGCGCCGGTTGCCTCCGAGCGGAATATACAGATACGACTTCATGAACGCTCCGAGTGTGATGTGCCATCTTCTCCAAAACTCGCTGATGCTCGTGCTGATATACGGTGCGTTGAAGTTTTCAGGGAATCTGAAGCCCAAAATCATCCCAAGACCGATTGCCATATCGGAATAACCGGAGAAATCGAAATAAATCTGAAACGTGTAAGCCAAAACGCCAATCCAAGCGGAAATTGAGGAGAGATGCTGAACTCCGGTCGCAAACACCTGGTCGGCTAACAGAGCGACTTGGTTCGCTATAAGCACCTTTTTCCCAAGGCCGATCAAGAACCTGCAGAATCCGTTGACTCGGGCCTCCATCGTAGGGCGCCTCTCCACTATCTGGGTTGCTATCGAGCTGAAACGCACAATCGGACCGGCAATAAGCTGCGGGAACATGGAGATATAGAGCATGTAGTCGGTGCACTTCTCCATAGGCCGGGCGTCGCCGCGGAAAACGTCAACCACGTATGTAATAGATTGGAAAGTGAAGAAAGAGATTCCGATAGGCAACGCTATCTTATTGAATTCAAGAACATTATGGTTAGTGATATTTAACAGTGCGTTGACATTGTCGATAAAGAAGTTCATGTATTTGAAATACCCCAGAACGAGGAGGTTCAGTGTCACGGAGACGGTTAGCAGCAGGCGTCGCCGTTTGATATCAGAAGTGGCGTGCATTTTTTTTGCCGTCAGCCAATTGACAATCATGAGGATGATGAAAATCGGGAGGAATTTCGGGGCGCCGAAGCCATAGAACAGGAGGGATGCAAGCAGCAGTACGATATTTTGCCATTTGTGAGGCACGATGAAATAGACCAGCAGGAAAACCGGAAGGAAGTAGAAGAGGAATGTAATGCTGCTGAATACCATCTGAGATTTTTAGAGGTGCAAAGATAAACAAAATAATCACAGGAAAAGCGGGCAATAAAAAAGGGATTCGCAGAGCGAATCCCTTTGTCGTATGGAATTGATTGTATTATCCGTTGAAAACCTTGTCGAGGTTGACTCCGCGCACTTGTGCAACGGTATAGGCGTCGCGCATTTTTGCAAGGGCGCCGATAGTAGCCTTGACAACGCTGTGAGGGTTGGAAGAGCCCTTTGATTTAGCGAGCACGTTTTTAACGCCCACGCTCTCGAATACGGCACGCATAGCACCGCCGGCGATAACACCGGTACCGGGAGCTGCAGGTTTCATGAATACGCTTGCACCGCTGTATTTTCCTTCCTGTGAGTGAGGGATAGTACCCTTCAAGATAGGAACTTGGATGAGGTTTTTCTTAGCGTCTTCTATACCTTTGGCGATTGCTGTTGAAACTTCGCGGGCTTTACCAAGACCATAGCCTACGATACCGTTCTCATTACCAACGACAACGATAACAGCGAAGCTGAAGATACGTCCACCCTTGGTAACCTTTGTAACTCTGTTTGTAGCGACCACGCGTTCTTTAAGTTCGAGGTCGGCAGCTTTTACTTTCTTTATATTTTCGTTAGCCATAGTTTTGATAATTAAAATTTAAGACCACCTTCTCTGGCAGCGTCTGCCAAAGATTTAACTCTTCCGTGATAGAGATATCCGTTACGGTCGAACACAACTTCAGTTATGCCTGCTGCGAGGGCGCGGCTTGCGATCTCCTTACCGACAAGCTTTGATTTCTCGCATTTTGTAACCTTCTGAGAAGCGATATCTGGTAATTTAGATGATGCAGATACCAATGTAACACCGGCTTCATCGTCAATAACTTGAACGTAGATGTCGCGATTACTTCTGAAAACGGACATTCTTGGACGAACCGGAGTACCGCTGACGATCTTGCGTATGCGGTTTTTAATCCTGTTTCTTCTATATTCTTTCTTATTGTACATAATATCAATTTTTGACGATTATTTTTCTGCCGATTTGCCGGCTTTCTTTCTAACATATTCTCCTTCGAAGCGAATACCTTTACCTTTGTAGGGTTCTGGTTTTCTGTAGGAGCGGATCTTGTTTGCCACCTGGCCCAACAACTGTTTGTCGATGCAGTTCAGGATAATGATAGGGTTCTTACCTTTTTCATTGATGGTCTGGACTGTGATTTCCTTCGGAAAATCGAAAAGGATGTTGTGTGAGTAACCGAGGCCCATATCGAGCTGGTGGTCACCCTTGGCTTCAGCTTTGTAACCGACGCCTATGACTTCGAGTTTCTGTGAGAAACCTTGGGAAACGCCTGTGATCATGTTGTTGATGAGGGCTCTGTAGAGACCGTGCATTGATCTGTCGCGTTTTGAGTCAGATGGGCGTTTTACATGGAGGTGTCCGTCTTCGATGTCGAATGTAATCCTCTCGTCAACGTATTGTTGGAGTTCGCCTTTAGGACCTTTTACTGTAACGATGTTGGTTTTCTCGTCTCTTTTAACTTCTACCCCTGCAGGGATAGCGATCTGTAATTTACCTATTCTTGACATGACTTCTTCCTCCTATTAACTGATGTAACAAATTACTTCGCCGCCAACGTTCTGTGCTTTAGCTTCCTTGTCGGTCATCATACCGTGAGAGGTTGAGATGATGGCAATGCCGAGGCCGTTCAATACTGAAGGGAGTTCTTTCACGCCCACGTATTTACGGAGACCCGGACGGCTAACGCGCTTGATTTCGCTGATAGCGGATTGTTTGGTTGCAGGATGGTACTTCAAAGCTATCTTGATAGTCTTTGGCATGGTCTCATCCACAAATTTATAGTTCAATATATAACCTTTGTCGAAAAGTATCTTGGTTATAGCTTTTTTCTCGTTGGAAGCTGGAATCTCAACAACTTCGTGATGCGCGCGGATGGCGTTTCTCAAACGAGTCAAATAATCTGATATAGGATCGGTATTCATAATTTAATCTCCTTCATTTAGTTTACCAACTTGCTTTTTTTACTCCTGGGATTTTACCAGCCAATGCTAACTCTCTGAAATCGATACGGGAGAGACCGAATTGGCGCATATAGCCTTTCGGACGGCCGCTCAGTTTGCAACGGTTGTGCATTCTGATAGGATTAGAGTTCGGTGGTAATTTTTGAAGTGCGATATCCGCAGCGCGTTTGGCCTCGTAATCATCGCCTTTCATTATTTTCTTCAATTCTGCGCGTTTTGCAGCGTACTTAGCGACTAATTTCGCTCTCTTAATTTCTCTTGCTTTTAATGATTCTTTTGCCATGACTACTTACTTTTGGTTTTTGAATGGTAAGCCAAACTCTTTCAACAGTGCGAGACATTCCTTGTCGTTTTGTGCAGTTGTAACGAAAGTAATATCCATACCGTTGATTTTCAACACTTTATCGATATCGATTTCAGGGAAGATGATTTGTTCGGGAATACCGAGTGTATAGTTGCCGCGTCCGTCGAAACCCTTGTCGCTGATGCCTCTGAAGTCGCGGATACGAGGAATGGAAACCGTGATCAAGCGGTCGAGGAACTCGTACATGCGGTCGCCGTGCAATGTCACGCGGACACCGATCGGCATGCCTCTTCTCAACTTGAAGTTGGAGATATCTTTCTTTGACTTGGTCGGAACGGCTTTCTGACCTGCGATGAGGGTCATTTCCTGTACGCCTGCGTCGATGAGTTTCTTGTCGGCGATGCCGAATTTGCCAAGGCCTTGGTTAAGGCATATCTTGGTGATTCTTGGAACGCGCATCACTGATTTGAATCCGAATTGTTCTTTCAAAGCTGGAAGAACCTCGTTCTGGTATTTTTCTTTATATCTCGGTGTGTACATTATTTGATCTCCTCTCCTGACTTTTTAGAATATCTTACCAATTTACCTTTGTCGTTCAACTTTCTACCAACACGGGTAGCGTTTCCTTTAGCGTCAACCACCATGAGGTTGGAGATGTGGATCGGGGCTTCTTTCTTGATAATGCCGCCGTTAGGTGCTGCTGCGCTCGGTTTAGTGCTCTTTGACACCATGTTGCAGCCTTCCACCAAGGCCTTGTTGTCTTGGGGGTAAACTTCAAGCACCTTACCTTGAGTTCCTTTGTACTCACCGGTAATCACTTTTACAGTGTCGCCTTTTTTAATTTTCAGTTTCATTACTTTTTCTGTTTGATTGTTTGTCAATTGGTCTTTGTCAATTGTATTGTTAAATTATTTATTGACTTGATTATAACACTTCGGGAGCCAAAGACACGATCTTCATGAACTGTTTTTCACGCAATTCACGAGCGACGGGTCCGAAGATACGTGTACCGCGCAGTTCGTCTGCTGCAGTCAGCAGTACAACGGCGTTGTCGTCAAACTTGATGTATGAGCCGTCGTTGCGGCGTACGTGGCGCTTTGTGCGAACCACAACTGCCTTCGACACGGTACCGGCCTTAACCTGTCCGGAAGGGATGGCACTCTTGATGGCAACCACGATCTTGTCGCCCACGCCTGCATAGCGCTTCTTTGTGCCGCCTAATACACGGATACAGAGAACTTCCTTTGCTCCGCTGTTATCTGCTACTGATAATCTGGATTCTTGTTGTATCATAATGTTACTTAGCCTTTTCTACTATTTCTATTAAACGCCAGCATTTGTTTTTACTCAAAGGTCTGGTCTCCATAATTTTCACTCTGTCGCCTATTTGGCATTCGTTCTTCTCATCGTGAGCCATGAATTTTGTAGTGCGTTTCAAAAACTTTCCGTATATCGGGTGTTTCATCTTGCGTTCCACCTTAATCACGATGGACTTGTCCATCTTGTTGCTAACCACGATGCCTTCTCTCACTTTTCTGTTATTTCTTTCCATAATATTTCAGTGATAGTGGGTTATTTATTATCGTTCATTTCTCTCTTGCGCAATTCGGTCATCATACGTGCGATGTCTCTGCGCTGAGCCTTTATTGATTGTGGATTTTCCAATGGGGAGATGGCATGATTGAGACGCATTGTCACTAACTTATCCTTCTCAGTGGCTAATCTCTCCCTGAGTTCAGGGGTTGTCAATTCGTTTATTTCTTGTTGTTTCATACTGTTCTCCTCCTATTAAATTTCTTCTGAATAATCTCTTCTTACAATAAACTTGGTATGAACCGGAAGTTTCTGGGCACCGAGGCGCATTGCTTCGCGTGCTACTTCCAATGGAATACCGTCGGCTTCAAAGAGTATGCGACCCGGGCTTACGCGGGCTGCGAAATATTCTGGAGTACCCTTACCTTTACCCATACGCACTTCGGCAGGCTTCTTGGTTACTGGGCGATCGGGGAAGATGCGAATCCAAAGCTGGCCCTGACGCTTCATCTCACGTGTGATAGCCTGACGGGCAGCCTCGATCTGACGGGCCGTGATCCAATACGCATCCAATGTCTTTATGGCGAATGAACCGAATGATATCTCTGATCCACGTTTCGTGATCTTCTTCATTCTGCCTTTCTGCGGCCTTCTGTATTTGGTCTTTTTCGGTTGTAACATTGCTTTATGTTTTAATTATTCATTACCGGCATCTTTGCGTCGGCTTAGTTATTGTTATTTCTGTTGTTGTTTCTGTTGTTGTTTCTGCGAGGACCCTTGAACATTCTCTTTCCGTTGTTCGATGAACGCTGGTCTTTTGCAGCCTCGTTTGCGAAGAGGTCTCTCTTTCCATAAACCACACCGCGGCAGATCCATACCTTGATGCCGATGCATCCGTAGGTTGTGTGTGCCTCAACCGGAGCGTAGTCGATGTCTGCACGAAGGGTGTGCAACGGGATTCTGCCCTCTTTGAAGTGCTCTGAACGAGCGATTTCAGCACCGCCCAAACGGCCGGATACTGTAACCTTGATGCCGTCGGCCTGTGCACGCATTGTGGATGCGATGGCAGTCTTGACAGCCTTCTTGTATGTGATACGGCCCTCGATCTGGCGAGCAATGTTCTGAGCAACAAGCTGTGCATCCAAGTCCGGACGCTTTACCTCGTTGATGTTGATCTGTATCTCCTTGCCGGTGATAACCTTCAATTCTTCCTTCACACTGTCAACCTCTGTGCCGCCCTTGCCTATGATGACGCCCGGACGTGCAGCGCTGATTGTCACCGTCACTAACTTGAGTGTTCTTTCAATGTAGATTTTCGCGATGCCGGCTTTTGAGAACTTAGCATTCAAATACTTTCTAATTTTGTCGTCTTCGACAATTTTACCGGCGAAATTTTTGCCGCCGTACCAATTAGAGTCCCAGCCTCTTACTATACCAAGGCGTAAGCCGATAGGATTAACTTTTTGACCCATACTTTACTGTTTATTATTTTTGTGATTCTTCATTATTAACTTGCACATTCTCCTCGTTTCTGTCACCAAGAATCAAGGTTACATGGTTTGAACGCTTTCTGATTCTCGCAGCCCGGCCCTGAGGCGCCGTGCGGATTCTCTTGAGCATCCTGCCACCGTCAACCATGATGGTCTTTATATACAAATCGGCATCCTCCAAACGCTTTCCGTCGTTCTTCACCTGCCAGTTTGCTATGGCTGACTTCAAAAGCTTCAACAATTTCTCCGATGACTCTCTGCGAGAGTATTTCAATACGTTCATGGCGTAATCTACGTTCTTGCCACGAATCACATTGGCCATTATTCTGGTCTTGCGCGGTGAGGTTGGATTATCAACTAATCGTGCCATGTACACCGTTTTCATTGCTTCTTTACGCGCATTTGCCGCGTTTTTCTGTTTTACACTCATTGTTTTTTTTATGTTTTATTATTTCTATTTACTTAATATTCAATTATTTACAAACTTTGTGTGCCCTTACTGCACACAATCTTTCAAATTGGCGGCAAAAGTAATATTTTTTTTAATACAAATTACTGTATATCAATATTTTTTTGAACAAATTATTAACATTTCCCCAACTTTGTTAATTTCAGCGGCGTTTTCCGACACCAGACCTACCCTATGCACCGTATATTATATCAATGTGCTGGTATCGCTCCACAAGCTTGTCGTGGCGCATGAATGCATATACTCCCACAAGCAACGCCCCCGTGAAATCGAAAATAAGATCGAACATGCTGTCTTTCAACGCCGCATGACCGCACAATGGCACATCCTCCGACGTGAAAATGGAACTCGTGGTGGTGGCCATGAACTGCTGCGTGTTGGTGCCCATGATACTGTCGTAAGTGAACTCTATTATCTCCCACATAGCCCCAAGACCAAGTGAGAACATCACCAAGAACAATGTCAGGAAATACTTGTTGAAATATATATATTTGTCATCTTCGGCCATTATGATGTGTATCAGCCACAACGCCACCATCGAAAGTATGAAGCCCGACTCGGCGTGCAGAAGCTTGTCCCACCACGGAATCCTGCCGTACAGATCAAGGCCATCCCCAAGCACCAGCGCCGAAAAACTGAACAGCACGATGACCGACGAGAGAATGATCGGCACCTCTATCTTCAGCCTGAACTTCAAGAACTTCGGCAATTGCATCACCATCAACATTGCCACATACTGCAGTCCCCTGAAAGTAACCTCGTCCCAATGCGACTTCCTGACTATCAGCCATACCACATTGGCCACACCCATCGAAACAATCACCCAAAAAAGGATGTTGTTGTTCCTGTGAAGCCGCTCCAACCTCTGTTTCTCTTTAACTAAATCCATACCGTCTTTTTAATATTTTTGCGCAAAAATACAAAAAATCACATTTTCCTTTTCAGTGATTTGTATAATTAACCATCCCAAAGTGCACCGCCTTTTCTACTGAAAAGTATGCCATTTCAGGTCTTCATGATACGTTCTTCAAAGAGTCCCGTGAGAGTACTGCAGAACTTATAAGAAGCCAAAAATGATTACAATGGATCAGAAAGGGCAAATCTTAACTAATCATCGAAACCGGCTCCATCTACCGAGTGGAAAAAACGAAAAAATGATTTGTAACACGCCTTTTGTATTTTCGCAGTATCCAAAATGGTACACTTTTGAATGGCACTTTGGTGTATTTCAACATGGTTATTTACGGTCAATTTATTTCAGGCATTGACATTCTTCCCTGATTAAACGAACGTAGGGACGAAAAATCTTTCGTCCCTACGTGATTGGCGGAGAGAGAGGGATTCGAACCCCCGGAGGTGTGACCCTCAACGGTTTTCAAGACCGCCGCATTCGACCGCTCTGCCATCTCTCCAATTGTGGCCGCAAATATACATTTTTTTTGATACCACAACCAAGATGGGTCAAAAAAAATTATTAATCAACATAATTTATTAAAACTCAATACTTTATAGTATTTCCTTCACTACAAATCCCTCTTTTGATATTTTGTATCTCTTGTCTAAGCCGAAGCATTTTCGTATGTTTTCTTCAGTCAACACCGCATTTTTATCTCCAAACTGTTCCATCCTGCCGTCCTTCAGCAACAAAATCTGCTTCGAATACTGGACAGCAATCGGGAGGTCGTGCAGCACGATGAGTATCGTCACTCCCCTGCCCCTGTTTAGCTCCTCGAGGATATCCATTATCTCGAATTTGTGGGTGATGTCGATGTTGGAGAGTGGCTCGTCGAGAATCAATATGTCGGTCTGCTGTGCTATTGCGCGGGCTATCATGGCGCGCTGCCGCTCGCCGCCGCTCAACGACTGCATCATAGTGTCTTGAAACTGACTGACATTACAGCGCCGCATGGCCTCCTCAACCACTTCCGTGTCACTTTCCTCCGCCATCGACCAGGGCCGTTGGTAGGGATTCCGCCCCATCATCACATAGTCACGCACTGAAATCTCAAACACCAACTCCTGATACTGAGACACATACGCTATATGCTTTGCCTTTTCCCTCACACTGTACGCCCCTATATCCTTTCCGTCAATCATCACTGTGCCGGAAGAGGGTTTCAGCAAACCGGTGATACACTTCAACAATGTGGTCTTCCCTGAACCATTCAACCCCATTATCGTGCAGAAGTCGCCCTTATGAAATTCCACCGACAGACCGTTGAACACAGATCTCTTGTCATACCCGAAGCAGAGGTCATCCACTTTAACAGTTCCCATATCACTCAAAAAAACGTGCAATTTCGTTTATGTTAAATATATGGAAGACAGGTTTTCCACTCGGCGAGATCGCAGGAGTCGCGCTCTCAAAAAGCTTTTCGAGCAGATATTTGGCTTCTTCCTTGGCTTGCGGGGGGCGCTGTCTGCTGCGTTTATGGCGTGCCATGCCGAGTGCCACGCTCGTAATACGGTCCTCGTTGTGAACCACCTGGCTCATCTGCCAGGAATCGAGCACATCGGCTATCAGAGCATGAAGATCGCCTTCGACGTCCTCGTCGTTAGGGGTGGCATTCACTGCGATATGCGTGGCATCGATACGTTCCAGGTCATATCCCAAGTCCAAAAACTCCCTCTTCAACGAGATAGCCAGATCTGTCTGGGAGACTGTCAGGGTTACCGTTTGCGGAAAGAGGCTTTGTTGGGGCCTTACCGGTGCGCTTTTCATGGCCTTCACATAGCCGTCGAACAAAATCCGCTCGTGCATATTCTGGAGATCGGCCACAAAAGCGGAATCGTTCAGCTTGAAAAACATATACTTGTTTCTGAACAGGAAAAACTGCATGTCGTCGGTGACCTCCACTTTCTGTTCGTCGCCGCCGTCAAACTCGGCGCTCCTCTGGAGCCCCGTTTGTTCAACCCTCTCAACATTGAGGTCGTTGAGGAACTGTCGCCAGTCGTCGGATGTCGGCGCACTCCTTCTGAACCCATTACCGCTGAACTGCTGGAAAGGGGAGCTGTTCTTCCTCTCCGGTATCTTGTCGAACGGGTTGTAGTCGGTGTTCACCGATATCCTGGGTTCCACTATCTCGCGGTTGTCAGGTCTGTCGGGCATGGCGAACGGTGCCGATTCGTCAAAATCGATCATAGGCGAAAGCGACATCATGCCGAGCGACTTCTTGACTGCCGAGTTGAGGAATCCGAAAAAGAGGCGCTCATCCTGCAGTTTGACCTCCACTTTTGTGGGACTGACATTGACGTCAATCATACTCGGGTCAATTTCGATAGCGATGAAATAGGCCGGGTGGTATCCTTGGGGGATGAGATCGGAGTAGGCCTTCTCAACCGCGAAGTTGAGCAGATTATGCCTTACATACCTGTTGTTGATGAACATATACTGTTCGCTTTTCTGCTTTTTTGAATTTTCGGGTTTGGCAATGAAACCGTAGATCTTCATGATTTCGTGGTCGAGTTCCACAGGAAACAATTTGTCATCCAAGTGAGAGCCGAAGACATTCACTATACGTTGTTTGAAGTTGCCGGATGGCAGTTGCAGAAGAAGTTTGCCGTCGTGATACAGGTTGAACTGGATGTCGCGGTGAATCAGGGCCACGCGATAGAATTCCTCTTCAATATGGGCGAACTCCACTTTGTCGGATTTCAGGAAGTTACGGCGGGCCGGGACGTTGAAGAAGAGGTTCTTCACGGCAATGGAGGTCCCGTCGGGCGTCACTGCCGGTGAGTGTTCCCTGACTTCGGTGCCTTCCACCAGAACCATGGTGCCCATCTCGCTGTCGCGGGTTTTGGTCTTCAGTTCCACGTGGGCGATGGCGGCGATGGAAGCCAAGGCCTCGCCCCTGAAGCCTTTGGTTGAGATATGGAAAAGGTCGTCGGCGCTGCGCAGTTTTGAAGTCGCGTGGCGCTCGAAGCAGAGACGAGCGTCGTTGAAAGACATGCCCTTGCCGTTATCCACGACCTGTATGAGGGTCCTGCCCGCGTCTTTGATGATGAGCTGTATGTTGGTGGCACCGGCGTCAACCGCGTTCTCGAGCAGTTCCTTCACCACCGAGGCCGGCCGCTGCACCACCTCCCCCGCCGCTATCTGGTTGGCCACCGCATCGGGAAGAAGCCTTATTACATCCTCCATGTCTGTCAGCTCTGATTAGAAAAACTTGAACAAGATTATCGCAATCACAATGGCGAAGAAAATCATGAAAAGGATTGTTATCGACGAGTTGTTCTTGTTGTCGCCCGTATGATTCCTCTTGCTTTGCCACTCCTCGTGTAGATTTCTCGCAAAATCCTTCCGCTCATCCCCCGTTGACTTCTCCTTGTCGGGGTCATAAAAACGCGGTTTGTAATTGAACTTCCTCGGTTCCTGATTGTTAAAAAATGACAGTGCCATATATCCCAAACTTTAATTTCCGCAAAAATACAAAATTATGCCATGCCATCCAGCCATTCTGACAGAAAAGAGAATATTTATTTTTTAAAAATTATATGTTGATATTATTATATAAAGAACTGACATACAAAGAGATAGTGCTAATTTGCAAAGAAGATACGTAAAAAAAGGGATAAACTGAAAAAAAGAAAAAACAAAAAAATGTATTTTTGCAGCGTCTTAAAATACAACATGATGCCGTCTTTTGAAGAGTCATACAGGGAAGCGGAAGCGAATGTCAACAAGGCGGTAGCGGTTTTCAAGGAGCTGAAATCGGAGAGGAAGGCTTTGCTGGAGGAGAACAGAAGGTTGAAGGGTGAGCTTGACGAGACGAAGAGGCAACTTGAGGAGACAAGAGAAAAACTCAAACTGGTTGAACTAACAAACACTACATTGAGCAGGGAGGATAAGAGGGAATTGAAGAAACAGATCAACTTATGGGTGCGGGAGATTGACGAAAGCATCAGACTTCTTGGAGGGAGGTGATTATGGAAGATGTGAAACTGACTTTGACGATAGGGCAACGTCCTCTGACAGTCAAAATCAAGAAAGAGTGGGAGCACTACTTCCTCGAAGCGGAAAAATTGATCAATGACAGTTTTTTTGAGTTTGCAAAAAAATGGCAATATAAAGACCAGCAAGACCTTACAAATATGATCCTTTTGGATTTTGTGGTAAAGTTGGTTGCTGATCGCGAAAGACTGAAAGAATACGACGAAGAGGTTGCGCCCATGATGGATTCTCTTCGCAAACTGACTGAAGAACTACCCATTGATTAGAGTTCTTTGAAATTGAAATCCCGCATAAGTTCAGATACGTTTGTTAAACTCAACACAATCACAAACGAAGGGGATGCTCGTCGTGCTTAGACCAGGCCCAACCCGCAAGGGTAGCGAATAGCTCGGGGAAGAGCGAGGCAATGACTGCACCTTCGACCATATCGAGTAGGAGTTTTTCGAAACCCTATGGAACTTATGCGGTTTTTTTGTACCCGCAACTTTTTGAATAACAGACAACTTAAAATTAACATATATACTAATAACTATGACAATATTGTGGATCATCATAGGCGTTTTCATAGGAGCGGCAATTGGCATCGCCCTCGCCTATACCTTACTTAAAAACCAATTGACCAAAGCAGGCCGTGAAGCTCTTAAAAAGGCTGAAGAAGACGGCGACCTGATAAAGAAAGAAAAGATACTCCAAGCCAAGGAAAAATTCCTGCAGCTGAAAAGCGAACACGAAAAGGCGTGCAACGAGAGAAACCAGCAGATAGCCGCCGCCGAAAACAAAATCAAGCAAAAAGAGAACACCCTCAACCAGAAACTGGAAGACCTCAACCGTAAGAACCAAGAGAACGCCAACATAAAAGAGAACCTCAACAAGCAGATGGCCACCGTGGCCCAAAAGCAGAAGGAACTCGACGAACAGATTGCAGCGGAGAAGACGAAGTTGGAATCAATGGCGGAGATGACATCGGAGCAGGCAAAACAGCAGCTCATCAACATGATGCAGGACGAGGCCAAGGCAGATGCCCTTGTCATGATCAAAGACATCGTTGACGAGGCAAAGCACACTGCAAACCTCGAAGCCAAGAAGATCGTGGTGAACGCACTCCAGCGCACCGGCGTGGAGTCGGCAATAGAGAACACAGTCTCAGTGTTCAACATCGAAAACGACGAGATAAAGGGCCGCATCATCGGTCGTGAAGGCCGCAACATACGCACACTTGAGAACCTCACCGGCGTCGATGTCGTGATCGACGACTCCCCCGACGCGATCCTGCTCTCAAGCTTCGACCCGGTGCGCCGCGAGATAGCCCGCCTCTCTCTCCAGAAACTCGTGTCTGACGGACGTATCCACCCCGCACGTATCGAAGAAGTGGTTGCCAAAACAAAGAAACAGATAGAACAAGAGATCGCTGAACTCGGTAAACGAACCTGCATCGACCTCGGAATCAACAATATGCACCACGAGCTTATGCGCCTCATCGGCAAAATGCGCTACCGCTCGTCATACGGCCAGAACCTGCTGCAACACGCCAAAGAAGTGGCCAACCTCAGCGCAGCCATGGCCGCAGAACTGGGCATCAACCCTAAGTTAGCCCGCCGCGCCGGCCTGCTCCACGACATCGGCAAAGTGCCCGACACCGAACCCGAAATGCCTCACGCACTCTTCGGAGCCCGTCTCGCAGAACAATATAAGGAACGCCCCGAAATAGTCAACGCCATCGGCTCACACCACGACGAAATGGAGATGAAAACCCTCATCGCACCTATCGTGCAAGTGTGCGACGCCATCTCAGGCGCCCGCCCCGGCGCACGCCGCGAAGTCGTGGAAGCCTACATGAAACGCCTCAACGACCTCGAAAGCCTAGCCCTCACCTACCCCGGCGTGGTGAAAACCTACGCCATCCAAGCCGGCAGAGAACTACGCGTGATCGTGGGCGCTGAAAAAGTGACCGACGCCGAGGCCGACCAACTCTCACTCGACCTCTCCAAGAAAATCCAAAACGAAATGACCTACCCAGGCCAGATCAAAATCACTGTCATCCGCGAAACACGTTCTGTAAACTACGCACGATAAACTATGGAAAAAGAGGTCAAAAACAACAGGAAATCCTTCAAATGGCTTGCCATCTACGGCATTACCATCCTTCTGTTCTTGGCTTATTTTTTCTTCATCTCCGACCATAACTTCAACACTCACAGAACCCTGAACAGGAAAATTTCAAATCTCGAAGATAAAATCACCAACACTAAGAACCAGGTCGGCAACATCTACACCTACGAACAACTGTCGGCCGACTCCTCACTGCTCGAGAAATATGGCAGAGAACAAATGAACATGCACCGCCCGCAAGAAGACGTATTCGTTATCATTCATGAATAGAGAGAAACATACTAAGATATTGATTATCAACGGAGTCAACCTCGCCTTGCTCGGCACTCGCGAAGTTGATATCTACGGATGCGTGTCTTTCGACGAATACCTTCCGAAACTGCAAAATCAATTTCCAGACACTGACATAGAACTGTTTCAATCTGATTCGGCGGATGAGATAGCGAACAAGATAACCACCTCCAACGGATTCGACGGGATACTGCTCAACGCCGGCGCCTTCACCCACACGTCGATAATCATCGCTGACGCCGTCAGGGCTGTAAAGACACCTGTGGTTGAGATACATATCAGCAACCTGTTCGGCCGCGAGAACTACCGCAAGAACAATGTTCTCTCGGCTGCCTGCTCCGGATTCATAAGCGGCTTCGGTCTCCTCGGCTACAACCTGGGCATCGAATCCATCCTGCTTAAAAAAAATTCAGATTGTATTAAACTTTTTAAAGTATAAATTATCATCATAAAGATTTTAAAACATAATGGATATGAAAAAAATATTCGGCATTTTTATGATTATGGCTCTCGTTGTCGCCGGAATGGCTCAAAACGATGAAGCGACCAAGAAGAACAAAAAGGAAAAAACACCGGAAATCACTTTCGAAAGCATGGTACACGACTATGGCCAGATTTACCAAGGTGACAACGGGGAGTGTGAATTCGTGTTCAAAAACACCGGCAAGGCTGACCTGATACTCACCAACTGCCGTGCAAGTTGCGGCTGCACAGTACCCACCTGGCCAAAAGACCCAATCGCTCCTGGTAAAAAAGCTTCCATAAAGGTAAAATACAACACCACACGTTTGGGTGAAATCAATAAGTCAATAACCGTTGAATCCAACGCTCTGAACGACCGCGTTATCCTCAAGATAACCGGCAAAGTAAACCCGAAACCGGTTGAAGCCGCCCCTGAAAACCCGAGCAGCAGCGTACGTGCCAACGACTAATATGAGAAAGTTATGAAAAAGATTGTTTTAATGATGCTTGCTTTCGTACTATGTATGGGCGCAACAACTTTCGCTCAAACGAAAGACAGCAAAAACAGCCAGACAAAGACAACGTACACCGGGACTGGCGCCGAAATAGAGTTTGTGAAAAAGACCGTTGACTTCGGCACTTTGAAGGTGGGTGACGTGAAAGTTGTGACTGTAACCTATAAGAACATAGGTAAAAAACCGTTGATTTTGGACGATGTGATCTCATCGTGCGACTGCACTGAGGTTGACTGGTCGAAGGCTCCTGTGATGCCAGGCAAGACAGGCACGATAAAGGCCACCTACACAGCCAAGAACATCGGACTTATCAGCAAGAGAATCACAGTTCTGTCGAATGCAAACACCGACAGAGTGATACTACAATTAAAGGGAGAGGTCAAGTAACATCACTCTCCCATCCCTTGGGGTCGTCTGGTTTTGACAGCAGGTTCGGGGGATTGTAAGCAGGCCGGAATTTGTGGGCTGATTCCGTTAAAAATTAACCCTCGATGCCAAATAAATGGCGAAACTTCTTATGCATTCGCAGCGTAATAGCCGCGAATCCCGCCGCACGGACAAGGTCCGCAGCCGCGGGTGCTTCCCCAGAAGTTCTTCGGCTCAACGTCTGGAACGAAGTATCATAAAAGGGCTGATAGCCAATGCCGCGCTTCGAGGCTGAGGCGAAACTTCAGAAGATAAGCTCCTGTGAGGTCCGTCCCGTACCATACAGAAGCCGACAACCAAACGGAGACTAAGCTTGTAGAAAGCATTCTTGCGGCATGTTTGGACGAGGGTTCGACTCCCTCCGGCTCCACAAAAAAAGGGTGGCATTCGCCACCCTTTTTAATTATTTCATTTTTCCAACTATCCTCTGAATGGGAAATTCTTTCCTGGATAGATAGCTTGTGCGCCGAGCATCTCCTCGATGCGCATGAGCTGGTTGTATTTGCAAATACGGTCGGTGCGGCTTGCAGAACCAGTCTTGATTTGTCCTGTGCCAAGAGCCACTGCAAGATCAGCAATTGTGGTGTCTTCAGTCTCTCCGGAACGGTGAGACATAACAGCAGTGTACATGTTCCTCTGAGCAAGCCTTACAGCATTAATGGTCTCTGTAAGAGTTCCTATCTGGTTGACTTTCACAAGAATAGAGTTTGCGACTTTTTTGTCGAGACCCATTTGCAGACGATTGACATTAGTAACGAAAAGATCGTCGCCAACTAATTGGATACGGTTGCCGATAGTGTCGGTGAGAAGTTTCCAGCCGTCCCAGTCATCTTCAGCCATACCGTCTTCAATAGAGATGATAGGATATTTGTCGCACCAAGTCTTCCAGTAGTCAACCATCTGTGCCGGTGTGAGTTCCTCGCCGGTTGACCATTTAAGGCGATAGAGATTCTTTTCAGCATCGTAGAATTCAGAAGAAGCAGGGTCAAGTGCAATGCAAATTTCCTCTTGAGGTTTGTAGCCGGCGTTTTCAATAGCCTGAAGGATAACCTCGATAGCCTCCTCATTTGATTTCAAGTCTGGAGCAAAGCCGCCTTCATCGCCAACATTGGTAGAATATCCGCGGTCTTTGAGCACTTTTTTGAGGTTATGGAAGACTTCGGAACCCATACGAACAGCTTCGCGGAATGTAGGCGCTCCGATAGGCATAATCATAAATTCCTGAAAATCGACACGGTTATCTGCATGTGAACCACCATTGAGGATATTCATCATTGGAACAGGGAGAACGGTGGCATTGCAACCTCCAACATATCTGTAAAGCTCTTGACCGGTCTCCATTGCAGCGGCCTTGGCAGCAGCCAAAGATATGCCGAGCATAGCATTGGCGCCGAGTTTGCTCTTGGTTTCTGTACCGTCTTTGTCTATCATGCACTCATCGATTCCTGATTGGTCGGTAACTTCCATACCTTCGATGGTTTCTGCCAGGATAGTGTTCACATTCTGCACAGCTTTCAGAACGCCCTTGCCCATATATCTGTTTTTCTGTCCGTCTCTGAGTTCGAGAGCTTCATGAACGCCTGTGGAAGCGCCGGAAGGGACAGCCGCACGGCCGACGGCGCCGGCTGCGGTGTAAACATCAACTTCTACTGTAGGATTGCCGCGAGAGTCTAAAATCTCTCTACCATAAATTTTAACGATTTGACTCATAGTCTTATATTATTAAACATTAAACTTTTAAAACGGCGCGAATATACAAAAAATTTCTTTTCTGACAGAGAAAACAAAAATAATATGGGAGTGACAATTTTTATATCTTTGCACTTTGAAAAGAGAGACAGATTTTTAATATAAACATTTGATTTTGAAAAAGTTATACAAAAGCATTCTTATAATCGCCTGCATTTTCACCGTATTTTCTTCCAATTTGACAGGACAAGAAGAGAAAAAAGGCAATTTCAAACATTCATTCACAACATTTCATCTTGAAGCGAGAGCCGAGTTAGACTATCTTGGCAGTTACACCATGAAGCCCGCTTTTGATGGATTTAACACACAATACTATTACCATTGGGACGACAACCACTACGGTTTTCACGGCAAATACTTCAATTTTCTTTTAGGCGGCAACATTGGCGACCACATATCATACTTCATAAGACAGCGAATAATCCCCAAGCCGGGCACAGTCAATCTTTTCGACAACACCGACTTCCTGTATCTGCAATACCGTTTCAACAAGAACTGGTCGCTCAGAGTCGGGAAAGAAGCCTTATACATCGGTGGTTTCGAATATGACGCACCTCCTATCGACGTATATTTCCAAACCAACTTCTGGAGCCAGATCTATTGTTTCCACGTTGGCGTATCGGGAACTTACACCGATAACAGCGGAAAAAACAAGCTCACTTTCCAGTTTGCCAACTCCCCGTACATCTATTACACTGGCGAAGGCAACGAATGGACAAAAGGACTGTTCTCGTACAATCTGTTCTGGAACGGAAATTTCGACTGGTTTTCAACGCTTTACTCCGTGAACCTTGTGGAGTATGAGCGTGGAAAATTCATCAACTACATATCATTAGGAAACAAATTCACATTCAACAAGTGGCAATTCTACATAGATTATATGAACCGCGCAGTCTCTTTTGACAAATTCTTCAACGATTTCACCGTTGTGGGACGATTAGACTGGAAGGTATGCAACAGCGTGAATCTCTTCGCCAAGGCCGGTTATGACCAGAATTTTGCGGAAGACCGCCTTGTTCTACACGGCAAGGACATGATGATGACTCCTGGAGCTCAATATTATTTCTATGGCCTCGGTGTTGAAATCCGTCCGCTGAAATACCAAGACCTGCGAATCCACGCCTTTGTGGCAAACAACACCCTACGCTACCCGGAATACATATCACCGGTTGACATCTACGCTCCGTTGATGAAATTCAGCACTTTGAATGTGAACGTGGGAGCCACATGGCGCATCAATTTCCTTAATTTCCTGCCTGACAAATTAAAATAACATCTCCACAACTTGAGATTCAAGAATATGAAACTATTCAAAAACAACAAAAAAACAGTTGAACTGACTATATTTCTTATAGTTTTCTTCGGATTTTTCACTGGCCTTTCAATCAAGATGACTCTGCCGAACATGCTGAACACATTCATGCAGACGGCCTACCATCTACTTCTCGAGACGGTGTTTTACATCATGGCCATCACTGTCATGACCGGTGCGATCAGCAAGTTATTCGTGGAATTCGGAGTTGTGGAGCTTCTTGAGAAGCTTCTGCGTCCGCTGATGAAGCCCATTTACAATCTTCCGGGTGTTGCCTCGTTAGGCGCCGTAATGACCTTCCTGAGTGACAATCCAGCGATCATCACCCTATCCAGGGACAAAAAATTCAGTCAATATTTCAAGCAATACCAGATAGCGTCACTTACCAATTTCGGAACATCCTTTGGCATGGGACTGGTGGTTATAGCTTTCATGGCCGGACAGGGCTATGGGAAAGGTGCCGTGGTTGGACTTGCCGGCGCGTTTATCGGCAGCATAGTGTCAACACGTTTGATGCAACACTTCACACTGAAACAGTATCCGGAACTTAACTCTCCAATGCCTGAGACAAAGCTTGACCAAGAGTTCGAACCCGAGCTGACCCCTGTTGATGAAAAGCCCGAAGAGGTTAAGAAAAACACCTTCCTCAGAACCCTTAACGCCTTGTTGGATGGTGGTAAGAGCGGCGTGGAGATCGGCGTCTCAATCATTCCAGGAGTGCTCATCATCTCAACAATCGTGATGATGCTCACCTTCGGCAGCACTGACGGCCAATACACAGGTGCCGCCTACGAGGGCGTCCCTATCCTTCCGTGGCTCGCCGGCAAGGTGGATTTCATATTCAAATGGCTCTTCGGATTCGTAAATCCGGAACTTATCGCGTTCCCTATTACCGCCCTTGGTGCCGTGGGCGCCGCCTTAGGCCTTGTGCCGAAATTCATAGTCAACGGGTTGATTGACAACAACGCCATCGCTGTTTTCACCGCAATGGGCATGTGCTGGAGCGGTTACCTCAGCACACATACCGGAATGTTGGATTCTCTTGGATATCGCCAATTGATTTCGAAAGCCATCGGTGCTCACACTATCGGCGGTCTCGTGGCGGGAATCTCCGCCCACTGGCTGTTTGTATTAGTGTCGTTGATTTAGCGGTTCTCCACTTTCATAAGACAGTTCTTACAATCAAACGACAGCGTCAGCCTGCGCCCGTTTGTCACAAGGCGCAACGGTAGCGGCGGACATTTGCCGCTTTCCTTGATGCACCACCCCATCTCATAACGAAGACAGTATTTGCAGGTCATCAGCGTCTTTCCTCTAAAATCCTTTGTCTTGTCAAGACCATATTCCACCTCTTGAGCACCAAAATCCTCATATACCCCACGATGCTTTTCGTTGGTTACATTAGCCTTGTAATCAATATGTTTGAATAGATTTTCAGGATTATATTGCAAAATAGTATCTTTGGCTGAAAAAAATGCAAGCCTCTCATCCACCAATTTGTTTAACAGCCTGCTTTTAAGATTATTAACGAGTCCTGTGTGGATGAAATAATCATTTCCAATCTTCAACTCCCTTATTTCAAAAGGTGTGTCGCCAGTTTTTCTTAAGGATTTTGAAAGAACATCGTTCATCTTCTCACGCTGCTTGGCTAACTCAAAGGATGCAGCTTCTTCAACAAAAACTTCGATTCCATCCTCATCGATTGCAGAGACATGAATACTGTTCTGACTGACTTTTACTGAAACAATGATAGCAATTTTCCTTTCAGAGGTCTTTCCATCCAAAATTTTCTCGAATTTCTTGTCAATATTTCTGTAAAGCGTCACATCAGAAAACCTTGACAGTTTTTTTTGAGGGAAAATCTCGTTTTCAACGACATTGTTAACCAAAAAGCCTTCCAATTCGTTGTTTTTGTTGATAAAACAGAGGCCATCGCCATTCGAGATTTCAGCAGTTCCAGAGTAGAAGTACTTTCCGTTAACATTCTTTAACGAGCCAATCTTTTCTCCCATGGCCTTAGGGGTATCAAAAGAGGCCATTTCATGACGTTCGGAATCGATAAAATATGGTGTAAAGCCCCTATTGAAAGTCTTGTTTATGTCAGGAGTGAAGAAGAAACGGGTTTGGCCGCCACTGCTTTTCCGATAAGAATGATTATTTTCCAATATGGAATCCAACGATTTGCGGTAGAAAGCGGTAACGTTTTTTACATAATATTCATTTTTCAGGCGGCCTTCAACTTTGAATGAGGAGATGCCGGCAGACATCATCCTTTCAAGAAAATCAACGCGGCACATATCCTTCAGCGAGAGGAGGTGCTTGTCGGCAATGATTGTGTTTCCTTGGCCGTCTTGCAAATCGAAGCGTGTTCTGCAGATTTGTGCGCATTCGCCACGATTTCCGCTTCTTGAGGTGAGCATCTCACTGATATAGCATTGTCCGCTGTAACTCACGCAGAGTGCACCATGGACAAAGGCTTCGAGTTCAATATCGGTATTGTTTTTTATGTATTCAATGGTTTTCAGATCTGTCTCGCGGGCCAGCACAACTCTCGAAAAACCTAATTTCTGAAGAAATCCGATTCTTTCGAGCGAATGGTTATGACACTGTGTGCTTGCGTGGAAATTCAGCGGTGGCAAGTCAAGTTTCAGGATGCCAAGATCTTGAATCAGAACAGCATCCACACCGATGCTATACAGAGATTGAAGAAGTATTCTAACATCTTCCATTTCATCATCGAAGACCAAAGTGTTGACGGTAACGTGAACTTTGGCTCCGTATATATGGGCATAATTCACGAGGGCTTCGATATCCTGAAGGGAGTTGGTGGCGGCCTGTCGCGCGCCGAAGGCCGGAGCACCTATATACACAGCGTCGGCGCCGTGGTTGACAGCTGTCTTGCCGCACTGCAGATCACGCGCCGGTAGCAGAAGCTCAATCCTATTCATCAGCGAAGCGCTTTGCCTTTAGTGGGAATTGTTCGGCAAGCTCGCCTGAATAATAGAAGTCGTTGCAAATAACCCCGAATGTGTAGATCTGGTCGGCTACGGTAATGTGTGAACCACCGCACTGCGGATCTGGACCCGGTTTTGAGGCGGCAAAGCCCAGATTGAACAACGTGAAAAGAATGTCAGGACGACTGACTATATCGTAACCCGAGCGCTTCCACTGCAACATTGTCTGATGCAGAATACAACCGGTGTAGATATACGAGTACAGATGGTTTCTGTAATTGGTAAGGCGGTTGAAACGTTCGCTCTGATGATCTGCGGTCTGGAAATCCAATATATGCTCATATTTTCTGCCCATATAAAATATTGACGAAGTATCAGTGAGGTTACGTTCCACTTGGGCTGCAGTGAAGTCTTTGATACCGTTTACACCGAGAGAGAACTGCGACTGCACAGACAACACTTTCATAGGGCCAAGGTATCGCTTGAACATCTCGCGTTTGCTGTTGAACAGACGTACCTGCTCGCCAACGAGACAGGCAACAATAAGTCGTGGTTCCACGCCGGTCATGCGGGCAGCCTCGTTGATAACGGCGGTATCCTTCAATATGGCCACCTTCAGGGCTGACCATGCAGAATCATTCATCCATGGGATAAGGTTGCCATCAAACGACTGTGCAGGAGAACTCTTAAGATCACTCTGCATCTTTTTCACCAAAGACTGGTATTCCTGAGCCTTGGAATCATCGCCAAGATACATGCTTGCCGCATATATCATCTCTTTGACAGCCGTAGGACGGTCGCTGAACTGGGCAGCTTTGAAGATAAGGTCTGCGTTTTTGGGATAGAATTTTCTGAAAGCAGACAGATTCATATAATCTGACAAGACATTTTCCTGGCTGTTGACAGTATCAGCAGCTGATATACTCTGCTTGCTATCAGAGAGATAACGGTTGTTTTTGTCAGCGCCGCCGCGGTTGTTAGTAAAGCCGAGCTCAAAGAACGCCCATGCTGCGAGTATTCCAAGGCCCGCAAGGGCAAAAAGATGAACTCCAATGAGGTATATTTTACTTCGGGTCCTTAGTCTTGACCACAATTTGAAGAGACTTCTTCTTTTTTTAGGCTTCTTCTCCACGGAAGAAGCCGTTTCGACTGTTTTTGATTGGTTTTCCATCTGAATTTATACTAAATTAGCGAAGCCCATAAAAGCCATAGCCAAGATACCTGCAGTTATAAGAGCAATTGGCACACCCTTCATTCCCTTAGGAATTTCCACCAATTCAAGTTGTTCGCGGAGACCGGCGAAAATCACGATTGCCAGCGTGAAGCCAATAGCGATGCTGACAGCGTAGAGTGTGTTGTCAATAACCGACAATCCGTGTCCTGGAATGATGGTCTGCTGTGTAACATTGATAGCAACACCGAGCACTGCGCAGTTCGTGGTGATCAGAGGCAAGAAGACACCGAGGGCACGATAGAGCGAAGGACTTACCTTCTTGAGCATAATCTCAACCATCTGCACGAGGCTGGCAATCACCAATATGAAGACGATTGTCTGCAGATAAGTGATTTCAAGAGGCAGGAGAATGTACTTTTGGAGAAGCGATGTCACCAAAGTGGCGAGGGCCATCACGAAAGTAACGGCTGCGCCCATGCCCAAGGCCGTGTTGACTTTGCTTGAAACGCCCAAGAAGGGGCATATTCCGAGGAACTGCACCAAGATTATATTGTTAACCAATACAGCTCCGATTATCATCAATATATATTCCATGACAAAAAATTCTGATTGTTAATTATTTGTGTGAACTATTGAGTTTCTTTTTATTCTCCGAAATATTGACAATATGACGGACGAGGGCCATCACAAAGCCGAACACAATGAAAGCGCCGGGTGCGAGCACGAAGATCAGCATATTGTATTCTGACGGAATGAATTTGAATCCCATAAAGGAGCCGGCACCGAGAATTTCTCTCACAGTGGCTATGAGCACCAATGCTATGGTAAAACCGATACCCATTCCAAGACCGTCAAGCATTGAGTCGAACACGCTGTTCTTGTTGGCAAAAGCCTCAGCGCGGCCAAGCACGATGCAGTTAACAACGATCAAAGGTATGAACACACCAAGACTTGCCGACAATGCCGGAAGGAAACCTTGGATCAGCAGGTCGATCATGCTGACAAATGTCGCGATGATGACTATATAGCTCGGAATTCTCACCTTGTCTGGAATCACATTTTTCAATGCCGAGATAAGCATATTAGACATGAGGAGCACGAAAGTCGTGGCGGCGCCCATGCCCAAAGCATTGTTCACTGATGTGGTCACTGCCAAGGTGGGACAGCATCCCAATACTAACATCAGTGTCGGGTTCTCCTTGAAGAATCCCTTGGTCAGGATATTTAACTTGTTACTCATTGTAGTCCTCCTTTATTTTCATGAAAATATCGTAAGCATGTTGAACAGCGTCGCAGTATGCGCGGGATGAGATGGTGGCGGCCGTGATTGCGTCCACATCTCCGTTGTCTTTGGTGACAATCAGCTTGAATGACTTAGGGTCTTTTCCGTTGAACTGTTCGGCGAAATTGCTCTTGTCCTTGTTAATCTTGTCGCCCAAGCCAGGAGTTTCAGCTGCCTTGATAACCTCGGTATTCACGATGGTGCCTTCAGCGTCGAAGCCGACCATCAGGTCAAAGCGTCCTGCGAAGGCTTTGAGGGTGTAGGTCTCGATACCGGCGCCGCAGAGGGAGCCGTCCTTGCCGATTGCCAAGTGCACCGGCACCTGTTCATTGTTCTCGTCTATCACGACAGTGTCGCGTATTGAGCCGTCATATTTTGGAAGTACGGCTTGCAGAGCCTTGTCTTTTTTCTCCTTCTGACCCTTTTCGATAGGTCCCTTTGTGAGCGCATAGACTCCGGTAAGAGCCAAGGCTGCAAGCAGAGAGATCGTGGTAAGCACGATCACCAAACGCCATATAGATTCTTTTTTTGCTGTCATAACTGATTGTTTTTTAGATTATTTAGCAAATTGTCTCGGTTTGAATCCCTTGTTAATCAAAGGAACAACGGCATTCATAAGCAGAATAGAGAATGAAACGCCCTCTGGGTAGGCTCCGAAGAGACGGATAATGATGGTGATGAGACCGCAGCCGCAGCCGAACACTATCATTCCCATAGGCGATGTAGGGGAGGTCACCATATCGGTTGCCATGAAGCAAGCGCCGAGGATAAGACCTCCGGCGAGCACATGGATGAACGGATTCACATACACGGCCGGATTGACAAGGTGGAAGATTCCAGCCACAACGAACACTGTACCGATGAACGAAACGGGGATATGCCAGGTTATGATACGCTTCCACAGCAGGAAACAGGCGCCGATGAGCAGGGCTATCGCAGACACCTCGCCAAAGCTGCCGCCCATGCGACCGATCAGGAGGTCGGCATAAGCCGGAATCTGTGAAAGATCACCGCCTTCACTAATCAAACCCAACGTAGTGGGGCCGGTGATTGCGTCTGTGAAACCCCATATCGGGGTTGGTTGCGGCCAGCTTGTCATCTGCGCCGGAAATGCAATGAGCAGGGTCACACGCGCAACTATCGCCGGATTGAACGGATTGTGGCCCAAACCACCGTAAGGCATCTTGGCAATGCCGATAGCCACCAAGGCTCCGACCACCATTATCCAAATCGGAAGGTTTGAAGGGACGTTGAAGGCGAGCAGCAGACCGGTAACCACCGCAGAACCATCGTCTATGGTCGGCTTTCTGTGCATGATGAACTTTTGAATCAAATACTCGAAAAGCACACAGCATCCGATTGAAACTGCTGTCAGGATTATCACCGGCAGACCGAAGTAATACACCGACACAAGGAAAGCCGGCATCAACGAAAGGACTACCGACCACATGATCTTCTTTACAGACTCGTCACTATGAACGTGAGGGGAACCTGAAACATGTAATAATTTATCCATTTATTGCTGATTTAATAATTAACAAAAACTTATAGTCCATAATACGAACAAACAGCTGCAAAAGTACTATTTTTTTTATTGCGATATCTTAAAAAATTTTTGTTTTAATCCAAAGCGAAAAGAGACGGTCATTATTAAAATAATTTCTTATCTTCGCAGCTTCAAAATTAAAAACACGAGATACATCAGAACTTCACCACAATGCACACAAATACTAAACTAAGGGTACTTAAAGAACATTTGCTTACACCAAGAATCCTTTTACTTTCAATAATACTATTCACAGCGATTTGCGGTATTGCCCAGCCGCCTGGCGGGGGAAGGCCTGGGGGCGGCTATCCTGGAGGCGGTTATCCTGGAGGCAGACCTGGAGGAGGGTATCCCGGGAGCGACCGTGGCGGATGGGGGCAGAACCCCAACCAGCAAACCCCGACAGTGAAGCAAAAAAAGGTGCGTGAAGGTTCAACTTTCAAGGTGGTCGGCCTGCTTCGCGACTCCATTGCGGCCACACCACTTGCATACGCCAATGTGGCTGTGCTTGACGCATCCGACTCGTCGATGATCAAGGGCGGCTCCGCCAATGCCAACGGCTACTTCGAACTCGATGGCGTGCCCCAGGGCGAGTGTCTGCTGCGCGTGTGGGCTTTCAACTACAACCCGCGCTATTTCCCCTTCAACGTGAAGAACAACACCAACATGGGCACACTCAAGCTAATGCCGGTGTCAACATCCCTTGAAGAGGTCACCATAAAGGGCGAAAAACCGATATACGCCATGGACGGCGAGAAGCTCGTCTATAATGTCAGCGAGGACGCCTCCATACAGACAGGCACCACGGAGGACGCCCTGCAGAACGCTCCGGGCGTGGAGGTCGATGTGGAGGGCAACATCACCCTTCGCGGCGTCTCAAGCGTTGAGATCTGGATCAACGACAAGCCATCAAAACTCACAGAAGAGAACCTCAAAACCTACCTTCAGACACTTCCGGCAAACGCGCTCGAGCGCATCGAGACCATCACCAATCCGTCGGCCAAGTACACCACCGACGCGGAGGCTGTCATCAACATCATAACCTCGGCACATGTCAAGAGCAACCAGTTTGTGAGCTTCGGCGTCAACGGTTCCAACCAGCCTTTCGTGTCTCCCTGGGTGAGTTACATGTGGGCCAAGGAGAATCTGAGTGTCAACCTGTTTGTCTCCGGCCGGTACAGCGGGCGTCGCAATTCCACAGAATCGAGCTCATTCCAACGCCGCGACTCAGAGGAGACGATAGGCGGATACGACACCACATGGTCGAGCATGGTAAACCAAGGCGACACATCACGTAACGGCAGCGCCAACTTCTTCCTCGGCATCAACTACGAGATTGACACCACCAGCGAACTCTCATTCGACGCCGGCGGTTTCTACAACTACAACGGCAACCGCTACCTGACATCCCGCGACCAGCAATACTTCTATCTCGACTCCATGCCGCCATTTTCATTAGAGTACATTGACACAACCAGAAGCAAGACCAAGGGAATGTCGATAATGAGCCATTTCGGTGTTGACTACACCAAGAAATTCGACAAAAAAGGCCACAATCTGCGCCTTGGCCTCAACGGTCGTGTCTCGCACAACGCAAGCGAACAGTGGTACAACCGTTTCTACGACACCTACTACGATTTGGATGAGCACCGTTACCTCCTGACCAAATTTTTCAGGTATGGCGGCAGTTTTGACGCACGCTACAATCGTCCTTACAGTGAAAATGGAGAGATGAGCTACGGGTTCAGCACGAACCACTACCAGATGAGCAACGACTACCGTCGCTACAACGACACCATAGGGGAGCTTATCGACACGCTGCGCACATACCATTTCAACGGCGGCTCCACCAACGTCAACGCCGATGTCAACTGGACACACCGCTGGGGCGGATTCACCCTCTCGTCAGGTTTAGGCGCAGGAATGCTGCGCGATGCCTACCAATACATCAGCGACATGCCGTTCGCGGACGAGGGCACCCCGGTTTTCTTCTCCGTACGCCCCTCCATACACCTCACATACCGCACCAAGAGCATGCACAACATAAAGCTCAACTACTCCATGCGCATGTCTCATCCAGACGAGGAAAGTATGAGCACATTCCGCAGATATGGCGACAACAGCTATTCTACCGGCAACCCTGACGGACTGAAAAGCGGCTTCACGCACAACGTGGAGGCCGGTTGGCAGAAATATTTCAACAGATTCGGCAATATCGGTGTTGAACTATACGGCCGCATGAGCACCAACGAGATCAGCTACCTCTCCGACTCGGAAGAAGACGAGTATTTGGATCGCGTGGTCAGCTATTCAATCCCGTACAATTTAGGCACATCCTGGCGTTACGGGGCCTCTCTTAACGCCACATACCGGCCGAGCGGCTTCATCAACGTGCGCCTCTACGCCAACGTTTACGACTACGGCTACCGCATGGAGTACGACAGAAACGGCATCCACCAGTTCGACGAACGCAGCAAATGGTCTTGGAGCGTGCGCGTCAACTTCTGGGCCAAGGCATTCGACTGGCTGCAGTTCACAGCATCCGGGCACTACAACTCCCCCACCCTCAGTCTCATGAGCGAACGCAAGGCCCGCTACTCACTGAACTTCGGTCTGCGCAGCGACCTGTTCAAGCGCAAACTGTCGATCTACGTCAACGTACAGGACATCTTCAACTGGGGCGGCCGATTCGGTTCCGGCTCCGTGAACACCAACCCTTACTTCCTTAACAACAGCACCAACAAGATGCTTAACAGCAGATATATTTCTGCCGGCATCACACTCCGTTTCGGCAAGATGGAACTCGAGAAGAGCGCTCAAGATGGCAGCAGCGAGACTGGTGATACACTATAACAACAATGATTATGAGACTTTCAATATTAGGTTATGGAAAAATGGGACATTTGGTTGAGAAGACAGCTCTTGACCAAGGTCTTGAAATATCGTCGATTATCGATAACGAGAAGGACTGGTCGGACAAGATGGCCGATTTCAAGTCGAGCGATGTCGCCATCGACTTCTCAATGCCGACAACAGCTGTTGACAATATCTGTCGGGCGTTCGACAACGGCGTCCCCATTGTGGTAGGCACCACCGGCTGGCTGCAAAATCTGAAACAGGTTGAGGAGCTATGCAAAAAAAGCAACGGCAAACTCCTTCACGGCTCTAATTTCAGTGTTGGCGTCAACATCTTCTTCAAAATCAACCAGTTGCTTTCGAAGCTTATGGAGATTCACGACAATTATCATCCTTCCATAACCGAGATTCATCATATCCACAAAAAAGACGCCCCAAGCGGCACCGCCATTCACCTTGCCAACGACATCATTGACAATGTGCCACATTTGAACGAATGGCGGCTCACCCCCTGCCAAGCCGGCTGTAATACTATACCCGTGACCGCATTGCGAGAGGGTGAAGTACCCGGAACTCACGAAATCACTTGGAAATCAGACATTGACAAAATCGAAATCAGGCACACAGCCTTCAGCAGGGAGGGATTTGCACAGGGAGCCGTTGCCGCAGCACGATGGCTTGCAAAACAACCATCTGGAATTTACAAATTCGAGGATGTGTTTGAAGAAATACAATAAACCTCAAAATATCAAGTTATACCTTTTTATAGAACAAACAAATTTCAAATAATGTATATCTCAAAAATTGCACTTTTAGTAATCACAATAATAGGTTTCATAGGATGGCAGATCGGAATGTGGGGCATTTTCAGGAAGGCCAAGATCAATCCGTGGCTCTCTTTGATTCCATTCTACAACATCTGGCTTTGGATAAAAAAAGTAATAGGCAAAAAATGGTGGTGGATGCTGCTTTTCCTCATACCATATCTTGGCATTTTCATGTTTTTATACATGGTTTGGGAGACAATCCGCCAATTCAACAAATACAGTTATCTGCCCTTGATATTAGGAACTGCATTTTTTGCTTTCTACTTGCCTTATCTCGGTTTTTCAAGCAAAGAGGTGTACATCAAGCCTGAGGATCTGGAGCGGCCGAAGAAGAGTTCAGCCCGTTCGTGGGGCGATGCACTGATCTTTGCAATTGCAGCGGCATACATCATCCGTGCGTGCTGGTTCGAGCTCTACACCATCCCGACATCCTCTATGGAAAGTTCGCTGATGATAGGGGATTTCCTTTCTGTCAGCAAGCTGTCGTATGGCGTAAGAGTACCTCAAACACCTGTGGCAGTGCCGTTTATCCACAACAAGCTGCCCCTTACAACTGCAACGAAATCGTACTCTGAAATCATCAAACTGCCTTATCTGCGTACAAGGGCTCTCAATCCCGTGAAGCGCAACGATGTTGTGGTGTTCAACTATCCCGACGGCGACACCGTGGTTGTGGAGAGACAAGCGGAAAGCTATTACGCCATAGTGCGCGAATTTGAGGCCATGCTGAACCCGAAAGCATCAACAGCCGAGAAAAACGCAGTGTTTGCAAGATATTCGCCTGAATTCATAAGCCACATGCTCACAAAATATGGCGGAAACTACAAATATGGTGATGGCAGAAAGGCTGTGTGGAAAGAATACAAGATTATTGCCCGTCCGGTTGACAAACGCGAGAACTACGTCAAACGCTGCATCGCCACGCCAGGCGACAAACTGCAAATCATCGACAAACAGGTCTATATCAACGGACAAAAAGCCGAGAACCCCGACCGCTTGCAATACGCCTGCCTTGTGTCTCATCCAAATGGCGTACAATTATCCACCAAAGACCGCAAATCTTTGAATATCAATGAGGAAGATATGCAACAAGTGGATATCAACAGATTTGTGTACCGTCTTAACCAGAGTCAACAAAACAGCATCAAGAAGAAGGGCTTCGACGTGAATATACTGACCGAAAAAGACGGTGAATACTCTGCCGAAATCTTCCCTCACGACTCGAACTACAAGTGGAACAAAGACTTCTTTGGCCCGATTACAATCCCAGCCAAAGGCGTGACAGTTCAGATTTCACCTGAAAATATAGCATTTTACGAAAAAATCATCCACAACTACGAAGGCCATGACCTCAAGATTGACGGAAATAAGATCTTCATTGACGGGAAAGAGGCCACAAGCTATACATTCGCAATGGACTACTATTTCATGATGGGTGACAACAGGCACAACTCGGCCGACTCACGGTTCTGGGGGTTTGTCCCTGAAGACCATATCGTAGGCAAGGCATCCATCGTTTGGCTCTCTGTTGACAAGTTCAAGAGTTGGAGCGACAAGGGCAAGATACGCTGGAACAGAATGTTCAAGAAGATCAAACTGTAACATCACGCACGGTGCATTGTATATGGTTGATTTTCTTCCAATCACCAAGAAAGAGACTGACATTTTAGGATGGGATTATGTTGATGTCATCATCGTGAATGGTGACGCATACGTTGACCATCCGTCGTTCGGCGGTGCGGTGATTGGGCGGATTTTGGAGCGCGAGGGGCTGCGCGTGGCTATGATACCACAACCTAACTGGCAGGACGACCTCAGAGACTTCCGCAAATTTGGAAGACCGCGCCTTTTCTTCGGAGTGACATCCGGAAACATGGACTCCATGGTGAATCACTACACTGCAAACAAACGACTCAGGAGCGACGATGCATACACCCCCGGCGGAAAAGCAGGGTTCCGACCAGATTATGCCACCACCGTTTATTCCCAAATCCTCCGCCAATTATATCCGGATGTGCCCATCGTGATCGGCGGCATTGAAGCCTCCATGCGAAGACTCTCGCATTACGATTACTGGAGCGACACCCTCAAACCGTCAATACTCTTAGACAGTCAGGCCGATGTTTTGGTTTACGGCATGGGCGAAAGACCTATCGTGCAGTTAGCCGACATTTTCAAAGAGAAAAACTGGCGTGAAAAACTCCCTCAATGCAATCAGATCGCCTTTATCGACACAAATATCGACAAATACAAAGACAAAGATCCAATCATTCTTCACGACTATAATGAAGAACTGAAAGACAAAAGGAAATACGGGGAGAATTTCGTGGCGATGGAACGAGAGTCCAACAAACGGGTGCAAAGAACTCTGATTCAACCATATAAAGACTCGTTTGTGGTAGTCACGCCGCCATTCCCAGTGGCCACCGAAGAAGAGATGGACAGTTTCGCCCTTTTCGACGTGATGAGAAACGAACCGCATCCAAAATACCGGAAGCGCGGTGACATTCCCGCCTTCGAGATGATCAAAAACTCAATAACGATGCACCGCGGTTGCTTCGGAGGCTGCAGTTTCTGTGCAATTGCCGCACACCAAGGCAAGCAGATTGCATCAAGATCTGAGAAGTCAATCTTGAAAGAGGTGGAAAGCCTTGTGAAAAGGCCCTATTTCAAAGGTCATATCAGCGACTTGGGCGGACCCTCTGCAAATATGTACAAAATGGGTGGCATTGACCTGACAAAATGCGAAAAATGTGCGCGCCCATCGTGTCTGACACCCCAAAAATGCAATAACCTGAAATTCGATCATAACCCAATTACAGCTTTGTATCAGGAAGTTATAAAAAACAAAGCTGTGAAACACGTCACCATTGGAAGCGGCATACGCTACGACATGCTACTAACCGACAAAGAAGAACTCAAAGCCAAATACGGACTCCACAAATACCTGACACAAGTGGTAAACAACCACGTTTCCGGAAGGTTGAAGGTTGCCCCTGAACATACCGATTCCGAAGTTCTGGCCCTGATGCGCAAACCTTCCTTCGACCATTTTCTTATGTTTCTGAAAGAATTTGAGAAGGAGAACAGGCGATGCGGAAAAAACCAGCAACTAATCCCCTACTTCATAGCATCGCACCCTGGCTGCACCGTAGAGAAAATGAGCACTTTGTGCAAATTGACAAGGCAGTTTCACCTGAAAACAGAACAAATCCAGGATTTCACGCCAACGCCAATGACATACGCTACTGCAATGTATTACCTCGGCTACGACCCATACACGGGGAAAAAGGTGCATGTGGCAAAAAGCAAGCAAGAACGTGCCGACCAGCATATCTTTTTCTTCGCTGAAAAGCCTGAAAACAAAAAAAGAATCAACCAGTTGCGTGGAAATTCAAAAAAGAAGAGATAAAAAAAGGTGCATTAGGCACCTTTTTATTATTCGACCGTCATTATAGTCCTCTGAGAAGGATTATATCCTAATTTCTTCATCAAATTGCGTTCAAACTCAACCTTTTTCTCAAACTTCTTTGCATCTTTATTCTCTTTCTTGCTCCAGACGCACTCCGACAAGGCGAAAAGACGCGGCATAATCATATATTCTGCCATTTTAGGAGTATTTATAAACTCAGTCCAAAGATTGCACTGGCCACCAAGAATGTGCTTTTGCTGTGAATCGCTCAAGCCTTCGGGCATCGGGTCAAAAGAATACGCCTTGCCCAATGAGACATAGCCCTCCATGCACAACGGTTCATCGGAGTCTTTGCACTGATAGTAGTTGAAATAGCAGTGGGTAGTAGGACACATGATCACATCATTGCCATGCTTGGCTGCAGTGCGGGCTGCCTTCTTCCCTTGCCAACACATTATAGTTGAGGTATTTACCATATCTTCTGAAACAATATCATCCCATATTATGGCTTTTTTCTTCAACGTCTTCAAATGTTTCTCAATCTGGTTCATCAGCCATTGTTGGAGTTCGAATTCGTCCGCAAGGCCCTTGTCGGCAATGCGCTGCTGGCACTTCGGGCAAACTTGCCAGTTGTCGTTGAAAGCCTCATCGCCACCAATATGGATATACGGATATGGGAAGAGCTCTGCGACTTCGTTGAGAACATCCTTGTAGAAAGTCAGAACTTCATCGTTGCCTGCACACATGATGGCCTTTGGTGGCCAGTAAGGACCTACAGCCACAGTATATGGATAGCTGTCACAAGCATATTGCGGATAAGCGGCGAGGATTGCACTGCAGTGACCGGGAATCTCAATCTCCGGAATAACATCAATATTGCGCGCGGCTGCGTATTTCACAATGTCACGGATCTGATCCTTAGTATAGAAACCACCGTAAGTCATTGGTTCTTCCGGTTGTACTGGATGAAGTGTATCCCAGGAATCACGTTCGGGACGCCAGGCACCAACAGATGTGAGCCTCGGATATTTGTCTATCTGCACACGCCAACCATGATCGTCGGTGAGATGCCAGTGGAATTTGTTGATTTTGTAGAACGCCAACATATCAATATACTTCTTTACGAAAGCTGTGTCAAAGAAATGTCGCGACACATCCAAGTGGGCGCCACGATAGCCAAAGCGCGGATAATCTGTAACAACAGCGCAAGGAACACGGAACACACTTGCACCTGCAATCTTGTCTTGGCCGGCCATCTGGAGCAGTGTCTGCAAAGCATAGAAACAACCCGCACCTGTGTTGGCTTCAACCGTGATGCGGTTCGACTTGACAGTCAAGATATAGCCCTCATCACCTATGTCTTTTATTTTTTTCTCCTTGATACTGAAAAGGATAGAGTTCCTGCCCGCACTCTCCGCATCGCCAAGATTAGGCTGCAACTTGAAATATTTCTCGTAAGTCTCCCTTATCAGTTTGGGCAGCTCAGGGTTTTCCGCCTTGAGATTGTCAAAGCATAGCATAGTGTTACCGTCGATTTTGAACGACCCACTCTTCTGTTCGATTTTCACCGGCTCCGGAACGACAACCACCGGCAATGTCTTCTTGCACCCACTAAAACATAGTGCTAAAAATAATACACTTAGAGTAAAAAATTTTTTCATATCGTAAATTTTATCTATTTTTAATCTACTAAAAAAGCATTCGAAGCAATACCGTCAGCGTGCCATAAACCCGCCGCAGTAAGGGAAATCCCATCTGAATATTGGACATAATATTCACTTTTCACCTCTTTTTCGAAATATTTTTGCAAATATTCAACTTTTTCCTTTCCAAAAAGTGACAAAACTTCAGAAAATTTTATACCTCGGGAAGTACGCAAGCGCAACAACACAAACTCATTGAACTTGTCCTCTCCGGTAAGGATTTCCTTTTCCTGATAGTTATTTTCTTCAGCTATCTGGATGAAATATTCCTTGAGGGTAGGTGCATTCCAGCACCTGCAACTGCCGTCGTAGGAGTGGGCCGACACACCGAATCCATAGTAGGGAATCCCGTACCAATAAGATGAATTATGCTTTGAATGAAAATCCGGAAAAGCAAAATTCGAGACCTCATATTGCTGGAAATCAGATGTTTTCAGGAAATCAATGAGATAAAAATATTGCCGCTCGGCCATCTCCTCATCCAATTGCTCATGCTGATGGTTCAGCACTTTTTTATATAGTATTGAATTCTCCTCCAACGTCAAGGCATAAGCGGAAAAGTGCTTTATTGGCAATGATTTAAGCATTTCGAGTTCACTTTTCCACATTGAATCGCTTCGTTCATTGATACCATATATCAGGTCAACGGATATGTTTTGGAAACCTGCATTATAAGCGTTGTTCACAGCGGAGACCGCCTCCTCCGCTGTGTGTTTACGACCTAAAAACCTCAGAATTTCATTGTTAAAGGATTGGACACCAATACTTAATCTATTGATTCCCAATTGTTTAAGGCCGGCACAATACTGTATGTCAAGTTGTTCAGGATTGGCCTCAAAAGTGAATTCCGACAACTCATCAATATCGAAAGATGTTCTAATAGAATCAATAATCATCTGAATATCAGATATTTCCAGAACAGACGGGGTACCTCCACCGAAGTAGATAGTCTTTATTTTTTGGGGGGCTGAATCACATCCCTTTTCAGAAATTTCCTTCACAACAGATTCAATATACCTTTGCTTGTCTCTCTTATTGACAACGGAATAAAATGCACAATAGATGCATTTTGAGTTACAAAAGGGAATATGGATATAGATTCCTGACATATTAAAATCCTTCAGGTTTTTTCTGGCCGATAATGAAAGACGTTTTCACACCGTCAACAACAATTTCTATCAGATAGGTTGAATATCTACTATTCTTTTTGACAGAAGGAAGAGTAACAGAGTGGCAAAGAAGTTCGTTATTTGCGTAATTAGTCTTTTTTAGGACATTTTTCACTTTTAATTTTTTTGTCGAGCCCAAAACAAGTTCTGATGACTTGAAGTTCACCTGTGTAGCCAAGACCTCGATTTGGTTATAATTTTCAGATGAGAGGCTGTTGCGTACAAGGAAGTCGATCTGTTTGGTGACTGAGTATGTGCGGGCATCGTTAATCAGAACGATATGGGAATCCTGATCGCCAGACTTGAGAATATTATAGGCTTTCAGGAAGTTTGTGACTCCGTATCCATAGCCGTTGTCATTGTCAAGTGGGAGGCTAAGGTTAGAAAGGCCGGGTACATCAGCCGGATAGCGGTCGCCGGCTTTTCTCACGGCGTCCATTATCTGGTAGTTGGTTTTATTGGGGAAGGCCTGCCATAGGCAAGCGACCATTCCGGAGAGCATCGGAGAGGAGAAGGAGGTTCCGTTAGCCACGGTGATCACGCCGGTGGGAGTTGAGAGGAAGGTGTTTCTGCCCACGGCACAGGCGTCGGGTTTAGTGCGGCCGTCGGCAGTGGGACCGAACGAGCTGAAGAAAGCGCGCTTGCCCCCCGTATTGACCGCACCCACTGTGAGAATGTCGTTGGCGTCGGCGGGGGCTCCGATGTAATTCCATTTCTTTCCGCCTTCGTTTCCCGCACTGTTGCAAATAAGAAGGCCTTTTGAAGCAGCTATGGTTGCAGCACGCGAAGCCCTGCTCGTATTTCCGTCAAGATCCTGATATGTCCGCTGGTTGATTGTATCATCAAACGTTGTATATCCTAAGGAAGAATTCAGGACTTGGCAACCCAAGCTGTCGGCATACTCCAATCCTGCCACCCAATTGTCCTCCTCTATACGGTTTTCACTGCGTGAATCTTCAGTCTGGCACACAAAGACCTCAACCATCGGGGCGGTGCCTACAAGCTTATTCGGCAAATATGAAGCTATGCACGACAGCACCATAGTGCCGTGGGTGTGCTTGCGCATCGGGTCTTTCTCAGGCTGAACAAGATTTCTGGCACCCAGAAGGCGGTTGTCTTCACGCAACGATTTGAAGCAGGAAATTGTGTCTATATTCTGAAAACCTCCGTCCAAAATCATCATGCGGATTCCCTCACCGCGATATCCAAGCCGGTGAAGCCACTGCACGTTGTTGATGCTCACCTGTATTGATGCCAAGCCGTAATCAAAATCATTGTATTTCCTAATATCGTCTTCATACGAAAAACGAACGTCATCAGCCACTGCAGGAAATTGATATTCAGGCTCTTGCGGTGGTTCTGGTTCCTTCATCCTTATTGTAGTCTCAACATATTTCACAAAAGGAAGCTGCTCCACGGCTTGTTTCATATCTTCACGCTCGGCATAAACTGTTATGCCGTTCATCCATTTCGATTTTGTGAAGCATCTTGCTGTTGAATCCAAGGCAAGAACCATGTTGACATAATCAGGGTTTACCGGCAAATCTCGTTCGTCAATTGAAATATCGTGAGATTTTCGGAGTTCTATGGCACGCTGGGAAAGGAACTCCCAGGGCTTGTCTATGCTGTATGGAGTGCCTTTCTTGTCCTTGAACTCTATCCAATATTTGGAAGGAGTCTGCGAAAAGAGAACAAAGACGAAGCATAAGAACGGTAATAACAAAATAATCTTTTTCATAATGTTTATTGTTTGTTGATGTTGGAGAAAAGCAGCAATGGCGCAAATATCGTGTAAAGCATCCTGCCAGTCTGCGCATTCAGGGTGTCTTCGACCAACATTGAGATAAAAAGTGTCAAAATCAAAGCAAAATATACAAAATTAATCTGTCTTGGCATACAAACAAATGGGTAAGCCAAGATGAAGACAAAGTACAGCAAAGGAATTATTCCGGCGGCAATCCAGAAAGTGAGGAATTGGTTATGGCTGCCTCTGTTTTTCCTGACGTTGGCTATTGGCGAGTTGTTATCTTCAAGGCGCTGGTCCAAGGCGGCGCGTTGGTTCCCGATTCCTACGCCGAGCAAGGGGTTTTCACGAATCAGTTCCCACGAGTTTCGCCACAATTCGAACCGCTGCAACAATGACGATTCAGTGTAAACAGAGTGTTTTCTGTACAAATCAACACCAAAAAAAGTCTGATACAAAGCCTTTCTTATGCCAAAACGCCTTGCGTAAACCACATTTGCACACTTATTCTCCACATTTCTCACATTCTCATCCGAGAGTGCCATCACTGAAGAAGAATCTTTGCGCATACCAAGAGAATTGAGATAGCGGATAAGTGTTGTTGATACAGCTTCATACGACGAATCAGAACGTGTGTTCCAAGCCTTGGCCAGTTCTTCCTCACAGACGTAATAGTCTATATGATATCCATTCTCTATCATACTGTTGTCCGAAAAAGAATAACTCCTTCCAGCAGCGGTTTTCGCATTATAGTCGGGTGAAGAGTCTTTGGCATTGTAATAATCGTTCACAATCATAATTACACCTCCGAGAAAAAGAGCGCCAATCACGACAAAAACAGCTGAGAGCGACAATTTCAGTTTTCTATTTTCAGATTTTATGAGAATATAGACAAAGAAACAGACAAAGAGAACAGCAATAATCACAATCCCCGAAAGCGTCTGTGAAAAGAGCAAATAGAGGAACAGCAAAAGCGCAGCTGTGAGATAAAGAGCAAAGGGAGAGAGATGGTCTTTCTTATTTTCAAAAGCGCAATAAACGGAAAAAACTATAGACATAACCACGCAAAGACTGAACCTTATATGGTCGATAAACCTCGACATTTCTCTATAGTCAGAAATTTCATGCGTCAAGGTATATCCAATGTTCCAGATGCATCCGAAGAGGGTGGCGAGCACAAAAACTGTTAAAATGCAGATAATTTGCCGTTTATTGAACTTTTCAGATGATATGATAATGATTGGGGCCATCAAGAAGGTTATTTTGGAGAGCATCTCCTTCGAGGCGGCATTGAAATCCGTAGCCTTGAAAAGACCTATGGCATAAACAACATAGAAAGCTGAAAAGAGTAAAAACTGCCGGTTTTCCCTTATTTTAGACAATTTCTCAGACCAATTCCACTCTGCGATCCAATTCAGAAAAATCAAGAAGCAGACGAGTCCCATCAAGAAATGCGACAACGGCAGTGCTGCGGCAAGCACGAGCGTCGCGAGGAAGTAGAACGATGTATGAAATTGTTGTTTGGAAAGCATTATTTTTGCGGAGAGAGTATTTTTTTGTACCTGTTTGTATCCAAGAGGATGGCTTTGGCGACCTTGATATTGTCATCGGTATTCAAAGTGCTGATCAGACGTCCTTTTGAATAATAATATCTTGAAACGATCTCCTGTGCCAAATATTGTGATATCTCGTCTTTGTATTTTACAAGATCTTTTGATTGGAGACTTGTGATCTGGTGTTCGAGATTTTCGATAGCTGTTTGCAGGTTTTCATACTGATTTTCATCTTTGGCCACGGACACCAATTGTTCAAACAGTTCGCCAACCTTGGAATCGTATTTGAAGTTGATTTCCTTTAAGAATTCCAGAAAATCATCATATATGTCGTTATTCACGAAAAACTTTTCCGCTGAAGGGATAGAAACATGAGTTCTATGGTATTGGGTGGCAAAATCGAAGATGGCGTGAGACTCAATCAGTGAGTTGAGGATATCTGGGTTATCTTTCTCTATCACAGCCACATCCGGTTCAACGCCGCCCTTGTCATAAACAAGACGGTTGTTCTTTGTCCTGTAGGCTACTGCCAATGAATCGGGTATGTGATAAGAACCTTTGGTGGTGTCTGTGTCGAAATATTCAATATTTTGGACACAGCGTCCGCTTGGTATATAGTATTTTGAGACTGTAATTTTCATGCTGGTATTGTAATCCATAGGATAAATTTTTTGAACGATGCCTTTTCCGAAAGATTTTTTGCCCACGATCACGGCACGGTCGAGGTCTTGAAGGGATCCAGAGAGAATTTCAGAAGCGGAGGCACTTCGTTCGTTCACCAAAACCACAATTGGAATATCCCTGTCAACGGGAGTGTTCCGGGTCATGTAGATATTGTTCATCTCGGCAATTTTGCCTTTTGTCTCGACAATTTTGACATCTTTATCCACAAAGAGGTTCACTATATTGACAGCTTCACCGAGGAGGCCGCCGCCGTTGTCGCGCAGATCTATAATGAGATATTTCATTCCGTCAGTTTTAAGTTTTTGGAATGCGTCGAAGACCTCTTTGCTGGCGGTGGATTCCATGAATGTTGTGAGCTTGATATAGCCCACGGCATCTCCGAGAAGTCCGGAGTAAGCCACGCACGAGTTCTTCATCTTCTGTCGTTTGACGCTGAATACAAATGTACATTTGTCTGTAGGACGGTAAACCTCCACTTTGCAGATGGTGCCCGGTTGTCCGCGCAGCGACATCTTGACCTCTTCTGGAGTACGGCCGGCAACCGACTGTCCGTTCACTTTCAGCAGCTTGTCACCCACCAACAGACCAGCCTGTAATGACGGGCCGTTTTCAAGCAATTCAGTGACAACCATGTCTTTGTCCATCATCTCAAGAGTCAGGTCAACATCCCCGAAATCGTTAGACTGGAATATTCTTGCGTCTTCCACTGTGGATTCGGTAAAATACACAGTGTACGGATCGAGGCTCTTCAACATGGCCTTGATCGCTGTCTGAGTGAGCTCGCCCGGTGAAATCTCATCCGCATATTTGTCGTTCAACTCATTGAGTACGCTAATGAAGATGTCAACATTTTTTGCAATTTCAAAATCATTTTGTGCAAAAGTTAAAGAAATATTGCAAAAAGCCACAACAAAACAACATAAAAATATCTTTTTCATCATCAAAAATTATATTCTAAAATTGATAAAAAACAAAAAAACATAACGTCAAAAATTGAGCCGCAAAGATAACAAAAACAAACTTTTTTTGTTATTTTTGCACTTTCAAAATTCGTAGCATTGAACACTCAAGAAATACAGAAGATTAAAGATGCTCTGAAAGAGGCTAAGTCGATTGCGATTGTCTTCCATTTCAACCCTGACGGAGACGCTTTGGGAAGTGCATTGGCGCTTTACAACTATTTTAAGGACTCAAACTACGACGTTACGGTAATCTCGCCAAATCCGTTTCCGGGTTTTTTGAGTTGGATGCCGGGTGCTGGTGAGATAATAGTGGCGCAGCAGAACCTTGTTGAGGCGAGGAAGAGGATCAAAAACGCCGACGTACTGTTTGTGGTTGACATGAATGCGCCTCACCGTGCCGGACAGGACCTTCAGAACACTATTTCCAAAGCCAACAACTTCAAGGTGCTAATCGACCATCACGTGCAGCCCGACATCAGATGCGATGTAATGTATTCAACCAACCAGACAACCTCGGCCTCGGAACTCGTCTTCAATTTTCTCTACAAATATTTTTCACCACGGAAAAAAATCACCAAAGCCATCGCCGAATGCCTCTATGTCGGCATCATAACCGACACCGGTTCAATGTCTTATTCGTGCGACTACCCGGAATCATACGATGTGCTTCGGAAGCTTATAGAAACCAAAATCAACGGGGAGGAAATCCACCGCAAAGTGTACGACAACTATACTGAGAGCAGGATGAAACTGCTCGGCTTAGCACTCTCAAAACGTCTGACTGTCCTTCCTGAGTATGGCGTTTCATACATGTATCTCACCAAAAAGGATTTGAAAGACAACGGTTTTCAGATAGGTGACACTGAAGGTTTTGTAAATTACGGTCTTTCGTTGGGGTCGGTGCATTACACAGCATTTTTCACAGAGAGGGACAACCGAATCCGTGTCTCGTTCCGGTCCAAAGGGATTGTTGATGTGAACCTTTTCGCACGTAAATACTTTGAAGGCGGCGGGCATGCCAACGCAGCCGGAGCCTTCTTCAACGGAACAATGGAAGATGCCATTGCACACTTTGAAAAATCTGTCATCGACAATGCGACTAACTTGTAACATCCCCCACTCCATATTCATCTGCATCCTGTCCATGACACTTTTGCTCGCATCGTGCGACCGCAAAAGCGCCACTGGCATGGTTGTCAAGGACTCAAAAACAAGTGCCGCCGACACCATAAACCCGTATGTTGAAGGCAACAAAAACATAATGCGGCGACAAAACGAGGAGATACAGATGTTTTTGAACCGCTACGGGTGGCAGATGGACCGCACAGGCACCGGACTGTACATAAAAATAACCAATCCTGGGCATGGCGACACTTTCAAGGAAAACGACCGGGTGACGCTGGAATACTCCACATTTCTGCTCTCGGGCGAGAAAATATACGATTCTGAAACTCTCGGCATGAAGACCTTCCTCGTAAACCGCTCAGAGGAGATCGACGCCCTTCACGAAGCGGCGCAACTGCTCCGCCCCGACGCCGAAGCCACACTTATCATACCGTCATATCTCGCATACGGAGTGGCCGGTGACGGCGACCGCATCGACGGCCTTCAACCCATCATAATGAAAATAAAAGTGGTTAATAACGAACAAAACAACACCCTACCGCATATAGCTAACATAAACTAACACACAAAAATATTATGTCAACACAAAACTACATCTATATAACTTTTCTCTCTGCTCTGATATGCCTCGCACTTACATCCTGCAACAAACCCAAAGGCTACGACAGGAATCCTGGCGGAATGTATTCACACTTCTACATCGTCAACCCTGACCAGCCAAAACCTGAAACAGGTGATTTTGTGGAAGTCAACATAGGGTTGCGCACCGACAATGAGATAATCTCCCCGATGAACAGGAACAGCATGACCATTGACGAGAAGTTATACAAAGGCGACCTTTACTGCGCACTGCAGAAGATGCACGTCGGCGACAGCGCAACATTCATCCTTAAGGGGAAAAAATTTTACGAAGAATTTCTCAACCTTGGCGATTATCCTTACGGGAAAGACCCGATTTATGCAGATGTCAAGCTCCTCAAGATTATGTCAAAAAAGAAGATAGAACTCGCTGAGGAGAACTTCAAGGAAAACAAAAAAAGACTTCGCCACGTTGAAGACTCACTGATAGCCGACTACGTTGTGGAGCATCACATCGACGTCAAGAAAAACGGCATCTATAGATATGTGAACACCAAAACCGATGGACAGATGCCAAAGAAAGGCCAAAGCGTTCAAGTTTTGTACAAAGCCTACTTTCTCGACGGCACCCAGTTCTACAGTTGTTCAGACAGGGACAACCCGCAGACCTTCGAGATTGGCAAGAATCAGATAGCCGCCGGCATAGAGACCATGGTGCAGCAGATGCATGTCGGGGAGGACGTGACCATTGTGGTGCCCTCCAGAATGGCATTCAGCGAAGCAGGCAACACCGAGCTCAAGGTGCCGCCCTACACCCCGGTCGTCTTCAGATTAGAGTTGGTCCGCATCGTGAAATAAGTCATTTCTGTATTGTAAAAAACAGCAGGGGCCTGAACTTGCTCAGGCCCCTGTCGAAAAACTGAAGATCGTCAGATTACTTCTGCTTGCATTTGTAAACGTTCATCCCAGCTTCATCGTTAAGTTGGTCTTGCATTGCAGCACACTCCTCTTTGGTCATGTTGTCGTTGCTGTATGCAGGAGCTACGTGCATAACGTCAGTTTTGAGATAGCATTCACAACCTGTCTTGTTGCATGAAGTTGAAACAGCGCCCAACATAAAGACTGTGGCGATTAACACTAATACTTTTTTCATTTTTTTTCAAAGACTTCTATGTTAATGATTTGAGTACCAATCGTGATTGTCTCGGAAGTCTGCTACAAAACAACCACAAATTGGCACCCTGGATTTGTCAAAATTGAAGTGTCACTCCGGCACCGCAAGGGGTTGGCAGGAATGAAAGTCTGATTTTTTTACTTTTTGTATTGTTAAAATTGTCAACTATCCTGTTTATTGAGGATTTGCTTCTGATGTTCATCACGAGGGCAGGCACAATACATCCTGTTGCCACGAGACCGCCCGCCACCAGGAAGCCGAAACCTGCAGCCGCACAACCCATGCATTTTGACGGTATTATCTCACTGTAGGGGCTGTCGAATGTGTTTACTGCCAAAGACAAGCTTCCCACAAACTGATAGAGCCCCATCGCGAAGAGCGCCACGCCGCCAGCGCCGACAATGTACAAGGGTATAGTAGCGAATTTTTGCCGCATCGCCTTATTGTACTGCTCAAATTCGGCTGGCGTGAGGATACGCTGCAGGTCGGTTTTGCCCAGCTGGTAAACCTGATTCTGTCCTGTAAGATACATCCTGCCTGAAGAACGGTAGATGCTGCCCACACCACGCTCCCTGCTAATCATATCTATAAACTCGTCTTTTGACAGACTCTCGAAAGAGATATCGTTGATCATATACATGGTGTCATACACGATCTCCTCCTCGTATAAATATATTGTATCCTGTACTGTTTTGTCAACCTGACAACGAACACTCTCACAAAACAATATGAAACAGAGAGTTGTGAAGAAGATTTTAATAATTGAAAAGATTTGGCAGTCCATACTATCAACGATTGTTATTGTCTGTGATTATCACTGTTTTTTTGTTTTTTTTTATGATTTTCTTGATTACAACAGGTTCTTTGGCTGTTTCGAGAGTGTCGGCTGGAGTTGATTCCATCATGCTGTCTTTTTCTTCGGGTAAGCCATGGATGGGCTGTGTCTTTTTCCCTTTTATCTTATCTTTATGCTGCAAAACAGTCTCTACAGAATCAGCGGCCTTATGGAATTGCGATGCAGTGTCGGCGGCGACATACACGGTCTCCTCTATGTGAGGCTGTTGTGGATGCACATTTTTTCCACTGAAGAGCAGTGGGAAAACCGCCACTCCTGCCACGAAGGTGCCTATTCCGGCAAAAACTGGTATCCTATATGGGTAGAAAGATGATTTTATATCTGGAACATAAAGGGCGTTTTGCGATATGTAGTCTGGAGAAAACGGGCTTGATGGTATTATGCCGTAGCCATCCAGATTTTTCTTTATAAAAAGGTCGAATTTTGCCGACGGGCTGATAGCGAATAGGGGTATAACCATAAGGTGGCGTTTTTTTTGTTTGTATTTTTTGAAAAGAATCTCCTGGATTTGCTTCCGTGCGCGAGTGAGCATCACCTTTGTGTTCCCGACAGAAGTTCCAAGATATTTGGCTATTTGTTTGTGTGAATAATCCTCAAAAACATAAAGATTGAACACGGTGCGGTATTTGGCTGGAACCATCGCTATGGCTTCAAGCAGTTCTTCTTCTGTGAAGTTTGCTTTTTTTATGGCTCCCACGATATCATTTTCACTGATTTCTTCTTCAATTTCAGAATTGTCAGCGATGTTGTAGTCGTCTGTCAACTCACAACTTCTGTTGTCCCTCAGGTACAGCAGAGACTTGTTCACCGCTATCTTTTGAAGCCAGGCATCAAACTGTTTTTCGCTACCCTTAAAAAAATCCGACTTTTCAATTCCTGTTAGGAATGCGTCATGAGCGATGTCCTCGGCCACCGCCTTATCATTAACATACCTATAGCAAACACCTATGATTCTTGGAATCAGGTTGTTATACTTGCGTATCCAAAACCCTTTTGTTATAAACGGTTCCATTAAAAAAGCAGTTTTGTTGAACTACATTTTTAAAACACAAAAATACAAAAAGGTTACAAAAAAAATTACACAATTTAAAAATTTTTAAGCATTAAAATTCATACACTAATAAATTGTATTTTTGCGGCCAAAAAAGGAAAGAGATGGAAGTAAGTGTTTTTGAAATTCTGATGTTGATATGCTTCGCGTGCAGTTGGCCAGTTTCTATTGTTAAAGCCTTGAAAACCAAGGTTGTTTTAGGTAAGAGCCCAGTGTTTATGATAATAATAATAATAGGTTATATATTCGGAATCATCCATAAGATATTATACAATTTCGATTGGGTTGTTTATCTTTATGCGCTCAATATGCTGATAGTATCGTTTGATCTGTTCCTATATTTCAGATATATCGGTCAGAACCGGCGCGACCTCTTAAATCAGGAAAAACAATGACGCGCCTTCTTGTAATATTTTTTCTTATAATAATCAACGGATTTTTCTCGATGAGTGAGATTGCCATAGTCTCATTCAAGAAAGTGCGTATCGACAAATACATCGAGAAGCACAGGAAAGCTGTTGCCACGGCGCACAAGTTGCAGGACAATCAGGAGGAGTTTCTGGCGTCGATCCAGGTTTGCATCACACTTGTTGGTTTGCTCACCGGTTTCATCGGAGGTGCGGCACTTGCCGTCTATATTGAGCCGTTGTTCCTGAAGATGAATATGAGTGCCGCTGCCGCAAACTCTTTAGCGGTGGTCCTCAGCATTGCCATAATCACTTACGTGACGATAGTCTTGGGTGAACTCGTGCCGAAAACGATAGCCCTTTCAAAACCTGAGCGCGTTGCCATCGCGGTGGCGCCTTTTATGAACTTCTCGAGAATATTGTTCAAACCGATTGTGAAACTGCTTTCCGGCACGACATCTCTTATAGACAAAATGCTCGGAATTAAAATCAATGACGAACATTTGACCGAAGATGAACTTCTGGATATAATCAAAGAGGCCGGAGAAACCGACGTCATTGAAGAAGAACAGAGCGAACTTCACGAGAACATATTCACATTCTCCGACAAACGCGCCATTCACATCATGACTCACAGATCCGAAATAGAGTGGATCGACATCAACCTCGACAGAGACAGCTTCATAAAACAACTCTACGACTTCTCCTTCAGCAAGATACTCGTTTGCGACAAACATATTGAAAACTACCTCGGTGTGCTCAATATCAAGGACTTTTTCAAAGACCTATACCAACAGAAAGACATTGACATAAAATCAATCTTGGACACTCCGCTTGTCTTCTCCGAGAACACCGATGCACAGGATATTCTCACCGAATTCCGCAAATCCCAATACTATTTCGGCATCGTTGTTGACGAATTCGGGGAATTGGCCGGCATCGTGACCCTCCACGACATCCTTGAAAATATCGTCGGCGATGTTCCGGAAGAAGAAGAGATTGTTGAACCCGACATCATGAAATGCGACGACGACTCCGTGCTTGTGAAAGGCGATGCCGACATTGATGTACTTACCGATGTTATTGAAAACTATGAAGTTGACTACGATGAAATCGACTATTCCACAGTTGCCGGCTTCGCTGTAGATCATCTCGAAACCATCCCAAAAGAAGGCGATTCGTTCGATTTTATGGGGTATCATATTGAAATCGCCAAGATGGATCACAACAGGATTGAATCGGTAAGAATTAAAAAATAACAAAATATTGTTGATAAATTATTTAATTTCACAAAGCAAACCGCCACTTTTTGAAGTACCTTTGCTTCATGAAAACGAAATTGAAATTCACGCGAGGAGAACTTACAGCCGTATTAGTGCTATTAGCAGTCATATTGTTGAGCAACATCTTGTATTTCTGCAGGGAAAAAAGGCCATATCCGAACTATAAACTGAACGAATATGAGGCAACATTCCGAAAATTCTCGGAAAACCAGAGAAGGATCGGTGATTCGATAGCTGAACTCAGAAAAAACACCTCCAGGAACACCGACACTCTGCCGAAGTTCAAAAAACAGGAGAAAAAACAACTTTACCAAATCGTGAAGGTGGATCTTAACAGTTGCGACACAAACGATCTGCTCACAATTCCGCAGTTCGGTTCAAAAAGAGCCGTCAAACTTGTGGAATTCAGGGAAAAAATCGGTGGTTTCCACTCATTTTCACAATTACAGGAGATTTTTGTATTGCAAAACATCGATACGGTACGCCTGAAGGACTACATGTATTGTGACAAATCGAAAATCAGAAAAATAAACATCAACGAGGCCACCTACAAAGAGCTTTCGTCGCATCCCTATCTCGACAGTTACATCACAAAGCTGATATTAAGACACCGGCAGACAAAAGGGGCGATCAAAGATCTGAAGGAACTTCAGGAGATAACTCACGCATATCCAGAACTCATCGACCGTCTTCGTCACTACGTCTGTTTCTGACAACAGGTTTGATGAAAATGTCCTCGATTTTGTATGGTCTGAACTCATCCAACCAGACAAAGCCCTTCAGCTTTCTGTCTTTATCATCGATTTGGTCATCCGGATAAATCTGGCCATCAGGGGCATCGTAGTAGCGAATCTGATGTATCTTATTGCTATCCAGCATTATATGCATCCTACTCGTGATAGAAGAATTAATACCCACGAGCGTGCTGTCCTCTTCTTGCAGATAATACACGCATTCGGCATTGCCGTCAATATCAACAGTTTTGAGGTCTTTATCCACAATATAGCCTGTTATGCTAAGTCCCTTTATCTGATTGAACTCAGTATTTTCGAAGACGCCACCTATAATAAATCCGGAGTTTGCCAATTCCACCACTGAGTTCAACGAGTCAACTCTTGTAAACCTGATTGTGTCGGCGGTCATCTGGTACGTATCAGTCCACAAGACAGGTTCATAGAACATAGTCAGCACAGAATCCGACACCACATACGACACCGAGTCGCAGGCGCCTTGAATGTCCTTATGATAGAACTTGGTATGGTTGAAGGCACGCATCAGAGTGACGTTGCCGGTGGTGTCGAAATCAACCAACAGTGTGTCGCTGTGAAGGAAGAGAGAGTCGTTGTTGTCGTCAATCACTACGAGCATGTTGCTGTCGGTCACTATCGAGGTGCCGCCCTTTTCATAATGCTCCATATAGTTGCCCTTCACGATGAAATTGTTGGTTGTGTCAACATAGGTTACGTTATTCCAAGCTCTTCCGAAATGGAGGTTTTTGTCATAATAGATGCTGTCGGCGAAGAGTGACTGGTCTTTGTTAACCAAGCTCACCTGACCGGAGAGTGTTGTCTTTTCGGTTTCGGTATTGTAATAGCCCGATGAGGTGAAGATCTCGTTGTCGTCGCCCACCATTCTGGTAGGTGATATGAAGTAGGCAGTCTTGTTGGCGGCATTGTAGCGGAGGGAATCGCAATAGACCTTGTAGTCGGTACTGCGGAGCAGGACATCATTGTTGAGGTAGGCATCGTCGGTGCGGGTGTAATACCTTCCTATTATGCTGCTGAGTGTGTCATCGCCATTATACATAGTGCCGCCGGTGTTGTAGTATCCGCAGTCGGTGTTAAGGTTATAGAAAAGGCTGTCGGAGACAAGATACGCGTTGCCGTTCACCAGTCTTACACTTTGAGATATGGAGGCCTGACGTGCATTTCCGTCGAAATTTGCGGTTTTTCCATACAGAAACACCGAATCGCCGACAATTATCTTCACCGGATTCCCGAATGCGATTATATAGTTTTCGGCATCGTATAGATAGGCACTGTCGCAGTAGCCCACCGCATTGCCCTGGGCGAACTTGACATTGCCGATGAGGCGTTGCGCTCCGGGAAGGAAATCCTCGTCATAGTAGCCCATGTCGGCCCTGTACATGATTTTCTTTCCGCCCTGGGCTGACAAGGAGAGACAGCCAAGAACAACAACCGCAAAGAACAACAGTCTCTTCATGACTATTTCACAAGTGTGGAATCCACCTTCTCACTCACAATCCTGTCGGCCTTGTACTCGACCTCCTTATATACCGCACCAGACTTGGTGTAAAACGACTCCTTGCCGTCTTTATGGTTTTTCACGTAATGAGTCACACGTTCAGTCTGGCCTGTCGGATAGTAGAAGGCGACCTCGCCGGTGCCGTCCTTGAAAGAGCCCTCGCCGACCAAAACGCCCCTTTCGTCATAGTAGTTCCAGTCACCGTCGAACATGTCGTTTGCAAATCCGCCTTCTATCTTCAGGCTACCGTCGATATGATAGGCTTTGTGCGGACCGTGCTTCTTGCCGTGCGAATAGGTCGTCTCCTGACTCTTGACCCCGTTGGCGAGATACATGGTCTCTATTCCATCTATCGAGTCGTTCACGTATGTGCACTGTGTGTCAAGCAGGCCGTTGACGAAATATCTGCGGAATTCGCCATTGCGTTTCCCGTTTCGCATCTCGACTTCCATTTCAACAGTGTTCGGACGGTTGAAGAAATAAGTGCTTTTGCCGTGCTCTTTCTTACCTTTGTATTTGATGATAGACTGCACAGCGCCGTCAGGATAATAGTTCTTTTCGGTTCTTGTGCAAGAAGAGAAGACCATCAAAATGGCGAGAAACGGTATTATTGAAAAACTTTTACTCATGATGCAAAAAATTTTGCAAAAGTACAAAAAAAAGCTATTTTTGCAACTCACGAAACCATTGGCATAATGAAGAAAAAATACATCATCAGTGGCGGTGGCACCGGCGGTCACATCTTCCCCGCTCTTGCCATAGCAAACAAGATCAAAGCCGAGAACCCAGAGGCAGAGATACTTTTCATAGGCGCGGAGAACAAGATGGAGATGCGACGTGTTCCGGATGCCGGCTACAAAATCGAGGGATTGGAGATTTACGGCATCAGTCGCGAAAAATCCTTCAACGGTCTGCTCTGCAACATGCGACTCCCCTTCGTGATGCTCAAGGCGATGCGCAAGGCGAAGAATATCATGCGAGAGTTCGCGCCCGATTTGGTGATCGGTGTGGGCGGTTTTGCCAGCGGCCCCGCGCTGAAGGCGGCCACCCAGCTCGGCATCCCCACAATGCTGCAGGAACAGAACTCCTACCCCGGGGTCACGAACAAGATGCTCTGCAAAGACGCCAAAGTCATCTGCGTGGCGTACGACGGCCTTGAGAAATACTTCCCGGCAGAGAAAATCGTCAAAACGGGAAACCCAATTCGCGCAGAAATACTCAAGATGCGACGCAAACAAGACAGTTCCTACAACTTCTTCGGTCTTTCACCCGAAAAAAAGACCGTCTTAGTGGTCGGGGGAAGTCTCGGCGCACGCACACTAAACAAGACCATGGCCGCCCACCTGCAGGATTTCAGGGACGCCGGTCTCCAGCTGCTTTGGCAAACCGGCGAGCAGTTCTACTCCAATATCGACAAAGGGCTACTGGCGCAACAGGATGACAGTATCAAGATAGTGCCGTTCATCAAAAACATGAACGATGCATACGGCATCGCCGACATTATCGTGTCGAGAGCCGGTGCGATCGCCCTGTCGGAATTGGCCATAGTGGGCCTGCCAACCATCCTCGTACCTTTCCCATTTGCCGCTGAAGACCACCAGACATTCAACGCAAAAGCCCTTTCCACTAAAGATGCGGCAATCCTGATATCCGACAAAGAAGCTCCAGAAAAACTCATGCCGGAACTGCTTTCACTCGCGGCTGACGATGCAAAGATGAACTCTCTGAAAGAAAATATCAAATTGTTCGCCAAACCCGATGCAATCGACTTGATTTATCAGGAAATCCTGAAATTATCCTGAAAATGAGCATCTTTTCAACATTTCATGAATTATTCTCGAGAAAACAACATTACGGTTTGTTTTTTAGGATATTTATGTTCTTTTGTTGAAAAAAAGTTGATAAAAAACACTTTTGTAAAAAGTCAAAAAAAACTATAATTGCACTTCTGATTTGCCTACACAAATTGGATGGTAAATATTTATTAATCAATAACATACAAAAATTATGGGTGGATTTTTCGGAATCGTTTCAAAAAAATCATGTATTGCAGACCTTTTTTATGGAGTGGACTATCACTCACACCTCGGAACCCGCAGAGCGGGTATGGTTACCTACAACAGTGATAAAAAAACTTTCCGCAGGTCAATACACAACATTGAAAATTCCTATTTCAGAACAAAATTCGGAGATGATTTAGGAAAATTTGAAGGAAATTCCGGAATTGGAGTGATAAGCGACACCGATGCACAACCCATAGTTGTAAACTCGCATCTTGGCAGATTTGCCATCTCTACAGTTGCTAAAATAAACAATATCAATGAGTTAGAGAAAGAATGTCTCGATAATAACCAACAATTCACAGAACTCAGTTCAGGTGCTACGAACCAAACCGAGCTCATCGCTCTCATAATCACAAGGGGCAAATCATTCATTGACGGCATACAGGATGTTTTCAAAAAGGTCAAAGGTTCCTGTTCAATGATGATACTAACCGAGCGTGGACTTATCGTGGCGCGCGACTACTACGGCAGAACCCCGATAGTGATCGGCAAAAACGAGAAAGGTTATGTTGCCGCTTCCGAAAACCACAGTTTTGCAAACATCGAATATCAGACAGTGCATTATGTGGGCCCCGGTGAAATCATCGAGATCAACGCCGATGGCTACAAGCAGTTGGCTGCCCCAAACGAAAAAATGCAGATCTGCTCGTTCCTTTGGATTTATTACGGCTACCCTTCAGTGAATTACGAGGGCATCAACGTTGAGGAGACCAGATACAGATATGGCTACGAGATGGGCAGACAGGATGATGTGGAAGCCGACTTCGTATCGGCAATTCCAGACTCAGGAATAGGCATGGCCTTGGGTTATGCCACCGGCAAGGGCATCCCCTACCAACGCGGCATCGTAAAATACACCCCCACCTGGTCAAGGAGCTTCATGCCGTCCAATCAGGAGATGCGCGAACACGTCGCAAAGATGAAGCTTCTCCCTAACAGAGCCCTTCTCGAAGGCAAACGAGTGGTTTTCTGCGACGACTCCATAGTTCGCGGCACACAGCTGAGAGACAATGTCAAGAAGATGTACGAGTACGGTGCCAAAGAAGTGCACATCCGAATCAGCTGTCCACCACTGCTTTACGGCTGCCATTTCCTCAATTTCTCAGCCTCCAAGACAGAACTGGAGCTAATCACCAGACGTGTCATCAAGGAACTTGAAGGAGAGAGCGACAAGAACCTTCACCTCTATATGGACAGCACCACCAAGCAATACGCGCAGATGGTGGAGATTATACGCAAGCACTTAGGTGTTGACACACTGAAATTCAACACATTGGACATCATTGCATCGGCTATCGGCCTCCCTAAAGAACGTATCTGCACCCACTGCTTCGACGGAAGCTCATACGGATTGTAAAAATATGTTTGACGACAATGTTGACTATCTACTTCTCGGCAAGAAGAGAAGGATGATTGAGATGCTGCGCGAAAAGGGCATCACCGATGAAAATGTTCTGAAAGCCTTCGAGAAAGTTGACCGTCACCGCTTTTTGGAATCGGTGCTTTGGCCGCACGCCTACGAAGACACTGCTTTAACCATAGTTACAGACCAGACTATCTCAAAGCCCTCAACGGTCGCCTACCAGTCGCAACTGCTTGAAGTAAAGCCAAATATGAAAGTTCTTGAAATCGGAACCGGTTCCGGATTCCAGTCTGCGATATTGGACGCCATGGGTGCCCGTGTTTACACTATAGAACGCCAAATCACGCTCTACCAGAAGACATCCAAGCTGTTGGACAGAATTGCCCCGAGGATAATAACATACTATGGCGACGGATTCCAGGGTTACCCGCGGTTTGCCCCTTACGACCGCGTGATAGTCACCTGCGGCGCACCTAACATACCCGAAAAACTGTTGGAGCAGCTGACTGCGGGCGGCATAATGGTGATCCCTGTCGGTGTGGGATCCCAAACTATGAAAAAAATAACAAAAATCAGCGATACTGAATACAAAGAAGAGGATTTCGGCGATTTCCTGTTTGTGCCTATGCTACAAAACAAAGTTGAAAAATCCTAATCCTTATATTCTTCACATCCGTCCTTGTCGAACTTATAGGCCTTCACAACTGTATAGCTTCCGTTGGCATTTGCCTTCCTGATACCATATATATATGTGTCGTTGCCCTTAATGAAGGAGATGACCTTGTCCTTGTCAACCTTTTTCATCTGTGTTTCTACAAAAGATGCGGCTTTATTATCGTTTTCGGATATTGTTTCGCTTTCAAAAGTGATGGTTTTGTTGTATGAATCCACAGTTTTGTCCATATATTCATCCAAATCCTGCCATTTTGACTCGGTCGTATAGCTGGAAGTGAATCCGATGCAGCCTGTTGAATATACAGTAGTGATCTTCTTGTCATCACAGGCAGTGAACATCAATAAAAGTGTTAATATTCCTAAAAAGAGTCTCTTTCTCATACTATAATCTGTTGTAATTTAACGAGCTGCAAAAATATGACTTTTTTTTATCATTCACATATATTTTTATCGCTTAAATTAACACTATTTTGTTACTTTTGCAAAAAAAGAATATGAGAACCAAAGGATTCATATTTGCAGCCGGATTAGGAACGCGTCTGAAGCCGCTGACCGAGCGGGTTCCGAAGGCATTGGTAAAGCTTGACGGCAAGCCATTGATCGACCATGTGGTTGAAAAATTCGTGGGGTGCGGGATAACCGACATCACAGTGAATGTGCATCACTTCCCGGACCTGATCATAGAGCACTTGAGAAACATGGACACGGAGGCCAGATTCACCATTTCGGATGAGAGGGCCTTTTTGCGGGACACTGCTGGAGGGTTGAAGTTCGCCATGCCTTTTTTGAGCGGCTGCGACTCGGTTCTGCTTTACAATGTGGACATAATCTCCGACATAGACCTTGGTCGTCTAATCGACTTCCATAGGGCAAGCGGCAACGATGCGACTTTGGCGGTAAGGCATCGCGAGACATCCCGGTATTTCACATTTGACAGGGAGTCCATGCGCCTCACTGGATGGCTTAACAAGAACACAGGCGAGAGGATCGGTGGCGGCGCCCCCGACCGGGAAGAGATGATGGCCTTCAGCGGAATACATGTCATAAACACATCGTTTGCAGAGCAGATACCTACCGTTGAAAAATGTTCCATCACACGTTTCTATCTCGAAAAATACGGCTCAAACAAGATCTGCGCCTTCGTTCACGATGGCGGAAACTGGTTCGATGTGGGCAAATTCGAGCAATTCAGAGACAGATTGTCTTGACAACCATTTTCTCCTTCGTTACATTTTTTTTTCAAAAAATCAATAGCAAAAAGATTTTTTTTTTAACTTTTTTTGTGTTAATTTTGCTGTCTAATTTATTCAACAATCAATCTCACTCAACAAATTAAATATCAATACGATAGCAAAAATTGAAGGATAGGAGTTATACAATGAAAGAAGAAATACCATCGCATATTGAAACTTGGAACAGGTGTTTGGACATCATACGTGACAACGTTGCACCTGAAGTGTATGAGACTATTTTTCAACCGATCACAGCGGTCTCTTTAGACAAGAAGCAGCTCACTTTGGAGCTTCCGAGTCTATGGTACAAGGAGGTTTTGGAGGAACAGTATGTGGCATTGCTACGCACGACGATCAGAAAGTTGTTAGGCAACGATGCGAAACTCCGCTACAAGGTGCTAATGGAGCGCGGCGCCACCCCGGAGCAGTCGTCGTCGCTGATCATACCGTCCACATCCCGCAAGGCGGTGAAAAACCCTTTGATGATGCCACCTATGGACGTCATCTCCATGGAGCGCAAGGACATACCCAACCCGCAAGTGGTGCCGGGCATCAAAAAACAGCGCATCGCATCCAACCTCTCTGAGACACTCACTTTCGACAATTACGTGGTTGGCGACTGCAACAGGCTCGCCTGCGCCGCCGGACTCGCCATCTCAAAGGCCCCGGGACAGACAGCCTTCAACCCGCTGTTCATCTACTCTGATGTAGGATTGGGGAAAACACACCTTGTCAACGCTATCGGCATCCAGACCAAAATCAACTTCCCCGACAAAATAGTGCTCTACGTCAGCGCCGACACATTCTACCAACAGTATATGGAGGCTGTGAAAAGCGACAACCTCAACGACTTCTTCTGGTTTTACCAGGCCGTAGATATGCTTATCATCGATGATATACAGTTTATATCCGGCACAAAAGCCAAGACACAAGAGGCATTCTTCTTGATATTCAACTATTTACATCAACACAAGAAGCAAATCATAATGACCTCCGACAAGTCGCCCGTGGATATCTCCGGATTTGAGCCAAGACTCCTCAACCGCTTCAAATGGGGTTTGGCAACAGACTTGCAAGTGCCTGATTTAGAAACCCGTACTGCCATCATCACCAAGAAATTGGAAAACAACGGCATTGAATTCTCCAAAGAGGTCATCGACTACCTGGCACTGAGAATCACGGCCAATACCCGCGAGATTGAGGGCGCCATGATTGCCATCTTGGCCCAAGCATCCCTCAACCACCGCGACATCACTCTCGACCTCGCACGCGAAATGGTTGACAAATACGTGAAATCTACCGCCAAGGAGATCTCCATCGAATACATCCAGAAGATTGTGTGCGACTACTTCGGCGTGTCTGTTGATGCCATCAACGCCAAGACAAGAAAGCGCGAAATCGTGCAAATCCGCCAAATCAGTATGTATTTTGCGAAAAAATACACCCAACTCCCCCTGTCTGTGATTGGCGCTTACTGCGGAAACAAGGACCATGCCACCGTCCTCCATGCCTGCAGGACTATCAGCAACCTCAACGACACCGACAAAAAAATGAAACAGTACATCGCTGACATAGACAAAAAAATGAAAATCGGAAATATTTGATCCGATTAAAAAAATAGTTATATTTGCAGCGTCCATATTTTTTGATGCATCATGAAAAAACACTGGGTAAAAAAAGAGCTTCCTGACGAGCAGACGGTCTCCGAGTTGTGCGACAAGCTACAGCTTGAACGCCCGTTGGCAACCTTGCTTGCCCAGCGCGGCATAACCACCGTTGAACAGGCTGAAGACTTTTTCGACCCGAACATAAACCGTCTTCACGACCCGTTCCTGATGAAAGATATGGACAAGGCAGTGCAACGCCTCTCCGATGCCATAATCCATGACGAAAAAATCATGGTCTATGGCGACTATGACGTGGACGGCACCTCGGCTGTGGCCTTGCTCTACTCCTTCCTGTGCGAAATCAGAGGCTCCGATGCCCACGATTACATAAAGTACTACATACCCGACAGATACACCGAAGGCTACGGCATAACCGAAACAGGCATAAACTTCTGCAAAACACACGGTATCAATTTGCTTATCTCATTGGATTGTGGTATCAAGGCAAACGACATGGTGGATCTGGCAAACCAGTATCGCATTGACGTCATCATCACCGACCACCACCTTGAGGGCGAAAGCCTTCCCAAAGCATACGCAATCCTCGACCCAAAACGCAAAGACTGCAAATACCCATATAAGGAACTTTCCGGTTGCGGAGTCGGTTTCAAACTCATCCAAGGCTACTGCCAATACAATGTGCTGACCGACGAGCTCTGGCTCAAACGCATGGACCTGGTGGCTGTCAGCATCGCATGCGACATAGTGGCTATCACCGGCGAAAACAGGATACTTGCATACTATGGCCTGGAAATGCTCAACAAAATCCCGAGAATGGGCATCAAGACAATACTCAACCAGGCTGGCATAAAGATGAGAGAGTACCCTCCTTTCAGCGAAGACACGATTTTTACACGCGTGATCTCCATCTCCGACTTGGTGTTCTACGTCGGACCGAGAATCAACGCGGCGGGCCGAATCAAGAGCGCGAAAGAGTCTGTAAGACTGTTCCTTGTAGAAGACGAAGGCAAATCGGTGGAGATCAGCACACGCATCAACAAGCAAAACAACGAGCGCAAGCAAAAGGACAAGAACGCCACCGAGGAGGCAATGGACATGATCCGCAACTCCCACGAGTACGAAAACAGGAAAAGTATCGTGATTTACAACCCGAGATGGGAAAAAGGTATCATTGGAATCGTCGCCTCCCGCCTTGTTGAAGAGTTCTATAAACCGACAATCGTACTCATGAGCTCAGAAGACGGACTTATCACCGGCTCGGCACGCTCAGTGAAGGAATTCAACATCTACGACGGCATCGACTCCTGCGCCGACCTGCTTGAGCACTTCGGCGGACACAAATATGCCGCAGGACTCACCATGAAGCAGGAAAACCTTGAAGAATTCTCTCAACGCTTCGAGGAATATGTGAAAGAAAATCTTGACGAATCTTCATACGAACCGGAAATTGCCGTGGATATGCAGCTCAACCTCTCCGAAATCACACCTCAATTCCTCAAAAACCTCAAAAAGTTCGCACCATTCGGCCCCGGCAATATGGAACCGATTTTCGAAACAGATGGCGTAATGGACGATGGAAACGCTCAGATCGTTCGCGACAAACACCTTAAACTCAAGATCTACAACCCGGAAGACCGCAGCAACCCGTTCGACTGCATCGCCTTCAACCAGAAAGACAAGATGTCGATAGTAAGCCAAAACAAACCGTTCAACATCCTGTACCATGTTGAAGAAAACAGATGGAACAACGTCACAAGCACACAACTTAACATCAAAGATGTGGAATCTATGGATAACGACACGACCGACACCCCGCCGCAACAAGAGCAGGATTCGTCGCCTGAAGATTTCACCTATCGCACAAGTTCCGACAAATAAGCTTTCAAATCTCCGATGAATATAGCCGTAAACACACGCCTGCTTCTGAAAGACAAATTGGAAGGCATCGGTCAGTTTTCGTATGAATCCCTGAAAAGAATAACCCAATCCCACCCTGAACATCATTTCTACTTTATATTTGACAGAAAATTCGATCCTTTTTTCGTCTTCTCTGACAACATAACCCCTGTGGTGGCGCATCCGCAGGCAAGACACCCTTACCTTTGGTACCTTTTCTTCGAACATGGCATACCTTTCCAGCTTCGGAAAATAAAGCCTGACATGTTTTTGTCAACCGATGGATGGATCCCGACCCATCTCGAGGTTCCGGTTGTGAATGTCATACACGACCTCAACTTCGTGCACAATCCTGAATTTGTGCCGCCCGTCGTAAGACGCTATTACCAGCGCTTTTTTCATAAATTCGCCCAAAAAGCCTCACGAATTGCCACTGTTTCAGAGTTTTCAAAACAGGATATTTCAAAGCAGTTCAATGTGCCCGCCGACAAAATCGACGTGGTATATTGTGGCGGCAACCAACTCTACAAACCCTTGTCTGAGACCGAGCAAATATCTGTAAAAGAGCAGTTTACAAACGGATGCGACTTTTTTCTCTTCATCGGGCTTATTCATAAGAGGAAAAACCTCACCAATATATTCAAAGCATACGACGAATTCAGAACGCACCACGACTCCAACACCAAATTGGTAGTGGTGGGGAACAAGAAATGGTGGGCAGGTGAGATTGAAGACACCTATAATTCACTAATACACAAGGATGACGTTCTGATGACCGGATATTTGCCCACTGAAGAAGTGGTGAAACTCACCGCATCGGCAAAGGCTCTCGTATATCCTTCGCTCTTTGAAGGATTCGGTCTGCCAATTGTGGATTCCTTCAACACACACACGCCTGTCATAACCTCAAACGTCTCTTCAATGCCGGAAATAGCCGGAGATGCGGCACTTATTGTAGATCCGCATTCCCCATCCGCCATTGCGAATGCCATGGAGAAAATATCATTCGACGAAGAATTACGCAAACAACTGATTTTCAAAGAAATAGAAAGAAAAAACAGATTCACCTGGGATAAAACAGCAAATCTTCTCTGGAATTCTATAGAAAAGGCCGCGAAAAATAAAATGTAAAACGACGCGACTGGGAATAATCATCTTCATAAAGCGAATATTCTGATGGTTTCATTTAAGTTTCATTGATATTTCGGTCAAAGACAAATATAATCTCATCAAAAAAAATTGTAACTTTGCAGCCGTTTTTCTGAGTATGAATAATATTTCAAACACAATACCGGTTGTAGAAGAGTTCTACTCTCTTCAAGGTGAAGGATATAACACGGGCCAGGCCGCGTGGTTCATCCGCGTGGGTGGATGCGAGGTCGGATGTTCGTTTTGCGATGAAATGCGCGCTTGGGATGCCAGCAGATACCCCAAAGTGGAGGTTGACGAAATTGTCAGTCACACCGTCTCCTGCCCGGCCAAGGCTGTGGTGGTCACCGGCGGTGAACCTATGCTTTATAATATGACATATCTGTGTGACCAACTTCACAAAAACAACATCAAATGCTTTCTTGAAACATCTGGCTCACAACCACTTACAGGTAATTGGGATTGGATTTGCCTCTCCCCTAAATATGGCGCCGCACCCAATGACGAGATTTACCGCAAAGCCAACGAACTCAAAGTCATCATCGGATGCAAAGAGGATTTCGAATGGGCCGAACTCAACGCCGCCAAAGTATCAGAAAACTGCCGCCTATATCTTCAACCCGATTGGAACAGATGCAACGTGATAATCAAAGATATCGTTGACTACATCCTGAACAACCCCAAATGGCGAATCTCCCTCCAAACTCATAAATACATGCAAATACTGTAAAAAAAATGAACAACAGACATGAAACAAATCTCAAGGAACTCGTAAGCCAGTTCGTGAAAAAATCCGGAAAACAGCATCTTCTCAACAAACAGATACTGTTCGAAAGATGGCACGAATATGTCGGCGACATCTGCGCACAATTCTCAAAGTGCACCGACCTCAACAACGGCATCCTCTATGTCAAAGTGAAAAACGCAGCACTTAAATTCGAACTTTTCGGAAGCAAATCGCAAATAATACAAAGAATCAACAACGACCTTGGTCCGGTTGTGAAAGACATAATCTTCAGATAAAACAGCAATAAGGCACTCAAAAAAAGATACTATCTGTAAATGAACGACGATATCATCAACATATTATGCTCGCAAAATTGCTCATTAGTGGTGAAAGACGCAATGGGCAACATAAGCACGTACAACAAAAAAGGCGTGCGCGACCTCATGTGGCTGATCGACAACGAACCTTCACGACTCAAAAACGCCTACATTGCCGACAAAATAGTCGGCAAAGCCGCTGCAGGACTGATAGCCAACGCCGGTGTGCGGACTGTTTACGCCAGTGTGATGAGCAAAAAAGCCATTCCAACACTCCAAAACGCCAATATCACCTACTCTTTCTCCACACTGACTGAAAAAATAACGATTCCGGAAGGCGACTCACGGTGCAGATTGGAAGAATTAGTTGAAAATGCCGACACTCCAGCGCAAATTGAACATACTTTGAGAGAACATTTTAAAGAAATGCAGAACATCAAACAATAACATTTATGGAATCAACAGTAAAACTTTACTCTTTGGGATACAAGGAAGCCAAGACTTATCTCTTCGCTGCACTTTTCATTATAGGCAACATCCTCTTTCCCCAGTTATGCCACCTGATCCCTAACGGCGGTCATATTTTTCTGCCAATTTACTTCTTCACCTTGATCGGCGCTTACAAATACGGCTGGAAAGTAGGTCTGCTCACCGCTGTGCTCTCCCCTATCATCAACTCTGCACTTTTTGGGATGCCAGCACCGGCAGTGCTTCCGTCTATTATGGTTAAATCAACTCTCCTTGCAATTGCAGCAGCCGCCATCGCCTCAAAATCCAAGTCAATATCCCTGCCACTGCTGACAGCTGTCGTTCTGTCGTACCAGGTAATAGGCTGTCTCGTAGAATCCCTCATAGAAGGATCATTTGCCGCAGGTTTCACAGATTTCACAGTCGGAATACCCGGCATGCTGGTGCAAATTGTTGGCGGATATTTAGCAATCAGACTCATATTGAAAAAATAATGTTATCTTTGTAGCTCGTAATTCAAATCTATAAAATCAAAAGATATGAGAATTGGAATGACTGAGATTTTGGTGATTGCGTTCATCGTTCTTCTCCTTTTCGGAGGCAAGAAGATTCCAGAGCTGATGAAAGGTCTGGGCAAGGGCGTGCGCTCCTTCAAAGACGGTGTCGAAGGCAAAGACGACGACAAGTTGCCAGGCGCCAAAGACGTGAACACCAACGACTCAGAGAAAGAGTAAAACTCCATGACGGAAACAGAAGGAAACAAGTCTTTCTGGGAACATCTGGATGATTTGCGTGGCACCCTGATCAAAATCCTTGTCGCCTCGCTTGTCGCCATGGCCGCCGCGTTCTGTTTCAAAGACCTTCTGTTCTCAATCGTCCTCGCCCCAAAGGACTCTTCATTCATATTCTACAGACTGATAGGAGGTGGTGACTTCTCGATAAACCTGATGAACGTAGGTCTAACCGAACAGTTCATGATACACCTGAAAACTGCTTTCGCATTCGGTATTTTGATCGCTTCGCCGTACATCATCAAAGTGCTCTTCGACTTCATCCGCCCTGCCTTGTACGAAAACGAGAAACACCAATCAACGCTGATTGTAGTGTCGGCTTATCTTATGTTTCTGCTCGGTGTTTGTCTCAACTACTTCATGATTTTCCCCCTTACCGTACGCTTTTTGGGCACTTATCAGGTAAGCGAAGAAGTGGCAAACATGCTCACTTTGGAGTCATACATGAACACATTGCTGATGATGAGCATTGTTTTCGGAATTATCTTTGAAATCCCAGTAATCAGTTGGCTTTTGGCACGTTTTGGTCTTCTCAAATCCGAATACATGACAAAATACCGGCGATACGCAATAGTGGCTATCCTGATTATAGCCGCCATCATAACCCCAACAGCCGACGCATTCACCCTTATGATCGTCTCTCTTCCCATCTGGCTGCTTTACGAAGCAAGTGTGCTGATAGTGAAGGCTACAGAGAAAAAAGTCGAAAAACATGCAACAACTATTTAAGTCCATTGATGCGCATCAATGCAAAAAAATGTACCTTTGCCGCCAAATTTGCCGGATATGAAAAGTCTGATTTCCAAGCTCGAAAATAATAGAATTCTTGAAAGGGAAGAATTTATTGACCTCATCTCCAACCATACTGCAGCAGATTCCGAGTTTCTGTTTGAAAGAGCGAGATTAGTGAGGGAGGAGTATTTTGGAAAGTCTGTATATCTGCGAGGTTTGATAGAGATCTCCAATTTTTGCGCCAACGACTGTCTTTACTGCGGCATTCGGAGGAGCAACATCTCGGCCCAGCGCTACCGCCTCACCGACGAAGAGATACTTGAGTGCTGCAAAGAAGGTTATTCACTCGGATTCAGGACATTTGTGCTGCAGGGAGGCGAAGACGCGCATTTCAAAGACGACGTTCTTGTGCGGCTTGTCAGCGACATTAAATCGCAATTTCCGGATTGTGCGGTGACACTTTCGTTGGGCGAGCGCTCGCGGGAGAGCTACCAGCGGCTTTTTGATGCCGGTGCCGACCGATATTTGCTGCGGCACGAAACCGCTGACGCCGCCCACTATGCGATGCTTCACCCATCATGGATGTCACACGAGCGAAGAATGCGCTGTCTCAACGATTTGCGCGAGATAGGCTATCAAGTGGGCACCGGTTTCATGGTGGGTGCCCCGTACCAGACGGCAGGCAACCTGGCCGATGACATGCTCTTCATCGCTGAATTGCAACCTCAAATGGTTGGCATCGGCCCTTTCATTCCGCACCACACCACACCTTTCGCAAATGAAAAGGGCGGCACCGTGGAACAGACTCTCTTCATGCTCGGACTGCTCCGGTTGATGATGCCCAAGGCTCTTCTCCCATCCACCACAGCTCTCGGAACCATCGACACAAATGGCCGTGAAAAAGGACTGCTTGCAGGTGCCAACGTGTTGATGCCCAACCTCTCACCTGTAACGGTGAGGAAAAAGTACGACCTCTACGACAACAAGATTTGCACAGGTGACGAATCAGCCCAATGCGTCAATTGCTTAGCCGTGCGCATCGCCTCCACCGGATATCATGTTGAAGTGTCGCGCGGCGACGCACCCGACTGGAAAAACAATCACAAATAACCGAATCATTTATTCAAAATGCAAAAAAAATCGAAAGATACAAAAGGCAGGAAATTCTGGCGAATACTTGGAAAGACAATCTTGGTCTTGTTCATTCTGAGCATTGCACTTCCCATATTATACAGATGGGTCAACCCTCCAATCACGCCGTTTCAATGCGTCAGGGCGATACAGGACGGCACTGGAATACACAAAAAGTGGGTTCCTATCGAGAAAATATCACCCTACATGTACCGCGCTGCCATCGCTTCGGAGGACAACTATTTTCTCGGGCACAGAGGTTTTGATGTCATAGCCATCAACACCGCCTTGGAAGAGCGCAAAAGCGGCAGACGGCACCGTGGTGGCAGCACAATCTCGCAGCAGACTGCCAAAAACGTCTTCTGCTGGCCAAGAAGTTCCTGGATACGCAAAGGCGTTGAAACCTATTTCACATTCATGATAGAGACCTTCTGGTCGAAAGAACGTATCATGGAGGTATATTTGAATGTCATAGAGATGGGACCGGGAATCTATGGCACAGAAAAAGCCGCGCAGACCTATTTCCATTGTCACGCCTCCCAGCTCAGCGCGCATCAGGCAGCATTGATAACCGCTTGTTATCCGAACCCACGCAAGCGCAACCCCGCGAAGCCTTCATCCTATCTCAGCCATCAGGCTTCGGTTATTGAAGGCAGAATGGCAAAATACGGCAGACCAAGATTCACAGATGAGAATATAAAATACATGAGGGGGCGATACCAGAAAGCTGTTGAAAAATATGAGAGGACTCACAAAAAGAAAAAAAGCACGAAGAAATAATCCTTCGTGCTTTTTTTTGTCGGGGTGAGAAGACTCGAACTTCCGGCCTCTACGTCCCGAACGTAGCGCGCTACCAACTGCGCCACACCCCGTCCGTTTTTGCGGCTGCAAAGATATAATTTTTTTGATTACACTCAAAAAAAAATTTCACACTCCTAATTCCTAATTCCTAATTAAAACACCCTGCCCAAATAAGAAGTCCAGAGCAGATGACAACGCCTGTGATGATGAGGTCGATGAGGCAGAACCCCATAATATCCTTGGCATTAAGCTTAGCTATTGCGAGTGCGGGGAGGGCCCAGAACGGCTGAATGAGGTTGGTCCATGCGTCACCCCAAGCGATCGCGATGCCTGTGAGACCGGGATCCACGCCGAGGTCGGCACCTGCGGTGAACATGACCGGAGCCTGGATAGCCCAGTGACCGCCGCCTGAAGGCACGAACAAGTTGAGCACTGCTGCACAAAGGAATGTAAGCAACGGGAATGTGGTCGGTGTGGAAATTTTTATGCAAGCATCACTGATTAGCGTGCCATAGCATATTCCCGACGACCCGACACCGGTTATAATCCCCATAATACCAGCATAAAACGGGAATTGCAGTATTATACCCGCCGCACTTCCTGCCGACTTTGTGAATGCCTTCACATATTTCGCAGGAGTTCCGTGAAATAAAATGCCGGTAAACAAAAACAACATGATCACTGCGTTCAAATCAACAGAGCCCTTCAAAAAAACAATCTTGATAAACAGATAAGAAAAGCCCAACAAAGAAACTATCACTGACAACAAACGGCTCTGTTCAAGTTTCGCTGCTGGCGAGGAGTCTTCCTTGACAGGAGTTTCATCTTTCTCGTATAAGAGCTGAGGATCAACACATACAACAGTCCCGTCCTTAGGGTGCATCATGGTATTTGCAACAGTTATTGAAACAATTACAAGGAGGACTATGAGCAGATTCTGCGGGGCAAAGATAGTGGAAGAGATGCTGACGGGATCGGTCAAGGCTCCATTTGTAGCGTTCGTGAGCGCCTCGCCGGCAGTGGCCATTGTGAGCGGTATCGAACCGGATAGTCCGGCGTGCCATACAACAAAACCGCTGTAGGCTGACGCGATGAGCAGCCGATAATCAACGCCTTTCTGCACCCTGGCTATCTCTTTGGCCAGAATAACACCAACTATAAGTCCAAACCCCCAGTTTAACCAACAGGCCACAGATGATACAAGAGTGACAGTCGCTATGGCGGCTGCCGGGGTTTTGGGGAGCTCGGCAATCTTGTTGATGCCCTTCTTCACTGCCGGCGCTCCGGCAAATGTGGCGCCACAAACCAAAATCAGCGACATCTGCATGGAAAACGCCAACAACCCCCACACACCGTTTCCCCAGTGCTCAACCACCTCAACAGGCGTCTGATGGCATATAGGCATCGCTGTAATCGCCGCTATGAAAGTTAATAAAATTGCCAACACAAAGGGCTCGGGAAGGTATTTCTGAACTAAATTGACGCAAAAGTTGATTATCTTCATCTGATGTTTTTTGAATTCGGTGGCAAAGATAAAAAATATAGGACAATTATGGTGCCAATACACGTTTTTATAAGTCATATACAAAAAAATACTATCTTTGCATTGAAGAAAAAAATCAAAATTTTTAGATGAAGAAAAGCATTTTTTTAGCAATCATTGCGTTTGTTATGGCTTCCTGCAATAGCAACGTGTCAAAAACAGAGAACAGTATGGAAAATCAGAAACCGGTGCCAGGCACAGACGGCAACAAATATGTGCCTTACGAACAGAGAACAGGCGAAGAGGCTGTAGTCTATTTCACACGCGACCTGTCAGCTGAGGGCTTGATAAAAGCCTACGAAAAAGTGAATGGAAATATTGAAGGAGACGTCGGGGTGAAACTGCACACCGGTGAGCAGAACGGACCTAATATCATTCCACGTGAATGGGTTCGCGCCTTGATGGAAAAAGACCTCAAAAACGCCTCCATCATTGAAACTAACACCTACTACGAAGGAGACCGCTACACTACAGAGCAACATCGTAACACCTTGAAAGTCAACGGATGGACATTCTGTCCTGTGGATATTCTCGATGAAGATGACACAGCGACCCTCCCTGTGAAGAACGGCAAATGGTTCAAGTGCATGTCGGTGGGCAGCCACCTCAAAAACTACAATTCGATGGTAGCGCTGACCCACTTCAAAGGTCATACCCAGGGCGGTTTCGGAGGCAGTAACAAGAACATCGGGATTGGATGCGCCGACGGCCGCATCGGCAAGGCGTGGATACACACAACTCCCGGACAAGACAACCAGTGGGATATCGCCGAGGAGGAGTTTATGGAACGTATGACGGAATCCACAAAGGCAACCATCGACTTCTTCGGGAAAAACGTTGCGTACGTGAATGTTATGCGCAACATGTCGGTTTCCTGCGACTGCGAAGGCGTTGCAGCTGAACCCGTTGTGACACCTAACGTGGGAATTCTCTCTTCTACTGACATTCTTGCCGTGGATCAAGCTTGTATTGATATTATTTATGCCATGACAGAGGAAGAACATCACGACATGATTGAGCGCATCGAGAGCCGCCATGGTCTCCGCCAGCTCAGCTACATGAAGGAACTTGGCATGGGCCACGACAAATACATACTTATCGACCTTGACAACGGAGGCAAAAGAATCACAGCCGCCGAAGCTGCCAAAGGTCTCAAACCTTTCGTGCTCAACAAATAGATACCCAAAAAACTGAAAAAAGCAGTTGATGCGGAAAATCAACTTAAAAGAGAAAATCAAGAATTTCAGGGAGTGGCAGCGGCGGCCGTTCGTGCCCGCACCGCTCCCTGATGTTGAACATGAGTGCGCCAACTGCCATGACCTCTATAAAGGGGCTTTCTGCCCAAGATGCGGACAGTCGGCCAAAATCGGGAGATACTCCCTGAAAACCGCTTTCAAGAACTTCATTGATGTTTGGGGCCTCGGCAACAGAGGTATGTTCAGAACCATACGCGACCTCACCCTGCGCCCAGGCTACATGATTCGCGACTACCTCGGCGGAATGCAGATGTCATACTTTCCACCTTTCAAAATGTTTTTCCTGCTTGCCGCCCTCTCTCTCGCCGTGGCCAACGGCATGAATATCAAAGGAAAAACATTCAGCGACGAAGAAATACTATCCGAACCGGAAACCGAGATTGTTGAACAGACCGAGACAGAAAAAAATGTTGACACAGTTACTTATAGTGAAGATAAAAAATCAACGTCTGAACTCACTTCCGAACAACGAGAATTTTTAAGAAACATACCAAGACGCATAATAAACAGTATTGAGCGTTTTGACGAGAAGTTCCCTAACATCCTGACTTTGCTTTTCCTGATGTCACTGTCGAGCGGACTGTTTCTGTTTTTCCGACATTGTCCTAACATCCCTGATCTGCGATATTCCGAGTTTTTTGTTGCATTGGTGTACTCGAATAACATGTATTCAATTTACTCTGTAATATTCTACTTTTTGTGTCTGCCTACATTGGCGAGATTGTCAATATTTATTTTGGTGATTCCACTGAAGCAGATGAGCGGTTACAGTTGGTGGCAGACCATTCTCAGATTTGTTGTGGCAGGTACCGCGATGTTCCTACTTTTGATTTTGATGTTAATCCTGTTTGTTATTGGAATGATATTGGTAGTCAAGATGATACGATAACATCAACTGATTAGCGGCTATTCATACTGGGTTTTATCCTCAAGACCGGCAGAAATGATGGCCTCGTGGCGTTCGCGGCAAGTGGCACACTTCCCGCAATGGATTTTCCCGCCCTTGTAACATGAGTATGTCTCTCTGTAATCGATGCCAAGGGATTTTCCGTGAAGTGCAATCTCTTTTTTGCTGATATTTGTGTAGGAAGCGAATATTTCAATGTTTGCGTATGTTCCTGCAGACATCGCCTCCGACATTGCCTTTACAAATTCAGGCCTGCAATCGGGATACACACTATGGTCGCCGGAATGGTTCGCTATCATCACACGTCTGAGATTATTGCTCTCTGCAATGCCGCAGGCAATAGAAAGCATGATGCCGTTGCGGAATGGCACTACAGTGGATTTCATGTTTTCATCCGCATAGCTGCCTTCAGGAATGTCATCCGGAGTCCCTAACAAAGCACTTTTGAAGTACTTGTGCATAAAGTCAAGCGGTATCACTACATGCTTGATGCCGAGCCTGTTGCAGTGCATCTTGGCATACTTTTGCTCTTCTGCATTTTGAAGGGAACCGTAGTCGAAAGTAATGGCCATGGCAATCTGATCTTTGAACTCATAGAGCATGGTTGTGGAATCCATGCCGCCCGACAACACAATCACTGAATCTTTCATGTCTGCTATTTTTGATGAAAATTTGACAAAATGCGCTGCCTTACCATATCCTGGTGTTCGGAATCTCCATAATTGGCAAATGGTTTTATTGAAATCCCTCCCCTCGGATTGAAGAGGCCGATGACTTCAAGGTATTTCGGATCCATAAGCTTGACCAAATCTTTCATGATGATATTTACACAATCCTCATGAAAATCACCATGATTTCTGAAACTGAAGAGGTAAAGTTTGAGACTTTTGCTTTCAACCATCCTCTCCCGAGGTATATAATTGATGATGATATGTCCGAAATCGGGCTGGCCTGTTTTAGGGCACAAGGAAGTGAATTCAGGACAGTCTAACGTCACAACATACTCATTTTCAGGATGTTTATTTTCAAAAGTTTCTAAAACTTCAGGAGTATAGTCGTATTCGTATTTGGTATTCTGGTTACCTAAAAGAGTTACTCCCTGCAATTCGTCATTGTTTCTTGACATAATAAAAAAATTTGCTGCAAAAGTAAGAAAAATAAGTATTTTCGCGCCTCGAAAGATGATATAAATTGGAAATATGTATAGAAAGAAATTCATGGAGGAGGCCATCAGGTTGGCCAACGAGTGTTTTGAGGCAGGCGAAGGCGGCCCTTTCGGCGCAGTAGTTGTGAAAGACGGAGAGATAGTGGGCAGAGGCAGGAACAGGGTCACTGCCGACAACGACCCGACGGCACACGCAGAGGTGAATGCCATACGCGATGCCTGCAAACGACTCGGGACCTTCCAGCTTTCGGGATGCGAACTGTATGCGAGCAGTGAACCTTGCCCGATGTGCTTCGGAGCGATATATTGGTCCCGTCCAAACAGGGTTTACTTCGGCGCATCGTGCGAAATTGCCGCTGAGGCCGGCTTCGATGACACATTTATCTATGACGAGATAGGCAAGCCTATGCAAGAGTATTCCATCAAAACAGAACAGCATGACGCTGAACATGCCGCCAAAACCTTCAAAAGATGGAAAGAATTCGAAAATAAAATTGATTATTAATTCATAAAATCAGATAATGGAACAAATAAGGGACGACAAAAGCTACGGGAAGCTGTTTTTGATTCCCGTACCACTCGCAGAAGGCTCTTTTGATTGTTTTTTCCCGGCCATCAACGCGGAAATCATCAACAACACCGACTACTACATCGTTGAAGCTGTGCGCACCGCAAGGCGATTCCTGAAATATGCAGGCTTAAAAAAAGCCATCGATGATCTCACATTCTTCGAACTCAACGAACACACACAAGGCGTGGAGCTCAACGATTACCTGCAACCCTGCCTCGAAGGCAAGAATGTAGGACTGATGTCGGAAGCCGGGGTGCCGTGCGTGGCCGATCCAGGTCATAAGGCAGTTGACAAAGCCCACCAACTCGGTGTGCAAGTAGTGCCGCTGATTGGGCCAAGCTCGCTGATACTCGCCCTCATGGGCAGCGGCATGAACGGACAAAACTTCACGTTTCACGGCTACCTCCCCGCCGAACAATATGACAGGGAAAGGAAAATTGCCGAAATCGAAAGCCATGCCGTGAAAACCGGCCAAACCCAGATTTTCATAGAGACACCCTATAGGAACAACAGGATGACAGCATCATTATGCAAAGTGTGCAAACCTACCACAAGACTGTGCATTGCCGCTAATCTGACCGCTGAAAATTCCTTCCTGAAAACACAATCTGTCGCAAAATGGCGGAAATATTTTTCCGATGAAGAAAACCAACTCGGAAAAATCCCTTGTATCTATTTGATTAACCGATAAATACAAAAACAACACTATTTTTTGTCATTTGTTGAAAATGTTAAAAAAATATTTCAGAATTGTGTTGATAGTGTGCAAAAAAATTCTATTTTTGCCGTCCGAAAAATTATAACGTAAAAAATAATAATATTTAGAAAATAATGGCAAATCACAAGTCATCTGTAAAGAGAATCAGAGCAAACGAAAGAAAGAGATTAGCAAACCGCTACTATTCAAAAACTATGCGTAATGCATTACGCGACATCCGTGCTATCACTGATAAGAATGAGGCAATGCAAAAAGTTTCATCAATGAACTCAATGATTGATAAACTTGCAAAGAAAGGCATGATTCACAAGAACAAAGCCGCAAACCTCAAGTCAGGTTTGATGAAAAAAATAAATGCTCTCTAAGCCGCTCAACGAATCAGAATTCAAAGTGTCCGTGCCCATTCAGGTGCGGATGAGCGATTTAGACCCCTTCGTCCACGTCAACAATGGCAACCAATGCCATTATTTTGACTTGGGACGAAGTTCTTATTTGGAGAAAGTTCTGCAAGACCAAGTCAATTGGAAAACAATTGACTTGGTCTTGGTTCATATTGAACTGGACTTTATCCTGCCTGTTGAATTCCACGACAAGCTGGTGTGCGAATCCAAAATCGTGGAAATCGGCCATAAAAGCCTTAAAATGGTGCAACAACTGCGCGACACAGAACACAACATCGTGAAAACAAGATGTTACAGCGTTTTGGCCGGCTTCGACCGCATAACGCATTCATCAATACCAATAAAAGAGGATTATAAAACAAAAATCCGCAACTTCGAAGGAATTGAATGATGATCAGCAAGAACAGGATTTCTGAAATCCGCAAACTTCATTCCAAAAAATTCAGAGAAGAGCTTGGCCTCTTCATCGTCGAAGGAGTCAAATCTGTAAAAATGCTCCTCGGTTCTGACTTTGATGTTGTTGAGGTCTTCACCACCCCTGAATCCCGCTCGACTAACTCCGCTTGGCTGGAAATGCTTGACAGTGTCTCTGAAATCTCCTCCTCCGATATGGATCGGATAAGCACTATGCAGACCTCACCCGAGATTTTAGCAATAGTCAAACAACGGATAACACTACCGGAAATACCTGACAATCAGCCAGTATTAGCCCTCGACCATATTTCAGACCCAGGCAACCTCGGCACTATTTTGCGCACCGCCGACTGGTTCGGAATTCACCATGTGGTCTGCTCAACGGATTGTGTCGAATTGTATAATCCAAAAACCATTCAGGCCACAATGGGGTCTTTTATTAATGTTAACGTACACAAGCTCAATCTTCCGGAATTTCTAAAAAGGGCAGCTGAAAAAAGACGGATTATAGGCACATTCATGGACGGAAAGAGCGTCCCCGACTTCGGTTTTCAGACTTCCGACATCGTTGTGATAGGCAACGAGGCTAATGGCATCAGCAATGATGTTACTGAAATTGTGACAGAGAAGGTGACTATACCCCGCTTCAAAGAAGGGAAAACCAATGCCGAGTCACTAAACGCCGCTATTGCTGCATCAATTTTGATGTATTCGTGGCGAATCAAGTAGTTTTCAATCTGCAAACGACAATAAAAAGAGAAGCGGTGTGAACTCACACCGCTTCTCTCTATTTTGAATATATTCAAGGATTATTCAGGTTTGTAGAAAGGCATTTTAACAGTAACAGCCTTGAGGAGGCGGTTTCTAACCTTGATGAATATCTCAGTGCCTGATTTGGCAAACTCTTTTTTGATGAGAGCTGTACCGATACCTTTGTTAACTGAGGGGCCAAATGTGCCGGAGCGAACCTCACCGATAACATTGCCTTCTGCATCGCAAACTTCGTAACCGTTGCGTGGAATACCACGATCAATGAGCTCAAAGCCGGCTATCTTACGGGTAACACCGTTTGCTTTAAGGTCTTCCATATACTTGCGGTCGATAAAATCCTTGCCATCCACGAATTTTGTAATCCAGCCGAGACCAGCTTCGATAGGTGAGATTGTATCATCGATTTCGTGGCCGTAGAGGCAGAATCCCATCTCTAAGCGGAGGGTGTCGCGTGCGCCTAAACCGATAGGCTTGATGTCAAATTCAGCACCTGCTTCGAACACTGCATCCCAAATCTTCATGGCATCTTCATTCTTGAAGTAGATTTCACATCCGCCGCTGCCTGTATAACCTGTTGTTGAGAACAGAATATTGTCGATACCGGCAAATTTGATGATTTTGTTGGTATAATACTCCATGTCAACAACATTGGCATCGGTGAGCTTCTGCATAGCCTTGAGCGCCAATGGGCCCTGAACAGCCAATTGTGAGATGCTGTCGGAAATGTTTTCTATCTCGGCTCCGAAATTCTTGTTCTGTTCCACTACCCATGCCCAGTCTTTGTCAATGTTGGCTGCATTGACAACTAAAAGGTAGTCTTCATCGTGAAGATTATAAACCAAAAGGTCGTCAACAATACCGCCCTTGCCGTTAGGGAAACATGAATATTGAACCTTGCCAGGGAACAAAGCTGCAACATCATTGGTGGTGATATGTTGAAGCAAAGCCAAAGCCTTCGGCCCTTTTACAGTGAATTCGCCCATGTGGGATACATCGAAAACACCGACTTTATTTCTGACCTGCAGGTGCTCATTGGTTATGCTATCATATTGGATTGGCATATAATAGCCTGCAAATTCTTCCATTTTAGCGCCTAACGCTTCATGTTTTGCTCTGTAAACAGTCTCTTTCATAATTATTTTGATTTAAGAATTTTATTTTTGAAGTGCAAAGATACAATTTTAATCTGAATATGATTAATTTAGTTCAGAAATTTGTGGGTTTGTGCCGTCAGAGCAACTGCTTTTGTGTCTGTTGCCCAACTTTAACTGACTGAATATGACACCTGTAACCACAACCACTATACCCCAAAACTTGCTCTGAGTGAAATTTTCCTGGCCTATTGCCGATGCCACCAAAAGCGTGACAATAGGAATAAGGTTTGTGAAAACCGACACTTTTGTAACCGTCAACTTTTTCACGGAATAAGAGTAAAGCATGTATGCGCCCGCCGAACAGAATATAGCCAAACATAGCAAGCAAAGAATACTCTGATAATTCCAGTTGAGAGAAGACCATTTGCTGAAGTCAAACATCAGAGTGAGAGGTAGATAGAACGGGATGGCTATAAGGTTTTGGTAAGTGGTGATTGTCAATGGACGATATTTTTTCACTAATCGGCTTAAAAGGACACTGTAACCGACAGCGGATATCAAGGCCAGACAAAGAAATAGTGTTCCCTTCATGTTGAAGCCCATCTTGCCGTCAGGATTCATCGACAGCAACCCCACCCCAACTAATGACAATAACGCACCAAGCACAAATTCCCATCTGATTGGGGCCTTCTCGGCAAAAAACATAGTTACAGACACCAATATCGGTATCAGTGCGATGATGACTGCCGCGTAACTCGCATCCACGTACATAAGTCCGAAATTCTCACCTATGAAGTATAGAAAAGGTTCAAAAAAGGAAAGAAAAAGAAAATCTTTTACATCTTCGCGCCGGATTTTTTCGAGCAAATGCCTCCATTTGAAAAACGAGACAAAGACCAAGGACGCTATCGATAATCTTATTGTTACAATTGTAAAAACAGGGAAGTTGTTGAGTAACAGTTGTTTAGTCCACACAAAACTAACACCCCAGAAAAGCATAGCAACAAGTATTGCTGAGTACCCGAATAGTTTGGATGTTGATGTATTTTTCATGGCTGCAAAAATCCGAAAATTTTTTTTATCTTTACAATATATTTGTATAATAATCGTTATCAAACCGAAAAAAGTTAGTGATGAGCAGAATTTCCACAATCTTAAAATTGTCCCTTTTTGTGATCTTATTGGCGTCTTGCAAGCCACAAGACATGACGCCTGCCTATATTTCAATAACCCCTGAGGATTTTGAAGACTGCATTGATGTGTCGAATTTCAACGAAACCCACAATCAGAACTTCGACGCAGAGCAGTTGCAAGCCCTCACAAACCACGAGTTCACCCATGTGAACGTTTATGTCAACAACAAGAATCTCGGATGTTGGGAGCTACCCTGCAAAGTGCCAGTTCTGGATATAGACAACACCGATTCATGCAGTCTGGTCCTTATACCAGGTTTCAAAATGTCGGGAATGGGAAATACAATTGCTGGTTATCCTTTCTTTAACATACTGAGGCAAAGAGTATTGTTGCAAAAGGGCGAAACCTACAACGTATCCCAAAATCGTCCAAAATACGTATATAGCGAATATGCGCAGATACCATTTTTTGAGACATTTACCAATAGCACATCCTTTGTTCCTACCGACACTGTTTCCCACACACTCACCTTCCAGCCAATCACTTACGATGGCAAGAATGTGGGCGAGATTGTGCTGAACAGCGCCAACGGATACAGTTTCGATGTTGAATCGCCAAAGATTCTTGCTCCGGTTGGAAGCTACAGAGTTTTGGTGGAGATTCGCTACCGTACAGAATCGAGCATTGATGTCGGGATGAAAATGTCAACGGGATACAATCCTTACCAAGTGCATTCGGTAGGCGGGTTTTACGCCTCTCCCGATGAGTGGAAGACCATACATTTCGACCTCACAAGCACTATCAACGGCTATCATAGTGCGGCCGGCAATCTGACTGAAATCACATTGTCGCTGTCAGGTGTTGGCGATGAGGGCAAAGACACCCATTTCTATATTGACGATATCAAGGTAATTTACATCAAAACAGCGTAAACCTCCTGGAATGCGAAAGGCGAAACTTACATTCTTGTATATTCTCTTCGATACACTTGCTGCCATTATCACGTGGGTGTGCCTGTATTGCTACAGAAAACATGTCGGTGAAATGCTCTCGTTGCAGGAAATTCTGCCAATGATGCAAATGGACCGAAAATTTGTAATGGGCATCTTCCTGTACCCTGTTTATTGGATCTTCTTCCATGCATTTTTCGGTTATTACAACAAAATAATCAGAAAATCGCGTTTAGACGAGCTGTTTACCACTATCGGCGTGACCATATTCGGATGTATTCTTTTTTTCTTCGTTTTCATTCTCGATGATATTGTCACGTCACCTAACGACTATGTGAAATACCTGCTGTTCCTTTTTGTTGTACAATTCCTCACCACATATATACCGCGTGTCACAATCACCACTTATCTTAACAGGCGCATCCACAGCGGGAAAATAGGTTTTAATACACTGATTGTAGGCAGCGACAGCATGGCATTGAAAGCCTATCAGACATTATTGAAACAGAGTCCTCATTCAGGAAATTTCATAGCCGGATATCTGAAAGTAGACGACACTCATGAAGATGTGATGGGCAAGGAATTGCAGTGTGTCGGGCACATATCAGACATCAGCAAGGTGGTGGAGAAATACAACATCGAAGAGTTGGTGGCAGCGCTTCACAACGGGCAGAGAAAATACATACAGGAGATCATTTTGCTGGCCCGCAACAACCACGACCTTATAATCAGCTTAGTGCCCCAAATGCACGATTTACTGACAAAATCAGTGAAGACATCCTCCGTGCTTCAAGAACCTTTGATTACCATAAACCCGGAATATCTGCCCACTTGGCAACGTATCCTGAAGAGGGCTTTCGATATCTTGATCTCAATAATAGCAATGGTGATACTAATGCCCGTTTACCTGTTTTTGGCAATAGGCGTCAAACGGTCGTCTCCAGGGCCCATATTCTATCGGCAGGAGCGCATCGGCTACAAGGGAAGGCCCTTCAACATCATCAAGTTCCGCTCGATGTATGTGGATGCCGAAGCTTCCGGACCGAAACTATCGTCTGAGGGAGACAGCAGGATCACCCGCTTCGGCCGGTTCATGCGCCAATACAGGCTGGATGAGACCCCGCAGTTCTTCAATGTCCTCCGCGGCGACATGTCGCTGGTAGGCCCGCGCCCCGAACGTCAATATTACATCGACCAGATTACCGAACGTGCACCCTATTACCAGCTTCTATTAGGCATTAAACCCGGCATTACCTCATGGGGACAAGTGAAGTTCGGATATGCAGAAAACGTAGACGAAATGTTAGAACGCCTACGTTGGGATATATTGTATATTGAAAATATGTCGATTCAGATGGATATCAAGATACTGATATACACAGTATTGATAATCCTGAAGAGGGAGGGCAAATAGAAATTAATGCTTGTTAAGTCTGCGGTCTAATTCCTGTGCAATATAGGAGGCCACATCGTCAGCGTAGGTATTTGCTCCGAAACCTGCGTCATAGCCAAGCTCTTTAGCCAATTCGTGGGTAATGCGGGGTCCTCCGCAAACAACTATCATCTTATCTCTAAGACCTTCAGCCTCAAGCATTTCTATGAGTTCTGTAAGATTCTGGATGTGAACATCTTTTTGGGTTACGGTTTGTGAAACCAAAAGAGCATCGGCATGAAGTTCCACAGCCTTGGCGATGAACTCCTCATTTGGAATCTGGCTGCCCATATTGAGGGCGTCGAAATACTCGTAGCGCTCAATGCCATAGTGACCGGCGTAGCCCTTCATGTTCATGATGGCATCGATTCCTACAGTGTGTGCATCGGTACCTGTGCTGGCACCAACCACAACTATCTTGCGCCCTATATGCTCACGTATGAAATCATCGGTCTCCTGCATTGACCATACAGTAGATTCCACTTTTGGAACGTGTATTGTGGTATAATCAACTGTATGTGTACAGGAACCATAGCAGTTTACAAATGTAAACCCTTCGGTAAGTTCCTTGAAATAAACAACTTGAGGATTGTCAAATCCCATTTTTTTCATCAGTTGCTTGGCAGCCTCAACAGCTTCGTCTCCACACGGAACTGGCAGCGTGAAGCTCAATTGCGTTTTGCCATCGTTCATGGTGTCACCATAAGGCTTAACATGTGTTAAATCTAATGTCTGATCAAAGTCCTTTTGATCCATTGAATATAATCCGCCACTCATAATTTTCTTGAATTAAATGTTTTATTGATAATGATTAAAATGATATTTAGGGGAAAGTCCTATTTTCTGTCTTTCATCATCTGGATGAACGGGTTGAAATAGTTTTCACCTTTTGACACAACTCCGGCGAGACCTTTACCACCATCTTTCGGACGTTTCACATCACCGAAAATACCTTTTTCAAGGGCAGTGAAGAGGCCTTCATTGACGATTTCCTGGAGCAGCTCGATGGCATTGTTCAAGACGGTTTTGGCACGTTCACGGCAGATACCGCCTTCACGGAACTCCATTTCTTCACCGATGCTTCTCATATCGTTGAAGATATAACGTGCGTTTTCGATAGACAGGTAACGGTCGCTCATGAATGGTGTATGGATGGCCTCTGTAGGCATTCCGAGCAGTTGGATGCCCTGGTGCGTCCATATCCCTATAATGTTAAAGAGTGCATCCTGAATGTGTCCACGGAAAATGTTGCCGGTCATGAATTTTGTTGGCGGCATATATTTGAGGGTTGCTTTCGGGAAGATTTCGCGGGTCATTTGAGCCTGGGCAAGTTCCAACAGGAAACCGTTTTCGAGAGAAGGATCCATCTCGAAAGCGTGACCTAAGCCCATCTGCTCTTCAGGAAGTCCTGCCAAAAGTGCAAGCTGTTCGTTGATAAGGTCTGAGGCAAGCACTGTGTGGGCAGCTTCAACGGCATCAGCGGTGGTCAAGTAGTTGTCTTCACCGGTATTGATGATGACACCAGCGTAACCATTGATGACCCTTGAGAAATACTGGTCTATAAGGGTTCTCTGAGGATTGATATCGCGGAAAAGGATGCCATAGAGGGCATCGTTCAGCATGACATCAAGTCTTTCCAAAGCGCCCATAGCGGCGATTTCAGGCATACAAAGTCCTGAGCAATAGTTGCAAAGACGGATGTATCTGCCCACTTCCTCGCCGACCTCGTCGAGGGCCTTGCGCATGATGCGGAAGTTCTCCTGTGTGGCGAAAGTGCCGCCGAAACCCTCGGTTGTGGCACCGTAAGGCACGTAGTCGAGCAGGCTCTGGCCTGTTGTACGTATCACAGCGATGACATCAGCACCCTGACGAGCACCGGCCTGCGCTTGAACCACATCCTCGTAGATGTTGCCGGTCGCCACAATTATGTACAAGTATGGCTTCGGACCCTCACCGATAGTATTCAAATACTCGTTACGCTTGGCCACATTGCCCTTGATTCTGGAAAGACACTGCTCCACCAACGGTTGTACCGCCTTCTTCACATCATCAATCGGATGCAGAGAAACCTTTTTGACATCAAGATTGTTTTTAGAAATTTGCTCAGCTATCTCTTGTGGATTGCTCTTGAATTCAAGCAGAGCGTTGCCCATGAAGTACAAAACACCCTGACTCAAGAGACCAGCCTCCTGTAGTGCGTCAACAACCCGGTTAGGAAGCGGAACACCGTTCTCGTCAATACCGTCTATGCCTATCAGACGACACAATGTACGCTCTACGGTCACCGTTGTGTAATCATCCACAAACTCCTGCACCTGGTCGGCAATCTCTTTTGCCAATTGTTTTGCGATTGCAACTTGTGAAAAATCTAATCCTAATTTGGATTTTTGTTCCATAAATTTACCTTTTATATTAATGATATTTTTACTCTTTTCCTCAAACCGCAAAAGTACAAAAAAAACACAAATGATTCCTTTGCCGATCCAGTTTTTGCCAGATTTTAGAGTGATTTGCCGATGATAGCCACTACCCGAAAACTCCGCAAAAGAGAATTGCGAATGCGCCTTAAACATATTTCATCAAACAACATACTTCAACCATTGTGTATGCATCTCTTGTAATCACCTGTTTTTGATAGGCAATCAAAGTCCAAAACAAAAAAAAAGCGTGACCTCTTTCAGATCACGCTCTCTTTATCCTTTGTTTCTTTCTTTATTTTACAGCATCGAATTTGTCCTCATTCTCAATGAGCTTGAGGTTTTTCTTGTTATAGTTAAGAATGATAAGGGTTTCGATGCACATTGTAACAAGCATGATAACAATTGCAATGATGACCATTGCGGTATGGTTAGCCTTCACAAAGAGGGCGCCTTCGCGGAAGAACGTGCCGAACAAGATGAGGTTCATGAGCCAGACACTGCAAAGCAGGAATGCCCACCAAATTGACATATAAAGGTTTGAGTTGTCAATGGCATTTTCATCACGGGTTTCAACACCTACGTTTTCAAGGGCATAGTCGGTCTCATTCCACAACTCTTTATAGAAAGAGAGAGGTTTGATGAGATTATACACGGGAACAAACCATGCGAGATAGGCTTTCCAAGGTTGCATTCCGCTCTTCATCCACGGAGCAATCTGGTGCAGGTTCTTATTGTTGGCTGCGCCCCATTTTGCGAAAAGGAAAGTCTTAACGAGAAATGCCAAAGCAGTGATACATGCCCAAATGATGAAGCCCTTCTTTGCGGATTCATTGTCAGCATTAAGTTTCTGCCATTTTTCGTATGCCGGATTGTACTCTTTTTCCAGTTCGGCTACACTTGCAAGATCCTTCTCTTGTTGTTTCTTTTTGTCGGCAAGAGTTTGCTTTGTAACCTCAATGTTATCGGCAAGAGCTTTCTTTGCCTCTTTGTCGGTAACAGTTTTCTGTTGGAGAGTGTCCAACTTGTATTGGTAATAAGCTACCTCAGCGCTGTCTTGACGGAGAGGGTGCTGAGCTGTAACATAAGCTTCATAGAGTTTGTTATAGCCGGAGCGCTCGTCTATCACAGCGTTGTTGGTCTTGTCAAACTTCATCAATTGCAACATCGAAATGATGAAAAGAACTAAAACCAACACATTACACAGCAAGATTATCTTGCCCAATGAAGTGTTATTTGTCAATTTCTTCATACTGAATTTATTTTATATTACTAATTATCAAGACGTTAAAGTTTCAAAACAGAAAACTTATGAAGATAGCAAAAGTAATAAAAAAATTGAATAGATTTATATTTTTCTCTTAATTTAGAGATTAAAAATAAATATCTTTACAAAAATAATTCTTGAAATAACTGGTGTCGATTTATTATTCATTATGGTTTGAAAACAGAATTTATGCACTCACAAGATTTTGTGTATGGTGGCATTCGCAAAGACGCTGTTGCCTCCATGCCCTGGAGACGCGCCATGGCACGTCTCTACATTCCCATTGTCAAATTGAGCCCGTCCTCCAATCATCCATTCTACATTGAAGGGGAAATGCCATTGGCTGAGAATAAACCTACGTTTTTAACGAACAGTAAAAATTAAAAGTTTTTCAAGGTGGCGAAAAAAATGGCGAGCTTAAAAAAAGCCCGCCAAAAAATTTATAAAAAACATTGAACGTAGTCTTATGCTAAGCCACCACCGCTCATGAATCGTGGCATTGGATTCTGACGGTCTTCAATCACACCGAACTGTTCCTCAAACTTGCCGACATTATCCTGCAAAGCCCTTAACAGCCTCTTGGCATTAACCGGGTTCATCACTATCCTTGAACGTACAACAGCCTTGTTCACGCCAGGTGTTATTGAAGCGAAATCCACGTAGAATTCGTTGTCAGAGTGAGTGATGATAGCAATATTAGAATAAACGCCCTTGGAAACTTCCTCGCTTATACTAAGCTGCAAACTGTTGTTCTGATTGTTAACGTTATCTTCTGCCATATTATTCTTCTTCTTTAGATGCCATTAATGATTGATATTCATCCATAGAGCCGACTTCGATGTTCTGATATGCTCTGATACCAGTACCTGCCGGAATCTTCTGTCCTACGATTACGTTCTCCTTCATACCAATCAGGTTGTCGGATTTTGCATTGATAGCGGCCTCGGTGAGCACCTTGGTGGTCTCCTGGAAGGAAGCGGCTGAGATGAAGCTATGGGTCTGCAATGAAGCGCGGGTGATACCTTGCAGAATCGGCTTACCTGTGGCCGGACGGGCATCACGTGTGACAACTGTACGCAAATCCTTACGTTTCAAGAGAGAGTTGACATCGCGAAGCTTCTTGGCTGAAATGATCTGTCCTTTGCGCAAAGTATCGGAATCTCCTGCATCTTCAACCACTTTCTTATCCCAAATCTGATCGTTTTCTTCTTGGAAATCAATCTTGTTGATTAATTCACCCTGCAAGAACTTGGTGTCACCTGGATCATCGATCTCCATCTTGCGCATCATCTGACGCACGATTACCTCAAAGTGCTTGTCATTGATTTTTACACCCTGGAGACGGTAAACTTCCTGGATTTCATTGATGATATATTCCTGAACCTTTTGAGCACCCTTGATATTGAGGATGTCAACAGGAGTGAGCGAACCTTCTGAAAGAGGAGTACCAGCCTTCACAAAATCGTTTTCCTGGGCCAAAATCTGTTTTGAAGTCGGAATCAAATAGGTCTTTGCACCTTCGCCTGAATCAACACGAGGAGTGATTTTAACAACACGGTTACCGCGTTTGAGTTTCTTCTCGAAGGAAACAACACCATCGATTTCGGAAACGACTGCAGGATCTGAAGGGTTACGGGCCTCAAACAACTCAGTAACGCGTGGCAGACCGCCGGTGATATCGCCTGACTTACCGAATGAACGGAGAATCTTAACCAAGATTTCACCTGAATCAATAACCTGACCTTCTTCCACTGCGAGACGAGCACCTACAGGAACGTCAAAGCTCTTTATGATATCGCCATCTTCATCGACGATATTGATACTCGGGTTCTTTGTTTTGAGACGACTTTCGATGATGACTTTATCGTGAATATTGGTCTGTTCATCAGTCTCAACACGATAAGTAACACCTTCAATAATATCGTTGAACACCACTCTACCGGCAACGTCGGAGAGGATAACTGCATTGAACGGATCCCAATCAGCAATCAAGTCGCCCTTCTTAACGGTGTCCTTATGTTGGAAATAGAGATTAGAACCGTAAGGCAGATTGGCAGAAGCAAGAGCAACGCCGGTTTTCTCGTCAATAATCTTGATTTCAGCTGTACGTCCGATGACTTTATAGTATTTCTTACCTGTCTCGTCAACTTTTTCGAGGGCACGAAGCTCGTCAATGCTGAGGTGACCGTCGTAGGCAGCCTGAATGGAGCTGTTAGCGGCAACGTTACCGGCAACACCACCGACGTGGAACGTACGCAGTGTCAACTGTGTACCAGGCTCACCGATTGACTGAGCAGCAATCACACCGACAGCCTCACCGATCTGAACCATCTTGCCGGTTGCCAAGTTACGTCCGTAACACTTCTGGCATATACCGTGTTTCGACTCACATGTCGGCACTGAACGGATCTCGATCTCTTCGATTGGAGATTCTTCAATTATCTTACAATACTCTTCTGTAAGCTCTTCACCAGCCTTGATGATGAGTTCACCGGTCTGTGGATGATAAACATCGTGCAATGTAACACGTCCCAAAAGTCTGTCGTAGAGTGTTTCAACAACTTCCTCATTGTTCTTAAGGGCGCTTACAGTCATGCCGCGCAAAGTACCGCAGTCAACCTCATTGATGATGACATCGTGTGAAACGTCAACCAGACGACGGGTAAGGTAACCTGCATCGGCGGTTTTCAACGCGGTGTCGGCCAAACCCTTACGGGCACCGTGGGTGGAGATGAAGTACTCTTGCACTGACAAACCTTCCTTGAAGTTGGAAAGAATAGGGTTCTCGATGATCTCGCCACCGGAGGAACCGGCCTTACTTGGCTTTGCCATCAATCCACGCATACCGGAGAGCTGACGGATCTGTTCCGCAGAACCACGGGCTCCTGAGTCGCGCATCATGTGCACAGGGTTGAATCCCTGACGGTCTTCCTCAATTTCCTTCATCAAAATCTTTGAAAGTCGGGCGTTACACTGTGACCATACGTCGATAACCTGGTTGTAACGCTCTGTATTTGTAATGAAACCCATGTTGTAGTTCATGGTAATTTCATCTACTTGCGCATTTGCTTCAGCTATCAATTTCGGTTTTTCGGCCGGTACTATCACATCACCGAGGTTAAATGACATACCGCCTTCGAATGCCATTCTGTAACCCAATGACATGATATCGTCCAAGAATTGGGTACAAGCCTTGTTGCCGCACTTAGCCAAGACATCGCCGATGATATCGCGAAGGGCCTTCTTTGTGAGCAACATATTGATATAGCCGAAATCTTTTGGCACAACTTGGTTGAACATGATTCTACCAACTGTTGTGTCTATGATTTTAAGGTTGCCTGTGCCATCAATATCTACGCGACATTTGATTTTGGCATTCAAGTGAACCTTTTTCTCATTATAGGCAATCATAACCTCTTCCGGTCCGTAGAAGATGCCACCCTCGCCTTTCACCTTATGGTCGGGTGTTGAAGGCAGCTCCTTGGTTATGTAGTACAGACCAAGCACCATGTCTTGTGAAGGCACGGTAACTGGGGCTCCGTTAGCCGGATTGAGGATGTTGTGTGATGCCATCATGAGCATCTGAGCCTCCATGATTGCGGCGTTTCCAAGTGGAACGTGAACCGCCATCTGGTCACCGTCGAAGTCGGCGTTGAAAGCAGTACAGCACAACGGGTGCAGACGGATTGCCTTACCTTCAACCAAGCGTGGTTGGAACGCCTGGATACCTAAACGGTGCAATGTAGGAGCACGGTTCAACAATACAGGGTGACCCTTCAATATATTCTCGAGGATTTCCCATACAACAGGATCCTTTCTGTCAACAATCTTTTTAGCTGATTTTACAGTTTTCACAATTCCTCTTTCGAGAATCTTGCGTATAACAAACGGTTTGAACAGCTCGGCAGCCATATCCTTAGGAAGACCGCATTCATTAAGATGCAAATCCGGTCCTACTACGATGACAGAACGTCCTGAGTAGTCAACACGTTTACCCAGCAAGTTTTGACGGAAACGGCCTTGTTTACCTTTAAGGCTATCTGACAGAGACTTTAGGGCGCGGTTTGAATCAGTTCTCACAGAACTTGATTTCTTTGAATTGTCGAACAGAGAGTCAACAGCCTCCTGCAACATACGTTTTTCATTACGCATAATAACGTCAGGGGCCTTGATTTCCATAAGGCGTTTGAGACGGTTGTTACGGATAATGACACGACGATAGAGGTCGTTGAGGTCCGAAGTTGCGAAACGGCCGCCATCCAGCGGAACGAGAGGACGCAATTCAGGTGGTATCACCGGAACGATCTTGACAATCATTCTTTCAGGACGGTTGTCGGCGCGTTTGCGGCTGTCCCTGAAGGCTTCAAACACGTGAAGTCTCTTCAACAGCTCTTTCTTGCGCTGTTGTGATGTCTCTCTGTTGGCGCGGTCACGCAACTCGTAAGACTCGCCGTCAAGGTCAACCTTGCAGAGAAGGTCGTAGAGTGCTTCTGCGCCCATCTTTGCTATGAACTTGTTAGGGTCAGTGTCTTCGAGCAGTCTGTTCTCTGACGGCAGCTTCTCCACCAACTCGAAATACTCTTCCTCAGTAAGGAGCTTGCCCTTCTTGATTTCAGGATTTTCCTGCTCAAGAACGCCGCCTTGGATGACAACATATTTTTCATAGTACACGATAGCCTCAACCTCCTTGGTGGCAAGACCTAACAGGGCGCCTATCTTATTAGGCAGGGATTTGAAGAACCAGATATGTGCAACCGGTACCACGAGCTGAATGTGTCCCATACGCTCGCGGCGAACCTTGCGCTCGGTAACCTCAACACCGCAACGGTCGCAAATAACGCCCTTGTAGCGGATGCGTTTGTACTTACCGCAGTGGCACTCCCAGTCCTTCATCGGTCCGAATATCTTCTCACAGAAGAGTCCGTCACGCTCAGGCTTGAGGGTTCTGTAATTTATTGTCTCGGGTTTCAGAACCTCGCCATGCGACTGCTCCAGAATAGTCTCCGGAGAGGCAAGACTGATGGTTATTTTATGAAATTCCTTTCGTGTATTATTGTCTTTTCTAACAGCCATTTTTTAGCTATATTCGTTATTTTATTCAAATTTAATATCCAAGCAAAGACCGCGTAACTCGTTGACCAGCACGTTGAACGACTCAGGAATGCCTGATTTTGGCATATTGTCGCCCTTGACGATGGCCTCGTAAGCTTTTGCCCTACCCATCACGTCGTCGGACTTGACAGTCAGGATCTCCTGAAGCACGTTTGCGGCGCCGTAAGCCTCGATTGCCCATACCTCCATCTCACCGAAACGCTGACCACCGAATTGAGCCTTACCGCCCAACGGCTGTTGTGTGATGAGTGAGTACGGTCCGATAGAACGAGCGTGCATCTTGTCGTCAACCATGTGGTGCAACTTGAGGTAGTAGATGTAACCAACAGTGGCTTTCTGGTGGAAAGGCTCACCGGTTTCACCGTCATAGAGCTGGGTGCTGCCATTTTCAGGCAAGCCAGCCTCACGCATCAGTGCGTTGATTTGGTCGATTGAGGCACCGTCGAAAATAGGAGTTGCATATTTCACGCCCATCTTCTTTCCAGCCCATGCGAGCACGGTTTCGTAAATCTGTCCCAAGTTCATACGTGAAGGCACGCCCAACGGGTTGAGCACAACATCCACCGGACGACCGTCTTCCAAGAACGGAAGGTCTTCCTGACGGACGATCTTGGCCACACAACCCTTGTTACCGTGACGGCCGGCCATCTTGTCACCCACGCGCAGCTTGCGCTTGTTGGCGATGTAAACCTTGGCCATTTGCACGATACCTGAAGGAAGTTCAGTACCGATCGTGGCGTCGAACTCCTCACGGGTTCTGCGTGACTCTATGTCACGAACCTTTACAAGGTAGTTGTGCACGATCTCTGCAACCATTGAGTTGATCTTGGCGTCATTAGTCCATTTTGAGACAGAGACGTTCTTGAAGTCAATGGTATTGAGCAGTTTCTGTGAGAACTTGGCACCCTTTTGGATAACCACATCCTTGGTGTTGGAGCAGATATTGTGGGCGATCTTGCCTTCTAGAATCTTGTAGAGCTTGCCTACAAGCACATCTTTCAAGGCATCCAGTTCAACTTGGTACTTAGCTCTGATCTCTTCAACAATATCTTTATCCTTAGCCTTGGATTTTCTGTCTTTTATGAGACGTGACATCGATTTTGCACCGATTACCACACCACGCATTGATGGTGGTGCCTTGAGGGAGGCGTCTTTAACATCGCCTGCCTTATCGCCGAAGATGGCGCGCAGCAGCTTCTCCTCAGGTGTCGGATATGATTCACCCTTAGGTGTGATTTTTCCTATGAGGATATCTCCCTCCTTGACCTCAGCGCCCACACGGATCAAACCGTCTTCGTTAAGATCCTTGGTGGTCTCTGATGACACGTTTGGAATATCGTTTGTAAGAACTTCCTGACCGCGTTTGGTGTCGCGCACCTCCAAGGTGAACGACTCGATATGGATAGAGGTGTACAAATCGTCGGTCACTGCTTTTTCGGATATTACGACAGCATCCTCGAAGTTGTATCCTTTCCACGGCATGAACGCCACCATGAGGTTGCGTCCGAGAGCCAACTCGCCGTTTTCGGTTGCATAACCTTCTGTAAGGACATCACCTTTCTTGACCTTTTGTCCTTTTACAACTATAGGACGTTGGTTGAAGCAGGAGTTCTGGTTGGTTCTTCTGAATTTGAGTAATTGGTAATTCTTGATATCGGAATCGAAACTTACAAGTTTTTCGGTTTCGGTTCTTTCATATTCTATTTCAATGTGTTGAGCGTCAACGGATTTAACCACGCCGTTACCTTCAGCGAGGAGCACAACACGAGAATCGACTGCCACGCGGTGTTCCAGTCCGGTTCCAACGATAGGAGCTTCCGGGCGCAACAACGGCACAGCCTGGCGCATCATGTTTGAGCCCATCAACGCACGGTTAGCGTCGTCGTTTTCCAGGAACGGGATCAAGGATGCGGCAATAGATGCGATCTGGTTTGGCGCGATGTCTATCAAGTCTATCTCTTCGCGAGGGAGGATAGGATAATCGGCCAGACGGCGAGCCTTGACCTTCTCACCGAGAAGTCCGTTTTCGTCCATCGGTGTGTTTGCCTGCGCGATACGCTTGTTGTCCTCCTCCTCAGCGGTGAGGAAGATAGGAGGTTCGTCGAAGCGGACCTGACCGTCAACGACCCTGCGGTATGGGGTCTCGATAAACCCGAGTTCGTTGATGCGGGCGAAGACACAGAGTGAGGATATCAAACCGATGTTCGGGCCTTCAGGGGTCTCGATGGTACATAGACGGCCGTAGTGGGTGTAGTGTACGTCACGCACCTCGAAACCGGCGCGCTCACGTGAAAGTCCTCCAGGACCCAACGCTGAAATTCTGCGCTTGTGGGTGATCTCCGACAGCGGGTTTGTCTGATCCATGAACTGCGACAGCTGGTTGGTTCCGAAGAACGAGTTGACAACTGAAGAGAGAGTCTTCGCGTTGATGAGGTCTTGCGGATTGAACGACTCATGGTCGCGCACGTTCATCTTCTCACGGATGGTGCGAGCCATTCTGTTCAGTCCGAGACTGAACTGGTTATATAATTGTTCCCCGACGGTGCGGACGCGACGGTTGCTCAAGTGGTCGATATCGTCAACCTCTGTCTTTGAGTTGATAAGCTCAACGAGATAGCGGATGATGGAGATGATATCCTCGTTTGTGAGCACGCCGGTTTCGGCCGGTATGTCAAGGTTAAGTTTCTTGTTGATGCGGTAGCGGCCCACTTCACCGAGGTCATAGCGCTTCTCAGAGAAGAAGAGCTTCTCAAGGGTGGCGCGGGCGGTCTCCTCATCAGGGGCCTGGGTACTCTTCAACTGCATGTAAATGTACTCGATGGCCTGTTTGCCCGAGTTTGTAGGGTCTTTTTGAAGAGTGTTGAAAATCACTGAATAGTCAACCTGTTTCTCATCCTGTTTATGGAAGAGGACAGTCTTGATATTAGCGTCTGCAACGAGGTTGATATGTTCTTTCTCGAACACGGTCTCGCGGTCGATGAGCACCTCGGTACGTTCAATATTAACTACCTCACCTGTCTCGTCATCTACAAAGTCTTCGTACCATGTCTTGGTAACGGCGGCAGCCAACTTCTGTCCGACATATTTTTTGAGGTTGGCTTTTGAAGCCTTGACTTCCTCAGCGATGTCGAATATGCTCAGGATATCCTTATCGGTTTCGTATCCGATAGCACGGAGGAGAGTTGTCACAGGCAACTTCTTCTTTCTGTCTATGTAGGCATAAAGGACATTATTGATATCGGTTGTGAACTCCATCCACGAGCCCTTGAACGGGATGATGCGGGCGGAATAGAGAGGTGTGCCGTTTGAGTGGTACGAGAAACCGAAGAACACGCCTGGGGAGCGGTGAAGTTGTGATACTACCACGCGTTCAGCACCGTTGATGATGAAAGTGCCGCCAGGGGTCATGTAAGGGATCATGCCCAAATAGACCTCCTGTACGCGAGCCTCTTCAAAGCCCTCATGCTCTTCGTCGTTGCATTTCAACTGCAACTTAGCTTTCAGCGGAACACTGTATGTCAAGCCTCTTTCAAGGCACTCGTCCATAGAATATCTCGGAGCGTCGATATAGTAGTCTAAGAATTCCAAGACGAAACAATTTCTTGCATCGGTAATCGGAAAGTTTTCCTCAAATGCCCGATAAAGACCCTCTTTCTTGCGAGCTTCCGTGTCTGTATCTATCTGGAAGAACTCCTGGAACGACTTCAGCTGTATGTCTAAGAAGTCAGGAAATTCAACGGGTCTTGTTGTTGCAAAACTTATTCTGTTATTTTTTGTAGTTGACAAGGCTTAATGTTTTTAATTGACAATGATACTGATTATTAACAAAATACCAATCAGCGGGTATTATAAATAACAATAAGAACAAGGCTTCCAAACGTGTTGGAAGCGTTGTTCTATTGTTGGGATTATGAAGTAAATTATTTAATTTCTACTTCTGCACCGGCTTCTTCGAGAGATTTCTTCAAAGACTCAGCTTCGTCTTTAGAGATACCTTCCTTAACGGCCTTAGGAGCACCGTCAACTAATTCCTTAGCTTCCTTCAAACCGAGGCTGGTGAGTTCTTTCACCAATTTAACAACTTGAAGTTTGTTGCCGCCGGCTGCTTTGAGGATAACGTCGAACTCGGTTTTCTCTTCAGCTGCTGCTGCGCCGCCTGCTGCAGGACCTGCTGCTACTGCTACTGCTGCTGCTGCTGGTTCAATACCGTATTCGTCTTTCAAAATTTGAGCTAATTCGTTAACTTCTTTAACGGTTAAGTTTACTAATTGTTCTGCAAATGCTTTTAAATCTGCCATAATATTGTTCTTTAAATTGTTATTAACTAAATGATTTATTTATTTTATTATGCTCTTTCGGAAAGAGTTTTAACGATACCGGCCAACTTGCCGCCACCAGACTGCAAAGCAGAAACAACTTGTTTTGCAGGAGATTGCAACAATGCCACGATGTCGCCGATCAATTCCTCACGAGACTTGATGCTGCAAAGCATCTCAAGGTTTTCGTCGCCAATGTAAACTGATTCTTCCACGAAGGCGGCCTTGATGAGAGGCTTAGCGTTTTTAGCCCTGAAGTCCTTTATCAACTTCGCAGGCACGTTACCTGTGTTGCACAACATAACTGCTGTGTGACCGTTCAGTGTGTCATACAATTCTGAGTAATCCTTTTCTGACTGGTCCATAGCACGTTTGAGAAGGGTGTTCTTCACAACCTTCAGCTTAACGTCCTTGCTGAAGCACAACTTGCGTAACTGATTGACTGTGCTAACTGTAAATCCGGAAATATCCGTTACATATACATGAGAATAGTTAGCCAAGTCTTGTGAAATTTCTTCTATTATCTGACTTTTTTGTTCTTTATTCATACTAACTAATCTTTATTATAAGGTAACTGATTTAGGATCAACTTGCACGCCGGGACTCATTGTGGTTGACAAATAGATGCTCTTGATATAAGTACCCTTTGCCGTGGTCGGTTTCAACTTGATCACTGTTGACAGCATTTCGCGAGCGTTGTCGGTGAGTTGTTCAACACTGAAGCGGTTTTTACCGATAGAGGTATGGATGATACCATATTTATCCACTTTGAAGTCGATTTTACCGGCTTTCACTTCAGACACTGCTTTGCCAATGTCCATTGTTACGGTACCGGATTTCGGGTTCGGCATCAAGCCGCGGGGACCCAGCACTCTACCGAGGGCGCCAATCTTAGGCATGACGCTCGGCATTGTGATGATAACGTCAACGTCTGTCCAGCCTTGCTTGATCTTTTCAACATACTCTTCCAAGCCCACGAAATCTGCGCCGGCAGCCTTTGCTTCTTCCTCCTTGTCGGGAGTGCAGAGAACCAACACGCGTACCTCTTTGCCTGTGCCGTGTGGAAGGGTCACAATACCACGCACCATTTGGTTGGCCTTTCTCGGATCCACGCCAAGGCGTACATCGATGTCGAAAGACGCATCAAACTTTGTGTAGGTAAGATCTTTAACCACTTGGATAGCTTCTGGCAAAGCATACACTTTGGTCTTATCAAATTTAGCAAAAGCCTCTTTGCGTTTTTTTGATATCTTAGCCATTATCTTTAATTTTACTTGTTATTAATTTTGCTCAAAAGGGTTTTGTCCACCTTTCACATTGACACCCATGCTGCGTGCTGTGCCTGCAACCATAGACATGGCAGATTCGATTGTGAAGCAATTCAAATCTTTCATCTTGATTTCGGCAATGCTGCGAACTTGGTCCCAAGTGATGGCACCAACCTTGTTACGGTTAGGTTCTCCTGAGCCTTTTTGAAGTTTGGCGGCCTCCATGATCTGTACAGCTACCGGCGGCGTTTTCGTCACGAAGTCGAAGGACTTGTCCTTGTAAACTGTGATGATTACCGGAATAACTTTGCCAGCTAAATCCTGCGTACGAGAATTGAACTGTTTGCAAAATTCCATAATGTTCACGCCCTTAGAACCCAATGCAGGACCTACCGGCGGTGACGGATTGGCGGCACCTCCCTTTATCTGTAACTTAATTAAGCCAGCTACTTCTTTTGCCATTTTTTGTTTGATTTTTAATTGTTTGTAACTATTTTTTAGACACTATATTTTTTCAACCTGCATAAAACCCAATTCCAAAGGAGTCTTACGGCCGAAGATTTTCACCGTAATCTTCAGCTTCTTCTTCTCAGTATCTATCTCTTCGATGATACCGTTGAAGGTGTTGAAAGGCCCATCCGTGACCTTAACCTCCTCGCCTACCACGTAAGGCTGTACCAACGTCTCGTCTTGTGTCGAGAGTTCGTCAACCTTGCCCAGCAGACGGGCGGCCTCCTCTTTGCGCAATGCTACTGGCGGATCGCTTTTTCTCTTGCAACCCACAAAACCTAACACTCCCGGTATCTCGAGCAGCCTTGCACACACTTCTGGAGTCATCATCGCCTCAATGAAGATGTAACTCGGGAAATAATTGCGCTCCTTGACAACCTTCTTACCGTTTTTAGTGCTATGGAATACCTTCTCGGTTGGAATTAACACCTCGAAAACTGATTCTTTCAAGTCGGTGCTCGCAACTTCACTCTCGATGTTCTGCTTCACCTTCTTCTCAGTCCCGGTGACCGATTTAATGACGTACCACTTGCTCTCTAATTCAGCCATGATTAAGTCGTATGGATATAATGTCCGTTAAAAGAAATTAAACAGCTGGGAACATCAACTCCATTCCCAAATTGAAGACGGCATCCATCAAAAACACGATAAACGCGATTATTAGGGAAGCAATGGACACCACTACAACACTATTTCCAAGTTCCTGCCAAGTCGGCCAACTTGTCTTGTGGGCCAACTCTTCATAGGTTTCCTTAAAATAATTCACTATTTTCATTTCTTTATATCTTTTTTATTTTTCTCTATTTTTGAAGTTTTTCCGCTCACAATTGAAAAATCCTTCACTTTTCAAACAGTTCTCAAAAAGTTCAGAACATTTCACAACAACCTTATTTTCAAAACGTTACAAATATCTCAACCGCATTTTTCCATCTCAAATAACGATTTTCAAACAAGTTGGCAAATATAATCTTTTTATTATTCAAAAATCAATTGTTGAAAAAATTTTTTTCATTTTGGCATTGTTTTTGTATTCAAACCATAATAAACACCTGATTATCAATATATTGAATTTAAACTATTCATTTTTTCACCTCCCATCCACCAGCCACTTCATCTCGCGCCCGTAGGCGTAGAAGGTGATGGTGGAGAAGCCGGCGAGAGGGGTGTGGATCATCACGCTCGACACCGCCTCGTAGGGGATGAAGTCGGTGTTGTGGTGCAGCAGCGCCTGCATCCTTTATTAAAACAAATTGGAAATAGCGTATAGCGGAAGTATGAGAATCCGATTTTGCGCACCAGCATCAGCTTTATCTTGATTGACGAGTTCGCCGAAATTTTCAAGCGAACACCTGACAGCTTCCGTCAGGTGCTTGTTGTGCATGAACAGATGCAGGCTTTTCATCTTGCCGCTGATACCAGATTTCACCTCTACAGGAAGCACGCGCATATTGCGGGCAAGCAAATAATCCACTTCGGATACGGTGCCCCTGTCAAGATTCTCCCACCAATACAGGTCATTCTGTGTCCGAGGCGAAGAATATTTGACTATTTCCCAGCCGGCAACCATTTCTGTCAAGCTGCCCTTGTCCACCAATTGCGCCGCTGTATCTGTAAGAATCTGTTGGGTCAGGGGACCGGCGCCACCCAATTCCAAATCCATAATGCGCAGGAGCAGGCCACTGTCAAGATAAATGTATTTCTGGAATTTCAGGTTGCTTTCCGCGCCGAGAGGAAGGCCGTTCCCTGCAGAGTGTATCACTCGTTTAATGATTCCCGCATCTGATAGCATTTGCAGGGCTTTTTTCACCTCCTCACTGCTTGCATTGTCTTGCACCTTGCTATAGACAAATTTTCCACCAATCTGGCTTACAACACTTTGGAGAGTGTTGCGTAACAATTGCGGGTCTATTTTCTTTGCATACTTGGCGAAATCGTCATAGTACGTTTGCTGGATATCGTCTTGCTCGTTAGCCGCAAGCACATAATCGTGTGTCTCCACCCATTTGGCGACGCTTGCCGGCATGCCTCCCACTAAAAGGAAAGTGCGAAACTGCCCGACCAGCTCCTGATGCAGCTCGTCAAACATGGGTTTTTGAGGATTTGCCTCTCTTTTGGCCTCAAGCCATAGGGTTTTGCCCTGTGCCTCCAAAAACTCGTCGAAAGACATCGGATACATGAACAGCGACCTTATGCGCCCAACCCCGAAAGAATGCAAGTCTTTTAAGGTAAACTCCAACAAAGATCCGGCTGCAATCACGTGCAATTCGGGAAAATCTTCCTTGAAGGACCAAAGACTGTGAATGGCTTCTGAACAATCCTGTATTTCATCGAGAAAAAGCAATGTCTCTCCGGCCACCACAGGTGTGTTGTACATTCTGCCAATCATGGCTGCAAGATCATGAGCGTTCCGTGTCCTTTCGAACAATGACTTCAACTCTTTACGTTTTTCAAAGTTGGCTTCTATGAAATACTTGAATTGCCGCCCAAGGTTCTTTACTGCCCACGACTTTCCCACTTGTCTTGCCCCACGCAATAGCAAAGGCTTATGATCAGCGCTCTCTTTCCATTCCATCAAATATTTGTCAATAGTTCTCGGATAGTACATGACTTTCTTTTTTGCCTGCAAAAATACAAAAAAAATGCATTGCGAAGAAAAAGTCAGAGGAATAATCGACACTTAACATATAAAGATCAGATGAAAATAGAGCTGGACACGAATAAAAATCAAAGAAATCACCTCTCCTCCACCAACCCCTTCATCTCCCGCACCTCGCGCTGCAGGAACCCGTGGACGCGGATCTCGCGCCCGTAGGCGTGGAAGGTGATGGTGGAGAAGCCGGCGATGGGGGTGTGGATCATCACGCTCGACACCGCCTCGTAGGGGATGAAGTCGGTGTTGTGGTGCAACAGCGCCGGTGTTTTGATGGTGATGCCCTCGTCGTTGAAGATGACTGTGGGCGGGAACAGCACGTTGGATTCGGAAACGCGCGAGGCGGTGAATTGGCGGTACATAGTATATAGGGGTTTTGTTAACTTCTATTTTTGTTTGATCGTATATAGTCTATTTTCTTTGTATAAAACTCCAGAGCCATGCATCCGTGCATTGTCCAATAATCCTTCATGGAACAGAGTCGACGCTCCATGCGCGCCACATCGTCCTCATTTTCAACATTGTTTTCCCTTTTCAAAGCCTCCAATTTTTCACGGACTTCGGTTTTGTAGCTGTTCTCTTTTTTATAAGTGAAGTTCCAAAAAACATGGTTGAATTTTGCATCGAAACTAAAACCATCCACGGCAATTCTGTCAGACAATTCGTAAGCATCTTCTGTCTTTGGCGAGGTATAGATCGGCACTTTGCACACCTCTCCATCCACTATCGCGTAATATTCTCCCACAAACAGATCGGCGGTGTCGTACTTTTGTCTTAAAAGTTCGAACTGGTCAGTTTTCAAGCCGAATGTGGGCACAGGAACTTGACGGTTGTAGGCTTTCTGTTTGCGGGTCAATTTTGTCTTCGGGGTGCTGTCGGCATGGTTATCCTTTAGACGGAGAATGCCGTTGTCATCGACATAATACTTTTTCTTACCCCATGACAGAAATCGACGATGTGTGAACCCTTCCACATCATACGAGAAGTAGGATGGCGTGTCCCACATACGTTGTCGTCCGCTTTGACGCAGCGACTTGGTTTTGGCGTAAAACTCGCTCAGCATTTCATCAAACGGTCTGTCGACGTATTTGTTGAGGAGCCCTTCCACGTATTTAGTATGCAATGAAGCCCAACCATTACCTTTGTTGTAGCTCAATGTTTTGTGTTTTGAAAGCCGGTGTTTACTCATGGAGAGCCTTTCGCCCTCATATTCATTCATGCCACGGCGCGGGAATTCCGAACCTTTCCCTCTACGCCCGCCACGATATTTGTGCGGCACCCGGCTGTCTATCTTCCATCTCTTTTCCGACATACTAATGGATATTTTACGCTAACCTTATCAACCTTCGTTCACTTTCCTGAAAGTGAGCGTTTCCATTCTTTCCAACCCTTCGCCGAACATGTTGGCATCACAGAATTTGTAGCCCTTTTGCTCATATTCGATAATGGTAGGGTTGTTCTCGTACACGCCCGGCTCACCGGCGTTCAGTGCCACCACAGCATCCGATCCGAAAGCCTCCTTGGCGGCGAAGAAGTGGAGGGCGAGCATATTTTTTATGAAGTTTTTGTCCATTGCTTTGCGTTATTTGTGGCGATTAAAAGGGCAACTTCCTGTTCCCATTTCTGAGTATATAATCTTTGCAACTGTCTAATTTTGAAGCCAATTCTTCTAATGTAATTGAAACCAAGGAGGAATATGGTTCCATACTGTGAAGATCATCTAACAAGGACTCCACTTCGGAAAAATAGACATTCATAAAGCGTCTTGCCAATGTGTAATCGGCGAACATCCATACATGGTGTTTCCTAAACAGTTGTATTTGACCATCAATACATTCCAAGTATCCTTCATAATCATTGCGCATTTCTTCGAGCAATCTTGGAGATTTGTTTTCAAAAACGCACACTTGATTACAATAATTTATCGCAGTCAATTTCACTTTCTTAATGAAATCGACCGTTCTTTCCATCATTTCAATGTATTCTTCTTCCATATTTCTTATTTTTGCTAGTTTCTCTTCAATTAGTTGTCTTTATAGAATGTTGTTGCATGAAAAGATCGGATTGTAGCCCAATATTGTTTACATTCACGAGCATCTCAAACATGAAGCACTTACGGTGTGTTTTCTGGTCCTCTTCGGAGAACCATTCACATTCAGCCTCCTCAAGATCAACGTCCACCACCATCATGACGGGGCCGCCGGTTTTCAGCATCACCATGTCACCGATGCCGCACCCTTTGCGCTTGGCCCGGCGTTTCATGAAATTTAATAAGAGGAAGTCGGAGAGGAAGCCCATATTATTTATATAATAATGATGCCTACTCTGTTATGGCTTTTCGGCTTCCGCCATCAAGGTTGAATGAAACAAAAGCTACACTATTCCTTATTGTATTCTGCTTCTAACAAGTCCACGCCGGTCAAGAATGACTGGTTTTCCTTCTTCAAGGAATCGACATTAATCTTGTATTGTTGAGGAAACATTTTGTACTCTTTTGCCATTCTTTTCAATCCAGCAGGACACAAATATGCAGGAGAGTGACTTCCTTTCGAGCTTAATGAGGGTATGTTCGGGTTGAACAAAGTGTTTTTGTGTTTAATCCCAAATAGAATCTCAACCACTTCATTTGTTAGTTGAATGAAATAAGGAATGCGAATCACCTTGAAACCATTTTTCTGATATATTTCCGTATTATTTTGGTCTTTCAATATTTGAGACGGCTTTTTATAATGGTCTATTCCATCGAATTCTACTATTATTTTTAACTTTTCACAAAGATAATCGGGGCGGATTCTATGGTTGATTCCATCCAATCTTTTCCCGAATGCCTTGTCGTGAACCCATTCTTCTTTTGGAAACAGTTCTTTCAAGTATTCATCCAACCCGGTTCTATGAAGACCCGTGAAACTATCTTTTCCAGTTGCTTTGCTGGAATGCTCTCTTAGGAAACCCCATTTTTCTTGATTTTTCATACTTTCAATTTTATTTATAATCGCCTACTTTGTTATGTATTTTCGGCTTGTTCCTTTCACACAAATCGGCTTTTTTCGTATATCTCATTACTTGAAAACCCTATTTCAGCCGTTCTATCATTACTTCAATATTTTCTTTCCTCAACTGTTTTGCTTTAGCATTCAATTCTGAGACATTAGTTCTGTTGATTAGAGCCAGAACCTTACGTTGTAATTCCCTTTCCCTTGCCAGTTTATCATTCTTTTCAGAGAGATGCCATGATTGGTCGAGCGATTTAAAATGCTTTTCGTAAGCATCAACAATGTATTTGCACGTTTTCTTTTTTGAACTGATTTGCTGATGGTTTTCCTCTATGATTCTTCTATTCATTAGAAAATCCAAACATTTTTCTTCTGTATCTGAAATTACACCTGAAAGCTCAATTAAATCCTGAATTTCTTTCTCCGGCAACAATTCACTCTCTTTTTGCTTTATGAACGATTTTAATACTTTTACAACATCCGTATGTGTTTTGCCTGCATAGGTGCTTATGAATTGTTGTTGTTCAATAGAATGCTCACGCAAATTTGCAATGGTCAAATATAAATACTGGTGCATGGTAAATATATGAATCTCTGGATCAGATTGCTGGTAGTGTTTCTTTACAGAAATTTGATGCTTCTTTTGATAATTCAAATAAGCTTTCACAACAAAAGGCGCGATTTTTTTGTAGTTGCCTAGAAGAAGCTGGTCTTTTACCATCATTTGTTCCCGCATATCATATTTTTTCTCTGAATTATCCTGCCACTGCTGAGTTTTATACGAGATGGAATCTATTAATATGGCGAAGTTGTTTGCAAACGGCAACCGTAAAGTCAAATAGGTGTCAAACACATTCTTTGACGACTCATTACGGTTAAGTGTGTTCAGGGCATAAACATTTCCATTGGAGTCAACCTCGATAGAATCCACTTGGAAATTAGACAGTGGCAGCCAAGGATACAGTTTGCATAGCAAAACAGTAGCTTTGTTTGCTGATGTTGCTTCTTCAGCAGACAAGACTGTTGAAAAGTCAAAGTGTTGAAAGACATTGTCATTCATTGTTGAAAAGTCGTAATAGCCTGTTTTTTCTGAAATGCACTTTTGCAATTTTTCAAAAATAGAAGTGCAGGTTAATGAAACAGAGGGTAGTAACTCTTGCAATCTTCTTTTTTCTTCCGCTATACGTATTTCTTCTTCTTTCTTTTTTTCTTCCGCTATGCGTTTCTCTTCTTCAATTTTTTTTTCTTTTAACAGACGTCCCTCTCGCTGAGAATCAGACTCGTATGGTCTTAAGAAGTTAGTGTCAGCCAAAACAACAAGTCGTTCCACTGATGGAAGAAACATGTTTTCAGCGTCATTTGAGTACAAATCAATCCAGTCGTCTGCATATTGTAAAGTATTATTATTGTCGAAATAAGCAGGTATTAATCGTAATGTATGTTGAGAAATAACCATAATTTGATATACTCTGATATCAGATCCTGACAATATTTTCAACGCATTAGTAACATTCTTTTTCTGCTCTGCCACTTCAGGATTGGATGACATATCGCGTTTTGCTTGGGCTATCATCTGCTGACGATTGCTTTGGTGTACCTTTTCAAATTTGTCTGTCATAGTGACGGTCACATTTGCTGTTGGAGAATTACCAAACACTAAAATCAAATGTCCATCTCTAATTTCCCATGTAAAATTGTTCTTTGCCGTACCTTCCGTTGTATAAGAATATCCCCCTCTTACACTGCTGCCGGTTCGTCTATCAATTCCACTTAGCCCGTTGCTATAAGATGTGTTAATAAGTGTTGCATAAACAGTTGATTTTCCACTAACGGTTTGAAACCCTTTTCCATCAGCCGAAAAAGTAAATGATGTATGATAGTAAGGTACGTATTGTCTGATGAAATGGAATCGAGAGTCGAACATTTCATCATCCTTTACTTTGTGTAATTTGTTGTCATCCCAAGTTTTTACTATTGATGACCACTCTTTTTCTGTGGCAAATATAACCTTATCAGTGATTTTTCCATCAACTTCAAAAGCACCAGCTAAATGCTGACAATCAATTGTTTTTTGATTTACAATATCTGATGGTTCTGTGATGTTTCTAACATACAGTAATCCACGATAAACACCTTCTGGTTGGCTCATCACTACGCTTACAACATTTTTAGTGGGAGATGTCCATAATTTATGTAACACATAGCCGTTGTCGAATATGGCTAATGTGTCGCTTGTATTCGCTTTTTGAGGAGTCTTTTTCTTAACTTCTCCTCTCTTTGCGTCAATTTGCGAATCAGTGTTTTTTTCTTTAACACTATTTGCAAGCGTATCTATGTGTTCAGGTTGTTGTATGGGGCTCAGAACAAACCGTACAACATCGTCCTACAAAATTTTGCCCGAAAATTGCCTGAAAAACAGTGGGTTATACTGAATTTTGCCGAAACACCGGTACAAAACAAACTGTACCAAAACTTATATTTTGGTTTAATTTTTGACGGGCGAGGAGCCCGTTTTCTGTAGCAAAAGTTTAATCGGGGTTTTCCGAGGTTGTATTTTGCCCGTGGAATGGCTGTAAATCGCCGATTCTGCGGGCTTTTTCGTGGGTTGAGGTTGAAGAGCCCGTTGTGCGGATCCGGGCGGCGGATGAGGGGGTGAAAGGGCGTTTTTGCACCGTTTCAATAGGGGTGCAATGAGGGGCGTTTTGTACCCGATTTTGCCGACAGACTGACAATAGACTTACAAACAGACTTACAACAGACTTACATTTTTTGTGTTGGAAAAGTCGGATTGAAAAGGGTGTTTGCGCCAAATTTTTCACGTAACTCGGCAAAAATGAGGAAATAGAGGGGGTATTTTTCGCCACTTTTGAACCGTTTCATTCCTATTTAAATGGCTAAAAATCAGTACTGTATGTAAATTTTGCAGGGTTTGGCGCGTGTGTGTGCCGTTTTGGGGTGCGCGGGAGGCGGGTGCGGCGGTCACGTGGTGGGTGCGCGGCGTGTGCGCTACTCCAGCCGGATCACGCCGACCACCAGCGCGATGTGGTAGATCTTGGTGCGCGGCAGCTCGAAGGGGTCGTAGTCGGGGTTGTCGCTGAAGATGGTGAGCGTGTCATCGGTGGTGCCCTTCTTTATGCGCTTGATGAGCGGGCCCTGCTCGGTGTCGAGTACATACACCTTGTTCCACTGGAAGAAAGTGTCCAAGGGCATACGCTTGCAGGCCACGATATCGCCGCTGTAGTACTTGGGAATCATGGAGGATCCTTTGACGGTGATGAGGAACTCGGCCTCCTTGAAGGCGGGGACCACGTAACGCTCGCACTCCAGTTCCAGCACCGACTGCTCGCCCGTGAACACGCCCGCCATGGCGTTGATCGGGATGAGCGGGATGCCAGCGCGAGGCTCCGTCGCAGGGTGCGCTGCGGGGAGGTTGCTTCGGAGCATCGGACCGCGCCCTGTGACCAACCAATCAAGCGAAATTTCGGGAAATGTATTTAGAATTGTCTCTAAATTTGCCGATGTGACACTCCCTCCTTTGTCCAAAAAACCATTCGAAAGACCTGTTTTTTTATAAAAATCTGTTTTGGAAAGATTTTTTTCTTTTATGAAAATCAGCAAGTTAGACTTTGTATCCATTCAAAAGTAGATTTTTTTCTCAAAATTGAGCCGAGTGATTAGATTTTTTTCTAATTTTGCCGCGCAGTTTAATAATAAAACTGGCGTGTAAAAATACGAAAATTTCAAAAAGAAGTTACAATGGAGAAAATACCCCCGAAGAAAGTTTGGACGAAGAAGGGCACCGGGCTCTTGCTGGCGAGGCGCTTCAAGGTGTCGCCGGTGTGGGTGAGCAATGTGTTGAACGGGAAGGGCGACAGCCAGACGGCCCGCAATATCAGGGCGGTGGCCGTGCGCGACTACGGCGGAATCCCCATTTACGAATAGTATAAGGAGACGGATAATGAATACATTGCTATCATATAACGGTCGGTTGGGCTTTGAGGCGCGTTTCCTTTGGGAAAGCGGCATCATGAAGCGCGGTACCTATGACCAGAATGTGGCACGGCAACGCATAGAGGTGCTGCACCGGTCCGCTCCGGGCATTCCGGCGGTGGTGGCCTACGACACGCTGCCGATGAACCTAAAGGCCAAGGTGGATCGCGCATTAGCCAACCGTGGCGAGGCCGCCGTGATGGAGGGCGCGCCGCAAATCTCGGTGTTTGAGAGCCTTATACGCGAGGATGCCGACGCCCGCAGCTTCTACGCTGACTACCAACTTACCGACGGAAGACCTCTGCCAGCACACGTTCAGACCGAGTACTATAACAACGCCATCGTGCTGAATGCGGTGCGCGAAATGCTGACCGTCCGCAAGGGCCGCCGCGATGCCTGCAATATCAGCGGCAACCGCAAAAACGGCCTCTTTGCCAGCGTGAGCGCTGACGTGAACGCCGTGAACCGCGATCGCTTTCCCCATACCCTGCCTTCGAACGACCGCCGCCTGCGCGACCGCTACAATGCCTATTTCCACAACGACACTCCCGACTATGAGAGTCTTATACACAAGAACTACTGCAACCAGAACAGCCGGAAGGTCACGGAGGCGGTGAAGTGGATGATCCTTTCGCTCTACTGCCAGAAGAACAACCCGTATGCCGACTGGGTACACGCACAGTATATCCAGTTCCTGGCCGCCGGCATCGACGTGGTGGACAGCCGCACGGGGCAGATCTTCGACCGCCGCGACTTCACCGATGAGGACGGCACGCCCATCACCATCAGCGAGAGCACGGTGTGGAACATCGTGAACGCGCCCGAGAACAAGGTGCTGATCGACAGCATCCGGATGAGCTACCACAAGTTCGGCGCGTTGAGCCGTCCGCACCACCACCGTCACAACGCGATGTTCAGCTTGAGCAAGGTGAGTCTCGACGACCGTGACCTGCCTCGCAAGATGCACGACGGCAACCGCGTGAAGGCCTACTACGCATACGACGTGTGCAGCGGCGCCCTCATCGGCGCAGCCTACAGCAGGAAGAAGGACACGGATCTGTATATCGGCTGCCTTCGCGACATGTTCCGCTTCCTCGACCGGCACGGTCTCGGCCTGCCCTTGGAGATGGAGGTGGAGAACCATCTGGTGAACCAGTTCGAGGACGACCTGATGCGGGCGGGCAACCTGTTCCCGTTCGTGCGCTGGTGCGCCCCCACGAACTCGCAGGAGAAACACGCTGAGCAGTTCAACCGCGCCAAGAAGTACGGCTACGAGAAACGCTACCAGGACGGCATCGGCCGCTGGTATGCCAAGCTGGCGGTGAACCAGACCGAGGGCGAGCGGTTCTACAACGAGCAAACCGACAAATACGAGATCAAGGAGAAAACCTACAGCTACGAGCAGTTGGTGGCCGACGATCTGAAGATGATCGAGGCGTACAACAACGGCCTGCACCGCGACCAGAAGACCTATCCGGGGAAGACCCGTATGCAAGTGTTCTTGGAGAACCTGAACCCGCAGCTGAAGCCGATGAACCGCAGCCTGCTGTTGCGCTACATCGGGAAACACACTTCCACCAGGATCCAGCGCAACCAGTATGTGCAAGTGCAGTATGCCGACTACCAGTTGGAGAGCCTGTCGGTGCTAAAGCGGCTGAAGCCGGGCAACTACAGCGTGGACGCCTACTGGCTGGATGACACTGACGGCACCATCGGCGAAGTTTATCTGTACCAGGGCGGGCAGTATGTGGGCAAAGCCGCACAGATTGCCACCTTCACCACGGCACAGGCGGAATGGACGGAGGCCGACACCGCCGCGATGACCGAGCAAAGCAAGTATATCAGCAAGTTCGACAAATTTGTCCGCGAAGGCAAGGACAACATAGCCAACATCAAAGTTCTACCGGCCGAGATGCCGGATGCTCTGGACTGCCTGCCAGGGAAAGCCTCGGATGTAACCCTGCAAGGGTCCGCCGCCGGGGAGGTTGGAAGCGCAAGCTTTGTTCCACCCGCCTCCCCACGTTCGGCGGATGACGATCTGGACGCGCTGATGGAGAAATACTCCGCTGCGGACTACCGGGAATACGCCATTGAAATGGCATAGCAACGAATTTTCAAACCAATTAAAACACCAATAAAATGAACATCAGTAAGGAAATCAAGGAAAAGGTTGTGGAGGCGATGAAGGAACGCCGTCCGCACTACGCCAGCGACGCGAAGTTTGCCGTGGCATTGGGAATCAGCAGCTCGCAGTACAGCCGTGTGATGCGCGGTGACTGGGAACGGGTGCTGAGCGACAGCAACTGGATCAGCATCGCCCGCAAATTAGAGGTGACGCTGAACGCGCTGCCGGAATGGAAGACCGCCGTGACCCCGGTGTATGAGTTTGTGACGGGGCAGCTGCAGTTCTGCCAGGACAACGGCAGCAGCCGGATGCTGTGTGACGTGGCCGACATCGGCAAGACCTACACCGCCCGCTGCTATGTGCGCAACCACGCCAACGCCGTCTATATTGACTGTTCGCAAGTGAAGACCAAACAGAGACTTATCCGCCAAATCGCCAGGGAGTTCGGGGTGGGAAGCGTCGGTACATATAATGATGTGTACGCAGATTTGGTGTTTTATCTGCGGAGCCTGCCCCGTCCGCTGGTGATACTGGACGAAGCCGGAGACCTGGACTATGCCGCTTTTCTGGAACTGAAAGCCCTGTGGAACGCCACCGAGCGGTGCTGCGGGTGGTATATGATGGGAGCCGACGGCCTCCGTGAGAAGATCCGCCGCAGCATTGAGTACAAGAAGGTGGGTTACGAGGAGATCTTCAGCCGCTACGGAAGCCGCTACCAGCGTGCCACTCCGGAGAGCGAGAAGGAGACACAGGAGTTCAAGCGGTTGCACGCCGCCCTCATCGCCAAGGCCAACGCCGGCGCGGGAGTGAACATACAGCGGCTGATCGCCCAGTGCGACAACTCGCCCCGCCGCATCTATGACGAACTGATGAAAGCCAACCGCTAAACGCACGGGACTATGAGAAAAGCATTGTCAGTGACGGACATATGCCGGAAGAGCTACGAGACGCTCCCCTTCGATGGGGCGTGGCTGGAGGCATTCGGCTACCCCGAGCGCACGGGCACTTGGATAGTGTGGGGACAGTCGGGCAGCGGAAAGAGTACCTTTGCGGTGCAGCTGTGCCGCGAGCTGAGCCGCTTCGGCAAGGTGCTGTACAACAGTCTGGAGGAGGGCACCTCGCTGACGTTCCGCAACAAGATAGCGCAGCTTCAGGATGTGGAGCGCGGCCGCTTCCAGGTGGTGAGCGAACCGATGGAGGCGATGAAGGAACGGCTCGCCAAACGGCGCAGCGCGGACTTCGTGATCATCGACAGTTTCCAGTACACAGGCTTGGACTACCGCAGCTACCTCGCACTGAAACAGACACTGGCCAGCAAGCTGCTGATCCTCGTCTCGCACGCCGACGGCAAGCTGCCCAGCGGACGCGCCGCCAAGAGTGTGATGTACGATGCCTCTCTGAAGATATGGGTGGAGGGCTACCGCGCCTACAGCAAGGGCCGCTTCATCGGCGAGAATGGCGGGGTATATACCATCTGGGAGGAAGGAGCGCAAATCATCGGGAGTTGAAAGTTGAGAGTTGAAAGTTTTAATCACCAATAAAATTCCAAAATTATGAGTACAACAGTTTATTATCCGAGAGTGAGGAACATCAGTTTCTACGACAACAACGGCGTGGTTTGCGGCGGTATGTATGGTAGCATAGCCAAGGAGAAGTTCATCCGGCTGCTGAAGTCCGGGAAGCTGCCGAGAATCAGCCTGCGCAAGAAGGTACAGGTGATGCTGAAAGGAGGTGCGCGATGAAGACCGCGACCCCGAATCTGAGAACCACTGAGCAGAACCGGCGGCTGTGGTGGCTGGCCGGGCAACTGGGCCTCGACAAGGAGGTGATGGCCGGCGTGGTGCTGGAGTTCACCGAGGGCCGCACCTGCCACACCTCCGAGCTCTCCTACTTAGAGTGCCGCGAGCTGACGGAGTTCCTGCAGGGCACGCTCATCGGGCACGGCAGGCGCGACAGCCGTGCCGAGCGCACCGACCGGAAGCCTGACGGCGATCCCGACCGTGTGAAGCTGGACCGCAAGCGCAAAGGTGTGATCAAGGCCATATTCCGCTGGTTCGAGCTGCGCGGCCAGCAGCCCACCATGGAGTATGTGAAGGGAGTGGCGTGCCGTGCCGCCGGCAAGGACCGTTTCAACGATATCTCCATCGGAGAGTTGACCCGTATATATGCGGAGTTTTGCAAAAAACAGAAGACGGTGGCGGCGATGATGCCGGAGGATTTCTCAATCAGTATGAATTAAGAGTTATGGTTAAGGAATTTATTGAGAAATGTTACCATGACATTGAAACAACCTGTCCCGAAAAGCTATTGGAGGGTCAATCATCCAGTGTCCTGACAGTTATGCAGCCATACGCCACCATGCTCGTTTCGGATGCGAAAAGATACGAGTTCAGAAGTTGGAAATTGCCTGAAAAGTATATTGGAAAATGGATATTGATTCACTCAGGAAAGAAAGTGCTGAAGGCAAAAGTAAAAGTGTCGGATTCCTGTTATAAGTTCTTCCTTGATTATGCCAGGAACGAAAAGCTTTTCTGCTGCATTGTGGGTGCGGTGCGTTTCGGCCATCCCGAATTATCAGACACCCCGATCTTCACAGGTTACAGATGGCCAATACAAGAATGTATCCGGTTCAATGTACCAATCAGAGACATTAGAGGACAACAAGGATTATGGAAAATCACATTTTAATCACCAATTAAAACCCAAGAATTATGAATGCAGCAACAGAAACAAGAAGAAAGCTTTTGGCGGATGGGTACCGATTCATCCGGTCAGCCGATGGAGACGCAAACAGAGGCGAACTCCCGAAAATCAAAATATGTGATGGCGAATGGGGTGTATGGAAAACCCATAGCAAGCATCCGAGCAAGGCCGCCAGAGACCGCGAAATGGTCAGACTGGTACAGGAGGAAAAATGCCTGTGCCTGGAATCCTGCGAGAGATAATATCACCTGTAGAGACGCAAAATTTTGCGTCTCCACAAAACGACATCAAATCATTATAATCCAAAACCCAAGAAAATGACAAAAACAAGAGAAAAGAAGACCGTTTACAGCGGCATCACAATGGAACAGATGGAACAGGCGTTCGCCGACTATGCGAAGGCCGATGCAAGACAACAGAAAATCACCGCCGAGATGGACGTGGCGATGACCAAGATCCGCGAGAAGTGGCAGGACGAGCTGGCGAAGCTGGCCGAGGCGAAGGACAACGCCTTCGACATCATGCAGGCCTACGCGATGGAGAACCGCGAGGAACTGTTCAGCAAACGCAAGAGCTTAGAGACCACCCACGGCACCCTCGGCTTCCGCACCGGCACCCCGAAGCTGAAGACCCTGAAGGGCTTCACATGGGCCAGCGTGCTGAACCTGCTGAAGGAGTTCCTGCCCGGCTACGTGCGCACCATCGAGGGACCCGCCAAGGACAAGCTGCTGGCCGACCGCGACGACGAGGAGACCGCCGCCCTGTTCCCCAAGGTGGGCATCGCCGTGGTGCAGGACGAAACATTCTATGTGGAACCGAAAAAAGAGGACATGTAGCAGACGCGATTCGTCGTGTCCACATTCACTAAAAACAAACTGGTATGAGAGTGTATATCGCAGGAAAGGTGTCGGGGCTCCCCACTTGGGAGACGTTCATCAAGTTCGCCCAAGCTGAGTACCGGCTCAAGTCGCTGGGTTACGAAACAGTGAACCCACTTCGTTTGTGTTCATCGAAATGGACGTGGGAAAAGTGCATGAGAGTGTGCATCCCCGAGCTGATGAAGTGCGACGCCATCTGCCTTTTGCATGACTGGGCGGAAAGCAGGGGGGCTATCTGGGAATATCACGATGCCCAAATGCTGGGAATGAAAGTGATGGTTTTTCATACCGAGACGCGGACAAAACAGAATAACTATGAAAAAATTTGTATTGACATTTCCAAATGTAGAGGGTGACATCGTGTTCACATACGATGAAGGTGAGGTGCTGCAGGGCGTGGTTTTTAATGGAGAATACCCTGAGAGACAACGGCGGAATGTGCTTCGGACGCTGCCAGTGCGACCTGAGGTGCTTCAGCGGATCAACTGGCGCGACGGCATCCTCACCGAGGAGGCGGAGAAGGTGACGTTTGAGATGTTCTGGGACCGCTATAACGACAAGGCCCGGTCGAGCAAGGTGAAGACCCAACGGGTGTGGGACAGGATGCCAGAGGGCGAGCGAGTGAAGGCCTACCGCTACATCAACCGCTACAAGTGCTCCATCCCACAGGGGGTGTGCATGAAGTACGCGACAACGTATCTAAACGACCAGCTGTGGAACAATTAGGAATTAGGAATTAGGAAATAGGAATTATGGCAAAATTCAAACTTAAACTGAACCGGATGGAGATGAAGACTTTGGGGTCGTGCTGTGTGTATGCGGCGCGAAACGCAGGCAGGGTGGAATGCGTGGCCGGACTCGCCATCCTGGAGACCTGTGAGCGGTTGTGGATCCGGATGCGGAACATGTACCGCCCGGACCGCGACAAATACACCCTCCGCCTGGGTGCGATGGAGGTGCATACGCTCACCGTCGCCGTGCTGCCCGCAATGCGGGATATGGACGAGCCGCTTGTGCACACCATGGGCTATGCCTTTGCCGAAGAGCTTCGCAAACAAAGCGAACGCGAGATCAACATTTATAACGCAATGCGCTATGGTAACGCTTGAACTCATATACGGCGTGATGACAGACTTCTACCACCAGGCGTTCCGGCTGTCGAAGTCGCGAAGCCCGAAGATCGCGGAGAAAAAGCAGATGTTCGCCGTGCTTGCCCGCCACTACGGCCACCGGGTGACGGCCATCCGCGACTACATGGGCTGGCGCAACCACGGCAGCGTGTGCGCGGCGGTGCGTCGGATGCAGGGGTTCATCGACGTGTATCCCGAGGTGCAGCGCGAGGCCGTGGAGCTCCTTGAAAGGGTGGACAACGCCGCCGGCAAGACGTATTTGGAATTCGATTCATCGGTGTAGGGATGCGATTCATCGCGTCCGGACAATGCGGTTCATCGCGCCCGGACAAAAATTATTAACAAAAGCGTAGGAACGCCCGCCAGTGCGCGGGCGTTTTGTATTTTTGCGCGTTGCAATCAAAAATCATGGAATACAACCGCGCCAACCATATCCAACGCTACATTAACATCCAGCAGATTGTGTTAGATCATTATGACCCCGACGTGACCACCTACGCGGGGATATGGCGCAAGTATGTGCTGCCGGTCTATCCCATGACCTACAAGCGGTTCATCGAAATCATCAACATGCCGAGACTGAAGGAGCAGTTGGCCGTGGAACGGGCGAAAAAGGACCCCGTGGCGGCGAACCAGCTGGATCTGTTTGCCGGGGAGACGCGATAAATCGCGTCATTACAGATTCTTTATGGCAGGTGTTGCCTGCACTTTAACCGTTTCCTTGCCTGCTTTCTCCACCGTGAACGCGGTGCGGTAGGTCATCACATAGACCTCCGCGCCCTCTTTGTCGAGCATATCGACGCGCTGGAGGTTGGTGCGCATCATGGGGGAGAAATGCTGGCCGTCGGAGAAGAGCTGCAGCGCCTGGTGGATCTCGTCGAGGAGTTCAATGACGGCGTAGGCGTTCTCGCGGCGGGGGGCCTGGACGGAGGAGCGCACCAGCCGGATGTCGGCCACGGTGACGGTGATGTCGGCGTCGCCCTGCTGGAAGCCGCGCCCCATCTGCTTGAAGTCAGCGTTGGCCATATCAATGAGGGCGCAGGGGAACTTCACGGGCGGGTTCTCGAAACGGAGCTGCCCCCAGTCTTTGTCGATGTATTTGAGGGCGGGGATTTCCGAGAGTCTGTTCTGTATTGCGAGGAATATGTTCTTCATAATTGAAAATTGAAAATTAAGGTCTGTGGCCTGCCATGCGTTTGAGTTCGGCTTCGATGTTGCGTTTGGCGGCGCGGTCGATGGTTTTGTCGAGGCCGGGGTATTCGCCGAGGAACTGCCGCTGGGGGATGGGGATCTTGATTTTGGATCCGGGCTTCACCAAGGCCATGTGTTTGTATTTGGTCAGTCCGGTTTTCTTGAACATGGCCCAGAAGTACTTTTTCATCTTTGGTGTTACCTTGGTGACGATGGTGCCGCCTTCGTTGTGGATGGCGGAATAGGGGGTGGAGGAGGTGAAGGTGAGGCTGCTGCCCGACACCTTTGAGCGGATGGAGCGCCGCAGAGTGCCGGTGTTGTTCAGGTGGGTGGCCACGCCGTCTTTGCGGGGCTTCCACTTCTTGCCGAAGAATCCGCCCTTGGAGAAGTTCTTGTCGAAGTGGTCGGTGAGGTCCACGCGGAGGTCGGAGAGGATGTTTTGGAGGAGGTTGTTCATTTTTTCTCCTTTCGTTGTTTGGTGAATGATTTTGTATTTTTGCCGAATTGTTTTTAACTAAAATTCAATGCCTATGAAATTGGATTCTGTGAAACGGTCTCTTGAATCAATGCGTTGCCGGAAGCACGGCAAACATCCAACTGTCAAGATTTCGGGTAGCTCGCTGAACTTTGAATGCTGTTACGAAGCTTTTGAAAAAGAACTGATCCGAAAGTCCGAAGCTCTTATTGCAGAACAGGCGAAAAGAGACATCAATGGCAGTTTGAGGAATATGTTCAAGTGATGTTTGGACGGCGGCTTCAGTCGCCGTTTTTTTCGAGGATTGGGGTATAGACAGTCGTGGCCAGCAGTTTCACCTTGCCCCCATACTTTTCTTCAAGGCGTTTGGCTGTTTCCGACTTTTCTGCCCGCGTCAATGCTTTTGAGGCAACTAAGGTTTCTTCTTCGAGAACCCGAATCGTGAATTTTCTCATAATATTTCTCCTTTCGTTGTTTGGTATTGAAAATTTGTACTTTTGCGGCATGAACATTTACAGGTTATACTACAGGAACGAAGCTGACTTTTATGAGCAAGCGGATGAGTTGCTCAAAACGCTTGTTTCCGTGGAGTGCGTGAACAAAAGAGACTTATTTGTCCTGGCATCGGACAATCCCGATCTTGCGGAGATGATAGAGTATCTTTCCGACAAAGGACTTGCAACGGTCGATGAGCGGGATGTGGGCGTTTCGTCCGACGGTCGGTTGTTTGTTGCACGTGGCGGGTTCAAAGGAAAGGCACGCATGAAGGTGGCGGGGGCAGTTGCCGGGATAGTCGGCGTGGCCGCCTCCGTGGCGACAATCCTTGCACTTGTGATTTAGCATTTTGATCTTCCCGCATAGCTCACGCCATTGCTCGATGTCATTTTTTTTCATAATTTTTTTCTCCTTTTGAATTGGCATTGAAATTTTTGTATTTTTGCAGTCTGAAATACCCATTCAAATAATCAAGTACAGCGTGCGTAGCTGCGAAGTTATTTGAATGGGTATTTTATTTTCTCCTTTTTGAAATGATTGCTATCTTGAATATGGTGAGGACGCAATGTGCCATCTTCATATTCCTTGACAATCAATATTGATTTGGAACCAAGAAAGTCAAACGAAAAATATCTCCATGCCACTATCCCCCTGTGTTTTGGATTGTCTGGTTTTATGTCATCTGAATATCCGAGATAGTCGCTTTTTTGAGCTATATGCTTTAGATAATATGTTGCCATATTTCGAGCATAAGGATAGTCATGCGGCTTTCCTGTGATATTCTTAATGTCTTTAACCGAAAATGTGAGTTTGTCAAGATGTGTGTTCCCTATTTCGAGGATAATGTCATTTTTGGCTACTTTTTCATAGTGTTCTCTGACTACATCCCGTGACCATTTCACACTGGCGGCATCCACTTTTAGGCAGGCTTTGCAGATGGCTTTTTCGTTGTCGAATATAAGTCTCTTGTACTGACAATCGCCGCAACCTTTGGGGAAGTACGGGTGTTTTGGCGGGAAGATTTTCTCCTGCTTGCCGGGGTTGAAGCGGAAAATCTGCTTCTTGGGGGTGTCGGTGCAGTTGGCGCCGGCGGCCATGGCGGCGGCGGAGTCGCTGCGGGGGTACTTGCCACGGCGCACCTGCACGGCGGTGCAGCGGCAGTTCCAGCCGTTGGGCGGCAGGTAGGAGTTCCAGAAGGGATCGGAGGGCGGCAGGGTGATGCCGTCGAGGGCGGCGTGCTCCTCGCGCACGCGGGAGTCGCCGGCGGTGCGGTACTGCAGGTCATAGCGGTCGCCTTCCTGCTCCCACTCCTTCCACTTCACGGCCATCTGCGTGGAGGCCGTGGCGAAGTTGTACTCCGCCTGCAGGTAGTTCCGGTTATAGACTTTGTTTATCGTTTCAACGTCCTTTAAGAACTGTTGAAAGGGCTTGAAATTGCCGTCATCACCCTTGAGCATCCGGGAGGCTTCCACGAGCTCGTGGTGGGTCTTGAATCCGGAGAAAAAGAAGATGTTTTGGTCGAGGGTGGCGGTGAGCTCCTCGGGGATGTCCTGCGTGATGGCGAGATTGTTGAGGGGTTTTGCCAGAATGCGGCGGGTTTCCTCGATGGCGGCACGCGGTTCTGGATCGGTGAGCCGCTTGGGGTCGTAGCCCTTCTGTTTGTGCAGCCATTCAACGAGGCGTTGCCAGACGGAGGGGTTGTATTCGGGGACGGAAGGGGGGTCGGATTGTAGAGACGCAAAATCTTGCGTCTCCACGGGACGGACGGGCGCGGTGCGCCGCATCTCTACAGACGGCAGTCCGTAGAGGTGCCGCAGGGCGTGGTGGAAATCGCGGTAGCCGGGCGTGTGTCTAACGCCCGTCAGACGAAAAAACGGTCGTCGGGGGCGGCCATCGCCGGGGCGGTGGGGAATTCCTTCTTGCCGAGGATCTTGACGTTGTATTTCTCGGCGAAGTACTGCGGGTCAACCTCGTAGTTGTCGAGCAGCATCCGTTCGATCTCTATCTGCTGCTCCGGGGTGTAGTCGGGGTACTCGTCCCACTCGAAGCGGCAGCCCTGCAGCGGGAAGCCGTGGACGATGAGGAACGGGATGAGTTTGTGGTTGACGGTGTCGCGGAGCATGTCGGCATCGACGTCTATCAGGTTGTTGAGGACCTTGAGGTGGACTTCCGACTGCGACAGGGAGCTGCCGTTGTCGATGGTCATGGTCTGCCCGAGCACGGCCTTGGAGATCTCGGAGTTGCAGCGGTCGATGCGGCGGTCATAGACGTTGAAAGCGTCGCCGCGCGTGGTCTCCTTGATTTCGAGTTCGGTGCCTTCCGGGAAGAGCGCCCATCCGGCTGCGCCGAGCTCCTTGAGGAAGTGTTCGGTTTTGTCAATCTCCTTCTGGTCGCGGGAGGCGGTTTTGCCGATGCGGATGGGCATCCCGAAGATTTCGCCGAACATGTCCCAGTAGGCGAGCATGTTCTTTTTGGAGATGCACTGCGGGGTGAGGTCGAGCAGCAGCCCGAGGTTGTCGGGTTTGCCGATTTCCACACAGGAGTGGGCGAACACGCCGTCGCGGTAGGAGATGCCGCGATGCGGGTCGTCGCCCACCTCGCGCACCACCACGCCGTATTCGGGGATGACGTTGCGGCGGGGCACCAGCACGCAGCTCCCGAAGGCGGGATGGCCGTCGAAAGCGGTGAGGTCGTTGAACTGCACTAAGGAGTGGCCGTAGAAGAGGCTGTCGAGGGCGAAGTCCACGAAGTCCTTGAACCACGGGGCCTCGAACATCTCGGTGAGCTCGGGTTTCTCCTTGCCGCTTTTATCGGCTATTTTGAAGGTTTTGCGCTTCACGAAGTTCTTGCGCTGGCTGATGCATCCGGTGAGGTGGTTGTCCACCATGGCGTCGCGGTAGATGTCGTAGAGGCGGAACCGCTGGGGGTTGTCGGGGTTGAGGGCCATCTGCCAGGCCTGGCGCCAGAAGGAGATGTCCTTTTTGGTGAGCTGCTCGGCGCTGGCGCGGATCTCGACCAGGAGCGAGCGTAGCTTTTTTTTGTCGATGGGTTTGTTCATAGTTCTTTGTGTTATCAGTAGTCATACTGTTGCTTGGGCATGGAGCCGTAGCGCATGGGCTGCAGGTATTCGCCGTTGTCGTCGGTGGCGGCGGGCAGGTTCGGGGTTATCCGCCCGGAGGCCACGCGGTCGAGCCACTGCACAGCGCGGTCGTAGCGTTCCTTGACGGGCTCGTAGAGGATATCCACGTTGGAGAGCCGGATGATGTACCAGAGGGCGATGTCCTTGACGATTTCCAGCAGGAGGGGGTTGCGGTCGGCGCCGGTGGCGGCAAAGGCGGCGTTGGCGTTGTAACGAGCCGACAGGTAGCCCCGCGCCTCCTCCACGGCGGCGTTGATGGCCATGTTCAGGATGGTGGCGTCGTTGTCCACAATCTGCTCCAACTGGTAGTTGTAGGCCACGGATCTGAGTTCCTCTTCCTGGATGAACATGGCTAATAGGTTTTGTAGATGGCGGCCGCCTCGATGTCGGCGGCGGTGGCGTTTTTGAAGTAGCCGTGGTTGACGAGCTGCTTGACTTTGATTTTGGCCATGGCGACCGGTCGGCCGCCGAGATTGAGGACGAGCATCTTGCGCCCGGTCTTGAGGGTGAGGGTGTCGGCCTCGCGGATGGCCTTTCGGAGGCGGATGTGGAAGATCCGCGCTTTGATGAATTTGATGAGTTTCTTCATATTGTTTGGAATTTTACCATATAGTTTCTGAAGTGCGGCGGTGGCCGCAGCGGGGCTCGAAGGTTTCGAGGCGGGTGCGCTTCTGGAGGATCCAGATGGCGCCTTCGTCGGCATCGGGCGCGTCGTCGTGGGCGCGGGTGCCCTTCTCGAAGGCGAGGGTCTGTTCCAGACCGGCCTGCATGTCGGGGTCGTTCTGCATGTCCACGTTGTAGAAGACGAAGCCGCGCTCCCAGAGCGGCGACACCGCCTCGATGCGCTGGTACTTGTCGGGCTTCTTGCGCTTGTCGGCGCGGATGGGCAGCTGGTAGCCGCGAAGGTTGCCTTCGTTGGCGAACTCGTCGAGGAGGGTGTCCTGGAGGAAGTTGGCCTCGATGTAGTAGTCGCAGATCACGCCCTCGGGCAGCGACTCGTGGAGGTCGTAGAACCAGCGCACCATCTCGGCCACGCTGCACTGGCGCACGAAGGCGCGGATGTGGTGCAGCTCGTTGCCGATTTTTCCCCACAGCTTGATGGCCTTGTAGTCGTTTTTGGTGCTGCCCTTGAACGACGGGTCGCAGTAGGCCACCAGCTGGTCGTATTTGCGCAGGGGCGGCAGCTTTTTCCAGCGGATCCAGTCGTGATGGAAGACCGCGCCCTCGGTGATGGGGTTGTTCATGTACTCCTTCTGGAAAGAGCGGTAGCCCTGGAATATTCGCTTGTCCTCGATACGCTCCGGTGTCCACAGCTCCGGCCATGAGGGGTTGCCGTTTTTATCAACGATGTTGACTTTGGATACCACGACGTTGGAAATGGCGCAGATGTTGGCCAACACGCTGGTCTTGGAAATGAGGTTGCCCACCATGATGAAACGGCCGCCGGCGGCGCCGAAGCAGCCGAAGAGAGCCTCTTTCACCCAGTTGGTGAGCTTGCGCACACGGCTTTCGTTCTCGCAGAGTTCGTCATCATCCAAGTCGTCGATGACGATGTAGTCGGGACGGTTCTCGCGTTCTCGCAGGCCACGGGGCGACTGCCCGCGACCGAGCGCGGTGAAGGAGCATCCGTCGGTGGTGACGAACTCGCCGTCCGTCCATTTGCCGGCGTTGTACTGCGGCCCGAAGTCGTGGATGTACCGCTTGTTGTACTGCAGCTCCGCCTGAAGGTCGCCGAGCAGCTGCTTGGCGTTGTCCTCGCTTTTGCCCACCAGCACCATGGTATTGATTTCCCGTTTTTTCTGGCATTTGAGCCACAGTGGGATGAACACGTCCATGTGGGTGGATTTGGCGTGGCCGCGCGCCCACTGGAACACCGCCTTGAGGGTGCGGTTCTCCATGATCTGCTTGGCCGCCTTGATGTGGAACGGTGCGCAGGGGACGAGCCTGCCGGTGTCTTTGTCGGTGCAGTAGTGCGGAAAATAGTATTGGACGAAGTAGGCGTAGTCTTTGCGGGCGCGTTCCACACGTCTGAGCTGCGCCGCCTTGGATTCGGCGGTGTTGACGGTGGACATGCTCTGGATGGTGATGCAGAGCTGCCTCCACCGCGCGAGGGCCTCTTTCTGTCCGGGTACCACAGCCATGGCTATTTGGATTCAATGTTGGTGGAGTTGAGCTGCTCGCCGATGAAGATGTCCTGGTAGCGGTTCATGGTCTTCACCAGCTCGGGGGTGAGTTCGGGGTCGAGCTCCATTCGGGATATGAGCCATTTGTTGTAGGCGGAGAAGACCTCGATGACGGTGACCACGTTGGTCTGCTTGTCGAGTTTCTCGATGGCGGCGGTGGCCTTGACCATCTCGTCTGCGCTCCATTCGCCGGATTCCAGCTTGTCGTTGATCTGGGAAAGCATCTTGGCCACGAGCTCGCGGCGTGTGATGACCTTGGCGGCCCTGAGCTGCTCCCAGGATTCGGCCTTCACCCACTTGTTGACAGTGACTGCCGACACGCCGATTTTCTCGGCGATTTGCTTCTGCGGCTCGCCGTTGAAGTAATACAGGCGGGCCAGTTCTTTTTTCTCTTTCGATTCTTTCTTGTTCATCTCTTCTTTGGTGTTTAATGTCGGTTGCCGCCGGCCCGCAACAAAGCGCCGCCGTCCCCGCAAGGGGCAAAACCGGCGCAAAAATACAGCGTTCAGAAATTCATTATTCCTTTTATACAAATGATGTAACAGCCTGATAACAAAATCGGTATGTTTCCGAAAAATGTGGAAAAACCTATATATTTTTGCCGCCTGATTCACAAAAATCAAACCATACAATTATGAAAAAGTAAGCGAAATGGCAAAAGAGAACGACATCAAGAAGAAGACGTTCGTGCTGTCGGACGAGAGCGTGAACAGCTACGGGTTCCGCGTGCTGACGGACGGCATCGCGTTAGACAACTTCAAGAAGAACCCGGTGATGCTGTGGAACCACACGCGCACCTGGACCGACCGCGACAACGCCATGCTGCCCATCGGGCGGTGGAACAACGTGCGCGTGGAGGACGGGCGGCTGCTGGCGGACGCGGAGTTCGACATGGACGACCCGTTTGCCGCGAAGATCGCCCGCAAAGTGGAGAAGGGCATCCTCAACATGTGCAGCATCGGCATCGTGGTGGTGGAGGACAGCGAGGATCCCGAGCTCCTTGTGAAGGGGCAGACCCGCCGCACGGTGACGAAGTGCAGGCTGCGCGAGGCGAGCGTGGTGGACATCGGGGCGAACGCCAACGCCGTGGTGCTGTATGACACCGACGGCAACATTGTGGAACTGAACGCCGACGGCGGCTGCGCCGTGGCACTTATTAACCAACCTAAATCACAAGAAATGGACTTAAAGAAGATTGCATTGCAACTGGGCCTGAGCGAAACCGCCACCGAGGCGGAAGTGGAGGCCCGCATCGCGGAACTGAACGCCAAGCCCGAAAAGACGGAGCAGCCGGCGGAGGTTCAGCAGCTGAAGGACCGCATCGCGGCCTTGGAGAACGAGAAACAGCAGGCCGAAGACCGCCGCATCACGGAACTGATTGACCAGGCCGTGTCCGAACAGCGCATCACCGCCGACAAGAAGAACCACTTTGTGGAGCTCGGCAAGAAGGTCGGCAGCGCGGAACTGAAGGCCACCCTGGACTGCCTGAACCCGGCGGTGAAGCCCACGGACTTCATCGGCAAGGGCGCATCCGTGCCGACGGACAGGAAGTTCTCCGAAATGTCCGAAAGCGACCTGAAGGAGCTCCGCGAGAAAGACCCGGCGGCCTACGCCACCCTGTACGAAAAAGAGTTCGGATTCATGCCGGACATGGACTAACCTATTATTAACCAAATTTGAAACGACAATGAAAAGGATTTTCATGATTATCGGGCTGCTCGCGGCTGTGGTGTTCAACAGCGTCATGGGCAGCGTGTTGGCATCCACGGTGGATGTGTCGCCCCTGGTCGGCGCCGCCGTGATGAACGGTGTGGCCGCCATCGCCGGCAGCCAGATCCCCGCCGGAGCCTTGGGCGAGGGATTATATACCGAAGTGTGGACGGGCTACATGGTGAAGGCCATGCGCACCGCCGCCGAAAAGTTAGGCTGGTACAGCCAGATCAAGAGCTTCGACCAGTATGCCGAAAACGATGTTATCCATCTGGTGCATATCGGGGTTGATCCCACCGTGCTGGTCAACAACACCACCTATCCGTTGGAGATTGAAAAGCTGGAAGATGCCGACAAGGCCGTCTCCTTGGACAAATACCAGACACGCCCGACGGTCATCACCGACGACGAGCTATACGCGCTGAGCTATGACAAGATCGCCTCCGTGATCGAGCGTCACCGCGAGGCCTTGGACGAGACCAAGTACAAGAAGGCCATCCACGCCATCGCCCCGGGACAAGACAGTGCAAAGACCCCTGTGATTCTGACCACCGGCGTGAACGACAGCGAGAACACCCGCAAGACCATCACCCGCAAGGACATCATCGCGATGAAGAAGAAATTCGATGCCATGAAGGTGCCGGTGAGCGGGCGCATCCTGGTGCTGTGCAATGACCATGTGAACGACCTGTTGGAGCAGGATCAGAAGTTTGCCGAACAATACTACAACTACACCAGCGGAAAAATCTCGAATCTGTACGGCTTCGAAGTCTATGAGTTCACGGACTGCCCGTTCTACACGGCAAACACCAAGAAGAAAGTGGACTACGGTGCAAGCACTAATGGCAAACAGCAGGCCAGTGTGGCGTTCTACGCACCGCGCATGATGCGGGCCAACGGCACCACCAAGACCTATATGAGCGAGGCCAAGAACGATCCGCAGAACCAACAAAACTTAGTGAACTTCAGAACCTACAGCATCTGCCTGCCCATGAAGGACGAGTGCATCGGCGCGATTGTGAGCGACGCACCCGCCCAGGCATAACCCTAAAGCGACACTATCATGCCTACACCAAGAGGAATACGCAACAACAACCCGCTGAACATCCGGCACAGCCGTGACCGCTTCCAGGGCGAAGTGGTCCCGGGCCGTGACGGGGCGTTCAAGCAGTTCAGCAGCATGGCTTACGGCTACCGCGCCGCGTTTGTGACACTGGCCACCTATCTGGCCTGCGGCCGCAACACGGTGGAGAAGATCATCCGCGCGTGGGCGCCTCCCACAGAGAACAACACCGAGGGCTACATCGCCCACGTGGTGCAACGCAGTGGCGTGGGGCGCAACAAGGCGCTAACGGCGGACTCCGGCAGCGACTACCGCAAGATAGTCGCTGCCATGAGCCACTGCGAGAACGGCATCCCGGCCAACATGGCCGACGTGGAGGCGGGGTTCAAGCTGCAGAACAGAATTAGGAATTAGAAATTAGTAATCAGGAATTATGTGGGAGATGATTGCCACTTCGTTGGGCGGCACGTTCGTGGGGACGTTCTTCGGCTGGTTCTTCGGCCGGAAGCGCCAGAACATCGACACCATCGATGCGGCTGTGGAGACCTGGAAGAAGATCGTGGATTCGCTGCAGGAGCAGATCGACCGCCTGTTGGAGCAAAGAGCCTCCGATGCTGCCAAGATCGAGTCGCTGTCGGAACAGGTGAAGCAGCAGAACACGCACATCGAGCAGCTGCAGGAGCAGATGTCCTCGATGGAGATGAAGGCGAAGAGCGTGAACCGCTTGGAGAAAACCATCGCCCGCTACGAGAAACTGATGGACGCCGCCGGAATAGAGTATTAAACCCTGATTAAACCATGGTTAAATTGTGGAAATGGATTGTATGGGGTGCGCTATTAGCCGCGACGGCGGTGGGCACCACGGCAGGCGTGCTGGAGGGAAACCACCGGCGGTCACTTGAGAAGCAGGTGAAAGAGCAGTCGGCGGTGATCGACAGCCTTCTGAGCCGCGACCGGCCGCTGTTAGACGTGAAGCTGTATGTGACCGACAGGAGCGTGAACAAGATCTACGGCCGCTACAACAAGGGCAACATCGCCATGCCGCAGGAACGGCGGTACATCCTCGAAGTCGATAGCGTGAACATGCGAATCAAGAATTAAGAACTTAGAACTTAGAGTTTAGAACTTAGATTATGAGTACCGACAATAAGAACAAGAAACCGGAGGCGGCGGTGCAGGGCGCGCCGCAGTTCCCGGTATTGAGAAACGGCGCGTGGGAGTGCTCGGACGGGTTCCGCAGCGCGGATGCCTACTTGGCCGGACAACACGAAAAACAACTTAAAAAACAGTGACTATGGCAAAAAAAGCATTGAATGATATAGCTTTTGTGAAAGGCAACGGCGGAATGGGCCGTACCTCTGGTTCGGATGATGTTATCAGCGGTCTCATTTTCGGTGGTCTCGGCCTGTCGATGGCTGCAACCACGCAGAACGAGACTACCGCGCCTGCCGATGTGGCGGGCTTTGACGCCGTGGACGACAACACCTACTTGCGCCGCTTCACCTATCCAGAGGAACTGGATGGCCTCGGCATCATGTTCACTCCTGAGCCCGAAGAGGGCGAACTGACGGCCAAGCAGAAGGCCGTGAACGCGCTGCACTACCACATCACGGAATTCTTCCGCATGAACCCGGAGGGCGTGCTGTTTGTGATGGTGAAAAACGGCAGCACTGCTGCAGCTGCAGCCGACATTGTTACTTTGCAGACCTTTGCCGGCGGCAACATCCGTCAGGTCGGCGTGTTCAACAGCACGATGCTGCCCGTTGCCGAAGCGCAGGCTGCGTGCACCGCCTTGGAGGAGGCGCACCGCCCGCTGAGCGTGGTGCTGACCTACAGCGGCAAGAATATGGAACTGGCCGCCCTCAAGACCGGCACGGCAGCCCTTGCCGCAGATGGCCGGTGCAACGTGTCGCTGTTGGTCGGCTGCGACGCGAACACGGCGCTGCAGGCGGCTTTAGGCGACTTCGCCTTCCACGGTTGCATCGGCGCGTGCATCGGCGCCGTCAGCAAGGCGCACGTGCACGAGAGCATCGCCTGGGTGGGCAACTTCCCGTTGGGACTGAAAGCCCCCGCCCTGTTCAACGGCAACCTGATCCGCAACATCGCCACCTCTGACCTGGAGGTGCTGAACGGCAACCGCTGCATCTTCCCGGTGATCCACGCGGGCGACGCGGACAACTACTTCAACGACAGCCACACGCTGGATGTCGATTCTTCGGACTATGCCTACATTGAGAACGTGCGCACCATTGACAAGGCCTGCCGGGGCATCCGCGGCAAGCTGCTGCCGTGGCTGAACTCCCCCCTCCGTGTGGATCCGAGCAGCGGCCAGCTGGAGAGCGGCATGGTGTCGTTCCTGGAGACCACCGCCGGGGAAGCCCTGGAGGAGATGGAAAAGGCCGGCGAGATCAGCGGCTACAAGGTGGAGATCGACCCGGCGCAGAACGTGCTGGCCACCTCCGCCTTAGAGATTGTGATCAAGAAGGTTCCCGTGGGCGTGATGCGCAAAGTGACGGTGAAGATCGGCTACACGACTTCCCTGTAATTGAAAATTGAGAATTGAAAAATTGAAAGTTATGAACGGAATACCTTTGATTAACGGAGTGGAGTACGGCTGGGCCGACATCTCGGTTCTCATCGCAGGAATCCCTGTGACGGGCATCACCGGCATTGAGTACAACGACGATCAGGAGGTGGCCGACATCTACGGCGCGGGGCGTTATCCCGTGGCCCGCAGCAAAGGCCGCATCACCTGCACGGGCAAGATCACCCTGCTCTCGACGGAGATCAACGCCTTGGTGAAGAAAGCCCCCAACGGCCGTCTGCAGGATCTTGCACCCTTCACCATCGTGGTGTCCTACATCCCGGACGATGGCGGCGTGGTGGTGACCGACAGACTGAGGAACTGCCAGTTCAAGAGCAACAAACGCTCCTGGACGGAGGGCGACACCAGCAAGGCCAGCGACATCGATTTGGCCATCAGCCACATTGAGTGGGGCAAGTAAACTTATTCACGGGGCGGTTTTGCGCCGCCCCATTCATTCCCAAAACAAAAAACAATGAACAAAGAGATTGAAATCACCGTGAAAGACGGGGACCAGGAATACAGCTGCAAGGTGCGCCGCCCGGACGTGGCCACGCTGAGCCGCGTGAACAAGCTGAGCAAGGCCGACGAAGTGCTGGCCGCGCAGGAGATGCTTAAAAGCTGCTGGGTGAGCGGCGACATGGAGATCCAGAACGACGCCTATATGATGATGGCGGCTGTGGCCCAGATGGGCGAGCTCAGCAAAGGGGTGACCGCCGAGCTAAAAAACTGATCGAGGCATTCACCATCGGCGAGGGTGACGATAAGGAATCCGAGCTGATGCGGATGAGTGCCCTGATACGCTCTAACCTCGGAACAGACCCTTCCGGAATGTCCGCAAAGGAATACGCCGAAGCCTACTGCCAGGCGATATGGCTGGAACAGTTCCGGCTGCGCAACCAGGCGGAGATGCTGGCCGCCATCTTCGGAGGGAAGAAAGGGAAAGGTTAGAAATGGGAAAGAAGCGAAGAGGTATTTTTACTCTTTATCATCCTCGTTCTTTTCAGTGGTGATGTCAATGTGCACATTGTAAGACTTGCCATTACCAAGGTATCGGTCAATAACATCAGCAGCCCCGTTTCCTGTGGATGGAGTTCCTTTGATGTCATGGTAAATACAAACAATAAAAACACCAACCCAATAAAGAGCCCCGAGGATTATTCCTCCGACAATCAACCAAGCGAGAATATGACCCAAGAAATTCAACATTTTTGAAGAAATTTTCTGCGGCAAAAATAAATAAAAAACAAATACGATGAGCAACCAAAGCGTAACTTTCACAATCAATCTTGGAGGTACTGCCTACAAAGGCATGCTTCAGCTTGATAATGCCGTTGAGCAAGTGTTGGGAAGCGTAAAAGAAGCTACTGATGTATTTGACAAACTCGGCAAAAACGCCCTCAATTTCGATGTAATCACAAATGCCATCGGCAAGGTCTCCCAAGCGTTCCAGTCGTTAGTTGGTTCTTCGCTGGACTTCGAGCAGCAGCAGGCCAATATGCGCACGCTGCTGAACGGTGACGCGGAGGCCACCGACAACCTGATCGGCAAAATCAGGGAATACGGCAAGGCGACAGTGTATGACCGCAGCGGCTTGATTGAGGCGCAGAAGACGATGATGGCCTTCGGGTTAGACGCTGAATATGCTTTCGGCAAGCTGAAAAACATCGGCGACATCGCCTTGGGCGACAAACAGAAGATGCAGTCGTTGGCATTGGCGTTCTCGCAGATGAGCAGCACCGGCAAGCTGATGGGTCAGGATCTTTTGCAGATGATCAACGCTGGATTCAACCCATTGGAGGTAATCAGCCAGAAGACAGGCAAAAGCATTGCCGAGCTGAAGGAGGAGATGGGCAAGGGTGCGATCAGCGCGGAGATGGTGGCACAGGCTTTTGAATGGGCCACCGAGGAGGGCGGACGCTTCTACCAGGGAGCGGAAACCGCCGCACAAACCACCGCCGGAAAGATTGCCAAGGTGAAAGACCAGATTGACGATTTCAAGATCAGCCTTTTTGAGTGGAGCCATGGAGCGACCGCCTGGGCGGCGGAGATAGGAAACATGTTCGTGCCATTATCTCAGGTATTGCCTCTTTTCAAAGGACTTTACAACATCTCGGCCACAACTTTCAAGCACCTGAAGGCATTGGACTTTGCCGGCGTGTTGGGCGGAATCGGCCGCAAGGCCACGGAGGCGCGTATCAGCCTGGCGTTCATGCGCAGGGACATCGAGACGTGCAGCATGGCCTCGTTGGGCTTCGTCCGCAACACCGTGCGCGCCACCATGGCGGTTGGTCGGTTCGCCACTGTTGGATTGTTCAACGCGGTGAAAGGAATGGGAGCCTACCTGCTGTCGCTGATTACCGGCGGCGCGGCTTCCCGCACGTTCGCCAACGTGGCCACGGCCTCGTTCGCCAAGTTCGCGCTGTCGGCCAAGGCCGCCTGCAGGGCCGTGAGTGTGGCCATCACCAGTATTCCCATTATCGGGTGGATAGCCGCCGCCGTGGCCGCCGTAATCGGCTTGGTGACCCTACTGTGGAACAAGAGCGAGGGTTTCCGTCGGGTGGTGTTCGGCACCTGGGAGGCGGTGAAGGCCGTCGTGAGCAATGTCTGGCAGTATGTGAAGACCGCTGCGCAGGTGGTGTGGGAAGTGCTGAAGCGCGTGTTCGAGTGGATAAGGGGACTGTTTGAGAGACTTCGCGACAGCGTGGTGAGGATTTTCACCAGCATAGGCGAGTTTTTCTCCATGGTATGGGGCTGGGTGTCGGAAACCGTCGGCAAGGCGGTGGACTGGATGGCGAAGAAACTGGGCAGCGTGGCCACATGGATAAAGACCAAGATGGTGGATCCCATTAGGAATGCCTTCATCGGGATGTGGAATGTGATCCGCGATGTGTTCGACAAAATCCTCACCAAGCTGGGCAAGCTGTTCGCCCCCATCCGGGAACTGTGGAACAAACTGTTCCCTAAGAACAAGATGAAGGACATAAAGCTGGCCTACGGTGAAGGTGCAGACAAAGGCACCAAGTCGTGGGAGAGGAGCAAAAGCAAGGGCGATGTGGACACCGGCAAGGAGACGATGGTGCTGGACGGCAAAGACGGCCTCGACGGCCTTGCGGGTGTGAACGGCAAAAGCGGCAAGGACGGCAAAACCAAGAAGGAGCTGTCTGACGGCACCCTCGGCAAAAACGCGGGTACCGTGGCCGGAAAGGCGCAGCAGATCACCATCAAGTTAGAGAACATGGTGGGTACGATGAATTTCAACGGAGGATTGAAAGACAACGCCTCCAATGTGGAATCCACGCTGACGGAGATGATGGCCCGGATACTGGGCATGGCGGAGACGGCGGTGTAAGAGCTTAGAGATTTGGGCGAATTGTCATTTGCCCGTACAAAAGAAAAAGATATGAGCAATGATACAATGATTATAGCGTCGGCAGCAACGGCTGTGAAGTACCTGGTTTCGGGACTGAAGAGTCCGGATGCGGAGGGTACGCCCTACCCGCTGGTGTCGGGTGAAGACCTGTTCGGACGCGACTTCATTGTGCCGCTCATACTCAAGGGCAGCAAGGACACGCTGAAATTCCAGGAGGCGGTGGTGAACGTGAGCCGCAGCCGCAACATCGTGTCCACGCCTGTGCTGAACGGGCGGGGTACCGTGAAGGAGATGATCACCGACGGCGACCTCGACCTCACCATCACGCTTGCCGTGGTGAGCGGCAGCAAGGACGGCGACTTTGACGGCACTTCCACGGAATCCTACGATGTGTATCCCTACAACGGCGTGGAACGGCTTCGCAAACTGCTGGACGAGCCGGAACGGTTGGACGTGGTAAGCGACTTTCTGAAGCTGTTCGATCTGGACGGCGGCGAGTTGGGCATTGTGGTGAAGAGCTACACTGTGCATCAGGATACCCACCTGAACCGGCAGGTGTTCGAGATCCAGGCGTTGAGCGACTATGACTATAACCTGTTGATCGAAGCGTGATGTATCTGCTGAACTGGGATATTACCATTGGGGGTTACAAAGTAAAGACCCTCACGGAGGTGAAGATCACCACCTCGGTGCTGAACCTGTCGGACACGGCCACCGTCACCATGCCCGGGCAGTATCTGAACACCTGGCGCAAAATCGAGGACAAAGTGCATGTGGGCGACGCGGTGACCATAAAGCTGGGCTATGACAACAACCTTGAAACGGAGTTCACCGGGTATTTAAAGCGCATTTCAAGGGATAACAACTCGCTGGTTCTGGAGTGCGAGGACGCGCTATGGCTGACCAACAAGATGGTGGCCGACATGGAGTATAAGTCCATATCGCTGAAGGAGCTGCTGACCGGCATTCTGGCGCAGGTGGATCCGGAGATGACGGTGGAGTGCGACTATGATTTCACCTACGAGAAAATGGTGGTGTTCAAGAGCACCGCGCTCGATGTGCTGAAGAAGGTTCACGAAGACACCAAAGCCAACATTTGGTTCGAGGGCAAGACCCTGCACGTGCATCCGGTGTATCAGCAGTCCAAAGGCGACAAACCGGTAATCTACGACACCGAGGTAAATATGCAGAGCAACGAGCTGAAGTGGAAGGACCAGACGGACAGAAAAATACTGATAGAGGTTGCTTATACCAACGCAAAAGGGGAGATTTCAAAGCAACAGTTTGGCACTGGTGGTGGCGAGAAAATGACCCGATTCGTGAAAGCGAATAATGAAGGTGACTTGAAGAAAGCCGCCGAAAACGAATACAATTTATGGAACTACAGCGGGTATGAAGGGAGTTTGACGGGATGGTTGGTTCCAGTAGTGAAGGCAGGAGGGAGTGTCCGCCTGCGGGACAAGGAGAGGCCGGAGGGTGTCTATTACGTCACAGGCGTGGAGATCGAGTTCGGCCGGAACGGGGCGAAGAGAAAGGTGACACTGGGGAGAAAACTGAGTTAACGGAGAATCCAACGCCATCCGGCTTTGCTTGGATCGCTGGTGTAACAGATGGTACAGTCCTCTTGGACGAACTCCCCATCTTTGACAAAATAGACAGTGAAATTGGCCTTGCTGCGGTCTTTAACAAACCTCCACTCGCCACAATCTTTCGGAGTGTCGGAAGTTTTGTAAACAATGAAGTCAGCGCGACGCGAGTCGGTGACAATCTTGACATTAAGATCGACAGGTTCTTTGGGATCGGTTTCGACATAAACGTTTCCGCATGCCCTGAATGTATGAGTCGCACCGCCGTTGTAATATCTTGTGACCCGGCAATCATCCAACTTCACCCTCTGCGCGAAAGACACGCACAGGGGCAGACAAAACAGGAATAAAAGCAGAAGTTTCTTCATCGGGAGAAATTTTCGACAAAAATAGAAAAAATATGAATCCGCTGAGCGAGATAAGAAAAAGCATAAAAGGAATGGCCTCCGGCAACGGGTGGCTCTTCACGGCGAAGGTGCTGAGCGCCGACGGCGAGACCTGCTGCGTGGACATCGACGGGCTGGTGGTGAGCGACGTGCAGCTCCGCGCCGTGGTGAACGGCGAGGAGAGCGGCATCCTGATCACCCCGAAGACCGGCAGCTATGTAACGGTGGCCGACCTGTCGGGCGACATGACCCGGATAGTGGTGGTGGGATTTAGCGAGGTTGAAAAGATAGAGGTAAACGCCGACGACAAAATCATCTTCAACGGCGGACAGAACAAAGGGTTGGTGAAAGTTGAAAAAATGGTGAACTGGATGCAGAAGGTGTATAATGACTTGCAAACTTTGACAGTGCTGCTTTCGAGTTCTACTGTTGTCGGCAACGGTGCACCATTGGGAATAGTATTCGCCCAGACAACCCCATCACCTATCATTGACGATTTTCAAAATAAAGATATAACCCACTAAGATGAACGGCATACTGACAGACGACAACGGAGACCTTATCATCAGCGGCGGCCACGTGGCGGTGGGCGACAACCGCGAGCAGTGCGCCCGGCATCTGATAACCGCCTGGACGGGCGAATACAAGCACGCTCCCATGCTGGGCGGCAACGTCAGGCGGATGATCGCCGGCGGCCACGACCCCTTCTGGGCAGGCCGGATGAAGGAGCAGCTGAAGCAGTGCCTCGTCGATGTGGAGAGCCTGCGGGTGAAGGGCGAGGACATAGAACTTAGACTTAGAACTTAGACATAGACTTATGGCAAGGACAATAAGAGAGATAGCGGACGGCATGAAAGCCGATTTTGTGCGGAGCGAGGCGTTGCGGACAACCTTCGGGCTGACGGCGGGTTACGACCCGGACGGCGACGCGGCGGTACAGGCGGCCTACTATGACCAGAACTTCAGCGCGGTGAGCGTGGAGACGTGCATCCTGTATGTGGTGGCCGCGTGCGCCGCCTTGGTGGAGAACCTGTTCGACTGGTTCACGGCGGACGTGGACGAGAGAGTGAACGAGGACCGCTACGGGGGCAAGGGATGGTATGAGAAGACCGCCAAGGCGTTCCAGTACCAGGACGGCAACGGCACGGACTACCAGTTGGACACCGACACGGGCGAATATGCCGTGACGGACGAGGAAGCCCGGATTGTGCGCCACGCCTCGGCGGAGGCTAACAACGGCTTCGGTGTGAAGCTGAAGGTGGCCAAGGGGGAGGACTCCCTTTCACCCTTGGACGCGGACGAGCTGGCGGCCTTCACCGCCTATATCAACCGGCTGAAGCCCGCTGGCGTGCCGGTGACGGTGGTCAGCCGCAACGCCGACCGCCTGGCCGTGAACATGACGGTGTATTACGACCCGATCATCTTCACCGAGACAACGGCCCTGCAGAAGGTCAAGGAGACCATGGCCGCCTATCTGAAGGGCATCGACTTCAACGGCGAGTTTGTGACCATGGAGATGGTGGACCGCCTGCAGACTGTGGCCGGATTGGACATCATCGAGATCCACGAGGCGAAGGTTGAACACGAGGGGTATCCCTACGAAGAGATAGAGAGCAACACCCGCTATATTCCCGTTCCCGGCTATATGGTGCTGGGCGATGACGCGGATTTGGAAATAGAACTGAAATGCAGATGAGATGAGCTTTTATGATGTGAGTTTCGGGAAGTTTGTAGGCGGGTGGCTGCCGGGGGCGCTGCGTGGCACGGTGCGCGAATGGGCGCTGGTGCTGATCCAGCCCTTCAAGAGCCTGCACCACCGTTTCATGCAGTACCGCAAGGAGAAACTGCGGGCGTTGCGGTATGACGCCACCACGGTGCGCTTAGAGGCGATGCTGAACGACTACCTGCACGACGAGCTGGCGGTGCTGGCCAACGGCGGGCGCATTTTGGTGGAGGACGGCGCGGCGGTGCAACAATGCGTGGTCTATCCGGAGGCCGAACATCTTCCAGTGATGGTGGGGATGCAGATGATTTATCCCGCGTCCGCTTGGGGCGCGGTGCCTTTCGTGGTGAAGATCCCGGCGGCGCTGCAAGGCAACCAGGACGTGAAGAACCGCGTGGACCGTTTAGTACGGCGGTACAAGCTGTTAGGCACGAGACATGTGATAGTGTATTATTAACCGATAACCTTAGAGACGCAAAATTTCACGTCTCTGCAAAACGACAAACAGTATATGGAAAGATTATTGAACATAAACAGACCCGAAGGGTTCCCGCTTTGCGCGGAGACGCTGCAGGTGCTGAACGACAACAGCGAAATGCTGGCAGAGTGGCTGAAGCACCTGCCGCTGAAAAACCGTCAGGCGGTGTCTTTTGGCAATCACCTGTTGGTGTGCCAAAACCTACAGAAAAGATGGGTGAAGCTGGGTGCGGTGAGCGCAGCTTCGGTGAGCCGGTGCAAGCTGGTGTTCCATGATGCGGTGAACCATTCCGTGCAAGACGGCGACGGCAACGTCATTGAAGAGGTGTGGAGGACGGAAACGGCGGACATCGTGGACGAAGACACACCTGGCTTGCAATGGACGCTGCTGGGACTACAGCACGTGTTCGAGCTGAAGCTGTGGTACGACTGCCTGCCGTCGTTCGAGGCGGGTTTGCCGGGGATGGTCTCGGTGTTTCAGCAGGTGGGTCAGCCATCGACGGGTTCGCAGCTGCCACACCACGGGCTTGACCACATCACCAGTCTGACACTATACGAGGATGACAACACAATGGTGACCAACGACGAGCGGACCCGGATAAAGGTGGCTCTGCGGTACCAAGGCGTGTCAACGGCACAACACGTGATCCAGCTGCCGCTGTCGTTCGCCTGCCCCGACGGGGTGCGGATGGACGCCGACATACAGGACGCGGCCACTGGGGCGCACTATCCCATCGAGGCCTACACGGACGGCGGCGCGTTGATGTTGTGCGTGGGGCGTTGGCTCCGCAACGAGGGACTCATTCCCGCCGGAAGCCATACCGCCAATTGTGACGCCATCATCCGCATCAACAAGGAGGTGCTATTATGACGGGCAGGGACCGGCAGACGGTAGCCGACATGGCCGTGGAGCACAGCGGCAGTGCGGAGGCGGTGTTCGCCATCGCGCGGCGCAACGGCATCCCTGTGGATGCGGAGGCGGCCGGCATGGTGCTGGCCGACGAGCCGGTGGCCGACCGCCGAACACTGGAGTATGTGCACGGAACCAATCTGAGCCCGGCCGGGATTTATGAGGAAGAGGGAAACGTGCTGACTACGGATGACGGGGCCGAGAATGTGGTCACAGAGAGTGATGAAACGATAGTTCAATAGGATTTAAAGAGCGATAAAAATGAGATTCAGTGATTTTTTAGCGAAGACACTGCTGGCCGACACTGACTGGCTGGTGGGCTATGACGAGAACGGCAAGTATATACGGGTTCCAAAGTCCGCACTGGGTATCGGTGCGGGAGCCTCCGTAGGCGGCGGATCTGCGGCCGTGGCTGTGCAGTATTCGGCCAACAGCGAGAGCTGGCACGACAGTTACACAGCTGGCGACAATTATATGCGCATAAAGGCCGGAGGCGGCGTGTGGAGCGGCGCAATCAGGCTCTGTGTGAGCGCCTACGACATCTGGCTGCGGCAAGGGAACAGCGGCAGCGAAGCAGACTTCCTGGCCTCGCTGAAGGGGGAGGACGGCGAAGGTGCCGACATCGGCAGCCTGCAACTGAGTGACATCGGCGGCTACACGGAGTTTCTCAAGCAGGTGAACGCCACGCTGGCCAACGCCAAGGACGCCATACTGGCGGAGGTGACGGAGACGGCAGTGCGGGAGGTTATGAACCAGTACAAGGAACTGCAGATGGAGGACTTCAAGGAGGTGCGGAGCCTGAGCGACGACGATTACATCACAATAGTAACAGCCGACGGTCTTCGCAAGGTAAAGTTAGACAATTTGGCCAGCAATGTGGCCGTGCGCAACGTGAGCATTGACAGTCTGGCCAAATCTGTGGACAACCAACTGTCGCAGATATATCTAAATGGGGAGCAAGACGGTAAGAATGTCACCTTCACTACAGCTTCCGCCTTTATGGCAGGCACCTCTCACTTGTTTCTCAACGGACAACGTCTGGTGGCAGGCACCGACTACACCGAGAATAACGGACGCAGCGTGACACTACTGAACTACACACCTGAAGCCTCCGACAATATCACTCTTATCGCCGTGAAAAAATAGGAGACTATGAGCAGTAGTACAAAAATCAGAGGCAGACAAATAGAGACCGACGACTTCATAAAGTCGGAACGCCACGCGGACGTCAACTGGGCCGATGACACAAATACAGCGTCGCAGAAGGCCATCGCCGACCTTGTGCACGAAGCCTCCGACCGTCATTTCGTATATGAGTGGAGCCAGCCGGCAACGCGCCTCACCGTTGCCCATAACCTGAACAAGAACCCCTCCGTAACCGTGGTTGACACGGCTGGCAGCGAGATTGTGTGCGATGTCAGACACGATGACGACAACACAGTGACACTGGTCTTCAGTGCCCCACTGCGCGGGACAGCATACTTCAATTAAAAACACATTTAAACACACTTTAAAACGAAAATAAATGGCTAAGAAATTCCTTACGGACATAGACTTGTCGAAAAACGAACTTATGAACCCGGTGATGCACCGCCTGACCACAGCTCCACAGAATCCCGTGGAGGGGCAGCTATACTATGATACCGCCGACAAAATGATGTACCAGTTTGACGGGACTTTGTGGAAACCGGTTGGACGGTTGTACACCAACGGCAACGGCATCCTGTTGTCGGCAGACACATTCAGTGCCGACTTCGCAACAAATGACGAAGCCACGACAGGCAACTCCACGACCAAGGTGATGTCGCCATCACTGGTCAAGGCAGTGATCCAGACCTTGGATGTGAACGGATTCGCCGAGGGGGTTGTGAACGCCGCCGGAGACACAATCACCATAAGAGGGCTTAAAGAGGTGGACGGGAAGATTGCTGTGGATACCTCCAATTCGCTTGATATCAAGATTGACCGTCAATACGATCCCATAAAAAATCCGATAGCCACTGTGAGCACCGTGTCAGCTGCAATGCAGACAATGAAATTGACTGTGGAGACTGGCAGCGAAAGTGCGACCAACTTCGTGTCGTATGTTCTGAAGCAGGGCGAAACAGCCGTTGGAAACATCAATATACCCAAGTTTCTTGTGGTGAAGAGCGGCGCTGTAGTGACAGGCACGTGGAATGGAACAACATTTGAGGAAGACCAGTCACAGCCTGGCAACAGTCAGGGCAAGGCCATCAAATTGGTTATTAACGACAGCGCGGACAGTGGCACTGATGACGATGTGCTTTACATCAATGTTGCCGACCTATGTGATGTATATACAGGCGGTACAGGAATCGATATCAGCACGGACAATGTGGTGAGCGTGAAACTCGACCCCGACAAGGTCAACGGGCTGTCCATCTCCTACGACGGCCTTGCGCTGAATCCAGCCGGGCAGTCTGCGGCGGGCGCGATGAGCGCGGCGGACAAGGCCAAGCTGGACGGCATCACCGCAGGCGCGGAGCCGAACAGGACCTACACTCCCATTACTGGAAAGCCCACGGCAAACCAGACACCCGGTTTCGGCTCCACATTCACCGTCTCGCAGATAAAACAGGACGCAACCGGGCAAATCACCGCCACCGACCGCACCGTGAAGATACCCGATGCCGTTGCGACGCAGTCGGCGGAGGGCCTTATGAGCGCGGCGGACAAGGCCAAGCTGGACAACCTTGACGCTCTCGCTGTCAACATGGCGCACAGGTATAAAGTGACTAATCCTGCATTGACATCCAGCGGGGGCATCTGCACGTGGACCATCGCAAGTTCAAGCTTCGGGAACTATGACGGCACCTACGCCACCTGCTCGCTCAAGGACTCCTCTGGCAACGAAGTCGTGATGGACGTCAAGTACGAGACAAACAAAATCACTGTGAAGTTCAATTCCACGGCCAATGTTGCAGCAGGCACATACACGGCCGTTATTGTGGCATAGCTTATGAGACACCTTTCAACACAATATTTCAATGGAAACCAGCTGAAAGAGGTTGCCGCACCTACCGAAGCGTCGGACGCCGCCACAAAAGGCTATGTTGACAATGCGACTATAGGCAGTGTGAGGGCTGTAAGGGTGAACGGCACGACATACCAGCCCGACATTTCCGGACTCGTGAATCTTGGCAGCATTTCAGGAGGAGGTGGTGGCCAGGCGACGCTGGATGTTACTGACGACGACAACGGCAACATAGGCATCGCTGTTCTGAACACGAGTTCGGAGCTGAGTGTCATCGATGATAATAACGGAAACATATCAATATCACTAATTTAGACAATCATGGCAAGCACAGAAATGAAAACGCTGACCTTACCCGACGGCGTAACGCGCAGTTTCAACGACACCGTGGCGCGCGCCGCCTTAGCTGACAAGGTTGACAAGGAAACCGGCAAAGGCCTTTCAACAAACGACTATACGACAGAGGACAAGACGAAAGTGGCAGCCGCAGCTGTCTCTGTCATAGTCAATGGCACCACATATCAGTCAATTGACGGTGTTGTGGACCTCGGCACGATTGGCGATAGCAGTGGCTCCGATGGCGGAGTGTCGACACCTCAAGAGCTCGGCATTGGCTACGGTACAAGTTCAAACACTGCCACAACCACTGCCAGAACAGCGACCTGTAGCGGATATTCCCTTGTTAGCGGCGGACTGGTGGCCGTATATTTTTCGACTGACGTTGCCGCCAACGCTACTCTCAACATCAATGGTAAGGGAGCAAAATACATACGCCACAAGAATGCGAACATAGAGGCCAATGTTATAAAAGCCAAAGACACTGTCTTGTTTGCTTACAACGGAACCTACTATGTCCTGGTGGGCATTTTTGCAGCAACTGTTTCTGACATTGAATGGGAAGCCATCAGCAACAAACCAAGTATCATTAACGAAATTTCTTTCAATGGTGTGGACTCTGCTGTGCCTGATGCGACCGGCCTTGTCAACATGGGCACCTTGACAAATTACGAAATAGAAGGAGATGTAACATATATCGTGAGTGATTTCACTTCCTATCCAACTTTTCATTTCAGAGAGAAGCATGGTTACATCATTGTGCAGATACCGTCAGTCCAGAGTGTCTCATCTTTCTCGTTCACGCTAAACACATTGAATAATGCAGACAATTACATGTTGATAGACAATCAATCAAGAAACGATGTGACTATATCTATTCGCGGGCTGTTATACAACGGAACAGCTGTTAATCAAATTAGAGTTCCTGACAACACAATAATAGTTCCATCCGGCAAGGCCCTTGAATTGTCATACATAGCAAATGCAAACTATGGTATTGTTTCAGTCGGTGACACTTTAAAAACAAGTCTATCATGAGACGACAACATAAGAGAAAAACATCTCAAGCAGCAAGCTATTCAGCAGTTCCATTTTTCGATGAATTAAACGCCCTTTATCCCGGTAAGCAGAAAATGTTATGTTTCAACTTCTCATTCGACAGGGACGGCCTTTTTTACGTTGTAGTGCATAATGGAACAACTCCAACGCAACAGAAGACAATCGTGATTGGCAACAAAGACGCCATACTGCTTACACATACACAGAATTTCACCTACAGATATTCCACCCGTGCTCCTTTTGCAATTGATGGCTATTTCGGGTTCGGCAGCACAACCAGTAGTTCAAGCAATAAAAATGCTTATATCAATTATTTCAAATATGACATTGACAATAATACTTTGGGTGCACTACAGACAATTCAATTAGGGAACTATCTGAATTCGAACATCTTTGCGTTTGAAAAGAATGGTGTTCACTATGTCCAAACAACTGCACAGACAAGCTCTGTTGAGACTCAACAGCTAGTCAATCTCACAGAAAAAAGCTTGCAATCAAAGGCTGTGACAGGACAACGCATCATGTCAACGATTGTGGATGTCAACGATGGATCCTCAACTCCATACATACATTTCGGAGGGTTTTGCTATTCGCGTAACGGTTCTGACGGGAACAACAGGGACTGGTCATTCATGAAGTCAGCACAGGGGTATAATATCACAAACACCAACAATACAACAATTCTCTCGAATACCTTAAGCTGCCAACTTTTTGGCAACACTTGTCAATTAGTTCCTGTATGGGGCGGAACGAAAAGATTATTTGTTTCTGCATACGGGCAAACAAATAAGGCCTATGAAATACTTTACACTAATGACTATACACAGATATCTTTAGGTAACTTATACGATACACATATGTATGGAATAGCTCCTTTTTGTCTGCCAACTCCAGAAGGCAAGGCTTGGGTATGCAATAAAGACACGTTTGAGATTGAGTACATTGAGTTCTGATTATACCCCATATTATATCATAAAAGATATGGAATATGGTACATTTTGATTTAAAAATAAAGAACAAATTGATTTGTGGATTATAGTTGTACGCATCTTACGGAATAAACATTGTCCTTTTTTTCTTTCTTTCTGTAAACATAAGGAGAATAATAATATAGTTGTCGAATCAAAGCATCGTTTTTATTGAATTCCGTGGATGTCCAAAAATTCGCGTAACGACTTGATTCATACGCCCCTATTTTTCCAGAGGGCACTGCACTGAATCCTGTTTGATTGCACTCACTTGAATTACTATTTCCAGCACCATAACGATAATACGAGGCTGTTTCCCATCCTTTTTTGTCGCATAGTCTAACAGCACAAAATCCTCTAGCACCCATTTTATTAGCCGATGGTCTGTCAACAGCATAAGCATCTATCTCCATTTGTTGCCATTCCCAATCGCTGGGCAGATACCAACCATCTGGGCAAATTCCATATTTGCCTCGTTCTTTTCCCTTGGCAACGTTCCACGTATATAAATAACCTGTAACACTTCTCCCTGTTCTTTCAAAATCAACTTTTTCACCATCAGAGTAACAAGTTGTTCTTAAATTTTCTTTCATCCAACATAAATTTCCTATACGCACAACATTATAAGTGTTGCCATCGTAATCTTTTACTTGTTCAGGGCAATTATTTATAATGGGATTTTGTGCGGTTAACCATGCCGCTGATAAAGTTACTAAAACTGCAAGAATTATTCTTTTCATATTTTTAATTTTAAATTTCATAGCTGCAAATCAATCATTTTCCTTTTTTTATACAGAACTTTCGATTTTTATCCACATCATCTGCACTTTTCTTGGACTTCGGCCATTTATCTCATAATTGTATTGTAGTTTTCCACTTAATCCTTCACGCAACGGACGGAAAAGCCACAACTCTTTTTAACGACGAGATCTGTGCGTACGTCAGGAGAATCGTTATAGAAAAGAAAACATGAGGCATAATCGGTGTCTTCTTCAGTGGAACTCCAAAAACAAGCACTACCTCCAAAATCGAGAATAAGTCCATTATCTATATAATTTCCAGCGGGAAGAGCAGAGAAATGCGAAGCGTTATTTGTTCCTTGATTGTTGCCCACAGCACAAAACAATATTGATTTATTCCATCCTGTAGTTGAGCACATTGCTTTAGCAATAGCTCCATTAGAGTTGCACTTATATGAATTTTGGCTATTTACATATGATAATAATTGTTCCCACTCCTTATCGCTTGGCACATGCCATCCATCTGGACAAATGCCTTGCACCTCACTGCGATTAGACATGTTTTGATTGTCGTTATTCATCACAGCGATCCAATTATACAACAACCCAAAAGAGTTCTTTGTAGAAGGACTATTGTTTGGATAAAACCGAATGGCTTCTGAAAACGAATTAATTTTGCCCGACGGGATCAATGTTCCGTCTGCATATTTTGTGGTACGTAGGTTCTCTTTCATCCAGCACTGTTGACCAATCTTCACTGTTTGATAGACATTGCCATCGACATCGGTAAGAATAGGTGCTTCAGGACATTGTTCTTGTGCACAGATTAAATTTGCAACAATTAGAAAAAGAAAAAAAAGCGTAATCTTATTCATATCAAAAAAATTAGTTTTTTCGCCTACCTTCTTTCACGCGAACCGGCATTTTCGTTGAATTATTTTCCAAAAGGATCAAATCACATATATTCTTTTCCCGTTTTTAGAAAAATCTATAGTTAATGGTCTTGTATTTTTAAAATCAATCACTGTTTTCTTTAAAAAAATATCAAATTCACGCACTTCTTTAAGATCCAAAACATATTTATTGTTTTTGTTTTGAGAATTCTCTACTTTATAAACGCCCAAAAGTTTAGAGGGTACTTTTGAGTCGCCAGATTTATGATCGTGTGTCCAGAAAACAACAATATACTCTGCTATAGATACTGGTTCATAACTTTTAGTGTGCCATTCACTCAGAAATTTCCTCAATTCGTCTTTGCCAACTTTCTCAATAAAATCCGAGATGGTATTGACGCTCGTCAATTTTGATGTGTTAAGACTAACTCCATTTTTCCCATGGGCTGTTTCAAAGGGGAGACGGACCATTTGGACTTTCCCTTCCTGTTGCGCCGCATTGTCGAAATCTGCATTTCGACCACTTAATAACTCTTGAATTGTTAAAATTGTACGCATAATATTATTTTTTTTGTTAAACTTTATATTCTACATTTTTCCTCGCCGCAAAAGTACATCGCTTTCCCTCACGCTGTTAGGTTCTTTTCAGGTTCTTTTTGCAAGGGGGTTGCCTTCCAGGGAACAAGGCATAAAAAAACCGCGAACTTCATTGTCTTGAGTCCGAGGTCCTGGAAAAACCTGCAATGCCAAACAAAGAAAGCTCGCGGCTGTGAACCGCAAGCATCTTCGACTTCCTCTCGGCATTGCATTTGAAATTTTCCAGGTTTCGAACTTGCAAAGATAAAAGCGAAAACGCTTCTGCTATGTATTTACAAAATGGTTCTTTTTAGATTCTAATTTTCTTTTATTCAATAATTTAAGTTAACAATTCCGTTCTGTGGACCCGTCTCGGGAACACAACGGCAAAGTTAGGGAAAAAATTTGATGTGTAGAATGAGAAATCATTTTTTTCTTCAAAAATGTTACAGGAATGGGGTAAAATAGACAGGAATGCATTGAGTGGGGCCGTCTTTCTGATAATCTTTGGTATAAAGCAGTATGCGCTCGCCGATACGTGAAGAGTATTTCTCACAAAAGACATCGAGAGATTTATGGGTTTTATAACCGGAAGATTTCACTTCGATAGGCACCAACTTGTTGCCTCTTGAAAGCAAAAAGTCGATTTCATAATTGTGTTTTTCATCTTTTGGGAAAGTGTAGTAAAACAATTGATTGCCCGCGCTAGCCAACATCTGTGCCACAACATTCTCATATAAATATCCTAAATTGGCATCAAGCTTGTCCGACAACAGTTTGTCGTAAATCACGTTCTCGGTAAAATCTTTGTCCCAAAAACAGAGAGTGACAAACAAGCCGGTGTCTGCCATGAAAATCTTGTAGCGAGACAAATCCTTGTTCAGTGACATGCCCACATTGGGATCGGTGCAATGGTGGCAGAAAAGAGCGGTCTTGCTTTGTTCCAATTCCTGAAGTAGCTCTTGCATCTTGGCTGCCGATTGCTGCCCCACTACGGTATAGGGCTGGTACCGGGAGACCTTGCCACTCAATTGTGCTGGAATATTTTTAAACAAGCGTTCCGCATTACCTGTCGCGTCAATCTTCTGGAAATCTTCAAGGTACAACTGGATGATGCCTCGCTTAGTCTTGTCCACCAGACTCAAGTTGTTAGTCTCCAAATAAGTGTTTACAGCCTGTGGCATGCCTCCTACCAACATATAGAGTCTGAAGTCGCGCATATTCAGGCGCACTACGGCATCGCCCAACGATATGCGACTATTATATTGTTGTTCAAACAAGGGCACCGAAGCCATGTCTCCCAAAGCCCATCTGAACTCTTCATAATCCATGGGATACATGGTTATGCGGTCTTCCTCACTCGGTATGGTGATATTCCTTGTGTTCTTGTGAATGCTAATCAGCGAACCTGTCTCGATATAGTCGTAGCGGCCATCTTGCACTAAATATTTGATGGCCTGACGAGCTGGAGGGCATTTCTGCACCTCATCGAAGATAATGACGGAGTTTCTTTCGTAAAGTGTTGTTTTGAAAATCTGCTGCAACAAAAGAAAAATCCTGTCAAGATCCATGAGATCGTCCCAAAGCTCGACAACATTCTTGCCAACTTTGTTGAAATCTATGAGAATGTACGACTTGTATTCTTTCCTAGCGAACTGTTCTACAATAGTTGACTTTCCCACACGTCGCGCCCCTTCCACCAAAATTGCAGTCCGGCCATTTTCTGTTGCTTTCCATTCAAGCAACTGCCGGTACGTTTTCCTTTTGAATATCCGCTCCATAATTTTAGTTTTAAAAACACTGCAAAAATAATAAAAATATTATGACCCGCAAATTTAAATCAAGGAAATTTATGTTAACCCGTATTTTTTAAACTGGAAAACATTGCCTTCCCCATAATTTTGAAAGCAACAATTGTACCAGCTCCAAAAAGTGGACACGAACGGCTACTGGAAAAACCTGCAATGCCAAACAAAGAAAGCTCGCGGCTGTGAACCGCAAGCACCTCGGCATTGCATTTGAAATTTTCCAGGTTTCGAACTTGCAAAGATAAAGCGAAAACGCTTCTGCTATGTAATTATTATTGGTTCTTTTTTGGTTCTAATTCTTTTAGGTTCAATAATTTAAGTTGATAAATCCGTTTTATTCTTCTCCCCAAAAGGGGATGGGAAAAGATAAGAAAATAATCTAATTAGAATAATTATGTTTTGTTTGCTGTGCTTATTTTTGTACTTTTGCATCCGAAAAAGAATAAAGGAGAATAAAGAAGAATAAAGTAAAGTAAATGGGAAAGAAAGAGGATTTTTATGAAAGTGCTCAGGAACTGTTTCAGCCCACATTCGGTAACCGTCCGATGCAGTATATCGGTCGCGATGGCGTGATTGAACAGTTTATGGCGGGACTGAAAGAGCCTGTCGGGTCGCGCAACCGCTGCACGTTGTTTCTCGGACAACGAGGCATGGGAAAGACAGCACTGTTGCTTGAACTCAACGACCGTGCGCAGAAAGAGGGGTACGTTGTTGCCCGCGTGACGGCTCACGAGGGGATGCCGAAAGCCATCATCGAGCAGTTACAACTGAATGGCTCGAAATACTTCGATGACGAAAAAAGGAAGTTGTCGGGTGTGACCGCCGTGGTGTTAGGTTTCTCGTTCGGTCTTACTTTTTCGGAAGCTGCGGAACGGCAATACGGATTTCGCTCGAAAATGTCACTGCTATGCGACAAGTTGGCAGAAAAGGGTAAGGGTGCTCTCATCCTCATAGATGAAGTGCGTACCTCGGAGGCCATGCGCGAGGTGGCTGCCGCTTATCAGGAACTGGTTGGCGACCGAAAGAACGTTGCGATAGCAATGGCGGGACTGCCATATTCCGTTTCCAATTTACTTAATGACAGCGTGCTCACCTTTCTGAACCGTGCCGTCAAAGTGGAATTGGGGCTGTTATCGACCAACTTGATCAGAGCCTATTATGAGCGTGCCTTCAAATCAATCAAGATAGAGGTCTCGGACGAAATACTCGACCGCGCAGCAATTTCAACCCGAGGATTCCCTTACCTCATGCAACTGATTGGCTACTATATGATTCAATATACCCCAAAAGATGGCGTTGTTACTGACGAAATTATGGACAAGGTGGAGAAGGCTGCCTTGGCTGATATGGATGACAACGTCTTCAAGCCGATACTGAATCCGCTGTCAGACAATGACAAAATATTCCTTAAGGCACTTGCTCACTGCGGCGAGCCGGCGACCACCAGCAAGCTTCAGTCCAAGCTTGGACGGAAAGGTCCGGCCATACAGCCTTATCGCAAGCGTCTCATCGAGGCGGGAGTTATCGAATCCCCCCGTCGTGGAGAGTTGGTGTTTGCAGTACCCTATCTGTCGGAGTATTTGCAGAACATGGATTGAACAAAGCCTTTTACTGCGGAATGAAATTCAACGACGACATATCCACATCAGGGCCGGTTGCGCCGCAGGACGTGAACATTTCCAACCAGTTCACCGGCTATAAGGAATTGCCTTCAAACGGCTACTCCCGCCTATTCCGTGCCCAACGCTACGGACAGTGGTACATGCTGAAAGGCCTCAAACCCGAGTACGCCGACGACCCGCAATACACCGCAATGCTTGCCAAGGAATTCGCCCTGACGGTGGAACTCAACCACCCCAACATCGTTCGTGCCCTCAGCCACGAACAGGATGCCGTGGCCGGCGACTGTATCGTGATGGAATATGTGGACGGCCGAACGCTGGACGACTTCCTCAAGGAAAATCCCTCGCAGGAGGCTCGCAAACTGGTAGTGAAGGAGCTGCTGTTTGCCATGGACTATTTCCACCGCAAACAGGTTGTACACCAAGACTTGAAACCCTCCAACATCCTGATTACCCATGACGGCAACCATGTGAAGATCATCGACTTCGGACTTTCCGACAGCAGAAGGTTCGCCATCCTCAAGGAGCCCGCCTACACCCAATCCTACGCTGCCCCGGAACAGTTGTCCGGCGATGAGGTCGACAACCGCACCGACATTTACGCCTTTGGACTGATTCTGAAGCAACTGTTCCCTTCGCGCTACGGCAATGTGGTGCGCAAATGTCTTCAGCCTCTTAAAGAAAAACGTTTTCAAAGTGCTGACGCTGTGATGCAGGCGATAGGTGAAGCGGATTTCAGACGGAAATGGTTTCCGCCCGTGGCTTTCATAACACTTGTGCTCGTTACTGCCTTGTGCGCCTCCGTAAAACCTGTTTCATGGGTGAAAGGAAAAATAGAGGATTATAGGATTCTGCATTCCCCAGGAGACCCATCCTTGACAGCAGGCTCATTAAACGGTCTGTTTTCCGTTGCTCCAGGCCGGCAGGTACGGTTCTCGCAGGGCAACCTTCAATACAGCGCCGCCGGCAAGCACAAAACCGCCGATGGCCTGGCCCAGGGCACCTGGCGTTTTGCCGAAAACCAATATGACATCATTGGCGAGGATAACAGCTCTATCTCCTCCCACTTCAGCGGATGGATTGACCTTTTCGGCTGGGGTACGAGCGGATGGAACAGTGGCGCATTTTGCTATCAGCCTTGGTCTGTATCTGTGGAAAATGTTGATTACAGTCCTGGCAATAATGGGAAAAACTCTCTGACCGACTCCTGCGCTTTCGCCGACTGGGGCGTGTATAATGCCATCTCCAACGGTGGAAACGCACCCGGCCGATGGCGGACACTGACAAAGGACGAAGCCGAATATCTTTTCCTGACACGAAACGCTTCCACGGTGAATGGCATTCCTAACGCCAGATATGCCAAAGCCACCGTGAACGGCGTAAGAGGTCTTGTCCTCTTTCCGAACAAATATGACCACCCCAACAGCATTGTTCCGCCCCAAGACATCAACAACGACACAGTTAATTACAAAAACCACTATAGTGCACAACAATGGAAGGCGTTGGAGAATGCCGGCGCCGTCTTTCTCCCGGAAGCAAGTGTACGGGGTAATTTGCATTATACGGGGGAACCGAGCGGACATTATTGGACATCCTCTTCATATACAAGCAGTTGTGTTTTTAATATAGGAATCAGTGAATTTGCTGCGGGTGTTGGCCCCGTTTATCGATATTATGGGCTTAGCGTGCGTCTCGTGCAGGATGCCGTTGAATAATTATATAAGAACCAAAAAAGAACCTCCCCTCCATATCTGAATGTTTGCTATCTTTGCGGCTGCATTTTGAAAGAAACATGTCCATCAACCCACAACATATCACCCTGCTGCGCCAACTCGTGGAGGAGTCGGCGGACCACGCCATCGCCACCTCCAACGACTTCATCTTCCTGTCGGGAGAAATCCGGGGACGGCTGAACGAAAATCTCAGTGTCGCCACGCTGAAACGGCTCTGGGGTTATGTGGACGGCTATGCCTCGGTGCGCCCCAGCACTCTCGACATTCTCGCCCGCTTCGTAGGTTTTCCCGACTGGGAGACCTTCGTGTCAGATTACTGCGAGGTGGAGGGCGTGCAATCGTCGCACCGCGTTGTGGGAGAGTCGCTCTTTGCCAATGATTTGAGTGTCGGCGACAACGTGGAAATCCGTTGGAACCCCAACCGCCGCTTACTGCTAAACTATTTGGGTGGCAATATATTCACAATAACAGAATCCGAAAACGCCAAACTGAAAGCAGGCGACCGGTTCCTGTGCCAGCGCTTTATATTGAACCAGCCTCTGTTTGTTGACGTTCTGTCCGACGACGGTCAGACAGCAGTGTTTGTGATGGGGAACAAGGGCGGATTAACGAAAATCTGTCAAAATAAGAAACAGTAAAAACTTATAACACAAGTATATTTTGCACATCAAAAAACAGACCAAAATGGACTCAAAAGCGGTGTAAGAGGCAGATGCTTGTTGAATCAAATCTTGTACCAATTCTAAATAATAAAAAATTTTCATATCTTTGCCGCCCGAAAGTTGAACCCCTGATTTTAAAAAGAAAGGAGCGCAACGATGAGTATAAAGACAAATAACATCCGATAAAAACAATTCTGTATCAAATTGTTACAGACATTGTGGCGAACATTGAACGTGTCCGCCGTTTTCACGTTTTATTTTTATTAACCGATGCGGAATGGCATTTCCGTGTCAATTTTTAGGCTGGCTTGGTTCAAGGTTCAAGGGTCAAGGGTCAATAGTTAGAGTTCAATGCTCAAAAGTCATAGTTATAGTTATGGTTATGGTCATTAGTTCCTCGCCAGTGAACAGCCAACAGCCAAAAGCCAAAAGCAAGAAAAAATGGGCAATTTAAAGAAAGAACTTACAAAAATGGGGGTAACCGACAATGTGCTCCGCAGCAGGATGTTGGAGTTCGTGAAGCAGGAGGGGAAACACCTCACCGACGAACAGATCTTGTCGTTGCTGCAGGACTTCGTGGCGCACCCCGAAAATTACAAACAACACCAAAACCCGCGCTGGCGGGCGTTAGCGGAATTGCTGTCGCCGGAAGAGACAACCGTGCAACACCACGACCTGCGGGAGAGTCCCCTCCCCTACTCCGTGTTCGGACGCGACCTCATCGACCCGCTGGCATTCCGGCAGATGGACACGGCCATGCGGCTGCCCGTCACCGTGGCGGGTGCACTGATGCCCGATGCGCACGCGGGCTACGGACTTCCCGTGGGCGGTGTGCTGGCTACTCGCAACGCCGTGCTCCCCTACGCCGTGGGCCTCGACATCGGCTGCCGTATGTCGCTCACACTCCTCGACGCGCCCGGCGACCACATCTGCAACCACCACGGCCGAATCGAGAAGGCGCTGTGGGAGAACACCGCCTTCGGAATGGAGGGCGTGCTGCCGTTCAAGCAGTACCACCCGCTCTTCGACCGCGAGGAGTGGCGCACGATCCCGATACTCAAGAAGCTGAGGGACAAAGCCATCCGGCAGTTGGGCACCAGCGGAGGCGGCAACCACTTCGTCGATGTCTGCGAGGTGGACCTTTGCGCCGGCAACCCGCTGAAGCTCTCCGCCGGAAGCTATACGGCCATCCTGTCGCACTCCGGCAGCCGGGGCCTCGGGGCAGCCATCGCCGAGCACTTCACGACCATAGCCAAAGCGCAGTGCCGGCTGCCCCGCGAGGCCGGACCGTTCGCGTGGCTCGACCTCGAAAGCGAGGAGGGCTTGATGTACTGGCGATGTATGGAGATTGCCGGCGAGTACTCGGCGGTCTGCCACGAGCTGATACACCGGAACGTGGCGCAGGGAATGCGGCTGCAGACGTTGGCCAACGTGAGCAACCACCACAACTTCGCATGGCGGGAGACGCTGACCGACGGTTCGGAAGTGATCGTGCACCGCAAGGGCGCCACCCCCGCACACAAGGGCGAGCTGGGCATCATCCCCGCCAACATGACCGACACCGGGCTGTTAGTGACCGGACTCGGCTGCGAGGAAGCCCTCTGCTCGGCCAGTCACGGGGCGGGAAGGGCCATGTCGCGGGAGGACGCGCGGAACAGCTTCAGTCGCTACGCCCTTAACCGGCAATTGGCGCAACGGGGGGTCACGCTGCTGGGCGGCTCCACAGAGGAGGCCCCCGAAGCCTACAAATCCATCGGCGATGTGCTGGCCGCCTCAAAAAAGTTAATCAAAGTGGTGGGGAGAATCCACCCCCGCATTGTAAGAATGAACCAAGAATAGAAGATTATGCAAAAGATTTATATTCAGATAACATCGGGTCGCGGCCCCGAGGAATGCTGCCGCGTGGTGGTCCTGGTGATGCATAAGCTGATGCAACAGACCGACAAACAGAAGATTTTGTGTAAACTGATTGACTACGAACCCGGACTGAGCGACGGCTGCATGTTCTCGGCCACGCTGTCGGCGGAGGGCGACGAGGCGGCATTGTCAGGACTTGCCTCTGCGTGGGAGGGCTCTGTGCTATGGGTGGCGCAGAAGAACCCCTTCCGTCCGTGGCACCGCCGCAAGAACTGGTTCGTGGGGGTCCACTTCTTCGCCCCGATGCAGGCGCAGCAGGTCGATGAGCGGCAGATTGTGTATGAGACGCACCGCGCCTCCGGTCCGGGCGGGCAGAACGTCAACAAGGTGGAGACGGCGGTGCGGGCCACCTACATGCCCACCGGCCTCAGCGTGACGGCCTCCGACGAGCGGTCTCAGCTCCGCAACAAGCAGTTGGCGAAGGAGCGGCTGCTGATGCGCCTCGCCGCCGACCACGAAGCCGAGAAGGCCCGGCGCGAGCGCGACGTCTGGATGAACCACAACACGCTCGAACGGGGGAACCCGGTGAAAAAGTTCAAGGGAGATCTATAAACACAAAAAAGGGGGCCGCTAAATGCAGTCCCCTTCTTCTAACGAGAATAGTAATAATTATCTTTTGACGATTCTAAAGATAGCAGCACGATGTTCTTCACGGCTTGGATCTGTGATGTTTTGTCTGTTTTGAGGATCGTTAACCGTATAAGAAGCAGTTTCGATTTGATCAGGATTTACACCCTTTTGGATGAACATTTCTCTAACAGCGTTTGCACGACGTTGTGCAAGATCACGGTTATGTTGTTCTGTACCTAAATCGCAAGTATAACCTTCAACAATCAATTTCAAGGCTTTATTTTTCTTCAAAATAGAAACAGTCTTGTTGATATTGTCATTATAATCGCTGATCTTAGGAATATCTTTATCCAAATCGAATAAAATCTTAGTCTTTGAAAGAGCATCACTGATTTCTCTGATGTCTTGTTTATCTTCAGGAGTTAGATAATCGTCATCATCATTTAATTGATCACATACAGGAACAATGTAGATGTATTGAGGATCTTGTTTAATGATAATTGGTTCATTAGCTTTCTTCTTAAGCTCGTCAAGAATTTCTTTTTCAATCTGTTTTTTAGATTTCTCTTGAGGAGTAGCACATGTCTTGAAGTGGAAACCAGCCTTAACACCTACTTGGAGGAGGTTCCATTTTGTTTGACGTTTCTTAATGTCACCATTATCATATGCTCTGTCTAACATGTCTGAACCAAGAGTACCTTGGAATTCCATGTTTCCTTGATCATTAGCAGCGATGAAAGTGGTTTTGTTCTTAGGAAGAATATCCAAGAAACCATATTTAGCATAAGCACCGAGGTAGAAGTCAACAACTTTGTTAAGAGCGAAAACGCCACCGAAATCTGCAAGAATGTCAACAGATGGTCTCATTTTAACTTTCTTACCATTACCTGTGTAAGAAGCATCACCAAAGTGGTTGTCCATCTTTATTTGACCATTCTCATAGTGTTGCATATACCATTGGTTAAAAAGTTCCTCATAACCATAAGTAGTGATAGTACCTTCGCCTTTATATTTGTTAAAGCCCTTGATTGGGAAATAACCTTGAACGCCGAGAGCAGCATAGATACCGTTACGTCCATCGAAACGCCAGTCGAAATGAGCTTTCAAAGGAACTTCAATAGCCCAAACAACTTCTTTTTCTTTAAGACCATTTGCGTCATAATAAAGGTCATAGTTAGGATTATAAGTAACAGGATTATCGAATGGATGATCGTTATTTACATCATAATCTGGAATAATACCACTCTTAGAGATAGAAGCTTTAGCACCGATACGATTAACACCAACGCCGAGGCTCAATCCCCAATGTTCATTGAAGAAATATGCATAATCAACATCTAACATCGTACTCAAAGAATAATATTGGTTGATACCAACTCTTCTGTAGATATTATTAGTGAAAGCTTCTCCAACATGAACATTTATGTGATGAGGGCAGAATGTAGAAGTCTCAAAATTTCCCGATACAGTATCGGTATTATTTTCCGTTTGTACCTCTTGACCAAAAGCGGTACACATTGCGAAAATAAGACTGACTAATAATAAATTCTTTTTCATAATATACTTTTTCTTTTTTTATTCAAATTTAATCATGAAACCGTCAGTTTGGCGACCGGAGTCGCCAAACTTCGGATTTCAACATATTATTTTACGATAACGAATTTAACAGTCTTGATTTCATTTGTACCTGTCAAGATACGTCCGAAGTAAGTACCTTGGGCTTTGAAGCCTTGAATCTTAGTGATAGGTTGCAGATCAGTTACGTGGCTGATGTGAGCACCGGTTACACTGTAGATATCGAGAACTGCGCCTTCAAGTTCTTCAGATGTCAAATCAAGTTCGATAGTAATGTCTTGATGAACATTAGCAGGAACAGGATATACCTTAACTGATGAAACTGAATTGAAGTATGTTTCACAAGTTTGGAATGTAACCATATTGCCGTTAGCATCTTGTTCGATCAATTCAACTGAATAGAATCCGTTCAAACCATCTTTGTCTTGATAGTTAGAATATGTAGCACCAGGTATTGCAACACCATTCTTGTACCATTGGAATCCTACGAATGTATGACCACCGTTAGTCTCTGGGTTGTTGTTAACTACTACTACGTCGTTCCAACGTTGATCCATGATCGGGAGAGTTCCACCGAAGCCATATTCTCCAACGAGAACACGAACTACGATATCATATGAACATCCGTCAACTGTGAATACTGCATTGTAATCACCAGGAACTGTAGGAGCAACGAATGTTGCAGTGTTGTTAACGATTGTACCATTGCCAGTCAAACCGTTTTCGTATGTAACTGTGAAGTTAGCGTTAGGATTACCAGATACAACATTGAAGTTGATAGTCACTTGACCTTCGTCAGAACATCCTGATACGAAGAAGTTGTTTTCAAATTCAATTTCGTTGATGTAAACAGTAGCTGAAGCATTTGCATCGAGTGAGTTGTTTACGCAGTATGCATCTTGAACCATATTGATGAAATATGTGGTTTGTGTGCTTGGAGCAACATAGATGCTTACTGTGTTAGCTAATGTAACAGCTTGTGCAATTACATTGCCATAGTTGTCAACAACTTGGTAGTTGAATGGAGCAACACCTGTGAAGTTGATTACCAACTCAGCTGAAGCGCTTGGATCGTTTGCACACAATGATGTGCCATCACCGCTTGCAAATACTGCTGTAGGCAATTCATGAACTGTAACAGCTACTTGAACATCTTCAGTATTTGTCAACTGACAGCCACTGCCGATATTACCAACGAATGTAGGTGTGTAAATGTATGTGCCAGGAGCTGCAGGGATATCGTATGAATTACCGCCGAGACCGCCAAGTACATTGATTGTGTTGCCGTTTTCGTCAGTTACAACCCATTGGATATAACCGTTTGTGCTGCCTGCGTAGTCAGATACACCACCTTGGATAGCTGCAGCTAATGTAACTGTTTCACCGATACAAGCGTCTGTACCATTGTTGCTGTAAACGTGAACGTCTGTCCATGAAGGATTGCTTACTACGTTAACAACTTCGATGTTAGAAGCTTGAGGTTGACAGTTGTAGCCTGAAGGAGTTACAACTACTTGATAGCTGTAGTTACCAACGTTATTCAAAGTTTCAGTTACCTGATTAGAAGCATTAGAGATATTAGTGTTATGATGTACATTGATACCGTTGGAGATCCAATCGAATGTCATAGCACCGTAGATGTTGCTGTTTGTAACACCATTAACTGTATTACCATAGTTGTCAACAACACCAGTCATTGTGATAGAACCACCTTCGCAGATTGCGAGACCGTCAAGTGAGCTCAAAGATACAACAGGTTGTTCAGCAACTTGAACTGTTACAGGAGCAGACCATGTTGAAGTACATCCGAGGTTGTTGTTTTGAGATACTTTCAATGTGTAAGTGTAAACACCAGCTGCATTGAGAGGTTGAACGAATGTGCTTGCTACAGCGCCTTCAACTTCAATACCATTGATAGCCCATTGATAGTTGAATTCTGAAGGAACTGCACTGCTTGCATTTACATTAGCTGTCAATGTTGTGGTACCACCAACACACATTGTGGTGTGGTTAGCAGAGATTGTAACAACAGGAGCTGCAACAACTTGTACTGGAACAGCGATTGTAGCTGTTGAAGAACATGAAGCGCTTGCATTTGCTGCAGAAACAACTACTGTGGCAGAAATTGTACCTGTTGTAGCAAGTGTGGTAGTTACTGAACTGCTGTTAACAGCCTGTGACTGATCGTTTATTGTCCATGCATAATTGTAAGCACCTACAGGTGATACATGAGCTGTGAATGTTACTTCACCGTTCTGACAGATTGTATTGTTGTCTGCAGTAACAACTACTGAAGGAACAGCCAATACATTTACTTCATGAGCAGCTGATGTTGCTGTGCAACCTGTATTATCGTTACGTGATACAGTAACTGTGAAGTAATAAGGTGTAGAAGCGTCAGATGCTGTGAGTTCAGGAACGAATGTAGGAACAGCTGTTGTAGCAGAACCGTTGGCAGCACCAGTCCAATTCCAAGTGTAAGTGTAAGAAGCACCGTCAACACCGCCTGTTACGAAAGCATTCAATGTCAAAGCACCGCCTTCACATACTGTGTTAGCACCTTGGATTGCAACTGAAGGAGCAGCAACTACGTTTGCAGGTACTGAAGATGAAATTACTGAACATCCAGAGATACCGCTTGTTACTACTACATAGTATTCGTATGAATCACCGAGTAAGAGATCTGATGTTGAATATTGAGCAGCGTTTGCACCATTGATAGGTGTTACATTACCGTTGGCAACTTTGTACCATTGATAGCTCAATACATCACCAGAGATTACATTGTTTACAGTAGCTGTGAGTGTGAGTGTACCGCCTTCACATACATTGCCGAAACCGTTAATGTCAACTGTGTAAGCAGGAACAACATTTACATTGTAAGCCTCAGATACAGTTTCGCAACCAACACCTGTTTGTTTTACAACAACTGTGTAAGCAGCTGCCTCACCGTAGTTGAGAGCTGAAGTTACGATTGTAGGATTGGTTTCACCATACAATGGGAGACCATTCTTATACCATTGATATGAAGCTTCACCGTGACCACCGTTTACATTAGCGATCAATGTTGTTTGACCACCGTCACAAATTGTGGTTGGGTAACCTTGTGCAACTGCGATTGCTACAGTAGGATCAGAAGCAACTACGTGGTTAACAATATTAGAGATTGTGTGACATCCATAAGGAGATGTTACTTCAACCCAGTATGAATAGTTACCAGCAGCTTCATTACCTGTTGTAGTGTAAGAAGGAGTTGTAGCGATAGGTTCTGTTGTGCTCAAGTTATTGTACCATGCGAATGAGTAACCATTCAAACCGTTGATGTTAGCAACACCACCGTCAACAGTTACTGTGAATGTAGCCTGACCACCAACGCATGTTACATCGTCGGATACAGATGCTACTACGACAGGATCAGCAACAACTGTGATTGCAGGAGCATTTGCTGTAACGTTACATCCGGCATTTGCAGAAACTACTACTGAATAGTTGTAAGCAGTCTCACGTGCAGCAGCAGATACTACATAAGAAGCATTTGTTGCATTCGGGATGAGAACGTTGTCTTGATACCATTGATAATTGTAATCAACACCTGCAGGAGTTACATTTGCGTTCAAAGTAGTTGTACCACCTTCGCAGATTGTAGTGTTACCTGTTACTGATACTGCAACAACAGGAGTTGGGATAACTGTAACAACAGTAGCAGTTGTAGTCATATTTGATACACAACCTGAAGCAGGAAGTGAAGCAATTGCTGTGTATGCGTATGTTGTAACGTCACCGTCAACAGTTACAGGTGATTGATAGATTGTAGCTTGAGTAGCGCCTGGGATTACAACACCGTTAGCATACCATGTGTAAGTTGCACCAGGAACTGCATTGCTTGCAGAAATTTGTACTTGACCACCGTCGCAGATAACTGCATTGTCAACAACGATTTGAGGAGCAGCAGGAACATCATTTACATTGATGATGATGCTGTCAACTGCAACACAACCTGATGTTGATTGAGATGCGGTTACGATGAACTTGTATGTGCCAGCAGCTGTAGGAACGAATGTGTAAGCAGAACCTTGATAACCGTTGTTCCAAGTGTAGATTACATTTGCATTGTTCCAACCAGTAGCTTCAGCAGTGATAACTGTCTCACCACCTACACAGATTGTGGTCTCTGTAGCTGTAAGTTGTAATTGTGGAGCTTGTTCAACAGTTACGATAACAGCATCAGATACTGTTGTACAACCGTTTACTGTAGCTTCTACCTTATAAGAACCAGCTTCTGTAACAACTAATTGATTGTCTTGTGTATTGGCAATGATTGTATTATCCTTATACCAAGTGTAAACAGCGTCAACGTTAGGAGTTACATTAGCATATAATGTTGTGCTACCACCTTCGCAGATAACTGTTTGACCAGTGATAACAACTGATTCAGGAGCAGCATTAACCTTGACAACTACTGGTTCAGAAGCTTGAGCTGATACACAACCCTCTTCGCTTACTGCTTTAGCAGCAATTGAATATGTGCCTTCTTCGTTGAACATGAGAGTCAAAGTAGCTTGGTTTTCACCAGGAATTTCAATACCATTTTCATACCAAATGTATGAAGAAGCGTTGCCACTTGCATTGAATGTTACTTGAGAACCTTCACAAACCTCTTCAGCTGTTGCAGTTACTTCTACAATAGCAGGACGAGGATTAACAACGATCTTAACTGTTCCAACTGCTGAGCATGAACCGTTTTCATTGTTAACAGTTGCAGTTACAGTGTAGATAGTAGTTGTGTCAGGAGTTACATCAACTGTAGTAGCTGTGCTGTTACCAGCTTGAGCATCCCATTGATATGTTACATTACCATTCCAACCGTCTTGGTTAACATACAATGTTGTGTGTTCACCTTGACAGATAGAAGTTTCACTTGCGCTTACTAACAAGTCTGTGCCGAATGACTCAACTGTGAATGGAGCAGATGTCATTTCACAACCTTCAGCAGTCTTCAAGGTAACTGTGTAAGTACCAGCTGAAACAGTAACTTTGTTTGTATCCTTAACGTTGTTGGACCAGATGAACTGACCAGGAACGTCTGAATAAGCAGTAAGAACTGTTTGATCGCCGAAGCAGATTACATTGTTACCAGAAATTGTAACGGTTGAAGGAGCCGGGTTAACTGTTACAACAGCTGCCATTGTTGACATTGTTGAAACACAACCAGAAGCAGGTAATGTTACGATTGCAGTGTAAGAATTTGTTGTAACTTGGTTGTCATTGGTGTAAACATTTTCGCTGTAGATAGCTTCAGTTGCACCCTCGATCAATTGACCGTTCTTGTACCATGTGTAAACTGCACCGGCTGCATTAGCAGGCTCGATTTCAGCAGCAACAGTTACTTGAGCGCCGTCGCAAACAACATCGGTAGCCTTACCGTTAACAGTAACATTTGTTACAACAGGGATAGGATTAACATTGATAGTGATTTCATCGTTTGCTGTACATGTTGAAGGAGTTTGAAGAACCATAACACCGAATGTTGTGGTTTCAGTCAATGAAACAGTGTAGTTAGCTGATGTAGCGCCAGGAATGTTCTCGCGTGATACAACAGTTACTGTGTCATACTTATATGAACCATCAGCATTGTAACCTGTAGCGATGATATTCTGATTTTCAACGAGCTTGTACCATTGATAAACAATGTCAGTAGCGTTGTTGTCATTCAAATTAGCTGTAAGAGTAACCTGACCGTTTTCACAGATCTCAGTTTCAGTTGCAGTGATGTTAACAACAGGCTGAGGATATACATAAACTTCGAATACTTCTGAACGTGATACACAACCTGAAGCAACGTTGTCACGTGTAACTTCTACTGTGAATCTATAAGGCTCAGTGCGAGCATACATATATTCTGCGAAGAATTGGTTGTCACCAAGATTGTAAGCCATGTTGTCTCTGATTTGACCTGACTCATACCATGTGTAGTGTAATAAACCAGCATTCAAGCCAACAGTGTCAACATTTGCAATCAAGAATACAGAATCAGTTTCGCAAACGTGTTGATCACCAGTGATAACAACTGTAGGATTAGCATAAACTGTAACTGTATTAGATGTAGTAGCAAGTGATGTACAACCAGCTGCTGGACGTGTTACAACTGCAGTGTATGCGAATTGTTGTGTGTTATTGTCAACCAATTCAGGTGAATCAGTGATTACGCGACCAGTAGCACCCTGCATAAGGATACCATTTCTGTACCATGTGAATACTTCACCTTCTACAGTGTCGTCAAGATTTGCAGTGATTGTAAGTTGTGAACCAACACAAACTGCATAGTTGTTAACTGTAACAGAAGTGATAACAGGAATAGAATCTACTGTAACCTTAATAGGTGTTGATGTAGCTTCACATTCTGATGTGAGTTGATTGATCTTAACTGAATAAATGTGTTCGCCAATTGCAGGAACAACAGTGTAAGTCAATGATGTTGCACCAGGGATTACTTCGTCGTTGTCCATCCATTGGAAAGTAAGTTGATCAGCATTCCAATCGTTGAGAGAAGCAGTCAAAGTAATTTCACCGCCTTCGCAAATTTCGGTTTCAGAAGCTGTAATGTTAACTACAGGAGCAGCATTTACATATACTGAAGCGCTGCCTTCTGCTGTGCAAGCATATTCATTAACGAGTTGTACATTGAAGTTGTAAGGATAATCTCTGTAAGGTTTAGTGAGACGTAATGTGTCACCTGCATTTTCAGCGATGAGAACATTGTCTTCGAACCAGTTGAATTTAACATCAGTTTGAGGTGCTGGGAACAAGTTTGCAACTAATACAACATTGTTTTCTTCAGCGATACAAACGATAGGATCTGTTGTAAGTTCAAGTACAGGATTTGGATTTACAACGAATGAATTCATTGTGAAGATAGGAGACTCACAGCCATCGGCAGCTTGTTTTACAGAAACTGCGTAGGTATAAGTTGTAGGTTCAGTATTTTGAGCGCTGAGAACTTCAGTGTACTCTGCATTGTTAGCTTCAGCAATCACTTCACCGTTACGATACCAAGTGAAAACTTCGCCACCAGCAACACCACCTTCAACATTAGCTGTCAGGTTAACTTGATAACCGTCACAAACTTCATTCTCTTCAGGAATATTGTTAGTAATAGAAACAATCTGAGGAATTGCATTTACATTGATTCTGAATGTATCAGCAGACCAACAAGCTTGGTTGATGATGTGTTGTGATTGTGTACCTGAGTACATCAAGTGTGTAACACGTGCAATGTAGTTTGCGGATTCTGTAGGAGTAATAATTTCTTGTTCATGTGTGTAACCTGCCAATGCATGGTTCTCATCAATTTGGTTGATATACCATTGATAAGTCAACATAGGATCGTTGTAGTTATCAAGGTTAGCATTCAATGTAACAGAACCACCGAGACATACGGTATCAGCGTCAGCTGTGATGTTAACAACTGGTGCATCATAAACGTTTACATAGAAAGGCTCAGAAATTGCTGTACATCCGTCACCATTTTCAACTTCTACTGTGAAAATCCAAGGATTGAGGTAGGTAGCAGGCCAGCTTGCACGATATTTGTTATCGTAACCAGCAACGTTTGGTCTAAGTTGACCACTTTCATACCACTTGTAAGTAGCGTTTGTATCTTGGATACCGTCAACCCAAGCGGTCAAAGTGATGTTATAGTCATTTTCATTGAAGTAACATACGTTAGGTGTACCATCGATTGTAACGATTGGGTTACGACGAACGTGGATTGTATCAGATGCGATAGGAACCAACTCACAACCAGGAGCATCATAAACTACATAAGCAGTATATACATAATCTACTGGATCACCATCATAAATGTAAGCTTGTGAGCTGAACATTGGTCCGTGAACGGTTTGCAACTGCATGCCATTCAAAGTCCAGACGTATGTAAGTGAAGAATCAATGTAGCTGTTGCCCTCTTCATCCTGGAAGTAAGCAGCAATCTCTAATTGAGCGCCTTCACAAATGTTGCGTGCTGTATCGCCATTGTTGATAACAACAATCTTGTCAATGTTCTTAGGATTAACTACGAATGTAGTGTCTTGACCAGTTGCTTCACAACCTGTTGTGGTTTGTTTAACAACAACTTTGAAGATTGTGGTTTCTTCAACAACTGATGAATAGACTGGAGATGTTCCGTGAGGAATCAAAGAATCATTTTCATACCATTGATAAACAAGGTTGTCCATGTTGTAGTTGCCGAGATGAGCAGTTGCAGTTACGAGACCGCCTTTACATACGGTGTCATAGTCAACTGTTACAGCAACTGTAGGATTTTCACCAACATATACATAATAAGGATCGCTAACAGCTACACAACCGTGTTCTGTTGTGATCTTTGTTGTGAAAATGTAAGGATGATCCTGAGCAGCCAAAGTGGTTGTGAGGTTTTCATCTTCGTTTTCATATTTAACAGCGATGTTGTCTTCTGTGAATTCAGGAGCGTTGTCACCATCAAGAAGAGTGTAGTTGTAAAGTCTCCACTCGAAGTTGTACTCGTTGTCACCAAGAGTATCGTTAATCATAGCGAAAAGACTTACAGTTGAATCAACGCAAATCAAAGGATCGCCAGTGATTTGAACTGTAGGTTGAGAATAAACGATGATAGTTTTTTCAACAGGTTCGCTTGTTGATGTAGCGCACTTGTTGGCAGCTGGAGTTGCACTGAAGGTATATTCACCAGGAGTGTTCATGTTCATAGTGATTGAAGGAAGGTTTTCACCTGGCATTTCAACACCATTCATGTACCATACGAACAAACCTTCACCATCAACTACGCTGATAGTGGTTTGTGCACCAGCACAAAGTTCTTCAACAGTTGCTTCAAGTTCGATTTCACCTTCAGTAACTTTGATAACGTTAACAGTAACAGAATCAGACATTGTGCATTTACCTGCGATAGCTGTTACAACGTATGTTGTGGTTTCTGTAGGATTAACTTGGAGAGTAGATGTGGTATCTAAAGCAGAGCCATTAGCTGACCAAGCATATTTGATGTTCTGGTTATTGTAACCATCGATGTTTGCAGTGAGAACAACCAATTCTTCTTCGCAAACTTCATATTTGTCGGCAGAAACGTGGAGGTCACCACCAATTGTATATACAGAGAATGAAGCTGAAACAACACAGCCGCTCTCTTGGTTGGTGGCAACAACTGTGTAAACGCCAGCAACATCAGTCTTCATAAGAGAATCTGTAACGCCATTGCTCCAAGCGAAATCAAATTTACCCTCAGCAGGAGTGATAATAGGAGCAAGAACAGCAGTGTCACCTTGACAGATTACATCAGCACCGGTGATATGCATTTCAGGAATAGCGTAAACTACAACAGGTTTTTCAAGAAGTGTAGCAGGTTGAGCGAAACAATTTACGTCAGCTGGACGAACTGCGAATTGATACTCACCAGGTTCATTGATGCTAACTACGATTGAATCAAGGTTTTGACCAGGAATTTCAACACCGTTCATATACCATACATAGTAGTTAACGGTTACATCCTCGTCAGCTGGTTGAGCTTTCAAACCAACTTGACCACCTTGACACATTGCTTCCTTATCAGCATTTACTACAAGTTCAATAGCTGTTGTGTCAATAACTTCGATATTGATTGTTGATTCGATAACACAAGCTTCACTGAAATCTTCTTCGTTATCGCCATCTTGTTGTGCTGCATAAGCCTTAACTGTTACTTCAGCGGTCTCATCAAGAGTCAAAGCAACTGTTGAGCCTTCTTCAGCGCTGAGTTCACCATTGTCAGTTGACCATTCGTATTTAACGATTTGGTTGTAGAAACCATTCAAGTTTGCATTCAAAGTTACAGTTGCACCAGGACAAACTTTTAAGTCTGAAGCATAAACTTGAAGATCACCACCAAGTTGAGTGATAGTGAATTGTGCAGAAGCCTCACAACCGGGAATTTCAGTTTCTTCATCATCAAGTAAAGATACGAGAACTGAATAAACACCAGGTACTGTTGTGGTTACTTCAGATTCTGTTGCACCAGCCACATCAGAATCAGGACCTGACCACAAGTATTCAGCATTAGATTCTTCTGATGCGTTAATAACGGCGGTCATTGTTGCCTCAGCATTCTGACAGATAACATTGTTACCGGTGATTGTAACTGAAGGCATAGCAACAACTGTGATCTCTTCTGATGATTCAGGTGTTATTGCTGCGCATACTACGTTAGCTGGGGTAGCTGAGAATACGTATGTTCCAGCATTGTTGAGAGCCATGGTGATATCGCTCAGATGTTCACCAGGAATTTCAACACCGTTCAAATACCAAATGTAACCTTCGATTTCATCTTCAGTTTCAACAGTAGCGGTAACTTGACCACCTACACAAACTGTTGAAGCCTCGCTTGAAACAGTGATTGAGTAATCAGAAGGAGTGATGATATTGATAACGATTTGCTGTTCAATTTCACATCCCTCGATTGCTTCACCTTCCGCGTCGGTTGCTGTAGCGGTTACAGTGTAAGTAACAGTCTCTGAAGCATTTTCCGGGATTTGAACTCCAATTGTAGGAGATGTGGATTCATTATCATCATCCCATGCGTAAGCAATATTTGTATTAGTCCATCCTTGAACATTAGCATTAAGAGTTACAAACTCACCAGGGCAAACGTTCATATTTGAAGCTGCAATTTGTACATCTGCTCCAAATTGATAAACTGTGAACTGAGCGGTAGCTGTACAGCCATTAGGCAAAGTAGCAGTAGCTGAATAAACACCAGCAGTTGTAACTTCGAGTACATTTGAAGTTTCTTCTTCAGCCGCTGCATCAGGACCAGCCCATACATACTCAGCATCTTCGATGCTTGCAGTAAGGGTAGCTGTTTGACCTACGCAAATCACATTGTTACCTGTGATCACAAGAGCGGGAGCAGCCTCAACATTGATGGCTAAATCTTCTTCAGTAGAAATAACATCGCAAGGATAGTTTTCGTATGAAGCAGTAGCGCTTACATTATATGTGCCAGGTTGATCGAAAGTGGCAACGTATGTTTTACCGGTAACGTCTTGAACAGCGACGCCGTTAACATACCATGTGTAAGTAACATTACCAGCTTCATTCTCGTCAGTTATATTAAGAGTGATTTGAGAATTTGCGCAGAATGATTCTTGTTCAGGTTCTGCTGAAATTGTAATAGGAGATTCAGGAGCTACATATAATTGAGGAGCAGTTTCTAAGGTAGCTTTTTCAGAGTTGCAAGAATTCTGATTGAAGATAGCTTGAACGCTCCAAGTTGCACCGAGGTTCTCTTCGTTAGCAACCAAAGAGAGAGTATTGGTTGTTGTTTTAGCATAAGCCTCAGCATCTTCTTCTTCACTATTGTACCATGCCCATTGATCAGGTTGGATAGAAGAGTTAGAAACGATAGAAGCAGTCAAAGTGTAAGATTCGTTTTCACAAACGAACTCAGGAGCTTCGATCTGAGCTTGAGGGGTAGAGATGATCAAGAAAGGATGGATAGGAGAGATAGTTTGAACGCAGCCAGCGCGGTTAACTTCAACTTTGAATTTGTGAGTGAAGTTTTCAGCGGCGATAGCTTCTTCAAACTGAGTTGCCGGAACAAATGAAAATGTTTGTCCGGTAGCGCCAGCAATAGGTTCATTGTCAACGAACCATTGGTAGGTCTGGCCAAAAACCTGACCATCGATAACACAGGTAAGTGTTACTTGGTCATTCTCGCAAGCCTGTTCAACGCCGATGATGTTAACGGAGATATTTTCCTCATTAACAACGATTGTAACGGCTTTAGATGAGATCGTATTGCTTGCAGATGTTGTGATTTCACAGACAAGGCTGTGTTCACCCACCTCAAGACCAGTAGCTTCGAAAGAGAGACCAGCGCCTTTAGAAACGCCGTCCATCTTCCAGTCAGCTGAAACGATAGTCTCATCTGATCCCAGGACACCAGCGGTACGTAATGAACCTTCGCTTGGCAAGCTGAAAGAAGCGGTGTTATTTGAGGTTACGCCGAGGTAAACTGGACCTGCAGGAGTAAGATCAAAAGCACCTGTTGCATCATCAGCAACGCGGTTCAAAAACGACTGACTGGGCGTTGGAGTTACCCAACTGAGCAGCTTATGACTCGCATCTTTAGGATACGATGCTTCGCTGCGTGCCTGACAAGTTCCTAAATATAGGAACGTCATTAGCAGAAAAATCATAAATTTTTTCATCGTTTTGTTTTTAATTATTACTATTGTTTATTTTAATTTATTATATTTCAAAGCATTACAGTTTAAGGCTATCAGTGACATTTCCACAGGTCGCTGATATCCAGAGTTTTTGTTCGAGTGATTACTCACGTATTCTATCATACACTATACACTTTATAATTAACTTGCAAAAATACATTTTTTTTCTTTTGATATTTTCATTTTGATAATTTTTTTTGATAAAAATAATTAAATGAAATAGTATTGTCAGTCAATCAGTTATACCATTGAAGAAAAAAATTAGTTACAAAATGGAGAAAATTTAAAGAGAACGAAGGGAAAAAGGGGATTAAAATATAGGAAGAATAGATGAAGATAAGATACGATCATCGAAGTAAAAGTAGAGCTGGATGAGGAGAGAAGATGAAGTGTTCGCCAGGAGGCGCAAACATACTTGCGAATATTCATTTTGTTATGATACAGATATTCAGGTAATTACGAATATCTATCTGAGAATTGAAAATTTAGACACAAATCAATAATTAAATTGATAAATTCAATTCTAAAATGGATAAGATTGAAAAAGAAAGAAGGAAATAATTATTGGGATATAAGTAGGCAAAAAAAAAGCCCTGCAGATGACAGGGCTTTTCTATGGTATTGGGCGACGACCTACTCTCCCACCGGTAAGGCAGTACC
>CAKUVI010000004.1 GCA_934699095.1 uncultured Bacteroidales bacterium | reverse complement strand
ATTTGGGTTTATTGACAGCATTAATGCCGCAACACCTGACACATGAGGCGCTGCCATGGAAGTTCCTGACATTAAACAATAACCATTATTGTTATGTGTTGACAATATGTCAACACCTGGGGCGGATATATCTAATTCCGTACCGAAAAACGATAATTCATACCAATTGCCACTTGATTTAATTGCACCAACCACCAATATTTCAGGAGAGTAATTTGCAGGGAAGGGAATATTCTCATTAACTATTTCACTAAGCCCCTGTGAAGAACCAGAAGAAAACACAACGACACAATTACTTGATAATGCATTATCTATGGCGTCCTCAATAAGAGAAGAAGTAGTGTTTGTATTATTTATATGCCATGAGTTGTTTATTATGTTTGCACCATTTTCTACAGCAAGATTTATTGCAACTGATAGATTTTCGACCGGATGTTGATCCGAAAAATTGTAACTTATATCAATGGCACTGATATTTGGGGCTATACCTGCAATGGAATATTCATCGTGATTAGCAAAAATAATTCCACCAACATGAATTCCATGGTATAAATCAAAAGTATCAGTATCAGATAAATACCTTCTCTTAGGTTTAATATAAACATTAGCTGGTGATGCTTGCGACATCATATCATAAGAAAAAACTGTATTTAGATCATTAAATTCAAGATGTGAAGTATCGATTCCACCATCAATGACTGCAACCCTTATGTTAGTGTCGCCAGTTGTAATTTTCCAAGCTTTACATGCTTTAATGAATCTCAAACCCCACTGCTCATCAACCCTAACATCCGTTACACATTCACTATCAGAAGATTGTGCAATAGCAAATCCAAATCCAGGGTCAACATCTGCAAAAAAACCTGTCTCAAAAAAAAGTTTTGCCAACTCTATACTATTACCACTTGAAAACTTATCTACTTCTAAAGCATACCAATCGCCGCTATAAGGTATAGATCCTACTATAACAGATCTTGTATTATGTGCAAAAGCTTGTAGGATAGGGAAATCCGTTTCACTTTTTAATTTGACATAAAATCGACGCGTAACATTTGTGAGATTTTTTCCATTACCTACAGTAGGTTCTACATCTACAACATAATCACATTCACGCAACACAGATAATACATTTTTGTAGTTATTATTGGGATAATTGATCTGAGCACAACAAATATTATCATCACTAAAATGAATCTCTTCTGCTCTAAATTGTTTCTGAATTTCAGCACAAGATATTTTATTCAAATCAAAATATACGAAAAAATACTGGGTGTTAATTTCTACATTAACAGTGTCTCCTTTATGATAATAAAATTCCACAAATTGAGCATACCCATTATAAATACCCAACAAGAGAAAAAACAATATAACTATTCGTTTCATAATCAATTAATTTTTTTATACGTACAACCAATTGGCTCAAACGCTGTGGCTATTACATTAGGAAGATACATGTACGTTCCTTCTTCCGTCTCATACAAAAAATAACGCAATACGCCGTATGTTAGAGGTTCGTCATTGTCTGTGTGTATGCCTGAAACTGAATTGATGATAATGAAATTGTCTGTCAATTCATAGTTTCCAAAAGTACGTGCGTTCTGCAGTGCCGCATCAGTGATTGTTATTGTTTTGTCTGTTATTGATAATGTGTAGGTGTAAACAGAGTCTCCTCCTGGCACTGTCTCAGTCAGAATATGCTCAGAAACCCATGTCCCGACAAGTTTGTTGTGGTATTCCAATTCTGATGTGTCAACTTCCGGCGCCACGACAATAGGCTGACGCTCGCAGGAAATTGTAGATAACACTATTCCTGCAGCAAGAAAAATTAAAAAAAAATTTCGTTTCATACTTAATATGTTTTTTGATTTGCATGAAAAATATCTAAGCCAAATTCATCAGTTTATTTTCAAGTGCAAAGATAAAAAAATTTCACGTACGATATAATAGTAATTATTTTTTAATGATTTTTGATGATAAACAACACCGTTGACGCCGGTCGTTGGTTAAATCATAGACGCCTGCTACACTCTCTCCACCATTGTCTGGTCTATCTTTTGGAGGGCGGATATCGTTTTGTCTGCAATACTTAATCTCACCATTATGGTGTACACACACTGCATATCGCTCTGCCTGTCAACAATGGTTATTTCAGGATTCTTCAATATTTGCATCACTTCATTCATGTGCAGGTACTCGAAAGTGACTCTGTATTTCTCCTGTACTGTTTTCTCTACAATCTTGGCATTGTCGAGGGCTTCCTTAGCCGCTACCTTGTAAGCATTTTGCAAACCACTGACGCCCAATTTGATTCCTCCGAAATATCTGACAACAACCAATAAAACGTCCGTCAGGTCTTTAGACAACAGTTGTCCGTGTATCGGTCTCCCGGCCGTTCCCGATGGCTCGCCGTTGTCGTTCATCCGGTAAGCATCCTTGTTCGGACCCAAAATGTACGCATAGCAATGGTGCCTTGCGTCCCAGTGCTTCTTCTGGATTTCGGCGAGACGTTGCTTCACCTCCTGTTCTGATGTGACAGGGAAAGCGTATGCTATGAATTTACTGCGTTTCTCACTGTAGATCCCTTCTGATGGTCCTGCTATGGTTTTATACGTGTCGTCGAACATAAACAAGCCTGTTATTATCTATAACTTCAACTTTATTTGGAATGTCAGGTATCTGAGGAGCCTTCAAACCTCTTCCCCAACAGATGTCGCCAACCAACACTCTCGCTTCATCCCAAAGATCGGCATTTATAAACTTAGATAATGTTTTATTTCCTCCTTCGACTATAACAGATTGAATACCAAGGTTGTATAAAGATTTAACAGCTTCTTCAGCCTGATCTGACAAGATATTATAAGTCATCTCTGAAATGATTTCTGCACCGTGCTGCATCACAAATCTTCGCGGATCTTTCCCCGGATATTCACGTGTAGTTAACTGAGGATGGTCGTTTTTCATGGTATTATATCCAACTAAAATTGCATCTTCCTCGCTACGCCATTTGTGAACTAACACTTTCAACGCTTTGTTTGAAATCCAATTAGATTTTTGAGGATCCAATTTTCTGTCAATATCCATAAATCCGTCGGCGGTTTGAGCCCATTTCAGAATGATATATGGCCTTTTATTTCTGTGGAAAGTAAAAAAGCGTCGGTTAATATCTTCCGACTCTTTTTTACAGACATCCACAACGACATCAATTCCGGCAGATCCGAGTTTTTGAATTCCGGAGCCATTGACTTTGGCGTTAAAATCCATTGTTCCAACAACCACTTTAGGAATTCCATATCTTATTATAGCATCAGCGCAAGGTGGAGTCTTGCCAAAATGGGAACAAGGTTCCAAATTAACATACAAAGTGCTGTCTTTCAACAACTCTTTGTTTTTCACAGAATTAATGGCGTTAATTTCGGCATGAGCCTCTCCGCATCTATGATGATAGCCCTCGCCAATTATCACTCCGTTATTAACAATCACCGCACCCACCATAGGGTTAGGACTCGTTTGACCAAGTCCTAACTCGGCTAATTGAAGGCAGCGCCGCATGAAGCGTTCGTCAGTCTGCATCTTCCTAATTTTGTTTCAGAAAATATGAAAGAGGCTGATTTTGACGATCAAAATGGAAATACTGACACTGAACCAGCTTTTTGGTATCCCCATTCAGAATTGCGTAGAACTTATCTCTGTTATATGGCTCATTGTCAGAACGTTCCATTCCTCCTACAATTGCGTCCAAATAATATTCGTCAAGCTCCAACTTCCTGAACATGTCTAATCTGGTCTTTTTGCCATCAACATCAGTCAATTCTATAGTCTTGAAATGATTATATTTGATAATTGAATCTCTCGACTCTTTGGTGACGTTGTCAATCAGTATTTCATAATTTTTATCGCGATATTCAGCCAACATATCAAGGAGTTTAACAGTATCATAATCAGCTATTTGCTCATTTTGATAATTATAGAGGTTAAAGAATCTCGGACCAACTTTTTCAACATAATATGACTCTTCCGGATGTTCAAAATCCTGAACCATTAGAGATTGTATGCGTGTAATCTTGGTATCGAAAAGATCGCAGTTGTACCATTCATGAGGTTTATAAGAGTAGAAGGGTGTGAGAAAGCCTCTAAAACCGGGAATATGCACAATGCAAGGTTCGCTGAAGCCTTCCAAAACGGCGTAGTTTGCAACGTTGTCCATAGTTGACGGTCCCATATAATAGGTCTTAACATTTCTCTCCTTCTTAAAGAACGGGATGCCGAAAACCGTGAATTTAGGTGCCACCTGATAAATTTCCACTTTCACTGCGTTCACCGACATCATCTTGTTGATGTTCGACTGGGCACTCTTGGCAACGGTCTGCTGAAGCGACACGTTGTGGATAGTGGAGAGCAGATCGTTCATCTTTTGCGGTTGCACACGAATAGTGTCTTCTATATACCAAATACCATCTTTCCGAACAAGCAGAGAGTGCTCCCCATTGACATCTGCAATGAATATCTTCGTTATATTTGCAGTGTCTTTTACGGCAAATATATTAGAATTTGGCTGCTTTTTGGATGCAAACACACCATTTTCATATAGAATAGCCACTAAAAGTCCTATGACAAGTAGTCCTGCTATTAAGAATATTATATTTTTTTTCTTCATTGTTTAATGGAAAATGCTGATAAACTACTGTTTTTGAATTTTTACATTAGCCTTCACATCGTCAAGTTCCAAAATAGTTGCGTTTTCAACTTTATCTACTATTTGGAGACTTGTACAAAGTGTTTCGTTGCATATATATGATTCAAAAGCTCTGATGGCTGGCGTAACCACACTGTCTTTTTCAACATAAACTGAAATTTTATCTAAAACCTCAAAATTATTGTCCTTACGGTAAGTTTGTATTTGTTTCACGAACTCACGCGCATATCCTTCGTTTTTCAGTTCATCAGTAACTTCTATATCCAAGGCAACGGTAAGAGCATCGAAATTGGCAACCACCCAGCCGGGAATATCCTGGGCTTGGATTTCAACGTCATCAACGGTGATTTCAACAGGTTGTCCTTCGATTTCAAAATTCATCACACCCTCTTTTTCCAACTGAGCGATTTCAGCTTGTGAGAAGCCTGTGATCTTGGCAGCAACCAACTTCATGATTTTGCCATATTTCGGTCCTAATTTCTTGAAGTCCGGTTTGATACGTTTAACAAACACGCCATCCTCATTGCTTACAAACACCAATTCCTTGACATTAACCTCGTGCAAAATCAAGTCTTGAACCAAAGAGATTTGCTGTTTGAAATGATCGTCTAAAACAGGGATCATTATCTTGGCGAGTGGCTGGCGCACTTTGAGGTTGGTTTTCTTTCTCAAAGAGAGAACCATTGAGCAGAATTTCTGTGCAAGTTGCATTCTCTCCTCCAACTCCTTATCAATAAGTTCCTCATTAACAACAGGATAATCTGACAAGTGAACTGATTCGAAAGGTTCCTTGCCTGTGATATTGTTAAGGTCTTGGTAGAGTTTGTCCATAAAGAAGGGAGCGATCGGGGAAGCTATCTTTGCAATTGTGACCATGCATGTGTAGAGAGTCTGGTAGGCTGAAATCTTGTCTTCGGTGTATTCGCCTTTCCAGAAACGGCGACGGCAAAGACGAACATACCAATTGCTGAGGTATGCATCGGTGAAATCTTGAATTTCGCGGCCGACCTTGGTAGGTTCATAATCAATGTAGTTCTCTTGACAATGTTTAACCAAAGTGTTCAGTTCTGAGAGAATCCAACGATCTATTTCAGGACGTTTCTCGAACGGAATGTCGGCTTCCTTGTATGTAAATCCGTCAATATTTGCATAAAGAGCAAAGAAATTATATGTGTTGTACAATGTTCCAAAGAACTTGCGCTGCACTTCTCCGATACCGGTTTCATCGAATTTGAGGTTATCCCATGGCGAAGCGTTAGTGATCATGTACCAGCGAGTGGCATCCGGACCGTATTTGTTGATGATTTCAAATGGATCAACTGCGTTACCCAAACGTTTCGACATCTTATTTCCGTTCTTGTCGAGAACCAAGCCATTGGAAATCACAGATTTATATGCGACACTGTCAAAGAGCATGGTTGCTATTGCGTGCAGCGTGAAGAACCATCCGCGAGTTTGGTCAACGCCTTCTGCAATAAAATCGGCCGGGAAGTTGGACTTAAAGAACTCTTTGTTTTCGAAAGGATAGTGCAATTGGCTGTAAGGCATTGAACCTGAATCAAACCAAACGTCGATGAGATCGCTCTCGCGGTACATCTTCTGTCCTGTAGGAGATACCAAAACAATAGTGTCAACGTATGGTTTATGAAGATCTATGCTGTCATAGTTCTCCTGAGACATGTCGCTGACTTTGAAGTTCTTGTATGGGTTTTCGGTCATGAAGCCAGCCTTTATAGACTTCTCGATTTCAGCCATAAGCTGTTCAATAGAACCGATGCAGATCTGCTCTTTTTTATCTTCTGTCGTCCAGATTGGCAACGGAACGCCCCAGAAACGTGAGCGGGAGAGGTTCCAGTCAACCAAATTCTCCAACCAATTACCAAAACGGCCGGAACCGGTGGCAGCGGGTTTCCACTTGATTGTCTTGTTCAACTCAATCATGCGCTCTTTGTAGGCTGTAGTTTTTATAAACCAAGAGTCAAGCGGGTAGTAGAGCACCGGCTTGTCGGTACGCCAACAGTGAGGATAATTATGGGTATGTTTCTCGATCTTGAAGACTTTATGCTCTTGTTTGAGCCACAAACAGATATATACGTCTAACGATTCGTTGTGTTTTTCATCTTCTTTCTCATAAGCCTCTTTCACGAATCTGCCGGCCACAGTTGAATACAGAGGTTCATTGACGTTCTTTTTCACAAATTCAGGGTCAAGATCTTCAATTTTGAAGAACTTCCCTGTTCTGTCAACCATCGGGCACTCCTGACCGTTCCTGTCAACAACTATCATTGGAGGAATACCGGCATCATTGGCAACGCGTTTGTCGTCGGCACCGAAAGTAGGGGCAATGTGCACGATACCTGTACCGTCTTCGGTAGTCACGTAGTCGCCAGGAATCACGCGGAAGGCCCCTTCTGCAGGCTGCATGTAAGGAATGAGTTGCTCATATTCAAGACCTACAAGGTTCTTTCCTACCTCTTCACCAAGAATACGATATGGAATGTTTTTATCTCCAGGTTTGTATTCATCGAATGACAATTCAGCCCATTCAGGTTTGAAATATGTGTGTATCAAACTGTTAGCCATAACAATCAGCACTTTGTCGCCAGAGTATGGGTTGAAAGTCTCGATGAGATTATACACAATCTTAGGACCTACAGCCAATGCGGTGTTTGACGGCAGAGTCCATGGAGTGGTGGTCCATGCAAGGAAATAAAGGTTGTCTGGCACCTCTTTCAGACCGAAAGGCAGAGACACCTTCTGTTCCTTTTTCACTTTGAATTGTCCTGTGCAGGTGGTATCTTTCACGTCGCGGTAGCAACCAGGGAGGTTCAGTTCGTGGGAGCTTAGACCAGTACCGGCAGCCGGTGAATATGGCTGTATTGAGTAACCCTTGTAAAGCAACCCTTTCTTGTAAAGTTCCGACAGCAGATACCATACTGTTTCTATGTATTTATTGTCGAAAGTGATATAAGGGCGCTCGAGGTCAACCCAATAACCCATCTCTTTGGTCAGGTCGTCCCATTTATCCTTGAATTTCATTACTTCGCGGCGACAGGCCTTGTTATAATCCTCGACGGAGATCTTCTTGCCAATGTCTTCTTTAGTGATTCCAAGGGTTTTCTCAACACCGAGTTCAACAGGCAGGCCGTGGGTGTCCCAACCACCTTTACGACCCACATACTTTCCTGTAAGTGTCTGATAGCGGCAGATAATATCCTTGATGGTGCGGGCCATCACATGGTGAATTCCCGGCATGCCGTTTGCTGATGGAGGTCCTTCAAAAAACACGAAGCGTTCGTGACCCTCACGTGTTGACAAGCTTTTTGAAAAAATATCGTGCTCTTCCCAATATTTTCTGATCTCTTCTCCTAAGTTGGGAAGATTAAGTCCTTTGTATTCGTTATATTTCATTTGTTTAATATTTTTCTTGTTTAATGATGATTATTTGACAGTGCTACCCTCTTTTACTTTCTTCTCGGGTTGCATCAGCGACAGGGCGCCGTCAGCGTTTTCCGCCATGAGGACCATGCCATGTGATTCCACGCCCTTGATATTTTTCGGGGCAAGGTTGATGAGCATCAAAACCTGCTTCCCCACGAGATCTTCAGGCTGATAATATTCAGCGATTCCGGAGATGATCTCACGGGTGTCAACACCAGTGTTTACCTTGAGCTTCAGGAGTTTTTTCGTTTTTGCAACTTTCTCGGCGGCTAACACAGTCACCACGCGGATGTCCATCTTCTGGAAATCCTCAAAAGTCACTTCGGGCTTTTCAGGGGCGGCTTCTGCGTTGTCAGTCTCATTTTGCTTTTTAGTGGCTTCCAGTTCGGCTATCTGCTTGGCAATGACGTCATCTTCTATCTTCTCGAACAGATATTCTGCGGGATTCAGCTGGCTGCCTGCCTTCAATAAGTCGCAGCGACCACCGTCCTGCCAATTTTTATTGTTAATATTCAATATTTTTTGGAGTTTTGCTGCTGTGAAAGGCAAGAAAGGCTCGCAAAGCACCGACAAGGAGGCGCATATCTGCAATGAGACATGGAGAATAGTCTTCACAACCTCAGGATTTTCCTTTTGTTTCTTCCAGGGTTCAGTGTCGGTGAGGTATTTGTTGCCGAGTCGGGCGAGGTTCATCAGTTCTGATTGTGCCTCACGGAACTTGTAATGCTCTATCGCATCCCCAATGATGGAAGGATATTGTTTCATCTTTTCGATTATCTCCTTCTCGTAATCAGACAGGGTGCCCATTTCAGGTACTATTCCGCCGTAATATTTATGTGTGAGAACCACTGTTCTGTTCACAAAATTACCGAAGATAGCCAAGAGTTCGTTATTGTTCTTGGCTTGGAAGTCTGTCCAGGTAAAATCTGCATCCTTGGTTTCTGGAGCAATTGACGTGAGGGTGTATCTGAGAACGTCCTGCTTGCCGGGAAATTTTTCCACGTATTCATGAGCCCACACAGCCCAGTTGCGGGAGGTCGAAATCTTGTCGCCCTCAAGATTCAGGAATTCGTTTGCCGGAACTTGATCAGGCAGGATGTAGCCGCCGTGCGCCTTCAACATACATGGAAAGATGATGCAGTGGAACACGATGTTGTCTTTTCCGATGAAGTGCACCAATTTTGTATTTTGGTCTTGCCACCAGGGTTTCCAATCTGTATTGTGTTCTTCAGCCCACTCTTTTGTGGCGGAGATATATCCGATAGGGGCATCGAACCACACGTAGAGCACTTTGCCCTCGGCGTTTTCCAAAGGCACCTTCACGCCCCAGGAGAGGTCGCGGGTGACGGCGCGCGGCTGGAGTCCCTGTTCAATCCAAGACTTGCATTGTCCGTACACTGTTGGGCGCCAGTCGGCCTTATGTCCTTGCAATATCCATTCTCTGAGCCATGATTCGTATTCATTGAGGGGCAGATACCAGTGCTTTGTCTCTTTCAGCACTGGGGTGTTGCCACTAAGAGCCGACTTCGGGTTGATCAGGTCTGTTGCGTTTAGTGATGTACCGCATACTTCGCACTGGTCGCCGTAGGCATGTTCGTTTTTGCAGTGTGGGCACGTGCCGGTTATGTACCTGTCGGCCAAGAACTCGTGAGCCTCCTCATCATAATACTGCTGCGATGTCTTCTCTATCAGTTTCCCGTTATCATATAGGAATTTGAAGAACTCGGCGGCTGTCTCGTGATGTGTATGATTCGATGTCCTGGAATAGATATCGAAGGATATCCCAAGGTTCTCGAAAGCATTTTTGATGATGTTATGGTAACGGTCAACAATATCCTGCGGTGTCACGCCCTCTTTGCGGGCCTTGATGGTGATAGGCACGCCGTGTTCATCGGAGCCTCCGATGAAGAGCACCTCCTTGCCGTTGTCTCTGAGGTAGCGTGCGTAAATGTCTGCTGGCACATACACGCCTGCGAGATGCCCTATATGCACAGGACCGTTTGCATACGGCAGTGCGGAAGTTATCGTATAACGCTTAATATCTTTCATATATCCAACTTTTTACTTCAAAATTTATTACAAACTGCAAAGATACAAAAATTGCGGTTATAACAGAAAAAAAAGAACGCGCGCCTGTTGTTCGATTATCCTGACGCAAATTGACAAAAAAAGAGGGCTGTCATTGGATTGGCAGCCCTGCTAATTATGAAATATAATCGGAACATTTATTCGCATTTGGCGCGAACCTCCGACATGAATTTCTCAACATCAATGCCGAGTGCCTGGGCTCTTTCTGAGAGCATCTTCTCCTCTTCTGCGGTTATCACACCGTCTTCGATGGCCACTGCAACCATTGCGTCAAGTTCGTCAAGCATGTTCTCCTGGGCCTCTGTGTCTTCCGATGAGTTCTGCATCTGCTCGGCAGCACTCATCAGGGAAGAAACACCAGCCATCTTGCCCAACTTGCCAAGAAGCTTGCCCCCCTGCATAGACTTGAGCATATTCAAAACCTTTGTCAGATTCTTGAGACCTCCGTTCTTTGCATCAGAACCAAGGGCGCTTTCAGCCTGCTTGACTATGTCGTTTATTGAGGAGCCCTTTAATATATTTTGCAATTGTGATAAAATATTCTCTGCCATAATTATTTGATATTTTGAAGTTTTTGTACGAATTCTATTAGTTTGGCAACACCATTGCCGCCTTGATTGCCTTTCAGAAGGTTGAGCACTTCAGCGAAGTTGAACTTTTGGAGAACTCCTGAGCCCACAAACTTGTTCAACGCTGCATTGCCGAGCAATCCTGAAAGGAGACCCTTGGACTGTGTGGCAGCCTTGATTGACGAGATAAGTCCTGCAAGGCCGTTCATACTGATATTGCCCTTCGAAAAGCTCTTGGCAACGTTGATTAATTCGTCTAAATTATAGTTTTTTGCTAAAGCTTGGATCTGAGTTGCTATGTTATTTGCCATGACTACTGGATATTTTGAAGTTTTTCGACGAAATTGATAACCTTTGACAGGTCCTTACCTGAAGTTTCCTGTTTTTCTTTCAAGGTGTTAAGAGTCTTCTCGAAATCTATTTTTCCGATGGCACCTTTCACTTTTGAGGAGCAGAAATCAGCGGCACCCTTGCCCATTGATTTGGTTTTCTCGAAGAAAGCATCGGCGGTATCACCGACTTTGTCCACGAATTCGCTCTCTTTTACATCCTTGATAATGTCTTGCGCCTTGTCGCTAATGTTTTTAGCCACATCGGTCACTTTTTCACCAAAATCAGATTCCTTTACATCGGAGATTGTGTCCTCAACTTTGTCTGACACATCCTTGGTTGCTTTTTTGAATTTGTTTAGAATTCTGTCTAATAATCCCTGTTTTTCGGGATTTGAAGCATTATTTTCACTCATAGTATTAAAAATTACATTTTAGAACCGCAAAGATAAAAACTTTATGGTTCGTTTGTTCTTTTATTTAATTTTTTTTAATTGTTTTTGATAAGATCCATCAATTGGTCCAAATTAGGAGCAAGGATGATCTCGGTACGGCGGTTTTTGGCACGGGCTTCTGGAGTGTTCTCGGTATCTAATGGCAGAAACTCGCTTCTACCTGATGCGGAGAGGCGTTTGGGATCGATGTTTGCATTTTCCAACAGAGCTTTCACCACAGAGGTGGCGCGCATTACGCTTAAATCCCAGTTGTCTTTGATCTGGCCGCTGCCTCTGTAGGGTACATTGTCGGTGTGACCTTCAATAAGAACAGAGATATCCTGTTCATTTTCCAGCACCTGGGCCAAGTTCTTAATAGCGGACAGTCCTTTCTCGTTGATTGTCCAGCTGCCTGACGCGAAGAGCAGTTTGTCATCCATTGAGACATATACTTTCCCGTCTTTTTCGTGAATATTGAGACCGCTGCCTTCAAAGCCCTTGAGTGCATTGGTAACCTTCTCTTTCAGGGCTTTCACTTCTGCGTCTTTCTTTGCCAATATTTGCTGCATCTCATTGATGCGCTGTTCTTTAATTGAGAGTTCAACGCGCGCCTTTGCAAGGGAGTCCTGCTGCATTGCGAGCATCTTCTCTTTCACCGCCATCTCATCCTTATACTTGTCAATGTCGCCAATCAGGCCGTCGATAGTACTTTGGCTATTTGAAGATGTTGTGGCGAAGTTCTGCAACAAGTCGTCGTAGTCCTTCTTCGCCTTCTCATATTCACGCTCGGCGCTTCTTGCCTTGCGGTAAAGACGAAGTGTATCGGCACGCAACTGCTCGACTTCGGCGGTTATGGCTGACAGCTGCTCGTTCAAATTTTTTTGCGACTTCTGGCAGTTTTGGTTTTCAGAACTCATAAAGGTCAGTTCGTCTTGGCAACGTTCATACTTGAGCTGCAACTCATTGTACTTCTGTTTCGTCACACATCCGGAAACCAACACCGCGATCACTGCTATTGCAAGGTATTTTCTGATTTTCATATCTATTTAAACTTAGTGTATGCTAAACCTGCAAAGATAGTCCATAAACACGAGATTTTTTTGTCTTCCAAAGAAAAATATAAACAACTATTTCTGAATAAAAATGTATCTTTGCCGGCGTTATGAAAGGCAGGAACGACAAACCACATATAGGCATTTTCGGGCGGCGTAACAACGGCAAAAGCTCCCTCATCAACGCCATCACCGGACAGGAGGTGGCAATAGTTGACAGCACAGCCGGCACCACCACCGACCCCGTACGCAAATCGATGGAAATCTTCGGCATCGGCCCCTGCGTGATTATCGACACGGCAGGCATCGACGACGAAGGGGAGATTGGGAAAAAACGCATACAAAAAACAATCCAAACAATTAAAACCATCGACCTCGCCATCTTAGTGATCACCGAAGGAAAAATAGAAACACCTGAAAATAAGCTGATTACAGAATTCAACAACCATGACATACCTTTTATAATCGTAAATAACAAATCAGACCTCTACAAAACCCCAAACTTCATCTTTGAAAATCACAACATTCTGAATGTCAGCACTTTTACCAAAGATGGAATTGCCACTTTATTAAAGGAAATTGTTGAGAAAACACCTGATTCAGCGTACATAAGTCACTCTCTTCTCGGCGACATTCTGGAAGAAGGCGATGAGGTTGTGTTAGTAACACCCATCGACTCCGAAGCTCCCGAAGGCAGGCTTATACTACCGCAGGTGCAGACTATCCGCGACGTGCTCGACAACAATGCGATAGCCATTGTACTGAAAGAAGACAAGATCGAAAAATATCTCAAAAGCCACACACCGCCACGCCTTGTTATCACCGACAGCCAAGCATTCCACAAAGTAGAGAAACTTGTGCCCGACAATGTGCCACTAACCGGATTCAGCATAGTGTTAGCCCGACAAAAAGGCGATTTTGAGCACTATTTGCAAGGCACCCCACACCTGAAAGACCTGAATAACGGTGACACAATCCTGATGCTTGAATCATGTACACATCTCACTTCCTGCGAAGACATCGGGCGGGTGAAACTTCCACGGATGATTCGAAAGTTCACAGGCAAGAATCTTAATTTTGAGTTTGTGTCAGGCCTAAACCAAATAACCGACATCAGAAAATACGCGATGGTGATCCAATGTGGTGGGTGCATGGTGACACGCAAGCAACTGAAAGAACGGCTGCGCCCCGCTATCGAAAACGGCATCCCAATCTCAAATTATGGAATGACATTAGCATTTCTGAACGGCATTTTCGACCGCGCAGTGCAAATTTTCAAATAAGATCGTTACTTAACTCCCAATTTTGAAGAGAAGAGAACTTTGTACTCTGGTCCTTCCTTGTGCAAAAAACTCTGATAAAGGTTCAGTTGGTCAATTCTGATTTCCTGTCCTGTCACCATTTCCGACACTTCCTCAACAGCTTGCCAAAATTTGTCCTTGGAATGCGTACTTTTCACCCTGCATAGGGTCAAATGTGGCACAAAATTCCCGTAATTTGGTTCAAAGCCAGCGCTTTTCAACTTCTTTTCCATCTCGTTGAAGAGTTCCCTGAAAGGTGTGAAATCTTCAAAACCTAACCATATCACCTTGGGCTGGTAACGACTGCCAAAAGCCCCTATCTTGTTCATTTTCAAGGTGAAAGGATGAAAATTTGAACAAACCTCCGACATAATATGACGAATGGGGGCCACTGCCTGCGGCGGTGTAGCCCCCAAAAATCTGAGTGTCAAATGTTTAACTTCATCTTTCACCCAAACTATATCATCATGTCTCAATTTATATTGCAAGCCTTCAACCAACTGTGTGATTTCAGGTGACAGAGTTATGATTGGGGTGGCGATGAAGAGACGTTTCATTATTCTCCCTTCGTGTTTTGGTTGTGGAAACGGAGAAGTTTATTGTATAAGTGCCTGCGTTCCGGTCCGATCACGTTATGATCGTGTACGGTATAGACAAAATATTCGAGTTCAACATCATCAGTTACAGCCTGGCGAAGGAGTTCGAGAGTATGTTGTTGAACAACGGTATGGTCTTGTGCACCGTGCATAACGAGAAGTGGACATTTCACGTTTTTGATTTTAGGTATGATATTGGCACGACCGTATCCTTCAGGATTTTCTTGAGGAGTGTCCATGTATCTTTCTCCATACATGACCTCATACCACTCCCAGTTCACAACGGGGCCACCGCAAGAGGCCGCCTTGAAAGCTTCCGGATGGGATGTTATCAGAGAGAGCACCATGAAACCGCCATAGCTCCAGCCATCAACGCCTATTCTGTCGGCATCTACAAACGGCAGGGATTTAAGGTATTCAACACCGCACATCTGATCTTCCACCTCCTTGACACCAAGGTTTCTATGGATGCACTTTTCAAATTCGGCACCGCGATTCTGGGTTCCACGGTTGTCGAGAGTGAACACAACATAACCCTGTTGAGCCATGAATTCGAGGAAAAGTCCTCCCGACAAGTATTGATTCGTCACAAGTTGGGAATGAGGACCTCCATAAACATACAAGAACACTGGGTATTTCTTGTTTTTATCCATGTTTGGAGGAGTTATCATACGACACCAGAGTGAATCACCGTCTTTATTTTGGATGGCGAATATCTTTGTGTCACCCAGTTTCATTGAGCCGAATGGGCTTCCGGCCTCCAGAAGGGTCTTTACAACCTTGCCCTGATTGTTTACCAACATTATATTGCGGGGAGTGGTCGGGTTGCTGAAATAGTCAACAAAGTAGTTCTTCGATTCACTGAAAACGGGTCTGTGCACGCCATCGGCATGGGCGAGGCAGGTGAGTGTTCCTTTTTCAATATTGACTTTGCAAACATATTGGTTTACAGGTTTTTCCAATGATGCGGTGAAGTAGATATTCTTTTCATCTTTGTCCATTCCATAGTAATCGATAATGTCGAATTTGCCATTTACCACTTTTTTTATCAGTTTTCCGTCGGCTGTGTAGAGGAAGAGCTGCTTCCATCCGTCGCGGTCGCTGAACCAAAGGAAGTTGCCGTTTTTCATGAAGATCATACGTTCGCAAGGCTCAACATATCTGTTATCCCGCTCCTCAATCAAAGTCTGTAATTTTTTACCAGTAGCTATATCGTATTTGATGAGTTTTGAATGGTTTTGTTCTCTGTTAAGATGTGAGATATAGAGGTATTTTTCGTCTGGGGAGAAAGTCACATTGGTCAGAAATTCACCGTCGTTTTTATCGGTAAGTATGTAATGGTAAACCGTTTTGTTATTCTGAGCGGATTTAGCCACGTCAAAAATGCCGACTTTCACAACGTGAGAGGTTCTTCCGGCCATCGGGTATTTGATGTTTTCCACAGTTGCAATAGGGGTTCCGGTATTGATGAGAGGGTAATCTTCAACCATACTCTCGTCCATTCTGTAAAATGCCACGTATTTGCCATTCGGAGAGATATATTGACCTTCGTTGATACCCCATTCGCTGCGGTGCACCGATTCGCCAAAAACAATATTTTTGCCTGTATCGGGGCAAATCAGGATTGGTTTAAAGTCATTTGCCGCGCTCTGCACAAACACTCCATTTTCGTTTTTCACGACAAACACCTGATTTATTATGTCTTGGTCAATCACATTATCAGATTCCACATAGTTTAGAGATCTTGTTGCGATTTTACCATTCAAAACCTGTACAGTTTTGTTGTCGGTCGGGAAATAGAGAGTATTGGCGTCCAGCCATTGATAACCGTAAACACTTGAAATTTCGTGTGCTTTGCAAGAGGCGTTAGCCAAAAATGTAGTCTCTTTGCCATTCTTGGGGTTCACGAGTATAATGTTCTGATCCTTGTCTATGTAAGAATACTGATCCATGGTTGGGCGCCATGAGATACCGTAGATATTGTCAATTACATAGCGTTTTTTGAAATCGATTGTCTGGCCGTGCAAAGGTGCGGCGAGCGACAATCCGAGGACAGCTAAAAACAGAAATATTTTCTTCATATCATAAAATTTAATTTCGGGTGCAAAAGTACGCTTTTTTGGTCATTTTTGACATATTGGTAAATATAAAAGAGGGGTGAGCTTTGAGAAGCCCACCCCTCTTTTGGAAATCAAAGTTTTACTTATTTTAGTTAAAATGGCAGTCTTCGAGCCATTTTTCTATCAATTCTTCCTGTTTTTTAGAATCCGAAAGTTCTTCTGTAATCACTTTTTGAGCTATATCGATGGAGAACTTGGCGATTTCATTTTTTGCATCGGTGATAGCTTTCATTTTTTCGTAATAGATGGATTTTTTTGCATCCTCTATCATGGATTGTGTTTCAGCAGCAGCTTTAAGTTTAGCCTTTTCATAGAGTTCGTCGCTAACCTTGCGGGCTTCTGAGAGTATAGAGTCTCGTTCAGCCTTTGCAGCGGCAATCATTTCTTCATGTTTTTTATTCAGAGCAAGCATCTCTTCATGAATCTTAGCGGCCTCAGTGAGTTGATCTGCTATTTTTTTGTTTCGGGATGCAATGCCTTTGGTTATCACAGGCCATGCAAATTTAGCCAATATGAAAAACAGGATGCCAAAACCTATCAACATCCAAAAAATCAATCCAAAAGAAGGTTTTATAAGTTCCATAAACTGTTTTTAAGTTAAAAATAAAAAGAAGAGCCGAGGCACCAACCGTGACTTGGCTCTTCAGGTTTTGTTATCCTATTGCGATGAGCAGACAAACGACGATAGCGAACAGGGCAACACCTTCGATCAAGGCTGCTGCCAAAATCATGTTCGTACGGATGTCGCCTGCAACTTCAGGTTGGCGGGCGATAGCAGACATGGCGTCTTTACCGATGTTACCTACGCCGAGACCTGCGCCGATGGCAGCCAAGCCAGCACCGATACCAGCACCCATTTTGCCGATTCCGAGACCAGCGCCTGCTGCTTGCAATAAGGTTGTCAATAATACTGCTAAAGTTGACATAATTGTTATTTTTAGTTTATAAAAAGGGTCTAACCAATTGATTTTTTGTGACTTGTCTGAATCAAACGCATAAACTTATATCCACCCAAAAAAATCAGGCTGCGAAATTATAAAATTTTTCGTTCGTTGGTTCGATTGTGCATTTTTTTATGTTAAATATTTGCTGGTCGGATGGAAATAAGTATCAAATAAAAAACGTATTTTTGCGGCTGTGATAAAGCAGAAATCGATAGAGAGTGTATTGGCCGCAGCACAGATAGAAGAGGTGGTTGGCGACTTCGTTTCCCTGCGCAAACAGGGTCGCGATTTCGTTGGCATTTGTCCTTTCCACGATGACAAGAACCCCTCAATGCATGTCAGTCCAAGGCTCGGCATATACAAGTGTTTCGTGTGCGACGCGGCCGGAAACTCGGTCAAGTTCCTGATGGAGCACGAGAAGATGTCGTATCCTGAGGCTATTGAGTATCTCGCTAAAAAGTACAGCATCCAGCTTGAGTACGAGCGTTCGGAGAGCGACGAGGAGCGCAGGGAGCGTTCGTTGAGGGAAAGTCTTCTGGTGGTTAACGAATTCGCCGAGAAATATTTCATGGACCAGCTTCGCAACACTGAAGAGGGCAAACTTATAGGCATGGCCTACCTCAAGGAGCGCGGTTTCAAAGACTCCACCATCGATGAATTCCGTCTCGGCTATTGTCCCGACAGCTGGGACAGTTTCACACAGGAGGCACTGAAACAGGGCTACAAAGAGGAATACCTCATAGAGTTGGGCCTTACTGGCAAGTCGCAAAGCGGAAAACTCTACGACATTTACCGCGGCCGTGTGATATTCCCCATCCAGAACGACGCAGGCAAGGTGATCGGCTTCGGCGGCCGCATCCTGAAGAAAGACTCCAAGGACCCGAGGAAGTACGTCAACTCCAGGGAAAACGCCATCTATCACAAAAGCGACACCCTTTACGGCATTTTCTATGCAAAAAACGCCATCCACAAAAAAGACAACGTCTATCTTGTGGAAGGTTATACCGACGTTATATCCATGCACGAATCAGGAATCGAGAACGTTGTTGCATCTTCAGGAACCTCTCTCACCACCGGCCAGATTCGCATGCTTTCAAAGCGCACCAAAAACATAACCGTCTTGTACGATGGCGACCGGGCCGGCATCAAGGCTTCAATGCGCGGCATTGACATGCTCTTAGAGCACGGCCTGAAGATACGCGTATGCCTTCTCCCTGACGGCGAAGACCCGGATTCCTTTGCAAAAAAACACAGAGACAGCGAGTTACAAGACTATCTTACTAACGAATCAAAAGATTTTCTGCTCTTCAAAGCCGATATACTCTCAGAAGATGCCGGCACCGACCCGATCAAACGCGCTGCCATGGTCAACGAGATCCTCAACTCCATCAGCTGCGTCACCGACAATATCGAACGCGCCTTCTATGTGAAAGAGTGCGCTAAAATGTTCGGCCTCTCCGAGAACGACCTGAACATGAACTTGCGGAGATTCGTCTGGAACAAAATCAAAAAACAGGGCTCCAGCGATGCTCAACAACCCTCAGGTCCAGTGCTAACAGGTCCGGCCACACCCAACATCACCGTCCCAGACCTCATCGAGACTGCTCAACAACAAGCCCCTCAACAAGCCGACTTGCTTTTCGAAGCTGAGAAAGACATCCTCGCTCTTCTGCTGGTATATGGCAACTACGAAATCCTGGTGGCTGACAACGAAAATCTGGAAACCGCTGACACTATACGCATCGACCAGTTCGTTTGCAACCAGATTTCTAAAGGGGAAGTCAGCTTCCACTACGACATACTCCAGAAAATCTTCGACCTTTACACCGACTGGGCTTCATATATCCTCGACCAAGAACAGATTTTGAGGAATTTCACCAACTCCGAGGACCCTGAAATAAGCAACTTCGTGATAAACAATATCATCAAAGACGAACCAGAATACAGCAGCCGCTGGAAAGAGAAATACGACATCTACACGCACACTTCACGTAACAACATAAGAATCCTACAAAATATGGTCCAGAATGTGGTCTTGAATTATAAACTGCGGATGTTAGAATCAGCCGCCGACAAAATACAACTTCGTCTCAAAGACGGCGACCTGACAGAAGAGAAAGAAAACATAGGGCTTTACCAGCTTAGTGAGATCAACAGAATGAAGCGAGAGATAGCCAACCTGTTGAAGAGAGTGGTCACAAAATAAAAACATTATGGCAAAGGAAAAACACAATACATTAACGAAGAAACAAAAAATGGACATTGCGAAGAACTACCTTCTTATTCTGGTAGGCACCTTCATAATGTCAATAGGATTTGTTGTATTCATATCACCGTTGAAGCTTGCGCCCGGCGGGGTGTACGGCATCGCCATCATCCTCCACCACGTGTTCAACTTCCCGATCGGCCTGTCGGGCATCTGCTTGGACCTGCCCCTCCTTTTGATAGGAACACTATGGTTAGGCCCAAAATTCGGAGCCAAGACCCTTGTGGGTGTCATCAGTCTGCCAACCTTTATCTCATTTTGGGAAAAAATCTACGGTTATGCCCCTCTCATCGCCCTTCCAAACGACCCTATGACTCCTGATCCGTCTGCAGTTTTCATCTTAGCACTGTTCGGTGGCGTGATCATAGGCTTGGGATTGGGACTGATTTTCAAGTCGCGCGCCACCTCAGGCGGCACCGACATCATAGCAATGATACTCGGTAAATATCTGAAACACATACCGTTAGGAACGTTGCTCATAATGGTTGACTCTACAATTGTGCTGGCAGCGTTAGCCACATTCAAAGACTGGACCATCCCGCTCTATTCTTGGCTCGTCATCTATGTTACCGGAGTGGTGATGGACAAAGTGATAGCCGGATTCAGATCCAACAAAGCGCTCCTGATCATCTCTGAAAAATACGAGGAGATACGCCAGCGCATCTTGGACGAGATGGGGCGCGGCGGCACCTACCTCAAAGGCGAAGGCATGTATAACCACGACGAGAAAAAAATCATCTTCACCTCCATCTCAAGCAAAGAACTCCCTATTCTTATACATTACATTCACGAAATCGACGCAAATGCGTTTCTCACAATATTAGACGCCTCTGAAACGTTAGGCGACGGTTTTAATTCATTAAAGGAAAAAGCACTTAACTGATATTTTATGAAGACTAAAGTTATTGAAGTACTAAACACAATATATGACCCGGAAATTCCTGTCAATATTTGGGAATTAGGTTTCATATACAAGTTGGAAGTCAACAAAAACAATGATGTTTACATCCTGATGACTCTGACCGCTCCAAACTGTCCGGTGGCAGAGAGCCTGCCAATGGAGGTACAGACCCGCGTGCAGATGATCCCAGGCGTGAACAAAGTTGTGGTTGACGTCACCTTTGACCCGCCTTGGACCATGGATCGCATGACAGAGGCCGCAAAATTAGAATTAGGATTGATTTATTAAATGATGACACCATGCTTCGACGTGGACTAATAACAATAGGTGATTATTTCATCTTCCTGAAACAGGTTTTTTCAAAACCGGCCAAATGGTCGGTGTTCCTGAAAAAATGGGTTTTTGAGATGGATGCCATGGGAATAGGCTCAATGTTGATTGTCTGCATTGTCTCTATCGCCATGGGAAGCGTTATCACATTGCAGACTGCCCTCCAGATTGAGAGCAGCTGGATACCATCATGGACTGTCGGGTTCACGGCCAGAACCTCCATTGTGATGGAACTTTGTCCCACAATCATCAGTCTTTTGCTTGTGGGTAACATAGGCTCGAGGATCACGGCAGAAATAGGAAGCATGAGGGTTACAGAACAAATTGACGCTCTGGAAGTTATGGGTATAAATCCGGCATCGCACCTGATTCTTCCTAAAGTTCTTGCTTCGGTAATTGTAAACCCTGTACTCTGCGTCTTCAGTATCGCCTTCGCCCTTCTTGGCGGCTTTATCACAGTGTGGATCACCGATTGTGTGTCAACATACAACTACATTGACGGTTTGACCTATTGTTTCAGGGTCTATGATGTTGTGTATGCCCTGACAAAGACGTGCATATTTGCGTTTATCATGTCAACGGTGGCATCTTTTTATGGTTACAAGATAGAGGGCGGCGCACTGGAATTGGGCAAGGCGAGCACGCAAGGCATCATCGTGTCAAGTTTCATCATATTGGTTCTCAACGTGGTTATCACTAACATAATGCTGTAAAGATGATTGAAGTCAACAACGTTTCAAAGTTTTTCGGTGAGAAGCAGATTCTCCACAACATAAACACCAAGTTTGAAGAGGGGAAGGTTAACCTCATAATAGGACGTTCCGGCTCAGGCAAAACGGTGCTGATGAAATGTCTTGTAGGCCTTCTGAAGCCTGAAGAGGGCAAAGTGTTGTACAGCGGCCGTGAATTCCACGACATGCCGGAGGTTGAGAAACAGAAGCTTCGCACAGAGATGGGCATGGTGTTCCAAGGCTCGGCCCTGTTCGATTCGATGACCATTGAAGAAAATGTGGCTTTTCCATTAGATATGTTCACGCAACAGTCGGAGAGCGAGAAGGCCGACAGGGTGAATTTCTGTTTGGAGTGCGTTGATTTGCACAATGTCAACAAGCTGTTTCCCTCGGAGCTCAGCGGCGGCATGAAGAAGCGCGCAGCCATAGCCCGCGCCTTGGCCTGCAACCCTAAATACCTCTTTTTCGATGAACCTAACTCAGGCCTCGATCCGAAAACATCACTTCTGATTGACGAACTGATAGTGAAAATCACCCACGACTTCACCACCACCACAGTCGTCAATACCCACGACATGAACTCCATAATCACCATAGGTGAAACTATTTCCTTCATCTATAACGGATTCCTCGAATGGAACGGCAACAGCGACAATGTCCTTACTTCCGACAACCAAAAGCTTAACGATTTTATATTCGCTCAACCCCTTGTTCAACGACTAAAAAACAAACAACAATGAATTGGATAGATTGGTTAGTTTTAATTCCGGCCTGCTGGTTCGCATATAAAGGTCTGAAAAATGGTTTCCTGCAAGAACTGATATCCCTCTGCGCACTGTTTTTGGGAGTTTTTATCTCCTTTAAGTTCTCCGACCTCGTCACAGTCTGGCTAACAGGAAAAGAGTTGGCTAAACCCATATCTTTCCTGTTGTGTTTTGTGGTGATTCTATTGTTGGTCAATCTTTTGGGCGGTGTGCTTAAAAGAATGCTGAAGCCCGTATTCTCTGAATTCATCGACAAAGCGCTCGGAGTGATTTTCGGGGTGCTGAAAGTTGTGGTGGTCTTCACTGTAATCTTCTACTTTGTTGACAATACAGACAAGAACAACGTTGTCATTAAACAGGAGACAAAGCAGCAGTCTGTGGCCTACCGCACAATTTCACCTCTGATGCCTCTGATGACAACCTGGCAGAAAGAGCATAAGCAGGATATTCAAAAAAACACAGAAAACACAGAAAAAAACATCAAATAGAATATATTATGAGTACAATGAAAGAGGCCGAAGAGGCTCTGATCAGTGAGTTTGAAATGTTCGATGACTGGATGGACAAGTACAACTACATCATCGAGATAGGCAAGGAACTGCCGGCCATCGACCCACAATACAAGACAGAACAGTTTCTTATAAGCGGATGCCAGTCGCAGGTCTGGCTGCATCCCGATTTCAATGACGGGAAGATATTTTTCACTGCCGACAGCGATGCCATCATCACAAAAGGAATTGTAAACATCCTGATAAAGGTATTGTCGGGCCACACTCCACAAGAAATCCTCGACAACGATCTCTCCTATATTGACAAAATCGGCTTGAAGAACCATCTTTCCCCCACCCGCTCCAACGGATTGGCCTCTATGATTAAACAGATTAAACTTTACGCATTAGCTTTTTCAAAAAAATAAAAGAGAAATGAAGAATATCATAATCAAGACATCTTTCTTCGCAGTTGCAATCATATTTTTGACAGGCTGCGGCATGAAAGACTGCAGATGCTACTCGACAAACAAAGTCATGGAAAACGACTCGCTTATCATGGTCAGCGTTGACACTGTTGCAAACCACACCAAAGGTCTTTGCGAGGATTTCAACAAGGAGGAAGTCTCCAGCCTGGATTCCATGAGGATAGTAGAACATAGACTGATTTGTGAACAGGAGTAGTTTATGACGGAAGGTGGTTCAAAGAAAGGGATAGCCTTAATCACAGGCGCTGACGGCGGAATGGGCAGGATTCACACCCGTGCCCTCGCCAAAGAGGGCTACGATGTTGTGATGGCTTGCTACGACACAGAGGTTGCGCGCCCCGTTAGGGATGCTATCTGCAAGGAAACAGGCTCAAATATCCACTTGATGCAGGTAGATCTCGCAGACCTTCAGTCGGTTGTGCGTTTTTGCGATGATTTTAAATCACAATTCCCAACTTTGAATATTCTTCTTAACAATGCCGGCGTCCTTTCAAGCAAGTGCAAAACGAGCGCCAACAACGTTGAATACACCGTTGCCGTCAACTATTTAGGCCACTATACGCTCACCAACCTGCTACGCCCTGTGATGGTCAACGGCACAAGAATAGTGAGCATGATATCCATCGCCTATTACCTCGGCAGAATCAAACCGGACTTCTTCACCCCCAAGACTCCGAGAAAATACAACCGTTTTTTTTCTTACGGCAACTCAAAATTAGCACTCTATTATTTCATGTTGGACGCATCCGAAGCTTGGGAAAATGACGGAATCACATTTAACGTGGCCGATCCTGACATAGTGAGCACTAACATCATACGCCTCGACAACGCGGTCGCCGACAAGCTCTGCGACTGGTTTTTCCGCCCGTTTATCAACACGCCTGAACAGGGTGCAGCCTCCATGATTGCCGCTGCTTTGAATCCGGAATTTGCAACCACCACCGGGAAAATCATCAAGAAATGTAAAATTGCTGAACATAACAGAAAATTCTATGACAATGTGGCGGCAAGGACTCTTCTGAGAGATATGACCCAAGAATTATTACACAAAAACAACATCACACTATGAAAGTCCCGCCATTTTTAAGAAAAAACGACACTGTAGCAATAGCTGCACCCGCTCGGAAAATCTCCAAAGAGGAAATTTTCTTTGCAGAACAGTGGCTAAAACAGAATGGTTTTAACGTTTTTTATGACGAGAGACTTTTTGCATACTGCAATCAATTCGCAGGCAACGACAACCAACGAGCCGAATATCTTCAGTATCTTATTGACAATGATGAGGTTAAGGCTATTTGGTGCGCCCGTGGCGGATATGGCTCGGCAAGAATTATCGACTTGCTCGACTTTGACAAGTTCTCAAAAAAACCGAAATGGATTTGCGGATACAGCGACATAACTGTGTTCCACAGCCATATAGCTCAAAACTTAGACATTGCCACCCTACACTGCACAATGCCTATCAATATTCAAGACGAAAATACTGACAATGAAGCAAATAACTCCTTCTTGGACGCTCTATGCGGCAATGCCCTCTCCTACAAGATTGCTCCTGATTATTTGTCAAGAACAGGTGAGTTTTCCGGACAATTAATCGGAGGTAATCTATCCGTTCTTTATTCATTACTCGGTTCTCCTTCTGATATAGACACCGACGGAAAAGTGCTTCTAATTGAAGATTTGGACGAATATCTGTACCATATCGACAGAATGATGCTTAATCTCAAGCGTAATGAAAAGTTAAAAAATCTTAAAGCTTTATTGGTTGGACATCTGAGTCAGATGCACGACAACACAATACCTTTCGGGAAAAACGCCATGGAAATCGTGTCTGATTATTGCAAAGAATACGACTATCCTGTGATTTTCAATGTTCCCGTTGGGCACTTGCCTGACAACAGAGCACTCAGAATGGGATGCGAAACAATTGGCTTTTTTGAAGATAACAATTTCATAATCAAAAATTTAACAAGATGACTTTCAGTGAATTCCTATTCAAATACATATACAGAGTAAAACCGATTCCATATCCAAATCCGGAAGGAACCGTCAAAAAAAGCGTGCTCATGATGGCACCGCACACCTCCATAATGGACTTCATCATAGGATTGTCGGCAATGAGACACTACGACCTTCACGCTTCAACAATAATAAAAAAAGAGTTCTTCTTCTTTCCCTTAAATCTGATTCTCAAGAAATTAGGAGGAATACCTATAGACAGAAAACATATCAGGAACTTCACAAGTTATGCTGCCGACCTTATAAAAAAGAGAGACAGGATAACCCTGATAATCTGTCCGGAAGGCACCCGCAAGAGAGTTGACAAATGGAAACGCGGTTTTTACCAAATAGCAATGGAGGCTGGAGTGCCTGTCAGTTTAGGCTACATCGACTACAAAACACGCACTTGCGGAATCATGGAGATTTTCCAACCAACAGGTGATTATGAGAAAGATATGGAATACATCCTATCGCAATACCATGGTTTTCAAGGATATAAAAAAGGGCAATTCAACTTGGAGGATTTACCGCACGCTCATCCGGAATGGTATGATATGAAATAATTTTGTTAATCAGAGATATGTGTCTATGAAGATTTTGGTGGTTTTATCAAGGATACCCTTCCCTTTGGAAAAGGGAGACAAATTGAGAGCTTTCTATCAAATCAGAGAGCTGTCGAAGTGGCACGATATCTATCTAATCGCCCTTTATCATAGTGAAATCCCTGATGAAGCATTCAAGGAATTGGCTCCATATTGTAAAGAAATCCACTTCCTGAAGCAAAACACTATACGCAGCATACTCAACATGGTTGGTGCATTTTTCAAGGGACTGCCAATCCAATGCGGATATTTTTACAGCAACAAAAATCACAAAAAAATAGACAAAATCATTAAATCAGTCAACCCTGACAGGATATACTGCCAACTGTTCAGAATGGCTGAATATGTTCGCAACAGCAAGATCAAGAAGACTATCGATTATCAGGACGCCTTTTCAAAAGGGATGGAACGTCGTTCAGAGAAGGCTGTGTTCCCTGTAAAACAACTGATGAAAATGGAGGCAAACCGAATTGCAAGATACGAAGTTGAGATTTTTGACGATTTTGACTGCAAAACCATGATCACAGGAATTGACAGGGATTTGATCAAACACCCTATGAAACACGAGATTAAAATCGTCCCTAATGGTGTTGATTTTTCAAAATTCACGGAAAAGGACAAAAAAGAGAAAGAGTTTGACCTGATATTTTCAGGAAACATGAACTATCCACCAAACGTTGACGCTGCGTTATTTCTCTGCAAGGAGATTCTGCCCGAATTACAAAAAGCACGCCCAGACATCAAGATAATGATCGCAGGTGCCAATCCGGCCCCGAAAGTACGCGCGCTGCAAAACGACAATGTTACTGTAACTGGATGGGTGGATTCAATGGCTGATTGCTATGCCAAGTCGAAAATATTCATCGCTCCCATGCGGCTGGGCACCGGCCTGCAGAACAAACTTTTGGAAGCCATGGCAATGAGACTCCCTTGCATAACATCCCCACTTGCGGCAAAGGCCATAGCTCCAAGTAAAGAATGCCTTATACAATGCACCACAAAGCTGCAATTTGCCGAAGAAGTACTACGACTGCTCTCCGATGAAGACTATTACAACACTATTTCCAGCAACGGAAACAGCTTTGTGCACGAAAACTACGACTGGACAGCCGCAACAAAAATTCTTAATGAAGGTTTGACGGGAAAATAAAATCCTGCCTACATTGTCACCTCTATTTTCTTGGAACCAAACGAAATTTCAAAAGTGGCGGGTATCCTGTCGAAGCGTTGGTATTCATCACTGAATGTCTCAAAGAATTGGTCGTCAATCCTGAAATTCACAATTTTTGATTCGCCCTTGGCCAACTTCACCCTTTTGAAGCCTACAAGAGTCTTCACAGGGCTCTTTTTGTCGCTTTTGTTAGTGATATAAACTTGAACCACATCTTCGCCATCAAATTCTCCAACGTTTTTAACTTTCATGCGAAATATCTGTGATTTAGGCTCAAATTTTGCGTCTGAGTATTCAAAATTTGTATAGCTCAAACCGTATCCAAAAGGATAAAGCGGTTTTTCTGTCATAAAACGATAAGTGCGATGTTCCATCTCGTAGCTTTCAAAAGGAGGAAGATAATTACTTGAGCTATAAAAAGTTACCGGCAATTTGCCGCTTGGATTCACTTTGCCGAAAATCACATCTGCAACGGCCGTTCCTGTGGCCTGTCCGCCATACCATGCTTCCATGACAGCATCTAACTTGTCATTTTCCCAATCCAAGGCAACGGCGCCGCCAGAGCACAACACAAACACTACCGGTTTACCGGTGCTCTTAAGCTTCATCAGCATACCCTCTTGGATACGCGGCAGTTCAATACTCGTTCTGTCTCCACCATGAAATCCGTCAATCTCAACATCGAGTTGCTCGCCTTCCAACTCAGGAGAAAGTCCGCCCACAAAAATAATAAGGTCGCATTTTGCAATATTCTTGTCGAAATCTCGTGGCAGGCGATATTTCACATCTGCATGGTGACATGTTGTGTCAAAGTATATGGCTGGTCTTTCTTTTTTGGGAAGAGACTGTATATATTGTGTGATGCCTTCGTAGATTGTGACAGCATTTCTCGGTGTGCCGTTATAATTGCCGCAAAGCATAACAGAATCGGCCGCATTAGGTCCAAGGATGGCAATTCTTTTATAATTTTTAACATCTACTGGCAATATCCCGTTGTTTTTCAGAAGAACTATGCTTTTTCGGGCCATTTCCAAAGCTTTATTCTCAAACAGCGCAGAATCAACTTTTTTGTTGAATGGCTGGATTGGGTCGAACATGCCTAACAGAAATCGGGCTTTGAGCACCTTGAAGACATGTTGGTCGATATGTTCGATGCCGATGAGATTTTGTTCAACAGCCTCTTTAAGGGCGTTCAAGCCGCTTCCGCACTCCAAATCAATCACGGAGCCGAAGGCAGCGGCGGCGGCGTCAGCAGCAGTCTCGTGAGTTTCATGGCGCGGTATCACCGTGTCGCGCTCCCAACAGTCGTTGAGAGCCCAACAATCTGTAACAAACAGGCCGTCATAACCCCACTGATTCTGCAAAATATTCACTAACAGGTTGTCATTGGTGCAGCAAGGCACACCGTTAAGACGGTTATAACCGCACATCACCATACTGACATCAGTATTGTTGACAATATATTTGAAAGCCGGAAGATAAGTAGTGTGAAATGCACGGCCACTGACGGAGGCATCGAAAGAGTGACGGTCGGCTTCTGGGCCGCTGTGAACGGCAAAATGCTTGATACACGCCAAAGTCTTGTATCTGCCGTTCAGCTTTTCCTGCAGTCCGTTTACAACCGCTGCGCCCATACGCGCGGTGAGGTAAGGGTCTTCGCCGAAAGTCTCCATTCCCCTGCCCCAACGCGGATCCCTGAAAATATTGATGTTGGGTGCAAAAAAGGTCAGGCCCGTGTTGTCACCATATTGGCCTTTGCTCTGTGATTCATAATACTTCATGCGGGCTTCATAACCCACTAATTGGAACATATCCTGAACTGCATCCTCGTCAAAAGTTGCCGCCAATGCTATAGGCATCGGGTAAACTGTGGCGAATCCGTTGCGCGCAACACCGTGCAAGGCCTCATTCCACCAGCTGTAAGCAGGAATCCCGAGGCGCTCAACAGCTTGGTTGCTGTGCTCCAAAAAGCCCAACTTCTCATCCAATGTGAGCTGCTGCAACAATATCTCAACACGCTCGTCTATAGGCAATGTAACATCCCTGAAATCTTTCTGGGCTGATGCGCAAATAATAGTAAACAAAAGAAAAAATAGTGTCAGATGTCGCCTCATTTTCTTGAATTATTTGATGATTATTTTATTGGTGTAACTCTCTTTTCCATCCTTTATCTCCAAAATATAAACTCCTGAAGATATTTTCGCAACATCAATATTGTTGCTTCCTGGCTTAACAACCCCACTGAGCTCTGTTTTTCCATCCATTGAATATATTGTCCAAACATAATCCTTTATCTTCGAACTTTCTACCATGAAACTGTTGGAAACGATAGGATTAGGAAATATGTTGAACCCACTCTCCTCGTGATTGTTCACAGACAATGCGAAATCAGCCACCACCACATACCCCTTGGTTGTCTGATGAGGTGTGGAAGCTGTTATAACAAAGGGGGTCTCAAAATTGATGCTTTCTGCTCCATCCGGATCGGTCATCACTCCATAAGGCACTGTAATTCTTGGTTTCAGATTCGTTATGGCTGAAGATGATAATTCCACAATATGCAAAAAGATTGTGTCGTTTTCAGCAGAAAAAGAGCCAAAAACATCAGACTCCAAACATGGATTATCCTCCTTCAAAAGCGAAAAACTTGTAATTGAAGGTTCTATAACATAGATTGGCAAGTAATTGACCATGCCATATATTGCAGAATCTGTCTTGTGATATATCACATTTTCCACATGATCGGCATTATCATGTCCCCAATAGTTACCAACAGCCGAAATATCTGAGTTTGAATTATTGAAGAGTTCATACTCTTTCCCGCTGTTCCAATTGTCATAGATTACATTGTATCCGAAATCATCTTCAGTACCCATGTCTATGTCGTTATAATATATAGCTGTGACACCCCACAAATTTCCGGTTATCAAATTATTACGCAGCTTTGCCGCATTTGATTGATCATAACCATATATGCTTATTCCGCTGCCACCATTGTTCGGAATAGTCTCTAAATAATTGTCAATTATTTGATTATTAATGATTTGAGAAGATATTCTATAACCATTTTGAGTGTATCCGTAGCGGTTGTTTTTGATTATATTGTCCTTCAGGATGATATTAGTGACACTAGGATTATAGAGATTTGCAATCCCAATACCACCAGACTTGTCGCTGTTTAGGCCTTCGATAAGGTTTCCGGAAATAACAATGGTGTCGGAAGTTCCGGGACCGATGTTAATCTGCGGATTGTTGCTGTTGGATGTCACATTGTTGAAAAAACGATTGTTGATGATTTTCGGGCATCCGTCGGTGTTTACCGCAGACTGTATAGCGCAAGCCGCATTATCATGAAAAAAGCAATCTTGGATTAGGGGATTGCAGTTCATATAACTGATAACATGGTTCGAGAAGTTCAGAAATTCACATTTCTTAATTATTACATCACTGTTAATCATTAAAATACGATAGCACTCACTTATTTTTACATTTTCAATGACATTTGCAGAGGCGCTATCAAATGTAACAGAAAAGTGGTTGTCTGGTTGTGAATCACCGATAATGTTCAAAGTGGTGTTTCTGTTCTCGGTTTGAAGTGTTCCATTGACGAGAATCTTTATTGAAGGATTGACTTGGATGGAAGATGCTGAATTCTCAAGCAACAGTGTGTCAGTTTGGGAAATTGTTATATCCTGACTGATTGTATAGGACCCATCATTGCCGGCAGAGACTGCATCTGGAGCTGATTCAGCCAACATCGACAATGTGTAAAGTCGGTTATTCCCTTCAGAAATCCATTGTGCAAAGCACTGATTTACAACAACTAATGCAAAAATTAAAAACAAATACTTCTTCATCACATTTCCAAAATTATAAAGCGCAAAGGTACACTTTATAATTTAAAAACCTGACTTCAAGTTTTGCATTTTAGTGTTGCAGACCACAATAACCGCCATAGCGCTCCAGAACAATAGCGACAACTTGTCAGTGTCTAAAAAATTGTTAAAAACACCATGAATATAATACGTTATCAAGGCTAATGTCATTATCAAGGAGAGCAATTTCAGATTTTTGTCAGGAGAATAGAGATAGGTTTTAATGCCGTAAAAAAGCACAACAACCATAAGTCCTATCACAGTCAGCATTCCTAAGAAACCGGTCTCGGCCCAAGGCCCTATATATTCACTATGAGCGTTTCCGCCATCACCGAAATCAGTGGATATAATCGTTTGGTAGCGAGCTTGCTGATATGGGGCATACTCAAATTGATAGGTACCTGGTCCCCAGCCAAACAAAGGTTTCTCCCGAATCATGCCGAAAGCCGCAGTCCACCTGTTTATTCTCTCCATATTGGAAGCGTCGGTGCTGATGTTTGACATAGACTGGATATGCTCAACCAAGTTTCCGGATGAATCCTGGCTGTTACGGCTCATTTTGTACAGTATGTCGTCGGCATAGTAGAACAAAGAGGCTCCTATTATCAGTCCGGCACCGATCAGCCACGACAACTTTATCCTCAATTTAAGAATAATTAACACACCTACAGGAACCACAAGACTAATCCAGGCAGCACGGCTGAAAGAGAGATAGAAGCCACCGAGAAGAATGACGGAGATTACAGCGTTTAGGATCTTCAGCCACAATTTTAAATCCTTCAAGAAGACAAAGCCAACGGTAATAGGTATCATGAAGCCCAGGGCGGCACCGTAAGCGGTGTGATCGTTGTAAAAAGGCGACATAACCCAATGGGCATAATGTTCATCAAAGCCGCTGAGAGCGTGCTTGTAGGTTGTTATCAGCACAACAATTGCCAATCCCACGGCATAGCAATCGAAGTAGGCAACTATTTTCTGCCATCCGTCTTCGGCCAATTGCATAAACATCCAGTAACAGGCCGTGGTAAACCATATTTTGGAAGCAAAAAACTTCAAAGACACGACTGGTTGCACACTTGTGATGCAAGTTATGAGCATCCAAGCAAGGTAAACCATAATCGCTATGGAGACGGGATGCGATAAAAAGTCCCTTTTTATCCTTAAATCGTAAAGAATTCTGAAGAAAAACAGCACCGTGAGGGATATCATCAGCGCTTCGGATGGGAGTGACAAGCCCAAGTTGACATCTTTGATACTGAGAATTACAGAGAAGGGGGTTGACAAAGCAGTGAGATAAACTGCAATATCGGTGTGAAACAACACAATATAACCACCAACTATTGCAGCAGTCACAATAGGCAAAAAACTTATCTCCCTTACAATTGCAAAACCGTTAAGCAAGATAAGTGCTATTGCAACAACTACGGCAATAATCTGCCGTTTACTGCAACTCTTCAGAAGACTTTGAAGATGTTTCAGGGGTTCTCTTGTCAATTTTTTCAACAAATAGGAGCACAATCAATGTTAAAAAGAAAGCGCATACGGTGGACACTAAAACAATAACTGATCTTTTTGGATAGAACTTTTTATCAGCCTTGAAAGGTTGGTCAATAACGAACTTCACGGGTACTGATGTTTGCATATCCAATTGAGCATCAAGCATTTTCTGTTTCACAAGTGCATGATACTGGCTGAAGTTATATTCAGTTTCAAGGAGTTCGGTAAGTTTAGGGCCATATTTTGCCAGGGTGTCCATTTCGCTGCGAATGCGGTTCATTGCGGCATTATTGCCTTGTGCAACAGCGATCGCATACTGTTGTGTATATCTTTCAGATTGGTTTTCGACATTGAAAACACCGTGTTTCATTATTTCAGAGATGGTATCATCAACGCGGGCCACCTCTTTGTCTATGGAATCCAGCTGTCTTACAAGGTCTTGATACGAAGCCATGAGGCGTTCTTTCTCGACATTGTTCTTAACCGAGTCGAGCCAACCCACCACATCAACAGTCATATTATATGCCATTTGAGGGTCCCAATCCACAACGGAAACAGAGATAGAGCCCAAATCTGTACGTTTTACAACGAAATTATTAGTAATAGTTTTATACAACTTGGTTTGGCCGCCTTTTTTGGAAAGGTCAATATCGTAATATTTAGCCAAATCGTATTTTTTTATCAGAGAATCCTTGATAGCCACGGAGTTCAGGAAGGCCATCATCTGTTCTGTCTCGTCAACGGTGGCGAGGGCGCGCATATCGAGGCGTTCGTTGTAGTTTTGTTCATTAAGAAGGATTTTGGCCACGGAGCTTGTGCGCGGTGCGTATATTACCGCCGTGGATTTGAAGCGTGGTCTCACCAACATTGAGCAACCAGCCGACACCACGAAGGTGGCGGCGCAAATGATCAGGAACCATTTGCGCCACTTCCAGATGAACTCAAGGAGACTGAAAGCGTTGTATTTGTTATTATTTTCCATTATTGTTTTTTAAATCGAGTTTAATATTGAGTTCTTCAAGCTGTTTTTCGTCAATAGGAGTCGGGGCAGGGAGCATAGTGTCGCGGCCTGCGTTGTTTTTCGGGAATGCTATAAAGTCGCGGATACTGTCGCTGTCGCTCAACACAGCACAGAGGCGGTCGAAGCCGAAGGCGATGCCACCATGAGGAGGAGCTCCATATTTGAAGGCGTTGATAAGGAATCCGAACTGGCTTTGAGCCTGTTCTTCAGTGAAATTCAGTGCCTTGAACATACGTTTTTGCAGTTCTGGGCGATGGATACGGATGGAGCCGCCGCCAATTTCCGAACCGTTGATAACGAGATCGTATGCATTGGCAAGCACTTCTCCCGGACGTTCTTCGAGCCAGCCCTCATGCTCCGGTTTGGGAGCTGTGAAGGGATGGTGCATAGCATAGTAGCGTTGGGTCTCCTCGTCCCACTCCAACAACGGGAAGTCAACGACCCACATAGCCTTATATTCACCAGCCTTTCTCAAACCTAAACGATTACCCATCTCAAGGCGCAACTCACACATCTGTTTGCGCGTCTTCATGGCCTTGCCTGAGAGTATGAGTATCATGTCACCGGCCTTGGCATTACAACGCTCCGCAACCTTTTTCAGATCATCTTGGTCGTAAAATTTATCAACAGAGGACTTGAAAGATCCGTCTTGGTTGCAGAGAATGTAAACCATACCAGCAGCACCCACACGCGGGCTCTTCACAAACTCCGTAAGATTGTCGATTTGCTTGCGTGAATATCCGCCGCAGCCCTCAGCCTTGATACCGATAATCAGTTCGGCTTCATTGAAGACTTTGAAATCCTTGTGCTGCAGAAGGTCGTTAAGTTCAACAAAACGCATGTCGAAACGGGCGTCAGGCTTGTCTGAACCATAATACTTCATGGCATCGTTCCATGTCATTCTCTCCAATTTTCCGAGCTCCATATTCTTGAATGTCTTGAAGATATGGTGTACGAGGCCTTCGAAGAGGTTAAGGATGTCGTCCTGTTCAATGAACGACATTTCGCAGTCGATTTGTGTGAATTCAGGTTGGCGGTCGGCGCGCAGGTCTTCATCTCTGAAGCAGCGCACGATCTGGAAATACCGGTCGCAGCCGGCAATCATCAGCAGCTGTTTGAGGGTCTGCGGCGATTGTGGAAGAGCATAGAACTCACCCGGGTTCATTCGTGATGGCACCAAAAAGTCGCGGGCGCCTTCTGGAGTGCTGTTCACCAAGAACGGAGTCTCAATCTCAAGGAACCCATGGTCACTGAGATATTTTCTGATCTCCAGACCGAGTTTATGGCGGAAGATGAGGTTGTTTTTCACCGGATTGCGGCGGATGTCAAGGTAGCGGTACTTCATGCGAAGTTCGTCACCACCGTCAGATTCATCCTCAATGGTAAAAGGCGGAACCTCAGATTCGTTGAGCACCTCCAACTCGTGGACCTCAATTTCAATGTCGCCCGTTGGGATATTCTTGTTTTTGCTATAGCGTTCAATCACTTTACCTGTGACGCGGATCACCCATTCACGGCCAAGCTTTTCGGCCTGCTCGCAAAGTTCAGGGCGTTCTTCGTGATTGAAAGCCAACTGTGTGATACCATAACGGTCACGCAAGTCTATGAATATCATTCCTCCTAAATGACGGATTTTCTGAATCCAGCCACTCAGTGTTACCGTCTGCTGAATATTGTCAAGCGTCAGCTCGCCACATGTATGAGTTCTTAACATCTTCTTAGTTATGGTGTTACAATTCTTTATTCTGTAAAATTACATTTACTATAACGATTAAAAAAACTATTTATTTCAATTTTTCAACAGCTTCTTTAATTCTGCGACAAGCTTCCTTCAAGTTGTCTTCTGATGTAGCATAAGACAAACGGATACAGTCGTCATCACCGAATGCAGTGCCCTGAACGGTAGAAACGCTTGCATCAAGCAGCAGATAGAACGCTAAATCTGTAGAGTTCTCGATTTTTGTTTTGTTGTACTGCTTTGCAAATTGGGAGTCTGCAGGTACATTCTTTCCGAACAAAGAGCTGATTTTTGGGAAGAAATAGAAGGCACCTTGGGGTAAATTAACCTCAAAGCCTGGTATTTCCTTCAGCAATCCATAGACCAAATCGCGGCGTTTTTTGAAGATATTGCGCATATTGATGATATCTTCAGAGGTTTTAGGATCCATTTCCATAGCCTTGAGGGCAGCGCGCTGCGATATAGAGCCCGTTGCCGATGTGATCTGACCCTGCAACTTGTTGCAAGCTTTGGCAACCTCAACAGGAGCACCTATAAAACCTATGCGCCATCCTGTCATGGCAAAACCTTTGGCTACACCGTTGACAGTAACAACCTGATCCTTGATGAAATCAAACTGGGCTATGCTTTCATGTCCGCCGACAAAATTGATATGCTCATAAATCTCGTCAGACATGATCATCATCTGAGGATGTTCTGCCACGACTTCTGCAATCGCACGCAACTCTTCCTTCGAATAGATCATTCCTGTCGGGTTTGAAGGACTGCTGAACATCATCAACTTGGTTTTTGGTGTTATCGCTGTTCTAAGTTGCTCGGCTGTAATCTTGAAGTCGTTCTCCATCTTTGCAGGTATATAAACGACCTTTGCCTCTGCCATCTGTGCTATTGCCCTGTATGAAACCCAGTAAGGAGTCGGGATTATAACTTCGTCACCAGGATTTACCAAAGCCATCACAGTTTGATAGATGGCCTGCTTTCCGCCTGTTGACACCACTATCTGCTGCGTGGTGTAATCAAGGTTGTTGTCTCTTTTGAACTTATTACTGATGGCTTTCAACAAATCAGCATAGCCAGGGACTGGCGGATAATGTGTGAAGTTATCGTCTATAGCCTGTTTTGCATATTCTTTCACTTCGTCTGGAGTGTTAAAATCTGGTTCTCCAATACTCAAACTGATAACGTCTTGACCTTTCTCTTTTAATTCACGTGCCAATGCGGTCATGGCCAATGTTTCAGAAGCCGGCATATCAAGCACTCTCTTTGAAATTCTTTCCATATTTTGATAATTGTGTAATTCTTGAAAACGGGTGCAAAAATACAAAAGTTATCGCAGTGTTGGACCACCAATTATCACTTAAAGATTTGCCAATATGCAACAGGCAGGACTGTGACTACAAGTGGAAGAGAGAAAATGGTGCCAAAACAGATAACAACACCCATCGGCATCCAGAGCGATGTGTGGGCGATAATCATAGGAACAACGCCGAGCGCGGTGGTCGCAGAGGTCAGGAAAATAGGTCGCATCCTGCGTTTTCCAGCCTCAAAGCCGGCCTCTTTTGCACTTTTATGCTTGTTATTCCTCAAATCTTCGGCATATTCGAACATAATGATGGCATTTCTGACAATAATGCCTATTAAACTCACGACCCCCAACACCGCTGTTATACTGAAATCCAACTGGAAAATCCACAATCCGAGACACGCGCCGAAGATGCAGATAAGGCTCGCTGAAAGTGTCAGGAAAACTATGTCGAGCTTCCCGAAATGGTATAGTTGGAAGATGAAAAGCACTAAAACGGCGGCTATGAAACTGAGTATGATTTGCGGAATCACAGAGTCATTCGCACTTGTAAGACCACCGTATGAAATCTCCACTCCATCTGGCAGGTTAGGTTCAACACTCTTCTCTACAAAATCGTAAATCTTATCCATCACTTTTGGCTGGCTCTGGTTATACTTCAAGTCAGAACCCACGGTAATAGTGCGGATACTATTGCGGCGATTGATGACGGCATCCTGCCATTCGGGACCGATATCGGCAACCTGCCTTAGCGGAACCCAAACCCCTGGCAACGATGTAGGTATTTGATAATCAGCAAGATCAATAAAATTAAAATGATCATCATCTTTTTGTGTGTACAGATTTACCGGCACCCTGTAGTCGCCTTCCCAAACATTTGTAAGACTCTGCCCTTTGATTACGGATGATAGATACAATGAAAGCATACTTTGTGTCACACCCAATCGCGAGGCTTCATCGCTTTTGAGGGTGATTTTAATATTTTGGGAAGTTTCGTCCATGTCTGAATGAACCCAAGTGAGCTCTGGCAAGGAATTCATGAATGACTTCAGAGTGTCAGCCACAAGTTTCATATCATCAAAATCACTACCAGATACAAGAACCTCAACAGGATTTTTAACAGCTTGATAGTCAATTTGTTTAAAACGAATATAGGCATTAGGGAAGTGATATTCGTATTTAGGGCCAAGTTCTCTGATTATTTTAAGGGTGTTTTCTTCAGATGTTGTGTTCACTATGAACTGAGCGTAGTTCTTGTGTGCCATTTGCGGGGCGTAGGTTGCGTGGAACCTGGGCGAGGAACAACCGATGAAAGAGGTTACAGACTCCACCCGCGGGTCAGTGCGGAGGATGTGCTCCATACTGTCGGCTATGTCTGCAGTCTGGTCTAAGGAGCTGCCTTCAGCGAGGTGCATCTCCACAGCAAAACAATTTCTGTCGGCCTTGGGCAACATCTGGATCTGCAGTCTTGTAAAAAGGAAGACTCCCAGCGACACTGCTCCGAAAGCAATGCCAAGGATCACATAAGGGTGTGCAAAACATCTTTTCAAGACCTTCTCGTAGAAATTCTGCAACAGTACAAAAAATCTGTTCTGGGCCTCCTCAAATTTATTTGGTGCCTTGCCATCCTTGTTTCTTTTAATGAAAACAGTTGACAGATAAGGAATTATCCACACAGCATAGAATATAGAACATACAAGTGCGAATGTTACAGTCCATGGGAAAAGTTGCACAAAGTCACCTAATGGGCCGGTAATAATGCGGGTCATCGGGAAGAACATTCCGGAGATTGCCAATGTTGCGAGAGACATCGGCACAAACAGAGATTTAGTGCTGTAAACAGCTGAGTACCATCTTGAGTAGCCCTGCTGCAGATAGTCGGTATAGCCGTCAATCACGATGACAGAGTCATCAACAATCATACCTAATACGACAATCAGAGCGGCGAGTGTCACGGTGTTCAGTTCGATGCCGCAGATATACATCAGGCCCATAGTGACAGCGGTGCACACGGGCACGCCGGAGCCCGACACAAGTGCGGTGCGCAACGGGAATAGCAGCAACATGACAGCTATCACAACCAGTATGGAGAACACTAAATCACGCAAAAACGACCTTACAGACTTGTCAACCACATGAGGCTGGTTTGTAATTTTATGCATCGACACGTCTGGCGGCAAGGTTTTGAGGCACTTGTTGATTTCCTTTTCCACCTTCTTACCGAAAGCCACTATGTTGTTGCCAGGTGCCATCTCCATGGAAATGAGTGCTGTGGGAGTCCCGTTATACTTGATGTAACTGTCGGGTTTTGCATACCGGCGCTCTATCTTGGCAATGTCGCGAAGCTTGATGATATTGCCTTGAGGGTCCGCATACACTATCTGTTCGCCTATTTCGTACTCCGACTGGTATGGAATAGTGACGTGGATCAGGGCCTCGCCGTCATCGCTCTCCATGTTTCCTCCGATAGTGCGGAAGCCCTGGGCGGCCAGCTCAACCAACAGCGTGCGCTGACTGATGCCATACGATGCTAACTTCTCTTGATCAACAATGACAGCTATCTCCTCATTCTGCTTGCCGAGAATCTTTATATTACCCATTTCAGGGATTTTCCGCAGTCTGTCGCAGAGCTGTTCAGCATAATCCTCAAGTTCTCTCGGCGTGCGATCCGGTGAGTCAACGGTTAGAAGCATTGACGATGTGTTCCCGAAGTCGTCAACCACAACAACCTCAAGTACACCCGCTGGCAACGAGCTCTTCTTGAAAAGCTGCAATCCATGTCGTATCTTCGACCAAGCGCCATCCTTGTCTTCAACTGATGTCCTCAACTCTGCGAAAACATACACAATACCGTTCTCGGTCACGGAGTACGTCTTCTCCTTGTCAATCTCGGCGTATGTGAACAAAAAACGCTCCAGAGGCTTTGTCACCTGCTCTTCAACTTCCTGCGCCGATGCCCCAGGATAGATTGCCGCAACCACGCCTTGGCGAATGGTGAACTGCGGAAACTCATCCTTGTTCATCTGTGTCAACCCGTAAATTCCGAATATCACTAAACATACCACAATAAAAAAGATGATATTGTGGCTGCGCATCGCCGATAATATGTGATTTCTCTTTATCATCTGTTTGATATAGAGCAATTTGCACCGGAATACAACTTCTGCATGCCAGCTGTCACTATTGTATCGCCGTCATTGATACCGGAATTGACAAGCACACCATTTGCGGTAAATTCGTATGATGTAATAAGACGCCTATAGGCTTTCCCGTTTTTGACAACCCACACCGACAATCCCTCTGGACGGGTCTGGACGCATTTCGCGGGAATGACGAAGCCCGGTCTGTCGGGATGCTCAAGCAGAACCTTACAAACCATTCCGGGAATCATCTCATTGTTACTCTTTGGAAATGCTACCTTAACGCGATAACTATGTGATATTTTGGAGGATATAACACTTTTTTCGGAAATTTTCCCGCTCAGCATCTTATTATTCAGGGCAGAGACATACACATAGGCGTCGTCACCTATCTCCACTGATGAGATCTCACTTTCAGGAACAGAAAACGCCACAGATAGTTTATCCACATCCAAGATTGTCACTGCCGGTTCACCAGGCAGTATTGAGCCACCCGCCTTGGCATTGCAATTACCGATAATTCCGGAGACTGGGGCGGTCAAACTGCATTCTTCAAGCTGTTTCTTCGCTATCTGTTCCAAAGAGCGGGCCTTCTCGAGCGTGGTCTCCATTTCAACCCATTTTACCTCGGCAAGACTGCCAGAATCGTAAACCTTTTTGAGACGCTTATATGCATCCTCCGCCTGTTGCAATGAGGCTTTTGCGGAATTATAGGCGTTTTTGGCATTTTCTGAATTGATTGTTGCAATCAGTTGCCCTGCCCGCACTCGGTCGCCCTCGTGCACATACACACGCTCCACCTTGCCACCCATCGGAAAACTCAAAGATACAGATACATTCTCCTCAACCTCTCCAACGTATGTGTGCGTTAAATCCCCCAACACAGAATCGGCAACCATGATTTCCACATTCAACGGCTCCCTCTTCTGTTCCTCAACCCGCTGCTTGCATGAAATACTGGAAAACAACAGCACAACAAAAGCATAAACCAAACTTCTACTTTTCATGACAAAATCAATTTCTCTCAGCTAAAATCTGAATCTTGTTACTACTCAGCGTCACATTGTTGTTGCCACTCTGACAACCACTCCAAGACTCTTCTACAATCAGGAAATCATCCGTAAGTGTTCCTTTTCCCTCAGAATTGATGGAATACACAATGGAAGCAGTGTTCTCATCCTGATCAAAAATGTTTAAACCACCTGCCGTCAAAATGTTGGTGCTAAAAGTGTATGGTTCAAAAATAATGGAGTCGTTTCTCACAAATGCCGATATTGTGTAGCAACTACCGTTCATCTCGTTCATCGTCACAAGCAAGCGTGATCTGTTGTTTTTGTCACGCAGAATGTTCATCTGGCCATTTTTACTGACCAGCACAACATTTTTCTCTCCATTTTCGTCAATAATCTCTGTCTCTCCAGATAATTTATAGCTGTAACTTCCGGCAAACCTTGTCTCAGGATGTGAGCATCCAAGCAGAAGCATCACAGCAAAAAGTATTATTGTCAATTTCTTCATAAGTCACAATATTGAACAAAGTTGGCAAAAATAGCATATTTTTCCAAAACCGAAGGCTAATAGAATGGAAAATGCAGCTTACGATAAAATTGTATCACATCGTTGCGCCGGTGGAGTTCCTCTTTGTTGTACAAATCAAAACCAACCAAACATTATTTTTGTTACTTTTGCCAAATTTTTTTTGGGATATGTTCAGTCTTTATCTAAAAGAACTAAAAGTTTTTCTAAGCTCCATAATAGGATACATTTTCATTGGAGTTTTCATAATAGTTTCAGGATTGTTCATTTGGGTTTTCCCGAATGTAAACAACGTGGTAGAGTCAGGTTTGGCGGATTTGCAGGGCTTGTTCAATCTGTCGCAGTTTCTGTTTTTGTTCTTGGTTCCCGCCATCACAATGCGTTCTTTTGCAGAGGAGAAGCGCAACGGCACAATGGACTTCCTGCTGACGTTGCCTCTTACCGACATGCAGATTGTATGGGCCAAGTTCCTGGCCTGTCTGACGCTCTTGGTGATAGCGCTGCTACCCACGCTCGTGTATGTTGTGAGCGTTTACATGATAGGCAACCCCGTCGGCAACATTGACATGGGCAGCACTTGGGGCTCTTATCTGGGATTGCTTTTCCTTGGCGCGACTTTCATCTCCGTAGGTCTCTTCTCCTCAAGCATCACAAACAACCAAATCGTGGCTTTCATAATCGCCGCGTTGCTTTGTTTCATACTCTCGTTCGGTTTCGCATTCATCTACTCTTTCGATGCTTTGGGAAACTTCGGTTATTATCTCAAAACTTTGGGTATAGAACACCACTATGCATCTATCAGCCAGGGTGTTGTTGACACCAGGGATGTGGTTTATTTCTGCGGGGTGATTTTCATATTTTTATACTCCACCCGTCTTGTTCTTTTAAGTCGTAAATGGTAAATCTATGAAAATGAAAAAAAACAACCAAAATATCAATAAGGAGAGCAAACGTTTCAAGAGACGTTCACTGCTCGGACTTTTAGCTGTCATTGCAATTGTGGTTTTGGCAAATGTCATCTCCTCGTTCTTGTTTTACAGAATAGACCTCACAAAAGACAAGCGTCATTCATTGTCAAAGAGCACTATCGAGATGCTGAAGAGTCTGGAAGACAGGGTATATTTCAGGGTTTACCTCAAAGGGAAAGACCAACCGGCCGACTATCAATTGTTTGCAAAGCAAGTTGAGCAGATGTTGCAGAATTTCCGCAGTTATTCCAAGAATGTTTACTACGAGTTCATAGATCCGATTGAGGGCAAGACCAACGAAGAGGTGAACTCGATCATGGGTGAATTTGTCAAGAAGGGGCTTGAGCCCATTCCAATAAGTCGTGAAGATGCCAACGGCTACAGCACTCACATAGTTGTGCCAGGTGCGATTGTTTCATACAGAAACCACGAATATCCGGCGAAGGTGGTTGTTGCCGACCCTTCCGGTGCCGATTGGATGAAATACTCAAACGAGGAGTTGGAGTACAACTTAGTGGCTCCGGTGCGCCGTTTGCTAAAGACAGACAAGCCCAAGGTGGCATATTTGGACGGTCATGGGGAATTGGATTTCTGGAGCACATGCTGGTCGGCGATGCAGTTGCAGCGATTCTACAATGTCAGCAGAATCACCCTTGACGGCAAGATCAACGCACTCCGCAACATTTCAATTGACGACACCATATCCGGCAATTTGGTGCCCGGCGGCAACAAATACGATGTCTTGATTGTTGCACAACCCACGAAACCGTTCAATGAATTCGACAAATACATCATCGACCAGTTCATAATGAGAGGCGGCAAGGTTCTCTGGCTTATCGACAACACGACAGCCTCATTAGACAGTCTGCAGGCAGCGCCAGAGTTTTTCGCCACGCCGCGTGCACTGTACATCAACGACCTCTTCTTCACCTACGGAGTGCGCATCAACACAGATCTGATACAGGATTTGAGCTGTATGCCGGTGCCGCAGCAGGTGAGCATCATCGGCGACCAGCCACAATACAAATTCATGGCTTTTCCGTACTGCCTTGATGTGGTCAACTTCGGCAACCATCCCATTGTGCGCAATCTTAAAGACATTAAATCCGACTTTGCCGGCAGCATCGACCTTGTTGGCAATAACGCCGACTTGTCTAAAACCGTCCTCATGACCACTTCAGAACGTACTAAAGTGGTGCCCACGCCCTCTATTGTCACATTGCGTGTGGGACTTGTGAAACCTAACATTCAAGAGTTCGCCTACAGAAATGTACCACTTGCCGTTTTGGTCGAGGGCAACTTCCAATCCGCATTCAAAGGCATCCTTCCGATTGAATTCGACACTATCAAAGAGCTCGATTTTCGCGACAAAAGCGAGTACACCCGCCAGATTTTCGTGTCAGACGGAGATATAATCCGCAATCCTTTCGACAGCAAACGAAACCAACCCTACCCCACAGGTTACGACATCTACACCCGACAGACCTTTGACAACAGCGATTTTATAGTCAACTGCGTCAACTACCTCTGCGCCGATGACGACCTGCTCCAACTCAGGGCCAAAAATTTCAAAATCGGCTCCCTGAACAATGAGAAGACCCGCAACCATAAGGTATTGTTAGCCCTCGTCAACATCGGGGCACCTCTCGCTCTGATTGCAATTCTCGGAATCACACTTATCATTTCAAGAAAAATTCGTTTCACAAAAAAATCCGCATAACGATGCAAAACGTCCTGCGATACTTCATAATCCTGGCAGCTCTGCTGATACCTTTCACCATGTCCTCACTCAGGAACAGATTTCCTATTTTGGTGGGCATAACTCTGGGCGTCACTTTAGCTTATTGGGGTATGATTCTCCTTTTCAGGAAAAAGAAAAAATAGATTGTGATTTTAAATATATTATTTCATTCCAAGCAAACGAATATCAAAAAAATATATCTTTGCAAGTCTGTTTAAGAATAACAAATCTAAAAGAATAATTTATGGAAAAAATCAGAATTGGTATCAATGGTTTCGGCCGTATCGGTCGTTTGGTTTTCAGAGCAACAATGGAAAGAGACAACGTCCAAGTTGTAGCTATCAACGATTTGCTGGATGTTGATTACATGGCTTACATGTTGCGTTATGACTCCGTTCACGGCAAATTCAACGGAGAAGTATCAGTTGAAGATGGAATGCTCGTTGTAAATGGCAACAAGATTCGCGTCACAGCTGAAAAAGAACCTGCAAACTTGAAATGGGACGAAGTTGGTGCCGACTATGTTGTTGAGTCAACTGGCTTGTTCCTTACCGCAGAACTTGCACAAGCACACCTCAAAGCCGGTGCAAAGCGCGTTGTTATGTCAGCTCCTTCGAAAGACGACACACCAATGTTTGTAATGGGCGTAAACAACCACGAATACGCAGGTCAGCCGATAGTTTCAAATGCATCATGCACAACAAACTGTCTTGCCCCATTGGCAAAAGTCATCAACGACAACTTCGGTTTGGAAGAAGGTCTTATGACAACCGTTCATGCAGCAACAGCAACCCAAAAAACCGTTGATGGTCCTTCAAAGAAAGACTGGCGCGGTGGCCGTTCGATACTCGGCAATATCATTCCTTCATCAACAGGTGCTGCAAAAGCCGTTGGCAAAGTAATCCCTGAACTGAAAGGAAAACTCACAGGCATGTCTCTCCGTGTGCCCACAGCTGACGTATCAGTAGTCGACCTTACCTGCAAAATCAAGAAAGCCGCTACCTACGACGAAATTAAAGCTGCTGTTAAGAAAGCATCAGAAAATGAACTTAAAGGTATCCTCGGTTATACTGAAGAACCTGTTGTTTCAACTGATTTCATCGGTGAAAAGAGAACATCCGTTTTCGACGCCGCCGCTGGTATCATGCTTAACGAACACTTTGTCAAATTAGTGGCTTGGTACGATAACGAGATCGGATACTCCAACAAGGTTGTGGACCTCATCGTCAGCATGAACAACGTTAAATTCTAATCACATCAAAATATCATAAAAATGGAAAAAGAACTCTATGTATGTGACCTTTGCGGTTACGTTTACGATCCTGAAGTGGGCGACCCTGACAGCGGCATCGCTCCCGGAACTCCTTTTGAAGACATTCCAAACAACTGGGTGTGCCCAATTTGCGGTGTTGACAAATCACATTTTACGAAAAGATCATAATTTTTTGTAATATTATATCCCAAAAGGGTGGCAAAAGCCGCCCTTTTTTATGTTCGTAAATTATAACTTTCGCTGCTCATAAACATAGGATTAAATTAAGCATTTTATATGTTTGTTTCTATTAAACTCTTCTCTAAACTGAAAAAACGTACGATTAAATGCAGCAGACAGATTACAATGCATGGGACATAATCTTAATTGTGAATCCACTGAAGAGAATTGGATTTTGACGGGGATATCTTTCCCGTTCTATCAAGCTTAATCGCAGTTTCCATCAAGAAAAAAGTGACATGAAAGACTGCTTGCCACATACAGTGGATAATTAAAGCAACAGCAATGCAATTAAAGCAGACAGTAACGCAACACCGCCTATGGTTCCAATCGCTGCAACTGTGATTGTTGCGCTTTTGTTTGTTACAGTAGCAGTTTGATCTGGATTTTCAATAACTTTTTCAATATTTTCCTTCACGACCCCTGAATTACCGCAAATTTCATTATACTTTTTGGTGGCACTACAATTAGTAACTTCAAGGTTTTCCACGTATTCTGTACCGTTATTGTCCTTTTTTAATTGATATTTCACAGAATATGATATACTATTTCCTGCTGAATCATCAAACTGATATTCCTGGTACTGCCAATAATTGTTACTCATCGCACTTCCATATCCAGTATACCTACTATACGATACCCCGGAGACCGACACTTCATTCTTGGTTTCACTCCTCGAACCGCTCAAATGATATCCTTCATCTGACAATTCCTGTTCAACCTGTTTTGTTGCACCCTTGTATGCGCCATAGCTTGTGACCGGCTTAGTCATAGTACACGAATAAAAACAGATAATCACTAAAGTTGATTCTAAATAAAATACAATTCTTCTCATTTTGCTATTATTTAATACGATTACGAATTGCAAAAATAGAACCACCATTGTACAATATTTGTCAGTGGCAAATAATAATTACACTGACATTTTTGAGCGTTTTGATACGTTCGTCACATTAATAAAAAAAAGGAGAACAACACAAGTTGTTCTCCTTTTGCCTTAACTATCGTGTTTAACTATCTCACAATAGTAACCTTATAGTTGTAGAATCCATATTCAGTTGCCACATTTACGATGTATGTACCTGCTGCAACATTCATGTTGATCACTTCATGATCACTGTTCAATGAACCTTGATAGAGCAATTTGCCATAGATGTCGTAAACGCGAACACCATCGGTTGCTACATTTGAAGTGTTCATGATATGGATGTTCTGACGCTCAGCATAAACCTTGATCTGTGCAGGATCGAAATCGTTCAATCCAACTTCGATTGAAGGATTATTTGTCTTGAATACCACCATGTTGGTCCAATCGCTGTGGTTGTTTGCAGCGCAATTAGCGCGGATTTGCCACAAATAGGTTGTTCCAGGATTCAAGCCCATCAAAGTGTAGCTGTTGCCAGTTACGGCTGAGATTGAGCTGAATGTGCCGTCGATAGTCTTGTATTGGATATCGAATGAAGCAGCACCCGGATGGTACCAGTTCAAAACAGCTGAAGTAGAATCAATGTAAGTGGTCTGCAAGTTTGTTGGAGCAACACATTCTGCCATCTTGAATGTTACGTTGATGGTGTGGTTGGCAACAACGTTGGTGAATGTATAAGCACCGAGAGAACCCATGCTCATGCCATCAACAGTTACATTGTCAACTACATATCCTTCGTTAGGAGTAATCTGGAATGAGTGTGTTGAACCATAAACCGCATTCACATTGCCGTTTGGTGTAATCGTACCATTGCTGCCTGCTGAAGCTGTGATTGTGTAAGTCTTAGCTGTCATTGTTGCAGTGATAGTCTGGTTGGATGATACTGCCGGGAATGTGTAAGTGTAAATATCATTAACGTGTGTAGCGTTGTTGATTACTTGTGTAGAAGCGTTGACTGTAATTTGGCTTACACTGTATCCTGTGTTAGGAGTAATCACGAAAGTAGGAGTTTCACCATATTGAACAGTGATCACACCGCTTGGAGTGATTGTACCATTTGCAGGTTGGTTAACTGTGATTGTGTATTGATTAGCCTCAAATACAGCGTAAATAGTGTGGTTAGCTGTAACATTTTCGAATGTATATGTGCTTGTCGGGTCTGCAACAGCAACACCGTCAACATAAACATTGGCGATATGATAACCGTTAGATGCTGTGATTGTGTAGGTCTGGTCGCCACCATATACCATGTTGGTTACACCAGCAGGTGTGATGGTACCGCCGTTGCCAGCGTTAGCGGTTATTGTGTATTGATAAGCAGCGAATGTTGCAGCAATAGTGTGATCTGATGTCAATGCTGGGAATGTGTATGTGCTGATTGCACCCTTTGACTCACCATCAACAGTTACATCCACAATGCCATATCCAGTGTTAGGAGTGATCAGGAATGTAGGTGTTGTGTTGAATTCATAAGTTGAGGTACCAGGTGTGATAGCACCATTCTGACCGGCATTTACAGTGATTGTGTAGATGAATGGAGCAAATGTTGCATTTACAGTGTGGTTGCCGCTGTTTGCATCAAAATGAACGGTTGTTGTCGTCAACGCGTCGTCTTGTGTATAAACAGTCTCAACACCGTCAACTGTAACTGATGCGATATAGTAACCTTCGTTTGCGTTGATTACATAGTCAACATCTTCGTCATAGTTGTAAGTGATGGTGCCGGCATTAGAGATTGAACCTCCCTCACCAGCAGATGCTGTTACGTTGTATTTGTCAGGAGCGAACAATACTTGGTAATCGTAGTTGTCAAGGATGTTTCTCAATGTGTCTGTGAACATTGCCTGAGGATCTGCAACTGTCAATTCAACGTTGTTGCGCAATACGCTTACAATGTGGTTGTCAGCTGCCGGAGTAGCCTTGAATACATATACAAAGTCTGGATCATAATCGAACTCAACACCGTTTGATACAGTACCGTTGCCATAACCATTGGTTGTGATTACATAATGGTTCTTAGCGAATACAATCACAACGTTGTGAGTGCCGAAGAGTTTCTCGAATGAGTATAGCTCAATGATGTTGTGCTCAACACCGTCGATGATGATGCTCTCAACATGGTAACCAGGAGCTGGTGTGATTGAGCTTAAGAAATCAATGTATCCTTGGATGGTTTCAACGTATGTTGCTGGAAGCTCGGTCTCACCGTCAACTACAAATGTCTCGTTGATGACACCCTCTCCGGCGAGAACTGTGTAAACAATTCTTGCACTGTCGAGACCAGCCACAACTCTGATGTCCTTATCCTCAGCTATCGGTGAAAGAACGAACTTGTACTGGTTGCCTTCCATTGCAACAAGGTCAGAAGTCATATTCAAACCGTTAACATAAACACCTTCGATGTGATAGTTCGGAGCGAGAGCTATGATACCGGTGTGTGTTGCACCATGGTAAAGCACCTCATGACTCGGTGTGTAAGTTGCACCAAGAGCATTGTCGTTGTACTCAGTAACGAAGTAGTTTTCAACAATTGCATTGATCTCATACTTGTTGGTTGTGAAATTAACATAGATGTTATCGTAATTGTTAGGAACGAATGTGAAATACTCAACAGCTGCGTTGTCGGTGTTTTCGCCTCTTACCAAAACTTGGTTCTTATAGATGCCGAATACATGGTATCCAACCTCAGGAACGATTTCGATAGTGAGTTCTTCGCCTTCAGGAACCTCAAGCTGACCCTCTGGTGTACCGTCACCATGAGCTGCATAGTAAACATTTGTGCGGATGAGTCTCTTTATAGAGAAGTTGTCAACAAAGAAGCCCATGTTACCAGGTGCATTAATTCCTTTTATCGCGAAATAGTAAACACCACCTTCAGTGATTTCGATTGTATTATATGCTCTAACAGGTTCTGTATTAGAGAACGTATGTTCTGCAACTACATCTTCAAGAGTTTGTAGACTCATTCCATATAAAACTTTGAAATTCTCAACGTATGCGGCATTTTTAGCATAATAGTCGTAAGCTACTTGGTAACGACCAGCAGGCAGATAGATACATGGAGCATATGCACTGGCTGTTGATTCCTCATAATCATTACCACTGATTTCAATTGCATCATTGATACTAACATTCGCTATGTCATTTCCACCTACCGCCCATTCTGTTGACGCATCGCCATTGAAGTCCTCAAAATAAGGAACCTCCAGCGGCGCTACAATAGACGATGTAGTATAAGCGACATTGTTATTGAAACTACCATCACCCGGAACTGTTATCCAAACTTTAATGGTGTTGTTCGGCTCTGTTAAAGTTATAGGAGTGTTGAAGTAGAAATAAGTGGATTCGCCTTGTGCAAGCGTTTCTGACAAATTGATTGTCTCGTGTACTGCTACACCACCATTTACACTATAGTATGCTTCAACCTTGTTGATATCAGTAGAACCTACATTCTTAAAATGGGCAGAAAGATGCTGATCTACTATTTCACAAGCTTGACTAATAAAGGAAATATCTTCAACCTGTACATCTGAGAATTCTGATGCACATACGGTGAAACGAATGTCGTTTCTGATATTGGTTCTTGTACCACTTGAGCTTGCTGACCATTGGCTGTAGTCATTGTAATAGTACAAAGTAGTGTTGTCAGAACCTGTCTTGCAATAGAACTTGTATGAAGATGAATTGTAAGAACCGCTGTTGTCCAAAACTGCTACAATAAGATTGCTTGAGTTATCATATGCAAATGGTTCATCCAATACAAATTCGTTCCAACCTTGAACACAGTTCATGTTGCCATGATATACTTGTGTCAAGCCTTCAGTCTGCCAATCTGTATTGCTGTCGAATTCTGTCTTGTCGGTATTTGCTATGTAGATAGTAACATCACCCTTGGAATTTATACTGCTGGTATATTGGTAATTGAAAGCTATCTTGGTAATATTACCAGAGCCGCCGATTTCTTCAGGTGTGAAGATCTGTTGTGAGTAAGAGTTTTTGTAATAAGTGTTAACAGGAATGTAATAAGTAGTGTTGCTTTGGTCGCCTACTTCAGAATCGTTACATGCACTGCTTGTTGAGATGAAGAAGAATACCTCGTCGCTATAGGTGTTCTCAACGTCGCAAACAGCCTTAACACGTGCATAGTAAGTTGCATTGGTCTCAAGATTGTTTATTGTGTATGTAAGACCGGTAACGGTAGCTGTTGACCATGCTTCAACTTCAGCCTTACGGTATTCAACTTGATAGGTAACTGCTGCGTCACCTGTCCATGCGAGTACTGCAGAGTTTTCAGTTGTGCTTTCAACAGCGAGATCTGTAGGTTTAACACATGATGCCGGTGCATCACCACAATCTACAGTGAATGTGTAGGTTTGTTCGTCACCTTCATCAAGATCGCTTACAGACCAGATAACATCACCATTGGTGTTTGTAATGGTAACGCCTATCTCATCATAGAAGTAACCAGGATCAAGGATGAATTCTGTTTCTACATTGTCGCACAATTCAACGTTATAGTTTGCTGAATAACCGTCTTCAAGAGCGTATTCACCAACTACCTCACCGTTTTGCTTGATAGTGAGGAGACCGTCAACAACTGTGTTGTAGTCATCATCCCAGCCTGTCCAACCATCACCATACTCATCTGTAAGGAGAATTGTGAACTGACAAGTGCTTTCGCAACCACTCGGTTCAACTTCATAACACGATGGAACCACTGTTGTGTTTGCACCATCGTTTCCACTACCTGATGTCAACTGCCATACAACATTATTATCGTAGTCGTATATTACAAATGAATTCTCATAAGCATAAGAACCTGTGTTATATGTAAATGTAACATCAGTACCGTTTAATACTTCTACATTATAGGTTGCAGATGAACCGCTGCTTATGGTGTAGGTTTGTGATGAGCCGTTTTGTGTAACGGTGATTTTACCGTTATTCCAGCCATCACCATAGCTGTCGGTCAACTCAAGTCTGTATGTACATTTTGTAGCAGGTGTAACGGTGATAGGTCCAACCCATTCACTTTCGTTACCTACACCACAGATAGCGTTTACATAGACATCGTATGATGTACCTGTTGTGAGACCTGTGATTTGGTAAGGCTTTGTTGATGTTTCAACGATTGTGCCTTCACCGAGTGCGAAACCTGCAGGACCATATTGAACATTCCATGATTCCTCTTCCCCGAGGGTTGTCCATGCTACAGTTGCACTATTAACTGTAACTTCTGTTGTCACCAAATTCATAGGAGCCTGACAGTTCGGAATCAAGGAAACTGTGATGTCGTCCAAATTCCAAGATGTAGCAGAATAAGAACCGTATGAAGATTTGAAGTGGATAGCCATTCTTGCATTCTCTGCAGTTACAGAAGAATAGTTGAACGGACCATAGAAATCAGAATTTGCTCTGTTCAAACTTGTTGAAAGAGGAGTTACGGTGTTCAATGCCACGAATGTTGAGCCATCGTTAGCGTCTGTCACATAACCAACTTCAAAAGTACCGGCATTTGCAACTGAACTTGCAGTTGTGTTTGCAAAGAATGAGAGTTGTAATGTTGCAATATCGTTTGAGAATACTGGTAAAACAACAACATTCTCTTGGTTTGTTGTACCCTTCAACTCCATTGAGTTGACACCTGAATGTGTTGCACCTGAGTAGTTGCAGTAAACAAACGGAGCATTCGATGATGACTTGACAGGAGTCTCCCAACATGGGTCAAATGCCTTCTCACCTGAACCTGTATATCCTTCGAAATCTTCAAACCAAGGATTTGAATTTGTTACGGTGTAAGGACCACATTCTGTGTTAAGTGTAACAGCTGTTGACCATGGACTTAAGTAACCAGCACAATTGCCCTTTACACTTACTTCATATTTAGTGTTAGAAGACAAACCAGTGATAGTTGCACTATTAGTGTTTGTGGTAATTGTTGTGCTGAGATCTGAACCAACCTGGTTGTATCTTACAGTCCATGAAGATGCATCGCCTGCATTCCATGTCAAAGAAGCTGAATTGACGGTCACGTCAGTAACTGTGAGTTCTGTAGGTGTAGAACAGATCAAAGGACGTGTGAATGTGAGTTCTGCCCAGTCGCTGTGACTGTCTTCGGCACAAATAGCCCTTACTCTTACTGTATATTGTGTGTTTTCATCAAGAGCAGCTATAGTGTAAACTGTAGCGTCGTTGACAAAAGCAGAGTGCATAATGTCGCCACCTGCGATTCCGTATTGAACCTCATATTGGTTAACACCAGCAATTGGTGACCAAGTGATCTCGGTGTTGGCGATATTATGAGAAACCTGAAGATTAGCAGGAACCTTGCATATAGCCTCAGTCTTGAAAGCTGCAGTCACTTCCTTGCTGTCGCCTACATTGCCGCATTTGGCAACTACGGCTACAACATAGTCGGTGTTGTCAGCCAAACCGGTTAATGTGTATTGGGTGTTGGCAACCTCAACATTTGTGAATTCAGCATCACCTTCCGCCATGTATGAAACCATATATGAAGGAGCATCACCTGTCCAGGTGAGTTTAGCGCCATCAGTGGTTATGTTGCTAACGGCGAGATCAGCAGGAGCTGCGCATTTCTCGTCACCACAAACATATCCAGTGTAGTCAACCTTCATATTAGGAAGCGTTGATGCAGTGTAACCTGTTGCTGTGCCCGGATGTTCTGCGTAGCTTGAGTTGCCGTCTGCATATCTGTACAACACTGCATTTGTTTGGCCGGTGGTTCCCTTGTAATACAGGCTCTTCCAACCACTTGCAGCACGTGAAACCACAATCACCAAATTGTCTTCTCCATTATAATAATAAGGAGTGCTCAAATTGTATGTTTCCCAACCAGAGGCTGAACCGATTTTTCCATTTGATTTCTCATAAACCAAAGTCAACTCATCCATTGGCAACCAAGATGATGTTGTGTTTGCATTAAGAGATGTTGTACCCATGTATATCTTCAAAGAGGTATATTCGTGCTCAGCGGCGGAATTTACCTCCCATGATATTGAGTTGATATATCCCGGGGTCTCGAAGTTTGACTTAGGATAGATAACCTGGGTCCATGAATTTCCGTAGTAAGCATAGAAAGGATGGTAAGATGTTGATATTCCTGTGCCGATTGTGAAATTCAGGTCGGATGTTGTAAGATCGATACAAGGAACGTTGAAGTTAGCCTTTGTCCAAACGCTTGACTCTTCACCGCAATTTGCCTTAACTCTGACATCGTATGTGACTTCAGTTGAAAGATTGTCAAGAGTGATGGTAGGATTTGTAACATTTTGTGAAATCCAACCATGACTTTCTGAATCCTTGTACTCAACAGTCCATGAATTCTGGCCTTCAGGAGCAGTCCAAGTGATTACTGCAGTCTGACCTTCAACGGCAGCAGCCAAATTTGTAGGAGCTGTGCATGTTGTCTTCATCTCGATATTGTCGATGCATGCAGGTGTCTGCTCACCATTGGCTGCGTCGTTTGTCCATGTGAAGACAAGTTTCTTTGCGCCAGCATAAGATGCTGGAATAACAACTTGATAGTGTTTAACTTCACTCTGACCGTTCAAACGAGCGAGATAGTCAGTTGGAAGTGTGCCGGCAACAACTTCTGCAGAAGCGTCAACGAGGGAAATCTGCAAGAAGTCATTCTCGTTCTCACCGTTGCTTCTGTAGTCAAAGCTCAAAATAACGTCTGATGCAGGCATTGTAACAGGCATCCACGCATGTGAAACGGCAGCTTCATTGATTTTGTATTTGTTGGTGAGGCCGTTTGAAGATGAGATGTATAACTTGTTGTTGTCGAAACCTTGCGCCTGACCGACATACCATTTGTTTGCGGCAGTACCATTTACAAGAGTGGCTGAATTACTGTTGTTGTCGAAATCGCAGACGAGAGGCAAAGTTGTATTCACAACTTCTATGTCCTCATTGTAGCGTGGGAAAATTTGAAGAGTGCTGTTGTATCTGCCTACAAAACCGGTCACATTGATAAACTGTCCGGCATCCAAGCTCTTGTCAAGAGTTCTGAACACGTTGCGGATCTGCATTGTGTTTGAACCCTGTGTCATATTCAGATTCTGTGTTGAGGTGGTGTTGAATGTAATGTCGGCAGCAACTGCACAGTTCGTGATTGTCACCAATCTTGACATATACGCATCTGGGTCAGCTGCGATATCAGCCATTGTCACAGCAACAGGAAGGTTTTCAGTTCCAGCAACACCTTCGGCAGGATTTTCAACAGGGATCATCTCTACCAAACCGTAGTAAAGCTGTTTTTTACCTACAAGACCGCCAGAGATTACGTCGCCTGGATTATAGTTGTTAGTGATTACAGAATAATCATAGACGAGAAGTCCTCCGGTAGGATCTTGCACATAACGGTTTCCGTTTGCGCCATAGTTGTAGGTAACATCACCTGTGATTTTATAAACGGTGTTTGCATCGCCCTCAGCAGCTTTGAAAGCGGCTATGCTTGCAACTTCGGTAGGAATAACAAAAGTGAAGGTCTCAGTAATTTGAACGCTGTTGTTCTCGCCGAGTTTGGCGTATGCAACAACTGTTGAATTGCTGTTGATTGTGAACGGAGCGCTGTAAAGCACCTCTTCGCCACTATTTATTGAGTAATAGATGTTGGCGCCCTCGGTCTCGCAAGAGAGAGCTATGGTTTGAGGAGCGGTGTAGTAAGTTCCTGAAGGAATTGAGAAAACAGGAGCTTTGACAAGCGCTACGGGAGCAGCTCCATCCCTCTTGTAGAGGGCAAGTTTCTTTTGATTGCTTGTATAACATGCAAATCTTGGAGAACCGGCATTATAAGAAAGGATTCTGCCAGCTGATGCAACATTCTCGAAAACAAAGTTTTCTTCTGCATCCAACGACACATTCCATTTGCCCTTGTCGCTCAATGAAGTGATAGTGTAAGCGCTGTTGCCACTGCCAGAATAGGCAGCGTATGCACCTACAGCTTCATTGTACAACGTAACGGATCCGTCGGCTGCAACATCTATCAACCATACGATTGCAGCTTCTGGATTTTCAAAGTTAGCTTCTGTTGATAACAGATACTTCGTGCCACCAGCGTTAACCTCGGAAGTCATTGCAAATTCACCCCCTTGCTCAGCCACTACATAGTAACCGGTAGTAAGTTCGTCAACAGACGTAATCTTGGTAAATGTTCCTGTCCCGTCATACTGGGCAAAAACACTACCCACCGCCACAGCCATAACCAATAGCAGGGCAGCGATCGATCTAACCTTGTCGGTTAGTCTGCTAAAAATGTAAACTTTTCCCATAATTTTTGAATTTTTATGAATTGAATTGTACTATTTTCTCTAAATTTCTAAATACAAAACTACAAGTCGCAAAGATAATAATTTTAATTATCATTTGCAACAAGTTCAAAAAAATTCAAAAAAAATAAGGGAACGGACTTTTGTCCGCTCCCTTGTGGTGCTGACCGGAATTGAACCAGTGACACACGGATTTTCAGTCCGTTGCTCTACCAACTGAGCTACAGCACCATCGCTGTTTTGAGGTTGCAAATATATAATTTTTCTTAATATCCCGAAGAAAATTTTAATTTTTTTTCTAATAAATTAAAAATCAGATGTTTATATGTAAAGAACACTATGATCTTAACCAAAAATTTGAAACTGGAAAGTTATTTCTTAGAAGTTTTACCGAGTTGAGGTCGCAAGAATAAATCAGCACACCTTCTTCATTGAATGGCAGAATTGCCTCGATTTCACCGTGCGGATTGGCAACGAAAGTGCCACCGGAATACTTTTTCCCAAAACCATCCACTCCCACTCTATTGACTACCAAAACATACGATTGGTTTTCAATTGCACGGGCGCGGGCTAATGAAACCAATTCCGATTCGCGTGGGGATGGAAAATTTGCCGTATAAATCAGACAATCATAATCGAAAACACCATTCTTTACGGAGTTCCGACTCCACTCTGGAAAACGAACATCAAAACAAATTAACGGGAGAAACCTCGTCGCCAACGTTTCAACAACACTCTTCTCTACTCCTGCTGCAAAATAGGCCTCCTCGCCTATGAAAAGATAATGTTTGTCATATCTCGCCTTTATCTCTCCTGATGAAACCCACAACAATCTGTTAAACAAATTGTTACCATCGATTATCGGTAACGTTGCCACTACATCACTTCCATATTTTTCAGACATTTCACGCAGAAAAAGCACACTTTCGCCATCTTCAAACTCCGCATCCTTCAACACCTCAGGCGAAAATCCACAATTGAACATCTCCGGAAAAACTATCAGATCAACATCCTCACTGACAAATTGTGTCAGTAATTCATGACTATGCTCAAGATTTTTTTTCTTGTCAAGGTGACAGAAATCTGATTGCACTAATGCTAACTTAAACATAATCAGTAGTTTATAATTATTTTGTCATAAGGATTGAGGTCGGCAAGAATTGCAACATCCGATTGGTGAGCCGCTATCTCAATATATCCCAACTCGTTTTCAACGAGGAACATTTCGTTACCAAATTCGGCGTATTTTGTCGAGAATTTGTCGATTTTCCACTCTCCTGTAGATTGAACAGTTGCAGTAAACGGTTCATTTTTTACCATTTGTTTGAATTTTTCAGCGGAAATATCTGTAATTGCATTATTGAAAGCATCAATGTATATAATCTGTCCTTCAATACGCCTGCCTTGTTCAGAATATTCAGGATCTTCAACGAATGCTCTTTTGAAAGAGTTGTACTCCAGAAGGTTATCCTCCAATGAGTTATCGGCAATATGTCCAATAATGTCTAACATATCTTGAACAGACCGTCCTGAACTATTTTTGAGCGACATGCCGTTAAGCTGAGATGTGTTTCCGAACATCATAAAAAAAGAGCCGTCATCCGCTCCAATAAAGAAATGGTGGTCATGTTTCAAGAGTACCGGACTGAAATCCGACGAAAAAGACGTGTTGGTGAGCATCAAATGTATTGAGCCCTGAGGAAACGACTTATAGCACGACCTCATTATAAACGAAGCCTGCAAAGTGTCGAATTTGTCGGCATAATGAGTAACATCGATAATGGTAGCATCTGGAAAGCGACTGAGAATACGACCTTTCAGCATTGCAACATACGGGTCGCGGAGACGCCAATCGCTCAATAACGTTATTATTTCACCCATCTTTTTGTAAATTTAGACTGAAAAAACAGAAAATAAATCCCTCCGAGCAGAAGAAGTTCAACTTGGAGGGATTGGTCATAGCAAAAATAATTGTCAAAATTACATGATAACGCGAACTCCTTGAATGAAGTCGATAGACTTTTGTATAAGTTCGTGCATATATGTATCGTTTTCAACGAAAGGCACGAATTCGCGGTAACATTTCACAAATTCTTCCAAAAATTCGGATGATTTGAGAGGTTTTCTAAATTCTAAAGCTTGAGCTGCGTTGAAAAGTTCGATGCCGAGAATCTTCTCCACATTGTTAACCACGAGATAGCATTTTGTAGCTGCGTTAGCGCCCATGCTGACGTGGTCTTCTTGACCTTGAGAAGACTCTATTGAGTCTGTAGAGCAAGGCATTGTGAAGGCTTTGTTTTGGTTAACAATTGAAGCGGCGGCGTATTGGGGAATCATGAAGCCTGAGTTCAAGCCTGGATTTTTAACCAAGAATGAAGGCAGACCGCGTTTGCCTGAAATAAGCTGATAGATACGGCGTTCGGAGATGTTTCCGAGTTCGGCCATTGCAATAGAGAGGAAATCAAGAACCAAAGCGAGCGGCTGTCCGTGGAAGTTGCCGGCTGAAACTATAATATCCTCATCAGGGAATACAGTAGGATTGTCGGTAACAGAGTTGATTTCGGTCTCAACCACGCGCTGCACGTGTTCAATGGCGTCCTTGGAAGCGCCGTGCACCTGAGGTATGCAACGGAATGAGTAAGGATCCTGGACATGTTCCTTGTGTTGGGCGATAATTTCAGAGCCCTCAAGAAGTTGGGTGAAATGTGCGGCAGTTGCCATCTGGCCAGCATGCGGGCGAACCAAGTGTACCAACATGTTGAAAGGTTCGATGCGACCGTCGAATGCCTCCAATGAAACAGCACCGATGATGTCGGCGAGCCATGACAACTTGCGGGCCTTGATAAGAAGCCATACAGCGTAAGAGCTCATGAACTGGGTTCCGTTGAGCAGAGCCAAACCCTCTTTTGACTTCAGGGTGATAGGTTTCCAACCGAATTTTTCGTTAATCTCTGCTGCGGAGTATTTTTTATTTCTATAATAGACCTCGCCCATACCAATAATAGGCAATGAGAGGTGTGCCAACGGTGCCAAATCGCCTGAAGCTCCCAATGAACCTTGTTGATATACAACAGGATATACACCTTTGTTGAAGAAATCCACAAGTCTCTGTATCGTATCCAATTGAACACCTGAGTGACCATAAGAGAGGGATTGGATCTTCATGAGAAGCATTATCTGAACGATTTCCTGAGGCACCTCCTCACCGACGCCGCAGGCATGTGAGATCACGAGATTGCGCTGCAAAGTGGAAAGATCTTCAGCTGAAATATGCTTGTTGCACAATGAACCAAATCCAGTGGTCACACCATAAATTGGTTCCGGCGACTCTATTGCTTTTTTGTCCAAATAATCACGGCATTTCTTCACAGCCTCAACAGCCTCACTCGACAATTCGATCTTCTGTTTGCGCTCTATTATGTTCTTAACCTTGTCAATACTCAGAAAATCAGGGGATATTTGATGTTTTTTCATATTTGATTTTTTTAAATTTAAACACTTTTAAAATCGCCTGCAAAGGTAGTAAATAAACTCTTACTTTTTATGATTTTGACGAAACTTGTGAATTTTTAGTTGCCAGCGTAGAAAAAAATGTATCTTTGCCGCATTCACATGAATTATGGATAAGAAGTCATTATTACATAACGGGAAATCAAAACAAATATTCTCAACCGAAAGCGAGAATTTTATAATCATGTCGTACAAAGATGACGAGACGGCATATTATGGAGTGAAAAAAGGTGTGATTCCAAACAAAGGAATCCTCAACAATAAAATATCTTCTTTGTTGTTCAAATATTTGGGTGATAATGGGGTTTACACCCACTTCATAGACCGCGTCAGCGACAATGAGCAGTTGTGCAGACGGGCAAAAGCCATACCATTGGAATTTATCGTGCGCAATGTTATCGCCGGCACTCTTGCTCGCCGCCTGGATATTGAAGAAGGTTTTGTGCCAAAAGAGACCATCTACGAGATCTGTCTCAAAAACGATATCCTCCGCGACCCGCTCATTAACCATTATCATGCTGTCGCATTGGGCTACGCCGACAATCAAACCCTTATACAGGCAAAAGAGGCTGCAACCAAAATAAACTCTCTTCTGTCGGATCTTTTCGGCAGAGTTAATATCAAATTGATAGACTTCAAGTTGGAATTTGGCTTCGATAGTGATGGAAAAGTCATGCTCATTGATGAAATTTCTCCTGATACCGCACGCTTCTGGGACTCGGACAGTTTTGAAAAACTCGACAAAGATGTTTTCAGAAGAGATCTTGGTGATGTTGAATCCGCCTACAGAGAAGTACTTACACGTTTAGAATCTATATTGGATAATGGACAAGAATAGCCTGAGACAATATATCCGTCAAGAAAAGAAAAAAAGAACAAAGGAGCAACTTCTTCTTCAATCTGAGAACATTTTACATCAATTGGAGAACAACGAACATTTTCAAAGTGCGCGCAATGTCATGCTTTACGCTTCACTTCCTGACGAGGTGCAGACATTGGAATTTCTTAAAAAATGGCGACATGAGAAGAACATTATCCTGCCTGTTGTTCACGGTGATGACATCATACCGACAGCCTTGGAAGAAGGAATCTCGCTTGAAAAAGGAAGTTTCAACATTCCGGAGCCGCAGAACAACCCCTATAATGGAGATTTCGACCTGATTGTGATTCCAGGAATGGCCTTCGACAGGCAAGGGAACAGGTTAGGTCGCGGGAAAGGCTACTACGACCGTTTTTTAGCTGATCACCAGAACGTTTACACCATAGGCATCTGCTTCGATTTTCAGCTTATCGACACAATTCCATCAGAGCCTCACGACAGAAAGGTGAATAAAGTTATATCATTTTGTTAATCAGTAAATTACACAATTTTCAGCAATTGCGTTATAACCTCGTCAACTTGATCATCTGTTAGAGTAAAATAGACCGGCAAACTGATTTCGTTTGCAAATTGGGCATATGTTTGAGGGTAATCCTCTATTTTGTATCCAAGTGATTTATAAGCAGTTAAAAGTGGTAGAGGTATAAAATGCACGTTTGTGGCAATCTCCATTTCGGCCATTTTACGAATCACATCATCGCGTTTTTCTTCCGTGGCACCCTTTAGACGCAAAGTAAACACGTGATATGACGATTTTTTATTGAATGTTTCATAAACAGGAACGATGAACCTTTCGTCATTGGAAAAAGCGGTGTTGTATCTGTCGAAGATGGCTTTGCGACGAGGTAGTATTAATGAATCATAGCGTTCGATTTCCACAAGGCCCATTGCGGCAGCTATGTCTGTCATATTGCATTTGAAGCCTGTTTCCAAAACATCATAACGCCATGAACCGGCTTGTGTTTTCGCGAGCGCGTCCTTAGTCTGCCCGTGTAAAGAACTTACACACAATATTTTATAAATATCGTCGCAATTGAATTGTGGAGGCAGATTCAAACACACTGCGCCACCTTCAGCTGTTGTAAGATTTTTGACTGCATGAAACGAAAACACCGTACAATCGGTAAGAGATCCCGTCTTTTTCCCATTATAGACTGCACCGAAAGAGTGGGCGGCGTCAGAGAGAATCATAATACGGCCGAGTTTTTTTTGTGCGTCGCCGGATGGTCGGAAAAGCTTTTTGACATCGGGGCCATTCACAAGGTCCATAATTTCATCATAGTCGCAAGGCATTCCGGCTAAATCTACCGGAATCACAACCTTGGTTCTCTCTGTGATTGCAGATCTGATTTTTTGCACATCGATCAGAAAATCGTCTTTTACGTCAACCATCACGGGTTTCGCGCCACAATGAATGACGGAGCTGGCTGTGGCGGTGTATGTATAAGCAGGCACAATCACCTCGTCGCCGGCCCCCACTCCATACCAGCGCAACGCGAGTTCTAATCCGGCAGTGGCAGAGTTGACGCAAACCACACGCCGACAATCGCAGTATTCAGCAATTTTTTGCTCGAAAAGCTTTGTGCGAGGTCCCGTTGTTATCCAACCTGAACGGAGGGCAGCGACAACTTCATCAATGATTTTTTCGTCTATATGCGGGGGAGAAAATGGTATTTTCATAATCAATTTGACATTTTTTCTAATTTCCGCGCTTTTCTGTCACGCGAATTTTTTGCAAGTTCATTAAAATCGAATGCTAAATCTATGCAGTTGGGTGTGGCACCCACAGCATAGTGCAAACGGGAAAATCCAAAATGTATTCCCTTGATATTCAACTGTATTCCGTATGAGAAACCGGCCATTGACATCCTTGACAAGACCTTCATCTCCTGATGTATATTATGATTGTACGCCAACTGTATTGAGAAATATTTTATTGGCACAATTTCAATTCCAAAAACAAAGTGCCTGAAAAGATTATCAGTATGTTGGGCAAATTTTGACGGATACTTTATCTCGCCTGAGAGGGCATCCGTTTCGAGGAATGGGTTGTCCTTGCCATAATAGTTCATATTCCATCTGTAAAGAGAATGGAGAGAAATATGGTAACGAATAGGTACGTGTTTAAGTCGCTGGGAAATAGCAAATTGCAAATCAAACGGAACCAATTCAAGGTTTCCTGGCGCATACGTTTTTAGCTGTGTGCCAATATTTTTTGCCAAAAGGGTGAGCGACAGGTTTTTCTCGTCGTTGAAATAGCTTCCTGCCACATCAACAGCAAGTCCAGCAGAAAAATATGAGTCGTAGTGACTGAATATTGTCTTCAGTTGAGCACCAATGGAGAAGTTCTGCGACAGTTGGCGGCCCCAGGAAATGAGCAGAGCGTAGTCGCCGGCAGTGAACTTACCTGTCTCGATGCCTGTTTCATCGGCACCGCGAAAAGAGCCATAGCCCAAGGCATAGATACCAGCCGCAAAACTGCCAGCTTTTGGGAAAGTATAGGAATAGACGGCCGACATTGCGTTGCTCTTGGCAAAATAGTTCGTGTAGTTAAGTGCAAGTTTATTATGATGATTTTGAGATATATACGATGGATTTGTCAATATGAGTGTAGGGTCATCGTCATGCACAGAGATGAGATTTCCGCCCAGTCCCATGAGACGGGATGAATAGCTGAGGTTGAGGAATTCATACACGAACCTGCCTCCTGTCTGAGCTTGCAGACAAGACATCCCGCAGATGAGCAACAACGCTATGACTACAAACTTTCGCATCATTTCTTTTCCACGGAGAATCCGAATTTACCGATAATTTCACCTAAAGCATAGTAATGGCCGTGGGAGTATGTCACGAGATTGGCTTTTTGTAATGCCAGCGAATCGGTCTGTTTCGAGAAGAGGTTTTCATTGGCATGAACGGCAACAACCTCGGCCAAGAACATATCGTGTGTACCGAGAGGAACTATCTGTGTCACCTTGCATTCTATATTCACAGGGGCCTCTTCGATCATAGGTGCCGACACTTTGGAGGCTTTAATGGGGGTCAGACCGGTTTCGAAGAACTTGTTATACTTTTTTCCCGACACAACCCCGCACCAGTCGGCTGCTGGAGCAAGTCTCTTATTCACAAGGTTTATCACGAAGCAACCGTTCCTTTTGATTATTTCATAGGAGTGGCGGTTGGGACGCACGGATATATAGCAACCGGGCGGGTCCGAACTTGTCGTACCCGTCCATGCTATTGTCAAAATATTGTATTCGTCGATTGTGCTTCCGCAGGAAACCATCACAACGGGTGTGGGGTTCAGCATATTGCCGGCACGCATCAGACGTTTTCTGATTTTAGCCATTATCTGCCAAGACCTATAGCTGTTATGTTAGGTATTATGAGCAGAGGCATTTTAGATGTACTGAGAATTTCACGCATTGTGGCATTCTCCGTGAAGTCTGTCTCGTTTTCCTCACGCATCACAACAACAAGGTTCGAATCGAGCTCTGCGGCATGGTTGAGGATTGCCTGGCAAAGGTCTTTCTGCACATTCAGTGGAACGAGATCGAATCTTACGTTATAATCTTCGCACATATCTGCTGCGTGACGCATCTGCACGTTGATGACGTGACGTGTGTCAGCATTGTTAGGATAGTAGATACCAACAATAGAGATTTTAGCGGCGAAGCATTTTGCAAGATATGTTGCATAACGCATCTTCTGAAGTGTCTCGAAGCTGAGATCTATCGGGGTGTAGATATTATGCAGATCTCTGTTGATTTCAATGTTCTCGCGCATGATCAGGACAGGGACTGTGGAGTTGTTGATGAGGCGGTAAACATTGTTGCCGATATATCCCTCCTCGAATCCTGAAGTACCGTGGGTGCCCATCACGATCATTGCGTTAGGCTGGTTGGCAGCATATTTGGTAATTTCCTGATGGACTTTGCCTTCCAACACCACGGTGTTAACGTTAGTGTCAGGGGATTCCATCTCACAGAGTTTTTTCCATTCTTCCAGAGAATTCTGTACTTTATGGATGTAGTTATCACCTTTGTCTTCGGCGACATTATTAGTGACGCCAGGTGTTTTAACCCAAACAAGGTGTAAATCAGCTTTAGTTTTAAGGGCCACAGCCACTGCGTGTCTCATAGCGTTCATAGAGCTATTTGAGAAGTCCACACCTACGATAATGTTTTTCATAACAGTATATTTTATGATGTTTGAAATTACTTGGATTCACTGGAATAGTTAGGGGCCTCACTTGTGATAGTGATATCATGAGGATGGCTTTCAAGGACGCCTGCATTAGTTATGCGGCAGAATTTGGCCTCATGGAGTTTGGAGATGTTGCCGGCGCCGCAGTAGCCCATACCTGAGCGCAGGCCGCCTGCCATCTGGTAGATAACCTCATAGAGGTCGCCTTTATACGGCACGCGTCCGACGATTCCTTCGGGCACCAATTTCTTTGCATCATCCACATCACTCTGCATGTATCTGTCTTTGGAGCCTTGTTGCATAGCTTCGAGTGAGCCCATACCTCTGTAGGTCTTGAATTTACGGCCATTGAAGAGGATGGTGGTTCCTGGAGATTCCTCAACGCCGGCGAGCAAGCCGCCGAGCATCACAGAGTCACCGCCGGCAGCCAGGGCCTTCACGATGTCGCCGGAATAGCGGATACCGCCGTCAGCGATGAGAGGGATGTCGTAAGACTGCAGCACTTTGTAAACGCTGTAGATGGCACTGAGTTGGGGCACGCCCACGCCGGCCACCACGCGGGTTGTGCAGATAGAGCCGGGGCCTATGCCAACCTTGATAGCGTCGGCTCCGTTGTCGGCGAGCAGTTTGGCGGCTTCGCCTGTGGCGATGTTACCCACCACGACATCAACATTTGAGAAATGGTTTTTGATATCTTTGAGAGTGTTGATCACGTTTTTAGAATGGCCGTGGGCGCTGTCTAACACCAGTGCATCCACACCAGCCTCCACGAGGGCTTCTGCACGCTGCAATGCGTCTTTTGTGATGCCCACGCCCGCCGCCACACGAAGACGGCCTTGTTCGTCTTTGCATGCAAACGGCTTGTCCTTAGCCTTAGTTATGTCCTTGTATGTGATGAGACCAATCAAAGTGCCATCGTCGGCCACTACAGGCAACTTCTCGATCTTGTGCTGTTGCAGAATGTCGGCAGCTGCGTAAAGATCCGTGTCGCGGGAGGTGGTCACCAAACCCTCTTTCGTCATGACATCACAGATGTTGCGGTTGAAGTCGCGTTCGAAACGCAAGTCACGGTTTGTTACTATTCCTATCAAAACGTTCTTCTCATTAACCACAGGAATGCCGCCGATATGGTATTCTGACATCATCCTGAGAGCATCTCCAACAGTTTTGTCGGGCGAAATCGTCACAGGCGCGTTTATCATGCCGTTTTCGGCGCGTTTCACGGAAGCCACCTGCTTTGCCTGCTCCTCAATGGTCATGTTCTTGTGTATAACCCCTATTCCACCCTCTCTTGCTATTGAAATTGCCATCTTCGACTCCGTCACCGTGTCCATTGCGGCGGAAACAAACGGCAGGTTCAGATTTATATTCTTGGTGAACCGGGTCTTCAAATTGATATCTTTGGGCAACACTTCTGAATATGACGGAATAAGAAGAACATCGTCGAATGTCAACCCCTCTAATGCTATACGTTCAGTGATAAAGGACATAATGACTATATTTTATTTTCGTGCAAAAATATGAAAAAAATTAATACTCAACACCGTTGTGGATTTTTTTATCTGATTTCTTTTATTTTATCTTTCATATCATGCGACACCATCAGACAAACATGGTTTTCGAAAATTATTTTTGTATTACGATTAGGATTCTCGCTGTATTTTGTGTATCTTTGCCACAGTTTTAAAACCGAAAACCTATGGCGCACGAACCATCACATATTTCACGGTCCGCAGGGATATGTTTTGCTTTGGCTGTTCTTTTGTCGTTTGCACATCTTCACGGTCAAAACATCACCATAAGCGGTCACATATACGAGAGAGGAAGCCTGGAATCTCTTCCTGGAGGCTTGGTTTATGAGCCCGTGTCACAAAAGGCATCCACAGCAAACACGTATGGATTCTACACATTAACTGTTCCATACAATGACAGCATGTATATTGTGTTCAACAGTTTTGGTTTTGTTAACGACACATTATGGATAAAAGCTGCGCAAGACATTGAATACGATGCACATCTCACCAAAATAACCACTTTGGAGGCTGTGAATATCACGGCTGAGAAGACCAACACAGAACAGGTTCAGATGAGTTCCATAAAACTATCCACCAGGGACATTAAAAATGTACCTATGCTTTTTGGCGAGAAGGACGTGTTCAAGACCCTGCTTCTTTTGCCTGGCGTGCAATCGGCATCCGAAGGCACATCCGGCATCTACGTCCGCGGCGGCGGTCCCGACCAGAACATCATACTCTTGGACGAGGCCACAATCTACAACGCTTCCCACCTCCTTGGTTTCTTTTCCATCTTCAACGGCGATGCAATCAAGTCTGTGGAGCTCATCAAAGGCGGCTTTCCAGCTCGCTTCGGGGGAAGACTCTCATCGGTCATCGACATCAACATGAAGGACGGCAACAAGGAGAGCTATCATGTAGAGGGCGGTGTCGGGCTCATCTCTTCCAATTTGATGGTTGAAGGTCCGATAATCAAAAACAAGGCATCCTTCATGCTGTCGGGTCGCACAACCTATCTCGATATTTTCATGGTACCTATCATGAAACTGGCCACCGACGGCATCGGAGCAGGTTACTATTTTTTCGATCTCAATGCAAAACTGAACTTCGACCTCGGCAAAAAAGACAAATTGTATCTCAGCTCCTACTTTGGCCGCGACAAATTCCACCTGTCTGAATCTGTCAGCAACGACGGATTCCTGATGTCAGACAAATACAAGGTGGGGTTGTATTGGCAGAACGCCACCGCCACCGCACGCTGGAACCACGTTTTCACAAATAAGATATTCTCCAACATGTCGTTTGTTTTCAGTGACTACAAAATGAACAGTTACATGAATTACAAATACTACTACGGACCTAACGACAAAGAGTCTTTCAGCTCCGACTTCAACTCGGGAATTCGCGATTATACGCTTAAGTATGACGTATCCTTCCATCCTAACGCTTCTCATCGCATATTAGCCGGGGCTGCCGTGACTTATCATGAAGCACGGCCTAACGCAATGGTGCTAAAGGCCGACACCTTTACAACAAGAAATGCCACAAAAGAACCAGGTTTGGAATACGCCCTATATGTGGAAGACGAGATAAACATCCGCAACAAGTTCAGAATCAACCCGGGAGTGAGACTTGTAGGTTTTTCCGTCCCGAACAAGACCTGGTTCTCGCCAGAACCCCGTCTCTCCATGAGTTACAATTTTCTGCCTAACTTAGCATTGAAAGCCTCCTATGCGATGATGAGTCAGAGCATGATTCTACTCAGCACCAGCACTATTGGTCTTCCTACCGATCTGTGGGTGCCTGTCACTGAAGCCATCCACCCGCAACGTTCACAACAGGTTGCCCTCGGATTGCACTACGACCTCAAGAAGCCACGTCTCTCATTTTCTATCGAAGGATACTACAAAAAAATGGACAACATTTTGGCATACAAAGAGGGCTCCTCATATTTTATCGATATGATAGAGACGATACTAGACGAGTCAGCGTTTTCAAACTTCCAGTCAAAATGGACCGACAACGTCACATCAGGCAAAGGATGGTCGTATGGTGTCGAGTTTCTCGTGCGCAAGGAGGTGGGCAAGTTCACAGGATGGATTGGCTACACCTTGTCGTGGACCAAGCAGCAATTTGACGAGCTCAACTTCGGGAAGCCGTTTTTCGCACGCTACGACCGCCGCCATGATGTCTCCATCGTGCTGATGTACAGCCCGACGCCGAAAATAAACCTCTCGCTGTCGTGGGTGTTCGCCACCGGCAACGCCGTCACCCTGCCGACCTCCCTCTATGAATCCGACGACATAAACTCCACACTTGCCAACACCTTGCCAGCCAACGACCAAAGCCACTACTATCATCCATATATCGAGAATTATGGCGAAAAAAACAACTTCCGCATGAAACCATTCCACCATCTTGACATCGGAATCCAGTTTGTCAAGCCTCACAAGAAGAATGGACAGAGCATATTCGAGATAAGCATTTATAACGTCTATAACCACCACAACCCATTCTTCTACTACACTGAGCAAAACTCATATACTTCACCAGACGGGACATACAGGACTGTCAACCGACTCATGCAGGTCAGCATTTTCCCCATCATTCCGACATTCACCTATCATTTCAAATTTTAATTCATGCATACTATGAATAAAATCCACAGATATTTCATAATTTCGATAGTCCTGGCGATGTTTGTCTTCAACGGTTGTGTTGACGAGGTGGACATACACAGCGATTTCAACGAAACACCTAAATTGGTGCTCTATGCGCGTTTGTGTCCGCAGATAGATTCCACATATATTTTGTTGTCAAACACCCAATTGCTCTATTCCAACAACAATTCAGGCAGTATCGCCAACATCAGCGACGGCAATGTTGAACTTTCGTCTGACGGCGTGAATTGGATAAAGGCCCGCTACGACAACATGAAAGGGCGGTTTTTGATAACACAAGCCGAGTTGCCGATAGTTGAGGGCGGCACCTACTACATCCGGGCCTCATACAACGGATACGAGGATGTGAATGCAGTATGCACAGTGCCTCGCTCCCACGATGTTGATTTCCGCATCGACACTGTGGAAGCTGTAAACGACATCCACTGGGGTGAGGTTTACAACTGGCCCCACCGCGATGTGTTTGTACAATGGCACGACGTGCCAGGCGAGGCTAACGCCTACGGAATCAAACAATACACCCAAAACCAAACACAACATTATTACCCCGACGGGGTTATCACAACCTACCATTTGGCATATAATACCGTTTGGCTCTCCGACCAATCCACAGACTATCAATACGTTTCCGATGAAGATAACGATGGAGGACTATTCCGCTTTATGATAGATGAGGACATCTATGATGAAGATGATGAGTGGGCGGATGCGCATAGCAGACCCTTCAAATATTATCTTCTCTTCCTTGACAGGGCTTGCTACCAGTATGAGAAATCTTTGGAAAGCAACGAATTCGACTTGGGATTCCTGATGTTGGAACCCAATCACACATTCACTAATATAGAAAACGGATTCGGACTTTTCGGAGCGTTCAGCATGAGGGAAGTCTATTCTTTCAAATGGGAATAACAAACAGAAACTAAGAAATCAACAAAAATATATGGCAGAATATCAAGATGACAATATAGTAACCCTGAACTGGGACGAACACATACGGATGCGGCCCGGCATGTATATCGGCAAGCTGGGCGACGGCTCATCTAACGATGACGGCATCTATGTACTTTTGAAGGAAGTGATAGACAACTCCATCGACGAGTTCATGGAGGGTCACGGACGGGTCTTCGACATCACAATCAAGGACAAGAAGGCGGCGGTGCGCGACTACGGTCGCGGCATTCCGCTCAACAAAGTGGTTGACTGCGTGTCGCGCATGAACACCGGCGGCAAATTCAAGGACGGATCCGCCTTTGAGGTGTCCATCGGCATGAACGGCGTCGGTGTTAAAGCTGTGAACGCCCTCTCTACAGAATTCGTGGTGCAAAGCGTGCGCGACGGCAAACTCAAACGCGCCGAGTTTTCTTGCGGCAAACTGGTGAAAGACTGTCCCATAGTGGATACAGATGAGAAAAACGGCACTCTGATTGAATTCCTTCCAGACAATACCATATTCGAAAACTTCGACTGGTATAACGACTACATCGAAAAGCTCCTCTGGAACTACGTTTACCTCAACCGCGGCCTTTCCATCAACTTCAACGGGAAGAAATACTTCTCCAAGAACGGATTGCTGGATTTGCTCACAAAGGCCACCGGAGAGGATGTTCTCTATAAGCCAATCTATCTGAAAGAGGATGATTTTGAATTCGCAATGGTGCATACAAATCGCAAATATGGTGAGGAATACTACACCTTTGTAAACAGTCAGTTTACTTCTCACGGAGGGACACACCAACAGGCTCTCCGAGAGGCCATAGTCAAGACTGTTCGCGACTTCTACAAAAAAAACTACGACCCGTCGGATATCCGCAATGCCGTTGCCGCCACAATGTCAATACGTGTGAAAGAACCTATATTCGAATCGCAGACCAAGACAAAACTCGGCTCAGAACTGATGGCACCTGGCGGACAGACTATCAGAAACTATGTCAACGACAAGATAGGCAGACTGTTAGACAACCACCTTCACCGCAATCCTGATGTTGCCGAGGCTATGCAAAACCGCATCCAGGAGGCTGAAAAGGAACGTATTGCCATCTCAAACTTCAAAAAACAGACTAAGGAGATACAGAAAAAAGTGAGTCTGCACAACAAAAAGCTGCGCGACTGCAAATACCATTTCAACACCAATGATTCCCGCGGACTGGAAACCATGATTTTCATCACGGAGGGTGATTCGGCGTCAGGGTCAATCACCATGTCGCGCGATGCAAACACGCAGGCAGTCTTCAGTCTGAAAGGCAAACCGGCCAACATCATAAAATCGAAAAGCGCCATCTACGCCAACGAGGAACTCAGTTTGCTGCAGGCCGCCCTCAACATTGAAGATGGTGTTGACGGGTTACGCTATAACAACATCATCATAGCCACCGATGCCGATGTTGACGGAATGCACATCCGTCTGCTCCTTTTGGCCTTCTTTCTGAAATATTTCCCCGATGTTGTGCGCACTGGCCACGTCTTTGTGCTTCAAACACCGCTTTTCCGTGTCAGAAACAAGCAAAAGACTATCTACTGTTACTCGGAAGAGGAAAAAATAGAAGCCATAAAATCTTTGGGCAAAAAGCCGGAAATCACCCGATTCAAAGGTCTTGGCGAAATCTCACCGAAGGAATTCAAGAATTTCATCGGGAAATCCATACGATTGGAGCCTGTTGTTTTGGACGCCAAAAGCAATATGGATGCCATCATCGAATACTATATGGGAAAGAACACTCCGCAAAGGCAGAACTTCATAATGGAGAACCTTAGAGAGGAAATAGACAACTTCTCTGATGAATCATAGTCACATTTCCGAATTATGAAAGAGATAATTATTGTTGACCGTGCCCATCCCGCACTTCAAGACAAGCTGATAGAGCTGGGCTACAACTGTTCAACCGACCTCAACTTCACATACAACGCCTTTCTGCATAACAGCGATGATTTCTCAGGCTTGATAATACGCAGCAAATTCGTGGTTGATGAGGCAATAATCGACAGCAAACCTTCACTCAAATTCATAGTGAGACTTGGTTCCGGAGTCGAGAACATAGACGTGGAATATGCGGAAAGCAAGGGAATAAAGGTTATTTCAACGCCTGACGGTAACGCAAATGCCGTGGCCGAGCACTGTTTAGCACTGCTTATGACAGGGTTGCGACATATCTCCGTCAGCGACAGAGAAGTCAGAAGAGGTGAATGGCTTCGCGAAAAAAACAAGGGCTCAGAACTGCGCTCACACACCTACGGCATCATTGGCTACGGCCACACCGGTCCGGCCTTCGCCAAAATCCTGGCCTCATTAGGCTGTGAAGTGCTTGCTTACGATAAATACAATCAATGTAACAACGACGACTATGCGACTGCGGCATCTATAGATGAGATTCGGGAAAAATGCGATGTTATTTCAGTACATGTAAATTATATTCCTGAAAATCACTATTTTATAGACGATGATTTCCTTAATTCTCTCTCTCACGATATAATATTTCTGAACACATCGCGAGGTGCCGTTGTTGACACAAAGTCTTTGGTAGGTCAGTTGCAGAGGGGGAAGGTGATATTTGCCGGGTTAGATGTCTTGGAATACGAAAACACACGCCTCAAATTAGCTCCAAAAGAGGAGTGGAACGCCGACATGGATGCATTGGCAAAAATGGACAACGTGGTCTTGACGCCGCATGTGGGTGGACAGACTAAGGAGGCGGAGCTGCGACACGCCGAAATCGCCTTGCGGGAAATCACCGCACTTGACCTATAATGCAAGCAAATAAGGTATTCCTATCTCAACCAATATAGCTACTGCAACTGCCACTATGGCCACAAGCACCAACCCGCGCTCACGCCACGCCATGAGCAACGCTACTATTGTTGCAATAACTGCCGAAAGAGAAACATGGGGTTCGCTGCCCGCCGCACTTGTGGAATAGAATACATCTGGGAACGTCATCGCCGAGAGCACACAGAACGGGATGTAGTACAAGAAATCTTGAATCCACAAATTCTCTAACTTCCTGCGCACAAAACCTATTGGAATGACCCTAATCAGATAGGTGGTCAGAAACATCAAAAACATACAAATAGCAACATAATTGGAATTCATGCTTCACTCCTTTCTTCTACTGCTTTTCTACGACGTTTGGATTCTTTTATAGAGGCACAAATTGCGGCGCCCAAGATGGCCGATGTTATGATAGCCCAGCCACCGCCGCCCACTTTCGACAGCATGTTAAGACCGGGAACATATTTGAAAATACAGGACAAGAAGGCTGAAAGAGCGACTGCCAACGCCACTTTCCTACTCTGACGGGCCGGTGGAATAATAATGGCAATGAACATACAGTAAAGTGCTATTCCCATACAGCCTTGCATTGCAGGACTCAACAATCCAGAAGCGACAGCACCAAGCAATGTACCTGATGTCCAGCCTAATATAGGCGTGGTCATCAAACCACCAAAGAACGGGAAAGAGACCTCACCTTTTTCCATTGCAGAAAGCGCAAACACCTCGTCGGTTATACAATATGCCATTACACAGCGTTTGTGGAACGGCATCTCGGGGTTCACTTTTTGTGAAAGTGACAATGACATTAAGAAATAGCGCAGATTGATAACCAAAGTAGTGATCACCAGTTCGATATACGGGGCTCCGCCTTCTATAAGCCTGATTCCAGCAAATTGGCCGGCCGAGGCCATGTTTGTAAGCGATATCAATGTTGCTTGTAGGGGCGAAAATCCCATCTTCACAGCTATCAATCCGAAAGTAAAGGAAACCGGAATGTAACCCAAACATATCGGAAAACCGCGTTTTATACCCCTAATAAACTCATTCATAGATAGTTATCTTTTTTCAAATGCAGCTGCAAAGATATACAAATTTCCTAATCATGCAATAGTCCGTCGCGCTTTAACAGTGCGTTTATGCGAGGTTCTCTTCCGCGGAAGTTGACGAACATTTCCATGGCATCCACAGAACCGCCCTTTGAGAGAATGGCCTCGCGATAGCGCGCAGCCGTTTCCTTGTCCATAACTCCATTCTCCTGGAAAAGCGAAAAAGCGTCAGCATCAAGCATTTCAGCCCATTTGTAGCCATAATATCCAGCCGCATATCCGCCTGAGAAGAGATGTCCGAAACTGGTGCTCATACATGCGCCATCAACCACTGGCAACACCTCAACAGTGTCGAACACCTTCCGTTCAAGCTTCAGTATGTCGTCCACGTCATCAGCCGGCATAGTGTGCCACATCATATCCAAATATCCGAACGACAACTGTCGCACACAGTAATAACCTGCCATGAACTTGTCCATCTCCTTCAATTGCGCCACATATTTCTCAGGAATCAGCTCTCCTGTTTCGTAATGTTTTGCAAAAGTGTTCAGGAATTCGGGCTCGGTAAGCCAATTTTCGTTCAATTGTGAAGGAAGTTCCACAAAATCCCTCGGTGAATGTGTACCTGAAAGGGTAGAATATTTAACTTCAGAGAGCATTCCGTTCAAACCATGACCGAACTCGTGCAAGAATGTGTTGACCTCGTTGAAGGTAAGCAATGACGGCCGTTCGGGTGTGGCAGGGGTGAAGTTCATAACGAGACTGATGATAGGACGAATGTCACGACCTTCCGCATCGATGTATTGGTTACGGAATTCGGTCATCCACGCACCACTGCGTTTTGTGCTGCGAGGATGAAAATCAAGATAGAGATAAGCCATGAACCTATCACCCTCAAACACCTCATACACAAGCACTTCTGGATGATATTTCTGAATTGTAGAGGATGGTCTGAAACTCAGATTATAGAGTTGAGATGCCAAGTTGAAGACACCGTCAATAACCTGGTTGAGCGGAAAATAGACCTTCAGTTTTTCCATATCCAGACTGAATTTTTCCTGCTTCATTTTCTCCATATAGTAAGCCAAATCCCACCTTTGGAAATCGCCTTCAAAACCATGATTATTTGCAAATTGTTTCAGTTCATCGATTTCGCGGTGGGCGGCGGGCAACGAAGCCTCTTTCAGTTGGTCTAAAAGTCCGTAAACACTTTCGATATTCTTGGCCATTCTGTTTCGGAGCGCGTATTTAGCATAGTTTTCGTATCCGAGCAGTTTGGCGATTTCCTCTCTGCATTTGAGGATTATTTTGATATTATCGCAATTATCGAACTCGTCTTTATAGGCTTTTTTGCTGGAGTGCCGATACATTTCCTCACGCAGGGAGCGGTCATCGGCATAAGAGAGCACGTTGTTGACGTCAGGAGCCGAGAGGTCGAACACATATCCGGTCAATCCCTTGTCTTTTGCTTTCTGTGAGGCGATTGCAAGTGCGTCTGATGGTATTCCTTTCACTTTTGGAGAGTTTTCCTCAAGGTTTACAAACCAGGCGTTTGTGGCTTTCAGGGCGCGCTGCCCGAAGTCGAGTTGACGGTTCGCAAGCTCCATGGTCAGTTCTCTGAATCGTTGCTTGTCGGCGGCATTCAGCGTTGCTCCGCCAGATTCAAAGGCGTCGAATGTCTTTTTCAACAGAATCTCCTCCGCACTGAGGTGTTCTCCTTGTTTCCCGTAGTTTGAATGAATTTTGTTTACTTTTGCGAACAATCCATCATTCTGGAAGATGTCGTTCTCATATTCTACCAACATCGGCTGTACCTTTTCGGCTATTTCATGCATCTCGTCATCACCGTTGCATTCGAGAATGTTGAAAAAGATGTCAGAAATCTGGCTTAATTGTTCACCTGCTCTGTCCAAAGCCACGATTGTATTCTCAAAGGTTGGTTCCTCAGGATTCGTTACAATTGCATCAATTTCTTCTTTTGCCTGTTGAATAGCTGTTTCGAAAGCAGGCAGATAATGTTCGTTTTTAATTTCCTCGAACGGCGGGGTTTCCCATTTCAACAAGAGTGGATTATTCATATTGATTGTTTAAGATAAAAGGGACTTATTCTTAAGAAGTCACAAAAAAAGCGGCATCGGATGATGCCGCCTATATAGCAGTTTTATTGATATTATTCAGCTGTTTCAGGAACAACGTTGAGTTTAAGTTCAACCTTGAAATCTCTGTGGAGGTTTACAAGAGCTGAATATTGACCAAGTTCCTTGATGCGGTCTTCGCTGATAGCGATTTTGTGGCGGTCGATATCGATGTCGTGTTGAGCTTTGAGGGCGTCAGCGACCATGATATTGTTAACAGAGCCGAAGAGAGTTCCGTTTTCGGAAGCTTTGACGGGGATGTTAACTTCGAGACCTTCGATTTTGCCAGCCATAAATTCAGCTTCCTTGCGGATTTTTTCAGCCTTGAAAGCGCGTTGTTTAACAGTTTCGGCCAACATTTTCTTTTTGGCAGGAGTTGCGAGTTCTGCCAATCCTTGTGGGATGAGGTAATTGCGAGCATAGCCGTCTTTAACCTTAACGAGGTCATCGGCATAACCCAAATTAGCTATATCTTTCTTTAATATGATTTCCATGACGATGTTCTTTATTAGTTAGATTTTAAATTATCGGTTACGAACGGCAGGAGAGCCAAGTGACGGGCGCGTTTCACAGCCTGAGCCACTTTCTTTTGATACTTCAAAGATGTACCGGTGAGGCGGCGAGGAAGGATTTTACCCTGTTCGTTTACAAACTTTTTCAAAAATTCAGCATCTTTATAGTCGATGTATTTGATACCGCTCTTTTTGAAACGACAATATTTTTTCTTTTTTATGTCAACTGCTACAGGAGCAATGTATTTGATATCGTTTTGTTGTGCCATAATTATGCTTGTTCTTCGGTTTTGGGTTCTTCGTTAACTACTGTTTCAGCTGCTGGTTGAGCTTCCTCTTCCTTAGCGGCTTTTTCCTTGCGATTGTTACGACGTTTCTCAGCGAAAGCGATGGCGTATTTGTCCATTGTTACGGTGAGGAAGCGCATAATGCGTTCGTCGCGGCGGAATTGGAGTTCCAATTCACCTACTACATCACCAGTTGCCTTGAATTCGAACAAGTGATAGAAACCTGATGATTTCTTTTGGATGGGATATTCCAATTTGCGGAGTCCCCAATTTTCCTGATGAACGATCTCTGCACCCTTTCCGGTGAGCACGTTCTCAAACTTTTGTACCGTTTCCTTCATCTGTTCTTCAGACAAAACGGGCGTCATAATGAAAACGGTTTCGTAATGATTTGCCATAATTTTTTAATTTGATTTTTACTTTAAAATTTTGAGCGGCAAAAATACAATTTTTTCAAATATCTTCAATCCTGTTTTATAAATATTTTTTCTACTGCCGTTTTATCGATGCCTGATGGAGTATTTTAAGGAATTCCTCTATAAATTCCTGATAATTAGTGTCTAAACTATGATTATTATATCTTTTCACCACTTGTTCCCACTGATGGGGCTGTACCACAGCGATATCATTCTCACGTTTCACCTCGGCAATTTCGTCAACAACTGTCATTCTTTGGTACAATAATTCACTTAATTGATGATCGATGTTTTCCAATTTGGAGCGAAGACGTTCAAGGTCGAGATTTTCAGTGTTGTAGCGGAGCGAAAGGTTGGTGGCCATCTCACCCCATTGTTGCGGAGTAAGCTGTTGCTTTGCGTCGGAGAGTGCAGCCTCTGGATTCACATGACACTCGGTCATAAGGCCGTCAAAACCGTAGTTGAGTGCGATCTGCGACAGTTGGGAAATCCACTTCGTGTGTCCTGATATATGCGACGGGTCGCACAAGATCGGCAGCTGCGGCATTGCAACCCTCAGTTCCACGGGAATCTGCCACAAAGGGGCGTTTCTGTAAACATTTTCCGTTGCCACTGAAAAACCCCTGTGCACTGCCATTACATTTTTCACATCGGCGTTCAGGAACCTCTCAATATTTCCGATCCAGAGTTTCAGATCCGGCACAATCGGATTCTTGACCATCACTGTGAAATCTGTGTGTTTCACGGCATCGGCTATCATCTGCACTTCAACAGGATTCACGGCGGTGCGGGCGCCCACCCACACAATCTTGATGTTGTTTTCAGCGCATTTTTCCACCTGCTGTGGATTGAAGACCTCAACACAGACGGGAATTCCGAGCGTTTGCTGGATTTCAGAGAGCCACGGCAGAGCTTCTTCGCCCGCACCGCTGAAACCGCCCGGGGCGCTGCGCATCTTCCAAGCACCGGCCCTGTAAGCATACAGTCTGACACCCCGTGCCGCGGCCTGCTCCAACAAAGCCCGCGCCGTGTCCAGAACTTGCTCCCTCGTCTCCGCTGCGCACGGACCGGCTATCCATATTTTCTCCAGACTATTCTCCTGCATCTGCATCCTCTTCCTCTTCTATGTCTGTGAAATATTTCTTCACAAACTTGTTTTTCAAACTTCTGTTACCCAACTTATAAGTGAACGAAGGCAGGCTCTTGGAAGGATCGGGTGCCTGGAACCTGTTCTTCGGCTTCACACTCGTGATGGCTTCGTTGAACGCCTTGTCTGACGAAAATGCTGATACGGCATTGTTGTCGAACTGATAGTAATAGAACTGGTTGTCGAACTCAAAGTAGAGGTATAGGCGGTTCCTTGACCCGCGCTTTTCAATCACAATACGACCGGGAACCATCTTGTATTGCGACTTCGAGCCACATATAATCAATGGCAGTTTTGTCTGTGACTTGAATGTTGACTGCTCTTTATCCCACTCAAAATCTATGTTTGAGAACAAGAACTTCACTTGCAGTGCATCAGGCAGACGGCGGTTTTGTCCCAATGCCACGCTCCTTTGGTAACGGTCATACTCGGTCTTGCCCAAAATGTTGTACAGAGCAACATCATAAGCTTCATCTTCAGTGACATCCACAAAATCGAGAGAAGCATTGTCTAATGCCTTGTTCATCAACTTCATGGATTCGTCGTTAAAATAGAAGTCGATGGAGGTTGTGAGGTGCATCTCGGCTGAATCGGCTGCCATATAGTTCACAATGGTACCGTTTGTCACAAAGTTCACGCGTCCGAGCTTGGCTCCCATATCTATAGTACCGCTACCATGGGCTTCGCAGTTGTCGGTGTTGAGAGTGATGATGTTGCCAGGCACAGAAGGATCTTGCAATTTCTCCAACGAAGCTGCCTTAAACTGACGGGTTTCCTTGTCGTAAGTTATGTATCCGAACACATTTATATATTCAGCATCGTTAAATTCGTCTTTGGCCACACCGAAAGCGGTATAGATACGGCCTGTCTTGTTACTTGATGCGATGGCAACCACAACTTTACGCTCGTCCATATCCTTGGTGCGGTCATGAACTTGAAGCATGATGTTTTTCGGATCCACCTGTTGCAAAATCTTCATTCTGGCATGCTTTATGGTATCGCAACCATGCAGAATCTCGACACCGCCGAAATACGACAGGAATTGGTTGTTGCTGTGAAGTTCGGCTCTGCCGTCGAAGGCAAACTGATCGCTGAAGTGGAAATCCTTCTCCAATGGTATCTTGGCTTCACCGAAGGTTTCCTTAATGAAATAGACAGTATCAAAATAGAGTGTCTGAACACGGTCCATCTCATCTATATAATCATAGTAACCATTTGCATAGAAGCGGGTTGCACTTTTCACGTGAGTGGTGCAGTTGTAGAGCTCGTGGAACTTGTTCTCACGGCCAGCAAGAATTCTCGACTTCTGAAGTTCGTCCATAGCGGCGTTTTTGCGTATTGTCACATCGCCGTGTAAAGGCGTGATTGCGGCGTCGCCAACGTTAATATAACGTACACCGTGTGCGTAGATGATATTTTTGGAGAAGTCGAACTCAGCATTCACCGCCGTGAATTTGTAGTTAACCTCAGGAGCCACTGCATACAGCTCATTGCCGACGCTCTGCATATCGACAAGATCCTTGATAGAAGTATTGTCAATATCTGTATCCTTGTACGGGTCATCCCATTTGAATCTCAAGACTGTTGAGTCAATAGGATCCCATTCAAACTCAGAGGACTTGGCTTTGATCTCGTTTTGGACAAAATAAACTACAGAAGCCTCGCCGTTAGCCAAGAAATGTCCCTTTCTCGTCTTGAAATCGATATGTGAGTTGTAGTTATCAGTAGAAAAGGCCACATCTTTTCCACCACTGATGTCATAAATACGCAAATCAGCTGTGTCGGCCAACAGCTCATGATGCTTGAATTGGAACAGTCGGGAAGTTATATCAGCCCTGCCAAATTTTACAATTCCCGTACCATACATGCCATTTGGCGTTATCTTGGAGTTGCCGGTGAGCTTTGTCTCATTGAAAATATCCATCGGCTGTTTCAATGTATGCACAAACATCTGGTCTTGATATGGCTCCCAATGCAGATAGGCATCGTTTACGCCCGCCGGAGGGAACTCAGACCCTGCGAGCTGCTCGTCAACTACATGCTGGTTTGCCCTGCCATTGGTAGAGTCAAGATAGAAGACCAGACTGTCGGAATAGGTGTGAGAAGTAACATAATCTATGTTACCGATGCCACGCAAACCCCGGTTGCTCAAACTGATTCGTCCCTGATAACCACCTTTGTTGCCGTACATTGGCAGACCAGGTGTGTTGTGTACGAAACCAAGCGAGAAGTCGGGCTGCACCTTCAAAGGTTCTGCGATATCAGGGAATATGTTACCCGACACGAGCGCTCCTGTAAACTTCATGGAATCTATCACAAAATTGTCAAGGTTTACAATCCTGAACTGGTTTACAGAATAGTAAAACCTGTTTCTGTCGTAAACGCCGCCAAGCACATATTGTTGGTCATAGAACACTTTTCCGCCCTTTCGAGCCTCGAATATCGGATAGTCCGGATAGTCGGTCATACCGCATTTGTTGCCTGGCATATCTATATACAAGACTCCTGACAACTCCTCGATTTGGCTTCTGACGCGCTGCAATTTGTAGTCGCCGTACATATCCATAGGACCGTTCTTGTCTTCTACATACATGATCAGAGTGTCGATTATATCCATATCCACGAGGAAACGGTCATAGTCGAATTTGCAGTTATGTGTCACGAAATCGAACAGACCGCCGATCACACGACCTGAGAAGACCATGTCGCGGTTTTTCTTCACGGTAACGAGTTCGTCCATAGGGTAAACATTCACAATCTGAGGATCACTGAGCACGAAAAATTCGCATCCTGTTATTTTCAAATCGTTGGTGAGAAGGTCCAAAGACGCATAGTGTGTCTTCGACTCCAGCTTAATGTAGTCGTAATCTTTCTTTTTCACCTGATTGTTAAGGTATTGTGCGATTTTGCTGCGGTATCTTATTTGGTTGTTGTTAACGTCATATTCGATGAAACCGCGGGCGGCAAAATCAATCATCATGGCTTTGATGTCCAATGGTGGCTTGTTAAACCACCTGATCACGTCTTCAATGGTGAGGTTCTCATAACCTGCGCTATTGAAGAGCTGCCAAAGGGTGTATAGGGGATTCACTATGTTGTATCCTGCTATTTCGTGCATGACGCCCTCTTCGTAGTAGTTTTGCGATTCGAAATAGGCTTTCTGGTCGCTGGTGTTACCCACAATAGGCTTTAGTTCAATACGTTTTTCGGTAGTAACCCACTGGACGGATTCAACATACATATCCAATTTGTGGTATGAATCGAAGAAAGGGGAGCGGCCTACACCCTGTTTTGGACGTGAAATCAGCAGGCTTTTCTTTTCATTGTCGAATTTAAAGTTGGCTGCCGGATGATATATTGAATCATTTTCGATATAGATAGCCACTTTGGCGTCCTCCGACAGCAAGTTGGAGGGTTTGATCAGGAAGCTTCGTGAAGCTGCGCTGATGATCTCCTTGCCCTCGTTGAAAATTGTCACGCGGGCGAGCGTGTCACCGCTACCGGTACCATAAATGGAGGCGCCGCGCATCTCAAAACCGCCCACATAATCAACATCCTTGTAGAGATTCTTGACAGGCAAAGTGGCTTCGTTACTTGTAAAACGCGGAAACGAGGCTTTCTCTTCAGATGTGGGAAGAACAGCCTTTTCCTCCACCCTTCCGACTATTGGAGATGAGAACAGCTGAGGATAGTAGAATAGAGCATAATCGCACACCACCCGCGGAAAACGCAAGTCTATGTCGTAAGTCTTCAGTTGTGCCTTCACATTTGCATCCAAGCCTGCGCGCTCCCATGAAACAGTGCCGCCCTTGGCCTTGAACTGCAGCTTGTCAGGATAGTAACGCCCGTCAACGCCTGTAACAATCAGACTGTCTTTGGCCGAATATCCCCACAAGTCTATGTCTTTGAAATCGAAATAGGGCATTGTGTCGAATCCCATGCCCTCGGCATGGCCCATGGCTATCCATTTAACATTGTCGCCACGGTTCATGATATTGTCTTTGAAGAAGTTCTCGTACAATGTCATCTTACCCTCAAAGAAGACGGCGCTATGACCTATATGGTAATCCAGTGTCTTCTGCCAAACGTCCAGATCTCCAGTGTATTGGCTTTGCAAAAAAGCGTCGTAAGTCCTGATAAAACTCTGGAAATGAGGTATTGGCCTGTGTTTCTTCTTCACCATTTTGTTGGCCTCTTCAATAAAGACCTTCTTATTGGCATCGTCCATGCGCATAGTCCAAAACTCCTCGAAGAATTCAAGCACTTCCTTGGCCTCTTTCTGGCGGTCTTTGGGTATGGAAGAGAAGAACTCCTTCATCTCCTCCACTGTTTTGGAATAGTCTTTGGAGAATGAATTGAAACGTTGTGCGTTAGCTGTAAAGACAACTGCAGCTATGGCGCAAAAACAGAATATCTTTTTTAACATACAGGTTATATTTTCTTCTAAGATTGTCTGAAAGATAAAAGAGGTAATCTTACTGGTTCTCGATAGAGAGTTTATAGGTCTCTCCGGTGCAAACCACGAGGTCGGCGCGGGTGCATTTCACTTCTTGCGGAAGCTGTTGCTCCATACGGTGCCTGATTTGTTCGTCGGTGAGTTCCGGATTCCGGTTTTTTACGCGCTGGATACGCAGATGTTCGGGTGCATCAGCCACAATAATCTTGTCGAAATATTTCTCAAGACCATATTCAAAAATTATGGCCGACTCCATCATGACAGATTCGGAGGTTTGTTCTGCGCTCCATTCTGCAAACTTGCGCATCACGTATGGATGCACAAAAGCACTCAATTTTCGCATAAAAGCCTTGTCAGCAAATGAGGCGCGCATGGCTGTCATGTCGAGTTCACCGTCTTCTCTCCAAATAGGATAAACGGAGAACTCCCTCCTCATATCTTCTAAAAACTTGTCGTCCCGGTAAAGTTTTTTTGCCTCATCATCAGCATAAAATACAGGAATACCCATCTCCCTGAAATGCTTCGAGAGATAGGTTTTCCCTGTTCCTATTCCACCTGTGAGGGCGATTTTAACCATTTTTAACGCAGATAGAAAGTTATCACTTCAGGTGATGAAACCGACACCAGTTCAGGGCCGAAGTTGTGTGTTGACAGAAAATCGCACATCTCCTTGTTGGTGAAACTGTAAACACTGACCTTGTTTTTGGGCTTTATCAGATCACTCACCGAAATGGTAACTACCTTTTCCTTGTCTCTGTACGGCTTCATAAGATATCGAAGACCTTTCTGGTTGAATGTAAGCGTCAAAATCGTGTCAGAGGCGGTCACTGATTTCCTGCCCTCAGGCAGATTGTCACAAACCAACTTGTAATCGTAAGTCACCTTGTAATCCTTAGAGAATGTTACCAACAACCAACATGCCGCCGATATCAGCAGACAAACGATAAAGGCCAACGACGGCAACTTCACTGGTATTTGAGGCCGTTTTTCTGACATTATTGTTCGCTCTCCTTCTTTTCTTCAGTAGGTTCTTCTTTCTTTACTTCAGATTTCTGGCTGAGATCTGCCTCATTGAAAGAAATGGCAGCCTTGTCAACCTCTATCTTCACACCATTGGATATCTCGATGATGAAAGTAGTGTTTCTTACATCAGAGATTTTACCATGGATACCACCGATTGTAACGACCTTGTCGCCTTTTTGCAGACTGTTGCGGGCCTCTTCCAATTTTTTCTGTTTTTTCTGTTGCGGACGAATCATGAAAAAATAGAAGATGAGAATCATCAAAAGAATCATGATAATCATTGAACCGCCGCTGCTCATTGCACTTGGTGAGCCCGAGGGAGCAGCCTGTAATAATGTGAATAGTGGAGTCATAATTTGTACTATTTGATTAATTGATTATTCCTTATTTGATGGATGAAACATTAGCCTTGATAGTGAGTATTGTCTCCGCAGGATAGGTGTTGGCACCCACTAACACACGCTTGGTCACATTCCCCTTCTGTCCCTTGGAATCGAATGTGACAAGTATCTCACCGCTTTCTCCCGGACGAATCGGGGCCTTTGGCGGGGTTGATGTTGTACACCCACAAGTGGCTTCCGAAGAATAGATTATCAAGTTCGACTTGCCTGTGTTTTTGAACTTGAACGAATATGTAAGCCTCTCACCTTCTACCACATCACCGAAATCGTAGGTGGTCTGCTCAAACGAAATCACAGGCAGTTTCTTGGCTTCCTTCTCCGACAAACCCTCCGCCGTCTGTGGAATGTGGATGTCGTTTACAGAGAAATCACCCTCTTTCGCCGGCTTCTGCTTACATGATGTGATAAAAAGTGTTAAAAAAACTAAAATTACTATGCCTGTCTGTCTCATATTGCTTAGTTTTGATAAAGTCCACGCCCGGTTTTCACTATCCTCCCACTCTCTCTCAAATCAACTATCAACCTGTCTAAAATGCCGTTGATGAACACCTTGCTCTTGTCGGAGCTGTACCATTTTGAGATTTCGATGTATTCGTTGAGTGTAACCTTGATGGGTATGGATGGGAATTCGAGAAGCTCACACAAAGCCATCTCCATGAGAAGAATGTCCATGTTGATGATTCTTTCCAACTCCCAATTCTGTAATTTACTATTAATCAGTTGTTTATATTCGTCAGCGTTTTGTAATGTCTTGCGAAAAAGGTTGCGCGCAAGCACTTTCGCATCGGCATCTGCATATATACCGTCTATCTTGAAGGGCTCTTTTTCAGTGAATGATTTAACATTCTGATAGAGCATGGTGATAGCTTCATTATAGTCGTTAATCCAATGCAAGTTGATTTCACCCAAATGCCAGTTCAACAGTTCGTTATTGGCAAACACTTTTTCGACAATAGTGAGCACAAAAAGCTTGTCTTCATTGAAAGACCTGTCTGATCTTGACATATAAGTCTCATATTCAGGAAGCTGTTCAATTTGCCGGTACAACTTCGAAATAAGGTCTGTGTCGTCGTCCCAGTTCACATGATAGCTGTTTTTCAGAGCTTCCAATTCCTGACACTCTTCAATTCCTTTAATCACCTCATTGTCAACAAATTTAGTGTTCGGATTAAGGTCTTCCTCTGTTGGATTGTACTTTCCTTTCAGACTCTCCAACTTTTTGAGTCTGTAGAAAGTAATCTCGGGAAGAAGGCAAAAAAGCCATACGAAGAGTTCATGACAGGCGCGAATCGACTTTTCCAAGTCGGTTTCTGCCTGAGCCATGCTCGCTTTGGGGTTGGCATTGTATGAATACAACGCCTGCATTGTCTTAATTCGCAAATAGTGCCTGCTAACCATACTCTTGGGGATTTTGATTATTTCAATGTGAAGAAGGCTTCGCCAAGGAACTGCTCGTCAGTGTAGAGTTGAACACTGTATTGTCCTTTAATAGCTTTGTCGTCTGACATCAAATCCCAATTTAGAGTAACGTTTTGAGCTTTATTGTTATAATTTGCAACTGTCTTACAAGAGTATTGGAGTCTTTGGCCATTGTGAACGAACGAATATGTGTCGCCGGTACCCATTGTGAGCACCTTACCTGTTTCTGGAATTGCGATACGGCAGTAAATGTTTACGGGACCCGGCTCTATGAGTGAGTTCTCGCCAAGCATAAGGGTCGTTTTGATGCGCTTTACCTTAGATGCCCTGTCGGTCTGCTCTTCAGTGCCCTTGTTGCGAACCAAATAGCCGGCACTCTTGATATTATAAGCCTTGAAGGTGGCGGCATTGCTTATCTTCTGCTCCAAGTCCTCGTTTGACTTTTGGATGGTGCGGGTCACTTCACGTTCCTGCTCCAATGTGGCACGAACCTGCTGGTTCTCCTCCTTCAGAGCCTGGTTCTCTTGGTAAAGCTGGTCCATCTCCTTGACATATTCCTGGGAAATGTTCTGAAGACGAGCAAGCTGCTTGCGAATCTTGTTGTAATCAGCCTGGCTGCTGATAAGTTTCTCTATTTCTGCAGCGCTCGCCATGATTATACTGTCTTTTTCACTCAACTGGTCGGAAAGCTCCCCATATTGAGCTTTAATACGGTTGTGCTCAGCCAAAAGTGAATCCAACTCCGATTGGAGTTCGTTGTTCTTGTTCTCCACTGCTGTGAACACCTTGTTAGCAGCCGGTTTCCCTAAAAATGCAAAATAAATGGTGCTGCATAACAGAAGTCCTGACAACACACCTAAAATGATAACCCATTTTTTCAACGGATTCTCCTGATTTGAGTTTTGCTTCTGCCCTGAATAATTCATTGAGCTTGTGGTTTCCATATCTCTCTTATTTTTGTGTTTGAAAGAATTAAACGATAAAATCCCTTAAAAATTATATCCTACTTATTTTATTTCTTCTCTAAATACTGACGAAGTTGTCGCGGCAGATAAAATGTGTTGTTTTTATCCATATATACGATAACAGATTCAAGGTTTACCCTCTGTTTGTTCACCATCACATAGTTGTTGTAACTTTCTGCCACCAAGGTATTCTTCTTGTTTTTGACGGTAAGACGGTATTTATATTTGTCCAAACTGTCGATTTTTATGTCGAAACCGTCGAAAACAGTTTTGTGATCAGTATAAATTTCATTTGTAAGTCCGTCCAATTTGTCGGTCAAGTCCATTTGTCGTGCCATGTATTTGAAGACATCTATATTTGTGGGGCAGCCGGAGAGGATATCGCCATCCGGATGATAAACGGCAAGGAACACATTTTCCATTGTATGGCCGAATGTAGTGAATCCAAAGTAGGTGCGGCCGTAAAGAATCTGGCTCAGCATTTTCGACATTGACAGGTTCGCTCTCCTTTCTTCTTTCGGAAGGGGTGATTTATCGTAATCGTGAGCTGTTGTAAGATAGGTTATTTCAGATGGTTGCGGTGTGAATCCGAAGTAAGTTTCAAAAAGTTGCGGCCACTCTGTAGTGTCGGCATTCACTAACTTCTCACGCATAGTCCAAGTTGACAGTTTGTAATCATCGATGGTGCTCATGATTTGCTTCAGCGACAGCTTGTCGTAGCCGTGGTTTGATTTGGCATTACCCACTGTGAGGGCGCCGGTGCCATGGTCGGGCAGTATGATTACGACAGTTTCGCCATCTTTTTTGGCAAAATCTATTGCTTCTCCGCAAGCCTTGTCAAATTCGAGAAATTCAATGAGGGCGTTTTTTGCGTCATTTTCATGTGCTGCCCAGTCAACCATGCTGCCTTCAACCATCAGGAAGAAGCCGTTAGGATTTTGGGAGAGCATTCCGATGGCCTTGCGTGTCATCTCCGCCAAAGAAGGGTATTTTGCACGATCGGTCTCCAAGGTGTAAGGCATAGAGGACTTTCCGAAGAGAGCCCAAAGCGGGGTTTTGGAACAACTTCTGAATCCGTTTATATCATCCAAGAAGACACTATAGTTTTCGGCTTTTAGGTCGTTTTGGAGTTCGGGAGTGAGGTAGTTCACACCGCCCCCAAGAACCACATCCAAATGATTATGAACCATTTGCGGAGCGATCATGCCATATTTTCCACGGGCATAGGTGTGGGCAGAGCAGTCTGCCGGGGTTGCATGAGGGAACTCGCACGTGAAGACCAAACCGGTGGATTTGTGCTGCAGCATTTTTGCCGCCTCCAAGAGTGTTGCCAAAGGCTGGTAGGCTTTTGTTGCATCCACTGGCACAAGGTCGTGGTCAGTGGCGACCGGATAAGTGGAGATGAATCCTGTTTGTGACGGCTGCCCTGTGACGTAGCATGAAGTGGTAGGGGCAGAATCGCCTATAGGTGCGTCAGACGAATGCGTGCGCACCAGTCCGCATATATAGGGATCTATCAGCAAAGCTGTCTGCGATGAATCCAAATAGGTCTGATACCAGCGCGCCGCCGACAAAAGACCCGTGGACGTGCCGTCCGTTATCATTAATATCACATTTTTTATCGGCTTCTGCTGAGCATACAAGCCTAACACCGACAGAAACAGAATGCTATAAAGAACTAATCTTTTCATTTTTGATCCCTTTGAAAAAAACGTGCAAAGATACAAAATTAATGGGAATCATTTCCGCATACACTATTTATTGTTGTCAGATAAAAAAACAGTGGTATTATTGTTGCTCACCACCTGCAACGCAAAATGACACCTATTTCTTCGTAACTTTGTTTAATAAACCCAAGGTTACACAGAAATAATCAAATTTACAATTATTTGTTTCTATTAAACTCTTCTCTAAACTGAAAAAACCTACGTTTTCTTTAAGCAATGGGTGAGGCTTGGAATATGACATCTTGATAACACAACACATTGCTAAAGCTGCAATATTTTTTGTACTTTTGCGCTGTTTTATTTTAATGATATAAATATGAGTGAATGCAATCATAATTGTGAGAGCTGCAACAAGCAGGATTGCGGCAGTCGTGACATGCACGAAAAGCCGAACGCTTTAAGTAACATCAAGAAAGTCATCGGAGTAGTGAGCGGCAAAGGTGGCGTTGGAAAGAGCTCCGTTACCGCCCTTTTAGCTGTTGAACTTCGCAGAAAAGGTTATCGTGTTGGCATCTTGGACGCTGACATCACAGGTCCGTCAATTCCAAAAATGTTCAATCTCCACGAGATGGTGCGCGGATCTGAACAAGGTGTCTATCCTGCAGAAACCGAATCAGGCATTAAAGTCATCTCAAGCAACCTTCTCATAGCTGATGAAAAATCCCCTGTTATCTGGCGCGGACCTATGATAGCCGGAATGGTAAAGCAATTCTGGACCGAAGTGATATGGGAAAACATCGATTTCCTGTTGATTGACATGCCTCCGGGAACAGGAGACGTGCCTCTAACCATCTTCCAAACCGTCACCTTGGACGGCATTTTGATGATAACTTCTCCTCAAGATCTTGTAGGATTGATAGTCAGCAAGGCTGTTAACATGGCAGGTATGATGAACATCCCCATTCTTGGCATGATTGAGAACTACAGTTATGTGAAGTGCCCTCACTGCGGTGAGCACATCTCTATTTTCGGGGAGAGCAAAGCTGAAGCTGTGGCTAATGAGTTCAACCTGAAGCTCTTGGCTAAAATGCCGGTAGATTCAACCATGGCTGAACTCTGCGACAAAGGTGAAATTGAAAAAGTTGACAACAACAGTCTTGACGCAGTTGTTGACATGCTCGAAAGTTTGGAAGTTGCACAATAAAATACAGCTATGAGACAGTATCTGGATTTGTTGCAGGAGATTCTCGACAACGGTCATTTCAAGGCCGACCGCACTGGCACCGGCACATACAGCATTTTCGGATATCAGATGCGCTTCAACCTTCAGGATGGTTTCCCGTTGCTCACCACCAAGAAACTGCACTTGAGATCGATCATCCACGAACTGCTCTGGTTTCTTCGCGGTGACACCAACATCAAATATCTCCGCGACAATGGCGTTTCCATCTGGGACGAATGGGCGGATGAGAACGGGGATTTGGGACCTGTCTATGGCAAGCAGTGGCGCTCTTGGGAAGCTCCTGACCACAGTACCATCGACCAGATTTCTAACCTCATAAGCCAGATCAAGAGCAACCCTAACTCCAGGCGTCTTATTGTCAGTGCCTGGAATGTGGCCGATGTTGACAATATGGCACTTCCGCCTTGCCACGCCCTATTCCAGTTTTACGTCAATGACGGTGAATTGTCCTGCCAGCTCTACCAGCGCAGCGCTGACGTCTTCTTGGGTGTGCCTTTCAACATTGCATCCTATGCACTTCTGACGATGATGGTGGCTCAGGTATGCGGTCTCAAAGCAAAAGACTTTATCCACACCTTCGGCGATGCACACATATACTCCAACCACGTTGAACAGGCCAAGCTGCAACTTACCCGCGAACCCAGGGCACTGCCGCAAATGCTTATTAACCCAGATGTTAAAGATATCTTCGACTTCAAATTTGAAGATTTTAAATTGGAAAATTACAATCCACATCCTCATATCAAAGCCGATGTGGCCGTTTAATAAATTTATTCTCACAAAAAACACCTATTATGAAATCTATTAATGAACATAAGTTTAGCGGCGAAAGAGCCCTGATCCGCGTTGACTACAATGTTCCATTGGATGAACAGTTCAACGTGACCGACACCACACGCATAGTGCGCACCAAGGAGACCATCGGCAAGATCATTGATGACGGCGGTTCCGTGATTCTGTTGTCGCATCTTGGCAGACCAAAGGGTGAGGCGAAAGACGAGTTCTCACTGCGCCATATCGTTAAGACAGTGTCGGAAATTCTTGGCAAGGATGTCATTTTCGGCGGTGATGTGCTTTCACAAGAAGCTGAAGACATCTGCAAGAACCTCAAGCCTGGCGACATCGTGCTCATGGAGAACCTCCGTTTCCACAAAGAAGAGGAGAAAGGCGACGTTGACTTTGCAAAGGCAATAGCTCGTTTGGGCGACGTTTACGTAAATGACGCATTCGGCACCGCACACCGCGAACACGCCTCCACGGCAACTATCGCACGCTTCTTCAACGGGAAGGCCTTCGCCGGATTCCTCATGTACAACGAAGTCATGAATCTTGAAAAGACACTTAACGGACAAGTGCGCCCGTTCACCGCTATCATAGGCGGCTCAAAAGTGTCAACAAAAATCAATATCCTCAAAAACTTGTTGCACAAAGTTGACAATTTGGTTGTTGGCGGCGGCCTGAGCTACACATTCCTGAAGGCCATGGGCTTGGAGATAGGCAATTCCCTCTACGAACCCGACATGCTTCAGGTGGCAAAAGACATCCTGAAGGAGGTTGACAAATGCGGGGTGAACTTCGTTTGCCGTCTTGACAGTGTTTGCGCCGACCGTTTCAGCAACGATGCCAACATCCTCATCCCTAAGGACAACAACATTCCAGACGGTTGGGAGGGCTTGGATATCGGTCCTAAGAGCCGCAGAAACATAGCTCAGGTCATCAAAGGCTCCAACACCATTCTTTGGAACGGTCCTGTGGGAGTTTTTGAGCTCGAGAACTTCAGCAAGGGAACCCGCGCTGTTGCTCTCAGCGTAGCTGCAGCCACACTTGCAGGTGCCTACTCCATCGTTGGCGGCGGCGACTCAATAGCTGCCATCAACAAATATGACCTCGGTGACTATATCTCCTACATCAGCACAGGCGGCGGCGCCATGCTCGAATACCTCGAAGGCAAAGAACTTCCAGGAGTAAAGGCTTTGAACGAAAACTAACCTTAATTATTCATAATGCTAAATCCCAATTATTATTGCATAATCATGGCCGGGGGCGTGGGTGCACGCTTCTGGCCTATGAGCAACAGCACAACCCCTAAACAGTTTATAGATGTCTTGGGCGACGGTCAGACTCTCATCCAAAAGACTTTCAACCGTTTTGCAAGAATATGCCCTAAAGAGAATATCTATATCGTGACTAACAAATCCTATAAGGAAATCACTAAGGAACAACTCCCTGAACTATCCGATGAACAGATAATTCTGGAACCATACCGCCGAAACACTGCCCCATGTATAGCCTACGCCAACTATAAGATCAAATCCAAAAACCCTGACGCAGTTATCGTCGTTGCCCCTTCTGATCACCATATCGAGAAGGAAGATGTCTTTATTGATATCATTGAAAAGGGTCTCGCCATCACGGCTGAAAACCCGTATCTCCTCACCATTGGCATCAGACCAACCTTCCCGAACACCGGATATGGCTATATTCAATACGACGAAGACAATATCTTCGAAGGCAACTCTTCCGTCTTCTCAGTGAAAACTTTTACCGAAAAACCTGAACTCGAGATGGCCAAGAATTTCCTCGAGAGCGGTGATTTCCTCTGGAATGCCGGCATCTTCATGTGGTCGCTTTCAACCATTAACGATGCTTTTGAAAAATATCTTCCCGACATCAACGACCTGTTCAAACAAGGTGAAGGTCTTTACAACACCCCGCAAGAAGAGGAATTCATTGAGCGCATCTATCAAGTTTGCCGTAAGATCTCCATCGACTACGGCGTGATGGAAGAAGCTGAAAATGTGTGGGTTTATGCCGCGAACTTCGGATGGTCTGATCTTGGCACATGGAGCTCTCTTTACGAACTCAGAAAGAAAGACGACGACCTCAACGCTGTTGTAGGTAACCACATAAAACTCTATGATTCAAGTAGATGTATCGTAAATATGCCTCGCAACAAAGTTGTGGTAATTCAAGGTTTGGATGACTACATCGTAGTAGAAAACGACAATATGCTGCTGATTTGCAAAAAATCTGACGAGCAACAGATCCGCCAATACGTCACTGACATTCAGGTGGATTTCGGAAAAGAATTTGTATAATGAATTTTTCAGAATAAAAAGAGATAATTAGAGATGAAACAATTGATCGAATGTGTTCCTAATTTCAGTGAAGGCAGGAACAGTGAAGTTATTAACCAAGTTGTTGACGTAATTCGTCAATCCGAAGGAGTAACATTATTGGATGTAGATCCAGGCGCAACCACAAACCGCACCGTTGTGACGTTTGTGGGTGAGCCAGACGCAGTTGTTGACACTGCAGTGAAATTCATTGCCAAGTGTCAAGAACTGATCGACATGCGCTACCATCACGGCGACCATCCGCGCTTCGGCGCCACCGACGTTTGTCCGTTAGTGCCTATCGCAAACATCACTATGGAAGAGACGGTCGAATACGCACGCAAACTTGCCGAAAGAGTCGGAAAAGAGCTTAACATACCCGTTTATTGTTATGAAAACGCTGCTTTCAAGGAAGAGCGCCGCAATTTGGCAAACTGTCGCCAAGGTGAATACGAAGCCCTCAAGGAGAGAATTACATCAAAAGAATGGAAACCCGACTTTGGTCCAGCCAAATTCACAGAGAGTGTTGCGAAGAGCGGCGCCACCGCTGTCGGTGCCCGCGACTTTTTGATCGCAGTCAACTATAACCTTAACACAACCTCAACGCGTAGAGCCAATGCCATCGCATTCGACGTTCGCGAAAAAGGCCGTCCAAAACGCGAAGGCAACAAGATCACAGGCAAGATCATCAAAGACGAAAACGGCAACCCTGTAATGCAACCCGGCACCCTTAAAGGCACCAAAGCCATCGGCTGGTATATCGAAGAATACGGCATAGCACAAGTGTCGATGAATATCACTAACATCAACGCCACTCCTCTTCACGTTGCCTTTGACGAAGTTTGCGCAAAAGCAGCCAAACGCGGCATACGTGTTACAGGTGCAGAAATAGTCGGCCTCATTCCCAAAAAAGTGCTCATACAAGCCGGCAAATACTATTTGGCCAAACAAAAACGCTCACTTGGTATTGACGAGCGCGAAATGGTCAAAATCGCCGTTAAATCAATGGGATTAGATGACCTTAAGCCTTTCAATCCTGAAGAAAAAGTGATCGAATATCTCCTTGAAAAAGAGGATACAACTCCCAAACTCGTAGATATGACCTGCACGGGCTTCGCTAATGAAACCGCATCTGAAAGCCCTGCTCCAGGAGGCGGCTCAATCTCTGCTTATATGGGTGCCCTCGGCGCCGCACTCGGCACTATGGTCGCCAACCTTTCATCCCACAAACCAGGCTGGGACGATAAATGGGCATATTTCTCAGACTGGGCTGAAAAGGGACAAATTGTAAAAGATCAACTCCTGGCCCTCGTTGACGAAGACACAAACGCCTTCAATGTTATCATGAATGCCTTCGGAATGCCTAAAGGCACTCCCGAAGAGAAAGCAGCACGCTCTCAAGCAATCCAAGATGCTACAAAATACGCCACAGAAGTACCTATGCGCACCATAGAGACTTCCTTCAAAGTGTTCGAGATCTGCGAGGCTATGATTAACAAAGGCAATCCTAATTCAGTATCAGATGCCGGTGTCGGCGTGCTCTGCGCTCGTGCTGCCATCCACGGTGCATACCTGAATGTCAAAATCAATGCATCATCTCTTCAAGACAAAGAGTACGCATCGATGATGATAGAGAAAGCTCATGACTACGTAGTGAAAGCCGACCGCATCGAGAAAAACTTGATGAAGAAAACCGAAAAGGTTATCGGATAGTATTTTTAACAAATTGTCATAATGTAGAGACTCGCCATGGCGAGTCTCTTTTTTTATTCGCCTCCATATAAAAAAAGAGACGGATTAGCTCCGTCTCTTTTCATTATCGTATTATTGTTGAGACGGACGGCCGTCCGTCTGTACAACGGTCCCATTCAAAAAAAAGAGACGGATTAGCTCCGTCTCTTTTCATTATCGTATGTTTATGTATTATTCGTTGGGTTGCACCTTGCGGATACATCTTACGCTCATCATGTCGCTCTTCTTAACGAGGACAGTTTGAGGAACGTTACAGAAGTAGTTGATAGAACCAGATGTTGCATATGCTGAGCCTGGCTCCATATCAGGTGTCCAGTAACGGAATGCTGCGTAGATGTCTTCGAAGTCGTTAACGGCACTGTTGAACCAACCACCGCCGCGTGCGTTGAAGCCGAGGTTGCCCTCTTCCTTACCAGCCTTCTCAGGTAACCAATACTCGGTACTTGGATCTTTCAAGAAGCTTGCATCACCTGCGGTTGCTCCAAGCAAAGCGTAGTCAGCGTCGCTACCTACAGCCCAACCGTCAGGACAGATACCTTGTACGTATGGGTTGCCGCATGCGTCTGTCGGTGCATCAACCCATGGATCGGTGCTGTCGTCGCCTTCCTCAAGACCCATTGCTGTGTACCATGTGTACAAGTAACCGAACTTCTCGAGGTTTGCATCGTCCTCCTTGTATGCCTTGTAAGTGCCTACCTCGTCTTTGAGGTTCTCCTTCATCCAGCATTGTGAACCGATACGAACAGCTTCGTAGCCATTGATGCCTTCGCAAGCACCGTACTGCAGTTTCACAGACTGTGTGCATGTAGCCATTGCGTTGCCACAGTCATCAGTCAATGTCCAAACGATTTCATAAACGCCTTCAGACATAGGATTGAGCTCGTCCAAGTTGTTAACCAATGTGTAATGAGCCTCGTCAATGCCTGTAACTGTAGGTGTTGATGTAAGATCCTCAACTGTCACAACCTTTGTGAGTTCGCAATCCTTCATCTCAATAACAGTCTCTTCTGTAGCACATTCAAGAGCGTTTTCTACAGGAGTTACAACGAGTTTGCCCTTAACGAGGGTGATTTCGTAGCTGTCCATTACATCGCGGTTTTCGTCAACTGTGCGGACAATTGCAGATACCACTGGAGTATTATCGGCCTCGCCAACACATGTTATTGAACCCTCAACTGTTACGGTTGCTTCGTCACCTTCAGCAAGTTCGTCAATAGTATATTCACCATTTACAAGAGGTTCGCCATCATATACTTTCTCATCACTTGCAGCAGTTACTGTAATGGCCTTCTTGTCGATGTTGAGAGTTACGTTGAATGAAGGTGTGTAGTTCTTTGTAACCTCAGCAGGACCGAAATTAGCCTGAATTGCAGCCATATCTTCCATGGTGCGGAGGAATTGACCATCAGTGCACTTGTATGTACCATATACATAATCCTCTGAAGTGACAGTACCCTCAGTGATTTCGTCATCACCAACAAGACCATTGTATGTGAGATCTGTAGCATTTACAACGAAATAATCGCCATCGTAAGGCTTTGCGAAATTACCAGTGATTGTAAGAGTTTTTGGAGTAACGATTACCTTGATAGTATCAGATTTCTTGCCACAAGGATTTTCTGCTGTTACATAGAAATTGTATGTGCCAACTTCTGGGAGATTAGATGTCAATACACCATCTTCTAATGCAAATCCCTCAGGAACTGGAGTCGGTTCAAATGTGATTTCAGTATTAGAGGTAACAGTCACATCATCAATTTCATTACCATAGACGATAGTTTGTTCTTTCTTGCTAATCTCGATTTCAGGAACCGCATCAGAGTTAGGAGTAAGCGTAGCGGTTGCCCATGCGGTGCAGACTGTGTTGTAGGTAACAATTACTTTGTAAGTTCCAAACTGAGTAGTTTTGTATGTTGCGTCGGTAGCACCATCAATCTCAGTCTCTGTAAGGTCTGCATTGACAATGTACCATTGATATGTTACGTTGTTTGCTTCTTCTGATAATGTTGCAGTCAAAGTTGCCTCTTCGCCAGCACATATTTCACCAGCGCCTTCGATAGTAACCTCAGCCATCGGGTTCACGGTTACATTGGCGGTAGCCATTTCGGATTCGCAGTTTTCTCCGGCTGATACGATTACGCCGTAGAAACCAGTAGTATCAGAACTTAAGGTTTCACTTGTAGCGCCAGTAATTGCTACAGGTTCTACTGGGTAAGCATTGTACCATTGGTAAGTATAGGTAACACCTTCTTGAGGATTGGTAACCGTAGCTTGCAAAGTAGCGGTTTCGCCCTTACAAACGGCAACTTCTTGCACAGTCACTTCAGGGATAGCACAAGTCTGCTCCCAAACAGCGTAGAGATAGTCGTAAGGATTAGCCTCGTCGGCGGCAACGTATTCAGCTATATTTTCAGCAGTAAATGTACTATTTTTGTAATACTTTTGATCTTCTGCATTGTAGAATAGGAAGTTAGGAGTGTCAGGGTTTGTTGCATCTTCAGGTAAGTTTGTAGGAACGTCAGCATTTTCAACTACGCGGTATTTATACCAACCTAAAAATTCGTAACCTTGACGCACTGGTGCTGCAGGTATTTCAACTGCATCGTTGATAGATATGTTTGAATAGTCCTGATGTACAGCTGCATCTCCGGTAGTACCATCATTTCTAAACCATGTTATGTGTGTTGGTGTTGGTTCTTCAGCCATGACATATTCTGCACGAAGTTGCACTGTGTACTGATTTTTATCCTCTGTAATTGGAGTCTTTTTTGCGTCAGCTGCGTTAACAGTAAACTCGGCACCTGGGAAAACAGCAACATCACTATCTTCAAATTTACCAGATGTCTCATTGAATTTCTGAACTACCCAATACGCAAAACGTTGTTGTTTTCCATTTTCAGCAACGGGTGCTGTCCCAGGTGCTGCATCAGCCAATGCTTGCACACCTTCTATATAGGTCTTTCCATCTATGGGACATGGGTCACCGCCACCACAATCGTAAACCAAATTTATACCTTCAGCACCCTCAAGTGCTAAATTCCATTTTGCATACAGATTGTACTTCTTGGTGATCCAGAAACGATTATTATTTTTGTCCTTATTATAAGGGGTTCCGACAAAATTACTCCAAATATCAATAGAGTCAGTCATATCTACATCCCAATCGTAATCTTCTGTAACGGTTATTTCATTCAAGTCGAAAGCATCGGGATTGAACGGTAGTGTACAAGCTTCATCAGTAAACCAACCTATGAAATGGTAACCTTGACGGGAACCTACAGGAGTTTGAACTTGGCCTTCATAATCAACACGGAAACTCATTTGTTGGTCAGTACCACCATTCCATGTGAGCGTTGGAGATGAAGTCTTATCTCCTGCGTTTGCATGCAGATAAATACGATACTGTGTTCTAACCCATTTAGCATAAACTGTAATACCACCATCAGGCATATCACTAAAGGTATATGGATTAGAGCACAAAGGATCAGCATACCAACCCGCAAAAGTGTAGCCTTCAAATTCTGGAACAAAATAATTTTCATTGCCAACATTATATGATGACAATTCCTGTCCGAATCTGACATTTTCTACTATCATGAGTTCACCTCTATTTTCTTCGCCTAAAGCATTGCCGTCAGCATCTTCATAAACACCATCTGCATACAAAATGCTATAGTTAATACGATTATATCTAACCTCGATATTGCCAGAGGAATACTGGGAAACTGAACCATAATAGCCATTTGCATCCTTCTCTGAAGGTAGATTCTGCCAATTGCCATTTCCTACTCTATATTGAACAGCCTTAAAGCCACTATATTTATCGGAGATATAGAATGTTCCATTTTGAGCCTCAACTTCCATATCTAATACATAATCAGTTCCAGAAGCATTTTGTTTATAGAAATGTACTTCTTTTGCAGCATTGCCATTATAACCATAGAAGGTTTGCGATGAAGCATCATCTGATAAAATGAATGCCTCTAAGAATGTTGTACGAGTACCGCCATTTTGTCCATCACGCCACCAATATGCGTTTGGCCATGTATAACCGTTCTGAGCCAAAGTCTGGCCATATAAACCAGTCATTGTCTGATACACGGACCAGTCGCCACCCCAGATTCCTCCTTCTTGAGTCATAAAGGTAAACGTTACAGTATTTCTGTTATAGTAAACATTAAGCACTGCAGTTCCTTGGGGTTTTATGATAACATTTTGGTCGAAATGATCCAAATGAAAACCAGGGAAGGAGTAAGCTGTTCCATTCACAAGAGCCACACGATTGTCACCTGTTCCATTTTCAATAACAGAAGTAATCGTTGTACTTGGAGTACCACTCAAAGTTACATGAGTTGCATAATCATAGCCATTAGCGGCAAGATTTTGTTTCCATACAATAATGGTATAGTTCGCTGAAGATTCTTCTGTCCACTTAGCATATACAGTAGTATTTGCCGAGATCTGACCTCCGAACGTAAATTGTGTAGTGCATTCCTCGTCAGTGTACCATCCTCCGAACACATATCCATAACGTGTCGGTGCATCAGGTTCTTGTGTAGTGTTGTTAGCAGCAATGAATTGAGAGTTTACATAAGTTGCACCAGCGCCATTGCTCTTAAAAATCAACCAGTGACCCTGTGGTGCATTTGCTGAAAACTCAACATCGCCAGTGATAGTAATGGTTGTACCATTCGTGTAAACTGTTCCTGGCGTATAGCCTTCGATTTTGTTACCTCCATCCTTAACATTCCATCCAACAAAAATGAACTCTGTACTTTTAGGCTCATAAGTTTCGCTGATTGTATATTGGAGAGCTTCACCTGAATCAGCACGGGCATTCACATCATGTAAACCATAAACCAAATCATCTTCATCAATATAAGAAATTTGATATGAGCGGTAAAGAATCGAATAATATGTAACTTCCTGACCATCTGTCACGCCTGCGTTAAGGATGGCCTTGATATCGTTACGCACGTCATCAATTGTCCAGTTAGGAGTTGACTCATCATAGTTTAGGGTTTTTGTCCAACCACGGAATTGAATATTTTCGGGAAGGTTACCAACACCTGGGTCATAGACAATAGCCTTATAAAGAGTATCATCTTCAAGGTCTCTCTTTTTCACATAGAGAGATACTACGGTACCGTCAGCTTGTTGGAAGTTAACTTTCAAACGTTTAGTTACTTCACTTTCTGCCACGATATAGACAGAAAATGACTTTGCAGGGAAAGTTATTTTACCATTATTAGGAGATACGGTTGCCACATACTCCAAAACCGGTCCGTTTTCGTGATAAACATCCATAACTTTGCCATCCACAAAGGAATCATCAGCGATGGTTACCATAACCGGTTGACCAGCTTGCGGTTGCCACTCATTATTACCTTTAGTGATAGTGATGTCGTAAGCTCCGAGAGCCTGCTTGCCGTTGGGGGCGGTGCGTTGCACCTGGGTTGCCGTCACCTTGGCGGTCTGTGGCATGTTGCCCTTTACGGTCAAGGAGATGTTGTTGCCTCCCTTGGCTATGGAACATGTCTTGACGCTCTGTGCCGGCATGGCGTTCTGTGCCACCTGAGCGACAGCGCTTAAATTCATTCCGGCAAAGAACACTAACATCAAAGCAAGCATCTTGCCGAGGCCCATAAAGCGCATTGGGCTTTTTTGTGCGTTGTTTCCCCTTTCGGGGCGTGTTGTAAATTTACACATAATTTTAATATTTAATTAATTTTACCTATTTTCGGAATTATTTTACAATTTTTCCGCCAACCCACGGCAGAAAACATCACTTTAAAACGTGACATTTTCCACTTTTTCCAACTCATAAACATTTGTATATCAGCATTTTATAGACACTAACACACACTTGTAAGCGCACTACAAAGAATGCACAATACACAAACATGCAAATATATAGTTTTTTACTTTAACAAAAAGCATCTTGAAACAATAAAATAAGCATTTGTTGATAAATACGCCAAAACTATCGGATTTTCACTTTGAAAACATAGAATTAATAAGCATTTAACAAAACCTGGTTTTCAACAAAACTTAATGAAAATTGTTGATAACTTGTTAATAACAATTGTGGAAACGCGCCATGGCACGGCTCAACAATAATAATCAAATGGGATTTCGTCTGTAGAAAAAATGTATCTTTGCAACGTTGTTTTGTGCGATGTGCACAGACTCACGGATTAGATTAACAAACCAAATTTTTAATACATAGCGTAGAAATAGGATTTTCTTGATATAACAATCATTTTGCTTTCTTTTTGAGCGATTGGAATCTGGACAATTTCATGTTATCTGAGAAAGAGCGTTACGTCATTTAGACGCAGATAACAGGGATTGTCCGGATTTTTTTGCGCGGAAAGGAAAGAAAAATTGAAAAAAGTTATCACATACGGCACATTTGACCTGTTACATCAAGGACACATCAATTTGCTTAGACGCGCCAAAGAATTGGGAGACTACCTGATAGTGGGTGTGACAACAGAAAAGTACGATCGAGATCGCGGCAAGCTTAATGTGTCGCAACCCTGTCTCGAACGCATCGAATCAGTGAAAAAAACAGGCTATGCCGACGAGATAATCATCGAGGAGTATGAGGGCCAAAAAATCGATGACATACAGCGTCTCGGTGTTGATATTTTCGCTATTGGCTCAGACTGGACCGGAAAATTCGACTATCTGAAAGAATACTGCGAGGTTGTTTATTTGGAACGCACCAAGGGTATTTCAAGTTCACAACTCAGAAACGAAAAACAGAGGATTTACAATATCGGCATCATTGGCAGTGGCCGAATTGCCAATAGATTTGTCCCAGAATCAAAGTATGTTAGCGGTGTTAATGTAATCGGGGTCTATAATCCTCACCTGGATTCGGCAAAAAGGTTTTGTGAGCGGCATTCTTTGATGTTCGCAACCGACAATTTTAATGATTTTCTTGATAAGACAGATGCAGTGTATATCGCATCACCGCATCTCACCCATTTTAACTATGCTAAGAAATGTATTGAGGCAGGAAAACATGTGTTATGTGAAAAACCTCTAACCTTGACTGTCGCTGACACTTCAGAACTATACACACTTGCAGAGAAACACAACGTAGTGCTGCTGGAAGCTATAAAAACAGCCTATTGTCCGGGTTTTACTCATCTCATTTCACTTGTCAAGAGCGGTGCCATTGGCCGTATCAGGGACGTAGAGGCTACATTTACAAAGCTCGTGCCCTCGGATTCGCGTGAGATGTCGGCAGCATCGGCGGGAGGAAGCATTTCGGAGTTGGGATCATACGTGTTGCTTCCCATACTGAAGATATTTGGATACGATTACCAATCGCTGCAATTCCACCCTGTCATAGAAGGCGGTGTTGACATTTTCACAAAGGGAATGATGGTATATCAGACTGGCACTGCCTCTTTCAAGGTGGGATTAGGTGTGAAAAGCGAAGGAAATTTAGTGATAAGCGGAACAAAAGGCTATGCTTATGTACCGGCCCCATGGTGGAAAACCGACTATTTTGAAATCAGATATGAGGACATATCATTAAACAAGAAGTATTTCTACAGATTCGAGGGCGATGGGCTGAGATATGAAATTGAAGAGTTCGTGACCATGATCGGGGAACAGCGACAGGAGTCTTTTCGGTTGCCGAAGAGGGAGAGCATCGCTATCACGAGAATTATAGAAACATTTTTAACACAGAGAAACTAACATATAATCAATGAATTATGGCAGACGATTTTTCGCAATATAATGGTGAGGGCACAAATCTCAGAAAAGTGCAGCTAAGAATGTTGGAAATACTTAAGATTGTTGATGGTTTGTGCAGAAAAAACGATATCTGTTATTGGATCGAATATGGGACCTTGTTAGGTGCTGTGCGGCATGGCGGTTTCATACCTTGGGATGACGATTTGGATATATGTGTTTTGGAAAAAGACTTTTCAAAGTTTACTGAAATATGCAAATCGCAACTTCCTGACGATCTTTTTCTTCAAAATGAAGAAACTGATCCCGATTCTCACATGGGAAAGGGTATGATAAAAATTCGGGATAGAAAATCTCTATATATACATCCTTTTGAAAACTTCAGAAAAAATTATAATAAAGGCATTTTCATTGATGTTTTCATGGCTAAGCCTTATCCAAGAATGGACTCTAATATCAAGCATTATTTGCTTAAAAGGATAAGTTACGCTTATGGGTTTTTCAAATACAATCCAGAACTGAATTTCAAGAATATCCTTTGTTTTTTCATATATCCATTATCATATATTTTCCATAAAGCAATTTTGAAATTTCTGATGTTCGGTCCAAAAACTCATATTGGAGTCAATCCTGAATGTTATGTGTTTGGAGATTTCTCAAAGACAGAAATCATTTTCCCACTTCGCGAGATAGAATTCGAGGGACGCAAATTCATGGCCCCTAACAATCCTGACATCCACTTACGTGACCACTTTGGTGATTATATGAAAATCCCCGATCCCCAAAACAGAAAAACACATGTGCTCTATTCGTTTCTTAATGCTAATGAGGGTGCTATAAATAACAATCAAAACAATTAACTATGACAAAATTAATCTCAATCATAATCCCAACATACAACATGGCTGCATTGCTGCCACGTTGTTTAGATTCGCTTGTCTCCACTAAGTATCCACAACACCTTGAAGCAATTGTCGTGAATGATGGAAGCAGCGACAACTCGTTGGAGATTGCACAATCCTACAAGGAACAATTTCCTGACATTATCACTGTGATTGACAAGCCAAACGGCAATTACGGCTCAACAATAAACGCAGCCTTGCCCGTTGCAAAAGGTAAATATGTTAAAATTCTTGACTCCGATGATTGGTTTGATACAAATTCATTAAATTCGTTTATCGAATCATTATTGCCTTTAACTGTTGATATGGCAATTACGCATTTTTCTCAAATCGGGAGAAATACTACCGAAATTGTGAAATATAACACCATGGGACGTGAACCATACCAATATGGCAAAATATATTTGCTTGATGATATCTTGCCTGATAATTATATCAGATCCTTTTTGATGCATGCCATCACCTACCGCACGCAATTGTTAAGAGACATCAAATACAAACAAACTGAAGGAATTTCCTATACTGACACTGAATGGGCATCCTTTCCGACATATTATGCAAATACTATAGTTTTTTTCGATATTAACCTTTATCAGTATAATTTAGACAGGGAAGGACAAACCATGGATCCAACCATTATTTTAAAAAGTATTCCACAACTCTTGAAAATATCGGATTCTCTTGTCAACTATTATGAAAATAATATTGATAATACATCTGAAATCAGGCGAGTTTTTTTAAACAATTACATGACAAATCGCTATCGCCTCACTTACAAATTGTTTCTTTTAGATATTCCGCGAAAGAATTTCGATCCTGATTACTTTGCTGAAGTTGAAAATAAATTACACACAGAATGCGTGAAATATGGTTTTCAACCTCGCCTTTATCCAGACAATCGTGTATTGCATATAGACTATATCAAGTATTGGCAAAAACATCATAAACGCTGGCCTCTCTTGCTAGAAAAAATCAGCAAAGGCCTTGATGTTGTTGCCCAATGGTTTTATGTAAAATTTTTCAGAAGCAGATGATTATGAATGATTATTTGATTGTAGGATCAGGCCTTTTCGGAGCAACATTTGCATATAAGGCCTCTGTTAGAGGTAAAAAATGCCTCGTGATTGACAAACGTCATCATTTGGGCGGAAATGTATATTGCGAAAATGTGGAAGGCATCAATGTACATAAATATGGTGCACATATTTTTCACACCAACAACAAAGAAGTATGGGATTTTGTGAATAATCTTGTACCATTTAATCGATATACGAATAGTCCTGTCGCCAATTATCATGGGCAACTCTTCAACCTGCCGTTCAACATGAACACCTTCTACCAGATGTGGGGAGTGACTACCCCTGATGCGGCCAAAGCCAAAATCGAAGAACAGAGGGTTGAAGCAGTGGCCAAGATGAATGCTGCTGGTGCTACAGAACCCAGAAACCTTGAAGAACAAGGTCTATGCTTGGTGGGTAGAGATATATTTGAAAAACTCATCAAAGAATATACTGAAAAGCAGTGGGGGCGTCCTTGCAATGAATTGCCTGCGTTTATCATCAAACGCCTTCCCGTACGTTTCGTATTTGACAATAACTACTTTAATGACGCTTATCAAGGAATCCCAATAGGAGGCTATAACAAATTGATTGACAGTCTGTTAAAAGATGTTGATTGCATCACAGGCACGGATTTCTTTCAATCAAAATACAAAGATTGGCGAAAATATGCCAAACAGCTGGTTTATACCGGTCCCCTTGATGAATATTTCGGATACCGCTACGGCAGACTGGACTGGCGCACAGTAAGTTTCAAGACTCGAGTGGAAGATACACCGAATTACCAGGGTAATGCTGTTGTGAACTACACTTCTCACGAGAAACCGTTCACACGCGTCATTGAGCACAAACATTTCGAGATGTTCGGACAGGCTGTCTATGATTGTCCCAAAACTGTTGTCTCTGAAGAGTACTCAACCGAGTACAAAGAAGGCATGGAACAATATTACCCTGTTAACGATGAGAAAAACAACCTGTTGGCCGAAAAATATCGAGAACTCGCCAAGCAAGAATCTGATGTGATTTTCGGAGGTAGGCTTGCCGAGTATAAATACTACGATATGGCTCCAATTATAGAAAAAGTACTTTCAATGTTTTGATGTATGGGATTTCCGACATTATCATAATGACAACAAGTCAGCCATTATGTCGCGTCCCTCCTGAATGTATTGCTCTCAAAAAAGTGGACACGGAGGGGGTGAAATTAAGGCGTTGATTGGAAATAGACTGTCATGCTCGGAGATGTCTCGGAAAGAAGAATGAAGGGTTAGGGTTGAGAAAAAATGAAGACTTGGGTGGTCTCATATTGAAAAAGTTTGTATTTTTGCGTTCCGATAATTTCGTAACGAATAATTCGTAATGTCAAGTATGAAACAAGTGCGCACCCCTCTAAACCCATTTCTGTTGTCAGGATATCATTCTCCAGACTATTTCTGCGACCGTGAAGAGGAGACTGAAAAGCTGGTCTCCGCGCTCCGCAACGGACGGAACGTAACGCTTGTCAGCCCTCGCCGTATGGGAAAGACCGGGCTTATACGCCACGCATTCCACCGGATGGAACAGCACAAATGGGGACATTGCTACTTGGTTGACCTTTACCAGACCGAAAACCTGACGGATTTTGTCTCGAAACTCGCCAAGGTTGTAATCGGATCGCTTGACACTAAAGGCGAACGGTTTTTGAAAACTGTGGCCACTTTTTTCAAATCCCTGCGCCCTATATTCTCCGTGGACGCTCTTACAGGCGAACCCGAGGTCAGCATTGATTTACAGCCAGAATGCACAGAACAATCGCTGGAGGAAATATTCTCATATATGGAACATTCCGACCAAATGTGCTTCGTGGCATTCGATGAGTTCCAAAGGGTGGCCGAATACGATAAAGGCCGCAGTGTCGAGGCTCTTTTGCGATCACACATCCAACACCTGACAAATGTTCACTTTGTGTTTTCGGGCAGCCAGCGACATATACTGGAAAACATGTTTGCGGCGGCCACCCGACCGTTCTACCAAAGCACACAGATGATGAATCTCGGTTGTATCGGGGAGGAAGCCTACTATGCGTTCGCTGCAAGCAAGATGGAACAGCACGGGCAACAATTGGACAAGGACGCATTCCACAACGCCTATCATCGCCTGTTTGCACACACATGGTATCTTCAGATGCTGCTTAACAGGTTGTATGAGACGGAGATACAGCAAATCGACAAAAACGGGACGGATATGGTCCTCAAAGAAATTGTCGCAGAAAATGAAGCGTCTTTCCAAACGCTTCTTCGCCTGATTGCGCCCGCACAACGAAAACTGTTGAAAGCAGTGGCAAAAGAAGGGCAGGTGCAGGAAATCAACGGCAAAAGTTTTCTCACCCGTCACGGTTTGGGCGCAGCCAGCACCGTCAATGCTGCAGCCAAGTCGCTGGTGGAGAAAGAGCTTCTTTTAGAATCCCAAGGCACCTACAGCGTCTATGATCGTTTTCTGGCCTTATATCTCGCCAATGGCGTGGATTGAGGCGTAGGAAATCGCAATCCCTCCCCCTAATACAGCATCCCGAACAACCACAACGGGATCTTGTTGCCGAAACCCTCCGCAAAAATATCGGTCGTTATCAACCCTCTGCAAACGGCTATTTTCGTTCGCCATAAAAAAAGAGAGGCCCTAAAGCCTCTCTCAACAATATTATTAACAAGGAATAAGACTATTTAAGTATTACTTTTCTTGTCTGCAGTGATTTGTCAGAAATCATTCGAAGCATATAGATTCCGCTTGGGAGATCACCGCGCTCAATACGCGTTGCCTGCTCTCCTGCTTCTATCTTTTCCCTGCGAAGCACACGTCCGCTCATGTCAAGCAACTCTACTCGAATATCACTGTCAGCGCCCTTTACACTTACATAGAAGTGGTCGGTTGCAGGGTTTGGCGTGATCACTACGCTGCCCTTGTCGAAATTCTGAACGCCTACAACTTCAGTCAAAATCAGGGTTACAATGCTGTCGCAACCATTCACAGTGGTGAGATTTTGTGTGTAAGTGCCAGCCGCACTAACGTTGAAGCCGTAATTCGTGTATGTCTCGCCTGCCACCAAACTGTCGTTGATAGTGATATTATATGTTGGATTTACGGTTAAAACGAGAGTATATGTGGTGTCGCCTGAAACTATGTTGTAGGTGCCCTCTGCTGAATAGCTGCTGCCTTGGAACTCGTAGCTTTCTCCATCACAAATGGACTCTTCTACTGTTACAAAAACAGGTTGCGGTTGTTCACCTATAACTGTCAAGTCGAGAATTATAATACTGTCGCAGCCGTTCACCGTTTCAAGGTTCTGATAATATGTGCCAGTAGCATTTTCATTGAAACCATGTTGGCTATAGGTTTCACCAGAATTGATAGTTTCGGTATATGTAATTGAATATGACGGGTTTACAGTAAGATTAAGCGTGATTATTGTATCTCCCTCATTTTCGTTGGAAACAGTAATTTGGAAAGTGCCTGTTGTGTTAAAAGTCTCGTTGTTAATAACAACACTGTTGCCCTCGCAGATGGTGCTGTCGATAGTGATATATGTGGTTTCATATTCGTTGCTGCCGTCTGAAATCTCAACATTGTCGATAGCCATATTGAAGCCGCCGTTGTAGTATGCCTTGAATATCACATATCCGTAGTCTTCCAATGCAGGAATGTTTACTGAAGCGCTCTTCCAACCTTCTGCGTCTGAATATCCATTAACTGTAGTGAGAAGAACAGCGTCTTCAAGAGATAAGCTGCTGCTTACATAAACCTCTATTTTTTCTGTGATAGGCTTCCACCACATCTCTTCATTGTCAGGATATTGCTCGAACAAATCATAATCGAAAACCTCTTCCGGTCCACATGCATGATATTTGAAAGTAAGGTTCTTATCTTGTGTAAGGTCGAGCTGCGGCGAAGCGAGTGTGCCCCAGTTGCCTTCGGTGTACTGCCATGCATTGAATTCCATCATATTGTTTCCGGCGTACGGCATGTATGAATCATTGTACAAACTCGGGTGTGAGCCTGTTGATACCAAATTCCAATTTTGTCCTGTGGCAGATGCGTCTAATGTCCAGCATGAAATGCCGTTTTCAAAACCCTCCATCCAAGGGAATTCTGTGATGGCGTCGCAAGCGGTTGTGAATTCATAAACTTCCGTTGCACTTGATTCCACTTCATCACCGCAAAGCGACACTAAATAGTAGCTGTATGTTGTTGCAGTGCTGAGATCATTTATTTCAAAGTAGTTGTCGTCAAGAATCTCAACCTCAGTAAAATCGGCGTCTTCGTCTGATTTGTAATAAAGTTTTACACCCTGGGCGTTGTTTGTGTAAGTCCAGCTTATGGTTGCGGTGTTTGCGTCAACTTCAGCAGTAACGTTTACGGGAGCGGTGCAAAAAGCGGAGGCTTCCACGGTGAGGTCGTCAACAAAACAGCTTGGGAACATGGATGATGCATATTCGCGGCTTAGCACAAGTGCAATGTACCTGCCTTCGCCACTATATGATGCAAAATTGATTTCCTTGTCCTCAAAATCCGAGACGCTACCTTCACGGCTTACGGTGGAAACAAGTTGGAAAGTGGTTGTGTCGGTTGGGTCTGTCATCACACCGATGGCAAGAACTGTGGTGTTCTGCTGGGCAGATTTGAATTTAAAACTCATGGTGAGATCCTGCACAGAATAACCTTCAGCCAATTCAGGGAGAATGGCCCATTCAGAATAGGTGTCCATCATCATGAAGAAAAGATTCTGGTTGTAGTTGTCGGCAGCGCTGCCTGAACCAATAGTTGGTGAATAATAGTCTCCGTAGCTGTTGTACTCTTCTGAAATTCTTGTCCAGCATGTTGGAAGCTCTGCGTATGATTCATGAGCCTGGAAATTTTCGCTGTAGGGAATCTGGAGATAGCAATCACCCGGAACGTCACCGCCAAATGTGAAGAAGATATCAGGGCGATATTCATTGTTGCTGTGGTAAGATCCTTCAAGATCTGCCAACGCAGTATGAATGTCTATCATTTCATCGTCTTGAAGAAGAATCCAGCAGTTGCTTTCATTTCCTTCGTTGGTGTAAAGTCCGATTTCATAGTCGGTGCCGCCCATATATTCGTCAGCCATAACACCTTCAACATACACTATAAGGTTGCCTCCATTGTATTCAAATGGTTGAGAGAACGAGAACTTGTGCCAATAATAGTCAAAAGGGGTTATATCTGAAAGTGTGCCATCATATACCAATGTAGCTGAGTTGGTAAGGTCGTACCAAGTTTCGGTGAGGTCGATGCTGTTTTCAGAAGTCTCCAGCAACCAGATTTTTGCAGATGAATAATCGTAATAGTATCCGTTGCTGGGAGCAATGCTGTATGAGAGGGCTGTCATCTCTCCTGCCTCGTGATTGATTTCATCGGCGGTGTAAAGGCAAGCCGACACATGGTATCCGTAGTAACCCGGCAGCACGCTCAATGACGTCGGGAACGGATAGCTGCTTGTGATTGTGTCGGAAGTGTTTTGCGCCCGAAGCGCGAAAAGCGGCAATATCAACGCCGCCAAAAGAAGGATTTTTCTAAAAGGTAATTTTTTATTCATATCTTATTGAATTTTAATGTTTTTCAAACTTTTTACAAAAAAGAAAGTCAATCGTTTTGCTTCTGTTTTATTTGTAGCTGACTTCCGGCGGCAAAAGTAATTTTTGCAAAACCAACGGAAATAACCAATAAATGGGAGTTTTTGACGTTTTGTAGTGATTTTTGATGATTTGGAAAATAGAGAGAATGGAAACGCCGCGATTGCAAAAAAAAGTTACTTTTGCAGGCAGAAATACAACGACACATAAACATTGTGCAATGGAAGATAGAATAAAGATATCAATAGCTGACAGCATAGCCGTCAAAAACCAAATTTTGGCGGATCAAACCATCTTGTCGGGAATAGAGACAGCTGCCGAAATGATCATTGAATCGTTAAAAGGTGGTGGTAAGATACACTTTTGCGGCAACGGGGGAAGCGCCGCCGATGCCCAGCACTTGGCCGCCGAACTCTCCGGACGCTTCTATTTCGACCGCCCGCCGCTGAACGCCGAGGCCCTGCACTGCAACACCTCATATCTGACCGCCGTCGGTAACGATTATGGCTACGACCTCATTTTCTCACGCTTGCTTCGCGGCACAGCCAAAAAAGACGATGTCATAGTGGGCATCTCCACCTCGGGAAACTCCAAAAACATCATCAACGCCTTTGACGCTGCTAAAGAACTCGGCGTCAGAATCATAGCAATGACCGGCGCCACTGGCGGCGCAATGAAACAATATGCCGATGTGCTCCTGAATGTCCCTTCAACTGACACCCCACGCATCCAGGAAAGCCATATCATGATTGGACACATCATCTGCGAACTTGTAGAAAGTAAGATGTTTAAATAAATTTCAAATTAAAATCACTAAAAATGAAAAGATTTTTTCCTTTACTTTTGATTGCGGTCCTTACCTTCACCGCTTGTTCCGACAAAAACCCTTACGCGGGCAAATATTCCGGAACCTACACATTCGTTTCCAACAACGTCAACAAAGCAGGTAATATGCGCATCACCTCCAACCCTCTTACCAACGGCATCATGCTCTATGGTATTGTACCGGTTGACTATCTTACCGAAACCACCTATAAGACAAGCAGCGTAAGCACTGAACTTATCTCACAACTTCTCCAATATGTTGGTAACAACAACAATATCTACAACGCAGCTACCGAACAAATCAAGAACGTCTCCATCGAGGTGATTTTCACCGGTAACACAGTTCATGTTGACATGTACTATGAAATCTCTGTCCTACAGACTCTCCAAACCAGAATCAGCATAGTTCAATTTGTTGGTACTAAATAAATAATAGGACTTTTATAGCGAAAAAATGAAGAAGTGGATTCTTGGGCTCGTGCTTATGGCTTTTTGGATGTCTTGCGGCGCCCAAGACTCCACTTTTTTTAATGATTACAAGATATTTTACTACCCTTCCGGTGTGAAGTCATCCGAAGGGCGCATCGTTGACGGCAAACCGGAAGGCTGGTGGAAGTCCTACAATGAAAAGGGCGTCCTCATCTCCGAGGGCAACCGCAAAAACTTCCTCCTTGACAGTCTTTGGACTTTCTACAACGATGATTCTTCCCTGAAAATGAAGTGCTTTTATCTGCAAGGCAGGAAAAACGGAGAGCAGACCGTGTTCGAGAATGGCGGGCGGACGGTGACCACATGGAACAATGACACAATCGTGGGAATTGTCAAGACATTCAACAAAGACAACCAGCTTGTAAAAACGGTCCCGTACGTCAACGGGCTGCCGGATGGCCTTGCCAAAGAGTTTAACGACACCGGTCTTGTGGTTGCAGTGACCAAATACTATCGCGGAATCCGCAGCCGGCGCGAGGCAGTGAACCGCACCGACAAATTCGGCCTCCGACAAGGCTCTTGGAAATATTTTTGGAATAACGGCAATCTCAAACTCGAAGCGCAATACCTCAACGATAAAAAACACGGTTTTTTCAAACATTATGATGAAAACGGTGATTTTCTCTATGTTGAGAAGTATGAATACGATAACTTGGTCCAGGATGCCAAGGAAACCAAGCAGTTAGAGCGGCGTCAAACATACCATTCCAACGGACAGGTTGCCATTTCAGCCACCTATTTCAACGGTCGTCCTGAAGGCATACGCCGCGACTTTGATTCAACAGGGAAAATCGTAAACGGCTATCTTTACGACGACGGATGGCTCCGCTACGAGGGAATCACCGACCTGAACGGTCTGCGGCAGGGACTCTGGAAAGAATACTATCCTACTGGGGAACTACGCTCTAAAGGCAAATACAAAAACTCACGGCAAATAGGTGAATGGAATTTCTATTTCCAAGATAAAACTGTGGAAATCACAGGAAGTTATGACTCAAAAGGCAGAAAATCCGGCGATTGGATCTGGTTCTACCCCTCAGGCGACACCATGGTTTCAGCTTACTACGAGGAAGGCGAATTGGAAGGAAGATATGTTGAATATGATGAGGATAACAATATCGTGACCCAGGGCCAATACACCGCCGGTTTTGAAGAAGGAAAATGGAAATACGTTAACTCCGGCGCCGTTGAAACAGGCAACTACGAAGGCGGCCTCCGCAGCGGAACCTGGAAATCGTTCTTCGAATCTGGAACCTTGGCCTCCGAAATCAATTATTCCGAAAATATCCTCGACGGAAAATACACCCAATATTGGGAAAATGGCAATATCAGACTTTCAGGAACCTACAAAAACGGTCTCCAAGAGGGCATTTGGCAGCAATACAACGAAGACGGTATCCTCACCATCACAACCATCTTCAAAGAGGGCCAAGAATTAAAATGGAATAACTATACAATAAAATAGTTGATTTTTTCGTTAAAAAAACATATTTTTGCGACCTCAAAGGTTGAGTTTTGTTTTTAAGAGGATGGGGATTTGTTAAAGTCCTGGTTCTCAATTTGTTATAAAGAATATAGTATGAAATGTAGATATCTGTTAATTATATTGTTAAGTGTTCTGTCGTTTTCAATGCGCGCCCAAGACGCAACCAGCCGACAAGATACCTCGGTGGCAAATTCCGTGAAAGAGAACATGGAGATTTTCGCCCGTCATGAAATCAAACTGATGGATTCACTGCTGAATGTCTGGTATGTAAAACGCGATCTGGCAAGTCAGAACTCCATACTTTCGAAACTGACAGATGATACAACAAAATATGACCATAACGATTCCCTCATTTTCAAACGTCTTTCCCAAATAAACTCTCCCATCAAGGTGGCTTACAACGACCGTGTAAAGCGCTTCATTGAGCTATACTCGGTGCAGCGCCAGCGCAGTTCATCAGTGGTTCTGGGTTTAGCCCAATATTATTATCCTTGGATGAAAGCCATCTTCGACAAGTACGGTCTCCCCGAGGAATTAGTCTATATCACAATCATAGAATCCGCCCTCAATCCCACAGCAGTGTCGCCTGCGGGTGCCACTGGAATATGGCAGTTTATGTACGGCACGGGCAAATTGTACGGCCTGGAGGTCACTTCATACGTTGACGATCGCCGCGACCCCTATAAGGCAACCGAAGCCGCCGCACGCCACTTCCGCGACCTGTATAACATCTTCGGTGATTGGGGATTGGCCATCTCAGCTTATAACTGCGGAGCCGGCAACGTGAGAAAAGCCATCCAACGCTCTGGCGGCAAAACCGACTTCTGGGGCGTGTGCAACTACCTCCCCCGCGAAACCCAAAACTACTTCCCGGCTTTTATCGGAGCCATGTACATGATGACTTACCACAACCTCTATGGCATCCAACCGGCTAAAATATCCATCCCTTCCGATGTGGATACCGTGATGATTAACAGTGAAACACATTTCCGTCAAATCGCCGAGGTCCTGAACGTAAGCTACGACGAAATCAAATCCTTAAACCCTCAATACAAACGAGAAATCATCCCGGCTTTCAACAACAAGCCCATGCCTCTGCGCCTCCAATCAAACGACGTGCTGAAATATATCGCAATGAGCGATTCTGTGTCTAAATACAACTACGACCTCTATTTCAGCCCTACAAAAAATCTCAACCTGGTGGCCTCCACAAATACCTCAACCGAAGAAGACGGTACCATAGTGCAGAAAACACCCAACAAATACCATATCGTGAAAAAGGGCGAGACCTTAGGCAAGATTGCAGCCAAATACCATACTTCGGTGAGCACAATCAAATCGCTGAACCACATGCGTAGCACCTATCTCCGCGCCGGTCAACGGCTGTTGGTGAAAAAAGGAACCACAGTGCGCGTTCCTAACCCTAACCCGAAACCTACAACCACACAAGATACAGTTAACGCTATAGCCCAAAATCAAACTGTGAGCGACTCAACCAACACTGCCGCTACAGCAACCCCTAAACCAACACCACAAATAAAACCTGTGCAAAAACAAGTCAACTATACATCTTATACTATCCGACAAGGCGACACCCTTACTTCTATAGCACGCCGCTATGGAACCACCGCAAACGACATAGCACAATACAACAACCTCTCTAACAAGGATGCAATAAAAATAGGGCAAAAACTGAAAATTCCTAAGAAATAAGGGATCTAAACACAGTTTATCTCCTTCTCCAAGTCAACACCAAAACTCATTTTGACATCGCTGATGATATTGTCGGCGAGGTTCAGGATCTCCTTCGGGGTCGCATTCCCGTGGTTTACCAATACCAAAGCCTGTTTGGAATATACTCCTGCATCACCTGTTTTCCGTCCTTTCCAGCCACATTTTTCTATCAACTGACCTGCAGAGAGCTTCTTTTGCCCATCATTGGTGTCGAAAGCCACCAAATCAGGATGTTTCTCCAGTAGTTGAAAATACTGTTCGGATGTCACCACAGGATTTTTGAAAAAACTGCCGCCATTCCCTATTTTCCTGTAGTCAGGGAGTTTCGAGTCACGGATGGAACGTACCGCTTCGGAAATGTTCTTCAAAGTCAGACTGATATTTTCGTCCTGCAATTTTTGTGTCAAACCCCTGTATGTAAGAGTGAATTTCTCTTTTTTCGACAGGCAGAAACATACATCCGTTATAAGCAGGTTGTGTTCGGGATTGCTTTTGAAAACAGAATTCCTGTAAGCAAATTTACATTCTTCGTTGGAATAATCAAACGAAGACTTGGTTGAGAGGTTTACGCCATGAACACTGCATACGGTATCCTTGGCTTCCACGCCATAAGCCCCTATATTCTGAACCGGCGCGCTGCCCACAAGCCCTGGAATGGCAGTCAGATTTTCCAGTCCGTAAAAGTCGTTATTGATACAGAAAGCAATCAGGTCGTCCCATGTCTCCCCGGCAGCCACCTTGAGAATAACATTGTCGGCAGTATCTTCAACGATTTCTATGCCTTTGGTTGCGGGATGTATGATGACACCGGCGTAGTTGCCCTTGAACAGGGTGTTGCTGCCACCGCTTAAAATATAATATTTTCTGCCTCTAAGATAACCGTCTATAACCTCTGGAATTTCCTCATTGCTATCTATTTGAATAAATGTCTCACAGTCCACATTCATTCCGAAAGTGTTGTGTTCTCTAAGATTATAGCGGTTTTCTATTTTCATCAGAGTGATTATTTATTGTTGTAAATGCGTTCGCCAAAAATGGCGCTTCCGATTCTTATCAGCGTGCTTCCCTCCTCAACAGCTATGTCATAATCGTGGGTCATACCCATGGATATCTCTTTGAATTGAGGACTGTCTTGATAGAAATTGTCTTTTAATTCTTTGAAGATGTTATGAAGATTTCTGAATTCCGTCCGCACTTGTTCTTTATTGTCGGTGAATGTGGCCATGCCCATAACACCTCTTATCTCTACATTGTTTAAGTTGCAGAATTCAGGATCATGGAGCATTTCCCTGCATTCGTCAATTGAAAATCCGAATTTTGTCTCTTCCGTTGCTATGTGAAATTGTAATAAGCACGGAATTGTTCTGCTGTTTTTCACTGCATATTTGTCAACTTCCTTCAAAAGGTCGAAGCTGTCGATACTGTGTATCATTGAAACAAAAGGCGCAATGTATTTAATTTTGTTTTTTTGAAGATGACCGATGAAATGCCATTCTATGTCATGAGGAAGGATTTCGTGTTTGGCTTTGAGTTCCTGGGCTTTGTTTTCCCCGAAAGCGCGCTGACCGAGTTGGTATAGTGTTGCGATATCTTCTGCCGGTTTCGTCTTTGACACAGCAATGAGCTTCACTGTTTCCGGCAGTGAAGCTCTGATTTCATTATATTTTTCAATATTCATAAAAAATGGTTTTTAGTGACCCCGGCGGGATTCAAACCCACGACTTTCAGAACCGGAATCTGACGTTCTATTCAGCTGAACTACGAGGCCAAAAGCGGTGCAAAAGTACAAAAAAAACTGCTGCTCTGCTAATTCTGCCTGAATTTTCTGTGATTTAAAAATCTATTCTCCTTTTCAATCTCCACAATCTTTTCCACTGTCTCTTCAGTGAAGAAAGATTCAGCCAATTTTTCTTCCAAATAACTGATTGCCATATCATTAGGATGGCATAAATCCTTGGCATAAAACCTATAGTCACGAAGGTCGTCAACCAGAAACTCATAAGAAGGAAAGTAGAATGCAGTCTCGTTATCGACCAATTTCTCGATGGCGAGAAGCAGTGTTGACTTGCTGAGTGAGTTCTCGTGGGCGCCGTCGCCGAGGTGCCGCACCGGACTGACAGTGAAAATCACCTTCATGTCTGGCCTCAATTTCTTTAATTTGGACAGAAGGTTTCGCCATAATGAGACTATCTGCTTAACGTCAACCCTGATTCGTTCAAACTGATGGTTCGGTATTTTATGACAATTCGACACTATCAAGTCACGCGGGATGAATTTGTAGCAGAAGGCCGTGCCAAAGGTTATGAAAAGATAATCTGTCTTTTTTAAAAAATCCGAACTATCAACAAGCTGTTGATCAATATTTTGCTCAAAATCCTCAAAAATATCCTTTGAGAATCTGCCGTGATGGGCGAAACTTATCCAAAGGTCACGGTATTTGTAAAAATACCTGTTTTTGTCGAACTTGTCAGGTTCAATCATGAATTGCAAAGCCCGCTCGATAGATACAGGATTAAAGAGTACGCCGAAAGGATTTGAGCAGACGTCAAAGCGGCGGGTTTCAAAATAGTGGCCAATATTGTCGGAAAAGCATGAACCCACCAGCATTATGGTGTCGTCAAGCCCTATTTTGAATGGGAAAGATGGGGCTGGTATAATTGTTCTGAATTGCATTTTAATTTGGAATTAGCAGTTTTGCAAATTTTAATACTAATGTTTTTACACCCACAGTGTCGAATTTCACAACGGCTCTTGTGTCGGGACCGTTTCCAGAGATGGAATCAACGATTCCGAATCCAAACTTAGCGTGATATACACGAACTCCGGGCTGTATGCTCTCTATTGTGGCAGGCGTGCCGATTTGTTCTAATTTCACCTCCTGTTGTGTCTTTATGTTCGGTTTTGGAGTTGACACAATTTGTCGCTTCTCTGGAAACGGCTTGCTCCAACTGCCTTTCTTCTCAAATGAGAATGAAGGTCTGTCGGATTTTCTAAAGAAGCCTGTGCCTTCTGAGGCTTTTGAGGTGACTTTCAGATATTTTTTCGGGATTTCCTCAAGAAAACGGCTCTCTTCGCAAGGCCGTGTCTGACCAAATTGGAACCTTGACATTGCCATTGAAAGATAGATTTCTTTACGTGCGCGGGTAAGTGCCACGTAGAACAGGCGGCGCTCCTCCTCCATGCCCTGCCTTGAATCAAGCGACAACGATGAAGGGAACAGATTCTCTTCCATTCCGGTTACAAAGACATAGTCAAACTCCAATCCTTTTGCCGAGTGAATTGTCATCAAACGCACCACGTTGGGATCTTCGTCGCCATCCTTCTTTTTTAAATCTGTGTCGTCGAGCAACGAAACCGACTGCATATATTGGTCCAACGACGGAAAATAGTCTTCGATTATTTCACCGGTCATCTCGTTTATGATATTGTCTGGCTCCTTTTCTGTGAAGCTCTTCATGGCGTTGAGAAGTTCGTTGACGTTTTCCATGCGCTCCTTCTCCTCCATATTTTCGTTGTAAGCCTTGGCGATCCCGGCTTTTACTACGATCTGCATCCCGAGTTCATAGGCGTCAACCGTCGTCAGTTGTGCCGAAAAGCCCTCTATCAGACTTGCAAAATCTCTAAGTTTGGCCATTGTGCCGGCGTTGAGGTCTGTGTTGAAATATTCAGGATGCGCAACTGTCTCCCAAAGCGCAACGCGGTTGTTTTGGGCAGCTGCTATGAGCTTAGCCAATGTAACGTCTCCCAAGCCACGCATCGGAAAATTGATAATCCTGCGGAGAGACTCCTCGTCATAATGGTTAATCACCACTCTGAAATAGGCCAACAATGTCTTGATCTCTTTCCTGTTGTAGAAGGAGATGTTACCCAGGATTTTGTAGGGTATGTTGCGTTTCACGAGTGCCTCTTCTATTGCGCGCGACTGGGTGTTTGTTCGGTACAATACTGCAAACTGGTCATTGCGGGCGTGCTGGTTCATCTGAATCTCGAAGATTTTGTCGGCCACGGAGGTGGCTTCTTCCGTGTCAGATGAAGTCTTGAGCAATTCTATCTTAGAACCCTCGTCGTTGTCGGTCCACACATCCTTGGGCATCCTGTCCTTGTTATGACTGATCACAGCGTTGGCGGCGTTCACAATATTCTGGGTTGAGCGGTAGTTCTGCTCCAATTTGAAGATTTTGGTGTCAGGATAGTCGCGTTTGAAACTGAGTATGTTCTGGATGTCGGCGCCGCGGAATCCGTAAATGCTTTGTGCATCATCGCCCACAACACAAATATTCTGGTTCAAGGCCGCGAGTTGTTTGATGATCTTGTATTGTGCGTGGTTGGTGTCCTGATACTCGTCAACCAAGATATAAGTGAACCTGTTCTGGTATTTGTACAGCGCCTCTGGCGAATCTCTGAGAAGCACATTCATGAAATACAGCAGATCGTCGAAGTCCATCGCGTTTGAGGCATGGAGGCGTTCGTTGTATTTGAAGAACACTTGCGACAGCAAAGGACGGTTGGAAGTCTGGTCTATGGCCATGATCTCCCCGTTGTTGGCATAGTCTTGTGCCGACAGGAGACTCGATTTGGCAGCGGATATCCTGTTGGCGATATATTTGGCGTCGTAAACTTTAGGGTCTAACGACATTTCCTTGACGATGTTCTTTATCAGCGATTTGGTGTCATCCGAGTCATACACAGTGATGTTGGGACCGAAACCTATTTTGTCGGCCTCTGCGCGCAGTATCCTGTAGAAGACAGAGTGGAAAGTGCCCATAGTGACCGCTTTTGCGTTCTCTATGCCCACGAGTTTGGTTATACGGTCGCGCATCTCCGCAGCGGCCTTGTTGGTGAATGTGAGGGCCAGTATTCTGTATGGGCTGATGTGTTTCACAGCCATCATATAGGCGATTCTGTATGTCAGTACGCGAGTTTTGCCTGAGCCGGCCCCAGCCAGCACCATCATGGGACCGTCGGTTTGAGTGACAGCGTCTCGCTGTTGTTCGTTAAGTTCTGATAGTATTTGTTCTTCTTGCGACATATCACAGATATATAGAAACTTATCAACTAAAAGATTGTTAATAAATAGTTAATAATATTAAAAAAGAATTAAATATTTTTTATATTTTTGCTTCATGAAAGCATAATGACTTGGTGACCGGTAGTCCTACATTTACTAAGATCATAAACACACTCTCTCCTTCACACTATTTGGCAATTACTAAAAATCCGGTCGCCATTTCAGTAACGGTCACTCTTTGGTGAGGATTTCCTCGAGCATTTGGCGCAAAGATGACGAGGTGAGGTCGCGTGTCATCTCGCCGTTCTTGCAGATGGATATGTTTCCGGTTTGTTCAGACACCACAACGGCGACGGCGTCGGTGAATTCGGTGGAGCCGAGCGCCGACCTGTGTCTGAGGCCCACTTCCTGAGGCAGGTTTCTGTTTTTGGAGACTGGAAGAATGCACCGTGCGGCGGCGATGCGGTGGTCTTTGATGATCACCGCACCATCGTGCAACGGACTGTTTTTATAGAAGATGTTCTCCAACAGATCGGCCGACGGCTTGGCATCGATCTCCTCGCCTGTGTTCAGAAAGTCATCCAGCGGCGTCTTCCTGGCAAAGATAATCAAGGCCCCGGTCTTGTTTGCCGACATGTGCCTGCAGGCCGCCTTGACCGCCTCTATCTCCTCAACATACGAGTTGTCCTTGGTTTGCTTCACAAACCTCTCGCTGAAGAAATGAAGCACCCTACCATCGCCAATATATAACAGAAACTTCCTGATTTCAGGCTGGAAAAGAATGATTATCGCGAGCACGCCTACGTTTATCAGCTCGCTCGTCAGGTCGGAGAGCATCGTAAAATGGAAATATGCGACCACCTTCCAGATGACATAAATAAGGGCAAGCACCCAGAAAAGCTTCACGGCAGCCGTACCCTTGGTGAGCTTGTACAGTTCGAAAAGCAGAATGGCAACGATCAGGATGTCGATTGCATCTACTACCCGAAATTCCACAAAATTGAAAATAGTCGCTATGTCCATCCCTGAGATATTTTATGCCAACAATGCTGCCAATGCAATGGAATACATTTTTGTCTTTGCGCTGTCGCCACGTGAAGAAAGGACGCAAGGAACCTTTGCTCCCTTGAGAATTGCACCTATCTCAGCGTGATTGAACTTGGTACAGCATTTGTAGAACACGTTGCCGCTCTCGATGTTCGGGAAGAGCAGGCAGTCGGCGTCACCAGCAACATCGCTCTTGAGTTTCTTGATCTCAGCTGTCTCCTTATCAATAGCGATATCCAATGACAATGGACCGTCAATGTAGGCATCGCTGATTTGGCCTCTGTTGCCCATGGCGGCGAGGATTGCAGCGTCAGCGCAGGCCTGCATACCCGGAGATACTTGCTCGGTGGCAGCCAACACAGCAACTTTAGGTTTCTCGATGCCCATTGCCTTGGCTGTGTCTATAAGATAACGCATGATGGCTTGCTTTTCCTTCAACTCAGGAGCTGGGATGATGGCCACATCACCCACAACCAACAACTTGTGATATGCAGGGTTCTCAATAACCGACACGTGTGACAATGTTGCCTTAGGAGGACAAAGTCCTTTTTCCTTGTTCAAAATTGCACGCATGTATTTGTCGGTGGGAAGAAGACCCTTCATCAAAATGTCACCCTCGCCATTGTTGATAAGCTCACAGCTCTTTGCAGCAGCCTTTGTATCAACGGTTTCAGGAATGATTTTGAATTTCGAGCTGTCAATGTTGAGTTCTTTGCAGACTTTCTCTATAGCCTCGGGATTACCCACGAGAGTTGCATCAATTACACCCATCTCAACGGCTGCGTTAACAGCCTCTATTGTGTGTGCATCATTTGCATTTGCAGCTACTAATCTTTTCTTTGGTTTTGACTTAACCAATTCTACCAATTGATCTAACTTAGTGATTGCCATAATCTTACGTTTTTTTTGTTTCAAACTGCAAAGATACACAAATAATTGTAGATTTTGACAGTTTCTGAAAGTATTATCTTATAAAATTTATTATTGCAAAACTAATTTGTCTTTGGTAGAAATTATAGTATCTTTGCAAATAAATAAAAAAAAGCATGAAAAAAAACATAGTTATCATAACTATCTGTCTGTCAGCAATCATACTAATTGGTACATGTTGCTGGGCTGTGACGAAAGAGAAATACGAACATGAACCTATAAAGTATAACTTTGAAAGCACCATAACCTCACCTCCAGTACCAACCGAGATGCAGTTTGCAGGCGAGACTGTTCCTTTAGACATTTACTATGTTTACGAAGCCTTGGACCGCGAGCTGATCATAAATTGCTATCAGCACTCAAAAACCCTTCGGATTCTTAAACTTTCCAGCAGATACTTTCCTGTGATTGAGAAGATTCTTAAAGAGGAGGGGGTTCCGGATGATTTCAAATATCTATGTGTTGCAGAGAGCGGCTTGGAAAACGCGACATCACCAGCGGGTGCGGGAGGCTACTGGCAGTTCATACCCTCAACTGCAAAAATCTACGGATTGGAAGTCTCCAATGACGTTGATGAAAGATGTAACATAGAGAAATCCACCCGCGCCGCGTGCCGCTTTATCAAGAAACTGAAAACTCAGTTTGGCAGCTGGACAATGGCGGCAGCAGCCTACAACCGCGGCGAAGGCGGTCTGCAAAATGCCGTCGATGACCAACAAAAACAATCATACTACGACCTCTGGCTCAATTCCGAAACTTCAAGATACGTCTATCGCATACTCGCCTTCAAACTTATTTTCGAAAACCCACAATCATACGGAATTAAACTCTGCCCTGCGCAAATGTACCACCCTGTGGAAACCAAGAAAATCACTGTCAACACTACAATACCCAGTCTGCCAAGATTCGCTGAAGAACATAATGTGACATACCGTGAAATCAGAAACCTCAACCCTTGGATTAAAAACAACAGACTTACCGTAACATCTGGTAAATCATACCAAATAGAAATCCCAAAAAAATCAAAAGAAAACTACCGCAATCTCTTCAAACACTGCGAAAACCCTTATTTGAATATAGGCACTAAAGAAATAAACACCGAAAATCATGATTAAAGTACTGTTTATCTGCCACGGCAACATCTGCCGCAGTCCTATGGCTGAATTTGTCCTGAAACAGAAAGTCGCAAATTTGGGCATTGCCGACAGATTCGAAATTGCCTCTGCCGCCACCAGCACGGAAGAGATCGGAAATCCCGTCTATCCGCCCGTAAGAGAACTGCTGCACAGCCACGGAATCTCCTGCAAAGGCAAAACCGCACGGCAAATCACCCGCAACGACTATGCATACTACGACTACATCATAGCTATGGACAACAACAATCTGCGCAATCTCAAACGTATCATCGGCGAAGACTCCGAAAACAAGATATCTATGCTTATGGACTATACGGACACCCGGCGCGACGTGGCCGACCCTTGGTACACAAGAGACTTTCAGCAGACTTGGGAAGACGTGCAGCGCGGGTGCGACGGATTCCTTGACTCTATCTCTTCTTTATCCTGAACACCTTCTCTATCAACATATTAACCTCAGCTGAAATCTTCCATTTGTAAGACACATACACAGCAATCAACCATAATGATGCTGTCTTTAAGACTGCGTCCACAATGTCGGTTATCATATTATTGACCGGAATCATCACAATTAGTTTGTGTACAGTAACCATCCACAATCCTTCCAACACCCACAACCCAGCCAACAAGAATACAACCTTCAGATGAGAAAGCGAAAAAATATTGATATTCAGCTTTAATTTTACAATTAATAGCAGACAGATGTAGTAAACAAGGTATGACAAAAGGTGCGACATGGCGGCACCGTTCATTCCAAATCTCGGAATTAAAACGACATTCAAGACTATTGCCGATACGGTAAGGGCAATTGTGAAAACCAGCGACCAATAGTAATATTTGGAATAATTAAGCACGCTGGAGCCCACAAACATCGTGGAATTGAAGAATTTGGCAACACCGAGTATGAAAACAACGCTCTTTCCCGCTTCATAGTTTGCCCCGTTAGGCAAAATATTGAAAAGAACATCTATATTAATCCAAATAAGGAAAAAAATAATACCGCTTGAAAGCATCAGGTGCAGGGACACCGACTTGCATAGATGTGCAGCCTGGTTGAAATCACAATTTTTGATGGATTCCGAAATGTTTGGCTGGACAATGGCGTTCAAGGAACGGTTAGGAACCTCAATGACAGTTGCTATATAGTTGGCGATAGCGTAAATGCCCGTGAACGTCAGTCCCATCCCCGCGCTCACAAAGAAAGTGTTGAGAAGCGGCATAACATTCACAGTGATGGCGTTCAACAGAAGAAAGAGCGTATAGAACAGAAAATCTTTGAGCAACGGCTTTGTGATGATAGAAAAATCCGGCTTGAAGGATATTTTTCCAAGTGTAAGCAAATAGAAAAAATCGACTAATGCTGCCAAAAAATAGACGATACAAAAGGCCACGACGAGTCCGTCCAGACTTATCACATGCAAGTATCCATAAAGGATATAAGCAATAAGGAGGCCCAAGCGCACGCCCACTTCACGCACCATTTTGGGCACTACTATTCTCATCAGAACATTGGCATTGGCTTCAAAAACTGTCTGATAGAGCATAAAAAGCGACAACGGGAAGACAAATCTGTAATAGTTAACGAAGAGTTCTGATTTTTCCGAGAAGGTGTCAACAATAATCCCGTGAAGTAGTTTTTCGACTAAGAGGAATACGAAAAAGCCCACTATAGGAATCACGAGGGTCCAGAAAAAGAAGCCATGATGTTTCTGGTCTTCATCCTTGAAGAAAGGGAAAAATCTTATAATCGACGAGCTTGTGCCGAGTTGGGCAAAACTTGCAAACAGAATAGCCGCATCAACCATCATACGTGTCAGGCCGACCTCTTTCTGTGTCAAGTATGCTGTGAGCACGAAAAACGTGGTCAGAAATCCGATCACTATGCCGGCATAATTGACAATCGTTCCTCTGATACTCTGTTTGATTACAACACCCATAGTAAAAATGTGAAAAATGAAGACTAAAAACTACTCAGTGATAATCGGTTTAATGGCGTCATTGACGTTAAAACATCCGATATTAGTCCGTCGTAGTGAAGAGAGATGAGCTCCACTGTTCAATAATCTGCCAAAATCGCGTGCGATAGCCCGTATGTATGTACCCTTGGAGCAACGAATCCTGAAATCTATTTCAGGAAGTTCAAAACGAGTAATCCCAAACTCATAAACATTGACTTTTTTTGCCGACAGTTGCGCCTCATCGCCGCGCCGAGCTATCTCGTATGAACGCTCGCCCTGGTGTTTCACCGCAGAGAACATTGGCGGCACCTGCTCAATTTCGCCGATGAACGATTTTGCTGCGTTTACAGTGTTTTCAAGAGTTATGTGAGCGTACGGGAATTCAGCATCAACAGGTTTTTCCAAATCAAAACTCGGGGTGGTGGCACCCATCATAAAAGTGCCTGTGTATGTCTTTTCCTGTGCCTGAATTGCGTCAACCTGCTTTGTCATTTTGCCCACACAGATTATCAGAAGGCCTGTGGCTAACGGATCGAGAGTGCCTGCATGTCCGACCTTAACCTTCTTATTCGCAGCTCGTTGCACCTGCCTGCGAATCTTCCCGACCACATCGAAAGAAGTACACTTGTAAGGCTTGTCTATCAACAAAAGGTCTCCTTCAGGATTTATATTCAAATCCGGAAAATCGAAGGTAACGTCATGAACCATTTTTTTTATCATAATTGACGGCAAAGGTTTAATCTAAAAACGATCAATCACGCAGACATCTGACAGAATTGCCTTCAGATTTGTGTGCGTTGTATTTGGTCACTGATGGTGAAGTGTAACCTAACGTAAAAAAATGCGCCGAATCGTTTATGTCCTCTGTTGCACTCCAAAAAGACGCATTTCCTGTAAAAGATTGATATAGAGTATAATACATACGTCCAGCGGGAAATGCTGAAAAACCAGTGGCATTATTGGCGGATGGATTTGTGCCCACATTGCAATTGCCAATACTCTGAGCCCAGCCTATTGTTGAGGCAAGTGATTTTGCAACATTATTGCTATTGCTGTCACACCAATATTCATCCTGGGTTTTTAGGAAATCAACAAGTCCGTACCATTCGCTATCATCCGGCAGATGCCATCCGGAAGGACATATTCCCTGCATATGATCCGGAACAGAATCTCCATACGAGCCTACACCTGTTGCAGCCGCCCAGTTGTAAATGTAGCCGTATGTGGCCACTATCGAGGAGTTGTTGTTTGGAAAATAACGATGAGCGATAGTGTCGTCAAGACCACCCGTCGGAATGAATGTTCCGTCAGAGTACCTTGTGACGCGAAGGTTCTCTTTCATCCAGCATTGTTGTCCTATCAAAACAGTGTTATATATATTTCCGTCAATATCAATGACAATTGGTTCGTTCGGACATGAGACAGCCGCAGAGCCGCCCATCACAGCTGGGAAATACAAAGTGATTACCTGACTTGACAGTGCTTGTTGGCTCACAACCATTGAAGTGCAAATTTGACCGTTAATCTGTGCATAGCCGGTAAATGTCATCATATCGCCAATTTCAAATTGATGGATGCCGTCTTTGCTGTTGTTGCCTCCACTTTTAGCGTTTTGATTCAAACACCCGAAATATTCAATATTGTTGCGGGCGCCGCCGCGGCCCACCATTTTCACAGTGGAATAGGAGCCGTTTTGAGCTACCTTCAAGAAATAAACCCCATCTTTGGAAACTGAAATTCGGAGTGCGTGCAAACCAGCATGCATACCATCAAACTTTCTTACAGCGAGGCTTTTGCCATTAATGTCTGTCAACTCTGCAATCACACTGCCGTCTTCGGGCAATGACATATTCACTGCCGTTGTAGAATAGAATGGGTTAGGGACGTTTTGAGACAATGACAATCCTCCATTTGATGCATGGTCTTGCAAACCGGTATGGTCTTCAAGTACAATTGTTGTCTCTGGCCACAGCAAAGTATCTCTCCATCCTTTCGTAACATTCTCAACAACAATATATTGTAAAGGAACATATTGTTCTGTAGTATCCTTTGCGACGAAATCAAATGTCACATTTTGTCCAAAAGAGAAAAATACAACAGACAAAAAAGCCAATAAAACGGGTATTTTCATAACAGAGTCCATAGCAGAAGTTTATATTGAAAGACTACTTTATAATATCACAGGCAACTGCTTACAATGGCCAGAACACCCACTATAAAGCAATAAACCGCGAACCATATCAATTTGCCGCGTTTCACGATGTTAATCATCCACTTGCAGGCTGCGCAACCTGTCACGAAGGCAGCGATGAAACCAGCCACAAGAGCCACCGGTGAAAGTCCGCTCATGGCGGTAGAGAACCCTTGTCCGGCGATATCGATAACATCCAGCAAAGCCTCGCCCAACACTGGCGGAATCACCATCAGAAACGAGAATTGTGCCATCTTTTCCTTCTTGTTACCGAGTAACAAGCCAGTTGCAATGGTTGTTCCCGAGCGCGAAAGTCCAGGCAAAACAGCCACCGCTTGTCCGAGTCCGATGATAAAAGCATTAAGTGGCGATATTTCCTCTTTCTGACGTGGTTTTGCAAAATATGAGAAGGCAAGCAGTGTTGCTGTCACCAAAAGCATGATTCCCACTATAAGGAGTCCTGAACCGAAGATTTCTTCCACCGCATCCTTGAAAAACACCCCTACAATTCCTACTGGTATCATAGAGATGAGGATATTGATGGCATAGCGTGTGCCTTCGTTAAGGCCGGAATAGCTTTTCCACGACTGGCGGGCAAAAAGATCCTTGAAAATCCACACTATCTCCTTCCAGAGGACTACAAGGGTGCTCAACACAGTTGCAACATGGAGAATCACAATCATAGTGAGATTTGATTCTCCCTCCAATCCGAAAAAGTGCGACAATATGGTAAGATGACCGCTGCTGCTCACTGGCAGAAATTCGGTCAAACCCTGCACTATGCCCAAAACAACAGCTTGTAACCAGCTCATTGCCTACTCTTTATCGTTTTTCTTGATTCTTGGGCGCCACATGATGGCCACAACTTCGGTAAGCAGACCGAGAAAAATAAGAATCGGGGCCACCACAATACGGCGTGTGTTGAATATTTCACCGTCGAAGACATCGTCAGGAACCTTTCCACCGCTCAGGCATATATAACCTATGATAAGCAGAAGCACGCCCACACCCATGAGAATGTAGTTCGTAGCTCTGAACAAGGGCGGACGCTTGTTGTTTTCATTTATTTGATTATCTGAATTTAAAGCCATAAATATTTGAAATTATTGATTTTACAAATAAAGACGTTCATCGTTGATGCGTATGTAGCGGTTAACCGATATAGCAGAGATTATCATCGTAAAGAGCATACTGAATACAAGGATTGCTGACAAAATAATCACAATGTAGAGCATTGCGCTGAAGTCAACAAAATCGGGGGCCACATTGTTGGCATAGAGCAGAAGCAGCGCAAGGGCCACAACCGCAATTATGCCGCCCCATACGCCCTGCAAAAGTCCTTTATAGACAAACGGGCGACGTACAAACTTCGGAGTAGCACCTACAAGAAGCATACTCTTGATGTTAAATCTCTTGGCATATATGTTCAATCGAACACTGTTAGCCACTAAAAGCATCGAAATAATCATGAATACAGCACAAATAATAAGAATAACCAACTGTATCTTCTTGAAGTTATTGCTTATTGATTTGACTATGAAATCCGGATAGTCAACATCTTGCACAATAGGATTCTTCTTCAGTTCCTTGGCAATCATATTGAGTGAATCAGTATTTGCATACTGCGGGTTTACATTGATTATGACAGAGGCGTTTATCGGGTTAGCGATGATTTCAGTGAAGTTGCTGCCGACGATCTGTTGTGCAGTGCGGGTGTTTTCCTCGCGTGAGGAGACTCTTGACGACTCGATATAAGGTTTCAGCTTTATGGTTTTCTCAAACGCATCAATATCAGCCTCTTTTATATCGGAATAGAAAAGAACCTCAACCTCGATTTTTTGTGAGAGGTTATGTAGATATCTCATGGAGAAGAAAGCGAAGAATGACAACGCGCCGATGAAGAACATCGTGAGTGCAATACTGAGCACAGAGCCAAAAGCCGAGAGCCTTAGCCGAGCCTTCGTTATTCTGTCGATGGAATCCGGATAATTTGCCATGATAATTGTATGAAATATTAGTACCTATAGGAATCTGGTTTGAAAGGACCCTCAACCTTCACGCCGATATAATCGGCCTGTTTTTGGGTCAGGGTGGTGAGTTTTACACCAATCTTGCCGAGGTGAAGACGTGCGACCTCCTCGTCAAGATGTTTAGGAAGGTTATATACACCAACCTTGTAATCGTTCTGCCAAAGGTCCAACTGGGCCATAACCTGGTTTGTGAACGAATTACTCATCACAAATGAAGGATGACCGGTTGCACATCCAAGGTTTACAAGACGGCCTTCAGCAAGAATGAAGATAGAATGCCCGTCAGGGAAAATGTACTCATCAACCTGCGGCTTGATATTGCGCTTGCTGATGTTCTTTTGAGCCTCGAAGGCGCTCACCTGGATCTCATTGTCGAAGTGACCGATATTGCAGACAATAGACTGGTCTTTCATCTTGTTAAGATGGTCAACGGTGATAACATCGCAGTTACCGGTACATGTGACATAAATATTGCCTTCGTCGAGGGCATCTTCAACGGTTTTCACCTCGAAACCTTCCATTGCAGCCTGAAGTGCGCAGATAGGGTCAACCTCTGTCACAATCACGCGGGCGCCGTATGAGCGCATTGCCTGGGCGCATCCTTTGCCCACATCACCGTAGCCGCAAACCACCACCACCTTGCCGGCAACCATCACATCGGTGGCGCGCTTGATACCGTCGGCCAAAGACTCACGACAGCCATATTTGTTGTCGAATTTCGATTTTGTGACTGAATCGTTGACATTGATTGCAGGGAAGAGCAACTCACCGCGTTCCATCATCTGATAAAGACGGTGAACACCTGTAGTGGTCTCCTCTGACACACCCTTGATCTCCTTGACCATATTGTGCCAATGATGAGGATCTTCCTTCAAGACCTGTTTCAAGGTACTGAAAATCACTGCCTGTTCATGAGATTCTGGTTCAGCGTCAAGCACAGTAGGATCGTCTTCGGCTTTGCAACCGAGATGAATCAAAAGAGTGGCATCTCCTCCATCATCAACGATGAGCTGAGGGCCTTTGCCGCCTGGAAACGAGAGTGCGTTCACAGTGCACCACCAGTAGTCCTCCAAAGACTCGCCTTTCCAAGCGAACACTGAAACACCATTGTCGGCAATGGCTGCTGCTGCATGGTCTTGCGTTGAGAAGATATTGCAGCTGCACCAGCGCACCTCGGCGCCAAGATGCACCAAAGTCTCTATCAAAACAGCCGTCTGGATGGTCATGTGGAGTGAGCCTGCTATGCGCACACCCTTGAGAGGCTTGCTATCACCATATTTTTCACGAATGGCCAGCAACCCCGGCATCTCTTTTTGAGATACATCTATATCTTTATGACCCCACTCTGCAAGATTTATATCCGCAATTTTATATTTTAAGCTATTATCTATCATTTATTCTCCTTTTTTTACAAATATTATCCTTCTATAGTATCTTCTTCACTCGCATTTGCATCCCTGTTTGCACTCTCCTCTTCCATCTTGTTGAAATTAGTGTAGAAATTTCGGAAAGCACTGCCCAATTCAGGCGAGATTGTACTGATTACATCAATCTGGGAATCAGCAATTTGCTGAATATTGCGTGCTGTATTGGCATCACCTAACTCGGCGGCAACTTCCTGCAAGTGGTGGAGATCTGTGAACGAACGCGCCACTGCGTTCTGGTCTAAATCCGGTTTGCGCAACAAAGATGAAATATTGGATTGGATGAATTTGGCATAGAAATTTGCAACCTTGTCAATTTTCATCTCTTTATAGTGATTCTTCAAACTGTTATCTGGAAAATCAGTAGAGAGCAACATATGCAAGAAGGCAAAATCAGTTGTGATATCAGTGCTGCGATAGTCCAAAGTCCTCTCATCAGCATTGTTATACCAATTGAAAAGCTCAACTTCACCATCCCACATCTCTTTAGCCATCTCCATGCCTTTCTTATTGGCCGCATCGGTTCCGATTGCGAAATAGCTGTCCAGATAATTCAAGCATGAGTAAGTGTATCCATAGATATTGGACATAACAGTCACATAAGGGAAATTGGCGTTAGGAAGCACCTCGTTACCGTGATTGAGGACGGCGAGGGCCTTCTCCTTTTGGCCCTCTGCATTGAGCTGGTTGGCAAGTCTTGCATACAGTCGGCGAATCATCGGAGCCATTCTGGAGTTGTCTTCACTCTGATAAACAGTAGGATCATTGAGACCACCCCACAGGTACTTATAAGGTCCATGTTTCGGAGTATTGTGGTTATTCACCTTGTCGGCGCGGCTATGGTCATTGAAAACATCCATCAGGTTGGTGTAGAGTCGGTCGGAATTGATAGAACCGGTTTCTCCGATGGTATTGCGATTATTGTTGCGGATAGGAACCAAACGATAAGCGAAGCCTTCAAGTTGGAAATAGTCTTCAAGTCCGAGATAAGCTTCTGATCCTGATGTTGAAGCAAAGTATATTGGGCGTTCCCAATTGTTGTTTACCAATATATCCATCATCACGATATAGGCTTTGGAGAGGAAGTTGACATTATCGGTTTTCATATTCCACATTATCTTGTCAACCACTTTGTCAGCATCTTTAGGAGACACAGTACCGTTAGCCAAGACTTTAGCCTTATCAACTGGCAATGAGAAGCTTGCGGGGATTGCGCGGCCGTTGCTTCTGTAGCCCTTGCTTTGACTCAGGAGCATGAGAGAGCGTTGGTTGTCAAACTCTTCCGACTTGACATAATTCATGACTGCAGCAAGGTCGAGGAACTGGTTATTACCGGGTTCGAGGTACAATGCATCGCGGGTACCGTCCTTATACTGTTTCCAGGTCAAGGAGATAGGCAGCGGATCGGATTCGTAGGCTTTGCGTTTCATCTGGTCAACATACCATCCTGCGCTCATGAGCATGAGGTTGCAAACACGCACGTCGGTGCGGTAACCTTCAACCTCTTGGGCATACCAAAGCGGGAAGGTATCGTTGTCGCCGAGAGTGAAGAGAATAGCGTTAGGTTCACAAGAGTCGAGGTAGTTTTTGGCAATGGCCAATGCCGTGTAACGGTCTGAGCGGTCGTGATCATCCCAGTTCTCCTTCGCCATCACACAGGGCACAAGTGCCACGCAAATCAGCGTAGTGGCCACTGCGCCTGTCAGCTGCACACCTTTGCTTTCCATCTTCTCGAATAGGCGGTAAATGGCTAACACTCCAAAGCCAACCCACATTGCAAACGCGTAGAAGGATGCTGCGAATGCGTAGTCACGCTCGCGCGGCTGGAATGCATACATGTTAAGGTACACAGCAATAGCCAAACCGGTCATTGCAAAAAGCATGAACACGACGAAAGAGTGTCTCGGATCCTGCTTGGTATGGAAAATCAGGCCAACCAAACCCAAAAGCAAAGGCAGTAGATAGTATTTGTTATGGCCAGGGCGTTCCATGGCTGCAGGAAGATTCTTCATCTCACCGACCATTGGCTTGTCTATGGCGCCGATTCCTGAAATCCAATTGCCGTTCTGGTAATCACCATGCCCTTGAATGTCATTCTGACGTCCCGAGAAGTTCCACATAAAGTAACGCCAATACATATATCCCAACTGATATGTGTGGAAAAACTTGAGGTTTTGCTGCCATGTCGGCAGATTGCCTCGTGCAAGAGAACGTCGATTGTCTTTGTCAGACTGGCTATTGGAATTATAACGGTTGTTCAGCCAATCAATGTATTGTGACTGTTTTTCAGAAGACCACATACGCGGGAAGAACATACATCCTTTTGGATCATATTCCGGCATGTCACCTTTGCGAGGATTTGCCACTTTATACTCTTTGGACTTCTCATCACGATAATAGACCGGACTGCCGTCCTTTGTACCGATCACGCGAGTGTTATAGCTTTGACCATAGATCAAAGGGTTTGATCCATATTGCTCACGTCTCAAGTATGACAAGAGTGTGACGGCATTATCAGGACTGTTTTCGTCAATAGTTGGATCGGCATTTGAACGAATCACAAGTGTCAAGAAAGTGGAATAACCTATGATGAGCAACAGCAATGAGAAGGAACTGATGGTGACCACCGGTTTGTTTCTCGTCTTGCCGTACCAAACGCCAAGAGCTATGATACCTGCCACAAGCAAGAACAGGAACAACACGCCCGAGTTGAACGGCATTCCCAAAGAGTTGACGAAGAAGAGGTCGAACTTGCTTGCAAGATTCACAAGTTGTGGAACCACGCCCCAAAGTATGAAAGCGAGAAGCACAACTGAAATTATAAGTGATAAGAAGACGCCCCACTCCGCTTTTGACGTCAATGTCCCGTTTTTGGCGCACATCACTATCAGAGGTGTTGTGATGAACAACCATATCAGAATCATCCAAATCGGAGGACATAAAATACTGAAACCGAATGAGATAATTGCAAAAGCGAGAACTGCTCCCATTCCTGTTGCCTTAGGATTCAACCGATAGTATATGATGAGGCCAATAGCCGGAAGGGTCAGAAGGTTCAGAAGGTGAACACCTATCGACAAACCTATCAAATAGGCTATAAGCACAATCCACCGGTTTGGATTCACGCCCTCCAACGGGTTTTGATACTCTTCATCCCACTTAAGTATGCACCAAAATACGAGTGCGGTAAAGAAGGATGACATCGCATAAACCTCGCCTTCAACTGCAGAAAACCAGAAAGTGTCTGTGAAAGTGTAAGTCAAGGCACCAACTATTGCTGCTCCGAGCACAGCCACGAAGCGCGGTGTATTGAGTTCGCCCCACTTTGCCACGAGTTTGCGGGCAAGTCGCACTATACTGAAATACAGCAGCATAATGGTAAGACCGCTGCACACTGCCGACATGCAGTTCACGCAATAGGCCATCTTGGTCACGTCACCGCCCGCAAAAAGGGTTGCAATGCGACCAATTATCTGGAATGTGGGTGCTCCGGGCGGGTGACCGATAAGCAGTTTTGATGTTGTGGCTATATACTCTCCACAATCCCACCATGAAACAGTGGGCTCGGCAGTCATGATATAAACGGCGGAAGCCACTATACCGATGATCAGGCCGATGAGGTTGTTAATCCTTTTTTGATTTTTTGTCATAACAGTTATTGATGTTTACAACTTGATATTTTCAGTTTATTTTGTAGCAGCCTTGAATTGTTGCAGGAAGCGGACATCATTTTCGAAGTATAGGCGGATGTCGTTGGTCTTGTATTTGAGCATTGTCATGCGTTCAATGCCGAGACCGAATGCGAACCCGCTGTATTTTGAACTGTCTATACCGCAATTGTCGAGGACGTTGGGATCGACCATGCCGCAGCCAAGTATCTCAACCCACCCTGTGTGCTTGCAAAGGTTACATCCGGCACCGCCACAAATGTTGCACGAGATATCCATCTCGGCCGACGGTTCTGTAAATGGGAAATAGGAAGGGCGCAGACGGATTTTCACATCATTGCCGAACATGCGCTGTGCAAAATAGAGCAATGTCTGCTTCATGTCAGCAAAGGACACATTTTCGGCCACATACAGTCCTTCAATCTGATGGAATATGCAGTGTGCGCGGGAGGTTATGGCCTCATTTCTGAACACGCGTCCTGGACAAATCACACGGATCGGGGGTTTCTGGTTTTCCATTGTACGAACCTGAAGTGAGGATGTATGCGTGCGCAGCAACACATCAGGATGCAGCTTTATGAAGAAGGTGTCCTGCATATCGCGGGCGGGATGCTCCTCGGCAAAGTTCAACGCCGTGAAAACATGCCAGTCGTCTTCAATATCAGGACCCTCAACAGCCGAAAAGCCTATCTCCTCGAAAATCTGTCTAACCTCGTTCATCATGATGGATATAGGGTGCATAGATCCCACAGTCTGACGGGCTGCAGGGCGTGTTATATCCGGAATCTCGGTCTCGTTTCCGCCCGATTTAGCCTCAATGGCTGCCTTGAACTCGTTGTATTGCGATTGAGCCAGGTCGCGCAAATCATTCACCAACTGCCCGAACTCCTTGCGCTTTTCCTGCTGTATGTTTTTGATTTCTCCGAAAAGAGCCTGTATTTCGCTCTTTTTGCTTAAAAATTGAAGGCGGAACTGCTCCAGAGATTCTGCATTTTCAATCTGATATTTCTCAATTTCCGCTCTGATTTCGTCAATACTCTTCATATATAAATATTGTATATGGTTATTTTACAATTGTAGCTTTTATGATTTTAATATCTTCCAAAGGTCTGTCGGCAGCATCCTTCTGCTGAGCAGCTATTTTGTCAACCACCTCCATACCGCTGACCACCTCGCCGAATACGGTATAGTCGCCGTCGAGGAAAGGAGCTCCTCCCTCAGTGGTATAGGTTCTGATCTGCTCCGGGGTGAATGTCTTTCCGGTACGCTGTGAAATCATTGTCATGTAGTTGTCGTCATAAACAGTACCATCGACAATGTAGAACTGGCATCCGGAAGAGGCCTTTTGCGGATTCACCTGGTCGCCCATGCGGGCAGCGGCAACAGCACCGCGTTTATGATAATGGTTAGCTCTGAACTCAGCGGGAATGGTATAGCCTACATCGCCCGAACCGAGACGCTGGTTCGGCTTCGCCTTTTTTGAATCCGGATCACCGCCCTGAATCATAAAACCCTTGATAATTCTATGAAAAAGGACACCATCGTAAAAACCTTCCTTTACAAGTTTCTCAAAGTTTTCCTTGTGTTGAGGAGTGTCATCATATAACGCAATTGTAATGTCACCCATCGATGTCTTGATCAATACTTTCGTCATTCCTTTATTATTTTCTGAAGTTTTTTGCTCTGTGCCGGCACTGTCAGACTTTTCATTCTCGGTTCTCACCTTCTTGGGCGAGTTGCAAGATGTCATCAAAACCACTGCCATAAGTATATATGCCACAATTTGTCTTTTCATACTCTTCGCAAATTTACAAACCGCAAAAATACAATTTTTTATTGTCCATAACCCAACCATTCTCAATAATAAAAAAATCAAAAAGTTGATAATCATGGTATTGTAAAAAAGTGTATCTTTGCCGCCGATAATTTTTTTACATAACACTAAAAGAAAGAGGTATTTTTTATGATTATTGTTCCCATTAAAGAGGGCGAATCCATCGACAAAGCGCTCAAGAAATTGAAAAAGAAATTCGACAAAATCGGTATCAAGAAAGAGATCCGTGCAAGACAGGAATTCACAAAGAAAAGTGTGATTCGCCGGGAGCAATTGCGCAAAGCTATCTACGTTCAGCAGCTTCGCAGTGCTGAAAACGAATAGTCGGCTTTTTGCAACATCACAAAAAACAGGGTTTCCCTGTTTTTTTTTGCCCTTATAAATCCAAACATGACTGATTTCGACAATTTTATCGACTATCTCAAATATGAAAAGCGCTCCTCGCAGCACACAATAACCGCCTACGAGGAGGATCTTGTACAGTTTTTCACATTTCTGAACGGAAAACTGAACATTCAAAATGTTGGTGATGTCACCACTAACGACATCCGAAGCTGGATAATTTCACTTCTCGAAGATGAAAAAATCCAACCCCGCTCAGTCAACCGCAAAATAAGCACCCTTCGTGCATATTTTCGTTATTTGGTGAAAATCAAACAATTACAAAAAAATCCGACCATCGGTGTCATAGCTCCTAAAACCCCAAAGAAATTACCGCAATATGTTGACAAAAATGATATGGAGCGACTTTTTTCCGACGAACTTTTTCCCGACACATTCGAAGGACAACGCGACAAAATGATCATAGAAATGTTCTATGATACCGGAATCCGTCTCTCCGAACTTATTAATATCAAAGTACAAGACATTAATTTTCAAGACAATACGATACGGATATTCGGAAAAAGAAGCAAAGAAAGAATTATTCCCTTCGGAAACCGGCTCGATGAGTTATTGACAATCTATTTGGATAACTATGAAAAAAATATTTCTGTTGAATCAGAAAATTATTATATCTTTGTGACCGCTAAAGGAAAGAAACTCTATCCTGAGGCAGTCTATAGAATTGTTCGTAAATACTTGGATATGGTGACAACTATTGACAAACGAAGTCCGCATGTGATCAGGCACACCTTTGCCACACACCTTCTGAACAACGGTGCCGACCTGAACGCAATCAAGACTATCTTAGGTCACAGCAGTCTGGCTGCCACCCAAGTCTATACGCACAACTCTGTAGAACAACTAAAATCTATTTACAAACAAGCTCATCCAAGAGCATAAAAAGGAGGTTTTTATGAAAGTTACAATCAATTCCGTTCACTTCAAAGCGGATCAGAAATTGGAAGAATTCATCAACGAAAAAGTTGAGAAACTGAACAGAGTGCACGACTCCATCATCGGTGCTGAGGTGTCTCTGAAATTGGAAAATACTGATTCTCCCGAGAATAAGACGGTGGACATTAGAATGAACATAAAGGGTAACGACGCCCGCGCCGGCAAGACCGCCAAGAGCTTCGAGGAAGCCACCGACTTGGCCGTTGACGCCCTGAAAAAACAACTTCTTAAAGTGAAAGAAAAAGAACAGAACAAACGCCCTAACAGCGAACTTTCTTTCGAAGGATAATCCTCAATACATAATCATCAAAAATCTCCATCGTAAAAAATGGAGATTTTTTTTGCTTTTTTCAGCTAAAAATGTATTTTTGTGGATGTTTTTTATAAAACCCAACTAAATAGAAATTGACACTCTTATGAAAAAATTGCTCGCCATCATCGCCCTGTCGTTAACACTATCAACTGTTGCCTCTGCACAGACAACAATAAAAAAAGTGTATAACGAGGAAATAAACCCTAACGAACAGATTGACAACGGTCTTGCAGAAGCAAAAAAATCAGGTAAGTTCGTCATCTGCCAAGTTGGCGGCAACTGGTGCCCCTGGTGCCTCAAATTCGCCGACTTCGTGTCTAACGACAGCACTATCAATAAACTGATTGAAGACAACTTCGTGTTCCTGCACGTCAACTACAACCCACGGCAGACCGACCAGACCAAGATAGAACAAAGCAAAAAAATGCTCAAACGACTCGGCAACCCGGCCCGCTTCGGCTACCCCGTTTTTGTGGTTCTCAATGAAAAGGGGGATGTTATACATATTCAAGACTCCAGCTTCCTCGAAGAAGGAAACGGCTATAATAAAGAAAAGGTTCTTCGGTTCTTCCAAAATTGGACCCCAAAGGCCGTACTTAAATAATTTTTACAATATATCGATTATAAAATGATTACAGAAAACAGAAATATTGCCATCGCGTACGATTTCGATGGAACGCTCGCGCCCGGCAACATGCAGGAATACAATTTCATACCTGACATCAACATGGAAAAGAAAGCCTTCTGGAAAGAGGCTAACGAATTGGCAAAAAAACACGACATGGACGAAGTGCTGGCCTATATGCACCTCATGCTGATGAAAGCCAAAGAACAAAACCTCGACATCCGCGAGGAGACTTTCATGGAATATGGCAAAAAGATTTCACTGTTCAAAGGCGTGGAATCCTATTTCGAGAGAATAAACAGATACGCCGAATCCAAAAACCTGCATCTTGAACATTTCATCATCTCCTCCGGCCTGCGTGAAATCATCAAGGGAACCTCAATAGCGAAGTATTTCAAAACAATCTACGCTTCCGGATTCCAATACGACGACAACGGGATTGCGTGCTGGCCCGCCCTGGGTGTGAACTACACAAACAAAACACAATATCTGTTCAGGATAAACAAAGGCATCTACAATTCCTACGACAACACCTCAATCAACAAGGCGATGCCGGAGAACATGCGCGCCGTGCCGTTCTCAAACCTCATCTACATCGGAGACGGTGAGACTGACGTGCCCGCCATGAAAATGGTCAACCTTTATGGCGGCACTACCATCGCTGTTTATAACCCCGACTCAGTGCCCACCCCAGAACGACCGATCACAGCTAAAGAAAACTGCATCAACATCATCCGCCAAAAACGCGCCGACTATATCGGTCCGGCAAACTATACCGAAGGCGGGGAATTAGACTTTATCCTCAAGAAAATTATCGATAAAATCGCCGTTGAACAAGATCTTCTGAATATCAAATACAAGGAAATCAGTCAGAACGACAAACAAGAACAACCAATGATAACCGACATCTATCAAAAATATCTGCAATCTTCAAAAATTTGCACCGACAGCCGCAATTTGGAGCAAAACTGCATGTTCGTATGCCTTAAGGGCGCCAATTTCGACGGAAACAGATTCGCCAAAGACGTCCTTGACAAGGGCGCTGCCTTTGTAATCACCGACAACCGGGAATTGGCAGACGATCAAAGGGCAATCATTGTGGACGACACACTGAAGACCCTTCAGGACTTGGCCAACTACCACCGCCGCCAACTTAACATTCCCGTGATAGGCATCACAGGAACAAACGGTAAAACAACCACCAAAGAGCTTGTGAATACAGTTTTGTCGGCAAAATACAAGACATATTGCACACAAGGCAACCTCAACAACCACATCGGAGTGCCACTGACTCTGCTTTCGATTAAAAAAGATGCGGAAATCGCCATCGTGGAGATGGGTGCAAACCATCCCGGTGAAATCGACGACCTCTGCAAAATCGCTGAACCCAACTACGGCCTGATCACCAACATCGGCATTGCCCATATTGAAGGATTTGGCTCAAAAGAGAATATTATCAACACAAAAAAAGCCCTTTATCGCCACGTAATCAAAAACAACGGCATCCTCTTTGTAAATGAATCGGATTCTGTCCTTCGTGAAAATCTGGATTACCAAAATGTTATTTTCTACGGCAAAAACGCAGAAAACAACATCGTTGACATGGATCCGTTCCTCACAATCAAGATAGGCGAAGAAACTATAAAGACAAACCTGACAGGAAACTACAACATCATGAATTTCCTGGCCGCCGCCGCCGTTGGCTCTTTCTTCAAAGTGCCAGAAAACCTGATCTCAAAATCCCTGGCTGAATATATACCTTCTAACCATAGGTCGCAAGTGAACAGAATTGGCTCTAACATTATCATTTCCGACTATTACAATGCCAATCTTACAAGCATGTCGGCTGCAATACACAACCTGTCTCAACTTAACCATAGTCACAAAGTGGCCATTCTCGGCGATATGTTGGAGTTGGGTGAACTGAGCGAAACCGCACATCGCGAGATTTTGAAAATGACAGAGGAAGCAGGCATTGAAACATATTTCGTTGGGAAAGAGTTTGCAAAGGTTACCAGTAAAAACACATTCCCAGACGTGGAGCACGCCGATGATTACTTCAAGAGTCATCCATTGAACAACGCCATGGTGTTGATAAAAGGGTCTAACAGCGTACATCTAAATAAGTTACAATCAATTCTTCAATAATGAGAAGCGAGTGGAACGGGATAGGCCTGATGTCGGGAACCTCTCTTGACGGCATAGATTTGGCGTGGTGCCGATTCTCAAGGAAAATGACGGAGTGGCAATACACGATAGTCAAGGCCACCACAGTCCCGTATCCGGATGAGATGAGGATGCGGTTGGCCACCGCCACTGAAATGTCGGCTTTAGAATATGCAAGACTCAACAATGACCTCGGAGAACTCTTCGCCGACAGCATCAACAACTGGCTCGGCGGAGGCGAACGCCCCGATTTCATAGCCTCCCATGGCCACACCATTTTCCACCAGCCAAATATCGGGCTTACAACCCAGATAGGTAATGGCGCTGTCATTGCAGCAAAGACGAAACTCCCCGTGGTTTGCGACTTCCGCACAAAGGATGTGGCTCTGCACGGACAAGGCGCACCGTTAGTGCCAATAGGCGACGAAACGCTCTTCGCCCAATTCGACGCCTGCCTTAACCTCGGCGGATTCGCCAATATCTCTTTTCGCAATGACGACCAAAGAGTCGCATTCGATGTTTCTCCTTGCAACATGGCCCTCAACTATTTGGCCAACAAACTGAATCTGCCCTTCGACAAAGATGGTCAACTTGCCCGAAAAGGCACTATTGATCAAGAATTACTGCAAAAACTTAACAACATCCAATTCTATTCACAAAATCCTCCTAAATCATTAGGGAAAGAGTGGTTTGAAACCATTTTTAGACCTTTATTGGATGATTCTTCGAAAAAAAACAGCACCGAAGACATGATTCGAACTGTTTTGGAGCATATTTGTACACAGATTGTAAACATTATTCCTGAGAAATGCATTTCGATGCTGACCACAGGAGGCGGCGCCAAAAACAGATTCCTCATCAAAAGGATGCAAGAAATGGCCGTAAATACCAGTATTGTGGTTCCTGATGAACTCGTTATTGATTACAAAGAAGCTCTTATCTTCGCTTTTTTAGGTCTTCTCAGAATAGAAAAACACAACAACACACTCCGAAGTGTCACCGGTGCAGACGAAGACTCCTGCGGTGGCTGTATCTACCTGTAACTTTCTTGATAGCGTATCAGGTAATCTGCAGAGCGATATTTAGAAAACGATGACTTTGTTTTTTGACCAGCGGCGGGCCTTGGAGCCTTTGGCTTTTGAAAGGTCAGCGTGCACTGACAGATGGCCGTCTATCTCATTTTTATGGAAGACAAAAACATATTTGCCTTCAGGAGCAGAACGTAGATTATTGGAAATCAGATTTTTGAAGAATTTTTCAAACTCCTGGTCACCATAGATGTAATGGTTTTTCTTTTTTGTTAACGTCACACTTTTTTTAGAAGACACGATGTGATGGGAGATAACGTCGCCGGTGGGAAGTGAGAATCCGTAGCGGTGAGGTTGTTGAAGCTCAATCATGTTCAAGGCGGTGATGAGTGAGTCGGTGAATGATTTTTTGTTGTATGTACTTGACACTTTTCTGTCCTCTACCCCATTTGTGTCTATTGAAAACAAGAAGGAGATATCGGATTCAAAATCTTCACCGTTTTCCCATGCCGTCTTGTCAAGCATATTTCTGAAATGATTGTCCATCAAGACAAAATCTGCCGAATATAGGTCTCTGTATTGTTGGGAAATGGATCTGTTAAGTGTAAGAAATGTACTCAGACTGTCGAATTTATGTATGAATGAGTCTTGAAAATTATATTTTTCCCAATAGTGATGAAGTTCTGAGGATTGCAAAGTAAGTTCAGTGAAGAGCAGTTTAGCATCGGTGAACCTGCCGTTTTCGTTGTATTTGTTGACGGAGTTCAGCATTTCGCAAAGTTGATGGGTTTTCATGACAATTTCGAGGCGTTCCTGCAGTGAGTCGATTTCTCTTACATCGAGATTTTCGTCATTAGCGAACCTGATGGCATCGGAGAGAAATTTGCCAGCGCTTTCAAAATCCTGCATTAATTCTAACATATCAGCCTGATTCACAAGGTGATAAAACATCCCATAGCAATCCATACGTTGAATTTTATGCTTGATTTTGGTTTGGATATTCTTGTTTTGACGGGAGGCGTGCGCCAAATCGTAAGCTTCCACGTAATAGGTTCTGGCCACATCGTAGATGAAGTTGTTCTCCAAAACCTCACCTTCCCTGTATTTTTGTTCGAAAGGAGGAACGCTTTTTTGCGCAACCGTTGAGCCAAGTTGGCATATCAAAATTGCTAACAATAAGATTTTCAATGTTTTACGCATACGTTCCTGAAAGAATTTACTTTTTATTTTGAAGGTGCAAAGTTACGCAAAAAAATGTAATTTTGCAAGCTCATTCGGATTAAAAAAATCCGCGTGGCACCTTATTAGTCGAGAAACCTAATCCAAAAGAGAATCTGATGGAAAAGAGAATTGGCACAATAACGATTTTGTTGTCAGACAGGAGTGCGTCTTCGCAGGTTAACGAAGTGATTTCGCGTTATGCAGACATAGTTTTAGCGCGTCAGGGGCTTCCTTTTCACGCTCGTCCGGTAGCCGTGATTTCACTTATTGTGGAAGGCGCCGTTGACCAGATTAATTCTCTTTCAGGACAGTTAGGCAAGATAGAAAACGTCACTACTAAGGCTGTTGTAACAAAGATTTCATCACAACAATAAAAGATAACGATATGAAGTTCAATCCTGAAAAATGTAGAATTCCTGATGAGATAGGAAGACCATTTATCGACCCGGAGGAGATCTGGGATTATATAAACAACACAAAGAGCACGCCTGAGCGCGTTCGCGAAATCATCAAGAAATCGTTAGACAAAAACCGTCTCACGATGGAGGAGACCGCCGTATTGGTGAACACCACAGATCCGGCATTGGTTGAGGAGATAAAAGAGGGCGCCCGCACCTTAAAACGCAACATCTACGGCAACAGAATAGTGCTCTTCGCACCTCTTTACATCGGCAACCATTGCATTAACAACTGCTCATATTGCGGTTTCCGCTCTTCTAACAAGGAGCAAGTGCGCACCACCCTCACAGATGAAGAGCTCGTACACAGTGTGGAAGCCCTTGAGGAAGACGGCCAAAAGCGCCTTATCCTGGTTTACGGCGAACACCCCAAATACAGTCCGGAATACATCGCCCACACAGTGAAACTCACCTACAGCACAAAGAAGGGCAACGGATCCATACGCCGCGTGAACATTAACGCAGCACCATTGGATGTGGAAGGCTTCCGTACAGTAAAAGAGGCTGGCATCGGCACCTACCAGATTTTCCAAGAGACATACAGTCCCGAGGCCTACAAATGGTATCATCCGGCAAACACAATGAAAGGCAAATATGAGTGGCGTCTCACAGCCATGGACCGCGCTCAGGAAGCCGGCATCGACGACAACGGTCTCGGTATCCTCTTCGGTCTCTATGACTGGCGTTTCGAGGTGTTGGCCATGATACGCCACACCAACCACCTCGAGGCTTGCTTCAACGTGGGCCCGCACACCATCTCATTCCCGCGCATCAAAGATGCCTCCGGTATGAAAATTGATGAAAAATACATGGTTGATGACGAGACTTTCGAGAAAATCATAGCCATCTTCCGCTTGGCCGTACCTTACACAGGTATGATCTTGACCGCCCGCGAAGACCCGGAGTTCCGCAAAAAAGCTATCCAATACGGAATCTCCCAAATCGATGGCGGAACAAACCTGCAGATCGGCGACTATAAATACCATCATGAAGAGACCGAAAAGAACAGCGACAAAGTTGAAGACCAGAACCTCCACCGCGAACAGTTCAAGATCGGCGATGACCGCACATTGGGCGATATCATCGATGAACTGTTAGACAACAACTACATACCGAGCTTCTGCACAGCTTGCTACCGCCTCGGCAGAACAGGCGAACACTTTATGGAATTCAGTGTGCCAGGCTTCATAAAACGCTATTGCACCCCTAACGCAATCCTAACCCTTACCGAGTATCTCGTGGATTATGCAACTCCTGAGGTGGCTGAAAAAGGTTGGAAAGTGATTGATAAAAACATTGAAAACGTTGACGAAAAGTTCCGCGATGAACTTTTGAAACGAATTGAACGCATTAAAAAAGGAGAAAGAGATCTGTATTTCTAAATTTTGGTGAATTGATTTATTAGTTGAAAGGGAGCGGTTGAAAAATCGCTCCTTTTTGTTTTTCCGCACTTCCTGTCATACGTATTCAAGATACATTGGGTGGTTTGTCACCAGATGACGATATTTGAAAACAAATTCGGTTGTGAGTGCACTATTTTTGTATCTTTGCAGTTTGATATAAAAAGATAGTAATGTCAATCATTGTTAAAAACGTATCCAAAGTATTTGGCAAGCAATTTGCCCTAAAAGACGTTAGTTTTGAAGCAAAAAAAGGTGAAATAGTCGGTTTTTTAGGACCTAATGGCGCCGGCAAAACCACCATGATGAAGATAGTAACCTGCCTCATCCCTCCCACTGAGGGCGATGTCTCAGTGTGCGGCATCGACATCTGGAAAGACCCCCTGCAACTTCACCGCCTCATCGGCTACCTCTCTGAAGCCAACCCACTGTACTATGACATGTATGTGCGTGAGTTCCTGGAATTTGTGGCAGGAGTTTACAAGATGAAAGACAAAAAGAAAGCCGTTGACGAAATCATCGAAAGAACAGGACTGACCCCGGAACAACATAAGAAAATCGGTGCCCTGTCGCGCGGCTATAAACAGCGCGTCGGCATCGCACAAGCCCTGATACACGACCCGGAAGTGCTCATCCTCGATGAACCCACTACCGGACTTGATCCTAACCAACTTATTGAAATACGAGAACTTATAAGATCCTACGGCAAAAATAAAACTGTCCTGCTGTCAACTCATATCATGCAGGAGGTGCAAGCTATGTGCGACCATGTAATCATCATCAACAAAGGAGAATTGGTTGCCGATACGCTGACTAAAGACCTACACCTTCTCGCTGAAAAAGTCGGCATGAAAACCCCTGACGAACTCGATGCCTTAGGTATGGAACAACTCTTCCATGCCCTCACTCAAGAAAAATAAACACCAATGAACCAGCGTATTACAAAACCTCTTATAAAATTTCATGGCTCCTTCAGAGAATCATCATTTGAAGAAGCCTTTACAACTATAGCCAATAAATTCGAGAACATCACTAAAAACGAGACTTTACTCCTCTGTTCCGGAAACTATTCAAACGAGTTTTTATATCAACTGCAAAAATTTTCGCGCACTGCCTTGAAAACAAACGCCCTGTCTGCACTTGATTATTACAGACGCGGCACCGATTTTTTCGCAGATAAAAACGACATTGTGCCCTTTGCTGAACTCTATCAAGCAAACTATTTCTTCTGCATGTTTGATAAAAAGTCTGATAATGAAACTCTTAAAGCAATAAATGAGATACTTCCCCGTTGCCCTGAAATTCCGAAATACTGGTTCAATGAGGAAGGATTCCTGCACATAACCGACTTTTGTTCCTTTTTCAGAAGCGTGAATCTCTATATTCTTCAAAATAATTTGGAAAAAGGTATCTATGTGAATGGCCTTGGAAAAAATTATAACGATTATAAAGAAAAAATACTTCTTGACGACTTGACTGTTCTTCTGTCAAAGAACAATTTGGAAATATCTGATATTCAAAAGTTTGTGGATATTTTACTCAATGTTTCCAATCCTGTTTTCATAGTATGGGAGAGATATTTGAGCGCAGAGGCATACCATGAGCTTGAAAATCTTTGCATGCTTGTTGAAATTCAGGCCAAACCAGCCGCCGGATTCCTTTGCATCAAAGGCGACACCAACAGTCAAGGTCTCTTTGATATGGGTTTCTTTCCGCATATCGCACCGGGCGGGGAAGCCTTAGATGAGACGATAGCGAAAAAAATGGAAGACATCTACGGCATGGCAATCTGCTCAGACAGCATTGATGTTGTTCAAGGCATCGACAACCAATCTTTCAAAAACGTTTTCATTGGCAATCCCGACGGCGAACCTATTGATGAGAATGTCAAAAATCAGGTTAAAAAAAGTGAATTTTCAATTCTGCACACAGCTTTTATGTCTGAAGAGTGTGATTTGTTTGATATCATCCTTCCGGCAAATCTTCCGGAAGAGTTGTCGGGCACTTATACAGACTCGGCCAAAGTGCCTCATAACTTTGAAATAGAAGAAAATAAAACAATAGAGTTCAACAACTTGCAACAGTTGGCACTTTTATCAGAACATTTTAATGTAAAATTGTCCTCGAACAAAGACGAGATTTTTTTGGAATACATTTCGTTCATGAATGCGGGGTGCCACAGTGCCCGCAGACATTTTTTCAGATAATAATTAAAAACTGACAATATGGAAAACAGCGCAAATTATCAAAATTACAAACCTGAAACCCGCTCCAGAAAGTTTTGGCGAGTGGTTTTTGGTTCAATGGTAGGTTTCGTACTATCATCAATAATAGTGTGCATTTTAGGCTTTATCATGATGCTTTCCATGATAGCATCGGTTCAAAAGATGGCCTCCTCATCCAATTCCTCGACTCCTGGTGTAAAAAACAACAGCGTGCTTTTAGTCGATTTGAGCGCTCCTATCGAGGAACGGGCAGTTGAGTTGCCGTTTGATTTCGGCGATTATGCGCAGCAACCGATAGGATTGGACAAGATTCTTGCATCCATTAAATCCGCAGCCGGTGATTCAAAAATAAAGGGTATTTACATAAAGTCAAGTACTGTAGCTGGTTCACCTGCAACAGTAAAAGCCATTCGCGACGCCCTCATGCAGTTCAAGAAATCAGGCAAATTTGTATATGCATACAGCGATGTCTATACCCAAAACGGCTACTATTTGGCTACTGTTGCCGACAAAGTGTTCCTGAATCCTTCGGGCGACCTCAGTTTGAAGGGATACGCATTTCAGGTTATGTTCTACAAAAACCTCATCGACAAGATGGATATCGACGTGCAAGTATTCCGTCACGGGCAGTTCAAAAGTGCCGTTGAACCCTACTTTTTGGATAAAATGAGTGATGCCAACCGCGAACAGATGAGCACCTTAGCGAATTCCCTGTGGAAAGTGTTTGTGGATGACGTTTCCAAATCGCGCAAACTTACTGCCGACGAAATCAACAGCATCGCCGACAATCTGCTTTGCTCCTCTCCAAAAGCAGCTCTCGAACTCAAACTTGTTGACCAATTGGCATACGCAGATGATGCCGAAAAGGTGATCAAGACGAAACTCAATTTGGGCAATAACGACAAGCCTAACTACGTGTCCATTGCAAATTATGCCAAATCATTGACAAATAATGTAGCAAAGAGCGACAAAGTTGCTGTTTTTTATGCCTATGGCGAGATCAGTGACGGCAAGGGCCAGAGCGAGCGCGGTATCTATTCAGACACCTTCATCAAAGAATTCCGCAAAGCCTACAAAGACAGCAGTGTAAAAGCCATAGTATTGCGCGTCAATTCACCCGGCGGCAGCGCATTGGCTTCAGAAAACATCTGGCATGAAATCGAAAACGCTAAGAAAGCCGGCAAGAAGGTGGTGACCTCCATGGGTGATTATGCTGCTTCGGGTGGATATTACATATCATGCAATTCCGACTATATCATTGCCGAACCCAACACTATCACTGGTTCTATTGGCGTTTTCGGAATGATTCCGGCAGTGCAGAATTTTCTCAAAAACAAAATTGGAATAACTGTCGATCAGGTTGGTTCCAATAAACATTCTGATTTTGGAAGTCTATACCGCACTATGGATGACGTGGAGCGTGAGAAGATACAGGCCTCGATAGAAGATGTTTACGCCACCTTTACAAAACGTGTGGCTGATGGAAGAAAGCTTTCCGTGGCATTTGTTGACAGTGTTGGACAGGGACGTGTTTGGGCAGGCAGCGACGCTCTGAACATTGGCCTTGTTGACGCTCTTGGCTCTTTGGACGACGCCGTGGCCAAAGCCGCACAATTGGCCTCCTTGAACGATTACAGCGTAGTTTACTATCCAGCTCAAAAAGACTGGTTTTCAATGTTTTTCAATATAAAAGACAATACTACTGACGCTGCCATTAAGAAAGAGATGGGACAATTCTACTTCATTTACGAAGGCTTGAAGAACGCCTCCGAACAAAAAGGCGTTCTGGCACGCATACCTATGACTTTTGTCATCGAATAATATACTCTTAATAAACTCTTTTGTTATGAATCCTGATTTTCTTACTAATGCCTTCGGTATATACCTCTGGGTTATGATAGGCATTGCAGTGATTGTATTCATTGCACTCTATTTTGTGGATGCCGGCTACGGAATGCTCCTGTCAAGCAAATGGGGAAAGCCCATCAACAACAAACTTGCATGGTTTTTGATGGAATTTCCGATTTTTTTGGCAATGATAATAATCTGGTTAGCCTCCCCGCACCGCTTCGACTTGGTCCCGATGGTCTTTCTCTTGATTTTTGAGACGCATTACTTTCAACGCTCGCTTGTCTTTCCATGGATAATGAAGGGAAAAAACAGCAAAATGCCCCTTGGTATTATGTTTATGGGTATTGCGTTCAACATCCTTAATGCCATGATGCAGGGATATTGGATTTTCTTTGAGTCATACAAATGCCAATACACTGTTTTCGGTCTTTCTTACACCGACACGGCATGGCTCTGGTCGCCACAGTTCATAATCGGCACTCTCATCTTCTTGGCCGGCTTTTACACAAATCTGAGATCCGACTATATAATCAGACATCTTCGCAAGGACGACAGCGATACAAAACACTACCTTCCCTCTGGTTTCATGTTTGAATATGTCACCAGTGCCAACTACTTAGGGGAACTTATGGAGTGGTTGGGATTTGCCATCCTCACTTGGTCAATCTCGGGATTGGTATTTTTCATCTGGACATTTGCCAACCTTGTGCCCAGGGCCAACTCTCTCTACAAACGTTACAAATCAGAGTTTGGCGAGGAGATGGAACGCAAACACCTCAAGAGAATATTCCCGTTTATATACTGATTAAAGTCTTTTTTTGCCAGTAAAAATGAAGATTTCAGGGTGCTGAAGAGTTGCTTCTGATATATCTTTGTTTTTTGTATCTTTGCAGCCCTTAAAACAGGAAGGATTTTATGAACGATTTATTGGAAAAATTAGAGTTAATTTATCAGCGATGGCTTCAAATCGGCGAGGAAATCACCAAGCCCGACATAATGTCGGACATGAAAAACTATGTGAAGTTGAGCAAGGACTACAAAGATTTGCAGGCAGTTGTTGACGCATATAAAAAATATAAAGACATCATTGACAATATAGCCAATGCAAAGGAAATCTTGGCCAATGAGAAAGATGAGGAATTCCGTGAGATGGCAAAAGCGGAATTAGACAGCTATCTGTCAGAAAAGGAGACCTTGGAAGAGGATATCCGTCTTCTGCTACTGCCGTCTGATCCACAAGACAGCAAGAATGCCCAGATGGAGATCAGGGCTGGCACCGGCGGTGATGAAGCGAGCATCTTTGCCGGTGATCTCTTCAGAATGTATCAACATTATTGCGACAAAAAAGGCTGGAAAATAGAGGTAATATCCATGACCGAAGGAACTGTTGGCGGATACAAGGAAATAGTGTTCATGGTGAGCGGCGACGGCGCATACGGAACAATGAAATACGAATCTGGCGTGCACCGCGTTCAACGCGTGCCGCAAACCGAAGCCCAAGGCCGCGTCCATACCTCGGCAGCTTCTGTGGTGGTTCTCCCCGAAGCCGGTGAGTTCGACGTCGAACTGAAACAAAGCGACATCAAAAAGGAGACCTTCTGCGCCTCTGGTCCCGGAGGACAGTGCGTCAACACCACATACTCCGCAGTTCGCCTCACCCATATACCAACAGGCATTGTCGTCTCCATCCAAGATGAAAAATCCCAAATCAAGAACCTTGAAAAGGCTATGCGTGTGCTACGTACCCGCCTCTTTGAGATGGAATACCAAAAATATCTTGATGAAATAGCTTCAAAACGCCGTACTATGGTGTCAACAGGCGACAGATCAGCCAAGATCAGAACCTATAACTATCCACAAAACCGCGTGACAGACCACCGTATAAACTACACAATGTACAATCTTGCCAATTTTATGAATGGTGATATTGAGGAGGTCATGCAGGCCTTGCAAGTGGCTGAAAATGCTGAAAGACTGAAAGAGGCGGTTGAATAACCGCCTCTTTGTTTTATAAAGTGAATTGAACTATCACAAACACGATGGCCAGAACAAACGTGGCTATAACTATACCGCGCCCGGTCTTGTCGTACTTAAGGTTCAGAAGATAGTGACGTAGCACAAACAAACTCGGAATCATCGCTATCAGTATGAATTTTGGTATTAGACTCTTGACGATGTTGGGGTTGTTGAGCAAAATATCCGGATTTGCCTTTACCACAATGGTAAAAATACCATACAAAATTCCAAAAAGCACAGCCGGCAATATGATGCCTATCAAAACGCCTAAAACGTATGAATCTTTTCTTAATCTTTCCATCATAACTCTAAGAATTTAAGTGACGAAATATGCTTATGGGCGGTCAGATCGTACTGAACTGGCTGAACTGACACATAGTGATTGCTGAGCGCCCATTCACAGGTGTCGGGTTCGAATTCTTTACGTTCCAAATAGCCTGTAAGCCAATAATATTTTCTGCCGAACACGTCGATGCGCTCCTCGAGGTCCTCATGCCATGTGCCGTCGCATTGACGCGTGACTTTGATGCCCTTGATATCCTTCAAATCCTCCTTAGGAATGTTAACATTCAGGCAAACTCCTTCGGGAAGTCCTTTTTCCAGAACCCTCTTCACTATTATCTCGCCAAAGTGCTTGGCGGCAGTGAAATCAGCATTTGGTGAATAATCGAGAAGCGAAAGACCTATTGCCGGCAAATTGTCGAACAAAGCCTCAATGGCAGCCGCCATGGTACCGGAATATATCAGGCTTGCGGAAGAATTGGACCCGTGATTGATTCCCGACAACACTAAGTCAATCTTCTGATCTCGCAGCACAACCTTTTCGCCAAGTTTTACACAGTCAACAGGAGTGCCGTTGGTTCTCCAATACGACACACCGTCTTCCTGCTTGTAATTGTTTAACCTCAAAGGCTCGTTCATAGTGATGGCGTGCCCCATTGCAGAACGCACCCTGTCGGGGACAACCACCGTGACATTGCCGAATTTCCTGGCAATCTCCACCATAGCCTGCAATCCCTTCGCCTCGTATCCGTCGTCATTGACCACCAAGATAGTCTTCTCCTCACTGTTCATAGGTTACTGTTTTACTATTTTTTCTGTTTTAATCACGTCTGAACCTTCTAAAATATTCAGGATATAGACACCCTTCGTGCAATTAATCAACGAGATTTTGGTGCGGTTTCCGTTAAGTTTACCGCCTATTATAAGTCTGCCGTTAATGTCAAATACCCGGTATGTGGCGTTATTCACATCATTATCAGTGTTCACATATACAAAATCCTGAGTAGGATTTGGCATTACTTGGATGTCAGCTTCGGTACGGATTTCAATGGAAACGGGTGATTTGATGCTTCCTGAAGGGAACTCTATGTTATCAATCCATGCACAGTCGCTACCATAAGATGCATAATAGTCTTTGGAATATCTCCATGCAAAAGTGTGAGAACCTGAATCCACCGGGAAAGCTGCACGGGCCCAACCCGATACACCTGACCATTCGCCTATCTTCTGCCCGTCAATGAGGAAGGAAAGCATATCGTAGTTCTCCTCCGATGAAACTTTATAATAGAATGAAATAGTGTCGGTAACACTGCAATCGGTTGTGATTCTCAATATCGTTGAACTGCCGTTAGAAATTTGACCTGATCTCAAGCAATAATCGCCTTCGTATGGGTTCTGAGTTGTTACATACCAAGGCTTCTGAGAAGGATTTTCCCATTCCATTGCAGTAAGATCTCCGGTCTCCCAATCTTCGCGAACGGCACCGATCTTTACAGGAAAATACTCGGTAACTGAATAGTTTCCAGCTGTATAGATGACCCTCATAAATGTGATGGCCGTTGATTGAACACTCTCGTCTGCTACCACTTGGCAGGTGATATTTTGGGTACCGTTAGGATCAAGTGCATTAACTGATGATGTTGATGTCTGAACGGCGAGTTCACCGGCAGGGTTTGTTATTGTAACTGTGCCTGGCACTGACTTTGAAGAACCCACATTTCTCAGTGTAAATGTCAACGTAGCTGTCTCTTCAAAATCAACGTGTCCGTTGCCGTCTCCGCTTTCAGTATCATCAATAACCATATTGGAAACTGCCAGCTTAGGCGCGCGAAGTGTGATGTTCTTATAAGATACGATGCTGTCGTTGCCTGTCACAATCAGCATTGTGAACTGAACGCTGTGATTGTTTGGAACAGCATTCGAGACTTTGAAGCTGAAAGCGTTGTTTTGTGTAGTGGATGCATCTGCGGCAAGGCTGTTGATAGTGATGGCGCTGTTCAGCATTGTGACATAGTTGTCGTCTGTGGTAAAAGTAATATGCGAATTATTGGCGGCAGCACTTCCGACATTTTTGAAGGTCGGTGTAACATTGATGGTTTCTCCATAGTCAGCCTGGTTGTCGTTGTTTCCGTTATCGCTTATTTGGATGTTATTGCAAAGCAAGTACGGTCCGTCGTTAGGTATGAATTGGATAATGCCAACGTAAGGGATGTAATTATGAGCGGTGGCCACAACATCAAGTGTATCGACAGGTGTGTATGCCTCTTCAAAGCTTGTCTCAAAAACGCCATCCTCTATATTGCCGACAGCGAGGATTTCTCCGCTTTTAGACACCGTAACTTTGGCATTCTCCACGGGAGAAGAGAAGCTGATGTCTGTCATGCCGACTGGAAGAACAGGCAAATGTTCTACATTAAGTTGTGCCGGTACCGCGGTGCGCATGAGCAAAGTTGGGTCTCCAAACAGTATCCATGTGCGGAACGTGGCAGTAGCATCGCTGTTGTAGGTATCAAGCATCTTGATCATACCGTTGAAAAACATACCACCAAATGTGATTTTCTTTATGGTTCCTGTTGTGTCAACGAGCATGTTAATCATCTCATCCTGAGCACGCATTGGTGGATTCCAAGGTTGGCTGATGGTTGAACCGAGGAAACCGACAGCACCTGTAGGTGTACCGTCTTTTGTGGCACGTACCCAAGCCTCAGCAAAACAGGTCTGGTTGGCATAGTCTCCATTCAGACATGCAACCGAGATGATAAACGGAAGTTTACCTTTGTTGGTCAAAGCATTTACATGATTATTGCTGAAACTGGTCGTTCCCCACAGGTTGTAATTACCATGTCCGCAATAGGTTATGATTCCGACACCAGCGTTCACTGCATTGGCCACGTCGGTTGCACTTGGTGAACCGGCTGCATCCAAACCGCCTTGGCTGCCTTCAAACAGCTCATAACCTGATGTGTATGTATAGCCAAGCAACTTATTGTCTATCAGACGGATATGTTGCCAATCGATTTCACCGTTGTCGCTGTATGAACCGCCCTCCTGTGAACCAATACCGCAGAAAACAGGAAGATGGTCGGTGTTGGATGGATTCTGTTCGTATTCAAGGAAACGCTGAACCTGTGTCTCCACCTGATCTGTGTTCTCTGCTGAAATCTTTCCAAGAATAATATCCGGATAGTAGTCGTCACCAACAATCTGAGTGAGAAGGTTGTCGCTGTATTCACCACTTTGCGTTGGAGCAGGGAAGTAATTGTTGTCACCAACAATCAACAAGAACACAAGGTTGTGCTCGTTGTAATACTCTGTAACATAAGATTTTATGGCTGTACTATTGCCACCTGCATCTGCCACTGACACCATCTCAACATTATATCCTGTCTTTTTCTTCCACTCAATATATGGTTTCAATGACTCCATAAACCCTTCGGGAGAGATGATAAGCATATCCCCGTTTTCGGTTATGGGGTTGGAACGATAGTTACTGTAATTCAAAAACTGTCTTGAATATACATCATCAAAGGTTTTGTTGTTTTTGTGAGCTACTTTAACAGAACTTGTTCCATTGTATGTAATCTTCAATGTTACTGAAGAATACACTTTAAGTAGTTGATTTGCAGGGTTATAGTCGAAAGGATAAGTCTGAACAACAACGCCATGGTAGTCGCGCAGCTGATAATCCTGACCTATTGTTGCCGGAGCACCCAAAAGATACTCGGCAGAGTTATATGAATCGTTTTTTGCATAAGGAACATCCTCGGGATTAACATTCCTGAAAATCATTCCCTTTGACGGTGCCAATTTAAAATTCTGAATTTCAGAAAACTGAGCGTCAAGAACCTGAATTTCAGGATTTGAATTTTCAGGGACGATAAGTGAAAATGTAGATTTAAGAAGTTCTGGATTACCCTTTTTTAACATTGGATAAGCGTTTTCCATCACCAAATTCTGCATCAATTCACCATTTACCAAAACCTGATTTGTATGGTAATTCATAAAATCAACACGTACTATTGCGTAATCGGCATTACTTTTGATCAAAGTTTGACGAATATTCTGCGCATTTATACCTGAAATTACTATCATCAGCAAAAAAATGCTGACAAATTTAGAAAGATGTTTAGCCATGTTATTATTTTTGTAAAAAAGCTTGCAAAAATATAAAAAAAATTATTGCTGTCCGCTAAAACTTTTAGTCATGTTATGAAAACGACAGTTATTTAAAGGTACGTTTTCTTTACACAACAGATTGAACCATCCTGGAAGCACAATTTTACTCACAACATCACGTGAATCTTGATTTGACCAATTATTTACGAGTAATTTTGGCTTATTTGGTTGTAGTACTTGCGGCGAAGCAACCGTAAAGACCCGCTGTTTCGGTGCGGAGGCGGCGATTCCCGAGTTTAACCTCCAAATACCCTTCTCTGCGTGCGGCCTCTATCTCCTCGGCGCTGAAGTCGCCCTCAGGACCGATCAGCAGAATCATCGTTGTATTTTTTCGGTTAAAATCTGTTAATTGCGTATTGTTGTCTTTGTCGCACCAAGCGATGAGTTTATCTGCTTCATATTCGCGATATTTGTTTATAAAGATCTGAAAGTCAGATATTTCTATATCAGGTAGCCATGTGGTCTGTGATTGTTTTAGGGCGGCCACGGCAATTCTGTGCATGCGGTCAAGGTTGATATGCGATCTTTCGGAATGTTCGCAATTCAGGAAAGTTATTTTGAAAATCCCTATCTCAATAGCTTTTTCGAGCAACCATTCCATGCGACTGACGTTTTTTGTTGGAGCTATTGCAAGGTGTAACCCATTGTGGATAGGAAAGTTTGCATCAATGTTATGCAATAGCGAAACGGTACATTTTTTGTGGTTATCGTCCACGATTTCAGCCTCGAAGAGTTGTCCTTTGCCATCGGTGATGCACACAACATCGCCATTGCGGTGGCGCATGACCTTCACACAGTGCTCAGATTCTTCAGGAGAAAGGGTTACTATGTTGTTTGATAGTTCAGGTGTATAGAAATAGTGCATTTTAACTTTCTTTTTCAGACAATTCCATCCAGCGTTCTGTTTTCTCGTCTAATATTTTTTCAATTTCATTATAGCGCCGTCCCCAGTCTGCAAATTCTTCAGGGGTGCCGACACCAGCTGTCATCTTGTCTTCAATTCTTTTTTTCTCGATTTCGAGGTTTGCAATATCTGTTTCCAACGCTTCCAACTCACGTTTTTCCTTGTAAGTCAGCTTATTGGCTGGTTGAACGCGTTGTGGTTTCACAGGTTCGGGCCGACTGGCTTTTTCAATGCGTTTTTGTATGCGCAACTCTTTTTCACGTTCCTGCCTGTAGTCTTCATAGTTGCCCCAACAATCTCTGATTTTTCCGTCTCCCTCAAACACAAACAGATGGTCAACCAACTTATTCATCAGCCATCTGTCGTGAGACACAATCAGGAGGCAACCTTCAAAATTGGTCAAAAAGTCTTCCAATAGGTTCAGCGTGTCGATGTCGAAGTCGTTGGTGGGTTCGTCTAAAATAAGGAAATTAGGATTTTTTAACAGGGTGATTAAGAGATGGAGTTTCCGTTTTTCGCCACCGCTAAGGTCGTCGTAATAGGTATATTGGAGACTGTACGGGAATCCAAAGTGATTAAGGAAATTGGAAGCGCTGAGATAGTTGCCGTTTTCCATTCTGATGACTTCGGCGTGCTCTTTGACTAAATCAAGTACAATTTTGTTGCCGCTATAGAGCATTCCGTTTTGGGAAAAATATCCGAACTTTATAGTCTGGCCAGGGGTTATTTTACCGCCGTCGGGGGTGATTTCACCCATTATCATCTTCAAAAAGGTGCTTTTTCCTGAACCGTTTTTACCAACAATGCCGCATTTTTCGCCTTTCTTGAAAATATAGGAAAAGTCTTTTACAATAGTCTGATCAGGGAAGGAAAAGTCGAGGTGACTGATTTCCAATATTTTATGACCAAGTCTTTCGGATTGGACTTTAAAAGCTTCGGGGGCTGATTCAGTGCGGACGTTGACTTGTTCTTGCAGTTTTTCAAAATTATTGATACGGGCACGGGCCTTTGAAGTTCGGGCTTGCGGAGAAGTATGCACCCATGCGAGCTCTTTGCGATAGAGTTGACGGAGTTTCTCATGTTCTGCTGCGGCATTTGCAAGTCGTTCGGCTTTTTTCTCGAGGAAATAGTCATATTTGCCTCTATAATGGTAGAGATTGCCATCTGAAAGCTCAAAGATATCATTGCAGACGCGGTCTAAAAAAGAGCGGTCGTGGGTAACCATCAACAGGGTAATATTGGCTGCGGAGAGGTAATTTTCAAGCCACTCTGTCATCTCAATATCGAGGTGGTTAGTGGGCTCATCGAGAATCAGAAGGTCGGTGTCGGCAATGAGTGTGCGGGCCAAGGCGGCCTTTTTGCGTTGTCCACCAGAGAGTTCACCCATATTTTTCAACACATCGTGAATACCGAATTTTGAAAGTATCTCCTTGATTTTCGCCTCATAGTCCCAAGCCTGAAGTCTGTCAAGGTCAGAGATGGCCTTTTCCATCCTCTCCTGGGGGACCTCATCGGTGCGGTTATTTTCTATAAGAAACAGACATGTTTCATATTCTTTGATGGCCTTCATAGTAGGCGTTTCTGCATCAAAAAGGGCATTTAATACAGAGTCATCATCCTGAAAATCATCATGTTGAGGCAGATAAGAGACAACAATATCATTGCGGACTATGACTTGTCCCTCATCTGGGGAGTCCAATCCGGCAATGATATTGAGAAGAGTGCTCTTTCCGGTGCCATTGCGGGCGATAAGCGCGCTTTTTTGGCCCTTTTCGAGTCCGAATGTTATCTGATGGAAGAGTTCTTTTTCTCCAACCGATTTAGAAACTTTATCGACGGTCAGATAGTTCATCAGAAACTACAATGCTATTTGGATTTAACGGCAATGACTTCGATTTCAACCATTACGCCTTTTGGCAGGTCGCGAACTGCGAAAGCGGCGCGGGCAGGTGGATTTGAAGTGAATGATTTGGCATAAACCTCGTTCATAGCAGCGAAGTTGGCGATATCGCTGAGCAGACAGGTTGTCTTTACTACTTCATCGAATGAGTAACCGGCTTCTTTGAGAATGGCGGCGATATTGGCCATAACTTGCTCTGTTTGAGCTGTTATCCCTTCAGGAACCACACCCGTTGCTGGGTTTACAGGAATCTGACCTGAAATGAAAAGCATTCCGTTGGCTTCAATAGCCTGACTGTAAGGACCGATTGCGGCAGGCGCATTTGTAGTATGTATTACTTTTTTCATTTTGTATTTGATTTTGTGAAGCGCAAAAATACAATTTTAATTTATTACTATCCGGTATCAATTTTAAAACAAAAAAAGGAAACCTAAGTTTCCTTTTAGTACCGAAGGCCGGGATCGAACCGGCACGAGTGTTACCTCATTGGTTTTTGAGACCAACGCGTCTACCTATTCCGCCACTTCGGCTCAAACCGGCGGCAAAGATACACTTTTTTTCAATATCCAAACAAGTCGTTTCAAAAAAAATCTGAATCATGAAAGAAAAGGCTATTCTACCATGTATATTTTCGCGTCGATTTTAGTCCAGCCATGAATTTCGGATATTTTGTTGATGCGGCAGAAGAACATTTTACCAGCGTCCATAAGGCGTGAGATCACTTGGTTCATGTCGCGCGGAACCCACCCGATGCGTGTTTCATTGAAGAAAATGGCGATGGCGTATTCATCGTGTTGGTTCTCCGGGTCGCGAACCATCTTTAATACGGTGTCTTTCTCAAGGCTTGGCAGCACAGCCGCAAGGTTTTCGCAAAAGGAGGTGCCTGCCTGCCACCACGATGTCGAGCAGGAAAATCTCGCGTGTAAAGGGCATGAGGCTGTTTGAGTTCTCAGTACCCGAGAAGATGGCTAACAGTTCTGGCGTTAATTTAACAATCCCGGTTTCCATAATCGTAAAACATTTACATATTGTTGATATTCATCAAGTTGTTTGCATTTGGTCTCTATCTCCTCTCTTATTCTCTGCTGCTCTTTCTCAACTAAAACCTCATTATCAAGAAAATCTCTTTGGTTAAATGGAAAAGTGTTGTTTAGTTTTTCAATATCATTTTGGATTTTGGCGATTTTCTTTTTTAGTGATTCAACCTCATAAGCCAGTGTCTCGGGTTTAGGGAGAACAGGTTCTTTTTTCCCCATTTTTTCGTACAGATTGCGCATTAAATCGATGTCGCCGTTTTTATAAGCGCTTTGAACCTGCGCGAAAAGTTCTTTTTCGTCGTCTGAGGTGTCGGGGTTAAGGTCAGGATGAAGGCGTTTGACAATAATGTGGTAGAGACGTTTGAGTTCAGCTGCTTCAAAATCAGAGAGTAGGGGCAAGGAGAGAATATGTTGGGCCACCATTATCTGCTGTGCTTTATGCTCGAGTTCCTGTTTATGGTGTTCGGTGACGGCTTCAATTTCTTTGTTTACAGCTTCAAAGTCTATTTTTTTGTTCTGATTGACGTACCCTTGAAGAAGATGCATCTCCAGTTTAAGTTTGGCTATGTCGGTTTCAACCACGAAAAGATCATAGCGAAGCTGGCCCACCTTTGAAATGTACAGAGCGGTAAGAATGCTTTTTTCTTTTTCAATCATAGAGTACTTCTCCTCGATAAGAGTCGAAAGTTTGTTGCGAAGCACTTTTCTTAGGTCCAGAAGTCTCTCGTCTTCCGGAGTGAGTTTGATGCTATTGTTCATTGTCTTCCAAATAAAGTTGGTCGTAGGGATGATATTTAAGTGCTTTTTGGAACATGATTTTGTTCTTGTTGAGAAAAAGTTGCCACATCTCTTCTACTTGTGCGGCGGTGAGTGGGTCAAGCACAACACCAGAATGCCCCTTAAACCAGTCAAAGGTAGGGATTGCCTGCGTAAGTTCTTCACTTGTAAGAATGGGGAGTGCATCGGGATTAATCAAGACATCAGGCTGAAAATCAACATAATAGATTTAGCGCTCCGCACCAGTCCAGTCATCGCCGAGATAAGGATCGGAGGTTATGGTGCCTGAAGCCGTGATACCTTGTGCGCCGTAGCCAAGTTTCACAAAGAAAAAGCGATCGCCTTCGCGGATTTTGTCGTGATACCACACACTCCGGTTGAAATCATCAACGCCCTCCTTGTTGGTGTAATACAAATCTTGAAGGTATCGCAATATGGAATAAGATGAAAACGAAGGGTTCCATTTCAAGATAACAGTACTCATGGTGACTTATGTTTTAACATTTTGAATGCTGCAAAAACAACAAAATTAACGACATACCGTGCATTTTCTCATGTTTTTTGTATTTTTGCCGCCCGATTAAGAGAAATATGACACTCAACGAGTATGATATTATCCTTTTGCGAACCATGGTGGAAGACTCGGTCTCGCGCAAGATGAGGAGTCCGGCCGACTTCCAGTTCCTTACCGGTGTGATACAGGAGCGCTGCAGGGAGACACTCGGCGTGACCACCCTCAAGCGCATCTGGGGCTATGTGGACGGCTACGACACCACCAGATACTCCACACTTTCCATTCTCTCGCGCTGCGTTGGATTCCGCGATTGGGACGATTTCCTCGCCAACCATAATCGCAATGGTGAATCCTCGAAGCCGGTTCTTGGTTTTTCTCTTCATCCATCTGATATTTTTGAAGGTGAGGTTGTGCATATCGCATGGTCGCCCGACCGGCGGGTTAACCTCAGGCATCTTGGCAACGGCCATTTTGAAGTGTTGCAAAGCGAAAATTCAAAGCTTAAGCCAGGTGACACGTTCCATTGCACTTGTTTCGTCATTGGCGAGCCGCTCTACCTCGACGATTTCGTGCGTGCCGGCAGTGCGCCTACTCTCTTCGTGGTGGGCAACAAAGGCGGTCTCACGGAGGTGCGACGGGAAGGATAGTGACGGCTTCATTCCTGTTGCCATATCAGCAGTTGTCTTTGCCTTTTTATTATTTTTGCAAAATTTTCTTTATGAAAAAAACACCATATATTATTATTTGTTTCATCTTAGCATCTTTCTCACTGTTCGCACAGTCTGAAGCCATTCACTATGATGTGAATCCCAAATACCCAAGGTATGCAACCGACATAGACAAGCAAATGCTTTCGGCAAGTGTGGACAACTTCCGCGCATCACAATTTCCCGCCGACCCGGTGGTGGCCGTGGCTGAATTCCAACCCATGGAGGGCGTGATGATTGCCTACCCCCTTGGCGTTCCCGTGTCTCTGGTGCGCGAATTATCGCTTATTACCAATGTCAAAGTTATTGTCAATAACGGCAGCGACAGCGTCACAGCGAGAAACTACTTCAGCAGTAACCAGGTGAATATGGACAATGTGCAGTTCTGGCGCATCAGACACGACTCCTACTGGGTTCGCGACTATGGCCCTTGGTATGTTATCGACGGCCATGACTCAGTGAACGTGATAGATTTCGTATATAACCGGCCTTCCCGCCCCAACGACGATGCAGCACTGAACTATATTGTCGGATATTTGGGAACCAGCAGATATGATATGCCAATGGTTCACACTGGCGGCAACTATATGGTTGACGGCTATGGCACAGCCGCCTCTACCATGCTGGTGCAACAAGAAAATCCATCTCAATCTGACTCCTCACTTAAAGCTATGGCACTAAATTATTTAGGTATAGACAATTATATGTTCCTGCCAGATCCTCTCGGTGAATACATAGCACATATCGACTGCTGGGGAAAATTTCTTGACGTTGACAAAGTGCTGATTGGAAAAGTGCCTGAAACAGACCCGAGATACGACAATTATGAGTCTGTTGCCGAAACTTTCGCCAATTCAATCACACCTTGGGGCAACCACTACCAGGTTTATCGCGTATATGCCAATCCTAACGCAAACCAAGCCACCCCTTATACCAACTCTTTGATCGTAAACGACCATGTTTTTGTACCTGTCACAGGAAACTCCCATGATAATGAAGCTGTTGCTGTCTATCAAAATGCAATGCCTGGATATACAATAGTGCCAATCATGAGATCCACATATACACCTTGGCTCAGCACTGACGCCCTCCACTGCCGCACACATGAACTGGCCGACCGCGGTATGCTCTATATACAACACTACCCAATACTCGGCGACAAAGCACTCTCTGATGATTTAACACTGTCGGCAACTATCAGACCATTGAGCGGAAGTAATCTTATAACCGACTCATTATTAGTTGTTTATAAAATTAATAACAGCGAATGGCAATCCCAAAACTTAGTTTATTCTACTAACAACAACTATACTTTTGACTTCAACTCCTTGAATTTGTCGTCAGGCGATACGGTCAGATACTATATCTTCGCAAAAGATGAATCGGGAAGAAGAGAGAAACATCCCTACATCGGCGCCCCCGACCCGCATATATTCTCTATGAATACTGTCTCTATCAGCGACAAAATCAGAGCCGACATCTCAGTTTACCCCAATCCAGCTAAATCCTCCCTCTTTATAAAAAACAACAGCAACTACTCTGTGGAACAGATTCAGATTGTTGACCCGCAAGGAAGAATTGTTCTCGTAGCTGGCAATAACTCACAAGAAACAATGGCAGTGAATGTAAATTCCCTCTCCACAGGTGTTTACATTGTGAAGATTAAACTTGATGGAGATATAGAGGTGATAAAAAAGTTCGTTAAAAAGTAGAGACGGAGCGTTCTCCGTCTCTATGGCATTATTGCAGACGTGGGGCACGGTTGCAATACATCGTCTATCAACGTGAATTCCCTGAAGTGGACTCGATTTTAAACGTAGGTTTCAATACCATTATTTTGGTTATATCCTACATTTTGATTTTCTATGATCTGCTGCCTTTAATAGTCCGAAAAAACAATTATCCCCTACACCATTTCTTTCATCTTTTGTTATTTTTTGAAGTTTGGCAAATTTTTTGCAAGAAGAATTGCCGCAATTCGTTGCATTGTTAAGTAGAATTAAAAATATATTTATATAAGATATTGAAAATAAAAGAGATATGGAAGAAAAAGATGATGAATTAATCCAAAATGAAGACGTTCAGAAAAATGAAGAACAGACTCAAATGGAAGAGAATACTGACAAAATGACCGATGAAACTGATGACACTGACAAGAAAAACGGCATTTTTTCTCGTAAAAAAAATAAGGATAACAATAAGATAAAGGAATTAGAAGCGGAGATTGAAAACCTTAAACGGGAAAAAGCCGAGCTAAACGACCGTTTTTTGCGTCTTTTCTCGGAATTCGATAACTACAAGAAGCGCGTGGGAAAAGAAAAATTGGAACTGATATCAACGGCATCCGAAAAGGTAATCACCGACATATTGCCGATAATAGATGATTTCGAGAGAGCGATAGCCGCAAATGAAAAAGTTGACGACATCAACTCTGTTAAAGAAGGTTTTGGATTGATTTACAATAAGTTATTGCAAATTTTCAAACGCTTTGATGTAGAAGAGATTGCCGCAAAAGGCGAAGTTTTCGACACTGATTTTCATGAGGCCATTGCCCATATTCCTGCCCCCACAGAAGAAGACAAGGGCAAGGTTGTTGACGTGACTCAAAAAGGATACAAACTGAAAGACAAGGTGATCAGATACGCCAAAGTTGTTGTCGGTCAATAATTTAAGGAGGAGAAAATTATGGAAAAGAGAGATTATTATGAAGTCTTGGGGGTCGATAAAAATGCATCGGCCGATGAGATAAAAAAAGCATATAGGAAACTGGCGATGAAGTACCATCCTGACAGGAATCCCGGCAACAAGGAAGCTGAGGAGAAGTTCAAGGAGGCGGCTGAGGCTTACGATGTTCTGAGCAATCCTGAAAAGAAGGAGCGTTACGACCGTTTCGGTCATGCCGGCATGGGTAATGACGCATCTGATTTTTCAGGTGTTGACCTCAACGACATCATCAGTCACTTTGCCGATGTGTTTGGCGGCGGTTTCAGCGGCTTCAGCGGCTTCGGCGGTTTCGGCAGCCAGCAAAGCCAGAAGCGCGTGCCACACGGCGGCGACAGACGTATCCCTGTGGAGCTCACACTTGAGGAAGTTGCTACGACCACAGAGAAAAAATACAAAGTCCACAAACTCGTCACCTGTCCGGATTGTAACGGCGAGGGAACCAAAAACCCTCAAAGCATCACCACTTGCCCGGAATGTAACGGTAGCGGCCACATAATCCATCAGCAACGCAGCGTCTTTGGATACATACAGCAGACAGCGGTATGCCCTAAATGCCATGGCACCGGTGAGATAATCAAGGATCCATGCCCGCATTGTCACGGCGAAGGCGTTGTGGATGGCGAGGAAATCATCAATATCACAATCCCGGCCGGCGTTGACAACGGCATGCAGATGACACTCCGCGGCAAAGGCGACGCCGCACGCAAGGGCGGCATCAATGGCGACCTTCTGGTACACTTCAAAGTTAAAGACCACGAAATCTTTGAACGCGACGGCAACAATCTGTACCTTAACTACTTCATCAGCTTCCCCCAAGCAGCCCTCGGCTCATCTGTTGAAATACCTACCCTGACCGGAAAAGCTAAAATCAAGATCGCCCCGGGCACTCAAGGCGGACAAATTCTCCGATTGCAGGGCAAAGGCCTGCCGCAAGTCAACTCACGCATCGTGGGCGACCTGATCGTTAATGTGAACGTCTGGACTCCTAAAAACCTTACTAAAGAAGAAAAAGAGATGCTCGAAAAACTCAGTACTCACGATAACTTCGTGCCCAAACCCGGCAAAAGCGAAAAAAGCGTATTCTCAAGAGTACGCCAGTTCTTCAAACAATAAACACTAATAAACAAACTTCGACCCTGAAACATCAAATCTTGCAGTGTGGTCAAAACCGCACTGCGCAAGCGTTTCAGCAGCCTCGTCAGTGAACATCGACAATTCTGCAGCATTGTGCGCATCGCTGCTGATAACCACCGGTATGTCCATCTTCCGCGCCTTTTGCATCATCTCCACAGAAGGATAAAATGAGTTGCAACGCTTTTTGTACAAACCACGAGTGTTTATCTCCATGATAACATCATGTTTTTTTATGAGTTGCAACGCCTTTTCTGTCAAAATACGATACCAATGCTCATCTTCTGTAAAAAACCTGTCTGCATTGTGCATCTTGATCTTGTCAACGTGCGCGATGATGTCCATTTTTTGCGTTTCCAACATCTCAAAGGTCTGCTCCCAAAATGCTGTAACAGCCTTTTTGATGTTGTTGTCGAAAAGATCTCGAAGCCCATTGTCGTAAATTTCACGTTTTGAACCGTCAATAAACCAAAGTTCATCTCCGTCATGCGGCTTCACCAAATGAACACCTCCAATAATGTAGTCTAAATGATGCTCGCTCTGCCAATGTTCAAAATCCCTTGTCAAACCAGGCACAAAGTCACATTCAAGTGATTTCAGCAATATGACCCCTGTTGAGGCTTGCAAACTGTCGATTTCAGCACAATATCTGGGCAAATCCTCTTCACTTATGGCAAATGTGTTTTCGAACGGCACCGGTGCATGGGAAGAGAATCCGAGCTGGTTGAGCTTCAACCTCTCAGCTTCACTGATGTGCTCCGCAAGAGTGCATTTTCCATCACAATATAGACTGTGTGTATGATAATTCGCTTTGTAAAAATCCATTATTCTCCTGTCTCCTGTTCTTTGATTCCGTCAAAAATATTTAATACCCTGTCGCTGTAACCGGCGTGGGCCCTGTTGTAATAATTGCTTAAAAAGATGACAATGACATTGTCCGACGGACGGTAGAGGAACAGATTCTGAAAACCGTTCCATAATCCGCCATGATAGACTAATTTGCCATGTGTGGGACTCTCCTCTACCCTCAGTCCAAACCCGTAGATAATTGCCGGTAAAGTGCCCGTTGACAACTGGTTCTCGCGTTGAGAAGCAAGTTCCACCAACTCTTTCGGCAGTACTTTGTACTCTATGAAATATGCATTTGCCCAACGCAACATGTCTTCAATGTTCGAATATACTCCTTTGTCGCCCAATACACCATTCATGCGGTCATATTTTGCAAGCTTCAGATTGTACTTGTGACCTATTGCAACTCTGCCTTCAAATTTTGACAACGGCTTGGCCTCTACAGTTTCGCTGCTTGGCGAGACGCTGGCAAATTTTTTGGAAGTTTTGGCATCTATTCCGACTATTTCGGTGAAAAAACAGGTATTGTTCATGCCCGCGGGAGCAAAAATATTCTCGTGCACAAACTGCTCGAACGGTACTCCCGACACATCTTCAACCAACTGTGCGAGTATAGCGTAATTGGTGTTGATATATTCAAAACGAGTGCCTGTAGGAAAGTTTTTTTTGAGTTTTGCAGTCTCCAACACCTTTATCAATAGAGTGTTGTCGATAAAAGGCGTGCTACCGAACAATGTGTATTTGAATTTGAAATACTCAGGAATTCCGGATGTGTGAGTGAGAAGATTTCTGATTGTAACATCAGGATATGGCAGATTAGGATAGTATTTTGTGATAGTGTCATCAAGGTCTATTTTGCCTTGTTGGAAGAGTTTAAGCACGGCAGCGGCGGTGAACTGTTTCGACACTGAGGCCAAGTCGAAAAGTGTGGTGTCGTTGATGGCGTTGCCCTCACTTGGATACCAGTGCGGCGGTTCGCTTGTAAGACGCAGCTCCCCGTATGAATGCTCTACGAGAACGGTGTCCTTAACGGCGATCAGAATGGCGCCATTGAGTTTCTGCGACATCTCATTAGCAAACAGCTCCAACCCCTCAATGTCATAACGGTCTCTTACAGAATCTATGATCATCTGCCTGAGCTCTTCCTTCGTGGGAGTGTATGGAATAGTATCGGCCTTCATCACGATGAAAGCCGACAATAGTAGAAAAAGTATCAGAAGTTTTCTCAGCATAAGAAAATTAGCTGTTCATAAGACTGAGGAACTCTTCGTTGTTCTTTGTATCTTGCATATTGCTGATAACGAGGTTCATAGCCTCCACAGTGGTCATATCGGCAATGTGGTTGCGCAAGATCCATACTTTTTGCAGGGTTGCGGCGTCTTGCAACAGGTCGTCACGACGGGTGCTTGAGGCCACAATGTCAACAGCAGGATAGATACGCTTGTTGGAAAGCTTGCGGTCTAACTGCAACTCCATGTTACCCGTTCCCTTGAACTCCTCGAAGATAACCTCGTCCATTCTGGATCCAGTGTCGATGAGGGCGGTTGAGATGATGGTGAGCGATCCTCCGTTCTCAACGTTTCTGGCAGCACCGAAGAAACGTTTTGGCTTCTGCAGAGCATTGGCCTCAACACCACCTGAGAGCACCTTTCCCGATGCAGGAGCCATAGTGTTGAATGCCCGTGCCAAGCGCGTTATGGAGTCTAACAGAATACAAACATCATGGCCGCATTCCACCATGCGCTTCGCCTTGTCTAACACCATGTTGGCGATTTTCACATGACGCTCGGCCGGCTCGTCAAATGTGGAGGATATAACTTCCGCATTCACACTCCTCTGCATGTCGGTAACCTCCTCAGGACGTTCGTCAATGAGCAGTATTATAAGATATATCTCCGGATGATTATAAGCAATGGCGTTTGCCAAATCCTTAAGCAACACTGTCTTACCAGTCTTTGGCTGTGCAACTATCAGTCCACGCTGTCCTTTGCCTATCGGCGCGAAAAGGTCGATGATACGGGTGGAAAGCTTGCAACCTGGGTGCGATGTGATGTCGATTTTCTCGTCTGGGAACATCGGTGTGAGATAGTCAAACGGTATTCTGTCACGGATCTCCTCAGGCAGACAACCGTTGATTTTTTCAATCTTGGTCAACGGAAAATATTTTTCACCCGGTTTTGGAGGACGGATTGCCCCATAAACGGTGTCACCATTCTTCAACCCGAAGAGCTTGATTTGCGACATAGATACGTAAATATCGTCTGGTGAGGAAAGGTAGTTATAGTCGGAAGACCTCAGGAATCCGCAGTTTTCACTCGTGATTTCCAAAACTCCTTCTGCCATCACTGTTCCGTCATATTGAGAGTTTTCCATATAGGATTGAAGTAACGAATCCTCGTCTTTCTTGTTTTCAGCCTCCCGTTCTTTGGCGTTCTGGTTGTCTTTCTTTGCAGGCTTTGCAGAATTGGCCTTATCTTTTTCCTTTTCTTTGGATTCTGATTCTGATTCAGCTTCTGCAGTCACATTTTTTCCCTCCTGTTCAGGTTCAGTTGCGGCTTTTTCTTCAACTACAGTTTCCGATTTCTTTTTTCTTCCACGACGTTTCGGGGCTTCCGCCACAACCTCTTTAACCTCGGCCTGCTCATCGAAAAGCGAAGTTTGAGTCTCTTCTACTGCTGATTTTTTTGTCTTTTTTACATTGGATTCAGCGGCATTCTCCTCCGTGACAGTCTTCTTGGTACGTGTCCTGCGCTTCGTCTCTGTTTTGACGGTTGTATTGTCAGTATTTGCCTCAGGCACTTCCGTAACCGCTTCAACTGATGGTACGGCCTGAGCTGTTTTTTCTATAGTAGGCATAATTGGTTCCTCATTGACAATGCTCTTGAATGTCAATGCCGGCTCAGAAATAATGTTGTCTTGAGAGTTAGTTTTAGGCTGTTTTGAAAAGAGCGGAGTCTCCTTTTTCTTTACCACTTTTGCCTTGTCTTTCATTTTAGCGTCGTTGGAAGTGGCTATCAAATCTTCTGTTCCCCTTGACACTCTTCTTCTTTTCGGTTTAATTTCGTTAGTTTCTGACATGTTAATTAGTCTTTATTCTTTATTTTTTTGTGGAAAAAACTATGGTTATGAGCGAGAAATCCGATTATTCAATCGTTAAGAACCATAGAACACCATCGTCAAATGGATTTGCAAAAATACAATATTTTTTTGAGATTCACAAAAAAAAGTCCGAAAATTTCGGACTTTTTAAGTGTTCCAGCTGGGATTCGAACCCAGGACCCCATCCTTAAAAGGGATGTGCTCTACCTGCTGAGCTACTGAAACTCCTTTCTCGTTTTGAGGTTGCAAAGATATAATTTTTTTTAATCTGAAATAACTATTTTCAAAAAAAAATTCTTTAATCTTAATCATTTGAAAATCAATATTATACAAAATATAGCTGATCTCAATTTACAACAAATCCTATAATAACGCTCTCTTTAGCATATCAGAATTATCAATAAAGTTTGTTTTTTATGCAATGTTTTATGGATTTTTTGATAGCACTCCCCTCTTTTTTATTGGCCTCGTGAAAAATATACCAAACACCAATTATTATTTATATTTTTGCCCCCTGAAATCTTATTGAAATGAAAAAAATTGTTCTGTTGTTTATTAACATCCTCTGTTTTAATCTGTTGGTTCTATCTCAACCTATCCAGAAAGGTGATTTGCTTTTCGTTGGATTACCTTTCGACTATGCTTCCGATGACGACATGTCGGGCGCCATTTCAAAAGCCACAGGCAACAAGGAAGAAATAAACTATATCCATGTTGCCATCTTGGATGTTGACAATGATGGAAAGATCTGGATTATCGATGCAACCATCAAACACGGTGTTGACAGACATCCGCTGGATACTTTTCTTGCAGATTTCACATTACACGATGGCTCTTTGCCTCAACTTGACATTCTGAGACTGAAAAACAACAAAAATGTTGCCAATTATGTTGAAAAATCTCTACAATATATAGGGAAACAATATGACGTATATTTTCTACCGGATAACGACCTGTACTATTGCAGTGAACTTGTACGCGATTCGTATATAAAAAGCAATGGGAAGTACATTTTCAAGGCCAATCCTATGAATTTCAAATCGGAAGACGGAACATTTCCGGCATATTGGGTGAAATTATTCGAAAAGATAGGGCGGGAAATACCACAAGGTGTCAATGGCACAAATCCGAATGCCATGTCGAAAGAGAAATGCCTAAAAAAGGTGGGAGGGATTTCAATGGAAAATGGCATTATTTTTTTCAATTAGCATGTTTTATTTAAAAAAAAGTGTATCTTTGCCGCCGTTTTCAACTGCTGCGTTCTTCTAACGGTTAGGAATCAAGATTCTCAATCTTGCAATACGAGTTCGATTCTCGTACGCAGTACAAAAAACATCATTCTATGATCAGAAAAACCGCAACTAATGCCGGTTTTTTTGTTTTTTAAAACACCCTTTTTTTGTTTTGGAAGTTTAGAATAGAATAATACGCAAATAAAATGTATCTTTGCAGTCTAATTTGAAAAGTAATAAAAATGAGTTTAGAATTATCGGAACAGGAGATAATCCGCAGAAAAAAATTAGAAGATTTATACAATTTGGGAATTGATCCCTACCCGGCTGCAACCTATGAGATCAATGCCACAACAGCAGAGATACTTGAGAAATACCCTGAGGACAACACTCTGTTTCAGGAGGTTAGCATTGCAGGCCGCATCATGAGCCAACGCATAATGGGCGCAGTTGCCTTCTATGTCATCCAAGACTCTGTGGGCAAAATCCAAATCTATGCCAAGAGAGACGACATTTGTCCAGGCGAAGACAAGACGATGTACAACGGTGTTTTCAAAAAACTCGACATCGGTGACATCATTGGTGTGAAAGGTTTTGTCTTCACAACTCAGACTGGCGAGATCAGCATCCACGTGAAGGAGTTCACCATCTTGTGCAAATCTGTTCATCCGCTTCCGATAGTCAAAGAGAAAGACGGCACCGTTTACGACGCTTTCCAAAATCCGGAACAGCGTTACCGCCAACGCTATATCGACCTTATTGTGAACCCCCATATCAAAGACACCTTCATAAAGCGCACATTGTTGGTTAACACAATGCGCAACTTCTTGAACGAAAAGGGTTATCTTGAGGTTGAGACTCCTATCTTGCAACCTCTTTACGGAGGAGCTGCCGCACGCCCTTTCAAAACTCACCACAACACCCTCGACATGACGCTTTACCTGCGCATCGCCGATGAGCTTTACCTTAAAAAACTCATCGTGGGCGGCTTCAATGGTGTATATGAGTTCTCCAAAGACTTCCGTAACGAGGGTATGGACCGCTTCCACAATCCTGAATTCACCCAGATGGAGCTGTATGTACCATATAAAGACTACAACTGGATGATGGACACCGTGGAGGAGATGGTGGAACGTATCGCCCTCGCCCTGCACGGAGACACAAAAGTGCAGGTCGGCGAGAACATCATCGATTTCAAACGCCCGTGGAAGAGATACACCATGTTCGAAGCAATCGAACATTTCACCGGCACTGACATCTCCGGAATGGACGAGGCACAACTCGCCGAATTCGCAAAAACACAAGGCGTGGAGGTTGACAGCACCATGGGCAAGGGCAAACTTATTGACGAAATCTTCGGCGAAACCTGCGAATCCAAACTCATACAGCCCACTTTCATATACGACTACCCTATCGAAATGTCTCCTCTTACCAAAAAACACCGCTCAAAACCCGGTCTCACCGAACGCTTTGAAGCTATGTGCAACGGCAAGGAGATTTGCAACGCCTACTCTGAGCTCAACGACCCCATCGACCAAAGAAAACGCTTCGAAGACCAGCTGGAACTCGGCAAACGCGGCGACACAGAATCAATGGTGCTCGATGAAGACTTCCTGCGCTCCTTGGAGATCGGCATGCCACCTACAGCCGGCCTCGGCATCGGCATCGACCGACTCACAATGATCATGACCAACTCCCCGTCCATCCAGGACGTGCTCTTCTTCCCACAAATGCGCCCCGAAAAGAAAGCACCAACCTGCAATGATGAGGATTTCACCAACTTAGGCATCGATGCCGCTTGGATTCCGGCATTCAAAAAACTCAACATACTGACCCTCGACCAACTCAAAAACACCAATCCTAACAAACTGCTCAACGACCTCGGCGGAATGAGAAAGAAACTGAAACTGGATGTGCCCGCCGCTAACTTGGAGACTATTCAAGGCTGGATCAACAAAATATCATAGCTCTTTTTGGCATTAATTATTATTGTAGATAAATTATGAAAAAAATGTACTTTTGTGCGCTTTTTTCAAGAAACGTAAGATGATGAATATCAAGGATAAAATTCGCATAGTGCCTGATTTTCCAACACCCGGAATTCAGTTTTACGACATCACTACCCTTCTGAACGATGCCGATGCTTTCCAAGAGACGATCAAACAGATGTTGTCCGTTGCTGAAAAGCACAGCCCGGAAGTGATTGTAGCCCTCGAGTCGCGCGGCTTTTTCTTTGGATCCATCCTTGCAAACAAACTCAACCTGCCGTTCGTACCTATCCGGAAAAAGGGCAAACTTCCCTATAAAACCTACCACGAGACCTACCTCTTGGAATACGGAAGCGCCACTATGGAGATTCACACCGACGCTATGCCCGAAAACAAACGGGTGCTCATCGTCGATGACGTGCTCGCCACCGGTGGCTCGATGGCCGCTGCCGTCAACCTCGTCTCCCACTTCCACCCTGCTAACATCAACTTGCTCTTTCTCTTAGAATTAGAAGACCTCAAAGGCAGGAAAAAACTCGGCAAATATTCTATTGACAGTCTAATTTTAGTATAAATACCTATCAAATAAATTTTTTATGAAAAATATCGATTGGAAAAATCTATCATTCGGTTATGTTAAAACCGACTACAATGTTCGCTGCTATTTCAGAAACGGCGAGTGGGGACAATTGGAAGTAAGCTCTGACGAGTACATTCCAATGCATATGGCTGCATCTTGTCTGCACTATGGACAAGAGGCTTTTGAAGGAATGAAGGCTTTCCGCGGCAAAGACGGCAAGGTTCGCTTGTTCCGTTGGGAAGAGAACTGGAAACGTCTCAACAATTCAGCTGACGCTATCATGTTGGCTCACATACCTGAAGAACTCTTCAAGGCTGCTTTGGACAAAGTTATCAAACTGAACGCTGAATATATTCCTCCTTACGGAACTGAGGGTTCTCTCTACATCCGTCCGCTCCTCATCGGTACCGGCGCCACCATCGGTGTTAAACCTGCCGACGAATACCTCTTCATCGTATTCGTAATGCCTGTAGGACCTTACTTCAAGGAAGGCTTCAAACCTACTGACATGCAGATCGCCCTCGACTACGACCGCGCCGCTCCACTCGGAACCGGACACGTAAAGGTCGGCGGTAACTACGCTGCATCCCTCCGCGCCGGCGAACGCGCCCACAAAGAAGGCTTCAGCGCATCCATCTTCGCCGATGCAAAGACCAAAACCTACATCGATGAAGCTGGTCCCGCCAACTTCTTCGGCATCAAGGACGGAAAATATGTTACTCCAGACTCAGGCTCTATCCTGCCTTCTATCACTAACATGAGCCTCCGCCAAATCGCCCAAGACCTTGGCCTCGTTGTTGAAAGACGCCACATCAAACTCGATGAAATCGGCACTTTCGAAGAAGCTGGCGCTTGCGGCACAGCAGCCGTTATCTCTCCTATCCACAAAATCCAAGACAGAGAGAGCGGTAAAGAATATGTCATCTCCAAAGACGGTAAACCAGGCCCTTGGTGTATCAAGATGCGCGAAACCCTTATGGGCATCCAATATGGTGAAATCGAAGACAAATACGGCTGGTGCACCATCGTTGACTGCTAATAATCAGACAATTCATGATTTTGAAAATATCAAAAGGCTGCTTTTATCTAAAAGCAGCCTTTTTTTTATACTAAAACACAACTTTTCTTCGTTATTGTCTTTTGCACTAAGAAATTACCAAATCTGAATTTATGAAATACATCATTGTTGGCGGTGTGGCTGGCGGTGCGTCTGCAGCAGCACGCCTTAGAAGACTCAATGAAGACGCTGAAATAATCATCTTTGAAAAAGGAGAATACATCTCCTATGCAAACTGCGGCCTACCCTACTACATCAGCAATGTCATCAACGACCGCAACAGACTATTTGTACAAACCCCAGTCTCATTCGGCAACCGATATGATGTTGACGTCAGAACCCTGCAGGAAGTCGTTGCCATAGACCGCGAAAATCACAACGTCACAGTCAGAAACCTGCGCAACCAAAAAGAATACACAGAAGACTACGATATTCTTCTCCTCTCGCCTGGTGCCGTTCCTGTGATTCCTGATATGCCCGGAATCAACGGAAGCAACATATTCACCCTCCGCAACGTCGACGACTGCGACAGGATAAAAGTCAAAGTACTGGAATCTTTCTCCGAAAAAGCTTCAGCAGTGATCGTTGGCGGCGGTTTTATCGGACTTGAGATGGCCGAAAACCTCCGCAAAATGGGCTTTGGCGTCACTTTAGTTGAAAAAACAGACCACATTCTCACTCCAACCGACCTGCCAATTGCAGCCATAGCACAACATCATATTCGCGAAAATGGCGTTGAGATAATCACTAACACCAGCGTGACAGCATTCGCAGATGCTGAAAAAGGCAAATCAGTATCCCTTGACAATGGAAAGATTATAAACTGCGACTTCGTCATCCTCAGTATCGGCGTGCGGCCTAATTCAACACTCGCTGTAAATGCCGGCTTAGAAGTCGGAACCACCGGAGGCATCAAAGTAAACCAATATCTCCAAACCTCCGACGAACGTATCTATGCTGTCGGCGACGCCATTGAATTTCCGAATCCAATCACAAATGTTCCCTATTGCAACTACCTCGCTGGTCCTGCAAATGCCCAAGCCCGCATAGCCGCCATGAACATGGCATACCCTGAAAGTGTTGTGTATCAAGGCTCTGTAGGTACCGCCATAGCAAAAATCTTCGACCTTACAGTTGCCTGCACAGGTCTCAATGAAAACAGTCTCAAAAAACTTGAGATCCCATTCGAGTCCGTTATTGTTCACCCCGCCTCCCATGCCACCTATTATCCCGGTGGAAGTCAAATCTCTTTGAAAATCAATTTTTCAATGGAAGATGGACAACTATTTGGTGCTCAAGCTATTGGCAAAGAAAATGTAGATAAGCAGATAGATGTGATATCACTGCTTCTCAAACATGGCGGAACCATCTTTGATCTCATAAACAGCGAACACTCCTATGCCCCTCCATTCGGCTCAGCAAAAAGCCCCGTGATGTTCGCCGGCATGGTGGCCGAAAACATATTCTCACACCTCATGACCCCCATACATGCTGACCAACTCGATGAAATGATTAGCAACGGCAACGACTTCTTCCTCCTCGATGTAAGAGAACTGCCTGAATTCAACAACGGCACCATCAAAGGAGCTACCCGCTACTCAGTTGACGAACTCCGCGAATTCCTTGAAGAAATACCTGAAAATAAGACCATTGTGGTGTTCTGCGAGGTTGGGTTGCGCGGCTATGTGGCTTCCCGCATCCTCATGCAATCCGGGTTCCAAGACGTGAGGAACCTCATCGGAGGAATGAAAACCTACCGTCTGATAGGCAAATACAACGTAAAACCTTAAAAAACAATCAACCCATAACCCTTTTTTTATTATCTTCGCACTCTGTTTTTCTTTTTTGAAAACCAACTGTTAGTTATAAATAAACGTAAATTCAAATGTCTGAAAATAAGAATTTTATAATTGGAATCACACAAGGCGACATCAACGGAATCGGATATGAGGTGATCATGAAATCCTTGTGCGACAACAGGATCATGGATATTTGCACTCCTGTGGTGTATGGTTTGGCAAAAGTTGCTTCCTACCACAAGAAATTCTTGGATATCCCCGATTTTTCATTCCAATTCACCAAAAATATAGAGCAGATTTCAAACAAACGCCCAAATCTGATCAACCTTTACGAAGAGGAGATAAAACTTGAGCTCGGCAGCTCCACAAAAACCGCCGGCCAGATGTCGGAACGCGCCCTTTATGCAGCCGGCCGCGATCTGAAAAACAAACTCATCGACGCCGTGGTCACTGCTCCAATCAACAAAAACAACATCCAATCCGACAAATTCAAATTCCCCGGGCACACCGAGTTCTTTGAGCACTACTTCGGTGGCAAGGAATTTCCGGCCATGATGCTTATGGTGGCTGAACAGATGAGAATAGGTTTTGTGACCAACCATCTGCCCATCAAGAATGTGGCCCAGAATATATCGACAGAAAAGATACTGCAGAAGATTAAGATTCTCGACAAATCGCTGAAACAGGATTTCGCACTGTCGAATCCGACAATAGCAGTGTTGTCGCTGAATCCGCACGCCGGCGACAGCGGGTTGCTCGGGAATGAAGACGCCGAGATCATAAAGCCCGCCGTGGCTCAAGCATTCGAAGAGGGCATCAACGCTTTCGGTCCGTTCTCCGCCGACGGCCTTTTCGGCTCAGGAAACTATACCAAATTTGATGCTGTGCTGGCAATGTACCACGACCAAGGTATGATCCCATTCAAACTGCTTTGCAATAATGGCGTCAACTTCACCGCAGGTTTGCCGATAGTGCGCACTTCCCCAGCCCATGGCACCGCTTACGACATCGCCGGCAAAAACATGGCCGACGCCGCCTCTATGAGAAACGCCATCTACTTGGCTATCGACATCCTCCGCAACCGCAGAAGAAACCAATAACTTCAAACCATCGATGGATTTAGTCATTGACATAGGAAATTCTTTCCGGAAAACTGCCGTTTTCTCCCATGACGGCAAAATGGTTTTCTTATGCAAGAATCGAGATCTCACCATCCCTTTTTTGGAAGACATCTGCGAAAGATTCAGCATAAAACGGTCGATTGTCTCCTCAGTTTCATTTGAAAACAAGGAACTCGACAACTGGCTTAGGCTGCATACATCCTCAGTTGTGCTCTCTCACGAAAGCAAACTGCCGATAGTGCTGAAGTATTCGTCACCAGAGACCCTCGGCACCGACAGAATCGCCGACGCTGCGGGTGCCCGCACCATTTTCCCCGATTGCAACGTGCTCTCCATTATGGCCGGGACCTGCCTTGTGACCGACTTCGTGAACATCAGCGGTGAATATCTCGGCGGCAGCATCGCCCCAGGACTCAGAATGCGCTTTGGCGCTCTGCAACACTTCACAGCCCGGCTCCCCCTGGTTGAACCAAAAAAGATAGATTTTCTGACCGGCGACACAACTGAAAACTCAATTTTGTCGGGCGTTATCAATGGCATCGCCCTTGAAATTGACGGAATTATTGAAGAATATAGCCGCAAATTTCCCGACCTGAAAGTAATTTTATCGGGAGGTGATGCTGAACTATTGCAAAATTACTTAAAAAAGAGTATCTTTGCCGCCCAAAATCCTATTTTGGCAGGTTTACATAAAATACTACAGCTTAATGCTTCATAGAAATAAACATACAAGTCTGGCGGTTTTGCTCTGCCTTCTGTGCTTTTTCACTGCTAAAGCGCAGAACGAGATATCATCCCCCTATTCTTTTTTCGGGATCGGTGTGGTGAACCGCTCTTCTTGCGGCGTGCTTGACGCCATGGGCGGCACGTCTTACGCGATGCAGAACCCTTATTACATCAACTTCAGAAATCCTGCGTCTTATGCGGCCTTCGACTCGCTCTCATTCATCGCCGATGCGGCCGCCTCCATCTACGCAACCAGACTATCGCAGAACAACCTATCTCAACGCAATACATACGCACAACCCGGATACATAGCAATCGGCCTGCCATTGACACGCCACTGGCGCACAAGTCTCGGAATCTCACCGTTCAGCAAAGTGGGCTACTCAATAGAAACCTCACAAACAGTAGAAAACATAGGCGCTGTTGACTACACCTATTCCGGCAAAGGCGGTCTCAACCAACTCTATTGGGGCAACGCATTCAAAATCTGCAAAGGTCTCTCCATCGGACTCAACGCATCCTATATGTTCGGTTCTATCTTTGCAAACAGCAACACCGAATTCGACGGCAACAACCTTCTGAACACATTCATCAATGATGTTTACAGAATAAAAGGCTTACACCTCACCGGCGGCATCCAATATGTGTTCAACGCTGGCGAAAACCATAAGATTGGACTTGGGGCCGTATATAGCAATACCGCTTACATCTGGGCAAAAGAACAACTGCTCATCAACGCCTACAGCGGCAGCTTCGTCACAACCACGACCTACGACACTATTCTTCACAAGGACGACCTTACTGGCAGACTGACGATTCCGCAATCGGTGGGCGGCGGCATCAGCTACACATTCAAAGACAAGATGACTTTTGCCGCCGACGTAACTTGGCAGAACTGGGCAAAATTCAAATTCATGAAACCAGCCGACTCGATGAAAAACTCCATATCGGCATCATTGGGATTCCAATACATACCTAATCCCCTGTCCAATAAGTTTTTCAAAAAGATGGCCTTCAGAGCCGGCGGAAAATATTCAACCGGAGAACTTTTATTACGGAATAAACCTATCTCGGAATTCGGAGTCTGTTTGGGCGTAGGAATTCCACTAACTACATTCAACACTCACTCATCAATCAACTTGATGTTCGAATACGGAAAAACAGGAACTTTGGCAAACGACCTCATCCGACAAAACTACTTCAGATTCTCGCTCTGCTTTATCCTACAAGAACGCTGGTATCAAAGAGTTAAATTAGATTAATAATAAACCCTATAAAAAAACGAAAAAATGAAAAAGATTATTGCTATCGTAACAGTGATTTTCATGAGTAGTTTTGCATTTGCACAGAAACCATGCTCTTTCAAATATGGTGCAAATGAAGCCGACTCTCTGAAATGCTTGGAGCAAATTACTAATTTCAGAACATTTTACAACGCAAAAAGCTATGGTGACGCCTATGAAGCTTGGCAATACATCATCCAACATTCACCATGCTCATGGGATGGCATCTACACAAATGCACAAACCCTCTTCCAAAACCTCATCAAGGAAGAGAAGGACTCTGTTCGCCGTGAACTGCTTATCGACTCTCTCTTCTACACTTTCGACAACCGCAACAACTTCTTCCCTGAAAAGTTCACTCCAGGTTCTGGTTTGGGCTTGAAGGCTTACAACACAATGAGATACAGAAAGAGCCAATACGAACAGGCTTTCGACTGGTTCATCCAATCTGTTGAAATGGAAAAAGAGAACACCCAACCTGCAATTTGGGACACATACTTCCAACTGGCCGAAAATCTCACTAAAGCCAAGAAAGACACATCCATCGTAATTGAGGCCTACGAGCGCGCCACCGACTATATCGACCTCTCCATATTGAACGCCACCAAAGCTTACGAAAAAGATGTTGACGAACTCGACACACTCATGGCACAGCTCAACAATGGTCAAATCGACCGCATGGCTTACGACAAACAGGCAAAACGCCTCACAGCTGACTCTCTCCGTCAGTCAAAACTCATCACCAACTACCGCAAGACTTTGTCTAAAATCGAAAAAGATGTAACTCCTTATGCATCATGCGAAGTTATGGAAGCTCTCTATGCGAAGAAGTTTGACGAAATCAAAGGTAACCTTTCATCTGTCAGCAAGATGGTGAACACAATGTACAAGGGCGGTTGCACAAGCAGTCCGTTGTTCCAAGAAGCCCTGGCCATCCTTCACAAAGCAAGCCCGAGCAGAAACTCAGCCTTCATCATGGGTAACCTCACATTCCAAAACTACATCAAATCACAGAACAACGAAGATTTCACAAAGACTGTTGAATACTTCAAAGAATCTGTTAATCTGAGCGAGACTCACGAACAGAAAGCCGATGCAAACTACATGCTCGCACTCGCATACCGTATGAAAGGCTCATTCTCAGAAGCGCGTTCAGCCGCTTACGAAGCCCTCAAGTCAAAACCAAACATGGGCAAGGCCTACATCCTGATTGGAGACCTCTATGCAAGCTCAGGCGGCAGATGTGGTGACGAACAAGTTCCTGGCGCCTACAACTGGGCAGCCGCCGACAAATACGCAAAAGCAGCCTCTGTAGATCCAAGTTGTGCTAACGAAGCAAACAACAAACGCGCAAAACTGAGATTCCCAAGCAAGGACGAACTCTTCAAACGCGGTCTCACAAGCGGTGCTTCCTATCACGTAGGCTGCTGGATTCAAGAAAATACTACTGTGAGATAATTCTCAATGACTGAAATCATAAAATACATTTACAAAAGCATCATAATGCCGGTTGGCATTATGATGCTTTTTGTAGCATGTGGAGGCAACAAAGGCAACGCAAAACTTTTTGAATATGAAGGCAGATTCCCTGATGAATCTGCAGAAAACATGACCATTACAGTCAGTGATTCCGGGCGCACGAACTTCATCCTAAAAACGCCAATGATGAATCACTACTATGGTGAAGATTCCACCTTTGCCGACTTCCCAAAAGGGGTTATGGTAACCTCTTTCAACGATTATGGAAGAGAGCAGGCTGTCATCACCGCAAACTACGCCTGCCAAGTTAACAACAACCTCTACAGAGCCATCAACAATGTCGTGATTTACGACATAATGTCGGGCGACTCTGTGATCACCGATGAGGTGATCTGGGACCAAAGAGCGCACACAATCTACTCCACAAAAACTGTAAAACAGATTAAAAGCGACGGATCTGTCAACTATGGCGACGGTTTCAACGCCGATGAAAGATTCACCAAATACACGATCATTCATCCGCACGGCGAAATCAACAGCTATGATTTTTAATCAAATTTGTAACATTTAGAAAACTTAATCGTAAAAAGGGGAAAAAAATTATATTTTTGCAGAGTTTAAAAGGATATATATAATATGGGATTGTTTTCATTGTTTACCAAGGAAATAGCAATAGATTTAGGTACAGCGAATACCGTTATTCTACACGAAAATAAGGTTGTTGTTGACGAACCATCTATTATCGCGATGAACTTCAGGACAAAGAGTGTTGTTGCTGTTGGCAAGAAGGCGTTGATGATGGAAGGTAAGACATCAGGTGATGTTGTAACTGTGAGACCATTGAAAAACGGTGTTATCGCCGATTTCCAGGCAGCGGAGCTGATGCTTCGTGAGTTCATAAAGATGGCCAACATGGGCAGGAGCCTTTTCTCTCCGGCCATGAAGATGGTCATCTGCATACCTTCAGGTATCACGGAGGTGGAGGAACGCGCCGTGCGCGAATCAGCTGAACAGGCTGGTGCCAAGGAAGTGCGCCTTATTTACGAACCGATGGCTGCAGCCATCGGAAGCGGTATCGATGTCCTGGATGCAAACGGAAACATGATCATCGACATAGGCGGCGGTACAAGCGAAGTCGCAGTCATCGCCCTCGGCAACATAGCTGCAAAAAAATCAGTGCAGACAGCCGGGGACCGTCTTAACAACGACATCAAAGACTTCATGCGTCGTGAACACAACCTGGATATTGGTCTGCCCACCGCTGAACAGATCAAGATTAACGTTGGCGCCGCTATCTCACATCTTGAGAACCCTCCAACGGACTACGAAGTGTCGGGCAGGGACCTTGTGCATGGTATCCCACGTTGTATCCAGGTTAACTATCAGGAAATAGCCACCGCCCTCAATAATTCCATAAATGCTATTGAGGACACCGTAATGCAGGCTTTGAACATCACTCCCGCGGAGCTGTCGGCAGATATCTACAAAACCGGCATCTACCTTGCAGGTGGCGGCTCTCTGCTACGCGGTCTCGACAAGCGAATCAGCAAGATAACACAGCTCCCTGTGCACGTTGTGGAAGACCCTCTGCGCGCAGTCGCCCGCGGAACAGCTATCGCTCTTAAAAACTTAGACAAATTTGAATCTCTTACAAAATATTGATCCTCAACGATCATTATTATGAAATTCAACCCTTTTGTTATTCTTTTTCTTACAATAACACTTTATTTGTCTGGTCAGACTGAGACGGGCAGGATGTATATGTTCTGCCATTCCGAGCCAACAGTCAAAGACCACGAGGGTAACATATACCGCACCGTCCAGATCGGTTCGCAATGCTGGATGGCTGAGAATATGCGGTGCACCACCTCACCCACGGGGAAGACGTGGTTGCACAACCCCTCTTTTTCAGCCATGCATCCTCTTTATGCAGCCTACTATGCCAATCCCATAATTGAAAGATACGGAATCCTTTACAATTGGGCGGCAGCCATGGATATTTACGACAATCACCACAAAAATCCCAAAGGTGATGCGTATCATAGAGGCATATGCCCAGCTGGATGGCATCTTCCCAACTCCAAGGAATGGGAACAACTGTTCGATGAATTGGGGGGCAATCATAGAGCTGGTGAAATCATGAAATCATCTTCGCAGCTATGGGAACCATATACAGTGACAATACGCGACGTGGGCGGCTTTGACGCCGTTCCGGCAGGTTCATACACCGAAGACGGTTACAGATACTCAACAATGCAGGCTCTGTTCTGGAGCTCAACATCCTTCAGCAAAAGTCAGGCCTGGTGCGCCATAATCTATGATTTCAAAAGCGAAATTTACAATTATCTGGACTATAAATGTTACGGACACTCCGTAAGATGTGTTAAAGACTGATTTCGATTTTGCAGAAAAACAACAATTTTTTTTGTATTTTTGCATTTTGATAATTAGGCGTATGAAATACAATAGAATACTTTTGAAACTCAGTGGGGAATCGTTGACAGGCGATGACGGGTATGGGGTAAGTTACGATCATATCTTGCATTATGCCAACGAGATAAAGAGTGCTGTTGACGCTGGTGTGCAGGTAGCTGTGGTAATCGGTGGCGGCAACATTTTCCGTGGTGTTCAAGGCGCCACTTCGGGCTTTGAGCGTCGGCAGGGCGACCAGATGGGCATGTTGGCAACAATTATCAACGCATTGGCCGTACAGGGTGTTTTGGAAGGCATGGGCGTGAAAGCCAAAGTGCTGTCTGCCGTTGAAATTGAAGGTGTATGCGAGAAAACATCGTGGCGCAAAGCCATCGAATACCTTGACAATGGCTACGTGACATTCATCGGCGGCGGAACAGGCAACCCGTTCTTCACCACCGACACAGGAGCCGCACTGCGCGCACTTGAAATCAAAGCCGACCTCCTCATCAAAGGCACCCGCGTTGACGGAGTATATACAGCAGACCCTGAAAAAGACCCCTCAGCTACTAAATTCACAGAAATATCTCTCGCTGAAGCCTACCAGAAAAACCTCAAAATCATGGATATGACAGCCTTCGCACTTTGCCAAGACAATAAAATGCCTATCTATGTTTACGATGCTAACACCAAAGGTAACCTTCTCAAAGTTCTCTCCGGCGAAAAAATTGGTACACTTTTATTCTAAAAATTATGACTGAAAACATCCAAAACACAGGTATCACCCCAGAAGATGAGGAAAAACTCAGAAAAATAGCATCAAGGAGGACATCTTTCAAAATTCACTTCTCCATATTCTTGATAGCCAACACTTTCCTTTGGGTCGTTTGGTTCTTCCTCTTCAAAGACAAAGAAGAAGAAACTTTCCTCACCGCCATACTGTTCTTGCTCATCGTTTGGCTGCTTGCCCTGATTCTGCATTACATGATTGTATATAAATGGACAAGAAACTACAGAGAAAAGGAATTCACATCCCTGAAACAGCAATTGTTGCAGCAGATGAACGAGATTGACAGTCTCAAACAAGAAGTTGAAAACAAGAAATCCGAAGGAAATAATACAGATAACAATTTAACAGATTAAAAATAGAGAAATGGATACACAAACCTGCTTAAAACAAGCTAAAGAGAGCATGAATGCCACTGTTGCGCATTTCGACAAAGAGTTACAGAAAGTGCGCGCCGGCAAGGCTTCCCCGCAAATGTTAGACGGTCTTAAGGTTGACTATTATGGCAATCCTACACCTGTTGACCAGGTTGCGAACATCAACACCCCTGATGCCCATCAAATAGTAATTCAACCATGGGAGCGCAACATGCTTCCAATCATTGAAAAGGCCATATTGGCTGCCAATCTCGGTGTTACACCACAAAACAACGGTGAATTCATACGCCTGGTGATTCCTGCACCTACAGAAGAACGCAGGAAAGAACTTGTCAAAAAAGCCAAACAAGACGCTGAACAGACAAAGGTGGCCATCCGCAACATCCGTCGCACCGCCAACGACGACGCCAAAAAACTGAAAGACGACGGCGTTGAAGAAGATGCCATCAAAAAACTTGAGACTGACATCCAAAAGGCAACCGATGAGGCTATCAGCAAGATAGACAAAATCATGGAGGCCAAAGAAAAAGAGATAATGACAGTTTAATTAATCACACTTAATACAATCAATTATGAATATTCCTGAAAATTTGAAGTATTCTCAAGACCACGAATGGTTAAGAGTAGAAGGCGAAGAAGCTTTCGTAGGTATTTCTGCACACGCTGCTAACGAACTCGGCGATATCGTATTCCTTGATATCCCTTCAGTTGGTGAAACTTTAGAAAAAAACGAAGTTTTCGGTTCAATCGAGGCTGTTAAAACAGTTGCAGACCTCCTTTTGCCAGTTGCAGGCGAAATCGTTGAATTCAACGAGGCTCTTGAAGCCAATCCTGCCCTTGTAAACAGCGATCCTTACGGCGAAGGCTGGATTGTCAAGATCAAAATGACAAATCCTGCTGAAGTGGCTGAACTTATGGATGCAGCTGCTTACACAGCTATGCTCGGCTAAAAGTCAGCGCTTCACCGCGAAAATCCTCGTGGAAAAGTCCGTTCTCGAACACAAGGTTTCCGTTCACGAATGTGTGCGTGACTTTTGAATGGACTGTGGTTCCTGCGTATGGCGTCCAACCGCATTTGTAGTGCACGCTGTCATTCGTTATGACACGCTCAACACCCAAATCCACAAGCGCCAAATCTGCATGATAACCCTCACGGATGAATCCGCGGCGAGATAACTGATACAATATCGCAGGGTTATGGCACATCAGCTCAACTATCTTGGGCAATGTGGCATAACCCTTCCTTTTTGTCTCTATCATCAAATCTAATGAGTTTTCAACTGACGGGAATCCGGATTTTGAGCTGAAATAATCCCCTGTGAACTTCTCGTCATACAGATGCGGTGCATGATCTGTGCCTATTGTATCTATCTTTCCATTTCCTATTGCCTCCAACAACGCTGTCCGATCTGAATCACCCTTGATAGCTGGATTGCATTTTATTCCAAAACCATAGTTGCTGTAGTCTCCTTCTGAAAATGTAATGTAGTGAGGACATGTTTCGGCTGTTATTCTCTTATCTTTCAGTGGAATACTATTATCAAACAACGACAGCTCCTTTGCGGTTGAGATGTGCATGATATGGAGTTTTGCGCCTGTTTTTACAGCCAATTCCACAGCCTTAGCTGAAGACCTGAAACAAGCCTCAGAAGTGCGGATTTTAGGGTGTATGGTGGCGTCGGCGGGCGACAGACCCTTGCTAACCAAATCCTTGAAAATAGCGGTATTTGTCTTTATTATTGACTCATCCTCGCAGTGCGCTGCTATCAAGCAGGGCGCATTCCCGAAAAGAGCCTCAAGCGAAGAGTCGGAATCAACGAGCATGTTTCCTGTACTGGACCCCATAAAAAGCTTTACACCGCACACTTTGTTAGGGTCTATTTTCTCAATTTCATCCAAATTGTCGTTCGTGGCACCAATATAAAAAGAGAAATTAGCCAGTGATTTTTCAGATGCAAGATTAAATTTGTCAATCAGCAGTTGGCGTGTAACTGTTTGTGGCACAGTATTTGGCATTTCCATAAAGGAAGTTATGCCGCCAGCCACCGCAGCCCTGCTTTCCGTTTGAATGTCGGCCTTGGATTCCATGCCGGGTTCTCGGAAATGCACGTGTTCGTCAATAATACCCGGTATCAGATATTTGCCCTCGGCATCTATAACTGTGGCGTCTATTGAATCAAAATATTCATTTTCGGTGATGATTTTGGAGATAATTCCATTGGAAATCAGCACTCCACCATCAAGAATGTTTCCTTCATTTACAATTTTAGCATTTTTTATGTAGTAATTCATCGTTGAAATATTTCATAAACAGAACAGCAAAGATAGCAAAAAAGCAGTTTGAACGCAATCAAAGAATATATCGTTTGTAGAGGCGCGCCATGGCGCGTCTCACTGCATGGAGGCAACCACGTCCCCTCGGTAGCTGTTAAATATCAACAATATTGTTCTGGAAAACCTACCTTTAATTACGCTCACGTGATTTAAATACTAACCTTAAAATCTTTGATCTGCAAGGTCTTACATTCTTTATTCAGTTCAAGAGAACAAAAACCTGACACTATTTGAAAAAAATTTTCCTTGAGTAGAACAACATTTGAAAAATGTATATATTTGCTATGTATCTATTTGATTATGAATATGTTAAAACAATTTTTTGGGGAATTCAGAAAAAATCATTTAATGGATAAAAACAATTCAGAAATTGCATTTTTTGTTACAAAACATCAAGACTAAGAAAACATTGAAAAAATTCCGATACGATGAAAAAATTGATTTTACTGCCTCAAAAAGACACTATTACAATCTGCCTGCCCGAGGATTGGGTTGGCAAGCCATTGGAATGCATATTGCGGCATCCAGACGAAAAAAGCGCATATCCTGAAAACATAGAGATAGTTTCAGAAGTGCGGGAAGAGACAATAGCCTACCGTGCGGAGAGGTTCCGCCGATCGGTCAGCAAACGTAAAAAGAGACTCCGGAAGCGTGATTAGCGCAAAAGGAGCGGTGAAGTTCTTTAATGCAGGTCGGCACCGATGAGGTGCATGAATTCCTGACGCGTGTTCTCGTTCTTGAGGAAGGCACCGGTGAACTCTGACGTAGTGGTGACGGAGTTTTGCTTCTGGATGCCGCGCATCGACATGCAAAGGTGTTGCGCCTCGATAACGACCGCCACTCCCAACGGATTCAAAACCTCTTGCAGACAGTCTTTGATCTGGGAAGTAAGACGCTCCTGCAGCTGCAGACGGCGTGCGAAACACTCAACCACACGAGGTATCTTGCTAAGTCCCACTATAGTGCCGTTTGGTATGTATCCGATATGTGCCTTTCCGAAAAAAGGCAACAGATGGTGCTCGCATAAAGAGTAAATCTCTATGTCCTTGACCACCACAATCTGCTTGTAGTCTTCATGAAACAGGGCGCTCTCAAGGATAGATTTCGGGTCTTGACGATATCCGTGGGTGAGGAAATCCATCGCCTTGGCAACTCGCATGGGCGTCTTTAACAAACCCTCCCGCTCCGGATTCTCACCAAGGCCTATTAACACCTCCCTGTAATCTTTGGCTAATCTATTTAATGTCTCTTCTGGTAAAACTGGAATATTACTCATATTTAATTGTGTTAATTTTTCTAAAAATCAATGGATGAACGGATTTAAAGATCTCTCGCGTCCTACTGTTGTTTTTAAGCCATGCCCTGAAAGGATAACAACATCATCGTCCAAAGCAAGTATTTTCTCGCGGATGCTTTCCTGCAAAACCGCCTCATTGCCCGTTGGCAGGTCGCTGCGCCCCACACTCAACTCAAATATCAAATCGCCGGTGAAGATGACCTTCTCATTTTTGCTATACAAACAGATGCTACCTTCACAGTGTCCTGGAGTATAAAAAACAGATAGTGAAGTATTTCCGAACTTAACCTCATCACCATCTTTAAGAAATACACTGGGTTCGGGCATTTCATCCACCGACATTCCGAAGGCAATGGCATACGCGTATGCCCTATTGTATATCGGCAGACCACCTTCATGCATGTAAACCGGTATATGATACTCCGAAACGCACCATGGATTGCCTGCGATATGGTCGATATGAGGGTGTGTGTTAACCAAAAATTTGATTTTTATGCCACTTTTCGCTATGTATTCGCGGAGTTGCTCGTCCTCGCCAACATTACAGTTGCCGGGATCTATGATTATCCCCTCCCCCGTTTCATCCGACAGAACATACGTGTTCACCTGTATCGGATTGAACCGGAATGTCTTTATGTTCATATTAACGATTTTTAACTTGTTTTGATTAACTATTTCGCCTAACGACCGGTGGATGCTCTTAACCATCAGAATGGGGTTTTTTTAGGGTCGGTGGCGTAGATCTCTTTAACCTTGTGGCCATTTTCAAACAAAGCGCTATAATAAAGCTTTCCGTTAGGGTTCCAACATGACCACTTTCCGTGGCGCTGTCTGTTTTTGTAGGCACCTTGAAAATGTTTCACACCATTGTCATAATATTCTGTAAAAGGGCCGTCTGCAACGTCGTCAACGAAATTTTGTTCACGCACCTTCTTGTCGTACATGTTGAAAAAAATCCATTTACCCTCTTTTTTGTCGTTCTTGTATTTCCCTTTTGAAATCAGATGACCATTTTGGGCATATTCGCTCCAAGAGCCGTTTTTCAGATTATTTACATATACTCCACTTTTCGACATTTTGCCTGTCTCTTCCCAAAAGTAGGTTGATTTACCGTTCATAATGCCGGTTTTGTAATTGTTTTCGTACTTTTTGAAACCATTTTCGTACCATCCTTCCCAATATCCATCCAATTGTGCATTCTTGAATGTTCCCTGGTCTTGAATTTGGCCGTTATGATAATACGACACCCAAAAACCGTTCTCAAGGTCATTGGCAAACGAGCCTTGGCGCTGGAGTTTGCCATCTTCATACCATGCTTTCCATTCTCCGGAGCGTTTTCCTCTCACATAATTTCCTCTGCGCCACACACTTCCATCTTCATAATAGTAGGTCCAGGTACCATTTTGCAGACCTTTGTCGAAATTACCTTCGCTGCCGAGGTTGCCTTTATCGTCGTAGAATTTCCAGCGGCCTTGTTGGAGGTCGTGAACGAGCTCGCCGTCCATCTCTTTTGTGCCGCCGCGGTTCCACCAGCAGGCGTAACCTTCCAAGAGTCCGCGCTTGTAGGTTCCCTCGAAATATTTTTCGCCATTGTCGAAATATTCAATCACGTGGCCTTCAACGCTGTCGGCGACGTAGGTGACCTTCTTATGTAACTGTCCATTAGGGTGATAGAACTCCCATTCGCCCTCACGCAGTCTGTTCTTGAACTGTCCTTTGCTCTCTACCCTCCCCGACTCGAACCAACTGGTGAACGGTCCGTCAACGGCGTTGTATTCCTGACCAAGCTTGCCGTTGTCGTACCAAACCTTCCACACACCGACTTTCTGTCCGTCGATGTACTCGCCTTCGGTCCACTTCTTCCCATTATTGTGATAGTAAACCCAATGCCCCTGTTCCTTGCCTTTTTTCATCACTCCGACAGACATCAGTTTATTATTGTTCTTCCAGTAAGTTCTTACTGTGTCTTGTGCATTTAATGAGCCGAATAATGCACAAATTATCGAAAAAATGAGAAGTTTTTTCATCTTATGTTATTTTTTTCTGAAGTAAATTTCAATTGGCACGCCGGAGAAATCCCAATGTTTGCGAATCTGGTTTTCGAGAAAGCGCTTGTACGAGTCAACGACATATTGAGGCAGATTGCAGAAAAATGCGAAAGTCGGGTATGCTACCGGCAGTTGTGTTATATACTTAATTCTTATCACCTTATCCTTGTTCATTGGCGGCGGAGTATGTTCAATAATAGGCAGGAGGGTATCGTTGAGTTCTGAAGTGGAGATTCTCCTTTGGCGGTTCTGATAGACCTGTATTGCAGACTCGATAACTTTGTAGATACGCTGTTTTTCAGTGACAGAGGTGAAGATTATTGGTACATCTGAAAATGGAGCTATCTTGTTTTTAACCAGGTTTTCGTAATTTTTGTGAGTGTGTGTATCTTTCTCCACGAGGTCCCACTTGTTCATCACCAACACCACTCCCTTGTGGTTGCGGGTAATGAGTCCAAAGATATTAAGATCTTGAGCATCAAAGCCTTGTGACGCATCGGTCATCAAAATACAGACGTCAGAGTTCTCAATGGAGCGCACGGCGCGCATCACTGAGTAGAACTCGAGGTTTTCTTCGATTTTGCGTTTTTTCCGGAGGCCTGCAGTGTCGATAAGGTAGAAATCGAAGCCGAAGTTGCGGTATCTTGTGAAATTGGTGTCACGGGTAGTGCCTGCAAGCGGCGTCACGATATGCCGGTCTTCGCCCAAGAAGGCGTTGATTATGGAAGACTTGCCGGCGTTAGGCTTTCCCACAATGGCGATGCGTGGCAAATCATCGGGAATATCTTCCGGATCTTTTGAAAAGTGGGTGACTACGGCATCTAACAGATCGCCGGTACCACCGCCAGAGGCAGCAGAGATAGGGAATATTTCAGAGATTCCCAAAGCATAAAACTCGGTATAGTCGAAATAATTTGAAGGACTATCTATCTTATTTACAGCTAAATAGAATGGTTTTTTAGATCTGCGGAGGATTCCTGCGATTTCATCGTCAAGGGGAGTGAGACCCTCTCGTCCGTCAACCATGAACACGATCACGTCTGACTCTTCAATGGCAAGTGACACCTGTTTGCGGATTTCGGTTTCAAAAATGTCATCGGAACCTACAACATAGCCGCCGGTGTCGATGACCGAAAACTCGTAGCCGTTCCAGTTTGATTTTCCGTAGTGCCGGTCGCGCGTAACACCTGCGGTAGAATCAACAATAGCCTCACGAGCCTGAATCAGGCGGTTGAAAAACGTTGACTTACCCACATTCGGGCGACCGATAAGTGATAATATATTTCCCATAATAATCTTCTATTCTTGAGCAAAACTTATACTCAAAACAAACTGCAAAAATACAAAAATTGCAAAGGTAAACAGGTTTGGGATATTATTTTACATACAAAAAACGCCAATTCGTTGTGAATTGGCGTTTCCGTTTGCGCTCCCTCAAGGACTTGAACCTTGGACCCTCTGATTAACAGTCAGATGCTCTAACCAACTGAGCTAAGGAAGCGTTCCTTTATTGACGGGGCAAAAATACACTTTTTTTTATATCAAAATCACTTTTGAATTTTTTTTTGAAAAATAAAATCACCGTGATTATTATCAATCTATTAAATTGATTTTCTGATATTTACATTAAAGATTCTTAAAGATAATGGAAATAATTAAGATTAGATTGCAAAGGATTGGCAAATAATAGTTGGAAGTTTTTTATCCAAAGTTGGTAAAAAACGTTACTTTTGCACTCTAAAAAAGAAGATATGAAAATCTCATTTTCGAGAAGGATACTTTCCAACGGATTACACGTGATAGTACACGAAGACCACACCACTCCACTCGCGGCGTGCACAATAGTTTACCGGGTTGGTTCGCGCGACGAAGACCCGAATTGCACCGGTTTGGCGCATCTTATGGAGCATCTCATGTTCACTGGCTCTGACAATGCACCCGACTTCGACCTTGTTTTGCAAAAGGCAGGTGCCATAAACAACGCCTACACTTCACAGGATCTAACCAACTACTATATCGTGATTCCCGCTCAGAATATTGAGACCGCCCTCTGGCTTGAATCCGACAGAATGGCGTCTCTTACCCTCTCTCAAAACAGCCTTGATGTTCAGAAACAAGTTGTAATTGAGGAGTTTAAGGAATCAACGCTGAATGTACCCTATGGTGATCTGCTGTTGCAATTAAACGATCTCAGTTACCAAAGACACCCCTACAAATGGCTTCCGATAGGCAAGGAGATCAGCCATATTGAAAAGGTTGATATGCCGACGGTAAGAAATTTCAGAAAACGCTTCTATTGTCCGGCAAATGCCATATTGGTGGTCGCAGGGAACGTTGACACGGCCGATGTCTTCAGCATGGCTGAGAAGTGGTTCGGCGACATCCCTGCGGGCTATCGCAACCGGCACTTCTATCCACAAGAGATTCCCCTACTCCATGATATGTTCCGCAAAATCACTAAAAACGTCCCCGATGACATGCTCTACAAGAGCTGGCTTATGTGCGGGCGCACCGATGACAACTACTACACATACGACCTTCTGTCGGATATCCTCGGAACTGGAAAATCGTCTTATCTGTACAAGAAATTCGTGGTGGAAGAACAGCTTTTCACCGACATATCCGCTTCTGTATCAGGCACACACCACCCGGGACTGTTCATGATAGGCGGACGGCCAGCCAGCGGAGTATCACTTGAAGAGGCGGATAAAGCCCTTTCCGACTATCTTAAAAACTTCCGTTTTGGCGATGACATCGAATATATCGTCCAAAAAGTCAAAAACAACGCGGAATCAATAGTTTTGGAACGGAATCTGAAAGTTGAAGACAGAGCGAGCACCTTGGCCACCGGTGAATTTTACAGCTGCGCAGAAGATGCGGTGACCGAAACCGAGCACTACCTAAACATCCCTGTTAACGATTTTAGACTACTTGCAGATTATCTTTTCAAGAACACTTTCGGTAACACTCTGTATTACGAGGCCGACAGATCATAGTACTGTAATTTCACCGCGGCGCACAAACGGCTTTCCATCTAAATTGGTGAACCGGATTACATAAATGTAAACCTGCGACACCTCTGTACCTTCGCCGCTCCAAATGAAGTTCACGTCATTAGATTGGAATACGCATGTTCCCCAACGGTTAAATATCTGTATTTCAAAATCTTGAATATATCTGTGAACATATTCTGGAATGAAAAGATAGTCGTTTATGCCATCCGGTTTCGAAGGTGAGATGGAATTCGGGAAAAACATGCTGAAGCTGCAGGCCGGTATCTCATAATTGGTGGTTGCCTGGCACAAGCCCGTCTCATCTGTAACGGTCACCTTGTATAGACCTGGTTTCGTTACTGTGATGAAAGGAGAGGTCTCACCTGTGTTCCATTCGTAATTATCGAAGTCGGAAGCGGCCGTCAAAACAGTCTCCTCGTATTCACAAAAGTCTGAATTAGAAGATGTTATGGTTACACTTGGCTCAATGATTGTGAGGTGAAGAGTAACTACACTGTCGCAACCGGCCACCGACTCCAAATGCTGAATATAATCGCCACTCGCAGTGTATTTCTGTCCGTTCCATTCGTATTCCTTGCAAGAAGTTGCCTCGAACTCGGAAGAGATGAAATCGCTGACTGTAAGCTTAAGTCGCACTATGCTATCGCAGCCCAAGATGGTCTGCTGAAGTGTAAGGGAATCTTCCACAAGTCCTGGATTTGCAGTCTGATCTTCAGTTATATTGAACCCATTGCCAATGTAAGGATCGCCAGGACAAACAGTTGCCTCAACCAAAGATTCCAAAGTCGGGTGAACTGTAATTTGGATAGTATCGGTGAAATTCTCGTTCAAACAGGCGCGTGAATCATGACCAATGACAACATATTCACCTGAATTTTCTGGCATAACGTTTTCTATTGAGAATGCATCGCCCTCATTAGCCTCAAAATCATTCGGTCCCACGATTCTGAGATTGTTCACATCAATGGTATCGAACATGAAATTTATAGTCTCGCCCTGGCAATAGTCGAAGTGGGTTAAGGTTGTGTCCCACGACAGTTTGCTGCCTGAGCTGTAGTTGCTGAAATAACTGATAGAGCAGTCATCGTACGAGCCGTTCCAGTCAACGACGCCCAAATGGAACTTGCCGAGAGAGTTTTTGATACGGATTGACTGAGCAGTGTTAAGCGAAGTAATCTCTTTGCAGCAGTATTTGAACACGTGTCCGGGCACTGTTTTCCAGTCGCTGTTTGAAATGTATGTTGATGAGTTGTTTATTTGGAAACCATCCGTATAGGTAGGATTGCAAAGCAAAGTCAAGTAAATGTGCTTTGTATGTCCATTGACAGATGGTTCCGGGTGATAAACAACCTCGTCGGAACCTGTACAATAGGTGTGCGGCAGCAATGTACCACCAAGTTCATTGCCGGCACCTATCAATTGGAATACAAATATCGGTTTTGTAGCTTCGATGAATACGGCCCTGTTACTCGTAAAATGGTAGGCTTTCTTGGCGCCTCGGTTGAGATTGTTATAGCTTGTTGTTGTGTATGGGAAGCCGCTGTCGTTGGCGCTGGAGCGCACTTCCACATCTGTCCCGTCTTCCAGTGCGAATATGAAGGCGTAGTCGCTCATACTGTTGTTGTATGTGTTTGCGGCGGCCGAAGGAGATGGCACAACAATGTATTGGGAGCCGGCAAGTTCTTCCGGTATTATCTGGTCTGCCACGAGGTCCTGATTACTGCCGTTAGGGGTTACAGAATCGTCGGAAACATCCACAACAATCGGTTTGTCGGAGGTTACGATAGTACCCTCAAGATGGCCGTTGGCGGCCTGCGAAGAGGATGCGAAACTGTAAACCTGCCCTTTGTTGAGGGTAACAATTATCTCTTGGTTTGCGGCGTGCCCGCCATACAGCGCCTTTGATGGAATGATATGCACGGTGGTGTTGTCTTCTGTAGCTATTATCTCCACACTGTTGCGCGCATCATTGTATAAGTTCGCATTCACATACTGGAACTGCATGGGTATGAAAAAGGCCCTTCCAAGACCGTTTTCGCCCTTCAAGGCGTAAATTTCGGAGTTGTTCGACATGACCGAAATGTAGGCAATCACCTTGGTGGTTGAGTGGATATATAAACCTAAATCTGAAATCTGATTGTGGTTACATTCAAAATCCGCTATGTTGGAGAGATTGTTTTGATCTCCACCGACCAACTGGTAGGCATACGACTGGTTTTCACCAACAATGAAAGAAGCTACCTGGGCATTGTTGGCGGCAGGCTTGGTCACGGTTATGGTTGCCGGCTCTCCAAAGGTTGATATACAGAGTTTTATCGGACGGCCCGCATGGCTATGGGTAAGTTTGGGTACTGCAAACCAAAATGCAGTGTCAACCTGAGAAAATGCAGTAAGCGACATCAGGACGAACGATATTAAAACCGCCATTTTCCTGAGATTTGTTACACGAGACTCCATGTTCTTATATTTTTTTAAAATTTGCCAAAAATACTATTTTTCCTAAACTATTGTAACGATTTTTTACAGAAATTGTTACACTATTCTATTTTTAGAATATAGAACACATCGCAACCGTTCTCACGGATCAGCAGTTGGGCTTCTCTGTTTTGCATTATCGCGCCGCCGAACTGGTTGAAATCGTAAATGTTGGGATTGCAAAACCACCTGTTTATGTCAAATCCGATGGTTACAGAAGCGTGGTCATTCTTCAACACAGAAAGCTTGTCAAGAGGGAGTTTAACTTCGAAAGTATTGTCTATAAACGAGTTGTCATCATCAGATATTTTTCCAAGATGAAGGTTAAAGGGCTGTACGATGTTCAGGTTGTCGAGCCATTTGCCGTTTATTTTCATGTAGTGATAGCCGCCCCCAAGCACGCTTGGCCAGCTCATGTTGTTTTCAGGCGGGTTAGGGTAGAGGCCTGTTTTGTTGTCTTCTCCATCCAAACCGAATTCAAATTTCAGATATTTGTAGTTTCCGGCGGGCAAAGACACTGAAAAGGTGTGCGTGGATGGGATTTTCACATCGTAATAGTGCACACGTTGTGTTTCAGGTATTTGAAATTCTTCATTTTTGTCATTTACAAGAGATATTTTAGAAATGAAGAACTGCACGTCGTTCACCATGTACCTATTGTCAGCGGCGTTGGAGTAGGCAAGGGTGTCTAATTGCAGTGGAAGATTGTCAACTGTGGGCAATATATTAAAAATCAGGGTGCCGGAAGGTTTCCGGCAGCCCTGAAACACGATAGTTAAAAGAAACAGCGATATAAGTATGCGATTTTTACCACTCATCGGTAAAGACTTCAGGTGGCAGCATTCCGTCCTCGAGTGATTCGATGAGTTCTTTCATCTGTTCATCGATCTGGGTGAGGTAGTCGTATTGACTCGGTGTCCATCCGGAGAGAGATGTGTTGAACCAATTCTCGATTGGGGCGGGGCCAGCTGCCTTTTCATTGAAGTTAGTGATGGTGTAGCGGTAGCGGTTGTCGCGGCATTCGAGTTTGAAATTGTAGTAAACCACGTTTTTATAGCGGAGGGTACCGTCTTTTTGTTTGTAGAATATACGAACACTGGAGCGCATTTCGATGACGGCCTTTTGTGGATCGGCGCTTTTTATGACTTCCGCTGTGTTCTTGTAGTATTTTTTCACCCAGTTCATAGCCCTTTCGTAAAGAACGGCCGGAGTGCCCTCCTGTTTCACCACGTCTTGATAAGTCACCAGGTTTGTGCGCTCGTCGATAGGCAGGTCGGGCGGGGTAGGGGTTTCATTTTTTTGTGCAAATGATATCACACTTGCTGAAATCAGAATTACAGTCAAAATATGTTTTCTCATTTCTTTTTGATTAGTGTTTGAAAATATAAATCAAATTCGTTTTTTTCATCTTTAGGAATAAATTCTATCTCGCTTATCATCCATTTTTCCATGTCTATTTCAGGGAAAAAAACATCAGCCTCAAAATTAGAGACTATCTTAGTGAGATATAGTTTATCGCAGTATGGCATAAAAAGTTCATACACGGAGGCACCGCCCATGACAAAAACCTCGTTCTCGTCTTTTGTCATCTCGACGACCTCCGCCAAAGAGTGCGCAACCTCGGCGCCGGCGATATTTTGGCTGCTGTTCGTCATGACAATGTTACGGCGGTTTGGAAGCGGCTTTTTCGGAAGCGACTCCCATGTCTTACGGCCCATAATGACCGTATGTCCTGATGTGGTCTCCTTGAAATGCTTGAGATCTTTAGGCAAATGACAGAGCAATTGGTTTTTATAACCCAATTCCAAGTCTTTGCCTATTGCCGCTATCATGCTGATCATTTCTCCGCTTATTTATCTCGCAAAATTACTATCTTATGATGATAATCATCCTTTTTTCTCCTATTTTTTTCAACGTTCATTTTTTAATAACTTGAAATGAAAATATGTACTTTTTTTAATTTTATTGTTGATTTTCAGGTAGTTATAACCATATTGACAATATTTTAACTCTGGATGTGATAATTGGTTGAAAACAGCGATGCGGTGTTAAAAGTATAATAATTTGGGTGAAAGCAAAGTTTAAGATATGTTATAAATGTTACTTTTGCATTATGAAAAAGACGAGGATTATATTAGCAATTTTTATTCTAATCATCTGTGTATCAAGTTCTTGTTCAAGAAAAATACGTGGGGCCATACCGCACAGAAGAGAGAGAAACTGTGGATGTGAAAACCTTGTAAATCCGCAATGCAACCAGGTTGAACTTGCAAATTATAGTGATGAATAGGTATATTAAGAACATTTTTTTATTGCTATGCGCCATTTCAATGGTGTTTTGTTCCTGCTCCGAAAAAAACAGGGTCATCATATCAGGGAATTTTAAAAATGCGGAAAACAGGATGCTGCATCTCGCGCTTGTAACCACGAGCGGGATGGAAATAATTGATTCTGTCAGACTTAGAAAAGGAAATTTTGAATTTAACATTTCCACCGAAGATGAGAAATACTCTGAAATGAAATTATCTCCACTGATGTTCAACATCTATTTTTCAGAGGACAACGGACTTTTCACGATGGCGAAGGAGGGTGATCATTTAGTATTCAATGCCGATGCCACCGACCTGTCGGGCACCTACACCGTTACTGGCGGCGAAGAGGCCGTTCTGATGCATCAGCTCGACAGTGCGCTTTTAACTTTTATTAAGCCTGTTAATGATCTTTTCGATATCTATGAAAAAAATATTGAAAACGATTCTGTCAGGGCTGATATTGAATCAAAATACGTAGTTCTTTTGGATAATCATCGCAAATATCTTGAAAATTTTATAAAAGAACATCCTTACAATATGTCTGCTTACTCTGCATTCTTTCAAAGCTATAACAGAAGAAAATTCTTTGATGATACCAATGACATAGACATTTTAAGGAATATTAACTCTCATCTTGTAGAAAAATACCCTGAAAGTCAATACGTGAAATCAATGATGCATTTAGTGAACATGATTGAAAAAAGCAACATAAAAACACAAACCAATAACCAATAACACAATGATTTTAATCAACATAGGCGACGAACTTCTTTTAGGTCAGGTAGTTAACACAAACGCGGCATTCATTGGACAGAAATTTGCCTTGGAAGGAATGCAAATATCTGAGTGTCTGACAATTGGCGATAAGGCCAATGATATTGAAAACGCACTTAAAAAGAGTTTTGAAAAAGATGACATCGTGATAATAACAGGCGGTTTGGGGCCTACAAAGGACGATATTACCAAAACCGTTATCAGTAATTTTTTCAACAGAAAACTTGTTAGTGATGAAGCCACATTGGAGTGGGTGCGGGAGCTGTTTGCCGCGCGCGGCATGGAACTCACCGACACCAACCGAAAACAGGCCGAAGTCCCGGAGGGCACTGTCATCCTCAAAAACACATTGGGCACAGCACCCGGGATGTGGATTCAGGAAGGAGAGAAAGTGCTCATAGCCCTTCCTGGGGTTCCATTTGAAGCTGAAAAACTTATAGTTGAGGAAGTTATACCAAGATTGAAAGATCTTAATAATGACAATGAGAAGGTTTTTTACAGAGTGATGCTCTGCAACGGCATCAGTGAGAGCGGTCTTTCCGACAAATTGGAGGATTTTGAGAAAGGACTTCCTCAAAACATGAAGTTAGCATATCTTCCGGTTCCGGGCATCATAAGATTGCGCCTTACGCTCACCGGAACCAAAGAGGAAGAAAGCATTCTTGACGAGCATTTTGAAAAGCTAAAGGTTGCGGTGGGCGAGCTTGCATTTGCTTACGAAGACATACGAATAGAAGAAGTAATAGGAAACCTTCTTCGAAAATCTGGACGGAGAATAGCCACAGCAGAGAGTTGCACAGGAGGCAGAATTGCCAATTTAATAACCTCAATACCAGGAAGTTCTGAATATTTTCAGGGTGGGGTAGTGGCTTATAACAACCGTATTAAGAGAGACATTCTTAGCGTCAGGGAGGACAATTTGAAAAAGCACGGTGCTGTAAGTGAGATGGTTGTCAGTGACATGGCTCTCAACGTAATGGAGCTTTTCGACGCAGATTACGGGGTTTCAACTTCAGGAATAGCCGGTCCTGGCGGCGCCACCGAAAAAAAGCCTGTAGGAGATGTATGGATCGCCGTAGCCACCCCCACGCGCCTTGTCACCAAAGAGTTCAACTTTGGCAAACACACCAACAGGGCCCAAATTGTAGAAAGGGCCGCCAACGCCGCACTCAACATGCTGCGCATTGAAATAGAAAAGGACCTTAAAAAATGGACAACCCAAAGATAGAACTCTTCATTCAATATCTGCTGCTCGAAAAGTCGCTTTCAAAAAAAACAAGAGAAGCCTATGAACACGACATAAAGCTTTTGGAAAACGCTTTTCCGGAAAAAAAATTGGAAGATCTGAGTCACGCAGATTTGCAAGAGTTCTTGAAATATCTGTATTATAACAACATAAAGGCCCGTTCACAAGCGAGAATTATATCCGGAATAAAGTCTTTCTACCGTTTTTTGGTTTATTCAGGAGATATTGAATCAGATCCGACTGAACTTCTTGACGCCCCAAAGATTGAGATGCACCTTCCTGACTACCTTACAGTTGAGGAGATAGAGAAAATATTCGCTTCGATAGACCTAAGCACACCTGAAGGCCACCGCAACAGGGCTATGGCGGAGGTTTTATACGGATGCGGACTGCGCGTAAGCGAATTAGTGGAACTTAAGATTTCAAATCTTTTTTTTGATGATGACTTCATCAAGGTAGTCGGAAAAGGCAACAAGGAGAGGTTTGTTCCCATAGGAAGAACTGCGCAGAAGATGGTGATGTTGTATATTGATGGGGAGCGGAAAAAATTAAAAATAAAGGAAGGGGAGGAGGACTATGTTTTTCTTAACAGGCGCGGCAAGCACCTTACGAGGGAGATGGTGTTCTTATATGTAAAGCAATGGGCAAAAGACGCAGGTATCAACAAGAAAGTCAGTCCGCACACTTTCAGGCACTCATTTGCCACCCACCTTATAGAGGGCGGTGCTGACTTGAGGGCAGTGCAGCAGATGTTGGGACACGAGAGCATCACAACTACGGAAATATATACTCACATAGACCAGGAATATCTGCGCGACAACATCGCCCAATTTCATCCGCGTTATTAAATCAATGGCCTATTTTATTGTAGCACAATTTTTTATAAGCTTTTAACTTTAAATTGTTCATAAATAGGTGATTTATCAAAATAATGCGAGTTACGATTTGAAAACTTTGTGGATAAATTTTATAAAATAAAAAACTTCACATTTTCTATCATTTTTTAACAACGATTATGAACATTCGAACACTCATAAATATTCTCATTTTATCAACTAAAAAAAAATTGAAAGAAGTTTCGGAAAAATTCATACCTTTTAAAAATCTGATAGTTACAATTAACAATATCAACTTTTAGATGTTAATTACTTTTAATAACTCAAAACACAAAATTTTTCTTGAATTTAATATCAACCAATTAACAGCATTAATAATATCCTGTTTAAAATTTTAATTCTTAAAGATTAGAATTTACCCGAAGGCAAAAATTAAAATTTGGAAAATAAAACGTTCATCTTTTTTGTATTTTTGCAAACTTGTAAAATTATAAGGATATGAGAATATACATTGGTTCAGACCATGCAGGTTTTGATTTGAAAGATGCTGTAATAAAGCGTTATGGAGAGAAGTTTGAATTCAGAGATATGGGGACATTTTCCAACGAGAGTGTTGACTATCCTGATTTTGCCCACAAGGTTGCTGATAATGTTTTGAACGACAGCGAGAGTGTAGGCATTTTGATTTGCGGAACAGGCAACGGCATGGCCATAACCGCCAACAAACATGCAGGCATCAGAGCAGCCCTTTGCTGGTCACCTGAAATATCTGCCCTTGCAAAACAACACAACAACTCCAACATTTTGGTGCTCCCCGCCCGCTTCATAAAAGCCGAATATGCGTTTGAAATAATAGATTCTTATTTAAATGCCACTTTTGAAGGTGGAAGACACCAGAACAGAATTAATAAAATCGATATCAAACACTGATGAAAAAATTGTTTCCAGAACATAATTTTGATGCTGTCAGAGATAAAATGTATGCCCTACGGCATAATTTTTTCGACAATATGGACAAATATCTTCTCGATTTCGACAAGATTTTGTCTGACAGGGGTGTTAGCGTGATGTGGACAAAGGACGCTGATTCGCTTACTTCCACCATAGGAAATATTGCCGAATCAAAATATCTGACCCGCGTCTGCATTGATTCTGATACTTATGCTTCTGGAAAACTTCCTAATTGCGATATAATCGATGTAAAGAGTGTGGAAAACTCATCTGATGACATAGATCTGCTGATTGTGGATTCTGATTTTGCAGTTTGTGACACCGGATCGCTCGTTTTCTTGAACAGAGAATCGCAAAATTGCTTTAACAAGGCAAAAAATTTAGTTGTTATAGTAAATATAGACCAGGTTATTTCTTCTTATGAGGATCTTTCGCTCTTCATATCTCTCAGAAGAAAGGACAGAGAGAAGGACCTCCCCGAAGATATACGGATAATACAGGACAAGCCTACATACGTACTTCCCTCAACGACTGTATATTCATCAGATGCAACAATAACGCAGCAGGAAGTGGGACTTACCGTTATTCTTAACCTTAACAAGATAGAAGATATTCTGCTTTCCGAAGATTTGGTATCTTCTCTCTACTGTATCAATTGCGGCAGATGCATGGAAGTTTGTCCTGTTGCAAACAACAGCGACACTGATGCGGTATCCCCGATTGACATCGTGAAATTAAATACATACGATAACTACAACAGAGCACAGCATATTTTCAAACACACAACACTTTGTGGAGCTTGTGATGATGTTTGTCCTGTTAAAATACCACTCACGAAGCTCATGCTCTACGAAATGCAGGCTTCCAATATGGTTGTTAGTCCTTCCAGACCAAAACAACTCTATTCTTTATTCCAAAAAAGGTCAAATATAAACAGAACCAACAATCCTATTTTGAAATTCATATTTATAAAAAGATTTTTTGGAAGAAACAAGATGTTGAGCAAGTACTATTCTGAAAATTCATCTGATTATTTCAACATTTCATTCACACCACCTCACGAAGACAACCCTAATGAGATCCTCAAAGATTCAGATTTTGAATGATAAGATCAGGCATTTTCTAAAGAAATTTTACCTGAACAAGCTCTACAAAGGAATTATTTTCTTTGTACTTATACTATTGTTCACTTTCATAGCATTCTCTCTGTTTGAGTATTTCTCATATTCCAACTCTGTTGTAAGAACTGTTTTATTCTATTCTTTCATAGCACTTGCAGCAATAACTGCTGTTTTCAGTATTATAATACCGGCTTTGAAGATAGCGGGACTTGGAAAGCAGCTTTCAAACGAGGAAGTGGCGCGAATAATAGGAAAACATTTCAACCAGATTGACGACAAGCTGCTTAATCTTTTCGAACTTCAAAAACAGCTTGAAAAAGGTGATTACGCAAGCTACGACATTCTGCTTGCAGCCATAGATTCCAAGGTGGATAACCTGAAAACATATTCTTTCGTCCAAGCAATACCGGTAAAAAAGACCAAAAAAATAGCGCTTTGGGCACTTCTTCCAATAGCTCTTTTCCTTTTGCTTTTCTCAATTAAGAAAGAATTGTTCACAGAACCTACAAAACGAATAGTAAACTATTCTGAAAACTACGAAAAACCAGCCCCTTACTACTTTTCAGTGCTTAACGACTCTTTGAAGGCCTTCCAATATGAGGATTACACCGTTAATATAAGGGTTGATGGAAAGGAGATACCTGAAGAGGTATTCATAAAATACAAAGACCACAATTACAAGTGTGTGAAGAATTCAAATACAGATTTTTCATATACATTTACAAATCTACAAAAATCTACTGATTTTCAAATAGTTACTGATGAAGTACAATCTGTTCCTTACAACATAGAGGTTCTTCCGAAACCTGTAATGTTAGGATTCAATATTTCTTTGAACTATCCATCATATTTGAACAAACCGGATGAGGTGTTGGAGAATGTAACAAATCTCACTGTGCCTGAGGGAACAAAGATAACATGGAATTTCATAACGAGAAACTCTGAAAATCTGATTTTGATTGTAGATGACCATGAAAAGACTATTTCCTCTGAAAAAGACAACTATCTTGTAAATGTAGTTGCAAAAAATTCATTCACTTATTCAGTTTTGAATAAGAACAAGTATATGACCGGGAAGGATACGCTCACAGATGAGGTTGTAGTTGTAAAAGACATGTATCCAGATATTTACGTCCAATCTCAGATGGATTCTGCATACAATGACAGGATATATTTCAAAGGCAATATAAGGGATGACTACGGCTTGACAAAGTTGCAGTTTGTTTACAGTAAACTTGACAAGAATAACAAGGTTATCTCATCGAACAATGTGATACCGATAGGAATTCAGCATGGAGTGACAATTCAGGATTTCTATTACTATTTTGATCAGAACATGTTGAATTTAAATCCTGGAGAAAAAATAGAGTATTATTTCCAAGTATTTGATAATGACGGAGTTAATGGTTCAAAATCTACAAAATCCTCAGTTCAGGTTTATAGTGTTCGTTCATTGGAAGAGATAGAAAAAGACATTGAAAAATCGGAAGAACAGACTAAATCAGACTACAATGATTTAATGAAGGAGTCGAAGGATCTTGCCAAGGAGATAGAAAAAATGCAGCAAAAAATGATGCAACAGAAAGAGTTATCTTGGCAGGATAAGAAGAATTTGGAAAAGTTGATGAATGATTACAAAAAATTGCAGGATAAGATTAACGAATTGAAGAGACAGCAGGAGAATCAGCATCAGGTAGAGAATCAATACAAAGATTACAATGAAGACATTTTAAAGAAGCAGCAAGAGTTGGAGAAGAGGATGGATGAAATACTTTCGGATGAGATGAAGGAGATGTTGAAGGAATTGGAGGCGATGATGCAGAATATGAACAAGAATCAAATCCAGGAACAGATGGACAAGATGAAGCTATCTACTCAGGATATTAACGAATCCTTGGACCAGCAATTGCAGTTATACAAGCAGTTGGAAGTTGAGAAGAAGTTAAATGAGGCAGTAAACGACATGCGAAAATTGTCGGAAGAGCTCAGGAAGAACGCTGATAAAACTGAAAACAAGCAGAATTCGAAGGAATCGTTGCAAAAGAATCAGCAGGAATTGCAGAAAAAGTATGATGATATAAAGAAAGACATTCAGGAGTTAAAGAAGTTAAACGACCAGTTGGAAGATCCAACCAAATTCAAAGACAACAGTGAGTTGCAAAAGGACGCAGACGAGAATATGCGGCAGAGCGCTCAAAATTTGGAGAAGAACAACCGTTCAAAATCTGCAGACAATCAAAAGAAGGCAGCTGACGATATAGACAAGATGGCGGAGCAGATGGAGCAGGACTTCAATGAAAGTGAGTTAGAGAGTATAACAGAGGACATAGCCACTATAAGGCAAATCCTCGACAATTTGGTAAAGATATCCTTTGATCAGGAGGAGGTAATGAAGAAAACACAAAAGACTACTTCAATATCTGCATCTGTAACCGATTTATTAAAAAAACAGTTTGAAATAAAGCAAAACATGAATCACATAGAGGATTCATTAAATGCTTTAGCGCGTCGTCAGGCGGCTGTAAAGCCGTTCATACAGAAGGAGGTTTCGAAGGTTCAGAACAATATAGAGGTTTCGCAGAAAGAGTTGCAAAACCGCCGCATATCAGTTGCTACAAAGAACCAGCAGTTCGCTTTGACATCGATGAACAATTTAGCGTTAATGTTGATGGAATCGATGAAGGAAATGCAGCAGGAGCAGAAGCAGAGTCAGGCTCGATGCAACAAATCGGGTGGGGGATCATGCAATAAACCAGGAGGAAAAGGAAAGTCGAAGAAAGCATCTGCACGGGAATTACAGCAACAGTTAAATCGCCAGATGGAGGCGATGAAACGTTCCATGGACCAAAAGGGTCAACAGGGGCAGACCGGACAAAAGATGAGCATGAGTGAACAGTTTGCTAAGATGGCAGCCCAACAGGAGGCAATACGAAAGATGTTACAGGATTACCAAGCTGAACAAAAGTCATTAAACGGTGTTGGCGACAAAGCATTGGATAAGATCATTGAAGAGATGCAAAAGACCGAAAAAGAACTTGTAAACCGAACAATAACCCAACAGACTATTAACAGGCAGAAAGACATAACTACTCGATTGTTACAAAGTGAAAAGGCGGAGTTGCAACAGGAAAAAGACAAAGAAAGGAAGTCAACAGAATCACGTCAAATTCAAAATTTCAATCCACCGAAAGACTGGAATTTTGATAAAGAGCATAACAATCAAAATGAGATGTTACGTTCAGTACCTGCGAATTTGAACTATTATTATAAGTTAAAGGCAAACAATTATTTCTACAACATAGAATAACATCATTATGATTGAAATTAAGTTAGAACATTTAGGCAATAACACAATGTATGAAAAGTCGTTACAGGTATTAGAGAAAATTTGTGACGATTTTAACATAGTAAATCAATTTGGTACTCTATCTATGTTTAACCAGATGGTGTGTGATTATCTTAAAGATTCTGTATCAAATTTTTCAGTTGACATAGAATATCAGATTTCTGATGATGAGGTCAGCATGAACTATTATCTAACAGGAGGCAGTTTTGAAAAGTTATCTTCTGATAATACAGGTGAAAATACAGTTTTATTTGTAATGCAACGTTTATCAGACGAATTGCAATTTTCATCTGATAATATGCAACTTACATCCTCTTTTCACGTGAAAACCAAATTTACTGCAATAAATAGGTCCGTGAATACTACAGTTGTTAAATCCGAGAAAAGAGTAGATGCGTAAGTTGATATTTTTATTTACTGTTCTCTGCTTTACAGCAAGCGCACAGCATAAAGTCCTTTTTATTGGAAATAGTTATACCTATGTAAACAATCTTCCCGATTTAATATCCAATATTTACTCTTCATTTGGCGAAGCATTAGTGTATGATCAAAGTACGCCCGGTGGTTATACTTTTAAGCAGCATTTGACAGTGTCAGCTGATAAGATCAAACAAGGTGGTTGGGATTTTGTTGTATTACAAGAACAAAGTCAGTTGCCATCTTTCCCTGACAATCAATTTAACCAAGATTGCTACCCATATGCCAAGCAATTATGTGAATTAATAAGAGAATATAATCCAGATTCCAAACCTGTATTTTATATGACTTGGGGCAGGAGAGATGGGGATTCTCAAAATTGTCAATATTTTGAACCTTTATGTACATACGAAGGTATGGATAGTATGTTAAATCTAAGGTACACTTTGATGGCACATGACAATAAGTCTTTATTGTCTCCGGTAGGCAAGGTTTGGCATTACATAAGGGATAATTATCCTCAATTAGAATTATATCAATCAGATGGAAGTCATCCATCCTATATAGGTTCATATATTGCTGCTTGTTGTTTTTACACATTGTTTGAAGGAACCGATCCTCAACAAATTTTATGGAATGGAGAATTAGATGACGAGGTAGCCGATATAGTAAAGAATTCAGTAAAAATGATCGTTTTCGATTCTTTGGATAGTTGGGATTATACAGAAGATTCCTTGCCTGATGATTCCACTTCCATATCAAATTTTGAATTTAAATATCCGTTATATCCAAATCCAGCAACAGATATTTTGTATATAGACTTTCCTGAAAACAACGAAAAATTAAATATTCTTGTTTATGACATTTATGGTAGGGTCGTGAAGTATATAACAGGGTTAAAATCACATTTCATATCTGTCAGTGATATAGATAATGGTTTTTATATTGTGGAGATTACAAAGGAAAAATGTAAATATTCATCAAAGATTTCAATTGTTCATTAAAAATGATAACATTCGAATACATAGAGGAAGCCGAATTAGAAATAGGCCTAAATGAAAAGTTATGGTTGAATAATGCAATAAGAATGGAAGGATTCATTCCCGGTGATATATCCTACCAGTTTTGCAATGATGAATATATGTTATCACAGAATATAAAATATCTTAATCACGATACATACACTGACATTATAACATTTGATTACAATGTAGGAACAGTTGTTAACGGAAGCATACTTATAAGTTTGGATCGGGTGAAAGACAATTCCGAAAAATTTAGTGTAGATTTTTACAACGAATTACACAGAGTATTAGTTCATGGAACTATGCATCTATGTGGATATAAGGACAAAACCGATGAGGAAGCCAATCTGATGAGGCAAAAGGAAAACGAATATTTAAACATGTTATAATTTTATAAATTGTTGATTAACAATGTTTTTTGATTACTTTCCACGTGAAAATATATGAATAGTTATGATATAATAGTAGTTGGGGCTGGTCATGCTGGTTGTGAGGCAGCGGTTGTTTCAGCAAAACTTGGAAGACGAGTTTTGTTGATAACGATGAACCTTTCACTTGTTGCTCAGATGTCATGTAATCCGGCAATCGGAGGAATTGCCAAGGGACAAATCGTGCGTGAGATAGATGCTTTAGGTGGGATGACAGGCATAGTGACAGACAATACAATGATTCAGTATCGACTTCTCAACAGGTCTAAGGGACCTGCCATGTGGAGTCCGCGAGCCCAGTGTGATAAGACTTTATTTTCTCTATTTTGGCGTCAAGTTTTGGAAAACACTCCCAACCTTTGTTTGCGTCAGGACACAGTGACCGAACTTATATTGGAGGGTGATAAAGTTACAGGCGTCAAAACACAACTCGGAAAGGTATTCTATTCAAAAAAGGTCATATTAACAAACGGGACATTTCTAAATGGCAAAATTCATGTAGGTGAGGTAAACTTTTCAGGGGGCAGGATTGGAGAGGAGGCTTCCTTAGGATTGTCAGATCAACTTAAAGCCGCCGGAATAACTACCAAGAAACTCAAAACAGGTACTCCGGTGCGCATAGACGGAAGAACTGTTGACTTTTCAAAAATGGAGGAGCAAAAAGGTGAAGATAATCCCGGTTGTTTTTCATTCACCGATACACCAAAATTAGAGAATCAGTTAAGCTGCTGGATAACATATACAAATGAAGCGGTTCACGAAATCTTACAAAAAGGATTCGAAAAATCTCCAATGTTCCAAGGACGTATTCAAGGTGTTGGTCCAAGATATTGTCCATCAATCGAAGATAAAATAGTAAGATTTTCCGAAAGAAACAGACACCAGCTCTTCCTCGAACCGGAAGGAAGGAACACAAACGAATATTACTTAAACGGTTTCTCCTCATCCCTGCCGGAAGATATACAGGTTGAAGCTATGCACCTGATTCCAGGTTTGAAAAATGCAGAAATATATCGTCCAGGCTACGCTATAGAATATGATTATTTTGATCCTACTCAGTTACATTACTCCTTAGAATCTAAAATTATCAAAAACCTCTATTTAGCTGGTCAGGTTAACGGTACCACAGGATATGAGGAAGCTGCCTGTCAGGGATTGATGGCAGGAATTAATGCCCATCTTTCACTAAACTATGATGAACCACTTGTCCTCTCCAGGTCTCAAGCTTATATTGGTGTGCTGATTGATGACCTTGTTACTAAAGGTGTTCAAGATCCTTATAGAATGTTCACCTCTCGTGCCGAATACAGAATTTTGCTACGTCAGGATAATGCAGATTTTAGACTTACTCCAATAGCATATGATCTTGGAATAATATCTGACGAAAGATATGCTTCTTTCAAAATTAAATATGAAAAACAAAATAATTTAATAGACTATATCAAACATCATTCTGCGAAATATACTGTCTTCAACGATTTGATGAGTAAAAGAGGTACATCTCCACTCGAACAAAACGTCAAACTCGAAACAGTTCTATTGCGTCCGCAGATATCCATTCATGACCTTATCGATTATGATGATGGCCTTGCTGAATATATTAAATCGTTGGGTGCATCTGAGGAACAAATTATCAATGCCGAAACATTTATCAAATACGCAAGTTATATAAAAAAGGAGGAGGAACTTGTTCAACACCTTTCGAATTTGGATAATATTAAAATACCGCAAAATTTTGATTATAAGAACCTGAAATCTTTATCAAATGAGGCTCGTGAAAAATTGTCCAAATTGCAACCTGTAAATTTAGGTCAAGCATCGCGTGTAAGCGGTGTAAGTCCTTCTGATATAACAGCACTGATGATTTATTTAAGACAAAGTAATTTGTAAATATCTGATAATCAAGTGTATATTTATAAATATCCGATAATTTAAGAAAAATTATTTTAAATAAGTTATTTTTCATAATTTTTAGATACAGCCGTTAAAATCGCAAATTTCGTAGATTGGTTCTGATAATCAGTGGTTTATAAAATATTTGGTCAAATTGTTAGCATTAATCTGCCTGCTGAATAAAACGTAGGATTAAATGCAGCAAATTGCATTTCCCTACTATTTAGAATGGGTGATTGGAGGCTGGGGGGATTTGGCAATGGGAATGTAGAGACGTGCCATGGCGCGTCTCTACAACATAGAGGCAACCGTGTCCCCGCGGTTGCCTCCTCAAATATTTGTTGCATCTAATCCTACGATTTTCCAGAACGTTGATATTTTTATCAGCACGAGATAAACCATAACATAATTTTATTTTTTTTTACTTATTTCATTATTTTATCCGCTATTAAGAATGATTGAAAATAAATATTTTGTAATTATCTCTCAATTTTATATATTAATTTACTAAAAGTTATAGCAAATTCTTATTTCGGTGTAAATTTAATTTTTCAAAAATATCAAGAAATAAATATTTAGTAACACACCAAATCATATTTTTCTACTTTTGCAGCGCAAAATTGGGTTATAATTGCAAATATCAACATATTTAAATTCTTTCTAAAATGAAAAAAATATATTTTTTACCGTTGCTATTGTTTTTATTTATGACAATAGCCGGTCGTGCTCAAGACTGTGAGCCAATCACAGTGTCAGAAGAGCAGAGCTGGTTCAATGATTTTGAATCGGTACCAGGTTCAAACGCGGTCGCCTTCGATGACTGCTGATCTACTCCGGTTTTGAGTAGTTTCAACTCCCCATTCTATTATTGCAATTACGCTCCAGCGTGCCATTCAGGATCCAATTCTATTGAAATTAAGAGCAATGACGGAGAAATTTGCATGTTAGTACTTCCAGAGTTCTCAAACGATTTTAACACACTGCGTTTTTACTTCTACGGAAACACTACGGCTTCATCTGTAGCGAATGCCGGTAACATGGAACTTTGTTATATTACAAACGTTGAGGATACTTCAACATTTGTAAAAATTTGGGACATAACTCCTCCTTCAAACTGTTTGAGCAGATCAAATTCAGTATTATTTGGATATTATGACTTTGTTACGATAGCAGAGATAGCAGGCAGAATAGCTTTCCGTTGGACCTCATCGCACAACAACACTTCTTGGAATCTGGACGATTTTACAGTTACAGTTGCACCTGCGTGCCCAGAACCATCAGGAGTGGCTGTTTCAAATGTAACACCTTCATCAGCAGAGATTTCATGGGTTGAAAATACAGATGAAAGTCACGATATTGTCTATATTACAGGAACTGACACTTCATACGTTTCTGGGGTCACACAGACCGACGGTTCGTATCTTCTGGACGGACTTAATCCGGGTACATCATATACTGTTTACGTGCGTGTGTATTGTCCTGTAGATGGTTCATATGTAAATTCCATCAACAGTGTTTCATTCAACACTCCTGGCGAGCCGATAGAGTTGCCTTACGAGCGCACATTTGAAGAAGACGCGTCAGAAATCACCGAATTCACCTATACTGGGTCAGGTGTAAACCAATGGGTAATAGGTTCAGCCACCGGAGTAGGGGATTCCGAAGAAGGGGTTCATTCTCTCTACATTTCAAATGACGGCGGCGAAAATGATGCCTATACTCTCAACAATACTTCTTCATCATATGCTGTAATTAGCATGGAGTTTCCTGATGAGAACACAGAGTGGCATCTTTCTTTCGATTACAAGGTAAACAGACAGGCAGCAGTTGTATCCAACCTAACAATTTTGCAGCAAGCGACATAGAGATGAACGAAGCCACCATCACGTGGACTGAGAACGGCAGTGCTACCGAATGGACTGTTTACTATCGTCTCAAAGGAAGCAGTGATGAATTTGAGTCTGTTGGGGCTTCTGGAGATGCTGAAGCCACAATCTATGGTTTGAATCCAGACACAGATTACGAATATTATGTTGTTTCTGAATGCGGTGCAGAGTCATCTGTGAACACTGAAGTGTCATACTTCCACACTGCTTGTGGTCCTATCTCCGTGTCGGAAAACGAATGGACTGCTGATTTCGAAGGAGGTGATGAGCAATTGAGCTGCTGGGTGATGGCTGCAACAGGCTTCTACAATAATAAAACTTTCCCAAATGTTGTATCTTCAAGCTCTGTTTCTCACAATAGTTCAAAAGCTTTGGAGGTCGCATTCGGAAACATTGTGGCAGTCCTCCCCGAATTTGAAGAAGAACTTTCGACTTTACAGATCACATTCTGGTCAAAGAGAAACTCTTATAGTTCAACATACGCAAACAACACTATATTAGAGTTCGGATACATCACAGACTTGTCTGACACTACAACATTCGTTGCGTTAGACACGATGAACTTTACAACTTACACAAAAACAGAGCGCATGTTCGCAAGCGTTGCTGGTTTGGGACTTCCGGAAGGAACCCGTATGGCATTTCGTTTCCATCAGATTAATTCAGCCAATTTAACATCTTGGTATATCGACGATGTGACGGTTTCATTGATTCCGGATTGCGCTGCACCTACCGCTAACTCTGTTTCCATTTCAAACCTGACAGAGTCTTCAGCAGCAGTTTCTTTTGTGGACGATTACGAAAGTCACGACACTTGGGAGATCTATTACAAGCCGGTTGATTCAGAAGATGATTATACAGTGATGGAGGTTTCCAACCAAAACGGAAACCTGATAGAGGGTCTTGAATCCAACACAACGTACACTGTATATGTAAAGACTGTTTGTTCAGGCATTCCAGGCGATAACCAGACGGATGCAGTTACATTTACCACTACCACAATACCCACTTCACTGCCAATGCAAGTTGATTTTGAAGACACAGATGAGAACAGTCAATGGGTACTTGTCAACGGAACACAAAACAACAAATGGTACATAGGCGTTCCAACAGACGAGGAAAGCGATGTGAATACTACAGAAGAAGGCACAAAGGGATTGTATATCTCAAATGACCAAGGTATCACAAACTCATACTCAAGCACCACATCAAGAGTATATGCTTACAGGGACATCCTGATTCCTGATGGAACAACTGAAATTAAGCTTTCTTTCGATTGGAAGGCGATGGGTGGCTCAGCTAAGAACGAATTCATTAGAGTTTACTGGTTTGACCCTTCAGTTGTCACTCTCACAGCAGGCAACAATCCTCCTACAGTGGATGGTGTTAACTATGATGCGGCAAGTCAACCTGGTAACTATGGTTCCGCAGGCTCTGAGCACTGGCTCTCACAGCAGAACACATGGCAACATCATGAGATGCTCATTTCTTCTGACCAATTCGAAGGTATGGGTGATGGTGACAAGGTTTATCGCTTAGTCTTCCATTGGAGAAATACCTATTATTCCTCAAATCCTCCTGCTGCCGTTGACAATATAAAACTTGAAGAAGTAACATGTTCTACCCCAATAGACTTAGAAGTATCAAATATCGAAGAAAATTCAGCTAACATCAGCTGGAGTGGCGAAGCTGATTCCTATGAGGTAATACTCACTGCAAATGGTACTTCCACAACTTACACTACTGAAGATACTTCTTTGTCTCTTGAGGATCTGTTATCAAGCACTAACTATGAAGTTGCAGTAAGAGCATTTTGCGGTACTGATTCATCAATGTTGTCTCAAACAGTGACATTCAAGACTTCATGCGGTGCAATCACAATTTTTCCTTACTCAAACGATTTTGAGACATACAGCATGATGGACGGTTCAAACTACATTGATTGCTGGTCACGGTTGACATCTAACCCCGAACACTACGTTTATGCAAATGCACAATTCAACCACACCGCTGGTGGCAATGCTGCCCTTGAATTCCATTTCACACCTGCATGCTATACGATGGCCATTATGCCAAAAATCGGAGAGAACATTTCAATACAAGATTTGCTGGCTGAATTCTATGCCCGTAAGAACAGCATAAACGTATCCTTCGATGTAGGTGTTATGACAGATCCTTCAGATGCAACCACATTTGTAGTAGTAGAAAGTATAAACTTCGCAAATACAAGTGAATGGGAACTTCACACAGTTCTTTTTGACCAGTATGTCGGTGAAGGTCGCTATATAGCTTTCCGTTCTAACGATGCTGCGATGACATCATACGTTATGGATGATTTGGTTGTTGACTACTCATCAACTCCTGTGGAGTGCACAACTCCAATAGCATTGGCAGTGAACATTATCACCGAGACTGCCGCAACCGCAACCTGGACCGCCGGTGGCGAGGAGACCGCTTGGAAGTTGCAGTACAAGACAGCAGCAGCCACCAGCTGGGGTTCAGAAATTGACGTAATTACGACTCCATCCTACCAGATGACAGGTCTGACCGCAGGCACCGAGTATCAAGTGCGCGTCAAGGCTGTTTGCGGTGAGGGTGACGAGAGCCAATGGACAGAAGCTTTTGCATTCACCACCAACGAAGAGGTTGTTGAGCCATGTAGCACCCCGACCAACGTTGCTGCATCCAACATCACCAAGGAGAGCATGACCATCACATGGAGTGCCAACGGCGCAAGCAAGTGGAACCTGCAGTACCGCGTTGTTAACGGCACATGGAGCACCGTTACCGTTGAGGGCAACCCGACCTACACCATCACCGACCTCACGGAGGCCACCGAGTACCAGATCCAGGTACAGGCAGTGTGCGACGGCGCAACCAGTCCTTGGAGCACAATGATCAGCCAGAGCACGGGCATCAACGCCCGCCTGATGGGCAGCATCTCGTTGTATCCAAACCCTGCAAGCAACTACGTTGACGTACGCGTGAGCGACAACGACATCGCAGTAAGCCGTCTTGAGGTTTACGACATGTATGGCAAGCTCATCAACGAGGTTGAGGTTATCGAAAATCCTACAAGGATCAACGTTGAAAACCTTGCAAGCGGCATGTATTTCGTGAAGGTAATCACCAACGACGGTGTGGCAACCAAGAGTTTCATCAAAAAATAATCCCACGTAACATACGATTACGGGGGGGGACGGTCGTCCGTTTTTATAAAAAAAATTTTTTTTTGTTGTGGATATAAAAAAAATTGTATTTTTGCACGCTCATTTGAGAACGGCCCCTTAGCTCAACTGAATAGAGCATTTGACTACGGATCAAAAGGTTGCAGGTTTGAATCCTGCAGGGGTCACATCGGGAAGCGCGTCAATTTTGCTGTTGATGCGCTTTTTTTTTATTTATTTTTTATCCGGGTGAAAAAAAATAATTGTATTTTCGCCCGCTTTTTTTCGAGCAAACAAACCATTAATTAAAACCCAAATAAAATGAAAAAAACTTTATTGCTATGGCTGATGCTCATCATGTTGAGTTTCAGCGGTGTAGCGCAGGAGACAGTAATTGTCGGTACTGGCGGCTACGGATCAAACAATTCAGTTCCAACACATTTGTGGTATGATTATAGTGTTTCACAAACCATCTATCTCTCTTCGGAGATTGGTACTGGTGGCACTATAACTTCCATAAGTTTTAAGAACTTGAACACATCAACGCAACGCAACATCAAGGTTTACATGGCGGAAACCCAGATGTCGTCGTTTGCATCTACTGGTTCTGCACTCAGTTACTCCGATTTCACTGAGGTGTTTGACGGAACGTGGACGATCACTCAAAACGAATGGTCTGAAATTGCTCTCAACCTTCCTTTCGAGTATTCTGGAGACGGCAATCTTGTTGTTGCTGTTCTTGACAACACAAATGCTCAAGAGTCAAGCGGTCTTAACTGGCAATCAACGGAGGGAACAGGACGCAGTGTAAGTAATTTCAGAGACAACACAATTTTTGATTTCTCCAATGTAACATATAACAATGTGAGAAACTACTTCCCGGACGTTCAATTGGTGATTGAAGGCGGACAGATCAGTTGTCACGCAGTCTCTTCACTTGAATACAGTGATGTAACGTCAAATTCTGTTCTTCTTTCATGGGAAGCAGCTGAAGATGGCGGCGACTACATCGTGATGTATAAGACAGATTCCCAATCTTGGGAAGACGAGGATGTTGTTACAGAAAACACCACATCTACATCAATATCTTTGTACGATCTTCTTCCTAACACCACTTATAATGTGCGTGTGTATAACGACTGTGGCGGCGGTGAGCAAAGTGCAGCGCGCAGTATCACATTCAGAACCGATTGCGAGGGCATCACTGAGGTTCCGCAAACTTGGACTTTTGACGAAACATTAGGCGCAAACACCCTGCCTCAATGCTGGACCAGAGGCTCTGCTTCAGCAACTTCACCTTATTGCTACAGCTATTCATACTATTCTCATAGCGGCACATATTCACTCTATTTCTACAATGCCAACGGAATGGCTATAATGCAGCCGATAGATCCTAACGAATTGAACGTTGCTGAATTGCAAGTTTCTTTCTATGCTCTTAAAAGTTCTTCCACCTCTAATGCCTCAATCATTGTAGGTATTATGACAGATCCAAATGACGATTCCACATTCGAGCCTGTTGCCACTATCAATCCTACCACATCTCATCTTCTCTACGAAGTTCCTTTCATGAACTATGAAGGTGACGGAGTGTACATTGCTTTAAAGAACGGCAACCAGGATGCAGGTTTATATGTTGACGACCTTACTTTGGAAATGATCCCTGATTGTTCAGCTCCGTCAAATTTGGCCGTTAATGCAACTCCAACTGAAGCTGAATTTTCATGGATTTCAACAGCAACTGATTTCAATTTCTACTATCGTCAGGCCAATGAAGAGACTTGGACAGTAGAAGAGGGTGCGGTTAGTCCTGTAATAATCAGCGGTCTTACTCCTGCAACTGCTTATCAGGCATACGTTGCTGCATTCTGCGGTGATGACACTTTGGTAAGCAACACCATCAACTTCCAAACCCCGTGTGAAGGTATCACCGAAGTACCGCAAACTTGGGATTTTGAAAGCGGAAACACAGCAGGTACCACCTCTTCACCACTGCCTCAATGCTGGACAAGAAACGGTTCTGCTTATCCATACACTTATTCTTATAGTGCACACCAAGGTTCTTATTGCTTGTATTTCTCAAGCACAAATTCTACAGGTGTTATGCGTGCTGTCAACACCGACTACCTCAACATGAACGAATTGCAGGTGACATTCTGGGCTAAACAGGGTTACTCAAATGCCAATGTCCAGGTCGGAATAATGACAGATCCCACTGATTTCTCCACCTTCGAGCTAATCTCTGATATAACTCTGACAAGTACTTATCAACAATATGAAGTGCCGTTCTCAGCCTACGAGGGCGAAGGCACTTACATTGCATTCAAATCGCCTACTTACAATAGCGTTTACATTGATGATTTGGTTTTGGAAGAGATCCCGGCTTGTTCCAAACCTCAGAACTTGACAGCTGTTAAAAATGAAGATGGTGACATTGTTCTTTCATGGACTTCAACAGGCGAAACCTTCGATGTATATTACAAACCACAAACCGAGACCGAATGGAATTTTGAAGAGATCAACGACCACACTTACACTCTCAGCGGCTTGAATCCTTCAATGCTCTATGAATGGTATGTTGAAGCTGTGTGTGACGGACAAAACATCGCTTCAGAAACCTTGACATTTGTAACAGAGTGCGCCTTAATCACTGAGATTCCTCAAACCTGGGATTTCGAAAACAACAATGGTGGCGGTTCTGCTAACAACCCTCTGCCAACTTGCTGGCAAAGAAACTCATCAACAACCTACCCATACATTTCGACATTGAATGTACATTCAGGAACAAAATGTCTTTACAACTACAATTCTGGTTCACGTCTTGCTGTTTTACCACAAATTGATGTTGAATCATTGAATATAAACGAATTGCAACTTACATTCTGGGCTCGCAAGTCTGGCAGCTCCGCTAACAATTTAGAAGTAGGTGTGATGACTGATCCAACAGCGGCCGCAACATTCAAGACTTTAGGAACTGTTAGTCTCACTGATACTTATGAAGCTTACGATGTAGTGCTTTCAGGTTATGAGGAGGGTGACGGATCCTATTTGGCAATCCGCTTTACGGCCAACGACTACAACTACACTTATATTGACGATGTAGTTCTTCAAGAGATTTCCAATTGTCCTAAGATTCAAAGCGTAACTGTCACTTCAATAGGTGCAAACGAAGCTTCGATAGAATGGGTTGGCGTCAATGAATCTTACATCGTTCGTTTCCGTCCTCAGGCTGAGACTACAGCAGAATGGAACACAACAGATGTTGTGATCAATGGCAACACCGCTGTATTGAGCAATCTTACTGCCAACACCACTTACCTTGTTCAGGTTGCTCCTAACTGTGACGAAATTGACGACAGCTATTATAAGAGCGCAACCTTCACCACAACATGTTCTACTTACGATATTCCTTATTTCACCTCATTTGAAGGCAATGAGGATGCATGTTGGACAATAGCTCAGCAAGGTTATTATCTTGAGTACGACTATGAATATTACGATGAGGCCTACTTCCCGGAAATCGAGACTTACTCATCATACGCAAAGACAGGCACACACTATGCTACAATCGGTTCCGAAGATGGCGAGATGATGGTTTGGGCTGCACCTAAGGTTAACGCCAACATCGAAAACCTTCGCCTCGAGTTCTTCGCACGCAAATATTATTCAAGCAGCTATTACGAACTTGGTACTTTGCAAGTGGGTGTTATGTCTAACCCTTCAGACACTTCAACATTCGTGTTGGTTGCCGATAGCATAGAAGTTGCATCAACCACCTACGAACTCAAGGTTGTTGACTTCAACAATGCTGGTGTCAGCGGTCCTGACTACTATATCGCATTCCGTTACATTGGCGCCGGTACATCTGATTTCAATGAAATTTTTGTTGATGATATCACAATCCGTGAAATTCCTTCATGCTTGGAGCCAACCGCTTTACAGGTTTTGGGCACCACTACAGAAAGTGCAAACTTGGCTTGGTCATCAGAGGATGTTAACTTCACAGTCTATGTAAAGGAAGCTTCAGCTGAAACTTATGTAGAATCAGAAGGCACAGTATCTTTCACAGACACTGTCTATACATTCACAATCACCGGTTTGCAGTCTGGTACACAATACAACGCATACGTTGCAACAGTTTGCGCTGATGGTTCAGAATCCGCATCACAACCTATCACATTCATCACCGAATGTGAGGCTATCTCATCATTGCCACAGACTTGGGATATGGAAAGCAACAATATTGCAGGCACAACATCATATCCGCTTCCGGCTTGTTGGCAGAGAGGTACCTCTTCAATTTATCCTTACGCATCCACATACGGTGGACACAGCGGTTCAAGAGCTCTGTACTTCTCAGGAACAAACACTACAGCCGTACTTCCTCAAATCAACACAGCAGAGTTAAGCTACAGCAATATGCAACTTGAATTCTACGCTCGTTATTCATATTCACCATCAACATTGATGGTTGGTGTTATGACAAATCCTAACGATATCACCACTTTTGACACTGTTGTAACCATTACACTTACATCAGCTCATGAATTGTATTCAGTACCGCTTTCAAATTACGCAGGTGAGGGTTCATACATCGCAATCATGTCTCCCACATCAAATACAATTTATGTTGATGATGTAACTTTGTCAGAAGTATCGGAATGTTCAAGACCGAGTGGCGTGAATGTTGTTGAAATCACATCTAACTCTGCAAAACTCTCTTGGATTTCAACAGCTGAAACGTTCAACCTTTACTACAAAGAGGTTGGCGCTGAGTCTTACGAATCAGTTGACGAGATCTCATTGGAAAGCGATGGCACATATACAATTTACGACCTTGAGCCTGCCACATCATACGAATGGTATGTTGAAGCTGTTTGCGCTGATACAAATATCGCAAGTATAAAGAGTACTTTCCAAACACTTTGTCTGCCTATCACAGAACTTCCAAGAACATGGGATTTCGAAAGTGACAACTACGGCGGCACATCAAGCAATCCGCTTCCTATTTGCTGGACAAGACAAGGAACAGGTTCATACCCATACAGCTATAGTTCATCTTCAAATTCTCACAGCGGCAGCTATTTGTTGTATTTCTACAATTATGGCAATACAGCCGTACTTCCTGAGATAGACACTGAGGTTTATCCTATCAATACACTCCAAATTAATATGTTTGCCAAGACATCTGCTTATTCAAGCAATGTTCCTCTCGTAATTGGTGTTGTTCCTACACCAGAAAGCACACAATTCGATACTCTTTCTGTTGTAACTCTCTCTTCTACATACCAAAAATTTGAAGTTTCATTGGCTAATTACCAGGGTCAAGGTGGTTACGTTGCCATCAGATCAGGTTCTTCATCCACAATCTATGTCGATGATGTTACTTTGGAAGAGATTCCTGATTGTTCAAAACCTGATAACTTGGCAGTAAGCAACATCACTTCCACATCAGTTGATCTCACTTGGACTTCAACAGGTGACAATTTCAATATCTACTATAAAGCAGATGCTGAATCTGAATATACAATAATCAACGACGTAACCTTGGAAGATGGTGTTTATACAATCTCAGATTTAACACCGGCCACAAATTACCAATGGTATGTTGAGGTTGTTTGCGCTGACACGAACATCGCAAGTGCCACAAGCACATTCCAGACAGCTTGTCTGCCTATTACCGAGGTTCCTCAAACATGGGATTTTGAAAATGGCAACACTGGTGGTACATCCGCTTATCCATTGCCAATCTGCTGGTCACGCGGCAATTCAAACACTCCTTATGTTTATTCTTACGGAGCATACGCAGGTCAAAATTCACTCTACTTTTCATCTACCAACTCTTATGCCGTTCTCAATGCAATTGATCCAGATGCTTTGACACTTCAAGATTTGCAATTGTCATTCTACGCTCGTCGTTCATACTCAACCGCTTCCTTGGAAGTTGGTGTGATGACAGATCCTTCCGATGTTGCTACTTTCACTACAATTCAAACCATTGAACTCCCAACAGACTACACACTCTATGAAGTTCTGTTCTCAACATACGAAGGCGAAGGCAACTATATCGCTATCAAGTCTCCTACCTATGGATCAGTTTATGTTGATGATGTTGTTTTGGATAATGCACCCGCTTGTCCGAAGGTTCAGAATGTTACTGTAACTGAAGTGACAGAATCAACAGCAACGATCACTTGGACGGCATCAAACGAAGCTGGTTATAATGTCAAATACAGAGAAATTGGTGCCGAAGAGTGGATTGAGACAACAACTCCTACAGAAAGCATCACTATCACTGATTTGATGGAAACCACATCATACGAAGTTGGTATTTCTCCTATCTGTGATGAAGAAGTTCCGTTCGTATATGCAACATTCAGCACATCTATGGTTGCTGCTAACCTCCCATATTCAACAGATTTTAACACAGCTACAGGATGGTTGCTTAATAACGGAAACTGCTCCAACTATTGGACTGCTGGTACTCCTGCCGGTTCAACAGTAAGTGCTTTGTATGTTACAAACAATGGCACTGAAGCCGGTTACTCAGTGACATCACAATCTACAATTGTGGCAGAGAAAGCATTCAATACTGGTTCTGCAGACAGCGTACACGTAGAATTTGATCTGAAAATCGGCGGTGAAGTGTTAAGTTATGGTGCATACGACTTCTTGAAAGTATTCCTTGCTCCTAATGAAACAGAATTTGAAGCAGGAAATAGCAGTACAACACAATCTTCATACAGCTATTCTACCAATGCATTCGATTTCAGTGCATACGCAACCTCCGTTGGCTCAAGCAGCTATCCATATATCATTGCTTTGTCTGACACCACCACAAACTTGCATATCAGCATGAACGTTGTGAACCCAGCTCCTAACGGAGTGGCTAAGTTAGTCTTCTTATGGCGTAACGATGGATCTTCCGGTACACAACCAGGTGCAATCATCAGCAACCTTTCAGTATCATCAGAGGGCGCGGGTCCGGCAGTTGTAAATCCTACAGTTGCCACCAACGACGCAACCAACGTGACTGAGACAACAGCCACTTTGAACGGTGCAATCACCAACGCAGGCAACCAAACGATCACCGCACGCGGTTTCGAATGGAAGGCAGTTTCAGGCGGCACAGTTGCAACAGTTAGCGCAACCGGCACCACCAACTTCACAGCTCCTCTCACAGGTCTTGCAGAGGGCACAGAATACACATTCCGTGCGTTCGCAACCACCGCCAACGGCAACTCTTACGGTCAGTGGAAGAACTTCACCACCAACTCTTCATCTGTTGAGCCATGTAACACACCTACCAACGTTGCTGCATCCAACATCACCAAGGAGAGCATGACCATCACATGGGATGCCAACGGTGCAAACCAATGGAACCTGCAGTACCGCGTTGTAAACGGCGCATGGAGCACCGTGACAGTCGAGGGCAACCCGACCTACACCATCACCGACCTCACGGAGGCCACCGAGTACCAGATCCAGGTACAGGCAGTGTGCGACGGCGCAACCAGTCCTTGGAGCACGATGATCAGCCAGAGCACGGGCATCAACGCCCGCCTGATGGGCAGCATCTCGCTGTATCCTAACCCTGCAAGCAACTACGTTGACGTACGCGTGAGCGACAACGACATCGCAGTAAGCCGTCTTGAGGTTTACGACATGTATGGCAAGCTCATCAACGAGGTTGAGGTAATCGAGAATCCAACGAGAATCAACGTTGAAAACCTTGCAAGCGGCATGTATTTCGTGAAGGTAATCACCAACGACGGTGTCGCAACCAAAAATTTCATCAAAAAATAATCCCACATAAAATACGATTTTGTAGAGACGGACAATCGTCCGTCTCTTTTTTTTATATATCGTCCGTTTTTTTTATATAATAACCGCAATTTTTATATTGGCAGAGACGGACGGCCGTTTTTTTTATATAATAACCGCAATTTTTATATTGGCAGAGACGGACGGCCGTTTTTTTATAATAACCGATTTTTTTTATTGGCAGAAACGGACGGCCGTTTTTTTATATAATAACCGCAATTTTTATATTGGCAGAGACGGACGGCCGTTTTTTTTATATAATAACCGATTTTTTTTATTGGCAGAGACGGACGGCCGTTTTTTTTATATAATAACCGATTTTTTTTATTGGCAGAGACGGACGGCCGTCCGTCTCTACGGGGATAATTCAACGAAAATACGATTATGGGGTGGAAAACGGCCGTTTCCACCAATAAAATTTTCAGAATGCCAATTATCCAAAAAATTGTATATTGCGAGCCGATTTGAAAAATGGTTTTTTCAATCGTTTTTATTAATGATAACTTATTGATATTTTATGAATTATAACATATTAAGAAAGATTATTGTATCGTCTTTGACTACGTTGATTTTGTTGTTTTCATATCAGAATGCTTTTGCTAACAACGAAGAAAAAGAGAAAGGATTTGATGCTGGTCCGTTCATCATAGAGCACGTTATAGACAGTTATGGCTGGCATATTTGCGGAGATGGCGACAAAAGTGTGACAATTCCTCTTCCGATAATGCTTTTCGACAATGGTCATTTTGTGGCCTTTATGTCTAACAAATTGCATCATGGCGAGGCTGCCTACAAGGGTTATGCTATGGGTTGGGGCGAAAACAAAGGCAGGATAGTAAAATTGGATGACGAGTTCGCAGATTACACCGGTCATCTTGAGGAGGGCGCATCTTACAATTGTCATGTCTGCAAGTGGGATATCTCAATCACGAAAAATGTTTGCGCGCTTTTCATTTCGCTTATCCTCATTGTTTGCATTTTTTTGTCGGTTGCAAAGCGTTACAAGCAGCATCCTGACGAGGCCCCGAAAGGTCTTCAAGCACTCGTTGAGCCAGTCATCGAATTCCTACAGGATGAGGTAATCACCCCTTCTTTGGGCAGCAAAGCGGATAAATACGCACCTTATCTTCTTACATTGTTCTTCTTCATTCTCCTGAACAATCTGATGGGAATTATCCCTATATTTCCAGGCGGTGCAAACCTTACAGGTAACATAGCCGTTACTGGCGTTTTGGCTTTGATTACGTTCTTTATAACTAATATTTCAGCAGGAAAAGAATATTGGGTCGATATAGTAAACACTCCTGGTGTGCCTTGGTGGCTTAAAATCCCCGTACCTTTGATGCCGCTCGTAGAGGTTATTGGTATTTTTACGAAGCCTTTCGTGCTTATGGTTCGACTTTTTGCCAATATCACCGCAGGACACATCGTGGTTTTGGGTTTCATCTCTCTGATTTTCATCTTTGGACAGATGGTTCCGGCCCTCGGATATGGCGTATCCATCGTATCCATCTTCTTCTATATTTTCATGGGTCTTCTGGAACTTTTGGTGGCCTTCATCCAAGCTTTTGTCTTCACTCTTTTAAGTGCCATTTATATCGGCATGGCTACCGGCGGTGAAGAACACAATGTTGAAGCCGCCTAAAGAAAGGCGAGAATCATAAATAACAGACAGAAAAATTGTAATATGTTTCGCGACAAGTACCATCTTATCGCGAACCATTCCATCTTGTGTTCTTCAATCACATTCCAGTTTTCCATCGGTCCTAACCACCATTTTCTGCTGAATTGACGATCCGGATTATAGCAGAATTGGTACAGAAGATAGAAGAGATATATTGACAGTGGGAGTATTGCAAATATTATCCAGTTCAAAGGCGAAATAATATCCATTATTATGGAAATTGCAATTATGATATAAGGAGTGAAATTGAATATAAAAGAAGCTGTAAGGTTGAGTTTTTTTGATTTTAAGACACCCGCCAAAGTCTTTTTCCCTACCATTTTGTCCGGATTGAAATCCATTATTGAATGTGTGAATAAAATGTTGATCACTAACAGACCTACAACTGCTGAAATAACCCACATTTCGGGTGTGAATGTACCAGTTGCACTATAAAACACTCCGCCCATAAGAAGAGGGCCGAAAATCAGTCCAGTGACAATTTCGCCTAATCCGTGATAACATAGTTTGAGCGGTGCCGCTGAGTAGAAAAACCCAAGGAATCCTGCAATCAATGCTATAATCAGAGGAGTTACACCCCTGTAAAAGAATATTATGCACCCTAATAGCAATGCAAACGCTGCAAACGCTGATGCTACAAAAAACAGTTTCTTTGGAGACACTTCTCCTGAATACAAGTAAGGACTCTTTGCAACCCGTACAAAACTCGTCTCTTCAGCTATATCCTCCCTTGATGTCTTGTTTGTGTTCACAAAATCAAAATAATCGTCGAACAGATTGACTGAAAGGTGGGCTGCAATAACGCCAAATATCGCCAAAATGCCTAATAACACTGAATGTGAATCATAGTTTACAGCCATACAAAATGCCACTATAGAGGGAAGTAAACTTTGTGGCAGAGCTACAATTCGTGCATTCCTAAGCCAAAACACTATCTTTTTCATACTCGATTTTCTGCCGCAAAAATATGAAAATTATCGTTGGACCTCAGGTGGAATCGTTTGGGGCGTAGAACAAACAAACGTTTTATTCAAAATAATTAATTTCATTAAACACTATTTTACAATTATTATCATATTGTTTTTAATGTTTTTTGTGACGATTATGTGCAAAATAATTATACGATTTTACAAAATATTATAGTATTGGAACATGTTATTACATTTTTAAAACGCTGTAAATCAAACAATTTCTTCTTCTTCTTTTTTTTTTAATGAATAAATTTTTTTTTTATTTTTGTGTGAAAACGTTTTCAATCTTATAAACAAAAAATTTTCATCATGGACAGATTAAAAAATTTTAAAACTTTTATTGAAATTTTGGTGTTCATCTCTTCCGCGGCGTTAGTTTTTAGTAGCTGTGAAAAAGAAACGGATTTAAAGATAGGAAGAACACCCTATGTTGATTCTATCCCCTATTATTCTTCTATGTCAGATGTATTACTGGCAATTGAAAATATAGACACTCAAAATAATCCTTCTTTTCCAAATAACAATCAATTTGTATCATTTGGTAACCTCAGTGATTATATTATTAGTTCCATTTATGATACTGCAGATTTGGAACATTTTGATGCAAATTCTGCAAGAAATATTGTAAATACGTATTATCAATATATCGAATTAGTAGAAGATTCATTAGGAGAGTTTACAATTCAGCCAAAGTTATACGAATGTGTATTCAGAGATGTTATTAATAAAGATAGACTTATACGAGTTGGGGATACGATATACAAATTGTTCGAAGACGGTTTTGCTTTTTGTGAATATAGAAAACTAAATAATCTTGTAACAATTTCGGATGCTCAGTATGATTCTTTTAATGTATGTGATTCATTAAATGGTATTTATATTAAGAAATATACCAGAGGTGAAAATGGCTTAGGAAATAAATTAGAGTATTCCAAAGTTCAAGATAAGGAGAAGGTTAGAACTATAATTGAATTTAACGATGTTCCATTTGTTTTTAATTATACTAATTATTTACTAAACGTTACAACAAAATCTTTTCATAAGTGGGTGATTTGGTGGCCTTGTAAAAGAGACTTGAGTCACAATTTTACTATGGGTATTTATGTTAATGGTGTTTATCACTCTGAAAGCTTAAATAGATCGGCAACCAATAAGCGCAAAATTATAAGCATGGGAAATAATTATTTGATCCAAAATACAGGGACAAATAGTAATATTTTGAGTTATATTTCTTCTGTAGATGGAACAATATCATCAGGTAGTGTGACTTTAGGTGTCAGTGATTAAAATATAATATTATGAAACAAAAGTTATTATTTGCAAGTATTATGCTATCTATTTTTAGCATAAATGTCGTATTTGCGCAAGACAATCAAAATAATAAGTTCAATTATTCAGTCAAAGGTCGATGGAATATCAAATTAAGCCATTCGTTGGAAAAAACCCCATATCTTTGGGATTCGTACCTATTTGATTTTGAATATTATAGGAGACAGTCAAACTACAAAATAGAGTTTAACTATGGCGTTACCGATTGGTTGGAGGTAGGATTGAGCACAGGTGTCCAGTTGCACAAATTCTATATTGTACCACAAGATGAGCTTTTCGGAGATGATTATTTTCACAGGACTTATTATATCCCTACTGTTGGCATTAACGCAAAGTTCCACATCTTGCCTTTCATAGTGAAAGACACAAAAAACAGATGGGAGTGGTATGTTATAGCCAAATATGGCGGCGGTTTTGTGAAGAACGTCCCCCACTGGTCACACCATAACGGAACTCCAGAGTATTATGATAAAGTATATAAACTTTATCGACACGAATTTGGAGTAGGAATGGGTGTGGGCGTATTCTTCTGGGATTGTCTCGGATTATTTGCAGAGCAATCTATCGGACAATTTTCGCTATTTCCTGAGGATTTCAACTCGATTCTGAGCACACGCGTCGGCATTCAGGTAAAATTCTGAAACAAAGGTGTCAGGTAAAGCTTTTATCTGGCACCTTTTTTCTATATAGGATATTTTCTTCGTATTTCTACATGGTTCTTAGGAAAAAATGCTATCTTTGCAAGTTTTTTCAAAAAAATAGAATATGCAGAATATCAGAAACATAGCTATCATTGCACACGTTGACCACGGCAAGACAACACTCGTTGACAGAATTTTATACCAGTCTCACCTCTTTCGTGAAAATCAGCAAGTGCAGGATTTAGTGTTGGATAATAACGATTTGGAACGCGAACGCGGTATCACAATCCTTTCAAAAAACGTTTCTGTTAGATATAAAGGTGTAAAAATCAATGTTATAGACACTCCCGGTCACAGCGACTTCGGTGGCGAAGTTGAACGCGTGCTCAATATGGCTGACGGCGTCCTCCTCGTGGTCGATGCCTTTGAAGGACCTATGCCACAAACGCGCTTCGTGACACAAAAAGCCATTGAACTCGGTCTTAAACCAATCGTTGTGATCAACAAGGTCGATAAACCGAACTGTCATCCGGACCTTGCCCAGGAAGCTGTGTTTGAACTCATGTTCAACCTCGGTGCTTCTGATGACCAGCTCGACTTCCCTACAGTTTACGGTTCAGCAAAGAACGGCTGGATGGGACCCGACTGGAATAATCCAACATCAGATATCTCATATCTGTTGGACACAATCATAGAGCATATTCCGGCTCCGAAAGTTGAACCGGGAAACCTCCAGATGATGATTTCGTCGCTCGACTACTCCTCATACGTCGGACGTATTGCTGTGGGGCGTGTTAAACGCGGAACTATCCAGTGGGGACAAAACGTGTCTTTGGTTAAGCGTGACGGCACTATTCAGACATCCAAAATCAAAGAGCTTTACGTGTTTGAAGGTCTTGGCAAGGAAAAGTACAAAGAGCCTGTTGAAGCCGGCGAAATCTGTGCCTTGTTGGGTCTTGACGATTTCGAGATCGGAGACACGGTGGCCGATGCTGAAAATCCAGAGCAACTGCCTCCTATCAAGGTTGATGAACCAACCATGAGCATGCTTTTCACTATCAATAATTCTCCTTTTTTCGGTAAAGAGGGAAAGTATGTGACATCCCGCCACTTGCGCGACAGACTGTTTGCCGAGTTGGAGAAAAACCTCGCCATGCGAATAGAGGAGACAGATTCGCCCGATCGTCTCAATGTGTTCGGCCGCGGCATACTTCACCTCTCCATCCTTATCGAAACCATGCGACGCGAAGGTTACGAGCTCCAAGTCGGACAACCGCAGGTTATTATCAAGGAAATTGATGGCCAGAAGTGTGAACCCGTTGAACAACTCACAGTCTTAGTTCCCGAAGAGATGTCAAGCCGTGTTATTGACTATGTGTCAAGGAAGAAGGGCGAACTGATATCAATGGACACCGTCAACGACCGTGTGCACCTCAACTTCACAATCCCGTCACGCGGTCTCATCGGTCTCACAAACCAACTGCTCACAGCAACAGAGGGTGAGGCTATCATCTCGCACCGTTTCATCGAATTCCAGCCTTGGAAAGGCGAAATCGCCGGACGCCACGCAGGCTCTCTGATCGCAATGGAAACAGGCCAGGCCTATGCATATTCACTTAACAAACTGCAGGATCGCGGTCGTTTCTTCATTGAGCCTAACGACCAAGTATATGCCGGACAGATTATCGGTGAACACATCCGTCAAGGAGATTTGGTGGTGAACGTATGTAAGTCAAAGAAGTTATCAAATATGCGTGCGGCGGGTTCTGATGAGAAATTGGTGCTTGCACCGGCAATCAAATACTCGCTGGAGCAATATATGGAGTTCATCGCCAAAGACGAATACCTTGAAATCACCCCGCAAAGTCTGCGCGTGCGCAAGATCATCCTCGATGAGACAGAGCGCAAGCGCGCCGAAAAACGCACTGACAGCAACTAAGACAGCATTTTGATGCAAATAGAGGAGTTTTACGGACATCTGTGCGAAGAACTTCGCCAAAATCGGTCGCTTTACCCTTATTACAAGCTAACCGACGGCTCTGTGTCGCGACAATTGTTCCGCAAGGCATACTTCATGCAGCGCCTCGCTTACATCGACAAATATGTTGACACTGCAAATAAGCCTGCTATTTGGGATTGCGGTTGCGGCTACGGCACTACAGGATTGTTCTTTGCCACCAAAAACCAGCCCGTACTCGGCACTACATTGGAATATTATGCCAAAGAGTGGGAACAAAGATGCAATTTTTGGAAAAAATTCTGCAATACCGACCTGTTTTCTTATCAATATGCCAATCTTTTTGATCAGGTGATTGATGATGAAAGTTTTGATTATATAATTCTTCAAGACACCCTTCATCACATCGAACCCGTGGAAGAGGGATTGAAAATATTCCATAGAGCACTTAAAAAAAATGGCAAACTGATATTAATCGAAGAAAATGGTGCTTGTTTGTTGAAGCGTCTCATGCTTTACAGGCAACGCGGCAATAACCGTGTGATTTCCGTTTATGACGAGGTTCTCGGAAAGGAAATCATGATGGGTAATGAGAACATCCGCCCGGCTGAAAAATGGCTGCAACTGTTCAATGACAGTGATTTTTCCCCCGTTGACGACAGCTTGATGTATATTCGTTTTCTTCCTTCTTTCTGTTTTAATGAGGGTAAATATGAAGAAAACATCAGGAAAGAGCAGAAAATATGGAAAAACAACCGTTTTTTAAGGGAAAAAGCCTTTTTTGGAATCAATATGGTGTTTGAAAAGAAATAAGGGGGAAACAACCACCGCCCCCAAAAATCGTACGTTTAAATTCTATTCTTATAATTTAGGATATGGTTTTACATTTTGATTTACAATAAATCACAGCCTTTGGCGGTGCGAAAAAATTAACTAAAGGCCAGAGGTCAAGAAAAACACAAATAAGCACCCTTATTCGTAGCGTAGGGCTGAAATCGGGTCCATATTGGCAGCCTTTTTTGCAGGATACCAGCCAAAAAAGATGCCGGTAAAGGCGCATACGAAGAAAGAGATCACTATGGCTTTCTGACTGATCACGAAAGGCCAGCTCAAGAGTTTTGAAGCGACATACGACAAAAGCAATCCGAAGAAGATGCCAATAATGCCTCCAATGAGACTGAGAATAATGCTCTCGGTGAGGAATTGCATTTTTATGTCGGAATTTCTTGCACCGATGGCCATGCGCAGTCCGATCTCTTTGGTGCGTTCGGTCACGGTGACGTACATAATGTTCATAATTCCGATACCGCCGACCACAAGGGATATGGAAGCGATAGCCGCTAAGAGCATTGTGAGCATCTTGTTTACTGAGTTTATGGAGGAGACGAGTTCTTCCTGAGTTCTGATCTCAAAGTCATCGGTTGCCCCTGATTTTATGCCGTGGTTGCTACGCAGCAGGTAAGTTATTTCTGTTGCAGCAAGTTCTGATTCCTCCTCAGATGTGGCTGATGCGAACATCATATTGAAGTAGTTGATTCCGGAAAAACGTTTTTGAATTGTGGTGTAAGGGGCAAATACTATGTCGTCTTGGTCTTCACCCATCTGGTTTTGGCCTTTGGATGCCAACACTCCGATTACAGTCATCGGTATGGAGCCGAATCGGATGGTCTGTCCTATGGGGTCTTCCCCGTTGGTGAACAGTTCATTAACCACGGTCTGTCCTATGACGCAGACTTTTGCATATTTTTTCACATCCTCTTCTGAGAACATTATGCCATTTTTGAGGGAATATTTTCTGATGTCGAGGTAATCCTCAGAAACGCCGTTAACACTGCAAGGATGGTTGTTAGAGCCGTAGATAAGCTGTTTAGACGTGCCCACCATAGGTGACACTTTAGCGACATATACAGTGTTGTTTTTCAATGAGTTAAGGTCGTTTTGGTCTAATGATTTAGAGGATGCGTTGCCCATATTCACGCCGCCGCGCATCTGTCGGGCCGGCATCACCATAATCATGTTTGAGCCCATGGATGACAATTCGGCCTGCACATTTTTGGTTGAAGCCTGGCCAAGGCTAACCATGGCAATGACGGAAGCAATACCAATGATGATACCCAACATAGTGAGAAGTGTACGCATCTTGTTGCGGAACAACGAGCTGATTGCCAACTTGAAAAGGTTTGATATGTTCATTCTGTGGGTATTTTGCTGATTTCTTCTAATGCTTTTGCAGCCGATTGCGGCACAATGGGAGCGTCTTCTATTATTTGTCCGTCGCGGAGGCGGATTTTCCTTGTCGTGAAGGTGGCAATATCGGGTTCGTGTGTGACGAAGGCTATGGTTTTGCCCTTTTCATGGAGATCTTGGAAGAGGCTCATGATTTCGTATGATGTCTTGGTGTCGAGATTGCCGGTTGCCTCGTCGGCGAGCACAATCACAGGGTCGTTGACCAAGGCTCTTGCGATAGCGACGCGCTGTTGCTGACCGCCCGAAAGCTGGTTCGGGGTATGCTCCATCCGCTGATCCAGGCCCACGAGCTTCAACGCCGCCACAGCCCTGTCACGTCGTTCTCGCGCCGGAACATCCTTGTTGTATATCAACGGCAGTTCCACATTTTCCAATGCTGTGGTTCTTGCCAAAAGGTTGTAATTTTGGAATACAAAGCCGATTTTGCGGTTTCTGAGGGCGGAGAGTTCGTTTTTGCCCAAACTCCTCACCGAAACACCGTCTATGATGTAATCTCCTGATGTTGGTGTGTCTAAACAGCCCAGAATGTTGAGCAATGTTGATTTCCCGGATCCGCTTGTGCCCATTATGCTCACAAACTCGCCCTCTTGCACTGTAAATGTGACGCCCCGCAAGGCATGCACATCCTCGCTGCCTACACGGAAAACACGTTCCAACTTGTCTATCTTAAGAATTTCCTTAGCCATATACTACCGCTCTTTCTTTTCGCGCTTTGGCATGAACGGGTTGGCTCCACCACTCTGGTTTTCCATTCCCATTTGCACCTCGGAAACTGAGATTATCACCTCCTCATTCTCTTTCAACCCGTCGGTCACTATGGAACGCACCCTGTCGTCGGTGCCGGTAGTTACCTGCCGCTGTGCAAAATGCTTGTCTCCAACCTTTACCCATACCGTTTTCTTGGTGATGTCTTTCAAACCTTCTGTCCGTTCTTCATTGTTCTTGAAAACCATGTCAAAGGTGTAGCCCTTTTTCTTCAAAGTGTTCATGTTGTCATTGTTGATATTAACATAAAAGGCCTGCACGGGTATGGTGATTCCGATCTCTTTCTTGGTGGTGATGGTGACGTTGGCGGTCATGCCCGGATACAGTTTCTGTTCAGGATTCGGGGCATTGATAATCACTGTATATGTTACTACATTGGATGTAACCTCTGGACTGAGCCTAACCTCCTTAACAGTGCCTGAGAAGCGGTCGTCGGGGAAGGCATCAACGGTGAATGTCACCGGCTGGCCTGGCTTAACCTCGCCTATGTCGGCTTCGTCCACCTTGGCTTCCACCTGCATTTGTGTGAGATCGTTTGCTATGGTGAATAACGTAGGGGTGTTGAAAGAGGATGCCACGGTCTGACCCTCTTCCACGGCCTTGTCTAAAACCACTCCGTCTATCGGGGAATAAATGGTGGCATACGAGAGATTCGTCTGCGCCCTCGACAGGTCGGATTTTGCCGTGCGTAACTGGTTTTTGGCCAATGTCAACTGGTTTGTGGCTGATTCATAAGCCTCAAGCGTTGCGGCTTTGTTGTCGTATAATGCCTTGATTCGGTCGTAGTTCTGTTGCGCCAAGGTAAGATTGCTCTGCGCATTTGAGACGCTTGTCTGTGCCTGCGACAACTGCTCGTTGAGGTTCGAACGGTCTAATTGAGCTAACAACTGTCCTTTCTTCACCTCAGTGTTGAAATCGACATATAATTTTTCTACAATACCTGACACTTGGGTGCCGACATCTACCTTGTACACCGGTTGCAGCTCGCCTGTGGCTGTCACTGTCACTTCTATACTGTCTGTGATACATCTGTCAGTGCTGACCTGCAATTCGCTCTTCTTACCTTTTTTCAATGTAAAAAAAAGTGCCAAGACGATAATCAAAAGGACAACAGATCCTAATATCCACCACAGTTTTCTGTTTTTTTTCTTTTCAGACATCTGGATTAGTTTTGAATTAACTTAAATTAACTGTTTTTTGTATGTCTTGCATTAAAGACTCACGGGGATTCCCATATAGACATCCAATATTTTTCTTTTGAACACGTATGAATATTTTGTTTGCATATATTGGTTCAGCTGGTTCAGATAGTTGGTTTGTTGTTGAATCAGGTCAACAGCGGTTACAGAGCCGTATTTGAAGCGCATTCTATAAGTGTTAAAATTTGCAAAATACGCATCTTTTTTGGCCTCAGCAGCAAGATAGTCGTTTTGGGCGGCCAAGACATCCAAGTAGCTTTGACGCAGTTCTTGGTTGATTTGATATTCTGTCACTTTTTGTTCCAATTCCACCTGTTCGGCACGATATTGGGCTTGTTTCACGCTGTTTCTAACCGCACCACGCTGGTAGATAGGTATATTTAGGCTCAAGCCGATATTTTCACCGAGTTTTTGCCACACTTGGGTTCCCCAAGATGCGTTTGGGTCGGTGAGATTGGAGCCGGAATAGTTAGTGTTGATGCCTGCATTCAGCGACAGATTCGGATAGTATGCTGCCTTTTGTATTTTTACATCATAATCCGCACTTTCTATATTCTTTTCCGCCATTTTCAGTTCTGGAAGATATGATGTTGACCGGTCGATCATGGTTTGCAGGTCCGGCAGGTCCAAGCTTTTGAACAAAGTGGCACTGTCTGGTCGTACAATAGCTATGGTCTGGTTAGGATTTATAGAGAGAAGATTCTTGAGAGTCAGGTAGTTAGACTGAATATTGTTCTTTATGTTTTCAATATTGTAAAGATCTGAGGTGTATTGGGCTTGGAGCATCTTATAGTCGCTTTCAAGTATCTGGCCTACAGCGAGTTGTTGTTCGCCCTGTTCCATCTGTTCTTTGCTTGAGGCGAGCACTTCCTCTTGATAGGAGAGAAGGTCCTCATTCATCATGATAGCCAAAAAAGCTTGGATCACCTGTACTCTTATGTTGTTTTTTTGGTTTTCGAGCGAGAGTTGGGCTTGTTCGATGTTCAATTTGCTCTGTTTGATTTTATTGGCATTGCTAAGACCATTGAAAAGGGTCATGCCAGCCGAAACCCCGTAGTTACCGCCCCAACCTACAGATCTCTCATAATTTCCAAAACTCACATTCTGAGTTGCGGAAGCAGATACAGACGGTGCGATGTTTTCCTTAGCCTGTTTGAGGCTCAGTTCAGAAGATGCCACGTCGATGTCAGAAGAGAGAAGAGAGAAGTTGTTGGATTCAGCGTATTGAAGACACTCCTCAAGTGTAAATTCACGTTTTTGGTCGTTTTGTGCATTTATTTCACCGAAAATCAAGCATAAAATGCAAATTAGTATAGAAATAGCGACTTTTATGTTCATAAATAATAAAATTTTACCTGCGACTACAAAAAAACGCAAAAGTTTAATTTGCAAAAAAAATTTTTTGAAATAACAAGTATTTATTGCTGTGCATAACTACATTTTGGTGAAATCAAATATCCGCTGCAATGTCCTCATGTCGTTCTATCAGTTCCGCGAGTGAACATGGATGGCTGTCATACAGTCCTTCCAGCGACACATACAGGGCTTTTGACCTATCAGGGAATGCCTCTTTCATGTGTTGCAGCATCAGTGTTGTCTATCCCACGCCCTTGCAACCCTTGATGCCAATCAAACGGTTTTCCCAATTGATTTTTCGGTACAATGAGCGCCGGAAAATCGTTTTTGACAGCCTCCGTTTTTCTTCTCGACATCTGATAAATGTACTCAATGTTCTGTTGTTCCATTGTTTTATTTTTAACGCCGCAAAAAAACAAAAAAAATTTCCCATAATTGAAATCTCGGAAAAATAAAAACTTCCAAGATTGAAACTTGAGCGGAGTGGCTGTGCAAACAGGCCCTAGACCAAATCAACAGCAAAGGCTATGCCCAGCCTTACGAGACCGACGGCCGCCAGGTCGTGAAGGTGGGCGTGGCGTTCGAGCGGGAGACGATGACGGTGGGGGATTACAAGGTGGAATTAGGAATTGGGACATCATGCGCGGATGGAGTGGCGTGCAAAAAAGGCCCTTCCGCCCACATACTCCCCCCCTACACCTAATTCGGACCAATTCGGACCAAAGGAGATATCGATTTACGTTTTATTTTTGTGCTGTGAAATTACCGACAAGGGATTTCACGGCGTTCTTTGTTATTCTGCTTGGGTTTTGCTAGAACCTCTTTGACGACAAAGACAGGCCACGCCTTTTTTGTCAACAGCGAGCTGATGGCGCACTCAAGCGATTGAGAATATTTTATTTTGTCCAACAATTAACAACTAAAAAATAAAGTTATGGCAGCAAAATCAGCAATTTCGGGTGAATACATCATCCAAAAAGAAGAAAGCGGAAATCCATGAACGAAAACAAACAAACAAATCAAAAGCAACTTAAATATAATAAATATGAAAAACATTTCAAAAACCACCGCATTAACCTTAGTGTTAGTATTCTGTTCTTTCCTGTCATATGGACAACAATTGAAAACGTATGTAAACAAAAATTATGAAACTTCCTGCGGAGTTCCTGGCACGCTGACATATTCTTACTACGAAGGCAGTAATGGCGACTACGTAAAACATGGAAAATACACGGTCAATGCATCCGAGACAAATCCGAAATACTGGAGCCGCACCCTTAAAGATTATGTGACAAGCTCCACAAAATACTCGGCTACTGCTAATTTCAAAGACGGATGGTTAGATGGCACTCTGACAGTTACCGTAACCAACACAGAAAGTACGGCCTCCAAAAAAGGGACATCCATTTCTTCTCTGACTGCCAACTTCAAGGACGGTATGCCGCACGGTGCATGGAGAATGACGAGAACTACAGATGGGAAAAAAACGTATTCGATTTCTGCGAACTTCTCAAATGGAGTGTTAGTCGGATCATTTGCTTTGAACGACTATTTGAAAGGGCAATTCGATGATGACGGTTTTTATACAGGCAAATGGATAGGGAAGAATGGAAGAAGTGAAAACGAATACAATTTCATCAACGGTGTGTATGTGTCACTCTATGAGCGGAAAGATGGAAAAGTAATTTGGTCTCTTCCAGAGAATGAGGATGAAAAAGAGTTGTACAAAAAGTTTGCCGAAAGGCAGATGACCCGTGAAGAACTGGAGGAGTCTGGGTATTCTGTAGAAATCACCTCTGCAAATTTGTTGGGAACTGAAGGACCTGAATTTATGAATACCATTCTGTATGAAGGGAACGACTGCTTTGGTTTAAGTGCAATAGGCGGTAACAAAACATTGGACAGAAAACGCTCGGAACGTCTTGTGATGGGAAAATATTTTAGGATAACAAAGGAGAGAGATGTGAAGGTTTTTAAGACCGGAGAGTTCGAGCGGTATGCAAGAAGAATAGAAAATCAGTTGAAAAACGTTTTTTTTGAAGATAAAGAGCAACTATCATCTGCCACAGCGTTATGGCAAGGCTATCGGGTGAGTCAAGAACAAAAAGATATACTCACTAATATGTACAATCAATATGTACAAGAATGGCGGCCCGCCAAACTACAACGTGCAGCAGAAGAGAAACGCCTCGCTGAAGAAGCCCGACAAAAAGAAATTGAAAAGGCATTCAAAGACTTCGCATCAGCAGCCCTTGATAAAATTGTATCCGTTTCATCAAAAAGAGCTGATATGAAAATATTTGGTCCAGATGTAGTCATTGCCGTGGATTATGACAATGACAGAATATGGGGCGAACTTTTCTCCAGCAAGTCACCTTTACGGGATAAACTTGGGAAACAATTAAAGGACTTTTGTCCAGCAGCATCTTATAAGATTGATTCCGTGGATGTTGCAAACAAAACAGTGTATTGTACAGTCGAAAAATACAACAAAAAGGAGGGCTCACAATATTGGCAAACGCAAATTGTCTTTGATTCAAAAACTATTGATTTGGATAAATCTTTTATTTTCAACAAAGCAGTTCGTGTTAGGGGTGATTGGGATGAAATCCGTGATTTGCAACAGATGATTGAAAATAACAAGAACAAGATAATTGAACAGGCTGGAAAAGATTATTCTGACGTTGCCAAGTCGTACAATTCCCAGCATAAGGACTACAATTTAAAAGTGTCGGATGATCTGAAGGAAACAATAAGTCGATTGAACAATTTTACAAAAATCCAACATGGTTATATGAAATTCATTGACTTAAGAGGTTTGGTGGCGAATAAGCATAAACAAATTATGGATAAATGCGGCAAAGACTATGCGGACGTCGCAAAAGCGTTCTCATCGTATTTGAATGGGTATAATGTCGCTATTTCATCAGACACGAACGAAAGCTTCAAAAGGTTAAATGATTTGATGAATATTCAAGATAATTGTGCGAATTTCATTGATCTTCGAAAGGTTATCACAGAAAATAATGACAAATTATTAAACAACAAGTCCACCAAAAATATTGTTAAAGTTTACTCCACATACATGAAATCGGCGGACTTGGCATGGACTTCAGATTCAAACAGCTGCGACAAACTGCAAAAAGTTATTGATATCCAGAAACAATTTCTGACCGCTATGAACTCTTCAAAAGCTGCCGAACTGGATGAAAAAATCAAAAAGCTGAAAGACAAAAGCGTGGAAAATGTGCTGAAAGAGCTTAAATAATCTTGGCAGCCTAAAAAAAAGGAAAGTATCACCAATCAAAAATCAAGAGAATCATGCCGATGGAATCAACAAATCAAATTCTGTCAGACACGTCTGAATTGACCGGTCTTCCCCCGTTGACGGGCGACCATCCCGAAATACTCATATTAGGAACTTTCCCAGGTTGCTGCTCTTTATGCAAAGGCGAATATTATGCAGACCGAGGGAACTCCTTTCGCAAGATTATGGCCGACATCCTCAATAAAGGCATTCCGTTCAAAACATACGCTGAATTTGAAACGTGCCTGAAAAAAAACAACGTTGCCTTATGGGATGTGTATAAAACTTGTCAAAGGGATGGATCTTCCGACAAAAACATACACGGCCAGCCAAATACTTTGGAAACGTTTCTCGGAAAACATCATAGTATAGGCACCATAATCTTCAATGGCGCAAATGCCCAGAAGGAGTTCAAGAAATATTTTAAATCCTTGAATGGGAAAAAAGATATGCAAACTGCATTGTCAACTAGCGGCGCAAATGCCAAAACCTACGATGTAAAATTAGAGAATTGGAAAGTAAAACTAAACCTCACAAACATCAATCAAGTACAATAGGAGCAAAAAAAACTTAATACCGAAAGAGACTTAACTGCCCCTATAGTAGTGATCTTAATCAAATAAAAAGATGTGTAGCCTTCGCAAAAAGCATGCACTATACCATTAAGCGTTCCCGGGCACCGTGTTGACCAAGATCAATCAGGCGGTGGGTTTTCGTCTGTTCACCAAATTCGGACAGAAAGGACTCGTCAACATCCACAAAGCCATTCCCGTATTGGGAGGTGTCGTAGGCGGAACCGTTGATGCGCTGTCAACCTATTCTATCGCCAAAGCCGCAAAAGCCCTTTTCTTGAATGACATCATCGATTTCGAAAAACAAGAACAAATTGAAATCGCAAAAATCAGACTTGTAATAAACATGTCCCTAATTGATGGCGTTTATTCGGAAGAAGAAAGTGAAATGCTGAAAGTTCTGGTGAATACCATGAGCCTTTCCGACAAAAGCAGAGCTATGTTATACACTGAAATTGACAATCCGAAGCAAAACAAAGTGGATCTAAACGTTTTCAATGACGATTTGATGAACACCACGACCCTTCTAGCAGGTCTGGCACAAGTGGCAAAAGCAGACGGAACACTCCATCCTGCTGAAAAACTGTACCTCCAGTCGTTAGGCCGCGAGTTAGGCTATGCGGATGACACTCTTAAACTGCTTATTGAATGATGAACAACAATTGCTACCCGACACATGGTCACCATATTCCCTGTAAATTGTATATCTGCCGTGAAATGTCATCCGTCACAGACACCATCTGTCTTTTTCGGTTCTGATTCGGACCAATTCGAACCAAAACAGCTGTCTGTAATAATCCTATTTTTGCATGATTAATTTTTCTATTATGAATCCTTTTATGTGGCATAAGACAAACTGCGCTGAAACAACAAAAAACTGTTCCACGCTCTCTTATACGCTGCATAGGGGGGGGTAAGCAATTTATTTACAACAAGTTACATTATGACGGGTATGGTCATGCCGGTTGCGGCATATCCATATCCGTTTTTTATTTAATTCGTTTTTATGAAAGTGTTTTTTTGGATCTGGCAAAAACTGATCAATCCTGTCGTTGGTTTTTTAGGGCTGATCTATTACGTGGTTTGTTGTCGTCAAGACGGAAGCATCGACTTTGAGAAGTGGGTGCTTTATGTGGGTGCCGGCTTGGCACTGCTTGGCCTTGTCATCGGTTTCATCGGATGGGAAGTCGATGTTCCCCGTCGCTGGCGTTGGACGAAAAGCAAAGTGGATCTCCTTAACACACGCATTGGAACCGCTCTTGGCTTTGCTTTCTCCTTCTTCCTCACTCCCGCTGCAATAGCCCTAATAATTTGGTTTATTCACTACGTCAAATAACAATCAATCTTAAAATCAATAAAATGAAAAAGTGTACTTATTTAATTTTGGCAGCCATTGCTTTCGCAGCGTTGCTCCTTATTTCCTGCAATAAGGAGACCATACCGCAAATTTCATTGGAGCAAAAGCTGAACCAGAAGCTCTCTGAAATGACAGAAGTGGCAGAACTGGGATCAGTGGAATACACCGTGACAAAGGTGGTGAAGGCTTCCGATGACGAGAAGTGGTACAAAGTGGGCGACCGTAAGATCCTCTTCAAATGCACGGCTTATCTGAAAGCCGGCATCGATTTGGGTAAGCTGGACGCCTCCAAGATTGTGGTTGACGAAGCTAAGAAGTCTATCGTCATCACCCTTCCTAAGGCTGAGTTGTTAGCCTTGAACATGCCCCCCGACAAGTCGGTTCTTGCATACGAGAACGTGGCGACTTTTCGTTCCAATTTCTCCTCCAAAGAGAAAAACCATCTCCTCCAGTTAGGCGAGAAAAGCATCCGCGAAGACGTGCCCAACCTGGGCATCTTGAGCGATGCGGAGAAAAACGCCTCTTCATTCTTCAAGTCTTTGTTGAGTCAACTCGGTTTTGAAATCATCACTGTTAAATTTGAATAATTATGGAAAACGAAAATACAAACACACAGGAGGTCCAACAGCCGACTGAAAGAGAAAAGAGATCCGGAAAGGGAGGAAAATGGTTGAAAGCAATCATTTCCATCATTCTTATCCTTGCCGTTTTGGCAGGCGCCGCCTACTTCGCAATGCAGAAGGGATGGATAAGCAACTTGTTCCAAAAGGACGAGCTCAAAATCGATGAGACCGCCAATGTGGTGACTGAAATCAAGAAGATCTCGGAATTTACCTCTGCCTGTTTTTACGAGGAAATCATCCTTCGCGAAACCAAGACCACCAAGGTCGTGGACAACAGCATTGGCAATAAAATCGCCACTCTGTTCGGTAAAAAAGAAGGCTTGATGACAGATGAAATCGTCATTATCGCCAATGGGAAAGTCCGCGCCGGTTTCAACCTCAAAAATCTGGGTGACGGCGAACTCGCGGATGGTGATATTAAAATCAACGGGGACACCTTATTTGTGACTTTGCCCAAAGCAGAAATCTTTGACGTTTTGGTTAATCCCTCCGACTTCGACATATACATCGAAGACGGTACCTGGGATGAACAGAAAGTTGTGAATATTAAGAACAAGGCCATCGATAGAATCAAGGAAGACGCTATCAAGGACGGCATCCTTGAAAAGGCCACCAAATCTGGTGTGAAAAAACTCATAGAAATGTTCAAGACCTTCGGATTCCCTGTTGTCAAGGTGGCCGTTGAAGGGCAGGAGATGGAAATTGAAGAAACGGAGGTCTAAAACCTCATTGTGCGTATAGCAAGGTGCAAGCATGAATGATTTCAGGCTTGCACCTTATACCCTTACAATACAATATGCCATGGACACCAACGACATTGACATTTTCCGCCGGTCAGCACGCGACAACGGAACGCCAAATCCATTGTCGCGGGTTGAGGCGTTGCGCCCTCTAATACGCTCCGCCTTGATGAAGGACGAGCTCTCCGAACACGACCGAACTATCCTGACACGCAAAGCCGTAACATTGGGGTTCGACGCTGAAGAGTTCGGGCTGCTACTGGATGCTATGGTCACCTCCAAGAAACAGGGCGGAAAAAAATCCTTGTTCCGAAAACCCGACTACACAGACTATTTCGAATTTGAATTCGACGACGATTTCGACGAAACATTCCTGACGGAAGAAGAACGGAAGCGAAAGGGTCTGGCAGAGTTGGACGAAACGATGAAAATGGTGGAGGATGTGTCTGACTTCGCCCAAAAGATATCCAAGATTACAAAAATATGTGAATAATCTTTTTTTGTTCGTTCTGCCTTATTTCTAATAAATTTTATGCAATTTTGCAATTCGATTGCAAAATTGCATAAAATCTTATTGTGTTATACATATTATCGATAAAAATCGTGTACAGCACAAAAATCAAGTAAAATGACAATGGAAGTAAGCCGAAAATCCAGGAGCGATTTTACCCTATAAGAAAAAAAAATCCAAAATATTTTTCCTTATAAGAAAAAATTCGTATCTTCGCGGCACGATAAATTGAGAAAACTATGCAAGCACTGTTTTCGACATATAGCCGTCTTGTTGAGGGGACAAACTGCCGCTACCAACGCTATTTATATAGTGATATAGACTGGAAGGAGCGTCTCATCGGCATCAAGGGGGCACGCGGAGTGGGCAAGACCACTATGCTTCTGCAACATATCAAACTATCGCTCAAGGACCTGTCTTCTGCCTTCTACGCCTCCCTTGACCATATCTGGTTCAGCAGCCACACATTGCTGGAACTCGTCGAATACCTCTATACCCACGGTGTGATTCACCTCTTCTTGGACGAGGTACACCGCTATCCGACTTGGGTTCGGGAAATCAAAAACATTTACGACAGCTACCCGGATATGCATATTGTATTCACAGGTTCCTCCCTCCTTGAAATAGACCAGGCGGAGGCAGACCTGTCGAGACGCCTGCGCACGTATGAGCTGCGAGGACTCTCCTTCCGGGAATATTTGGCTATTAACGGGGTTGCAGAACTTCCCGTCTTTGCACTCGACGATATCCTGACTTCCCACCTGCAAATCACCTCATCGCTTGTGTCGGGATTGAAACTGCTGCCGCATTTTGAAAAATATATCCAGCAAGGATATTATCCGTTTCTTTTGGAAACCAGATCCGCAGACAGCTATTATGAAAGGTTGCGTAAGGTGATAAACACGGTCATTGATTACGATATTCCGGCAGTGGAAAAAGACATCAACTACGAAACTCTTCTCAAGGCCAAGAGGCTTCTTATGATATTAGCGCAGACCGTGCCGTTCACGCCAAACATATCCACGCTGTGCGCCACACTTTCTACCACACGTAACCAGCTTATCCGTTTGCTCTCCCTGCTGGAAAGGTCGGCTCTCATCAGACAGCTTTTCGCCGATGGGAAAAAACTGAAGACCCTTGGGAAACCTAACAAAATCCTGTTCGACAACCCGGATTTGATGATGGCGCTGGCACAACCCGCTTACACCGGAACCGTCAGGGAATCATTCTTCGCCGCTATGCTGGCCCCTCAACACAGTTTGCATTATCCGCAACAGGGCGATATTCTGGTTGATGGGAAATTCATTTTTGAAATCGGAGGCCAGAACAAAGGTTTCGGCCAAATAAGGAACATACCAGACAGCTATGTGGTCGCCGATGGGATTGAGTCTGGCTTTGGAAACAAAATACCGCTGTGGCTGTTCGGGTTCCTATATTGATTTTTCGCACCCTCATATCCCCGAATCAAACCAAAGTCGATTCATCATGACAAAGGACATTCCAATATCACGGCAAACATTATGCATGATGGTGGCATTGTGTCTTTTATCAACCGTCTTCCCATCACGCCTCTATTCCCAAAACGACATCTCGCACAATAGCAGCCCCGTCATCGAGATGAGCTTTGTGCCGTCCTGCACTTCAAAGGACAATGTGTCAAGCACCACTGCCAAAGGCTTTTACATCGCCAAGCACAAGGTTACTCGGCGGCTGTGGAACGAAATCATGGGCACCCAAACCGACAGGGAAGCCGACGACTACCTGCCGGTAACCAACGTTTCCCGCGATGAGGTGCAGCTTTTCATCTTCTGGCTCAACCAGAAGACGAAGATGCAATATCGCCTCCCCACAGAGTCAGAATGGACGTGTGCCGTCCGCTCCGGTATTCTTCCAGATGTTACCCCGTCTTTCTACCTCGGCGGGAACGACGCCTCCACGGGTTTCAGGCTGGCTATGGACTACGAAGGGGATGACCATAACATAGACTTAGACTTAACGCAGGGTAGGGGAGATACCACCATGATGGCGGGAAACACGCCACCACCTTCCCAGACGACCGCCGCCGACACCGTCAAGGCCAGTCTCCGGGACCTTCTTGCCGCCGAGAAGGCTGCAGAACGGCAGGAACGGGCGGCCAAGCGAAAGGTTTACATAAACACCCTCCCGCTGACCACCTTCTTCACCCTCAACGCCCAATACACCGCCATGCCACAATGGTCGTTCGGGTTCAAGGTCGGCACGGTGAAGTTCTTCGGCTGGTATCTCAGCGCGATGACCAACTTCAACTTCCGAGGGGCCTTCTCCCCATTCACTCCCGACGAGCATTATGTCCTCACCGGCGTCTCCAAGACTACCTATATGGAAGGCCAATTGGGGTTCGTTGTGCGCCCGCACAAGCTGGTCTCCGTTCATCTCGGGGCCGGTTACGGCTACCGCACACTCAACTTCGAAAGCGACCAAGGCTGGCACCATTACCCGAAACGGAGCTATTACGGTCCCACGGCCTCGCTCGGCGTGATGTTCCATGTCAAGGGCGTGGCACTCTCGGCAGAAGCCTGCTGGATGGTGTACAATTTGAACCCGATCAACGATGTTAGATGCGCTTGGGGCGTGCGGATGGGGGTGGGATTTCAATTAGGAATTAGGAATTAAAGGTTGAGTGTTATGAACTTGCGATATATTAAATTGGTTGTTGTGGTTTTTCTTGTTGCAGTTGGGGCTGCCTTTGTTTCCTGCGGCAAGGATCCTGTCTTTGTGAAGGGCGATTACATCTATGAAAACGAAGATTTCACCCCTGTGGACAACGTCAACGGGATTCTCGTCCACTGGGCCGACACAAAGGACATCGGCGAGGAGCAGAAAGCCGTGGTCCGGAACCTGATCGCGAATATGGTGCGGGTGGAGGGCGGCACGTTCCAGATGGGAGCGCAGAGTGCAGGCCTTGCGGGCAGCAACTACGATCCGGATGCACAAAGCAACGAGAGTCCAGTCCACGAAGTGACGCTCGATGATTATTATGTCGGCAAATTCGAGGTCACTCAGCGCGAATGGCGTGTGGTAATGGGCTACGATTTGGACTGGTCGGAACAGTATGGAAAAGACGACGACTTCCCTGCCTATAATGTGTCGCGTAGCGAGGCGCTGCGGTTTCTGGAGAAGCTGAGTGCAATGACCCGGTTGCCTTTCCGGCTGCCCACCGAGGCACAGTGGGAGTATGCCGCGCGGGGCGGTTCCCGCTCGCTGCATTTCCGTTTCAGCGGCAGCGACAACGCGGACGATGTGGCCTGGCATTATGAAAACGCCGGGGAAATATTGCATAAAGTGGGCGGAAAACATCCTAACGAGTTAGGATTACACGATATGAGCGGAAACTTGTGGGAGTGGTGTTCGGATGCCTACGGGCCGTACCCCGCCACGCCGCAAATCAACCCGCTTGCCGGGTCTGGGAGCCAATTCGTGCTGCGCGGCGGCGCGTGGACCTACCTGCCCGCCTATTGCCGCAATGCCTGTCGCAATGCCTACGACGACACCGCCGCCAGCGTCTCCGTTGGATTCAGGGTGGCGTTGTAATGCTGCCTGCAGACGTATATCTCTTTGTCGGCAACCCGCACCCCACCTTTTATTATTGTTGAAATAATAATTTTCAACTTTTTTTACCCAAATGAAAAATTTTGGTGGATACCGAATATTTGATAACATTTTGTAATTTTGCGACCATGAAAAAAATGTTCGTATTTTTGGCGGTTTTGTTTTTCTGTTGCAGCCTCTCCGCACAGCAGAAAAAGTATGTTGCGCGCGTCTTTGATGGCATCACATACCAGCCGCTAAGCGGTGCAAGCATCTATAATACTAACACCAAAAAATACGCCTTCTCCGACAAAAACGGCCGTTTTGAGATTGTTGTTTCCCTTAACGACACCCTTATCATATCCAAATCCACGTTCAGACAGTTGGTGGCCGTTGTTGACAAGAGCGTCTATTATGGTTTTGAGGATTTCTTCCTCTATTACAAGGCCACAATGCTTAAAGAGGTGACAATCATAGGCATTAATCCTTCCTACGAAGGATTCAAGAAGGACATTGTAACTCTTGAGCTCCCAGAATATTACAAACGTGCCGAAGATGTAAAACTCTCTGAAATGGAAAAGGCCAACGCTGTTTACAAGGATGGTGGAAACATCCTCTCTTTGGGCGGCACCATGACCATGTCACCCATCTCGTTCCTTTACGACAAATACAGCAAAAAAGCCAAAATGAACAGGCTTTACAACGAAATGCTCACTTACGAGGAAGAAGTTAACCGTGTCCATCAAAAATATAATCGCGAAATCGTTTCTGAAATCACAGGACTCACCGGCGATGAACTCCTCGACTTCATGATGTACTGCCATTTCAGCTATTACGATTTGGTGCGCTGGAGCGATAACCAAATCCGCGATAAAGTGAGAGCTCTCTATTTCAATTACCAATACGAAAAAATAAACGATGTCAACAAACAATGACTTTTGGCGAAAAAACTTCTCATGGTTTCACCTCTTTGGCATGCTCGCTGGTCTGACCTTGTCGCTACTCTATTGGTATAAGTCAGGTCAGTTTTCCGAAAACATTCTGAAAAACAGTCCTGTTCTCATGTCACTGTGGGGCATTTTGACAGGTTATATACTGATGGATTTGGTCAGAAACAGTGCCAATAAAAAAGATGAGAATTAAGTATTAAAATTTGTTAATTTTGCACCTTCGGAAGAGAAAGAATTAATAATCAAAAAATATCTATATGGAAGAAATTAAAAAGACATTGCGAGACAGTGCGGCCATGAGATGGACGGCGCTGTTGTTGTTGGCGTTAGCCATGTTCTGTTCATACATCTTTATGGACATACTTTCCCCTATCAAGGACCTCATGCAATCAACAAGGGGTTGGGATTCAACTGCTTTTGGAACAATGCAGGGTGCAGAGACGTTCCTTAACGTTTTTGTGTTCTTCTTGATTTTTGCAGGTATCATTCTTGACAAGATGGGTGTGAGATTCACAGCTGTTCTTTCAGGTTCAGTGATGCTCATAGGAGGATTAATCAAGTATTATGCCGTATCAGATGCTTTCATTGGTAGTGGAGTTGAGACATGGTTCACCAATCACTTGAACTATATTCCAGGATTCCAGGAATTGGGTGTAGCTCCTTTCTATGAAGGGATGCCGGCGTCAGCAAAGGTTGCCGCATTGGGATTCATGATTTTCGGATGTGGTGTTGAGATGGCCGGCATTACTGTTTCACGCGGTATTGTAAAATGGTTCAAAGGGCGTGAAACAGCATTGGCAATGGGCTCTGAAATGGCCTTGGCCCGTTTGGGTGTTGCCACATGTATGATCTTCTCACCGTTCTTCGCAAAACTCGGCGGCAACGTAAACGTTTCCCGCTCAGTTGCTTTCGGCGTTGTGCTTCTTTGTATCGCTCTCATGATGTTTATCGTTTATTTCTTCATGGACAAAAAACTGGATTCACAGACTGGTGAAGCTGAAGAAAAGGACGATCCTTTCAAGATTTCCGATATCGGCAAGATTTTGTCATCTGGTGGTTTCTGGCTGGTAGCATTATTGTGTGTGCTTTATTACAGTGCTATTTTCCCATTCCAAAAATATGCTGTGAACATGTTGCAGTGCAACCTCTCGCTCACACCTGCTGAAGCCGGCACATTCTGGGGCGGTAGCTCAGTGACTATCATTCAATACATCATCATGTTGGTTGTAGCCGCATGTTCATTCACAAGCAATTTCTCAAAGAACAAAACCGCAAAATATGGTCTTATGGCCTTGGCGATTGTAGCTTTGGTTGTTTATTGTTGGATGGGTTATATGCGTGGCACAGCGGAGACAATTTTCGCAGTGTTCCCGTTGTTGGCTGTGGCCATCACTCCTATTTTGGGCAACTATGTTGACCACAAGGGCAAGGCTGCTTCAATGCTTATGATAGGCTCACTCCTTCTTATCCTCTGCCACCTGACATTCGCCTTCATACTTCCTATGTTCAAGGGCAATGCTGTTGGCGGCGTTGTTGTTGCTTACATCACCATCTTGGTTCTCGGTGCGTCATTCTCATTGGTACCAGCCGCTCTTTGGCCAAGCGTTCCGAAACTCGTTGACGAGAAGATCATCGGTTCTGCTTACGCTCTCATCTTCTGGATCCAGAATATCGGTTTGTGGCTCTTCCCGTTGCTCATCGGCAAGGTTCTCGACAAAACAAACCAAGATATCGCCGCTCAGGTTGAGCAAGGACTTATGGATGCAGAGACAGCAGCAATATCCTATAACTACACATGGCCTTTGGTTATGCTTGCATGCCTTGGCGTTGCCGCACTCGTCATCGGAATTATCCTCAAGGCTGTGGATAAGAAACAGCACCTCGGACTCGAGGAACCTAACATTAAGTAAGAAACGTTATTGAGACTTTTGTCTCAATGTGCAATATCTAAAAAACAGGTACCTTTTAGGTATCTGTTTTTTGTTACCGCTATTCGGGAGCAACTAAGAAATCGCGGTTGTAGTATAAGATCGATTGTTTTAAGATAGATTATAAAACACTGATAATCAATTATATACAAACAAACATCACTTTAAGTACAAGAAGTAATGACAAAAAAAAATTTAATTTTGCTGAAATATTAAAAAAAAGTGTACTTTTGCAGCCGAATTGATGAAATGCAATGAGCTATGGTGTAATGGTAGCACTACAGATTTTGGTTCTGCCTGTGTAGGTTCGAGTCCTGCTAGCTCAACTTGACAAACTCTCACCGATTTGGTGGGAGTTTTTTTGTACAAATGAAAAGTAATAGACATAAAGAATAATACAATTATGAAGATGGACGACCAAATCAACCTTATAAGCACGTTTGCTGATTTTAAGGAATCGAAAAGTATTGACAGAGAAACGCTTATGCATATTTTGGAAGAGGTTTTCGTAAGCGCTCTCACCAAGAAATACGGCCCAAACTCCAAGTTTGACGTCATTGTGAACGTGGACCGTGGTGACCTTGAAATTCAACACTCATTGGAGATCGTGGAAGACGGCATGGTGAAGGATCCTGCCAACCAGATTTCACTTTCAGATGCCATAAAAATAGAGCCTGACTTTGAGGTGGGCGAGGAAGTTATTGAACAGATCAAGCTTAGCGACTTCCAGCGCCGTGAGATCTTGGCACTTCGCCAGAATCTCAGCAACAAGATCATGGAGCATGAGAAAGACGTGATTTTCAACAAATACGAGCCGCGCAAAGGTGAAATCATCACAGGCGAGGTGAGCCAGGTATGGAAAAGGGAAATACTCGTGCTTGATGACGACAAGGTTGAAATGGTTCTTCCGAAGTCTGAACAGATACCTACCGACTATTACAAGAAAGGCGACAGTCTGACAGCAATCATCACCCAAGTTGAGGTTGTGAACGGTTCTCCACGCATCCTGCTTTCAAGAACATCCCCTAAATTCCTCGAATGCCTCATGGAACGTGCAATCCCGGAAATAGAAGAGGGCGTCATCATCATCAGAGACATCGTGCGTGTTCCGGGTGAAAGAGCCAAGGTTCTCGTTGAGACTTACGACGACCGTATTGATCCCGTGGGCGCCTGCGTCGGTGTGAAAGGCAGCCGTATCCACGACATCGTACGCGAACTCCGCAATGAAAATATCGATATCATCAACTACACAGCTAAGAAAGACCTTCTCATCGCTCGCGCTCTCAATCCGGCTAAAATATCATCTATTGAACTCGATGAAGAGAACAAGACAGCCAAGGTTCTGATGAAATCCGACCAAGTGTCGCTCGCAATCGGCAAGGGCGGATATAATATCAAACTTGCAAGCAAACTCTCTGGCTATGAGATTGATGTATATCGCGATGATATCAAGGAAGAATTTGTGATTCCTTTGACTGAATTCAACGATGTATTCGACCAATGGGTTATCGACACCTTCATCGGCATCGGCTGCGACACTGCCGAAAGCATCCTGGCGCTCAGCCGCGATGAACTTATCCGTCGCACCGACCTCGAAGAGGAGACCGTTGATGCCATGATCGCTGCAGTTAAGGAAGAACTTGCCAAATAATCATTCTACTACATAAATTTTGTTTTTGTTAAGTTAAGAATAGAAAATTAAGCAATAAATATATGCCGGAAGAAAAAAAATTAACGCCACGTCTGCCTAAAGCAGCGAGCGAGTTTAACGTTTCACAAGAAAGGGTCATAGATATCCTCACGAAGAATGGATTTGAAATCAACAATCCTTCTCCTAATATGAAACTAACCGTTGAAATGTACCAATGCCTGCAAAAAGAACTGGCAAAGGACAAGATGGTTAAGGAGAAATCTGACCAAAAAATGCCTCAAAAAGCAAAAAAAGAGGAGCCTAAACCTCAGACCACCGCTTCAAAGAATGGAGAGGATGAGAGCGACACCGATGCCGTTATCATTAAAACGACAAAAATCGGAGCGCAGGCCCCTGTCATTACCCACACTCCAGTCCAAGAACCAAAAATCCTTGGCACTATTCCTATTGAAGCCCTCAATGGCGGCAAGAAGAAAAAATCTTCTGAAACAGAAACTCCGGCTGAACCTGTAAAAGAAGAACCAAAAGAGGAGAAAACAGTTGAAATAGAGAACAAAGAGGAGGAAAAACCCGTTACTCAGGAGCAACCCGCAGCGGAAACTGTACAGGCAGAACCAAAAGCTGAAGAAAACACTCCGGCTGAACCTGAAAAAGCCGCCGAGCCAGAACATATTAAAACGGTTGTTGAACCTGTTGTGGGTCCGAAAATCATCGATAAGATGGACCTTGATGCCCTCAAGCCTAAAAAATCCAACAAGGACAAGGACAAAAAGACTCAGAAGAAAGCACAAAAGGCTGAAAAGTCTGAAAAAGTTGAAGAAATACAGACTTCAAATGCTGTAAAGGAAAATATTTCGGCAGAAACAGAGAAACCGGCCGCTACTGCAGCTCCTGAACCTGAACACATCAAAACCGTTGTGGATCCGCTAAAAGGACCCAAGATTTTGGGAACTATCGACTTATCCATGTTCCAAAACAAGGATAATTCAAAAAAAGAGGATCACAAAAATTCTGAGAATCAGGATAAAAAGAAGAAAAAGAGAAAACGCGTTGCCAAACCTGTCAAAACATCCAATGTTCCTAATCCTAAGGATGAAAAAGAGAGGGACAAAGACAAGAAACGCAAGCAGGAACCCGAAAAGGTTGAAATCTCGGCGGAGGATATTCATCGTCGTATCAAAGAGACCAAGATGCGTCTTGAGAACAATACGAAGAAGAACACCACCGCAGCAAAACGCAGAAAAGAGAAACGCCAGCTTATACACGAACGTATTGAGGAACAAGAACTTCAAGCTATTGAAGACCAGAAGACTTTGCGTGTGACCGAGTTCATCACAGCCAACGAATTGGCCACTTTGATGAACATTGACGTCACAAAAATCATATCCACATGTATGAGCATCGGTCTGTTTGTTTCCATAAACCAACGACTTGACGCTGAGAACATAGCTATGTTGGCCGAAGAGTTCGGTTACAAGGTTGAGTTTATAGATGCCGACGAGGAAGACGAGAACACCAAAGCTGATGTTGACGACGAGGAAGATCTGCAACCTCGTCACCCAATCATCACTGTAATGGGTCACGTTGACCATGGTAAGACATCTCTGCTTGACTATATCCGCAAGACCAACGTTATTGCCGGTGAAGCCGGTGGTATCACACAGCACATCGGTGCCTATGAGGTAAGTTTGCCGGACGGCAGAAAGATCACATTCCTGGATACTCCTGGCCATGAGGCTTTCACTGCCATGCGTGCGCGCGGTGCCAAAATCACCGACCTTTGTATCATAGTTGTGGCAGCTGACGATGCGGTGATGCCACAAACTGTTGAAGCCATCAACCACGCCCAGGCAGCCGGTGTGCCCATGGTATTCGCAATCACAAAGATAGACAAGGCTAACGCCAACCCAGACAAGATCCGTGAGGAATTGGCCAATATGAATATCTTGGTTGAAGAATGGGGCGGCAAATACCAATGTCAGGAGATTGATGCAAAACATGGTGTAAACGTGAACGAACTTCTTGAAAAAGTGCTGTTAGAGGCCGAAATGCTCGATCTGAAGGCAAATCCAAACCGTCCTGGTGTGGGTGCTGTTATCGAGTCTGCCTTAGACAAAGGCCGCGGTTATGTGGCAAAAGTGCTTGTACAAAACGGCACTCTCTCAGTCGGTGACCCTATACTTGCAGGCAGCTGTTTCGGCAAGGTCAAGGCCATGTTCAACGAGCGTAACCAATCTGTGAAATCAGCAGGACCCGCCTCACCGGTGCTCTTGCTTGGTCTTAACGGGGCCCCACAGGCCGGTGACACGTTCAAGGTTTGCGAATCTGAACAGGAGGCACGCAGCATAGCAACGAAGCGCGCCCGCCTCGCACGCGAAATGGGCCTCAGAACCCAAAAACACGTCACCCTCGAAGAAATCGGCCGCAGAATTGCAATAGGCGACTTCAAAGAACTCAATATCATTGTTAAGGGTGATGTTGACGGATCAGTTGAAGCTCTCGCCGGAGAATTGCTCAAGCTCAGCACCGAACAGGTTCAGGTTAATGTAATCCATAAATCTGTGGGCCAAGTTACCGAAACTGATGTCATGTTGGCCACCGCTTCCAATGCACTGATCGTCGCCTTCCAGGTACGTCCGTCTGCAGGTGCCCGCAAAATGGCCGAGGCTGAACAAATCGACATACGCACCTACTCCATCATCTATACTGCAATTAACGAAATCAAAGACGCTATCGCAGGTATGCACTCACCTGAAATCCATGAGAAAGTGGTCTGCAACATCGAAATCCGCGAAGTGTTCCATATTTCAAAGGTCGGCAATGTGGCCGGTGGTATGGTTCTGGATGGCAAGCTCCAGCGCAATACCAAGATTCGCCTTATCCGCGACGGTATCGTTATCTATACCGGCAAATTAGGCTCCCTGCGCAGATTCAAAGACGATGTGAAAGAGGTTGTGGCAGGCCAAGACTGCGGTCTGAATATCGATGGATGCAACGATATTAAAGTGGGTGATATTATTGAAGGTTACGAAGAATACGAGGTTGCTTTCGGCAAATAATAATCATCTGACACAATAATCTTGCTGTGTTAAGATACATCATAAAGAAAATAGGCTATGGATTGCTCCTTATGTTGGGAGTGGTGACGCTTGTGTTCTTCCTGTTTACTGTGCTGCCCTCAGACCCGGCCCGTATGATTATGGGGCAGCGCAGCGACCTCGACACGGAAGAAGCTATTCGTAAAGAGATGGGTCTCGATCTGCCGTTAGGTGTCCAATATCTGGCCTATCTTAATGATGTTTCCCCTGTTTCATGGCACAAAACTGACGATAAAGAGTCGTTTTTCTATCTTAATGATGACAACTATCACTACGTCAAAGTGCTTCAGATGAAGAAATCAGCAATTGTGCTGAAAGCCCCTTATCTGCGACGATCCTACCAAAGTAAAAGACCGGTGGCCGAAATAATAGCCGAAGCATTTCCAAAGACTATGCTTTTGGCTATTGTTTCTATCTTTTTTGCTCTTATTGTAGGAATCATAATCGGCATTTTTTGCGCCTTATACAAGGATACTTGGTTCGACAAGACGGCTTTGGCAGTATCAGTGTTGGGAATGTCAGTGCCGTCGTTTTTTGCGGCTATTCTCTTTGCATGGATTTTTGCATTTCTTTTGTCTGATATCACAGGCCTGAACATGTTCGGCAGCCTATACACCGTTGACGATTATGGAGCAGGTCAATATGTAAACCTTAAAAACTTGATTTTGCCGGCTTTGACCCTTGGAATTCGTCCTTTGGCAGTGGTAATAGAGCTTACCAAGAATTCGTTGTTGGATGTATTGTCGCAGGATTACATACGCACCGCTAAAGCAAAAGGACTGAGCCGTACTACCATAATTGTCAAACATGCCCTCAAAAACGCCCTTAATCCTGTGATAACAGCAATATCGGGCTGGCTTGCCAGTCTGCTCGCAGGAGCTGTTTTTGTGGAATATATCTTCGATTGGAAAGGCATGGGAGTGGTTATCTTGGACGGCCTTGACAAATACGACTTTCCGGTTGTCATGGGCTCTCTGCTGTATGTTTCAATAATATTGGTGATAATCAATATTGTGTGCGATATCATTTACGGGTGGCTTGATCCAAGAGTCAGTCTAAACTGACAATACCCATAAAATTTGATAGCCCAAGATGAGCACCGTCACCGTGGAGAACGTCATCCGCAATACGTTTGCAACGGCGACAGCGGAAACGCAGCCAAGGCCTTGGCTTCATCTAAAAACTGGAATAGAGTTCAGGTGGAGTGTACCATCGGCTATGACCCTGAAACAAACAACGCCTCAAAATTTTTCGCCCATGTCGGCAGGCTATGCAATGAATGGCTATTTTGCATTCTCCCAATATGCTTATTTATGGTCAACCACTTTTCAACAGACTAACAATGGAACAACCTATGCGAAGACGTGGAGATTGAATGCAAGTAGTCCTCAAAGCGACATTTTTTCAGAAAACTTAGGCTTCTTTTCCGTCCGCTTCCGGGTGGCGATGGAGTGCCGCCCGTAGATCGCACCGCCGAACCTATTTTTGCGAAAATTTGTGTGTCAGCCGTTTTTATTCGCGAAAATTTGTATTTTTGCGCGTTTTATTCGCGAAAATTTGTATGGTCCAGCTTGACTTGAATAAGGAAATTGTGTTCGCATCTTCGAATCCGGAGGTGTCAAGGACTATTTCCCGACTGCTTTCTGAGGGAAAATTGCGGAAAATAGCCCCTAAAATCTATTCTTCCAACCTCGTAGACAGTCCGGAGAACATTGTCCGTCGCAACATCCTCCATATTCTGATGTGGCGTTTTCCCGGGACAGTCATCAGTCACCGAAGTGCCCACGAAATGCGCATCACCTCCTCCGGAAACTTTTTCCTGACCGGAAATTCCAACCGGAACGTCAAGGATTTGCCAGGGGTGACCGTCCATATTCTCAAAGGCCCTGCCCCAGACGAAAAAGACATGAGATACGGAAACATGTTCATTGCCAGTGAACACAGATGGATGTTGGAAAACATGCAGCAAACCAAGAAAGAAGGGGAAAGTTCCAAGGTCCTGCCGCAGGAAGTTGTGGAAAAGAAATTGGGAAGTGTGATGATTGCCGGCGGCGAGGATGCGCTGAACGGCTATCGGGACCAATTGCGTGCCACGGCACAACGCCTCGGTATGGATCGGGAGTTCAAACGAATCAATATTCTGATTTCGACGATTCTTGCCACGCATACCGCAGATATTTTAGCATCACCTACAATCAAGGCCATGGCCGCAGGAGCACCCTACGACGAGAATCGGAAGGATCTCTTTGAGACACTGTTCGATGCCCTGCAAAGTCATCATTTTCTTTCATATCCGGTGGTCTCCTCCGAGTTGGAGTACCGGAATGTTGCATTTTACGAGAGCTACTTCTCGAACTATATCGAAGGAACGGAGTTCGAGGTGGATGAAGCCCGGAGAATTGTGGAGTCCGGTTTGCCAGCCGCCCATCGTTCTGAAGACTCCCACGACATATTAGGAACATTCAATGTGGTTTCTAACCGCAGTGAGATGCAGCAATGCCCCGAGTCCATCCAAGATCTAAAGGATATTCTCCAACGCCGCCATGCCATCCTGCTGTCGGGAAGGCCCGACTTGCATCCCGGGCAGTTCAAGGAGCGTAACAACCGGGCAGGAAACACGGAGTTCGTTGATTACAAGTTAGTTCCTGGCACGTTGGAGGTGGGATTCAGCTATTATGCCGCTCTTTCCTCTCCAATGGCAAGGGCTGTCTATATGATGTTTCTCATCAGTGAGACCCATCCCTTTGACGACGGCAACGGCAGGGTGGCACGGATGATGATGAACGCGGAGCTTTTCCACGCGGGAGAGGCGAAAATCATCGTTCCTACAGTCTGTCGGGAGGATTATTTGCTCGCTTTAAGGAAGTTAAGCCGTCAAAAAGATCCATCTGCATACCTGAAAGTTATGGATATGCTGCATCGTTTTACCGCAACGCTTTATGGTCGGTCCACCGATGAGATGTTACAGTACCTGTACAAATGCAACGCCTTCTCCGAAGCCGACGAGCAATATCTAAGATTCTAATTATCAAGCAAAACAATGAAACATACAAGATTTGTAACCACCATTCTAACGATACTGTCGTCCACCATCTTCACGCTTCAGGCGCAAGACCAGGCGACCCTTCAGTTCACAGGCCAAAACCAATACGGCCAGCACGTCCCGTTGAGTACCGTCACCGTGGAGAACGTCACCCAGCACTGGCAGGAGATGCTCTACTACCCCGACACAGTTCTCACCATCGGGCCTGTCGGAATCCATGACCCGCAATCGGAGGGAAAGGGGGTGCGCCTTTTCCAAAACGTGCCGAACCCCTTCAACGGGATGACGGACTTCGTGCTCCACTTGCCGGAAGCCTCGGCAGTGACGCTCGAAATCTGTGATGTGAACGGCCTCGTGGCAGCCACCTATCAGGGTCCTTTGGAGCCGGGAAGCCACCTGTTCCGGGCGTGGTTGGCAAGTCCGCAGACCTACCTGCTCAGTGCCCGCACGGACGGCGGCACGGTGCGGATCAAGATGGTGAACGCGGGCAGCGCCGGACAGAACCGCATCGAATACCTCGGCAAGAGCAGCTCTTCTCAAATGGCAAAGTCGGATGACAACGCCAAGGGCAGCACCAATCTGCCGTTCAGCTTCGGCGACTGGATGCTGTACCAGGGCAGTGCCCACATCGCGGGCACGGATTTCTCCAGCGACCCGGTGCTCCAGAGTCAAAACGCCTCGGAGCTGATCACCCTCACCTTCAACCTGCCGCAGCCCATGGTGACCACCGAGCCGGCCACCAACATAACCACCACGTCGGCACAGCTGAACGGCTTGGTGACGGAGAACCCTGAGTATCCTGTTCTTGACCGCGGCTTCTTGTTCGCCGACAACGATCAGTTAATTGGGGCAACCGATTATGCAGCCGGATCAGGTGGCGGAAGTTTCCATAGCATGGTCAGCGATTTGCAGATAGCCACACGCTATTATTTTCTGGCATACGCCAAGACGGAAATAGGGACCACCTATGGCGATGTGCTCTTTTTGGATACGCAGGCGGAACTGCCCTCTGTGCTCACCCTCGGTGTGACGGACGTCAAGGCATCACAAGCCACCGTTATTGGCAATGTGACCGCCACGGGTGGTGCAAACACAATACAAGGTGGCGTATGCTGGAGCATGACGCAGAATCCCACAGTTGATGACAGCCACACCAATGACGGTAACGGCCTTGGCCTCTTCACGAGCCACATCACCGGACTGACAGCCAGCACCACCTATTATGTGCGAGCGTACGCCACCAACAGCACGGGCACCACCTACGGTGAGCAGCTGAGCTTCACCACGCAACCGCCTTTCTACTGCGGTATTGACACGCTGACCGACTACGATGGCAACGTCTATCAAACGGTGGAGATTGGGCATCAATGCTGGATGAAGGAGAACTTGCGCACCATACACTACGCTGATGGAACCATCATCCCCGTTGGCACGGAACTCTCCGAAACCACAGCATATCGTTACTATCCGAATGACAACAGTGCTAATGTGCCCATTTACGGATATCTTTACAATTGGGCTGCGGTGATGCACGGTGCGGCCAGTAGTAATGCCAATCCGAGTGGGGTGCAGGGCATTTGCCCTGAGGGCTGGCACGTGCCAAGCGAAACTGAATTGACGCAGTTGATTAACTTTGTGAGCAGCCAGAGCCAATATGGTTGTGGAGGAGACACCAGCAATATTGTCAAGGCGTTGTCATCCAGCACAGGATGGGATTTCTGTACCGGTGTCAACGCTTGCTTTGCAAACTACAATCACCCCCTCAACAACGCTACTGGGTTCTCGGCTATACCTATAGGACATGCTGGCTATGAAATGTGCCAATTTGGTTTTACTAATTCCGAAGTGTCTTGTGACATACGTTCTAGTACAGAGCACTTCAGTTATGGAACGCATGGCGCAGCCACACTTGAAATAAGTTATGACGGGATAAATATACACCCATATATTGTTTGCTATGCTACATCTGTCCGCTGTCTGCTCGATGATTCGGGTGTGGACAGTTCTATTGCGGTAACACCTTTGGTGACCACTGCCAAAATTGAAGACATCACCTCTATGTCAGCCGAGGTTGGTGGTTTTGTCTCGGGAAGCGGTGGCACTCCCGTGACTTCGCGCGGTGTCTGCTGGAGCACTACGCCTAACCCCACTGTGAGCGACAGCCATACCACGGACGGACACGGCACAGGTGGCTTTACAAGCGGCATTGCAGGCCTGGTTCCCGGCACCACTTACTATATCAGGGCATACGCCACCAACAGCGCGGGCACGGCCTACGGGGAACAGCGGGTCTTCACCACCACTCACCCGATCAATGACAGCATTCTGATTGATGCCCAGACCTGTCCCGGTGCAGACACTGTGACCGATTATGACGGTAACATCTATCATACCGTGCAGATTGGCAACCAATGCTGGATGAGGGAGAACCTGCGCACCACGCACTATGCAGATGGCACAGAGATTCCAGCTGGTAATACAACTTCCAATACAACAGCTTACCGATATCCACCCCACGGCCACGAAAGTGAAGTGACCATCTACGGTTACTTGTACAATTGGATTGCAGTGATGCATGGTGACTCTGCCAGCAATTTAAACCCGAGTGGTGTGCAAGGCATCTGTCCCAACGGCTGGCACGTGCCAAGTCAGACAGAATGGGAACAACTCCAGAGTTATGTGGGCAGCCAAGGTCAATATGTATGCGGTGGCGACAGCAATCAAATCGCCAAAGCATTGGCTTCTCAAGTGTGGTGTAGTACAAACAGTACATCCAATGCCTGTGCCGTGTACAATAATGTGAACGCCAACAATGCCACGGGGTTTTCTGCCCTTGATGTTGGTTATTTCAATGACTCTTTTGTTTATGGCGAGGCAAGAATATGGTCAACCGTTAATCAGACTGTTTTCCGTCTGATGCCATCCCTTTCGACAACAGGCTTTGGCGGTGCCTTGCCGAATTACGGCTGTTCCGTCCGCTGTCTCCGCGATTAACGTGCTGCCTTCTGCCACTCGTACACCACGTTGTTCACCACCATCATCTTATTCACAAACAGGGAATTGTAGAAGGTCACCAACGATTCCCGCTCGGACGCGCACTGCGGGTAACGCCGCAATATGTCGTTGACTACGGCCTCGCGGTGCCGCTCCCGTATCTCGTAGTTGTTTTTGAAAAAATCCGACTGCACATATTCCGACAGTTTCTCAACAGCCGACAGTCCACGTGTTTCCGCTGACTTTTTCCAACTCCAGAACTGACGGAAAAGCGTATCCACCGCCTGCTCGACACTCTTTTTCACCTCTGCCGGAATCTGTTCTCCGTCCGTTTTCTCCACGACTGTGTTCGGAGTCTTGGCGGGTGTTTCCACTTGGTTCAACAGTTCTTGTGACGGAGCTTGATATGGTATTTCCTCTTTTTTCTCGAATTCTACGGAAGGTTCTGAAAGCGTTTGCGTCTCGTTCGTCTCAATAGGTTGCTCTTCGGCAGGATGTTCCTGTGTTTTTGTCCAGAACATCCATGCCGCTATCCCGATGACGGCCACGGCGGTCAGGATGACGAGTATCGGGAGCAGTCGTTGACGGCGCTCCATCCGCTGCAGAATCTCCTCCGCATTGCCGAACCGTTTCTCGCGGTCGGGCTGCGTGCACTTGCGGACAACACTCTGGTACGCGTGCGGGAAAATCTGCCGCAGAATCACCCCGAAGGCGTAGAGGTCGGCACGGCAGTCCAACGCCACGCCACCGCTCTTCTGCTCGGGTGCGGCGTACTTGTCCGATCCTGCCGGCTGCTTCAGGATGCCGTGGTAGTCGGTGTCGGCCAACCCGAAATCGATGATCTTCACGTTGTGGCCGTTGCGGGTGACGAGGATGTTGTCGGGCTTGAGATCACGGTGGATGATCTGCATACTGTGATAGTAGCTCATCGCCTCTAACAACTCTTTCACAATCCTTAGACGCTCCTTCCGTGAGGGGTGCTGCGACAGGAACTCGCGCAGGGTGAGGCCATCAACGTACTCCATCACGATGCACGGACCGGCAATGGGGTCGCGCTCCAAACTCATGGTGTGAACGATGTGCGGATGGTCCATCTTCACCCCTAATTCGAACTCCTTGGTCAGAAGGTTAAGATACACCTCTTCATGTCTGTGCTCCGGCTTTAATCCCTTCAGTACAAACCACTTGCCGTAGCGTTGAGCCTTGTACAGCAGATTGAAGCCTGAAGATGGAATTTCTGAATACGATGTGAAAGTGTCTGAGATGTTCTCAAACGACGATGTTATTTCACCAGATGATGATATGTCAGAAATTGAATTCATTTAACACCAATCGGATTGCAAAATACAATATCTCACAGTTTTTGTTCTAAATATTCTTATTGAATACTATGGTTATGCCATACCCTTTAACAATTTTATCTCCTCTGTCCAAAGAGTTTCATCGGGTGTTTCAAGGATGAGTGGCATATTGTCGAATCTCGGATCTTTCATGAAACGTTCGAAAAAATCAATTCCAAGCAGACCTTTGCCGATACTGTCGTGGCGGTCAACGCGGCTGCCGAGCTCTTTTTTTGTGTCGTTGAGGTGAATTGCTCGTAAATATTTGATACCCACCTCATTATCGAATTCTTCGAAGGTTTTTTCATAGCCATCTTCGGTCTTGAGGTCGTAGCCCGCGGAATAGGTGTGACAAGTGTCAATGCAGATGCCTACGCGGTTTTTGTCATCCACTTTGCTGATAATATGTGCCAAATGTTGAAAACTGAACCCCACATTGGAGCCTTGTCCTGCGGTGTTTTCTATCACTGCAGTCACACCATGAGTTTTATCAAGGGCAATGTTGATGCTTTCTGCAACAAGGTCAAGACACGTCTCCAAAGGGATTTTTTTCAGATGGCTTCCAGGGTGGAAATTAAGCATTTTTAACCCTAATTGTTCACATCGTGCCATTTCATCGATGAAAGATTTGCGGGATTTTTCCAATCCTTCGGGGTCTGGACTGCCGAGATTTATAAGGTAGCTGTCGTGAGGCAGGATATAATCCGCGGATATGCCGGCTTTCAGACAGTTTTCTTGAAAAGCGGCAACAGACTTATCGGTCAGTGGAGAGGAAAACCACTGACGTTGGTTTTTGGTGAACAATGCGAAGGCTGTGGCTCCCACAGCGAGGGCGTTAAGTGGTGCATTTTCAACGCCGCCTGAGGCACTGACGTGCGGTCCGATGAATTTCATTATTGAAGTTTGATGTCAACTACGCCTTCTTTATCGGTAACTTCGCCGATGATGTATGCTTTTTCGCCGAGGTTGTTGAACATCTCCACAGTGGCTTCAGCGTCTTTTGGATCAACCATCATGACCATACCGATGCCCATGTTGAATACATTGAACATTTCGCGGTGGTCGATTTTGCCATATTTTTCAAGGAATGGGAAGATGGCAGGTTTCTGCCATTTGCTTTCGTCCACGAAGATGCCTTGTCCGGGGCGAAGGGCGCGAGGAATGTTTTCGTCGAACCCGCCGCCGGTGATATGGCAGATGGCGTGGATATCAATTTTATTCAGCACCTCCAATACTGGCTTGACGTATATGCGGGTAGGGGTGAGCAGAACGTTGCCGAGAGTGTCGGGGAGTGTTTCGTATTTGGTGTTGAGGTCGAGTTGATTGTCTTTGAACACGATTTTGCGCACTAATGAAAAGCCATTGGAGTGTACGCCGGAGGATGCGAGACCGACAAGTACGTCACCTACGTTCACTTTTGAGCCGTCAATGAGTTTGGATTTTTCCACGGCGCCCACAGTGAAACCTGCAATATCATATTCGTCTTCATCGTACATATCAGGCATTTCGGCTGTTTCGCCGCCTATAAGTGCGCAGTTCGACATTTCACAGCCGTCGGCCACACCCTTCACGATAGCTTCGATTTTAGAGGGTTCGTTTTTGCCTACGGCGATGTAATCCAAGAAGAAAAGGGGTGCTGCGCCTTGGGCAAGAACATCGTTCACGCACATTGCAACGGCATCCTGGCCTATGGTGTCGTGACGGTCCATCATGAACGCCAATTTAAGCTTCGTGCCTACGCCGTCAGTTCCACTCACCAATACCGGCTCCTTGTAGCCGAGAGAGGCGAGGTCGAACATGCCTCCGAAACTGCCGATGTTGCCCATCATGCCGGGGCGGTTTGTGCGTGCTATGTGTTTTTTGATGAGTCTCACCGATTCGTAACCGGCTTCCAAGCGAACTCCTGCTTCTTGATATGATTTTGACATGATATTTTGAATTATTTGATTGCTAAATTATTAACATTGCATCACCGTATGTGAGGAAACGGTATTTTTCGGCAACAGCCTCCTTGTAAGCTTTCATCACGAATTCATAGCCACCGAAAGCCGCAGCCATCATAAGCATTGAGCTTTGGGGAGCGTGGAAGTTGGTGACCATCGCGTCAGCGACTTTGAATCTGTATGGAGGGTAGATGAACTTGTTGGTCCACATGTCTTCCTTCCCGTTCATTTCGGTGGTCTTAACCATGCCGCTGTCGTAAACCGAAGATTCCAGGGCTTTCATTGTAGTGGTGCCCACCACCACTATTTTGTGGCCATCCTGTTTGGACTGGTTTATTTTGTCGGCCACGTCGGCGCGGATGATCATGCGCTCGGAATCCGGTTTGTGTTTTGAAAGGTCTTCCACGTCAATGTCGTTGAAATTGCTCAGACCGGCGTGGAGGGTTATATATGTGCGTTCTATGCCTTTGATTTCCATCTTTGAGAGCAGGAAGCGGCTGAAATGGAAACCGGCTGCTGGTGCGACCACAGCGCCTTCTTCCGTTGCATAGATAGTCTGGTAGTCGGATTCGTCCTCCGGCTCTATATCACGAAGACGCTGGATGTCGTTGGGCAGCGGTGTCGTGCCTAAGTCCATCAGTTTTTTCTTGAAGGCTTCGTGGTCTCCGTCGAAAAGGAAACGCAGGGTTCTGCCACGGGATGTCGTGTTGTCGATAACCTCGGCCACAAGACTGTCGTCTTCGCAAAACGAGAGCTTGTTACCGATCCTGATTTTGCGAGCCGGATCAACTAACACGTCCCACAAACGGCTCTCTTCATCCAATTCCCGAAGAAGAAAAACCCGGATTTGCGCGCGGGTCTGTTCCTTTTCCCCAAAAAGCAGGGCAGGGAATACCCTGGTGTTGTTCATCACAAACAAATCACCTTCGTCAAAATAATCAATGATGTCCTTAAATAACTTGTGCTCAATGGTTTTTGTCTTCCTATTGAGCACCATCATGCGTGCCTCGTCGCGCTCTTCCACAGGGTGCAGTGCTATCAATTCCTGGGGCAGATAATACTTAAATTCAGATAATTTCATTTAATAAAAATTTGGCGTGCAAAGATACAATATTTATAAGCGTTTGTCAAGAGTTTTTTAAAACAAAATAATTAATTTTCAGCCTTAATTTTTTCTTGACTGTCTAAAATAGTGCTATAACTGTCTATTTTGTAGTATTTTTCGCGGATTACAAATTCGTAGATGAGCCAAATGATGAAATATCCGTTAGTTATGATCTTGTAAACCAGATTCCATGGATGCGGCAGCTCAAAGAACAACTCCGCAATCCAGAACAAAAGGTCGATTGTAAACAAGATGTCCCACCATTTTTCCCGGTTCTGAAACGTCACCACGTTCAATACATCAAGTTTGATTTTTATGAATTTGGTGGCGAAAAAAAGGGGGAAAACGCTCTGTATTTTGAGAAGAAAATCGCCTTGTGGCAGGTCAATGCTGATTTCGGGCGTGTTCATGACCCCTAATTGCCTCCCGTTAATCCAAATTACGTGGGGCAACGGCAGCGAGAAGCGGTCCTTCTTGTTCACAATCTTCAGAGTTGGCATTATCTGTAGTTTGCGAGCCAGTTGCTGATGTTGTTGTAGATGCGTTCCTCAACGTTGTGGTTGTCGGCTGGCGTGAATTTATCGCCTGTTATATGCTCGAAGAGTTCGATATAACGTTGGGTGATGTTATTTACAACTTCGTCTGTCATCTCTGGAACTTGCTGACCTTCAAGTCCTTGGAATCCATTTGCCATAAGCCATTCGCGTACAAACTCTTTTGAAAGTTGTTTTTGCGGCAGACCCTTCTCAAATTGTGACTGGTAGTTTTCAGAGTAGAAGTAGCGTGATGAGTCAGGGGTGTGAATTTCGTCAATAAGGTAGATTTTATCGTTATTTTTGCCAAATTCGTATTTAGTGTCAACGAGGATAAGACCTTTTTGTGCTGCGATTTCAGTGCCGCGTTGGAAGAGTTTGAGGGAGTAGTCTTCGAGCACAGCATAGTCTTCAGGGGAAACCAAACCTTTAGCTATGATTTCCTCTTTGGAGATGTCAGCGTCGTGTTCTCCTTGCTCGGCTTTGGTTGTAGGGGTTATGAGGGGTGTCGGGAATTTCTGGTTTTCGCGCATTCCGTCGGGGAGTATGTTTCCGCAGAGGTTGCGGTTCCCTTTCTGGTAGCTTCTCCAGGCGCTGCCGCACAGGTACCCGCGTACTATCATCTCAACGGGGAACCCTTTGCAACATTTGCCAACAGTCACCATTGGGTCGGGGGTGGCTATTTTCCAGTTAGGACAAATATCGGATGTTGCATCCAGAAATTTTGATGCTATCTGATTGAGTATCTGACCTTTTGAAGGGATTCCCTTAGGAAGTATCACATCGAAAGCCGAGATACGGTCGGTGGCAATCATGATGATAAGGTCGTTATCCAAGAAATATACATCGCGAACTTTGCCGTGATAGACATTCTTTTGCGCCGGGAAATTGTAATTTGTACTTGTTAAAGCTGCCATAATGATATTGTTTTTGTGGCCGCAAAGGTACAAAAAAAAAGCTCCGAGAATATCGGAGCTTTTCAAATTATTAATCAGATATTATCTTTGTTTTTTACCTGAGTTAACGATTGTGTTAGTAGCGTCTTTTTCAGCTTTTTCGATTGCTTTGCCAGCAACGCGGTTAGCTGCGCCTTCAGCTTGCTCTTTCAAAGTAGGTTCAGCTGAGTTTTTCTTTGCTGCTGTGTAACCTGTGCTGCTTGTGTTCTTTTTAGCTGTTGTGGTTTTCTTAGCTGGTGTAGTTTTTTCAGCTACTGGAGCTGCTTCTTCTACTGGAGCTACTTCCTCAACTGGAGCTTCAACAACTTCCTCACATGCAGGAGTTGTATCCATCAATGCTTCAGGTTCAGCTTGTTTTTTGTTACCGCAAGCGAAGAAAAGGCCTGCACACAATACTGCTAATAATACTTTTTTCATCTTATTCTAAATTTTAAATGATTATTCCTTGATTGATAATTACTTAGCTGGAACGAATGTTAAAGTGAAGGTGTAAGTGCCCTTTGATACAACAGGATCGTCGTTGATTGTGCAGTTAACTTTCAACTCATTGTCGTTGAGAGAGATAATTCTGCAAACTTCTTTTTCATCATCCATGAAGAAAGGAACTTGCATTTCGAGGATGTCACCAGCAGCGGTTTCTGTGATTGTCCAGTTGCCGAGAGAAGTTTCAGCAATGTAACCTTGTTCTGCAGATGGAGCAACAGTTTTACCAGGTTTTACGATTTCGCTACCGTTTTCATTGAAGATGATAACGTATTCTTTCTCCCAGTCATAGAGGTAACCGCCGTTAACGAGGTCGCTAACGAATTCACCGTTTGACATTTGGTAAGCAGGAGATGAAGTAGCTGAAGAAAGAACCCAACCTTTTGTTTGTTGTGTGAGGTAGTCAGATAAGGTTTTTTCTTGAGGTGTACAACCTGTGATGACCAATACTAAGGCTGCTACAGCCAATACGCTAAATACTTTTTTCATTTTTTTTTAATTTTTTGGGTTAATAATTATAGTCAAATTTTATTCTAATTACGCATTGTAATTCAACTGGCAAAAATATACTTTTTTTATATGGTGGTATCTTAAAAATTCTTAAAAATTCAACAACATATTTTTCATAAATAGAAAAACCGCACCGGTAGAGACAACCGGGGCGGTTAAAAGATTAAAAACAGGTTGGATTATTTTTTAAAGTATCTGTTAAAGAGGCCTTCAAAGCCCTGTCCGTGGCGGGCTTCGTCCTTGGCCATTTCGTGAACTGTGTCATGGATGGCGTCCCAGTTCATCTCTTTGGCGCGTTTTGCGATGCGCATCTTGTCGGCACAGGCACTGCTTTCGGCGAGCATACGTTTTTCAACATTCGTCTTGGTGTCCCAAACCATGTCGCCGAGGAGTTCTGCGAATTTGGCGCAGTGCTCAGCCTCTTCAAATGCGTAGCGTTTGAAAGCTTCAGCTATTTCCGGGTAGCCTTCGCGGTCGGCCTGACGGCTCATGGCGAGGTACATTCCGACTTCGGTTGCCTCACCCATGAAATTTGCGTTGAGGTCCTTGATCATCTCTTCGTCGCTGTCTTTGCCGACACCGAGAACATGTTCCGTCACAAATTGCAGCGAGCTGCTGTCTTCCACAAGTTCCTTGAATTTTTCGGCTGGTTGTTTGCACATTGGACATCTTTCAGGAGGAGTGTCGCCTTCGTGTATATAACCGCATACTGTGCAGATGAATTTTTTCTTCATAATCTAAAAATTTGTTGGTGTTAAAAATATTGTTGATTAGAAATTTTCGGCTTTGATTTGGAAATACGACTGCGGGTGGTCGCAAACCGGACATACATCAGGGGCTTTTTTACCGATGACGATGTGGCCGCAGTTGCTGCACTGCCATATCATGTCGTTGTCGCGTGAGAAAACGATGCCGCCTTCGATGTTGGCGAGCAGTTTTCTGTAGCGTTCCTCGTGGTGCTTTTCGATTTCACCTACCATTTCGAAGAGGTTGGCGATGTCGTTGAAACCCTCTTCTCGGGCAGTCTTGGCGAACTCTGCGTACATGTCGGTCCACTCGAAGTTCTCACCGTCGGCAGCGTCCTTAAGGTTGGTGATTGTGTCTGGCACTTTGCCGTCGTGGAGCAGTTTGAACCATATTTTTGCATGTTCCTTTTCGTTTGCCGCTGTTTCTTCAAAGATGGCTGCAATCTGGTTGTATCCGTCTTTTTTGGCTTTTGAGGCGTAATAGGAGTACTTATTTCTTGCCTGAGACTCGCCAGCGAAGGCGGTTTGCAGGTTTTTTTCGGTTTTTGATCCCTTTAATTCCATAATTGTTGTTGTTTGTTCTTTAATTTATTATTCGCAAATTTGTCGTGTGCAAATATAGAAAAAAAAACGTCAGACCCGAGAGTCTGACGTATAAAAATAATATGGTTTTTAAGACTATTTGTTGACTTGGAACTTCTTGTCTCCGTTAACGAAGAAGTTAACGATTTGGTTAGCTGCTGCCAAGCCTGCGTTGATATTGGCTTCTGCTGTTTCTGCGCCCTGTTTTTTAGGTGTGGCGAAGAAGCGTTTTTCGAATTTGTTGAATTCGTCGATAGCTTCAGGAGCGATATCGGTGCAGTATTTAAGGTCTTCTCTTTCGGCCATAAGGGCGATGAGCTCTTCCTCGTTGATAACCTCTTTGCGGGCGGTGTTGATCACGCAGCCGCCTTTAGGCATGAGCGAAACGAGGTTTTTGCCGATAGACTTCTTAGTCTGGTCGTTAGCCGGGATATGGAGGGAGATGTAGTTGCAGTTTTTGTACATGTCTTCCAATGTAGCAGGAACGACAACGCCTTCAGCTTCCATTTTCTCTTTTGGTACGAATGGGTCGAATGCCCAAACTTCCATGCCGAGGGCGCGGGCTTTTTCAGCCACGAGGCGACCAACATTACCGTAAGCCTGGATGCCGACTTTCTTGCCTTTGAGTTCGGCGCCGGTGCCTGGTTTGAAGGTGTTGCGGGCCATGTAAATCATCATGCCGATGGCCAATTCAGCAACTGCGTTTGAGTTTTGGCCTGGGGTGTTCATAGCCACGATGTTGTTGGCTGTGCAAGCGGCGAGGTCGAGATTGTCGAAGCCGGCGCCGGCGCGTACAACAACCTTGAGGTTTTTGGCTGCGTCAACAACTTGAGCGGTAACTTTGTCTGAACGTACGATGAGTGCGTCAACGTCTGCTACAGCTGCATAAAGTTCCTCAGCTGTTTCATATTTTTCTAACAAGGCCAATTCATAACCGGCTTTTTCAACGATAGCACGGATACCATCGACAGCGGCCTTTGCGAATGGTTTTTGTGTTGCAACGAGTACTTTCATTTTTCTTTATTTTTGTTTCTTTATTGACAATAAAAGTTAAGGAGTTAAGAAGTTAAGAAGTTAAGGAGTTAGGGAGTTAGGGAGTTAGGGAGTTAAGAGTTTTTTGATTTCAATGTCTTTAAGCTTCTGGTCAACATAGTGATGATTTCGTCTAAATCCGAAAGCATACTTGCAGCCATGTCTTGTGTTATGTAATCGGTGTCTCTTAACAATCTTATCCAGTAGTGCGTTTCTTTGGATTCTTTTAGTGAAATATGCAGTTTGGCTATAAAGTCCTTGTCAGATTGTGCGCCTGCGGCCTCCTCTATGTTTGCCCCTATGGATGTGCCGCATCTGACAATCTGCTTTGAAAATACATATTCACATTTTTCCTCTTTAAGAAACTTTGAAAGCCTGATAACCCTAATGGCAAAAGCATAACTCTTCTCTTTCAACACATTCCTCTTAGCCATTCTTAATTTCTTAGTTTCTTAATTTCTTAATTTCTTAGTTTCTTAGTTTCTTAATTTCTTAATTTGTAACTACCTATTCTTCTTCTCAAACTCCTGCATACAAGCAACGAGAGCTTCAACGTCTTCAACGGTGCAGGCGTTGTAGAGGGAAGCGCGGAATCCGCCTACAGAGCGGTGGCCCTTGATGCCGATCATGCCGCATTCTTTTGCGAATGCCATGAAAGCGTCTTGTTTGTCCTCATAACCGGGAGCCATAACCCAGCAGTGGTTCATGATAGAGCGGTCTTCCTTGTTGGCAACGGTGCCTACGAACATGCTGTTGCGGTCGATTTCTTCGTAGAGGAGGTTTGATTTCTTCAAGTTGATTTTGTTCATCTCTTCAACTCCGCCGATTGTGTTCTTGAGCCAGAGGAGGGTTTCGTGCATTACGAAGATAGGGAGAACAGGAGGGGTGTTGAACATTGAGATGTTCTTGGCTTCTTCAGCGGCGTGTGTGCGGTAGTCAACCATTGTTGGCAGTGGGTTCATGTAAGCGCGGTCGCCGATTTGGCCGAGGATGTCTTTGCGAACAATGATGAAGGTGACACCAGCAGGACCAACGTTCTTTTGGGCGCCGCCGTAGATAAGACCGTATTTTGTCACGTCAACTGGACGGCTCATGATGTCGGAAGACATATCGGCAACGAGCATTACGTTGTTAACTTCTGCTGCAGAGAAATCTTTGCGGATTTCAGTACCGTAGATGGTGTTGTTGGTTGTGATATGGAAGTAGTCAGCATCAGCAGGAACTGTCCAACCCTTTGGAATATAGTTGTAAGTTTTGTCTTCGGAAGAGGCGATGATATCAACTTTACCGAAGTTTTTGGCTTCCTTAGCGGCTTTTTTAGCCCAAACGCCTGTTTGGAGATAAGCTGCTTTGGTTTTCATAAGGTTGGCTGGCACCATGTAGAATTGTGTGCTTGCGCCGCCACCGAGGAAAAGGACTTCGTATTCGTCAGGAATATTGAGGAGCTCGCGCCATAATTGGCGGGTTTCTGCCATTATGCGTTCCCAACCCGGGGTACGGTGTGAGATTTCCATAAGGCCAACGCCTGTGTTGTCGAAATTGCGGATTGCGTTGATTGTTGACTCAACTGCTTCTTTAGGAAGGACACATGGTCCTGCATTAAAATTATGTACGTTACTCATAACTAATAAAATATGATGTATTAATTGTTGTAATAAATTTGCGGCAAAGATACAAAAAAAGCGACCAATATATAGGTTTTTTATAAAGTTAAATTTTTTTTGAAAAATGGGTGATTTTACAAAGGAAAAAAATGTATTTTTACGGCCTGAAAAATTTGGAGAGATGGCCGAGTGGTCGAAGGCGCGCGCCTGGAGAGCGCGTAAGCGCCAAAAGCGCTTCAAGGGTTCGAATCCCTTTCTCTCCGCTTCTTTTATTAGGTTGATAATCAGTAAAGTAAAAATAGTTTAATAAAAAAATTTCAAGTAATTATGAAAAAGCTTATCGCATTACTTACCGTTATTGGTTTCCTGACCATCGGTACTGCAAACACAGCATTTGCTCAAAAACAACAGAAAGCTGACGAAGCTGCTGCAACTGAACAAGTGGCAGAAGAGGTTGCAGAAGCTCCCGCTACTGCTCAGGCTGAATTAACCGAAGACCCTGACGATTCTGTTAACCAAAGTTTGCACTATGTTTTGAAAGATAAATTCATCCAGGGTGGTGCAGTTTGGATGACCCCTGTGTTGATATGCTTGATCTTAGGTTTGGCTTTCGTTATCGAGCGTATTTTCTATCTCAACCTTTCATCTGTTAACTCACGCAAACTTTTGGACAAGATTGAGAACACTATCAAAACAAAAGGTATTGATGCAGCCAAGGAACTCTGCCGCGACACCAAAGGACCTCTCGCAGCTGTCTTCTATCAAGGCCTCGACCGCTATGATGAAGGCCTCGACTCAGTTGAAAAATCTCTCACCTCTTATGGTGCCGTTCAAATGGCTAAGTTAGAGAACAACATGACCTGGATCAACCTTTTCATCGCACTTTCTCCTTCTTTGGGATTCTTGGGTACCGTTATCGGTATGGTGCAGGCATTCGATGACATCGAGCGCGCAGGTGATATTTCTCCTACTATCGTTGCCGGCGGTATGAAGGTGGCTTTGTTGACAACCGTGTTCGGTTTGATCTCTGCAATGATCCTCCAAGTGTTCTATAACTATCTTCTTACTCGCATCGACGCTATCGTAAACGATATGGAAGATGCTACCATCTCCTTCATGGATATCCTGGTTAAAAATAAAGAAAATAAATAATTTTAACCATCCCCAACATTCTTATATATACAATATTAATTATAAAACGTTGTATAATGAAAAATAGAATAATCAATATAGTCATATTTACGGTTGCGATCTTGGACTGCATATTGGCTATTGCTTTTTCTTTTTTCTCATTCGATGCAGATAAGAAGGAAAACTATATCCAAGCTCAAGAAATACAAGCCCAAACACCTGCCATGGTAGCGGACTTTGAAGCAGCCACCGTTGAAAACCTTCCCGCTATAGTTGAGAAGTACCAAAAGGAGACTTCAGATCGTAGCAGCAAACTTAGAGATGTCCAATTACAAAAGGATATCGTTTATACTTTCCTCCAAGACTTGAAAAACATCGATGATGAAGCTAAATTCGAGGAATATAAAGCTAATTTTGCTAATCGTTCAGAAGGCCTTTTTGCAAAATGCGACAACAAACAGAAATATGTTGACGGCTTTAACAAGGTTAATTCTTTTAAAGACCTCGACAAATATGTTGAAGAAGTTAATGCAGATTACTCAGCTGTTAAACAAAACTACCTTGTAGAACGTAACTACTTAAAGTCTGCCAATGCCCTTATCGGCAGAGCCGACCAAATAAACACTACAGCTTCTGAAACAAAGAAAGCTGCCGACCTCCAGACAATGAAGGACGATCTTAAAAGCTTCGGAAGAAGTGCAAAGCTCCAGAATGTTTTCATCATCATTGCCTACATCCTTGGCATTGGTGCCGCTTTCCTAATGCTCTTCTTCTTGTTCTCAGGAATTGTTAAAAACTTCAAATCATCATACAAGATTCTGTTAGGTCTTGCAGCCCTTGTCATTGCCGCAATTATCGGTTACATTGTAGGCACCTCAACATTGAGCCCTTCAGCAATCAAAGCAGGCATGACCGGCTCTGGCTACAAGATGGTGAACTCAGCCGTATTCACATTCTATGTATGTTTGTTCGGTGCAATACTCTCAATTATTGTCACCTTGATTATGAACGCTGTTAAAAATAGAAATTAACATGAGTAAAAGAAAAACACCAGGCTTGAACACGGGCGCAATGTCAGATATTTCATTTCTGTTGTTGACCTTCTTCTTGCTTACATCGTCAATCAATACCGAACAAGGTATTCCAAGAAAGTTGCCACCTCCAAAAGCTGACGACGCTAAAGATGTCAAAGTCGATATCAATAGGAGAAACGTACTTAACGTGCTGGTTAACTTCCGTGATGAGATTTCTGTGAATGGTGATGTGATTATGGTGGGTGATCTTAAAGCTAAAGCTAAAGAATTTTTCGCAAATCCTACCAATGACCCGTCTCTGCCTGAAAAGGTAAGCAAACCCATCGACGGAATCGGAGACTTTGCAGTGTCTAAGGGAGTTGTCTCTTTGACAAACGACCAAGGAACAAGCTATAATATGTACGTGCAAGTGCAAAATGAACTTCAACGCGCAGTTAATGAACTCCGCGATGAAACCGCTCTCCAATATTTTGGAAAAAAATATGATGCACTTGACTCTGCCGCACAACGTGCAGTCACTCAGGCTATTCCTATGAATATCTCTGAGGCTCCTCCAATGGACTATAGTAATAATGGTGCTAAATAACCTTAAAATTCAAGATTATGTCAAGATTTAGAAAAGACGAAAAAAAGGAGACTCCCGAACTGAATATGGGTTCTATGTCTGATATTATCTTCATGTTCTTGTTCTTCTTCATGGTTATCACTACCATGCGCGAAGCTTCACTGAAGGTTAAATTCCAGCCACCACAAGCTACTGAAGTTCAAAAATTGGAGAAAAAGTCTCTCGTAGCTAATATCTACATAGGTGCTCCACTCTCTAAAAATGAAAATACCCTCCCTCCTGGCGAAGTTTCTGTACAATTGAACGACCAGACTATCAAAGCTGAAGACCTTAAAGCTGATGTACGCGACTTCATAGGAACTGAAAAGGAATCCCGCGACGCTCAAGATAGAGACCGTTTGACTTTCTCTTTGAAAGTTGACCAAAACGTACAAATGCGTTATGTTAATACTATCAAACAGGAGCTCAGAGCTAATAACGCCCTTAAAATCAATTACGCCGCTGGTAAAAAAGTCGCTAATTAATAACATTTTATATTCAAGACTCAGAAAAGTATCCTTCAATACCTTTCTGAGTCTTTTTTTTTATATCGACCTCTGGTCTGTTCTTTAAAACATAATTTTTTGATATGATTAAATCAATGACCGGCTTCGGCCGCGCGTGCGTTGAAACCTCCGACAAGACTATCACTGTTGAAATCCGCACGCTTAATAGCAAACAATTGGATCTTAATACCCGCATCCCGTTGCTGTTCAAGAACTTTGAAAATGAAATCCGCTCTATCGTTGCCAAAGAAATCGTTCGCGCCAAAGCTGATCTTACAATAACAGTTGAAAATCACGCAGTTACTTCCTCCGTGTCTATTAATGAAGATTTGGCCAAATCTTATTTCAACACTATAACCAACCTTTCCAAGTCGCTTAACAACCCAGTTCCCAGCGATATTTTTTTGCAAGTTCTTCGTATGCCCGACGTTATTTCCACTCCTCATGAAGAGGTGAGCGAAGAGTTGTGGAACCAGGTAAAAAACGCACTCGTTTCTGCTTGCCAGAAGGTTGACGAATTCAGGACTTCTGAAGGTCGTGTACTTGAAGCTGATTTTGAAAAACGTATTCTCTATATCAGAGATATGATCGACGAGGTTACTCCATTTGAAGAAAACAGAATCGTCAAAATTCGTGAAAAATTTGAAAAATCCCTCTCCGATCTCTCTCCAAAAATTCAATATGACCCTAATCGCCTTGAACAAGAGATATTTTTCTACCTTGAAAAATTAGACATAACAGAGGAAAAAGTACGCCTCAGAAAACATTGCGACTATTTCATAGAAACCCTGCACGACAATCAGGATAATGGTAAAAAATTAGGCTTTATTGTTCAAGAATGCGGTCGCGAAATCAATACCATGGGTTCTAAAAGCAACGATTTTGACATCCAACAGATTGTCGTACGCATGAAGGATGAACTTGAAAAGCTTAAAGAGCAACTTGCAAATATATTATAATGAATTTTAAGCTCTCGTCTCCATTCGAGCCATCTGGTGACCAGCCCGAGGCAATAAAACAGTTAGTAGCAGGACTGAATAATGGCGATAAAGCGCAGACATTGCTGGGTGTTACTGGCTCTGGCAAAACGTTTACCATTGCTAATGTTTTGAAGGAAGTCAACCGACCGGCGTTGATTTTAAGTCATAACAAAACCCTCGCGGCGCAGCTTTACAGCGAATTCAAGCAGTTTTTTCCCGAAAACGCCGTGGAATATTATGTTTCATACTATGATTATTACCAGCCGGAAGCATATATTCCTACTACAAATACTTATATCGAAAAGGATCTCTCAATCAATGATGAGATAGAAAAACTGCGTCTTCATACCACGGCAGCACTTATGTCTGGCAGACGTGACGTTATCGTTGTGGCTTCTGTATCATGTATTTACGGCATTGGAAATCCTGATGATTTTGCAAAAAATGTGATTCATGTCAAAACAGGAATGAAAATTGACAGAAATACGTTACTTTTAGCCTTTGTTTCGAGTCTCTATTCACGCACCGAGTTGGAATTGCTGCCTGGTCAGTTCCGTGTGAAGGGCGACACCGTTGATATATTTCCACCGTATGGAGAACATGCTTTCAGAATCATTTTCTGGGATGACGAAATAGAAAGCATATCTGTTATTGAAGCTGAAAGCGGTGGAATTATTACAAAAGAAGACAATATTGTAATCTACCCGGCCAGCCTCTTTGTTACTACACAACAATCAATGAATGAGGCAATTAACCAGATAACATTAGATCTTGGACAACAAGTTGAGTATTTTAAGTCGATTGGAAAACATCTCGAAGCTAAGCGTTTGTATGACCGGGTGACTTACGATATTGAGATGATGAAAGAGCTTGGATATTGTTCAGGAATTGAGAATTATTCAAGGTATTTTGACAAACGAGAGCCCGGGATGCGCCCATTCTGTATTCTGGACTTCTTTCCTGATGATTTTGTGCTCGTGATAGACGAAAGCCATGTCACAGTTCCTCAGATAGGTGCAATGTATGGCGGCGACCGTTCGCGAAAAATCAACCTTGTGGAGTATGGCTTCCGCCTCCCCGCCGCTTTGGACAACCGTCCGCTGAAGTTCGACGAATTTGAGAGTTTGGTGGGACAGACGATATATATGAGTGCAACTCCTGCCGACTATGAGTTGGAGCAGTCAAATGGCGTTGTGGTTGAGCAGGTTGTGCGGCCTACCGGACTTTTGGACCCCCCTATTGAGGTGCGCCCCGCTACCAACCAGGTTGACGACCTCCTCCGTGAAATTGAGGATACTGTTGACAAGGGAGAACGCGTGTTGGTCACCACTCTCACCAAGAGAATGGCGGAAGAACTGAACACGTATTTGATAAATATAGACATCCGTTCTTGCTATATCCATTCCGATGTAGAAACTTTGGACCGGATAGAGATATTGCAGGATCTGCGCGCGGGCGCAATTGACGTTCTTGTAGGCGTTAATCTGCTGCGCGAGGGACTTGATTTGCCGGAAGTTTCGCTTGTGGCTATAATGGATGCCGACAAGGAGGGTTTTCTCAGAAATGTAAAGTCGCTCACACAGACTGCAGGACGTGCAGCGCGCCACGTTAATGGCAGGGTTATTTTCTATGCCGACAAAATGACAAAGTCGATGCAACTTACTATTGACGAGACCAACCGCCGCCGCGCCAAGCAGATAGCCTATAACAAAGCCCATAATATCACGCCCAAAGGAGTTGTGAAATCCGAGGATTCTCCTTTTATGAACCAGGAGTCGTCTGGTGACAAAAAGAAGTCGAAAAACGCAAAATATGTACCGAAGGAAGATTCTTCCAAGGTTGTGGCTGAGGATATCTCCATGTACAATATCGAACAATTGGAGAAGCGCAAGAAAGATTTGCGCAAACAATTAGAAAGGGCTGTCTCCGAATTGGATTTCGAGAAAGCAGCCCAGCTGAGAGATGAGATTCTCCGCGTTGACGAGAGAATCCGCCAATATTAGTGTATTTTATAATGTCATATAATCGTGCATGTCAAGGTTGAGAACGTGCTCCAATTCTGCCTTATGTGCGTTGTCGGTGCGGATGAATGCGGTGGCTGCAACACCAACGGTCGGATCGGCTAACGGACGCAGTTCCAAAACATCCATAAAATCTTCCCGGAATTTCTTTTCATTGAAGATTTCTTCAGGTTTTGAATCTGCAGGTCGCTCCAATACGAGGAAACTGTAGGTATCGGCTTCCTTGCCTTTCCACATCTCCTCTTTTGTTATGTGAATATTGTTCAGGTATGCAACGATAGGGTGGGTTCCACTGATGTGCGTCTGCAGTTCGTTGAGGCAAAAACCTGCGAATCGCAAGGGGTTGATTTCGATAGGTATTGCTCTATTTCCATCATAGCGGAATTCAATATGCATCGGGAAGTTCTTCAGTTCCAACACTTTGTTGAGTTGAACAAGGAAGTTCATGAATGGTTCCTCGTATTGGTCGTAGAGACTTCGGCTCGAGCAATAAAGGCGGTCGGATGTGTCTGATTCATTGGCAAACCGATGGTGGAAAATATTCAAAATAGTGGGAACTCCATTCTCGTCGAAATAGGTGTCAACGGCATACTCCTCGCCCCGTATGTATTCTTCTATCAGGAATTTGTGAGTCCCAATCACAAACTCGGGGAATTGTGAACTGACTTTGTGGAAATTTTCTTGAATGTCTTTTACTGCTGTGGTGTATTCATCGTAGTTGTGCACCACATAAACGCCTGCACTAAGAAAACCTACAGATGGTTTCAAGACTAATGGAAAATGATGTTCTTCTGACTGGATTTTGTCAAGATTGTTGATCTCTTCCTCGCGGAAATAGAAGTCGGGATACATTTCGCTGCAAATTCTGCGAAATGTGGCTTTGTCTTTTAAAAGTGCTATTTTGTCTAACAAATTTTTGTCGGGAAGATTCTCAACGAGCCATCCTAAAGCATTTTCCGACATGGTGTAGATTCTGCCACGTTTTTCATATTCTTTTACGAATTCATTGTCGTTCAATAAATTAAGTTTATATCCCTCGGATACTATTTTTTCAGACATAGAATTTTTCAACACAGGAATATTATTTTCTATGGCTGTTTTGATAAGTGTTTCGGATACAAATGGTTTTTCTAAAATAAGCATAATAATGTGATTTGTTATTGATATACGTGAAAAAAGTGCGCAAAAGTACAATTTTTTAGTGCAGAAGGCATTTTTCATCTGCATAGAAAATAGCTTAAAAAATTCACAATAAAAAAATTGATTTCATCGTTATATCTAAAAAAATTGTATTTTCGCAATCCTAAATATAGTGGATAATTAACGTTAAAAACATATCGATATGATAGCAAAGAAAACAGACAAAGGAAATCTGGAAAACAAGAGGGGTTTGTTCCTGCTTGTTGGATTTGCCGTTGTTTTAGGTCTTGTTTATGCAGGTTTCGAGCTTTTCGCAAGTGAAGACAAGGCTCCTGCATTTGAAATGGTTGATGATGATTTCATCACAGTAATGGATGAGGATGTGATCGCAACCGATCAAACTCCTCCGCCACCACCGGAACCTCAGCAACAACAGGCAGAGGTTGTGATCAACATTGTGGAAGATAACGTCAAGGTTAACACTGAACTCGACTTTTCTGTAGATTTCAATGAAGACGATGTTATCGAAGATGTATCAGACGACCCGATAGAAATCGTTGAAGATGTAGCAGACGAAGATCCTCCTGTATTGTTCACTGAAGAAATGCCCGAATTTCCTGGAGGTCCTGAAGCTCTTAACGCTTTCTTGACCAAAGAAATTCAATATCCTGAGGTGGCTCGTAACAACGGTATTACAGGCACAGTCCTCATCGAATTCGTTGTCGAAAAAGACGGTCGTGTAAGTAATGCAAAAGTAAAGGTTCCATTGTTCCCAGAGTGTGACAAGGAAGCAGTACGTGGTGTTATGGCAATGCCTAAATGGAAACCTGGTAAAAATATGGGTAAGGCCGTACGTTGTTTCTACCAAGTTCCCGTTACCTTCAGACAATAGTAAATGTATAGACGCTATAAAAAAAACCGACTCAATTCTGGGTCGGTTTTTTATTTGTCATTATACAGTTTATTACAGGTGTATCGGGAATGTTATATCATCACTCAACATGCATTGCGAGCATACGTTAAGTTCACCTTGCAAGCGATGTTGAACCATGTTGCTGAGACGGTCGCGAAGTGCCTCAATCTCAACATTTTGCACAATATCATTCGCGAATGCAAACATCAGAAGTCTGTTCGCTGTTGCCTCTCCAATGCCGCGTGTTCTAAGGTAATAGAGTGCTTCTTCATCTAATTGGCCCACAGTGGCGCCGTGACTGCACTGCACATCATCAGCGTATATTTCGAGGAAAGGTTTAGTGGTAACGTGTGCCTTGTCGGTAAGCAGCAGATTCCGATTGGTTTGAAATGCTGATGTACGCTGTGAATCAGGCGCTACGAGGATATGCCCATGGAAGTTTGCCATTGCTTCGTCATCCATGATACCTTTGTACATCTGATAACTTTTGCAGTCTGGAGATGCGTGGTTGATGAAGATGTGATTATCGCAAGCCTGCTGTTTGTCAACAAGATACAGACCATGAAGATTGGCTTCTGCGCCAGGTTGGTTCAAGTTGACGTTGAAAAGGTTGCATGTGCAGCCAGCATTGAATGTTATGGCTGTGGAGTTGAATACGGAATCCTTGCTTTGATGAACGAAAACGTGATTTACCAAAATCGAATCAGCATCTTTGTTCTCAGTTTTGTAAAAGTGCAGTCTCGAACCTTCACCCATGTGAATTTCAGTTACATTGTTGGTGAAGGCATTTTCGCGTTCTATTGAATCATCGCACTGAATCACAGACAATTCGGCGTTTCTGCCTAATACGATCACGTATTTGTTGTTCAGTAACAACGGCTCTTTAGTATTAACTAAGGAAATTATCTGTACAGGTTTTTCAACTTTAACATTATCAGGAACATAGATAAATACTCCGTCGTTAAAGAAAGCCTCGTTCAACGCAACTAAACCATTCTCTTTCTCAAGGTTTTTATGGTTTATAACCGGCATCACAAGATTCGGGAACTTGGCAGCCGCATTTAGCAGACCACCTGCGATAACGCCTTGATTATCGCTCTTAATATCCTCATTTTCAGATATATACCAACCATTGCGGATTGGCAGTGCTATTGGCTTCAGGTCGTGAATGCGGCATCTGAAGTATTCGTCAAGTGGCCGGTATTCATCGGGTGACAGTTTTAGAGAGTATTCTGAAAGAGTTTTTTGATTTATCACCGATTTTTGCCAGCCTTGGGTGCGTTTGTCAGGTATCTCTTTTTCCAAGAAAAGTGAGATAGCTTTTTTTCGTGCTTCTTTTGTGGTTTCAGAGCCGAAATCGGGTAGATTATTGCAATTTTTTTGAAATAAATCTTCTATAAAGTGTGTAAAAGGTCTCATAATTTTCCGTTTTCATAGTCTTCCTTAATCCAGTCGTAGCCGCGTTCTTCAAGTTCAAGTGCCAATTCTTTAGGTCCGGATTTCACTATTTTGCCGTCGAAAAGAACATGGACGACATCGGGTACGATGTAATCCAAGAGTCGTTGATAGTGGGTGATAACAATAATGGCTTTGTCTTTGCTGCGCAGGTGGTTTATGCCGTTGGCGACGACTCTAAGTGCGTCAATGTCGAGGCCGGAGTCGGTTTCATCGAGAATGGCCAAGTATGGGTCGAGAAGAGCCATCTGAAAGATCTCGTTGCGTTTCTTTTCACCGCCGGAGAACCCTTCGTTTACTGATCGGTTGCTTAATTTGTCGGTGAGTTCCACCACTTTCTGTTTTTCGGCCATCAATTTCAGGAATTGAGCGCCGTTGAGAGGGTCCAAACCGCGATATTTTCTAACTTCGTTAACGGCAGTGCGCATAAAATTGGCAATGCTGACGCCCGGGATTTCAACCGGATATTGGAATCCTATGAAAAGACCCTCGCGTGCCCTGTCTTCTATGGAGAGCTCTAAAAGATTCTTGCCGTTGAAAAGAACTCTGCCTTCTGTTACATCGTAGCCGTTTTTTCCTGCTATAGCTGATGCAAGCGTGCTCTTTCCTGTTCCGTTAGGTCCCATAATTGCATGAACCTCACCAGCTTTCACCTCCAAGTTTACTCCCTTTAATATCTCTCGTTCCTTTATTGAAACGTGTAAATTCTCTATTTTTAACATCATTATAATTTTAGCGTGCAAAAGTACAAAATAATAATGAGTTTTCTCCCAAATTATCTCACATTCTTACCATATAATTATTGAAAACAAATAATAGTAATGAATGCCGACAAGAAAATTTGATAAAGCAATAAAGTGTAAAATATTGAATGTCAATTGAATACAATCAAACAAGCAGAATAAAAAATTTTTTAATAAGTAGTTTTAATAAAATTTGTATTTTTGCCGTCCAACAATCAACAACAAATAAAAAATATTATGGCTTACAAAATTAACGAAGATCTTTGCGCTGCTTGTGGTACCTGCATAGGCGAATGCCCACAAGAGGCTATTTCAGAAGGCGCTGCTTATTCAATCAACCCTGATTTGTGCATCGAATGTGGTGCATGCGCAGACGTTTGTCCTTGCGAAGCAATCAGCTTGGAGTAATATTGTGCCTCAATAGCAAAACCAATAAAGACGCGCTTAGCCGCGTCTTTTTTTTGTCCTTAGTTTTCTATAAAAAGACAGCAAAAACTTCAAGATCTGGTTATTGCAGATACTGAAACCGGCGAAAGAGTAGGGTATTCCGCCGAAGCTCTTGTACAGATGAGCCACGTTAGGGTTTCGAGAACCGTTGAAATCCAATAATTTGTCTTTTCCAGCGTTGTTTTTTATAAATTCATTGATAAGAAAAAACAGGGGCTTCCCTTCGGAAAGGGTATTGTCGCGTCCGGAAAACCAGAACCACACCCTGTCGTGATCGTTGACAAAGAGAGCACCTGCCGCAAGTTGCCCGGAGGGAGTGTAAACGGCATAATTTTCGCACATGTTGGCATCCTCGAGAACAAGAGCGATTTTTTCAAGTCTTGAATAGTCGTTTTTAGAAAAATTAACATCTTTTTCGAGCCCTCGATTATTCTCGAAAAGGGCTATGATTTGAGGAGCAATGTTCTTTTCAATCTTTATTACATAGCCGTGTTTTTGTCCGGATTTGATGTTCCTTTTCGTGTTGGATGAAAAGTTGTTGTACAAATCTTGGTAATCATGATTAAGATCAAGGCAATGTGAGATATTTTCAAAATACGACCCACGGTATTGGATAGACGGGTTGGATTTGTTGAGAATGAGATCTTTAGTGACAAATTTGTTTGGAATATGGTCAAAAAAATCGGTTACAAGGTCGGGAGAGATTTCGAAGTTGGCGAATATGCCGAGTTGTGGAGCGAAGAAGGGAGGGAAGATATAGTTCAGGGAGAATTTTTTTCTGGCCGGCAACGGCATAACGGCCCTGTAGTCGTCTAAGATTAGGGCGTGCCAGGTGTCAGGGTTGACGAGAAGGTTCAGGATTTCAAAAGAGGCGAAGGCAGTCGGGGAGAGGGAGTTCTCGATGGCGAGGTCCCATTTTTCCCGGTTTATGTCGTTATGTTCAACAAAGCGAATCATTATATGAAATGTTCTGCGATGCGTTTCATTTCGGAGGATACGTTGTTGTTTTCGTAGAGGATGCCATATATTGTTTCCACGATAGGGATTTCTGCGCCGATTTTCTTGTTGATTTCGTGAACACAGCGGCAGGCGGTGTAGCCTTCAGAGACCATTCTGAGTTCGAGCAGGGATACTCTGACGGAGAGGCCGTGGCCGATCATGATGCCGAAGAGGCGGTTGCGGCTGAACGTTGAGTAGGCAGTCACGAGGAGGTCGCCGAGATAAACCGAGTCGGAGATATGGCGGTTTTCGTTGGGGTAAACCTGCGACACGAAGTATTTCATCTCCTTGACGCAGTTGGCAACGTAGGCGGCTATGAAGTTGTCGCCGTAGCCGAGGCCGCTATAGATTCCGGCGCCAAGGGCATAGATGTTTTTGAGTACTATGGCGAGTTCTGCACCCATGACGTCGTTGGAAACGGACGTCCTGCAGTATCTGGTGGTGAAGAACTTGGCGACGGTTTCAGCGAGTTCAGTGTTGGTTGAGGCGGCGGTCAGGAAGGTGAATTTCTCCTGGGCTATCTCCTCCGCGTGGGACGGACCGCTGATGATGGCGAGAGAATCCAACGGAACCTTGAACTGAGTCTGCATGTAATCGCTGATCAGCTGCATGGTTTCCGGAACGATGCCCTTGACGGCGAGCACAATCTTCTTTTTGGAAAGCTGTGAACGGCGCAACGGCTCGAGTGTCTTGTGAAGATATGCGGAAGGGGTAACAATTATCACGTAATCAGCCCTTGAGACGGTGGTCTTTATGTCGGTGCTGACTTTCACATCTTCGGGATTAATGAAGACGGAGCTTAAGTACTTTGGATTATGTCCGTATTTTACTATGCTTTCTGCCACTTCCTCCTGACGAACCCACCAATGTATGTGTTCTAAATTGACGGTCAGAATCTTGATAATAGCGGTTGCCCAGCTGCCGCTCCCAATTACCGCCACACGGTAACGGGCACGCGATTTTTTGCTGCGCGGCACTATTGCCGAAGATAGAAATTCATTCATCATTTTAACATTTTTTAAGCGTGCAAAGATAATAAAAAATTATTTCCTATAGATAATATATTTTCAATTTGATACATAACACAATGAGAATAGGCTGTTGCAGTGACAATGCGTTTTTTCAGCTTATAGGGGCAGTTGGTTGCACCGTACAAGAATAAATTGTACCTTTGCAGCCTATTTTGTCAGATGGAACACCTTAAAAGAATATTAAAATATCTTAAAAACTACAAACTGCAGATAGTGTTGATTGCTTGTGTGCAACTGTTGTACGCTGTCTTCTCAGTGTTTACGCTCACTCTGTTGGTTCCATTCCTGCAAATTCTTTTCAATCAGGCCGAATTGGTGCTTTCAATGCCCAAATTCTCTTTGTCTCCACAATATATTATCAATGTTTTCTATTATCTGATGAGTACAATCATTGTCAGAAGCGGGCGGGAGGCAGCGCTTCTGTTTATCGCATTGACCATGATAATGCTCTCGTTCTTGTCGAATTTGTGCAGATATTTGGGTCTTTTTTGGCTTTCGTACATAAGATCTGGGATCTTATACAATATTCGTGACCAGTTTTACAGCAAACTCATACGTCTGCCTTTCTCATTTTACTCTGAGGCACGGGCGGGCGACATTGTAGGGCGTGTGAGCACCGACGTTTTGGAGGTAGAATGGACTGTGGTGTCGTCGTTGATGATACTTTGCCGTGACCCGTTCCTGATGATTGCTTACATAGTGACTTTGCTCTATATCAGTCCGAAATTGAGCTTGACTGCATTCATCCTTATACCCGCAATGGGTATTCTGTTGTCTGTGATCGGCAAGAACATCCGCAACTATTCATTGCGGGCGCAGGAGCTTTTGGGGAGGGTTACATCCTATTTTGAGGAGGCAGTCGATGGATTGCGCATCATCAAGGGCTATAATGCGCAGGAATATGTCTCAGGACAGTTTGAGGAGGAGAATTTCAAGATTTACAGGCTCAACAAAAAGATAATCAGAATCAAGGAATCAGGGTCGCCGATTGTTGAGTTTTTAAGTATTTTAACACTTCTTGTGATATCCCTGATAGGGCTTGTGGCGTTTCCTGACTCGTTCATGGCCAACGGTTCCACGCTGTTGCTCTTCTTCGTGGTTTTCGCCCGTATGATTCCGCCTGCCAAGTCGTTGGCTTCCACTTATTACCAGATACAGAAGGGGATGAGCGCAGCCAAGAGAGTATATGAAATCATTGATGCTGACGAAGGAATCCATGAAGTAGGCAATCCGGAACATATCTCTGAGTTCAAGAGTTCCATAGAGTTCAAGGATGTGTCGTTTTCTTATGACAAGGGTGATAATAAAGTGTTAAAACATCTTAATTTCAAGATATTGAAAGGTGAGAAGGTGGCGATAGTGGGTCCGTCGGGCGGGGGCAAATCCACTTTGATAAATCTGCTTCCGAGGTTTTACGATGTGGATTCCGGGCAGATTCTGATAGATGGCAAGTCGCAGCGGGAGTATAGTTTGAAGGATTTGAGGGGATTGTTTGGCATTGTGAACCAGGAAAATTTCCTTTTTGATGATACGGTGTACAACAACATAGTGTTCGGGTTAGGAGATGTCTCCGAGGAACGGGTGGTGGAGGCGGCCAAGATTGCCCAGGCCCACAACTTCATCATGGAGTTGGAGGACGGGTATCAGACGGGCATAGGTAACCGTGGTATGAGGTTGTCGGGTGGTCAGCGGCAGCGTTTGTGCATCGCGCGTGCCATTCTCAGGGATCCTCAGATTTTCATCCTCGATGAGGCTACTTCTGCCCTTGACAACGAGTCGGAGCTCCTGTTTCAGGAGGCGGTTCTGCCTTTGCTCGAAGGGAAAACAGGCATCATAATCGCACACCGCCTCAGTACTATCCGCTTCGCCGACAAGATCATTTTCATCAAGGACGGCGAGATTTCGGAGATAGGAACTCACCAGGAACTAATGGACCGTGGTGGCGATTACTACCGTTTCTGCTCGGTGCAGCAAATCGCTGAATAATACACAATCGGCTGTTAAAAAACAATTTTTCATATCAAACCGAGTTTGATAAATAACGCTATATTTGCTTTTTTGTATAAAATGTTCAGAAATATGTATAAAATAGCACTTATAGCAGGCGGTGATTCGGGTGAATATGAAATTTCATTGAAGACAGCCGACAATGTTTTCAATCAGTTAGACAAGACCCTGTTCGATCCGTATCTTGTTCATTTCAAGGGGGCAGACTGGCATTACAAGGATGCTCAGGGCAGGCTCCATCAGATCGACAAGAACGATTTTTCGCTGAACATAGATGGTGAAAAGGTGGTGTTTGATGCCGCTTTCATAGCCATTCACGGCACTCCGGGTGAAAACGGCAAGTTGCAGAGTTATTTTGACTTGATAAAAATGCCTTATACCGGCTGCGGCAGCTTCAGCTCCGCATTGACCTTCAACAAATTCTACTGCAACACAGCGGTGGCTCAATTAGGAATACCGATTTCTCCTTCGATCCATTTCTACAACAATGATGAGATTGATTATGAGGAAATTGAGAAAGTGTGCGGCTACCCCTGTTTTGTGAAATCATGCAATTCAGGATCAAGTGTCGGGGTGGTGAAGGTGCATTGCCGCGAAGAACTTCAGGGCGCGTTCGATGAGGCATTCAAGTATGACAACCAGCTTTTGGTTGAGAAAATGGTGAAAGGCAGGGAACTGACATGTGGCGTGACCTCAGCGTATGGCGGCGTGAAAATGCTCGCCGTGACAGAGGTTGTGGCAAATAACGAATTTTATGACTACGATGCCAAATACACTGATGTAGGTCACAAACTTCTGACTCCGGCTGCAATTAGCGAGGAAACACGGGAATTGGTGAAGGATTATTCCGAAAGAATCTTCAAACAGCTGGATTGCAAAGGCGTTGTAAGGGTTGATTTCATCCTCGATGAAAAAGAAAACATCCCTTATTTTCTTGAAGTGAACACTATTCCTGGCTTGACAGCCCTGAGCATTGTTCCGGCACAAGTGGCTTATAACAATCTTGATATTAAACAATTCTATACAAAGATAATCCAAGAGGCTTTGGAGAAATAATAGTACGGTATGAAGAAAAGCATCACAACAAACCTCAGGAGTGCGCTATGCATTTTAGGCTGTCTTGTTTTTTCAGCCGTGTCAGTTTTTGCCCAGTACAATGAGGATGACATCTACCAGTATATTGAAGACTACGCCGAGATAGCCATCCAGAAGATGAATGAGTACAAGATACCGGCCAGCATCACAGTGGCTCAGGGAATCTTTGAGAGTGCATGCGGAAAGAGCCGTCTCGCCACAGAAGGCAACAACCATTTCGGAATAAAATGCCATACCGAATGGGGCGGCGACACTATCCTCATCGACGACGACGAGCTTCAGGAGTGTTTCCGCAGATACCCGACAGTGGCTGATTCCTATAACGATCATTCACTGTTTCTCACCACCAGAAAACGCTACTCGAACCTGTTTTCCTTAGACATTATGGACTATAAGGCATGGGCCCGGACTTTAAAAGAGGATGGCTACGCCACGAATCCGCAATACGCAGACCGGCTGATCAGTCTGATTGAACGCTTCAACATTGCCCGCCTTGATACTTTGTATCAGCAGCGTTATAATGGGAAACTTCTTGTAAACAACAAACAGGAAACCTCAATAAAGAAGGATGAACCCCCAAAAGAGCAGTTGAACTCTCTGCCCAACACAGTCCATAGATCCGGAAAAAAGGTATTCACTGCCATAGGAAGTGAATATCCGTCGGATGAGAGTCCTTTTACATATAGAAAGGTATTCAAAAACAACAATACCTATTTTGTGATTGCAGAGAAGAACGACACATACGAAAAGATAGCCCAGGATATTCTTGTGATGTCGGAAAATCTGCGCAAGTTCAATGATGCGGGAGATAACGACCAGCCTGTTGAGAACGAGATTGTGTATGTTGAGGCAAAGGCCCGCGGCAATGCTGTCCGCGTTCACACCGTGCAGGAGGGTGAGACATTGCGCTACATTGCCCAGCGCTATGGCGTTCAACTGCGTTATATTATGAAATACAACATGTTTGAAGAAAATCACACCATAAAACCTGGTGATCAGATATTATTAAGAAGATAAATACTTGAACGATGAAAAAAATATTCGGATTATTGACAGCATTATGTCTTGTCTCCATCGGATTTGCACAATACACGATGGAGGATCGTATTTACGATTATATTGACGAATACAAGGAATTGGCGATGCAGGAGATGGAGCAGTACAAGATTCCGGCAAGCATCACGCTTGCACAGGCCATATACGCATCTCAGGCAGGTACCAACGATCTTGTGCGCGAATGCCATAACCATTTTGCGATCATGTGCCACACTCAGGAGTGGACAGGCGACACATACTACCGTCCATCTGACAAAAACAAGGAAAATTGCTATAGAAAATATGCTTCCGACAAGGAGTCATATCGCGACCATTCCCTGTTCTTGTCAACAAGGAGCCGCTATGTGAAGCTGTTCTATTATCCTATAACTGATTACAAATCATGGGCAAACGGTCTTCTTGAAGCTGGATTTTCCGGGAATCCAAAGTATGCCGACACTCTGATTTCCATAATCGAGAAGTATTATTTGATGCATTATGACAGGAAGGTTGCTCAAAAGATGGGTGATACCGAGGCTTTGAATGCTGTTCAAAAGCCGCAGCCGGAGAGAGTTGAGACCACACAGACAATCTCAAATGCCAAGCCTCAGCAACAGCAGCCTTCATCTGAGAGCTACATCAATGCCAAGCCTCAGGAGAGCTACATTTCTACGAAATCAGAGCCGAAATCTGAAACAAAACCCAAGCAGGAGGAGCCCAAACAGGTGAAACAGGAACCGGCGCAGCCTAAAGTGAAGGAGGAGCCACAGCAAACCGCCGTTGCGCCTGCGACAAAACAGCCCGAGAAGGTGAACGGACTGAACGTGTTCGTGCTCGATCCTTATGCAGTGCCTTTCAAATCTGCATATTATCCATATACGAGCAGACCGGTGTATGAGAATAACAAGACCAAGTTCATCTTGGCTCGCGCTGGCGACACATACCAGAAGTTGGCCTCAGCCCTGCAGATGACCGAGAAGAACCTTCGCCTTTATAATGACGTTTACGATGGCTCTGAACCTATTGAGGATGAGGTTATCTATCTGGAAATGAAGAGTACAAAATCACAAATACCATACCATGTGCTGCAAAATGGCGATTCATATCGTTATATAGCACAGAAATATGGCATTCAGCTCAAAATTCTTATCAAAAGAAACAGTGGCAATATTAACAGCTACGTGGAGGGCGACAAAATCTGTATAGGTTGTAACTAATATGCCGAAATCCTTCTATCATTTTAATCCAAAAACACTAACTTACGAGAAGGTAAAGCTGAGTTTCAAGCACCTTTTCAAGCGCATCGTGTGGGTTTTTGCCAGCGGTGTGGCCTTCGCACTGGTTTTTGTTTGGATTGGTTTCTACTTTGTGGATTCCCCCAAGGTGAAGATTTTGGAGAAAGAGAACAACGAACTCAAGGAGGAGGTTAACAACCTAAGCAACAGGATAGATTTGATGTCGGAGGTTTTGGCCGATATAGAGGACAGGGACGACAATATCTACCGTAACGTTTTTGAGGCCGATCCAGTGCCGGCGGAAGAACGCTATCCGTTGCTTGTGGAAGACAGTCATTTTGACAGTCTTTCGCGTTCGGATGCCAACAGATTGCTGAAAAACGCTAACAAAAAAGCCGACCAGTTGATGATAAGGCTTGCGGTTCAAAGCCGTTCAATAGACACATTGGAGAAGATAGCAAGTTCAAAGTCTGAAATGCTTGCTGCAATTCCCGCCATCCGTCCACTAAAGAACATGTACACCATCACATCCGGTTTCGGCAAGAGATACCATCCGATATTGAAAACGTTACGGAATCACACTGGTATTGACATAGCGGCACCCAAGGGCACGCCAATATATGCAACCGCCGACGGCACGGTGTCGCGAGAAAACCCAGGCTCAGGCTACGGAATATGCGTGGTACTCAACCATGGATATTCGTATCAGACGCTTTATGCCCACATGTCGAAAACAGCCGTGAAACCTGGACAGAAGGTGAAGCGCGGTCAGTTGATTGGCTACGTGGGCTCCACAGGCATGTCTTCGGGAGCACACTTGCACTATGAGGTTATCAAAAACGGACAGCACGTCAACCCCATCTACTATTTCTACATCGACATCACGCCAGAAGAGTACAACTCATTGCTCGAATCTTCAAAGAAAGTGAACCAGGCCTTGTCTTAATAATCACCACAAACATGGCACTTGACCGAATTGTCTGCAGAATAACTATACTGATAATGCTTGTCTTCTCTTTTGAAAGTTGCAGGGACAGGTTTTCTAATGATGACAAGCAGATCTTCCACTATAACGAATCGGCTGGCATCACGAGCCTCGACCCCGCATTTTCGTCAGGACAGTCGTCGATATGGGCGTGCAACCAGATATTCAACGGTCTGGTGGATTTGGACGACAGTCTGAACATCGTGCCCGCAATTGCAAAATCGTGGTCAATTTCTGAAGATGGTACGACATACACGTTTGTGTTGCGTGACGATGTGCAGTTTCATCAAACGGATTTTTTCAAGTTTGACGGAGTGCGATATGTTACGGCACACGACTTTGTCTATAGTTTGTCGAGAATCTTGGATCCCGCAACAGCATCGCCCGGTGCCTGGATTTTTAGGAATGTAAAACGCACAAAAGATGGAAAACCATCTTTTAAAGCTTTGAACGACACTGTTTTACAGATACAGCTGGAAAAGCCGTTTCCTCCTTTTTTGGGAATTCTTGCCATGAAGTATTGTTCAGTTGTACCGCAAGAGGTTGTGGAGCATTTTGGCAAGGATTTCAGAAAATATCCAGTCGGCACAGGGCCTTTCCAGATGAAAATATGGGAGGAGGGCGTGAAGATGGTCTTGCGCAAAAACCCCAACTATTTTGAAAGAGACGCCGAGAACAGGCCATTGCCGTATATCGATGCGGTGGCCGTTTCGTTCATCGTTGACAAACAGTCGGTCTTTATGGAGTTCATGAAAGGAACTCTCGATTTCATGTCTGGAATTGACCCGAGTTACAAGGACGCACTGCTCACAAAAGACGGCAAACTTAATCCTAAATATTCCGATAAAATACAACTTTTAACAGGTCCGTATCTGAATACTGAGTATTTGGGCTTTAATTTGAAACCCACAGACAAGGCAAATCCGTTGTTGGACAAGCGAATCAGGCAGGCTATCAATTACGGCTTTGACAGAAAAAAGATGATGAAATATCTGCGTAACGACATGGGTTATGCGGGAACGGCGGGTTTTGTGCCGCGCGGGATGCCGTCGTTTATGCCAAATCGTACGGGCGGCTATGACTATAATCCTCAAAAAGCTTTGGAGCTTTTGGCGGATGCCGGTTATCCTAACGGGAAAGGTCTCCCGCCGATTACGCTTACAGTGTCAGCACAATACGCCGATTTGTGCCAATATATCCAGCATGAGCTTTCAAAGATAGGCATTGAAATCAAGCTTGACATAGCTCAGGCTGCCCAGCAGCGTGAGATGATGCGCAGCTATCAGTTGCCTTTTTTCCGCGGTTCTTGGATATGCGACTATCCAGATGCCGAAAACCAGATGGCTCTCTTCTATTCCAAGAATCTCCAGCCTTCAGGTTCCAATTATACGCATTATGTGAACCCCAAATTCGACAAACTGTATGAGAGGTCGCAGCTGTGCACTAATGATTCGTTGCGTACAGAGTTCTACGTGAAAATGGACTCCATTTTGGTTGATGATGCCCCGTTTGTGGTGTTATATTACGACAAAGTGGTTCGTTTTGCCCGGAAACAGGTAAAAGGACTCGGCACAAATCCTATCAACATGTTGGATTTGAGGAGGGTGAGGATTGAAAAGTGATCTTTTGGGCTGCTACTGGAATTTGGCAATCATTTTTTTATCATTCAGTGGCATACGTTGAGGTCCTACCGAATAGTCTTTGCCTGTTTTTTTCCAAGCTAAGAAGCAGTCTCTGATTTCATTTCTCCAGCCTTTACGGATAAAAAACTGCCCGGTGCGGTCCCAAAAGTCGTTGACCTCTATGACCACAGGTCCCTCGTCGGTTATGGCAATGTCCCAACCGGCAGCCTTGCAGTAAGGAAATGCCTGTTGGAAACGGATTACATCAGCTTTAATGGCTTCCCAGTTTTCAATTGTCACCCCGTTCAAGGCAGCTCCGCTGTCGGGGTGGTTGTCGATTTCCTGTATGTTGTGCCAGCCGTCGAATTGGATGGCATATTGAATTTCACCAGTGGCAACATCCACACACACATCCACGTTTCCACCGCCGCCCGCGTTGTCAACACACCTTCCAGACCTGCCGATTTTAATGAAGGTGGCAATGATTTTTGCCGAACCGTCAGGATAGAGTGCAGTCATGAAACGTACGGTGTTGACTGACGAACTGTTGAATGCAGCAAATTGTTCTGTTTGACGAACCAGGCTCTCAAAGATGAGAGGTTCATCTTTCAGGATAGAGGAAAGTGGCAATTGCTGTCCGTCAAAGCGGGTGAGAATTGCATTATCTTGTTGATAATCAATATTTTTAATTACCCAGACATTATCACCATGGGAACTTTCGGTGGTTTTCACCACGCATGTGTTCACCTCCTTTTTTTTCAGGATGTCAAGCACTCCTGCGAGGTCGCCGGCGCATTCGGAATTTGAGGAAAAGCAGGCTTCAGGCTGGTAGTAACAGAGCAGTTCTGAGGTTCTGATACCTGTGTTTTCCATCATCTTGTGGGCCAGATACTTGTTTCGGCCCAGAGAATAATATTTCAGGGGATTGAGCAAGTCGATGTAATATCGTTGTTCGTTCAAGCCTAAAAAATCTCGGCGAAACTTTTCGCTTCTTTTCTCGAAAGAAAAATCGTGATATTCATCTGGGGTAAGGCTTTTGGAGCGGTTAAGCGACAAGAAATCGCGAAACACTCTCATCCGTTCATTTCCCGGATACTTTTTTGCAAGCTGAAGAGCATGGTAAATAGAGGCTATATAAGATCTGATTTGCATAGATGAGGGTTTTAGAGATGGGTGCGTACATAGTTGTATTTTTCATCCATCTCGCGTTGTATTTCCAAGTCGAAGATGCGTTTTTGGCCGGTTGCTTTGACAGATGCGGGCATTCCTGCGAGTAGTGTATAAGGTTCGATTTGGGAGAAATCTTTGTTTACCAAGCTGTTAGAGGCTATGATAGTGTTATCAGGCACAACAGCTCCCTTGGCGATGGTTGTTCTGTTGCCAACCCAGATGTTTTCGCCAAGTATGATGGGTTTTGTCAGAGGTGCGATTTCGCCGTTGCGGTTGAGGTTCTGTACATAGTGGAATGATGTGTCCATGAACTGGCAGTCCCAGGCGGCGCGCACGTTGCTACCGATGACGATACGGTTGAAGCAGAATATTTTGAGGTTGGAGCCGATATAGACGTCGTGGGAGCCGAATTCCAAGGTGGCGTTGTCGGAGACCACCACGTAGGAGCCGTGCCCCAGACTGATGGGTCCATTGAAGATGACAGTGCCCCTGACAGTCCAGATGCATTGTTGGATGGCTGTATCGACGTAGAGGTCGTTTTTACCGATCTTGATCATTCCAGGAGAGATGGGACCGTTGATTATGATTTTGCCATGTAGGCTGCGGAAAGTGCATTTTCCATAGAGCCATACAGGAAACTTTCTGGCCACCGCAAATGGAAACACCTTGAAGTTGAACCAGATGGTTTTGATGACGTTGATGGTTCGAAGGATGTATAATAGGGTTCGCATTGTAGTTTTAAGATTATAGGTTTCAGTCAAATATAGTGGAAAATCAGTGACTTGAGAAGTTGGCAGCAGTTTGGGCGCGAGCATAATCCTCGGGGATTCCTATGTCAATAAAGTAGCCATCTGATAGCATGGCGTAGAACGGTTCTTTGGTGTAAAATCTGGTCATCAGGTCTTTTTCAAAAGAAAACTTTTGTTGTTGTGGGTATTTTTCGAATAATTTTTTGTTGATTAGATAAACTCCACCGTTGATGAACCCCTTTCCTGATGAAGCCTGCTTTTCAGCGAACAAGGTAATTATGCCGTTATCTTCAACGGAAACGCTACCGTAGCGGGAGACATCCTCCACTTCGCGAAGCACAATTGAAAGCAAGCCTTTTTTTTCTTGGTGAAAACGGCCAAAAGCTGTCAAATCTACTTTGAACATGGTGTCGCCATTGATAACCAGTACATTGTCTGTTGTGCATTTGGACATAGCGAAGAGAATACCTCCACCCGTACCTAACGGTTCTTCCTCCACTGCATAGTCAATCTCCAGGGTTTTATAATTTCTTCCGAAATAATCCACAATTTTTTCATGAAGGTAGCCCACAGATAAAACGACTTTTTCATATTCATAATCAATAAGATAATCCAGAATGTAGGTCAAAAACGGTCTGCCGTTGACGGTCGCCATCGGTTTGGGCAGGTCTTTGACTACGCTTTGCAGTCTGGTACCGAAGCCGCCGGCTAAGATTATTGCCTCTTTCTTCATATTGTCCAAGTTTTGAGCCCTTCTGTAACAAATTCATAGCGTTTAGACTGTCCGCCGAACTCGGCAAGGCGGTCGATGACTTTATACCGTGCGTTGGAAGGGCAGTAGAAGAACATGAAGCCGCCGCCGCCCGCACCGGATATTTTGCCGCCAGTGGCACCCGCTGAGATGGCCGCTTCATAAACCTCATCGATGAATGCGTTGGAGACGCTGTCGGCCATCTGTTTCTTGTGTTTCCAACCCTCATCCAAAATCTGGCCTATGGCATCTAAGTCGCCTTTTAAAAGGACTTCCTTCATGTGAAAGGCTTGTTCCTTCAATGCAAGCATCGCATCAATGGACTTCTGTTTTTTCGCTTGAACATTTTTTTGTTGTTCCTCAATTATTTTCGCGGAAACGTGACTGGTTGCTGTGTGATAGAGTACAAGGTTGTGCGCCAGTTCGTCTAAATATCGTTGGCGGATGCGCAACGGATTGACAATCACGTTGTCACCTATGAATTCCATATAGTTGAATCCTCCAAAAGTGGCTGCATACTGGTCCTGTTTGCCGCCAGCCATTTGCAGGTCTATGCGTTCAATTTCGTATGCCAATTTCGCGATGTCGTATTCGCCCAGTGGCAGTTTCAGCCACTCCACGAATGCGCCGAGGATGGAGACGACGAGGGTGGAAGAGGTACCAAGACCGGAGCCGGGAGGCGCATCCACAAAGGTGCTCATTTTGAAAGACAATGGCTTGTGCGTAAACTGTTTTACGATACGGTTATAGACACCTTTGTGAAGAATGAAATAACCTTCTGGTGACAGTTCGTCGGTTGCCGCTAAAGTTTCTCCTACCTCTTCTTTAGCTGGATTTTCAAACACAATTTGACCATTGTCTAACGGTTCCAAGGTCGTGTAGGCATACATGTTCACTGTGGCGTTGAGGATAGCGCCCCCATATAAGTCAGAGAAAGGAGATACATCGGTGCCACCACCGGCAAGGCCTAATCTCAAAGGAACTTTACTGCGAATAATCATATTATAAACAAATATTACTTTTTATCTTATTAAATCAGATGTTATGTTAAAAGAATGAAAATATAGCACTATTGCGAAAATATACAATTTTGAGTTTCTAATGTTTGAGAATGTTGTCGATAGCAGATGTGAATGCTGGCCATGCATATTTTTTCTTCTCTTCTATCAAATTTTTCTCAAATCCTTCCTGCTTGTTTTCAGTGAAAAAGCGGTGTAAGGCGTCTGCAATTTGTTTAGCATCAGGTTCAACCACATAACCTATTTTGCCATCAGGGACAATTTCTGGTAGTCCACCGACATTGGTCACCAACATAGGTTTTTCGAAATGGAAGGCGATTTGAGTGACGCCGCTCTGCGTTGCGGTTTTGTAGGGTTGTGCCACGATGTCGGCCGCGCTGAAGTAGCGGTTAACTTCGCCATCAGGGATGAAGTCGGTGCAGAGTATCACGCGGTCTTCAATTTGCAAATTCCTGATTTGCTTGAGATAAGGTTCGGGGTCACCGTAAAATTCACCGGCTACAATCAGTTTGGCCCCATCTTTTTTGAGGCGGTTGTCGGCAAAGGCATCCAGTAGCAAATCCAGCCCTTTGTAGCCGCGGATAAAGCCGAAGAATAGCACGTATCGGTTGTCGGCGTCAAGGTTCAGCATTGAGAGGGCGGTTTCGCGGTTGAGTCGTTCGCCGTAGTGGTCGTAGAGCGGATGCGGACTGAAGACTGCAGGCTTTTCGGCCGTGAAAAGTCGCAGGTCGGATAGTACAGACTTGGACATAGCCACAAAACTGTCAGTTGGACGGATGAAGTATCGTACAAACATCTTGTCGCCTATCCTGTGTTCGTGCGGGATGACGTTGTCAAGTATTGAAACCAGCTGTGTGTGTTTGTTGCGACGGACAATTCGGGCGATAGTACCGAAGCATGGGGCCATAAATGGCAACCAGAACTTGGTAATCATAAGGTCGGGTTTCTTACGTTTGATTTCGCGCCCCACCTTGAACCAGTTAAAGGGATTGTAGGAGTGCAATTTGCGCACAATTTTCAAGTCTTTCGGCGCAGGATCGGTGCTGTATTGGGTTTTGCCCGGGAACAGAAAATCAGGATATTGGTGGGTGAAAGTGTAGATTTCCACCTCATGGCCCTGGTTTAGGTATTCGCGGGCAAGGCGTTCGTTGAACGCTGCCAATCCACCTCGATAGGGATACGCCGTTCCAAGAATGATGATCTTCATTACGATAATAAATAATTGCAAAAATACACAAATTTCCAATATGCTAATCCCTGTTCAAGCGGCCCATCCGTTCTCATCTTCCACAAGAACACATGCCAGTTTGTCCAAGTAATAGATTTCCGCCCGCTACATCTCCTCTATGCTAAATCCCTTGTACGTTATTTTATAACCCTTGAGCCTGTGGGTAGCCTGCATCATCACCTCCGCTTTCTGTCGCAAAACACCGATGCTGATTTCCTCCGCTTGTCGCTTGATTTCGTAAAACGTGGCTCTATTGGTCAGCTCGTCTGCAGCGATCATGTCAATTTCATGTTCACCCTTGCGATCCCACCAACGACCTATACGTGTGAATCCGCCGCTCTCCACGGCCACTCGATGGAAATAACGTTCCAGCATCAATCCGCTGAAGGTGTAGTAGTCTCGTTCCACAATCTCTTGAAGTTTTGCATAGTTTTCAATCTCAATAATATAGCTATATTTGAAGAGAAAGCGGAACCAAAAGCTATAGAACACATCTCCCAGTTCGTATCGCACGTTTTTGGTTGCACTTTTTTCAAACATAGGCTGTCGTTTGTCGACCAGTTCATATTTATTCTCCAGATTGGTCAGATAACCACCTACTTCCTTGCCTATCGCATCCTCTATTTCACTGCGGGTGTTTTTACCTCGGGCAATGCAGGAAAGTATGGAAAAATAAACCCCGTAATCCTTTCCGAACTCTTCTATCAGATTGTTTTTGCCTTCGTTGAGAAAGATAGAGTTGGGACTGATGATGTGGCGGATCATGGCATCCTTGTCCAAAGCTCCGGCATCCACCAGTTGGTTCACGTATTTGGGTACCCCGCCTGTGAAGGTGAACAGCGCAAGAAGGTCTTCCTTGCTGTAGACAGGCTTGGCATCGGCCATGATTTGCTTCAACACAGAGGGCTGGAACGGCTTCAACCTCAATTCGCCAGTGTTGCGCCCATAAAGGGGTTCCTTCCTGTCTTTGAAAATCTTCTGTATCATTGAATAATCGATGCCGCACACAATCAGATTGATATGTGACTTCTTCTCAAACTCATCCCAGATATTCTGCATATCGCTGAATACGGATTTGTTTACCCTGAAAAAATCCTGAAACTCATCAATCACCAGTGTGAAACTCTGCGTCACCGACAGTTGCATCAAGTAGCGGAAAATATCCCTGAAGTGCCGACTGTTGCCAAGAGTAGGAATCCCCAGTTTTTCGCTGATTTCTTCGAGATAAACTTCGCAGAGGTCCGATTCGGCCTTGCGTGCCACGAAGAGATAGACGAAGGGCTGATCTTTGTACGCTTCGCGTATCAAAGTGGTTTTGCCTATGCGCCTGCGTCCGGTCAGCACCGTGAAACGGGCCACCTTCTTCGCTGTTTCGCGGGTCTCCTTCAAAAAGGTTATCTCTTGTTCTCTGTCGTAAAATTTCATATCCCAATCGAATTTTGTACTTAAGAAACAGCCATTTCGGAAACGGCCATTTCGGGTGCAAAAATACGAAAAATATGTAACCACCCGTTTTTTTTAGTACTTTTGCAATTTCAAAATCAGGAATAAAAAACAATAGAAATATGAAGCCTATTTTCAAGAAAATTCTCATCCATTGCGGAATCGTACTCTTCTTATTCATGGTGGCAGCTGCATATATGTCGCCTGTTTTCGACAATAAAGTCATCCTGCAAGGGGATACTCTAAAATGGAAAGCCATGGCCAAAGAACAACATGACTTCCGCGATAAAACCGGCGAATACACTACATGGACGAGCTCTATGTTCAGTGGAATGCCATCTTATCAGGTGACGGCGCCGCCAACAAAATCGGTGTTCAACAAAATTAAAAACGTGCTTACTCTGAATTTTGTGGATCGAAGTGGGGATTTAGGAGTAGTTTTCTTGTATTTATTGGGTTTTTATGCCGCTTTAATTGCAATAGGTGTATCTCCTTGGTTAAGTCTGCTCGGTGCTTTGGCATTCGGATTGGGGAGCTATAATATCATCATAATTGAGGCCGGGCATATTACAAAGGCGCAGGCAATGTCGATGATGGCACCCATAATTGGAGGCATGCTGCTGATTTTGCAGAAGAGAAAATATCTGTGGGGCGGCATTTTGTTCGCCACTGCGTTGGGCATTCAAATTGCCTGCAACCATATCCAAATCACCTATTATACCATGCTTATCGGTATTATTTTAGGTTTGGTCTATTTCGTATATGCTATCAAGGACAAGGCTTTGAAACCTCTTTTCGTGGGTGTAGTCATTTTGTTAATCGGTTGTGTCTTTGCGGTTGGGGTCAATGCCCGCTTGCTTTTCATAAACCAAGAATATGTGAAATACACAATGCGCGGTGGCTCAGAGATAACCGTGACCCCTGAAGATCTGTATAAGGATGGTGAGCCGAAGTCTATTGCCGCTTCCAACGGATTAGACAGGGATTATGCTTTTGCGTGGAGCTACGGCAAGGGCGAGACCTACACACTCCTCGTTCCTGGTGCGTACGGCGGTGGATCCGGGGAAACAGTTGGCAAAGATTCTGAATTCTACAAGAACTTCCGCCAGGAGCAGGCTCCTCTCTATTGGGGCGACCAGCCCTTCACGTCCGGCCCGGTATATTTCGGAGCCATCATCATCTTCCTGTTTGTGTTGGGTATGTTCGTGGTGAAAGGTCCCGAACGTTGGTGGATATTACTCGCCACCATCCTTTCCATCATGATGGCCTGGGGTAAGAACCTTATGGGTTTCAACGGTTTCCTGTTTGACAATCTTCCTCTTTACAATAAGTTCCGCACTCCTTCCATGAGCTTAGTGATAGCCAATGTGACTATGGTTATGATGGCGGTGCTTGCATTAAAGAACATCTTCGATAAAGAAAACCCCGTTGACAAGAAAAAACTCAACATAGGTTTGTATGTTTCATTCGGAATCACTACAGGATTAATCCTTCTTATGATGCTTTTGTCAGGCAATATGAGCTTCTCCGGCGCTTCAGATGCCCAGATGGCTGCGCAGTATGGCCCGCAATGGAACACCATCCAAGATGTTCTCGTTAAAGACCGAAAAGCGCTCTTCATGTCCGATTCTTGGCGTTCTGTTATCCTTATACTCATCTCAGCTGTACTTTTGTGGCTGTATATAAATGAAAAAATCAAACAGTCAGGAATCATCATCGGTGTGCTTGCCTGCTTGGTGGTTTTCGATCTTTGGGGAGTCGATCGCCGATATCTCAACGATTCTAATTTCGTTTCTGAAAGAAGAGCGAAGATCAAACCGTCTCAGGTTGATGAACTTCTTGACCAATACGCTGCCCAGTTCAAGGACGAGGATTACCGTGTGTTTGACATGTCAGTAAACACTTTCAATGATTCTCAGCCTTCAGCTTTTCATCATCAAATCGGTGGCTATAACGCTGCCAAACTGCGTCGCTATCAGGATATTATTGATTTCTATCTTTCACAACATATCAATTTAGATGTTCTTAATATGTTGAATGCCAGATATTTCGTTATGCAAGGACAAAATGGCCAGCCTAATATACAACGTAATCCTGAAGCTTTAGGCAATGCTTGGTTCGTTGACAAATATCAGTTGGTTGACGATGCAAATGCGGAAATTTTGGCATTAAACAACTTTGGTCCGGCCGATACTGCAATCATAGACAAGAGGTTTGGAAGTCAGTTAAAGGGTAAAAATTTGGATCGTGACAGTCTTTCCTTGATTATTATGGAACACCAGAAACCATATAATCCTGATTATGTGGTATATAGGACAAAGACAAACAAGGATCAGTTAGCTGTTTTCTCTGAAGTTTACTATGCTCCTGATTGGCGTGCCTACATTGATGGCAAGCCGGCTGAGTACATGCGGGCAAATTACATATTGCGTGCCATGGTTGTTCCCGCCGGCGAACACAAGATCAAGTTCAGGAATGAAGCTCCGTTGATGCACAAGTTAGACAGAGTCTCACTGATTTGTTCTATAGTGTTTGTTTTGGCGTTGGCCGGGAGTTTAGTGTGGTATTATCGGGGCAGGAAAAAGGAAGTTGCCTAACATTCACCGAACCTTTTCGGCGAATAAGACGTTTTTTTACCGAAAAATGCTTTTTTTGCTGAAAAATAAAGGCCATTGTATGTATTTGCAAGAAAAAACTGATTAGTGGAAGTTTTCAAGGGGAATCTCACTTTTGGGAAATGGGCGGAAATTTGCCACTGCTCCACCGATACGACCTTGAACGACATTCCCTAATAGTCCCATTCAAAATACCATTTGACCAATAAAAGGCATATAATGAAAGAATATTTTTCAACAGAAACAAATAATATTCTATAGTTTAGTGATAAGCTATTGATATGTAAAATTTTTCTTAGCTTTATGAAAATACTATTTATACGTTATAAGAAATCAAAAAATATCTTTGAAGGCGGCGAGCAAGGTAGCCAGAAAAATTATGACGTTCTTTCACAATTGGTAGGTGAAGAAAACATCACTGTTTGCTATATTCACGATGAAAACAAAAATAAATCTTTGAAAGATTATGTGAAGGGTATTTTTTTCTTTCCGTTCAACTATTTTTTTGGCCTTACCCCTAAGCGTGTGAACGAGATTGTTAATTCCGCCCAGTCATTCGATGTCGTTTTCATTGACCGCAGTGTTTTTGGCATTATAGCAAAGAAATTGAGGCAGTCAAATTACCGAGGAAAGGTGATTTCATTTTTTCACAACGTAGAAGTCCCCTATTTTGAAGCCAAGTTGGGTAACAAGCTTGGCAAGAATATTTTATTGAGGTGTGTTGACAACAACGACCGTTATGCTTGCCAATATTCTGACAAGACGATTGCTTTAAACAAGCGTGACGACAGTGAACTATATTCCCGTTATGGGAAGCGGGCAGATATTCTGATTCCCGTAGCATTTAAAGACAAGTATGTGAAAGACAGCTATTCACAGGTGATGACATCCAATAAACCTTTATGCCTATTCTTGGGAGCCTATTTTCCGCCCAACAATGAAGGCATAGTCTGGTTTATTAAAAATGTTTATCCTCACGTTAATATTCGAATACAGGTGGTTGGTAAAGGAATGTCAAAACTCAAAGAAGAAGAGACATTGCTGCAAGACATAGATGTTGTAAGTGATGCACCCGATTTGCTACCTTATTTTGAAGCTGCTGACATTATGGTTCTTCCTATTTTCAAAGGCAGTGGCATGAAGGTGAAAACTTGCGAAAGCCTTATGTACGGCAAAAACATCATCGCCACAGATGAGGCTTTTGTCGGTTATGATCTGGATTACGACAAAGTAGGTGGCCGATGTAACACAGCTGAGGAGTTTATTAAACGAATCAGCGATTTTGAAAAAAATCCACGTCCACGCTTCAATGTTTATTCGAGGCAAATTTTTTTGGAAAAATATTCCGAAAATTCAGTGATAGAAAAGTTCAAGGAAGTACTTTTCGGGAAATAACCAACCCCTACCGCAAGTCGTCAAATCAATACTGTAATATTGCTGATTCTGCGTCAGAAAAATGAGTCCACGAATCAACAATGTGTCAGGCTTGCCATTGGAGCACTGAATGCGCCACATTAATAAGGTGGTCGGCTACACGTTCAGAGTTTTGGGCGAGCGAGAGATATTCGGCACCTACTAACGGACTGCAAGTGCCGGCGGTGAGTCGGCTGATATGGTTTTGCTCCATTGTCTCTGTAAAACCGTCAATCTTATCCTCTATGACCTCGGCTCGTTGCAATGCTTCGCGGTCGCTGTTGTGATAAGCTTCCATAACTTCAGAGTACAGGTTATCAACAAGTTTCGACATTTCACCGATTTCCGATATAGCCTCTTCTGAAAAGGCTGAGTCCTGCTCTTTCAAAGAATCGGCATATTCTACAATGTTTTCTGCATAGTCGCCAACTCGTTCGAGGTCACTCACCGATTTGATGGCTGAGGTGAGATATTGTTGGTCGTAGGTGCTCAGTTTTTTTACTGAAAGTGCCACTGAATAGCGCAATAGTTCCTTGTTCAGAAAGTTAAGTTCGTTCTCAATCTTCCTGAATTCATCAATTTCAGTGTAATCCAAAGTGGTCACGATATTTATGGAACGGCGGAAATTGGAGATTGCCATATCCGCCATGTTTTCTATCTCGGCTTTCAATTGTCGCACTGCCACTGCAGGAGTGCTGAGCATTGACTGGTCGAGGAATCTGAGGCGAGGGCCGTCTTTTGTGGAGTTTCCTTCGTGAATCAACTTGCAAACGGTAGAGACGAGTGTGTTTGTAAGAGGAAGAGCTATGAGAGAGGTTCCAACGTTGAAGAAAGTGTGGAACATGGCAAGTTGGACGGCGGGTGCGCCTGGGAACCATTTTCCGAATATTGTGCCGAAGGTTGTAGAATGGCCGGATACAATATTGAGGGCAAGAGCTAAAATGAGGAACAGAACCACACCCATAATATTGAAGAGGAGGTGGATAAGAGCAGTCCTTTTGGCGTTTGTACCGCTGGCCATGCTTGCAATGATGGCACTTACGCACGTGCCTATGTTAGATCCCATGCTCAAATAGATGCCTTGCTCAAGATTTACAAGCCCTGCCACCAACATGGCGATAACTATAGAGGTCATGGCTGACGAGGATTGGATCACAGCTGTCAGGATAGCACCGATAGCCACCAACAGCAGAGGGTTGCCAATGCCCGCGATGAAAGTCTTTACGCCTGGCATTGCTGCGAAGCCCTCCATCGCCGACGACATCATGCCAAGTCCCACAAACAACATCCCGAACCCTGTGAGGATGCCTCCCGTCTGTTTCCATCTGTCGGTTTTTGAAAACAGCGACATAAAGGTGCCGATACCGGCAAAGGCGGCGAAGATAACTGTTGTTGAGACACCGCCGCCGCCGAACATTCCGAGAGCCACCAACTGCGCAGTGACAGTGGTGCCTATATTGGCGCCATAGATTATTGTGGCAGCCTGGTAGAGACTCATAATACCTACGTTAACAAAACCGATGACCATAACAGTCACCGCGCTGCTGCTCTGAATGGCAGCGGTGCCCGCAATGCCTATGCCCACACCGGCAAGCTTGCTGTTGCCAGTCTTCGCAAACAACTGCTTGAGTTTGCGGCTGCCGGCAGATTCCAAATTGTTACTCATCATCTGGCAGGCCACTAAGAAAACACCAACGCCTGCCGTCAGGGTTAAAATTGCTACAATTACACTTGTTAAATCCATAAATTTATGTTATTTCTGATATTTTTATTTGTCAATAATTCATAGTTTGATATTTGGAAATAAAAATGGTGTATGTCGAACATACGACACACACCACAACAATTTGTATTACAAAAATAAAGATCTGAGATACAATGGTTCGAATCGGGCCCTATGCGCCGCAACCACCCTCGAATAATATTCTCGCTGATTTTGGCCTTTGAAACCGACATGGCAGTTTTATAACTACCATTGAGGGCTTTTGGCGCACTGATGGCTAACTTATAAGACATATCAATATCGAGGAGGTCTTCGTCATCATCTTCGTCAATCTCATTATCAACAAAGAAACAAGCCTCAGTAGTGCAGGGATGCCCGTCACATACGACATTCCGAATGAAATCGATAGAAAACATTGATGCAAGAATCCACAATAGACCAACGAGCATCAAACGCGCAACCTTCTGACTATAAAACACATTCAAGATTTTGTGCATAGGTTAATTCTCGAGCGCGAATATAGTAAAAAAACATTCTAAATCAACGTCACAATACATTGTATAAAATTGTCTTTTCAAGACGGAAATAAACAGTTATACAAATTTCTTTTTAACGAGGTCAATCACAAAGCCAGGTACCAGAAAACAGAGGAATATGAAGATATGGTTTATGAATCCCGGGATTTTGACGCGGCGGCCGTGCAAAGTGGCCCTCACACCACGTCTTGCAATCTGTTTTGGTGTCAGCATTATGCCGACATGTCTTAATAACTTCCGTGTTTTCAACGGGAGGTTATACAGGTCGGTGTCAACGGCTCCGGGGCATACACAGCAAACTTTCACTCCGTGGTGGCTGAGCTCGTAGGATAGTCCTTTTGAGAACTTGTAAAGAAACGATTTGGAGGCTTCATAGACGGCTATTGTGGGGAAGCTCATGAATGCTGTGATAGAGCTCGCGTTGATGATAAAACCTCTGCCGCGTTTTTTCATCTCGTTGCCAAAGAGCACGCACAGTGCCACCGGTGTGTCGCAATGAAGGGCTGTCATCGTCTGGCTCAAGGCCAGCGGCTTATCCACAGCGGCACCAAAATAGAACATTCCGGCATTGTTGACGAGCACTTCCACAATGATCTTCTCTTTTTGACAGAAATCGAACAATTCCTGTGCACTTTCAGCTTTTGATAAGTCGGCGAATTTTGAGATGATTGTCAGATTCGGGAAAAGCTTCTGCAGTCGCAGTTGCTCGGTTGAATTAAGATCTTCGCGGTTGCTTACTATGAGGATATTATATCCCTTCCGCGCCCATTCTTCGGCGTAGGCTGAGCCGATTCCTGAACTACCGCCTGTGACAAGTGCAAAGGTGTTGTTCATAAGAGCATGTTTTTTGATTTTATCACTGCGGCAACCAAAGCGTCTATATCTTCGGTGGTGTTATAAAGGGCAAAAGAGGCCCTTACCGTGCCGGGGATGTTGAAGTGGGTCATGATAGGTTGTGTGCAATGGTGGCCAGTGCGGACGGCAACGCCGCAGTGGTCGAGCAACACGCCCATGTCGTAAGGATGAATGTTGCCCACGAGAAACGACACTGCACCGGCGCGTTCTGTTGCCTCGCCGATAAACCGCAAGCCTTCTATCTCCCTGAGCCTTTCAATGGCATAGTTCATCAACAGGTCTTCATGCTTCACAATGTTTTCCATGCCAATACCATGCATGTATTGGATGGCTTTCTGAAGCCCAAGCACATCTCCTACAGACGGCGTTCCGGCTTCAAATTTGAAAGGCAGTTCGTTGTATGTGGTTTTCTCAAATGTAACCTCCTTTATCATCTCGCCGCCGCCATGGTATGGCACCATCTCCTCTAACCATTTTCTTTTGCCATAAAGAACACCTACGCCCATAGGTGCGTACATCTTATGTCCTGAAAAACAGAGAAAATCACAGTCGAGAAGCTGAACATCGATTTTTGTGTGCGCCACCGATTGCGCTCCGTCAACCATTACCGGTACACCATGTTTGTGTGCAATGGATACGATTTCGCTTATCGGATTCACTGTGCCCATGGTGTTTGAAACATGAGTGACGGACACAATCTTTGTACGTGCGGTAATCAGACTCTCCAATTTTTCAATCAAAAGTTCTCCTTTGTCGTTGAAATTCAGCACCTTCAGCTTAGCGCCACGCTCTTCGCACACAAATTGCCATGGAACAATGTTAGAGTGGTGCTCCATCTCTGAAATGATGATTTCATCGCCCTCTTTGATAAATGTCTTCCCAAACGATGAGGCCAAAAGATTGATCGACTCCGTGGTGCCGCGCGTGAAAATAATCTCAGCCTCCTCCTTCGCGTTTATGAAATCCCTCACCTCCCTGCGTGCCTCTTCAAAATCGGCAGTGGCAGCCGAACTCAAATAATGCACACCTCGGTGTATGTTGCTGTTGCGGGTTTTATAATAATCTGATAACGTGTCAATTACAACCTGCGGTTTTTGGGTAGTGGCTGCATTGTCTAAATAAACCAATGGCTTGTTGTATATTTTTTGCGATAATATCGGGAAATCCTCTCTGTTCATCTCTATTCTCCTTTTTCTATTTCATCATTCGAACTCTCGTCTGCCGCCCCTTTCATGTATCTTAGTTGGGTGGAGTACATCAATACCCATAATGTGGCCATGATAATCGCATTCCAGTCCATGGCTACCATTCCGCCAATAACGAAATTCATGACACAGAATTGCAATATCTGACCTATTGTGTATATGTGAAATCCTACTGGATTAAGTTTGGCCAACATTATTAGTGCCCCTGCAAAAAGCATCACCTGAACCAAAGCCAACAAGACATATTGCCAGTTACTGATTGAAGTATAAATGCTGAGAATCTGTTCGGCCTGTTCAGAAGAAAAGAAGCCGGATTCTTTAATCACCCCCATCGATTGAGACATAGTGTCTGGAATCAACGCCCACATCAGATAAGTGATGGACGAAAAGCCCGTGTTTATCATTGTAAGAATAGCCAAAATCCATAAAAACGGCGTCCTTCTTTGTGTATTATCTATGTTAGAATTGTTCATTTATTCTTATTTCGCTGTAGATAAGCTTTTTATAATATCAATTATCAAGTTGCAAAAATAGTTTTTTTTCGCTGTTTTCTATTCTGGAATCAGATTCAGGACGGCAATTTCGCTAATTGTACCTAAACGCATCGGCGGTCCGAAGGTTCCAGTGCCGCATGACACATACACTTTCATTCCATATTTGTTGTATAATCCCTTGTTGAATTCGAAGAGATGATTGTTTATGATTGTGAGCGGGAAAAGCTGACCGCCGTGAGTGTGGCCGGCAAGGAAAAGGTCGCCGCCCGCCTCTGCAATGAACTTACCGCCAATAGGGGAGTGGTGGAGCACTATCGTGGGCCTGCTGCTGTCAATGTCAAACTGTGGCATCGTGTTTCTGATTGTGCGCGATTGTGCAGCGTGAGGAACCACATCCTCAGTGCTGTTTTCATCGGCATCCATATAGTCTAACCCGATTATCTGTATGCCCTGCTCATCAACCATCTCGTTTACTAACACCCGTACCCCGGTTTGAGCTACCAACTGTTTGATTTTGCCGTCATTAGTGTATATGTCATGATTGCCGTCAACAAAATATACAGGCACTTTTATCGCCTTTAAAGGTTCCAAAGTGACCGATGATAAATTGTAGTTGCTCTCAAACAAATCGCCGGTGATAACCACAAAGTCGGGATTTTCGGCATTTGTCATTTCCACTATCTTCTCCAAATTGGCCTTTCCCCTGAAATGCCCTAAGTGTATGTCGGTGAGATGCACGACCTTCATCGGTTTCTGCAAATTCCTGATATGAATCTCAGTGCTTTTCACCTTTGGATGCGCCGCAATAACCAATGCCGCTGTTGAAACACAAAAAGTTGTTAAAAAGGCTATCAATCCGAATGTTTTTGGTGAAAAATGCGCAAATAAATGCACAATATCTACAATTACGAAGGTTAATAACATATAGAGTAGAACCCCAACCATAGTGTTGCCAACCATGAACAAGATGTGCGACGACTTGCTCAAACTCCTCATATTCATGCCGGCCATCATCATCCCAAATGTGGCAAACAAAATGACGGCATATACACAACACCATATCCACGCTTTGCTCTGGAATATAAACGCTGTCCGGAATCCTAAATAGAAGACTCCGACAATAAATATCAATATCATCATTAAAAAAAACATAATCTGCGATTTATTTCTCATTATTTGTGTTCAAATATGTAATCTTGTAATATTTTTTTGTGAAATTATCTATTTTATATCTCTCATCAGACCTGTGGCCTATTATCCACATTATGTCATCACCGCAACACAATAGACGAACCTGCTGTTTTTCAAATGAATTGATTTTTGCAGTGGCGAAAAAATCACTGAGTTTCTTTTTCCCATTTGCACCTAACGGATAAAAATAATCGCCGTGACGCCAATTGCGAATTACAATCGGAAAATGCAATTTTTCTTCTGGAATGTAAAAAACATTAGGATTTTTGTCGAATTTTAAATCTTTATTGTAGATTTCTGATTCAATTCGGAAGTGATGTGACAAATCATCAATGGAATTGATTTGAATGATGTCTGTTTTTTGATTTTCATTCCGACGAACTATAAGGTAGTCGCGGTCAACAAGTAGCGTGTGGGTGTTAGATGAGAATATTTTTCCTGTCGGGAGTCCGGGATTTTCGGTTATTTTTTCGCACACATCATTAGAGAAGCCAAATTGGTTCAGTATTTCGAAGAGAAGGAGTTGCGGGTCGGCAAATTGGTGGAGTTGGTGTTTGGAGATGAGTGTTTGCAGTGCATCGCTGAAGACAATGTTTGCTATCTCTTCATTCATCTTTTTATTGTAAAACGCATATTGTCGGAGTAGAATTTGTTGGTTGCGGTACATGGTATCGAGTAGATTAGGATTGATTTCCTCCAGAATTGGGACAACGGAGTGCCGTATTTTGTTGCGTTTTATAGTTTGGTCGCTGTTTGTGTGGTCTTCAACATAGCCAATACTATTTTTGTTTGCGAAAGATCTGATTTCTTTGGCCGAGAACGGGAGCAAAGGTCGGATTATGTGTCCATTTTTTGGAGGGATGGAGCATAATCCCTTTAGACCTGAGCCGCGGGAGAGGTTCAGGATTGTGGTTTCGGCTGCGTCATTGCTGTTGTGTGCCGTCACAAGGAGATCGAAGCCTTTCATCAGTTCAGCGAACCAGCCATACCTGAGGTCGCGCGCGACCATCTCCACCGACTTTCCCGAGTCTTTTTGTAAAGACAATGTGTCAAATTCTTTCACAAAAAGTTCAGAGTTGACACTTCCAGCCATGTTTTTTACAAATTCCATATCACGGTCAGAGTATTCACCGCGCAAATGGAAATTGCAGTGGGCCATGGAGAATTTCAGTTTGGCTTTGTTAAAAAGGTAGGTCATCACCGAAGAGTCGGCACCGCCGCTAACAGCTAACAAGTAATTTTTGTCGGCAAAGTCGGCGCCAACAATCTCTTTTAAAGAATTGAGGAATCGTTGAAACATTAGTAATTGCGAGTGTATTATTATTCAGGATTGTCTGCCAAATCTCTTAGCTTAAAATATCTGCGGATCTCCATTTGCATATACTCAAACGAGCCGAAATGCACAACTTTGGGTTCTTCACCTTTGGTCATCATCACCATTCCGCTTTGGATGTCATTGGTGTAAGGCGTGATGTCTGTTTCCATGGAGAAGGTGAGTTCAAAGTCGCGCACTGTCACGCGGTTGTAGTTTTGCGACACCTCTTCAAAGAGCACGCCGTTCTCTTCGCAGAATGCCTGCAGACGAGGTATGTCCTCATCCCAAAGCAATGGTTTGTCGTTAGGATTGAAAAAGAAGATTACAGCCTTGTAATCAGGCATTGTGTCAACGGTTTCTGATATTTCAAAGCGGCCGTCATCATTGATGAGAAACTGTTCTGTGTATTTCGATTTGCGATGGTATTTTTCAGGATTGCTCAAAAATGCCTGTTTTGTCACTTTAGTCATTGAATGTATCCATTCGTATTGTTTTACGGTCTGAAACTGGCCATCGGGCAGTCGTATAGTCTCCCAATTTTCAGTTTCAAGGTCATCGTTATTCTGATTTGTGACGCTAATGGCTACGGGGAGAACATCAAGTATGCGTTGTGTGCCATATCCTGATGTGGTCACTAAGTATATGAATTCCCTGCTTTGGGAGCAGATTTCCCAAAGTTCCTTGCCCTCTTGGAGCCGTTCCACGCATTTAACTCCCCATTCCTTTGGGAAAGAAACTTTTGCAGTCCATTTCCTGCCTTTAAAATCTTTTGACTGTTGCAGAAATGACTCCAAGACCTCTTCACGCAGCGGGAAAAGTTCGCTTTTGTCGTTGACATCAGCCTTCAATGTGTCGCCGATGGCCTCAAACGGATATTCGTAATTAAGCTCATCGGAGGCAAGTGCATCCTTATTTCTGTCTGATTTACAATTATTTAAGAATAAAACAGCAGATATAACCAACAAAATTAGACAAAAATGTTTCCGCATCGTTTTTTTTTTGCAAATATATTAAAAATTTTTCGGGTCTGTAACAATTTTGTTCCAAATTATTGGTGTACAGTATAATTGGCATTTCGTATTGAAAGAAGTCAGTAAGGTATAAACCGGCTGCTTAAAAACCTAGGTTTAAATTAAGCCAAATTTTCTCCTTTACCTTCTTTGATAATCTCAAAGAAAATTGCGGTTAAGCGAGAGAAAAGAAAGTTGCTTGCTTTTCCGAGCGTAAGCAATTTATAAAGAGTAACCAAAAAATCAAGCCGACATTAAATCCCGCACGCTCTGCCGGAACCTAACAACTGCGGCAGAGGAAAGAGTCCGTCGGCCAGCCCAGCCCACGTGCGTGATAACTTGCAAACTCTCCGAAGGAGAGTTGAACCCGCGCCTAAGAAATATTTTCATTCAATTAATCCCCGTTGGGGGATAAAGCCCGGTAGAGCGGAAAAGATTTCCATGTCCAATATTTAATCCCCTTCAGGGGATTAACAATCAATAAATAATTTCCATGCATTAATCTGCCTGCTTAACAAAAACCTACGATTTTAAGTAGCCATTATTCATGTTGCTTTTTGCTTAATCGCAATTTTCTTTGGGGTTATCAAAGAAAGTAAAGAAGAAAAATATGGCCACACAAAAACCTACGTATATTCGAATAGTAATAATCATTGTTGGTCTATCTTGAACAACGTTAAGTTAAACATTCAATTTGCCCTTAGAAAAAATGAGATCTAATCATCCACATTATTATATATACAATAAAAATGTACTTTCATTTATTAATTTGTAGTTCTTAATTTTCAATTTTCAATTTTCAATTCTCAATTCTCAAAGTTATTTATTTCGCAACTTAAAATATCTTTAAATTTTGAATGATATATACACAATTTTTGTACTTTTGCACCTTGTTAAGATAGGTAGAAATAATATCAAAATCATTATAGTATGAAAAAGTTTTTTGCTTTGAGCATGGCAGTCGTCACTGTTTTCACTATGAGCAGTTGCGGTTTCGGGAAAATGATAAAGAAATATCCTGAGGTGTCTGTAACCTTGGATGATCCCGATTTGGAAAACAAAGGTGGAGAAGTTGCTTACACAATCAAAGGCACAATCCCGCCAAAATACATGAAGAAGAAAGCCACGATGACCTTCACACCGTCATTGTCTGTGGACGGTCAGAAGGTTACGCCTCCTTTTGCAACTATCACACTGAAAGGTGAAAAAGCCAAGGGCGACGGCACTACCATCAGCTACAAAAACGGTGGCACTTTCACAAAGACCGGCACCTTCAAGTTTGACGAGAATTATGAAACTGCAGAGATTGTTTCAGGAGCTCAGGCAACACTGAAGAAGAAAACCCACGTTTTCAGTGACAAGAATCTTGGCGAGGGCATCGGCAACACTTGCTCACGCGCCGACCTCACCCCTTCTTTGTCGGAAAACGCCGGCAACGGAACTTACTTCCTCTATGCTCCTCACAACTATAAAGCAGAGTTCATTGGCAGGACTGCAACCCTTTACTTTGACCTCAACAGTGCCAATATGAACTGGAACAATCCTAACAACAAGACCAAAGCCGCCAAGGATTCAATCAAAGAGTTCTCCGACTTCATGAACAACGACTTCATTATCGACCGCGTTGTGATTTCCGGCTGGGCTTCACCGGAAGGCGAAGAGTCTAACAACCAAGGTCTTTCAGAACGCCGTTTCCAAGTTGGTAAAAAATGGTTCACCGACAAATACAATGCATATTTGAAAGACTACGCAAAGCGCAACAACATCAAGATGAAGGACCTCCAGAAACCCGAATTCCAATATGTTAACAACGCAAACGGCGAGGACTGGAACGGTTTCGAAGCTGCCGTAGAGAAATCCAACATAGCACAAAAGAACCAGATATTGAACGTTGTGCGTTCACAGTCAAGCAACGACATGCGCGAACAGAAAATCCGCGAGATGACCGACATTTATCCGGAAATAGCAGACGCAATACTTCCTCCTTTGCGCCGTGCTGAGATACAAATGATATGCAAGAAACACGACACATATTCAGATGCCGAACTCATCAGATTAGTACAAAGCAACCCTAACAGTTTCTCAGTGAACGAGCGTCTTTACGCTGCATCAGTGGCAACAGACATGAACGATAAGGACAAAATCTACAAAGCCTTGATCAACGACAAGAACACTGAAGGCGACTGGCGTGCGTACAACAACCTCGGTGCCATCAAACTCAACGAGTACTATCAAAACGGCAACACTTCCGACTTGGACGAGGCTCTCAACTATCTTGAGAAAGCCGCCGCACTTTCACCTAACAACGGAATCATCCTCAACAACTTGGCAATTGCCGACTACCTGAAAGGCGATTTGGCTTCTGCACAGATGAACTTTGAAGCTTCTGCCAACGCTTCCGTTCAACCTGTGAACCAGAACTACAACACCGGTGCACTCAGCATCTTGAACGGTGACTACACAAAAGCTTCACAACTTATCGGAAGCCAAAGCTGCGACTACAACACAGCCCTTCTCCAATTGTTGCAAAAAGACTATAACGCTGCAAAGAACACTCTCGACTGCATCAACAATGTTGACGCCAAGACCGCTTATCTGAAAGCAGTTCTCGCAGCCCGCATGAAGGTTGAAAACGATGTTTACAGCAATCTCGAAACCGCTGTCAGCATGGATTCTTCCCTCAAGAAAACTGCCAAACGCGATGCCGAATTCAAACGCTATCGCCACTCAGACAGATTCAAACAGATTGTGAAATAGCATCTTAACCATTTATATTATAATGAAAAGGCGGCTACAAATGGCCGCCTTTTTCATTGAAAAAACCATCGGAAAACCACATCCATTTTTATTCTCCATTCTATCGGAAAAATTCTTATTTTTGCCGCGCGTTGGCCTTGTAGTTCAATGGATAGAACGGAAGTTTCCTAAACTTTTGATTCGGGTTCGATTCCCGGCGAGGCTACTTCTTTTAGCACTCCTATTTATCAACAATACATTTTTAAGATTTTTTTAGATTTTTTTTGACCGAAGCATTAATAAAAACATTATTTTTGCAACCTCGAATAGAAATACCAAAAATTATTAATAACCAAAATTCTAAAAAATGAAAAAATTTTACACCTTATTGGTAGCAGTTTTAGTTGCAGCTACTGCAAGTGCGCAGGTAACTGTACAAAGCGTTGGTTCAAAGATGAACCGCACCATTCCTTTCAAGGCAGTTGAGAAAAAAACAACTCCTATGAATCTTCGCGTAGCCGGTGAGACTTGGATTTATTATCCAAACTGGGACGCTGCTTATTGGGGAGCTGACTCAATCAAGGACGGTATGGCCGTTTATTTGAAAAGCGACTCTCTCGGACTTTATCCTTACTCTGACAGTTATGGCAATGCATGGGTACACTCAATTTCTCAAACCTACGATTTCACATCCACATTCTTTGATGAAGTTATAGGCGAAGGACAAATGTCATTCTATGCAACCCAAAAATTGAACCTCGACTCAATCATTATCAACGGCATGTATCTTCGTGATGATGACTATACAGCAGTTGACACTCTTGTAATAGGCATCAAGACTATTGACACAGCTGATCTTCACATCTATCAATTCACAAGCTACGAAAACACATGTTTCGTAGATATCAACGCTGACCATGCAAGTGGTGTTCAAGAAGGTGCGACACAAATTATCAAATTCCCGTTGACAGCTGAAAACGCTTCTCAACCTGTTCCAGATCAAGAGGGCTACTACTACTACGCTCGCTTCGATATCCCTGTTAACATGTTGAACATCCAAGAAAAAGTTTGGAACGTAGCTTACTCTTTCAAATCAGGTCAAGGCGCTGGTCTGAACGACACTCTTAAATCACACCTCACAGCTTATTTCGCTTGCAGTGCTGATCCTAACTATTTCATCACCCACAACCAACCAATGCGTTGCTCTAACTTGAGCCACGGTCAGATTGTTTGCACATTCTCTAACTCAGGTCTTAGCGATTACTATTATCCTGGCTTCGCTCTCGGTGGCGAGGAATCACAAGCTGACTTCTCAGAAAACATCCAAATCAAGGTTTCTTGCTCAGATTGTGCAATCGTAAACGTTCCTGAAATCGACAAGAACAAAGTTACCGTTTATCCTAACCCTGCAACTGAAAAATTCACAGTTAACTTAGGAAACGACGAAGCAGCTAACGTACAACTCTTCAACCTCGTTGGCCAACAAGTTTACAGCGGCGTTATCAATGGTCAAGGCGACATCAACACAGCTAACCTCAACAGCGGTGTATATATGCTCAAGATCAACCAAAACGGTAAAGTTTACACATCAAAAGTTATCGTTAAATAATTTCGCATAACAAACTTATAGAAAGGGATAATCTCAAGATTATCCCTTTTTTTTAAATCAAAATCTATGATAAACTTTCACGGAAAGCTCTTTCCCAAAAAGACCCTCATAATGGGGATTCTCAATGTCACCACCGACTCATTTTTTGACGGTGGCAGATACATCTTCGACGATGATATTCTTGTCAGAGCCGAGACAATTCTTCAAGAAGGCGCTGACATTATTGACATTGGCGCTATGTCAACACGACCCAATGCAATTGAAATACCTGAAAATGAGGAGATCGACAAAATATATCACACGGTCTCACTAATTCGTTCATCTTTCCCCGATGCTGTTATCTCTGTTGACACTTACCGCTCAACAGTGGCCGAAATAGCAATAAAGACTGGCGCTGACATGATCAACGACATATCAGGAGGAACTTTCGATAACGAGATGATTCCCGTTATCGGGAAATTGCAAGTGCCTTATTGTCTTATGCACACCACGGCAAAACCAAAAACCATGCAACAAAACACAACCTATGACGACATTCTCGCAGATATCATCAAGTTTTTCGGGAACCAGATTGCAAAACTTCACGAACACAATGTGCACGATATCATCATTGACCCGGGCTTCGGCTTCGGCAAGACCATGGAACAAAACTATTTCCTAATGAAAAATCTTGAAACATTCCATCATTTAAATCTTCCCATATTAGTTGGCATATCTCGCAAGTCCATGATTTATAAATTATTGGACACTGATCCTATGCATTCTCTCAATGGCACTTCCATACTTAACACCATAGCATTGTTGAAGGGTGCATCAATTCTCAGAGTTCATGACGTAAAAGAAGCAGTGGAGGTGAGAAAAATCGCACAACAGATTCTATAAATTATTTTTTCTATTGTAGTTATTGAAGGACTTCATACGTTATTATTAATGTGAGCTCGCAAGATCCTTTTGAAGAAATGCTACACAAATACAGGGGATTGATCTATTCCATCTGTCTCCGACACATTCGGCAGGGGGTAGAGATTGACGACCTGTTTCAGGATGTGGCGGTAGCGTTGTGGCGCGACCACGAACGACTGCTGTCATAGCCGAAGGTGCAGCAGGCAGCCTTGACCTGGAAGATAGCACGTAACGCCGTGATAGACACGTTACGACGCGTGAAAGAAACGGAACAACTGCCTGAAAACTTCGAAAAGGCAGATGAAGACCGAACGCTGATCAGGGAACTTCACGAACAGATTAATCTGCTTTCGGAGCCAGACCGCACAATTGTAAAGCTTCATCTTGAAGGATACAATTACGAGGAGATCGCCCAGCAAGTGGATATGACAGTCAAAAATGTGAGTGTGGGATTGGTAAGAATAAAAGAGAAATTAAAAAGATCAATGAATATATGACAGAAAATCGTTTTGACGAATTATGGCAGCAAATGGAAGCCCAAAAATATGGGCGGAAGTTGGCGAGTGGGTATCCGACATGGAGAAAAAACCGCCAACGCGCCGCGCGTATAGTCACCATGATAATCCTCGTGGTGTTGGTTACCGTGGTTTCCATCACAACTGATACTGAGCTTCAAATGACTCCTAAGGTTACAACAACAGCTGACCTTATTGGTACAGATTGGACAGCTAACATCACTCTCGAAGACATGTTCAGCACCATGACAGGCACAAGTCTTGAAGACATTCAATTGCCAGAAGATCTTGAAACCACAATGTCATTCCATATCAATTTTGATGCAGAGTATGCACACATCACTTTCTCAGACAACATTGAGATGTGGCAAATGATGGAAGTTGAAGGTGAGTACACAATGGCACAAATCGAACAGATGGACCTCGCTTACGTGTATGATGGCAACACTCAAACCGGCACTTTGACTGCTGTTGGTGTAGATGAAAATGGTGAAGCCTATAATTATGAACTCCCATTCACATACGATGTTGTAAATGATGACATCAACATCAACCTCAATTTTGTTGCTGGTGAGGAAGAAGAGACAACATTCACCTTCCCATTGGTTTTCCATCGCGATGTTGAGTAAGAGATCTCTTTTGTGAAACAAAAAAAGGTGTCGGCAAAGCTGACACCTTTTTTTGCATATTCGTAGAATATGGGAAATACAGAATGAGGCCCCACTTTGTGTATATTTGTTTAGTACATTATACATAATATATGTAATGTGAAATATTGTCACAGTGCTGCAATAAAACGTAGGAATAAATGCAGCCAAAATTAATTCACATTTAAAATTGGAAGAGGTGGCTGGAGACGGTGCGGTTGGTTAATTTAGAATTGAAAATTAAAAATTTTGGAATTGGAATGAGGTTTTGTAATTTGGGAGCTGGTTTTTAGAGACGCGCCATGGCACTCTCTACTGCGTGGAGGCAACCACCTCCCCGCGGTTGCAATATAAAATATGATCTATGAGAAACCCTTTTTCATGATTTTGCATGAAATCTATCCGAATCAAAGTTATGAGACTTGTCAAAACAAAACGAATAATGTTCCAAAATTTCTCAATCATTTATTAATTCCCCACATTTCATGTCTATTTTCTAACGTGTATCTATTTCTAACTATCTGTAAAACAATAAGATACACCAATTTTATTTATATAACAATCAGGAAATCAACAAGTTAGATATATTTTAGTACAAAAAACATCAAAAGAGAGGGTGGTAGGAATTCGATTTTTCGCAAATTTTCCGAAAAAGTTTCCAAAATTTGGAGTCGGAGTAGCCTTCAGAGGGCCTGAAAACAGTCAAAAAAGGTCAAAAAA